>NZ_QNQU01000012.1 GCF_003315595.1 Pedobacter miscanthi | reverse complement strand
AAATATTTATAACACTAAGTTAATAGCATTGGTGGAGACACGAACCAAGGCACGGATTGACAGACTCAAGTAAAACGATCGTCATTGCGAGGCACGAAGCAATTTTACAACGATCGCTAAGAGCATCCGCCTGAAAAAGCCTCGCAATGACGACTTTTTGCGTAAAACTATCGCTAATAAGATTCTGAAAGAAGTTCAGAATGACGAATAGAGAGATCTGCCTCGAGATAGATTTTGCTTTGCAGAGCCTTCGGGTTCTCGACTTCGTTGCACTTCGCTCGAAATGACGAGTATTTGAGACGGTAATTGCTTAGCGTATTTTTTGCAAAAAAAAAAGGGAAAACGTTTCCATTTTCCCTCTTACATCTTCCATCAAAGCCTATCTTTTCTTGCTTTTGTTCGGAAACTTCATTTTGTAATCTGTTTTGATATTTCCTTTCGAAATGGCATCAAGTTTACTTTTTAGCATCGTTTTGCGGAGCACACTTACTTTATCGGTAAATAATTTACCTTCAATATGATCGTATTCATGCTGAATTACGCGTGCAGGCATCCCGTCAACATCATCGGTATGTTCTACCCAGTTTTCGTCGAAATAGGTAATTTTGATGTTTGGTTTGCGCATAATGTTTTCGCGGATATCGGGAATACTTAAACAGCCTTCGTTAAAGCTCCAGGCTTCGCCGGTTTCTTCCACAATCTCGGCATTGATAAAAACTTTTTTATAACCCGGTTTGCCGTCTTCGTCTTCACCTGTATCAACAATAAATAAACGGATCGGTAAACCGATCTGTGGAGCAGCAAGACCCACACCATTGGCATAATACATGGTGTCGAACATATCGCTAATCAATTGTTTTAGTTCCGGATAATCTTTATCGATATCGGTTCCTACCTTTTTTAAAACAGGATCTCCGTAAGCTACTATTGGTAATTTCATTGTATTGTATTTTATGTCGTCCGTCATTGCGAGGCACGAAGCAATCTTATAGCGCTGGGTGAACTAGCGATTGTTGTAGGATTGCTTCGTGCCTCGCAATGACGAAAAAAGTCAAGCAATGCAAATTGCATTTTTTTACAAAAATAACAATTATTCCTCTATTGGGCAGAAAGTAAAGATATTCAGTTGATCAATATCTAAAACTTCGTGTACCACATCTGCCATTTGTGCAGTGGTAACAGCATTAATTTTCTCAAAAACAGTTTCCAGCGAATCTATTTTATCATGGTCGATCAGGCTTTTGGCCATCGAAATGATTAAACCGATCCTGTTTTCTTCACCCAGCGCAATTTGTCCGATAAATTTGTTTTTGGCCTTTTGCAACTGCAGCTCGTTTAGAGGTTTTTCTTTCAGCTTTTTGATCTCTTTGAAAATCAAAGAGAGTGCTTTGGTCTGTTTTTCCTTATCGGTGCCAAAGTAAATAGAAAAAATACCTGTATCGTGTAATGGCGAGAAATTAGATTCAATAGTATAGGCAATGCCATATTTCTCCCTGATCTGCAGGTTTAAAACCGAACTCATGCCATTACCGCCAAAGTAATTGTTAAGCAGCATTAAAGGCACTTTCTTAGATTGATAGGTAGAGTACGCCTGTGTGCCCAAAATGCAGTGTGCCTGCATAATCGGTTTGTATATGGTGGTGTTGCTTTGAGGAAGAATGCCTGGTTTAATCCTTTTTTTGTCCGGATTGTTCTCTTCAACATCGGCAAAATGTCTGCTTCCTTTGTTTACAACGTTGTTTAATGTGTAATTGCCCAAAACGGCCACTACAATTTCGTTGGTGCGGTAATTGGCCTCTCTGAAATTAATAACATCCTCTCGGGTAAAATTCTTAACGGAATCTGTTGTGCCCAGAATATTGTTTCCCAATGCATGACCAGCAAAAAGCATATCTTCAAAATCATCGTTAATGGCTTCTTCAGGCTGATCGAGGTAAGAAGAAATTTCATCCAGGATCACGCTTTTTTCCTTATCCATTTCCTCTTCGGGGAAAATAGAATGGAACATGATATCATTAAAAAGATCTAATGTACGATCGAGATATGGATTTAAAAACGAAGCGTGTACACAAGTATATTCTTTGGTGGTGTAGGCATTTAAATCGGCCCCAACACTTTCCAATCGGTTTAAAATCTGGTTGGTACTGCGTTTTTCGGTCCTTTTGAAAATTAAATGCTCGATAAAGTGTGCTAAACCAGCTTTATTTTCGGGTTCATCGCGAGATCCGGTATTGATGATGATGCAGGCGTGAGATATGGCTGATGCCGAAGGCACATGCAATAAGCGTATACCGTTTGGCAGGGTGTGAACATTGTATTCCATTGAGGGGCAAAGATAAGGCTAATTGCTTACAAAGCCTCTGTATCGGGGTATTGCAATTGTAAAGTGGAGATCAATTTATCCTTTGTTGGGCGTTTCAGGACTAAAAAAATAAAATTAGCTACCCCAAAAATTAAAAAGAATGAATTATGTGTCATAAAAAAGCCTACGATATTAAAAAGTGCGCCACCTTCTAAAAGCGCAGCGCTAATGATAAAGGCACTTTGGTACATGTTGATTTTGGTATCGGTAGTGGCAGATTTATCAATTTTGGCAATGAGATTTCTGTTAAAAAACATGCTTCCGGATATGGTAATCAGCCCCATAATCGGAAATATTGGGTTAAAAGGCGAAGTGGTTTGCGGATTGGCATCAAAAAACATGATTTCGCGGTTAAGAAAAATGGTTACCAATGCAAACAGGAATACGCCTGTGCATAAAGCAAGGTGGATAATTTGGAGTGTTTTTAGTTTGGTGTTCATGATATAGTTTAAGGTTTTTTAATAAGAACTCGTCATCTCGACCGTAGCATGGCGGAGCGGAGAGATCTATCTCGTGACAGATCTCTCCATTACGCTGCGCTTCAGTCGAGATGACGAGGTTAATGTATTTACTTCTCTATCCCTTCTAACGAGAATAAAAATGCCCATCGTAAGGATACATCCTTTAAATAATCGAAACGGCCGGAGGCACCGCCATGACCAAATTCCATATTGGTTTTAAGCAACAATACATTTTTATCAGTTTTGGTTGCCCTTAATTTGGCTACCCACTTGGCCGGCTCAAAATATTGTACCTGACTATCGTGCAGCCCGGTTGTAACCAGCATGTTCGGATAGGCTTTTTTCTCTATATTTTCGTAAGGAGAATAACTTTTCATGTAATCGTAAGCGGCTTTTTGTTTCGGATTTCCCCACTCATCAAATTCGTTAGTAGTTAAGGGAATACTTTCATCGAGCATAGTATTAATAACATCCACAAAAGGAACATCAGCAATAACTCCATTCCATAAATCAGGGGCTATGTTTACTATCGCGCCCATCAATAAACCACCTGCGCTACCACCATGTGCATATAAATGGCCTTTTGAAGTGTATTTCTGATCAATTAAATACTCCCCTGCTGCAATAAAATCGGTAAAAGTATTTTTCTTTTTCATCAGTTTTCCGTCCTCGTACCACTGGCGTCCCATTTCCTGTCCGCCACGGATATTGGCAATGGCAAATACGAAGCCCCTATCCAGCAAACTTAAACGGGGCGAAGAGAAATAAACATCAGAATTTGCACCATAAGATCCATAACCGTACAGCAACAAAGGCGAATTACCATTCTTTTCAAAACCCTTTTTATAAACCAAAGCAATTGGAACTTTAGTGCCATCTTTCGCTGTTGCAAAAACACGCTCCGTAACATAATCTTTTGGATTGTAGCCGCCCAAAACTTCCTGCTGTTTCATTAATTTCTGGTCTTTTTTTATCAGATCGTAATCGTAGGTAGAGTTAGGTGTAGTTAATGAGGTATATGCATAACGTAAGGTTGTGCTATTGTATTCGGGATTGGCGCCAACACCGGCATCGTAAACAGGCTCATCAAACTTGATGTAATAATCGCTGCCATCTTTTTTCAGTACACGCAGTTCGGTTAAGCCATTTTTACGTTCTGATAAAACGGTAAAATCTTTAAATTCTTCAACGCTTTCTAATAAAACATCGGCACGGTGCGGAACCACCTCTTTCCAGTTTTCTTTTTCAGTTTTATCCAAAGGGCACTGCATCAGGCGGAAATTCTTGGCGTTCCAGTTGGTGAGGATCAAAAATTTGCCATCAACCGGCATTACATCATACAACACATCTTTGATACGGGCCGCAAAAACTTTAAACGGGCTTTCTGGATGGTCGGCATCGATTATTTTATATTCTGAAGTAAGCGTTCCCTGCGAAGCAACAAAAATATACCGGCCATTTTTTGATTTCCCCACACCGATATAATTGGTATTGTCTTTTTCATCGTAAACCACCGCATCGTTTTTTGCATCGGCACCAAGCACATGTTTCTTTATTTTTTCGCTTAATAAGGTAACTGGATTTTTTGACGTGTAAAAGAAGGTTTTGTTATCATTAGCCCATGCTACTGCACCCTGGGTATTGGTAATAGCATCTTTTAAAATCTCACCTGTTTCTAAATTTTTAATCTGAATAGTATACTGACGGCGCGAAACCATATCAACACCATAAGCAAGCAGTTTATTATCAGGACTGATGCTAAAACCAGTTGCGCTGTAATAAGCGTGGCCTTTAGCAAGCTGATCTACATCCAGCAAAATTTCTTCAGCCGCTGATAAACTTCCTTTTTTGCGGCAGTATTTAAAATATTGCTGTCCGTCTTCAGTACGTGAGTAGTAATAATAGCCATTTTTAAAAACCGGAACCGATTCGTCTTTTTCTTTGATGCGGCCTTTCATTTCCTTAAATAAATCGGCCTGAAACTTATCGGTACTTTTCATCATGGTATCCAGATAAGCATTTTCTGCTTTCAGGTAATTTACAACCTTGGTACTATCAGGTCCTTTTTTAAAATAATCGATCATCCAATAGTAATTGTCTACTACCGTATCGCCATGTACAATCCGTTGGTGCGGAATAATCTCCGCTATGGGTGCCTTTGCATCAGGCCACTTTATTGCTTTCATTTCTTTCTTTTGAGGGTGGTTACAGGCCGTAATTGCGCTGAGCAAAATAAGGCCGGGTAAGATACGTTTCATTTGGTTTGAGTTAGGTTCAGTTGCAATTTAATTAATTTAGTTCATTTGTTCATTGGGTTAACTGGTTAATTGTTTAAATCGGTTAACTGTAGGGCGGATTGTTTATTGTTGAATGGTTAGATTGTTTACTGTTATTAAGGGTTAATCGGTTAATTGTTTACCCTTCGACTACGCTCGGGGGGGTAACTGGTAGGCAACTGTCAATTGAGAATTGGTTAACTGGTTAATTGTTTAAATCGGTTAACTGCTCAGCAAACTGTTAATTGAAAACTGTTAACTGAAAATTGGTTAACTGGTTAATTGTTTAAATCGGTTAACTGTAGGGCGGATTGTTTATTGTTGAGTGGCTAAATTGTTAACTGTAAACCGCCAACTGAAAACTGGTTAATTGTCTTGCTCTCTCAAAACCTCGGACCTCGGTCATCTGTCTTCGGACTTATTAAAGTGGGTTAATCAGCGCCATACGCAAACCCCAATTATCATTTTCGCAAAAATCCATTAAGCCCATAGATAATGATCTGATTTAGAAAAATTGATGTTAAATTGCCACATCCAAACAGGTTGAAAGATTATAATGAAATTAGGGTACAAAAAAATAGTTGTTAAAGTTGGTTCGAATGTAATTACGCAGGCAAATGGTTTGCCGGATGAAGCCAGGATTAAACACCTGGTTAATCAACTGGCCGATATTAAAAAACAGGGCATTGAGGTAATTTTAGTTTCTTCGGGTGCGGTGGCATCAGGGAGAAGTTTAATCAAGGTCTCCGAAAAACAGGATGCGGTAACTACCCGGCAACTTTTAGCCGCTATTGGTCAGGTGAAACTGATTAATACCTACTCCAATTTTTTTGCCACACATAACATACAATGTGCCCAGGTTTTAGTTACGAAAGAAGATTTCCGAGATCGGGCCCATTATTTAAATATGAAAAACTGCCTGCAGATTTTACTTCAGAACGAAGTAATCCCGGTAGTGAATGAAAATGATGTGGTTTCGGTAACCGAGCTGATGTTTACCGATAATGATGAGCTGGCGGGCCTTATTGCTTCGATGTTAAATGCCGATGCACTGATTATTTTATCAAATGTGGACGGTATTTACAATGGCGACCCGAAAATTGAAGGATCGGAAGTGATCGAAGAAATTAACGGTTCGGTTGCTAATCTGGCTTCGTTTATACAAACCGGTAAATCGCAATTTGGCCGGGGTGGCATGATTACCAAATCAACCATGGCGCAAAAAGTGGCCAAATTGGGTATTTCTGTGCATATCGCCAATGGAACAAAAGATAATGTGCTGATTTCTTTATTGAATAATGATTTGGTACATACCCGTTTTGTGCCCGAAAAAAGTAAATCAGGCAAGAAAAAATGGATCGCCCATTCAGAAACAGCAGCAACAGGCGTAGTGAAGCTGAATGATGGAGCGAAAACGGTATTAACCTCTGGCAAAGCAACCAGTTTGTTGCCTGTAGGGATTATCGAAATCCAGACCGACTTTTTAAAAGGTGATATCATTAAAATTATCGACGAAAAAAATAACCTGATTGGATTGGGAATCGCAGAATATGGATCGGATAAGGCCAGAGAACGCATCGGGCAGAAGAAACAAAAAGCGCTAGTACATTACGATTATTTTTACTCGGCTATTTAAGCTGAAATACCGAAGGGCATGGCCAACTTAAACCAATTTAAGTCTTGATACTTTATACCCCTCGTACTTGATACTATTAAAATGGATTACAAACAATACTTCGAAAAAGCAAAACAAGCTAGTCGCACTTTGATTAGCCTAAGCAAAGAAACAACAGATGCTGTTTTAAGGGAGCTGGCTATGGCTTTAGTGGCTAATACTACTGAAATTCTTACGGAAAACGCCAAAGATTTAGCTAAAATGCCGATCGAAGACCCCAAATACGACAGATTGAAGCTGAGCGCAACACGGATTGCAGATATAGCGAATGATCTAAAAAATGTTGCGGGTTTAAATAGTCCGTTGGGTAAAATCTTTTCTGATAAAATACTCGATAATCAGTTGCATATCCAAAAAGTTAGTGTGCCTTTGGGTGTTGTTGGCGTGATTTATGAAGCCCGCCCGAATGTTACGGCTGATGTATTTTCTCTTTGTTTTAAAACAGGAAATGTTGCCGTATTAAAAGGTGGTAGCGATGCCGAATTTTCTAATCTAGCCATTGCTAAGGTGATACATAGCGTGTTGGATAATCATCAAATTAACCGCGATGTTTTAACCTTATTGCCTGCTGAAAGGGCTGCAACCGAAGCTTTATTAAATGCAAGGGGTTTTGTTGATGTGCTGATCCCGAGGGGAAGCCAATCGTTAATTAATTATGTGCGCGAAAACAGTAAAATCCCCGTGATTGAAACCGGAGCGGGTATTGTACATACTTATTTCGATGAATCGGGCGATTTAGAGAAGGGTAAAGCCATTATTTTTAATGCAAAAACCAGAAGGGTGAGCGTTTGTAATTCGTTAGATTGTGTACTCGTTAACGAAAACAGATTAAATGATCTGCCTGCACTTTTATCTCCTTTAGCTGATGGAAATGTAGAATTATATGCAGATGAAAAAAGCCATGAAGCATTAAAATCTTCCTATCCGGAGAATCTCTTAAACCAGGCAGCTCCTGAACACTTTGGTACAGAGTTTTTATCGCTAAAATTAGCGATTAAAATCGTAGCTGATTTAACTGAAGCTTTGAACCATATTGCCGATTATAGCTCCAAGCATAGCGAAGCCATTATTTCTGAAGATGCGGAAAATATAACCCGGTTTTTAAATGAAGTAGATGCTGCTGCGGTTTATGCCAATACCTCTACCGGTTTTACCGATGGCGCACAATTTGGCCTTGGTGCCGAAATAGGAATCAGCACACAGAAACTTCATGCCCGTGGCCCTATGGGTTTAGAAGAGTTAACAAGTTATAAGTGGGTGGTAAGGGGTGACGGACAAATCAGGAAGTGACGTTTGATGTAAGATGGAAAATGGGATTGAATGACCAATTTACAATGACCAATAAAACCTTAATGTTCTTAATTTCTTAATGGTCGAAGTGCTGTAGCGTGTAAATGGTGGTGAATCCACCTTCTATAATTCCCGTCATTTCGAGCGGAGTGTAACGCAGCCGAGAAATCTGTCTCGAGATAGATCTCTCCGTTCCGCTTTGCTTCAGTCGAGATGACGACGCTTTTTATCGAAAGCCATCGATTAAATCTCAAAAGCCTGTCCCCTTTCAGGTACTTCTACATTAAAACCGTCTTCCTGTAGTGCCAGCGATAAACTTTGCAGGCTTTTATCCTCACCATGTACCAGGAAAACCTTTTTCGGCTGTCCGGTTTGTTTAATGGTTTTTACCAGATCGTTATGATCGCCGTGGCCGCTTAACAGATCGGTTTGGCGAATGGTGGCGTATACCATCATTTCGCGGTCTTTAATTCTTACGATTGGTGCGCCACTTAATAATTTGTAGCCGAGCGTTCCTTTTGCGCAATAACCAATGAAAAGTATGGTACAATAATAATTCTGGATGTTATAATATAAGTGATCCTGGATCCTTCCGCCTTCTAACATGCCTGCAGATGAAATGATAATGCAGGGATCGAAATAATTGGAAACATCCTTACTTTCTTTCATGGTTTGCACGTAGGCCAGGTGTTCAAATTCGAACTCGTCACCCATCGTCTGGTAAAAATCTTTCGCTTCCTGATTTACCAGGTTATGGTGTTTGCGGTAAACCTCTGTTGCCTGGATAGCCATCGGACTATCTACAAAGATCTGGATTGGTGGTAATAGCTTTTTGGTAAAAATCTGGTTGAGTGCGAATACAAGCGATTGCGTACGGCCGATACTAAATGCAGGAATAATCAATCGACCGGGACTTTTAATGCAGGCTTCGGTAATTTCCTGTACCAGACGCTCTTCCAGTGTCTGGTCTTTGGTATGCATCCTGCCACCGTAGGTAGCTTCACTCACCACATAATCTACTTCGGGTAAAGGTTCAGGGTTTACCAGAACCGGATAGTTTTCTCTGCCGATGTCGCCTGTAAAAGCTATTTTTTTCTCAATACCGTTATCATTTATGGTTAAAATAGCCGCTGCGGCACCCAACAAATGGCCAACAGGCACAAATGTTAAGCTGATATCGCCATTTATTTTGAAAGGTTTGTTAAAAGCAATGGTTACAAAACGATCGATGGTATCCATCACATGTTTGTGCAGGTATAAAGGTTTTGGACCGCTGAAATTGCCACGTTTGGTACGTGGTTTTCGTCCTGCTTTTCTTAAAAAGAGTTCAACAGAATCGAACAGTAATATTGAGGTTAAATCGGCTGTGGGCGGTGTACAAAGCACCTGACCATCGAAACCCATGCGTACCAATGTTGGCAGATTACCAGAATGATCGATGTGTGCGTGCGTTAAAATTACCAGGTTAATACTTGCCGGATCGAAGGGGAATTGCTGGTTTTCTTCCTGATAGGTCTCTTTTTCATAATCTAATCCGCAATCTATCAGTATTTTATAATGCCCGATTTCGAGTAAGTGCATACTCCCTGTTACTTGTTGCGCTGCGCCCCAAAACGTTAACTTCATCTTCTTATCTTTCGCGTAAATTCTTTAGCCGTAAAGTAGTATAAATGATGGGATTTTTAAACAATCAGGCGTAATTTTTTAATTATAGTTGATTTTCTTCTCTGAATCGGAGATTTCTTAATATTTGACTTTTTCCCTCTTCTGAAAAATCTTCTAAATCAGCTGTTGTAATGATTTTCTCTACGAGAAGGGCAGTTACGGTACCTAAAAACCATGAATTTCTAAGTCCGTCGTACCTTCTGGCAATATGTTTATCAAAATCTGTTACTGCAGAAAAAATTTTATAATAATCATCTCTGTTGTCTTCGGGCTGTTGCGTTTTCCATTGGTCTAAAATTTCGGAGAATAACTGCATTTCCTTTTTTAGTTCCCGTTGTAAAGCTACTTCGAATAATTTTCGGGCAACTTTATTGTCTGCTTTTGAAAAATCCATAGGTTAAATTTATGAGGATAAAGATAGTAAAGTCTAGTTTATGGCTAGTTACCTCAACAAAAAGATTTTTATCTTTGTCAAAAAATATCTGTTATGCAAGAACCTTTCGATATCGAAATCGGCCCGATCAATTATTCAGTTTTTCCTGAAGGAAATGATTCTTATACTATTTTTAAAGATGGCAGGGAATATATTCAGATCCAAAAGGATACTTCATCAATCTGGTTGAAAATGGATTATAAAACAGAGCTTCCGATTTTTGAAGAAGATGAAGAAGTGAATGCCATTGGGCAGGCGATTGAAAATTATGTGCCTGAAGAAGATGATGAGGAAGAAGAGGAATTATAAAATTAAAAGGCCCGATTTTTTTGATCGGGCCTTTTTTGTGTTATGATGGCTTACCTTGTACAGTTTGCCGTCCAGGTTTGTCCATCTTTCGATACCAGGATTTTAAGGTTGCTGGCATCAATGCTAATTCCGGTTAAACCCGAACCAATACTCACATAGCTGTTGTCGCCGGTTTTTTCAAACTTTACGCCTGTAATGTCAGGGATGCTGTTGCCGAAGTAAAAATTATAGGTTTCGCCAACTTTACTTACGGTTACTTTACCATCGCTACTGTTAATGGTTGTTTCACCGTTACGGTAAGAAACCGTTCCATTGTAGGTGCCCACAAAAAAATCGCGATCGGCAGGATCGGTATCTTTCTTACACGATACCATTACGGTTAATGCTATTAAAAGCATGCTTAAAATTTGAACTATCTTTTTCATCTCTTTCACTTTTTTTATTTTAAATAGGTAATAAATGTAACAGTCCTTTGACAATGACTATGCCAAAGAAAATTTATTACCCATTAAATCATAGTAATTTGATGTAGCCTGTTAAATTTTAAATTGCTTATAATGAGTTTATTGAGTTGTTTTTTAGTTGTTGGAAGCTAAATTTTTATGCTGTACAAGAATAAACAGTTGGTCACGGATTCTTTTCAAAATAATCGTAATTAATAGACAGATTTTTTCAAAATTTTTATAATCCTCTTATCCAATTCTGTAGGATCGCTATCAAAGGTATCTTCAAAACTTTTGCCGATCTGAAAGGCTCTATTATCCTTCGAAATTTTATAAATGCTATAGTGGTTTGTGCCGGATAGGCCGTAAGAAACAATTACTTTATGTTTCCTGTTATATTCGGGATTCACAATGTTTTCGAAATTTTTAACCCTGATGATTTTTTTGTTTTTGGGCGCTAGGAGGAATAAATGGTAAAAGGCATTGCCGCCACGGCCTCCTGTTTCCGAAAAAATAACAATATCCTTAACGCCATCTCCATTATAGTCTTCATAGGAAATATTGTCGTTGATCAATTTTAAATATACTTGCTCTTTCCAAAAAATTGTATCAGCTGTCGGGCTGCTTTTGCCGAAATATATATTAGTGTTTATATCCTCTCCAACGGGTTCTTTTTCATTTATTCCATTTTGTATTGCAAGCACATAGCTTTTATCCTGAAAGGGATACACGTATTGCCAGGTGCCTTTTGCATTTGGCTGATTAAATATTTTCTGCGCGAATAAGTGACTGGAAATAAGCATCAGGAGTAAACAAAGTATCTTATTCATATTCAAATTTAAAAAAACTGTTTTCCACATATCATCATTTCGAGCGAGTTGTATTGAAGTCGATAACCACATGTTGTTTAATAATAAAAATACCGATCGGATTTCGGAATTTTTAATTCTGCCCTTCCGGGAGCAAAACCATCCATTTTTGGAATAACTTTAAATGGATATTTAAAATTGTAAAAACTATCTTTTGGTATTTTTCTGTCGTCATCACAACTTCCGTAAGTATAAGCAACATTGACTTGTTTCGTAGAGAAATTAATATCGTATTGGTAATCAAAATCGCAGGTGTCGTAATCTTTCATGGTAGAGCCGATTACAAACCAATCGTTATTTTGATAGCGGTATATGTTTTTCCAGGTAGTAAAATGTCTGCTGTTGTGGTTAAATGTTTGCTCGGTAATCAGGGTATTATTTTTAATCTTTATCGAAAGGTTAACCCCCGCATCAATACAGAAACCGCAATCTTTGTTGCTGCGTAAAATGGTACTGTTGCTTTTCCAGAGTTTAATTTTTCCGTCAACCTGTTTGCAGATATAGAGGATTCTTTTTAGCCCGTCTTTGCCGTCAGGTTTATCGGTATCAAAGGCGTATGCTATTTCTTCTATGCCATCTTTATCTAAATCGCCTTTGGTTTCGAGGACTAACTTGTAATTTTTTGGTGCTGCAAAATCGGGCAAGGTTTGGCTGGAGCCATAAAAGGAAATTATTAATAAATTAAAAAGCGCAAAAATTGATTTTTTCATAGGGCTGTTTCTTGTGCAAAGATTCATTACAAATCTCTTTAAGTGAAAGTATAATCTCCAAAACTGCAATTTATCTTTTCTAGCTATATTTACTAATAATCCATTAAGATTATATGATAAATACAACAACATATATACATTATAAGAATAAGATTCCTTTGCATTTTGAAATTAAAAACTTAAAAGGAAATAAGAATGAATTTCTATCGATGACAACTTTTCTAATCTCTGAAAATATAGAAGTTATTATTAATAAAGCACTAAATGTCTTAGTCCCATTTACTAATCAGATTTTTAAAGATGAATATGAAAAAAAACAAGGATATTTTGAACTTGACGAGATTACAATAGAAGATACAGGACAACATTCTTATGTGTCTAATCACATTACATATACATTGGCATTTTCGTTAGAATCCCATTCTGGATTTATTTTGGATTATCTTAGTTATAGTGTTGTATTTGATACCGAGTTTATTTTAACGGCAGTATGCAGGGGCTAAACATTACCCTGCCCAACCATCCCTATCCAAGCTGCGGTAATTGATGGATTCGGCGAGGTGTTCGAGTTCTACATTTTCGCTTCCGGCCAAATCGGCAATGGTGCGTGCTACTTTTAAAATCCTGTCGTAAGCGCGTGCGGATAAGCCCAGGCGCTCCATCGCGTTTTTTAAAAGGATGATCCCATCCTCATTTATTTCGCATACTTTACGTACCATTTTTGGGCTCATTTGTGCGTTGGAATGCAATTCGGGTTTATCAGCAAAACGTTTATCCTGAATTTCGCGGGCTTTGATTACACGATTTCTAATGATGTCGCTTTTTTCAGCATCAGCTGAAGAAGCAAGGGAAGTAAAGTTAACCGGCGTAACTTCTACGTGTAAGTCGATGCGGTCTAGCAGTGGCCCCGATATTTTACTGAGGTATTTTTGAACTACGCCGGGAGCACAAACGCAGTCTTTTTCGGGATGATTATAAAAACCACATGGACAAGGATTCATCGAAGCCACCAGCATAAAGCTGGCCGGATATTCGACTGAAAACCTTGCCCTGGCAATGGCAACTTTACGATCTTCCAGCGGCTGTCGCATTACTTCTAAAACGGTGCGTTTAAATTCTGGTAGCTCATCCAGAAACAATACGCCATTATGGGCAAGCGATATTTCGCCCGGCTGTGGGTTTATTCCTCCGCCTACCAAAGCCACATCGCTAATGGTATGGTGCGGCGAACGGTATGGCCTCGAGGTCATTAACGAATCGGCAGCAGAAAGTTTGCCGGCAACAGAATGAATTTTGGTGGTTTCGAGTGCTTCGTTTAAATTTAATGGCGGTAAAATGGTTGGCAGGCGTTTGGCAAGCATGGTTTTTCCCGCTCCCGGCGGACCAATTAATATCACATTATGCCCGCCAGCGGCAGCAATTTCGAGTGCCCGTTTAATATTTTCTTGCCCTTTAACATCTGAGAAATCGTGTTCGTAGTTATTGATATTTTTTAAAAATTCTTCTTTGGTATCAACTTTAACCTGTTCTAATGTTTCGCTTTTGTTGAAAAATGCAGCTACCTGTGCAAGATTGTCTACTCCGTAAGCTTCGAGGCCATCAACAACGGCTGCTTCCCGTACATTTTGTTTGGGTAAAATGAAACCTTTAAAACCATCCTGCTGGGCCTGTATGGCAATGGGCAAGGCGCCTTTTATAGGCTGGATGCTTCCATCTAAGGAAAGTTCGCCCATAATGAAATAGTTTTCCAGTTCATCGTGGGGGATTTGCCCCGATGCAGCTAAAATGCCGATGGCAATGGGCAGGTCGTAAGAGGAACCTTCTTTTTTGATATCAGCAGGGGCCAGATTGACCACAATTTTCTGCTTCGGCATGCGCAGGCCCGAAATGTTGATGGCGCTGGCCACACGCCGCAAACTTTCTTTTACGGCATTATCGGGCAGGCCTACCATGTAGTATTTGGTGCCGGCACTGATATTCACTTCGATGGTTATGGTTAGTGCATTTACGCCATAAACAGCACTCCCGTATGTTTTTACAAGCATTCGTATTTAATTAAAAAATAAAAGTGGGATGTAAATTATTCGGGATGAATATGGAAACCAATATAGTGATTTTTTATTTATTTCAAAGTTGATGTAGTAGTGTTGACTTTGAAATATTATTAAAGTTTTTCGCGAAGGATCTCTCCGCTATGGTCGAAATGATGGTTGTTTAGATGAGGGTATTTGGAAATGAATGCTCAGTAATTCTTGGCAACTTTTGCCCTGCCATCCGCTTTATCCCGATGAAGAATCGGGATGCCCGCTACTGTCAGGTTTACCGTGAATGGCCTGCTGTTAGGGTGCCACAGGCATCAAACCGTTGTACCTAAACCCGATTGGAGCAAAAGCCCGCAGCGCAGCGAGGACTTGGAGCGGAAAGCGGGAGTGCTGACCGCCAAACGAACAGGACCTAACATTTTCTAAAAACATCATTTAAACCTGAGTTAGATTAATATTTATGCGTTTTGATTAGTTTTAGCCTAATTTCCTAGAGCGATCGTTATGCTGTCCCGAATTTTCGGGATCAGCATCTTTCCTGCTAGATCGGCCCTGAAATAAATCCGATAGCAATCGGATCAGGCGTGACGACTGTACGTTGAAAATATTCGCGGGAGACTTTTAAACAAAAATTAATAATCGAACTCAGGTTTTAAAGATCCTTCGCTTTACTCAGGATGACAAAGAGAGGATTTACTGCCATTATCTTAAGCCACGAAACAAAAAATCCCAATCATTTCTGATCGGGATTCTTTTTATATAACAGATGCTGAAACAAGTTCAGCACGACGCGGCGATTATAGCTTTATGCTTTTGTCTTTAACCTTTCAGCTAAAACCTATCTTCCGAAAGGCATTTTAGGCATACCTTTCATCATGGCTGCTGCGGCTGCAGGGTTAGAAAACTGCTTCATCATTTTACGCATATCTTCGAACTGTTTAATCAGCTTGGTTACTTCCTCAACTTTGCTGCCCGAACCTTTTGCAATACGTAAACGGCGGCTTTGCTGGATGGCATCCGGATTTTCTTTCTCAAACGGGGTCATCGAATTAATAATGGCTTCGATCGATTTAAAAGCATCGTCCTGGATATCCACGTTTTTCATCATTTTACCCACACCAGGTATCATGCCCATCAGATCTTTCATGTTACCCATTTTCTTGATCTGCTGGATCTGGTTGTAAAAATCGTTGAAATCGAATTTATTTTTGCGGATTTTCTTCTGTAATTCTGCAGCCTCTTTCTCATCAAACTGCATCTGCGCACGTTCAACAAGCGAAACCACATCACCCATACCTAAAATACGCGATGCCATACGATCAGGATAGAAAACATCCAATGCTTCCATTTTCTCGCCGGTACCAATAAATTTAATCGGTTTATTAACCACCGATTTAATTGAAAGGGCCGCACCACCGCGGGTATCACCATCTAATTTGGTTAAAACCACACCGGTAAAATCCAAACGATCATTAAATACCTTTGCTGTATTTACCGCATCCTGACCGGTCATCGAATCTACTACGAATAATATCTCATGCGGATTTGTTTTGGCTTTCACCTCTGAGATCTCGTTCATTAACGACTCATCAATGGCCAAACGACCGGCTGTATCGATAATAATAACGTTATTTCCGTTTTGCTTACCGTGTGCAATACCTTCTAAGGCAATACCAACAGGATCTTTTGAATCGCGGTTGGCATAAACCGATACACCAACAGATGTTCCTAAAACCTCTAACTGATCTACCGCTGCAGGGCGGTACATATCTCCGGCAACCAATAAAGGCTTTTTACCCTTGCCTTTTAAGTGTAATGCCAGTTTACCAGCGAAGGTAGTTTTACCCGCACCGTTTAAACCTGCAATTAATATGATGGTTGGATTTGCTTTAGTATCTAACTCTGTAACCTCGCCACCCATTAAGGCCGCAAGTTCATCGTTCATTATTTTGGTAAGCAACTGGCCGGGAGAAACCGCTGTTAATACATTTTGTCCTAACGCTTTTTGCCTTACATCATCGGTAAATGCTTTTGCTGTTTTATAATTTACGTCGGCATCCAATAACGCTTTACGGATCTCTTTCATGGTTTCTGCCACGTTTATTTCCGTAATGCTGCCTTGTCCTTTTAATACTTTAAATGCTCTGTCTAGCTTGTCCTGTAAATTATCAAACATAATTGGGTACAAATTTTTGTAAATGCAAAGATATTGTTTTTTTGCCTAAAATAGAGTTCAATCGTAATTAAACGGCAATTTTAACGCCTGATTTTTAAAAATATAGCGAATCAAAAATTAATTGTAATACAAAAGTTACTTTAATACTAATTGATTAGTATTGCTATTAATAAATTAGTAGTATGTTTGTTTATCAATTTTTACAACATGATCAAATTAGCAAAAAGAGAAGAGCAGATTATGCAGGTGTTTTGGGAAGTAGAAAAGGCGTTTATCAGGGATATTATCCCTTTACTGCCCGAACCTAAGCCCCACTATAACAGCGTGGCCACGATGGTAAAAATTTTGGAAGATAAAGGCTTTTTAGGTCATGATGTAATTGGCAACATGTTCTGTTACTTTCCGGTTATTGGACGGGAAGAATATCAGAAACACGCGTTAAAGGATGTAGTAAGCCAATACTTCGATAATTCTTATCCGCGTATGCTGGCCTTTTTTGCCAAAGAACAAAATTTATCAGAAGATGAATTAACAGAAATCGTTAACCTCATTAAAACCAAGAAACCATGATGTTCTACGTGTTGAGTGTAGCCCTGATTTTAACAGGCTGCCTGATATTTTACAAGCTTTTATTGCAAAACGAAACCTTTTTTCCTTTAAACAGGTATGTATTGCTTATTTGTTTGGTATTGTCTTTTAGCCTGCCCTTTATGCCGGTGCCTGAGCAATTGTCTTTCAGAAAAGCAAATGTAAAAGCAGCCCTTATCGTAAATGAGCCAAAGGCAGCTGTGGTAGACGTACCGCAGCAAAAGCAAACGGTTAAGGCTACAAACAGCACGGAGAACAATGCAAACAATTCTTTCTTTAAAGACATTTCTATCTTAAAACTGGTTTTATGGGCTTATTGGCTGGGCGTAATTGTATTTGCCATCAACTTTGTGTTTCAGCTTTGTGTTTTGCTTTACCGCGCATACTCGAGGCCGGTAATTATTGATGGCCGTTTCAGAATTGTTGAACTGGCCGGTAACCAGGCACCCTGCTCGTTTGCCAATAACATTTTTATTAATCCCGAAAAGTACGATTGGGATACTTATAACCAAATTATCCTGCACGAAAAAATCCATATCCAGCAAGGGCATAGCTATGATATTTTGATCGCCGAACTGGCCTTGGTTTTTCAGTGGTTTAATCCTTTTGGCTGGATGTACAGGAAGGCAATAGAAGACAACCTCGAATTTTTAACGGATAATGAACTGCTGGCCAGCTCAAATATAGAACCAGCCAGCTATCAAATGAGTTTGGTAAAAGTGTCGGCCCCACATTTTCCAGCAAGTTTGACTACTAATTACAATCAATCCATCCTTAAAAAAAGATTAGTTATGATGAACTCAAAAAAATCAAACGTAAATTCTACGTGGAAATACCTCTTTATTTTACCACTGTTTTTGGTATTTATCGCATTTCTTAACGAGCCGGTGGCTTATGGAAAAAATAGCACCAAGGTAAAAAATACTGGAAAATTTAACTTGATGGAAAACGATGGTACCTGGTTTGCCACTATTAAAGGCGATAAGGTACATATCCGTTTTGAATCAGACGAAGATGGGAAAAATAACAACAGCAGTCAGTCTTTTTCATTGGCAGAACTTAAAAACCTGCCAAAGGGAAACGAAGGCACTTTCTCGGTTACCCGGGATGCCGGAACCATGAATTTTACCGGAAAATTTGATAACAATACGGGCATGGGCAGTTACAAATTTAGCGCTAATGAAGATTTTACCAGCTTCCTGGCCAAAGAGGGTGTAAGCAATGTAAGGGCGAAAGATAACCTGGTGTTTTTTATGGTTAATGTAAAAAGAAGTTATGTTAGCGGGATAAAAGCAATGGGATACAATGATATTTCTAAAGATAACCTGATCCCTTTGGCTGCTTTAAATGTAACACCTGAATATATCAAATCGTTGAAAGCGGCAGGTTTAACAAATGCAGACCTTAGTGAGCTGATACCCTTAAAAGCCCTGGATGTTGATGCCGATTTTATAAAGGGCATTAAAGAATCAGGCTTTACCAAATTAACGGCTGAAAAAATGATCACCTTCAAATCGCAGGGCATTACCGGCGAATACCTTAAAAATGCTAAAGCAGCCGATGAAGAAAGCCGGGCAGCAAATGCACAAACAGCGCCTGTAAAAGCAAAGCCAGATAAAACTCCTCGAAAAAATGAAAGAGAAGACACTGATGAAGACGAAAAGCTAAACATGCTGATTACTAAAAAGGTAATGAATATTACCCCTGATTATGCTAAAAGCTTTGCAGACAAAGGTTTAAAAGTTACGGAAGAAAACCTGGTTGCCATGAAATCGTTAGGGGTGACTGCCGATTATTACACAGGTTTCTCGGCCCTGGGGCTGAAAGTATCTGACGGTAATTTAATCGCTATGAAATCTTTAGGGGTTACTCCTGATTATTATGCAAGCTTTAAAACAGCGGGTTTAGCTGATTTAACTTCTGAACAGATCATCTCTTTAAAATCTTTGAATGTAGCTGCTTCTGATTTTAGCGAGTTTAAAAAACTGGGCTTTAAAAATTTGAGTGTAGATGATATTATATCTGCAAAAGCAACCGGAACCTCCCCCGTATTTGTAGGCTCAATGAAAAAAAAGGGACATAACTACAATTCTATTGAAGATTATATCAAAATGAAGGTACTTGCTATAAATTAGCATTCCGCTACCAATAAACCAAAACAACTATTTTTGGTACTTCGGTACCAGGAATAGTTGCACAGGTTTTATCTTTCAAAAAACAATTATTTCTTAAAAAAGCCGGTCGCTTAAATATTGAGCAACCCGGAACTTTATTGTCTTTCTCCAAAAACATATCTTGATTTAAAGGATATCAAGCCTGATTAATGCAGTCTGTCATGGTAGAAGAGACAAATCCCTCAATTATATTCTGTTTTGATGCAACATTTCGTAATCGAAGCAGTCTTATATTCAATTAACCTGAACTAATGAAACGCTACATTTCTGTTTTTTTTCTGCTTATCTGTGCTTTTTGTTCTGCCCAGGATATTTCAAAACAAAAGCAATTGGATGCTAAAAGGACATCACAAATACCTAAAATTGATGGTGTTTTGGATGATGAATGCTGGAACAATGTTCCAGTTGCCACCGATTTTTTTCAGATCAGACCCAATCCTGGTAGAGTAGAAACCCATGACCGGCGGACAGAAATGAAAGTGCTTTACGATGATGTTGCGATTTATGTTTATGCCCGCATGTACGATCATCCTGATAGTGTTTCGCACGAGCTGGTTTCGAGGGATAATATTGGCAATGCCGATTTCATTTCAATCATTGTAGATCCGTTTTATGATAAAATGAATGGAAATGGCTTTTTTGTTACGGCTGCGGGTGTACAGTTTGATGCCAAATACTCGCAGGTGGGTGATGAAGATGCCAACTGGAATGCCGTGTGGGAAAGTGCTGTTAAACTGGATGATAAAGGCTGGACCTGCGAAATAAAAATCCCCTATTCCGCTTTGCGCTTCTCTGGCAAAGATATCCAGAACTGGGGCCTGAATTTTAGCCGCAGGATCCAGCGGAGCAATACGCAAACTTTCTGGAATTTTGTTGATCCTAAAGTGAATGGTTTTATCAACCAGGAAGGCCTTTGGACGGGTATAAAAGATATCAAGCCACCTTTAAGGTTATCTTTTTCGCCATACATATCGGCTTATGTTAATCATTATCCGGTTAATTTGCCCGGCGTAAAAAACACAACATCAAGGTTTAACGGTGGGATGGATGTAAAATACGGGATCAATAACAGCTTTACCCTGGATATGACTCTAGTGCCTGATTTCGGTCAGGTACAATCGGATAACAGGATCCTGAATCTTACTCCTTTTGAAGTAAAATTTAACGAAAACAGGCAGTTTTTTACGGAAGGGACCGAGCTTTTCAACAAAGGCGATCTGTTTTATTCGAAACGTATCGGTTCTATCCCTTCTTATTATGATTACAGTGGCGTGGGCAATGATAAAATTATAAAAGATCAAACGGAAGCCAAGGTATTAAATGCCACAAAAATTTCGGGTCGTACAGCAAAAGGCCTGGGTATCGGGATTTTTAATGCAGTTACCAATCGTATGGAAACAGAAGTAGAAGATGCGCAGGGTAACCTGCGTAGGGTAGAAACACAACCGCTTACCAATTACAATATCCTGGTTTTCGACCAGTCGCTCAAAAACAACAGTTCGGCAACATTTATCAATTCCAATGTGTTGAGGCAGGGCTCGGCTTACGATGCCAATGTAACGGCATTGCTGTTTAACCTGAACAATAAAGGCAATAAATATTTTGTTAACGGCAGTGGTAAAATGAGTTATTTAAAGGGTAAAGAAACCAGCACCGGATATAGTTACGGCGTTAAGTTCGGTAAACAGAGCGGTAATTTCCTTTGGAGCTATTCGCAGCAATATGCCGATGATAAATTCGATCCCTCTGATTTAGGCTTTTTTACCAATAACAATTTTTTAGATCAGGTACTGGATTTTCATTACAATATTTACAAGCCAAGCAGCTGGTATAATCAGTTTTTAAGCTATTTTAATATTTTATACTCGAGAAGGGCGATGCCGGGCAGTTTTCAGACTTTTTCAGTAGAAGGTGGTCCTTATGTTCAATTCAAAAACCTTTGGTCGGCAGAAATAAATGGCATTTATACTGCTGCAAAAAATGATTTCTATGAATCGAGAAACGGGCAGGTATATAAGGCACCCGAAAGTTTTGGTTTCGCTCTATATATTAATCCAAACCGTGCCAGGGCCTACAACTTTGGAGGGAACATCCGTTACAAGGAACAGGAGCTTTTTAAAGGGAAAGAGTACAACTTTTACTTTTTCCAAAACCTGCGGATAAATGACAAAATCGCCTTTGGTTTAGACCTTAATTTTAATCCGAATTACAATTATGTAAACTGGGTAACAGCGCAGGGCGATAAAGCTGTTTTTTCTAAATACGACCGCCGGACGGTTGAAAACTCGTTCGATGCGAAATATACTTTTACCAATTTAATGGGTTTTACGGTAGTGTTGAGGCATTATTGGAGCGACAGGCGGAATAAAGAATATTTTCTGCTTAAACCCGATGGCAATTTAACGGATTATACCGGTGCACCACTAAGCGGACTGGATAGAAATTACAATGTGTTCAACATCGATTTAATATATACCTGGCAGTTTGCACCTGGTAGCACCTTGTCTGTTTCGTACAAAGATGCAGCCGAAACTTACGATACTTATTATACGGAGCGCTACAATAAAAACCTGAGCGGAATTTTGAATGCACCGCAGAACAACAGCCTCTCGGTTAAGGTTTTGTATTATGTAGATTATCTTGACTTGAAGAAGAAAAGGAAAAAACTTGAATGATAGATTGGGTTCTTTCCTGGCCTTGGGTTTAAACCCAAGGCCAGGAATAACTTTCGAATCAGGACTAAATCAACGCGCTTTCCCAGGGCTTATTCCAAATTTTTTGCTGAAAGCATTGCTGAAATGTTGTACCGAAGAATAACCCAGATCATCCGAAATATTTTTGATGTCTTTACGGTTATCTGCCAGGAGCTCTTTGGCCCTCATCAGTTTATAATCGCTTAAATAGCCAAAAACGGTATTTTTAAATACTTCTTTAAAGCCATGTTTCAGTTTAAATTCGTTTATACCTGCAATTCTGGCCAGTTCGGTTAAACATGGCGGGTGGTTGGCATTGGCCAGCAGGTATTCCCTGGCGTAGTAAATTCTTTCTTTATCATAAGCCGATTTCAGGGCCGGTCTTTCTGTTTTCTTGGCTGCCTCTTCAAATGCCTGTGCCTGTAAGGCTAAAAGTTCCAGACATTTAGATTGAAGGAACAATAATTTTAATCCACCTGTAAAATGGCAGTTCATAATATCGTTAATGCAGCTGTGCATAGCGAGCGTAATCGGCAGGTTTTCTGACGAAATCTCTACCGAGCGGTTATTCATGATGTTTTCGGCAAAATTCTTTAACAAAATGCTGCTCTCGCTGGTTAAATCGATAAAACGCGACCTTTCGAAATTTACCTCAAAAAATTTATGCGGACCGCCTGTGTCAAACTCTGCTGTGCCGTCAAAATCAGGACTATAGATAATATTATGCTGATTGGCTTTAATATCCAGACGTTTATTGGTGAGGTAATTTTCCATAATCCCTCCGCCCGTAAGCGCGAAATGAAGCTCTACCATATCGGGTTCATCAAAAGATTTTATGCGCAAACGGCTCTGTTTCACAAGCATATCGCCGTAAACAATGTAAATCCCCGAAAAAGCGATCTCTACAATCTCTGCATCGCCAAACGGAAAACTGTATTTGTTCCTTCGTTCGGTTACCAATGCCTGATTAAGGGCAATATTATCGAGTTTGTCTCCTACAATGTAATAGCTATCGTCGCTATCATAAATGTTTAAGGCCATAAAATCCTTTTGATATAAACTTTAATCCTTTTGGTATAAAAAGATCCTTTTGTTAGACAACTACTTTTGTTCAAAGTTACTAAACAAAAGAATACGATGCCTAAATTACCTTCATGGCTGGCCAACACAATGGAAAAAGTGATCAGCAATAAAATATATCAAGTAGAAGTTACCGAAACCAAAATGTTAAGCAGCAACTTAAAGTGCGTTACCTTTAAAGGAGACTTTTTTGATGCCAAATTTATACCCGGAAACGAAGTGCTGCTAAGGGTTAATGCCAACGAATACAGGCATTATACCTTATCGGGCTATGATGAAGCGAACGAAACCTGTGAGGTAATTTTTTACCTGAACAGACAGGGGCCGGGTCATCACCTGGCCGTAAATATTCAAAAAGGAGACCATTTAAAACTGATTGTAGACCGTGCGAAGGTTAAATATAATGAAGCCTCTAACCAGCATTTCTTTTTTGGTGATGAAACAAGCCTTGGCCTGTACGAATCGCTGGGTAAAAAAGTGATGGAAGAAGATGTAGAATATTTTGGCGTACTGGAGCTTCAAGAAGAAAACCTGAATTCGGTTGGGCACCTTAAATTATTAATTGATACCGTACCATCAGATGTAAATGCCCCGGCAAAAAATGCCATCACCTGGATGGATAATATGCATCCCCTATGTTGGGAAATGTGGCAGAATGCAACTTTTTATTTAACCGGAAGGGCAAAATCGGTACAGCAGTTTAAACGTTACCTAAAACAAAGGGGCGTAAGTTTCAGGCAAATTATTACCATGCCTTACTGGGAAATTGGTAAAGTTGGTGGCGGTTAACGCTACCTCGGGAAGGTAAAGCCAAAACCCAGGGCCAGCGTTTGGTTGGCCTGTATTTTATTGGTGCCTGTATCATCATCAAATAGTAATACGCCTGTTAAACTGGTGTTCATAAAACGGTTGATTTTTGCTGTTAAAGCAATATCCAGCCTGTGGTCAATTTTACTGGCCTTAAAATCCTTATAAGGAATAAACATGGCATATCTGGCTTTCAGGTTAGTATTGGTGAAAATATCTTTATCAAAAGCACTTACCACCTGGAAAGCCAGCTCATTTTTAAACTTTTTTCCTTTTTCTACCGCGTATACCTCATTTTTACTGTCGTATACCGCCGTATCAAGTACAAAGGTTTGTCTGGCGGTACCTGTACCAATACGGGTGGAGAAATATTTTACAGGCTTATATTCAAAACCGATCGATTCGGTTAGATAACCCGGCGCCATAAATTTTGAAATTAAAACAGCCTGCTCGTCTCCATTGCCATCCCTGTAATATCTGAAACCTTTATCAAACTGAGATTCGAAACTTACCGATCCGAAAAAGAACCAACTTTTAGATAGTTGAAAAGAAGCCTTATTATCCCAAAAAATACGGTCGTTGGTTTTCTTTTGCAGCTGGTCTTTGTTTTTAATTTTTCCATACTGTAAAACCAATTCGCTA
Source organism: Pedobacter miscanthi (assembly GCF_003315595.1). GTDB lineage: Bacteria > Bacteroidota > Bacteroidia > Sphingobacteriales > Sphingobacteriaceae > Pedobacter > Pedobacter miscanthi. Next base: position 179,293 of record NZ_QNQU01000012.1, on the reverse strand, counting down.
ACATAGCTATAACTGTTTTTGTTATACTCTGCTTTCCAGTTAACCAAACCACCAACGGCTACAGAGTTCGTACCCCCACCTTTCCAGTTATTGCTAAACTGTGCCTGGTTAACGTTAATGCCGATACTGGTTTTGGTTTTCCAGTAATTGATTTTTGCATTAACCACCAAAGGTTTGATTTTTACAGGCTCGAAGTTTAATGGCCCCTGTCTGCTCGGCAGCGGACTGCGTTTCAACTTAATGTTCAGGTCTTTGGTATTGATGGGAATCGTATCAATTTCCTGTGCATGTAATTGGATGGAGCAGAAACTTAGAATCAGGATTATGGCAGCTAAACAGTTCTTCATTGTTACAAAGAAAAAGAAAAATTTCAGAGATAAAAAGCATTTAACGAAATGATTGTCAGATCGACAATTGAAAATGTACAGAAAATAGAGGGGTTAGATCTTTCCGATCCATCCGTACCAATGTCCGTTTTTCAGGTAATTAAGGTCGGTTTCATGGTCGTAGGCTTCCCTTTCAAAAATGATGTTCCGATAAGCCCTATCATGGTTTTTATATTTAAAAAGATTGATGAGGTAATTGAAAAAATATAGGAAATAAAAAGGAAAAACAAGCAATTCTAACTGCTGGCGTAGGTGGATTTTCTCATGGTTGATGATTTCCGGATCTTTCTTAAAGCTTTTTGATTTTAGCAGTATAAATGGAAAGATGGCCATGCCGGCTGCAGGAAGTTTCTTAACGATGATGATCGGCACCCTCACAGTTTATCGATGGTTATTTTTGGCAGCTTAGGCAGTTGCAACGCTTTTGGGTTTAACCTGTAACTTTTATAGGCGTTCCGTATAAACTGATTAAAAGAATAATCTGTTGCATCGAGCACAAACTGGTAGGTTGGGCGGTACTGCTGCATAAAATCAGTTAATTCATCACCTTGTATCCCTAAAACCTGGCGCACCAGATTGGCATTGAAACGGTAATCGATCAAATCTTCACGGTAATCTTTTTCAAGGATTTTTTGCAGGTGGCGGGCATTTCTACCCTGGCGGCTCAACAGGTTGTAAATGGCATCGATGCCCAAACCTACGCCACCATTACCGAGATTTAGTAGATCTTTACTGCTGCCTTTCATGGTTTGGTAGCGGTATTCCTGTACATTTTTTTCGTAAAGCTGCTGCGGCGTTAATCTTTTCTGCTGGATAACCACATCACGAAGCCTGATCCCCAATGTTTTAAGCTGGAAATACATGGCGGTTTGTCCTTTAAAAACCATGGTATCTACCCCGTAGCCCGATAAAGCCGCAACCAAAGTATCGCCGGGTATGGCAACGGTACTAAATTCGCCTTTGGTGGTGTTATATAAACCGTCGCCTGTACGGATGTTGTAAATATAAACCTTGGCCAGGCGCTGTTTGGTTTCTTTGTCAATAACAATCCCCTGCACAGGTTTTGTTTGCGCATACAACAGCTTAGAGAGGCCTATAAGGATAATAAGGGTGAAAAAAAATTTCATCAGGTTACAAAACTACAAATATTAGGCAGGCAATGTTTGTACTTAACATTATTTAACCTTAAGTACCTGGCCTAATTTAATCCCGTCTGTAGTTATTCCGTTTAGCATTTTTAACTCATCTACCGTTAAGTTAAAACGTTTTGAAATATTATATAACGTATCGCCTTTAACAACAGTGTAGGTGCCATCGGCAACAATTGGCTTTGCACCCGGGGGAGGCGTATCAACAGGTGTAAATTTCGCTTTTTCCTGTGGGATGTTCTGATTGATCTCCGTAAAAACCCTGTCCTCGCGGGCGATTTTCTGCTTTTCACTTTCTGGTTGATCGTACTGGTAAAGCTGATATTTCTCTATGGTATTAATTAACAGATCGGGGTATTTAGGGTTAGTGGCATATCCTGCCGTTTTTAAACCTTGTGCCCAGCTTTTATAGTCGTTTTTATCCAACTGGAACAGAAAACTGTAACGTTTGCGTTTTAAAAATTCAGAGTGGTCTCTGAACGACTCCCGGGCATCTTTATAAACCCTGAAACAGTCATTTTTCTGGTCGTCATCGCGGAAATAGTTTTTCCCTTTCCATTCGGAAGTACATTTTATACCGAAATGGTTGTTGGCATACTTGGCTAAATCGCTGTTTCCGCTACCCGATTCTAAAATCCCCTGCGCTAAAGTAATACTTGCAGGGATACCGGCTGAGTTCATTTCCTCTATCGCTACACCTTTAAATTCGTCGATATAACTTAGGGTATTATAGCTTTTGTATGAATTATTGTTGGCTTTATTGGCTTCCTTCTCGATTTTACGGTTGTTTTTCGAAAACTTCCGCGTACCGCATGAGCTCAAAAAAACAAGGATTGCCGCTAGTAGGATAAGATGATTGGATGAACGCATTGTATAGGGTTAATTGTTTAAATCGGTTGTTAAATATGGTTAACTGTTTAAATTGGTTAATCGGTTAATTGTATTGTAAAATTGCTTAATTGTTAAATTGTTGGACCGATTGCTCTAGTTTGGTCATTGTAATTTGATTATTACCAATAGTGGTTAATTGTTTAAATTGGTTAATTGTATTGTTAAATTGCTAATTGTTAAAGTAAGCGCTAAACGCCGGGCGCCATACGCTAACTTACAAGTTAACTGTGAACTTAAAACTTAATCTTCTGTCCTGGTTTTAAATTTGCCTTTTTGATACCGTTTTTCTGCATCAGTTTTTTAACGGTTGTACCTTTCTTTTTGGCAATAATGCTGAGGTTATCGCCAGATTTTACGGTATAGGTTTTTGTTGTCCTCCTACCCCTGCTATGGTGGCGTACCGGCGTGGCGTAAACCGGCTCTTCATAACCTTCTGGCCTTTCATCGTATTGGTAAAGTTCATATTTTTTGATCAAACCAATAACCTGACTGGCCCAGCTTCTGCTTCGGGCGTAACCACAGCGACGAATGCCATAAGCCCAGCCTTTATAGTCGTATTGATCGTATTTTGCGAAAAGATTGTTGAAAGGCTCGCGCGTTTCCATAATTTCTACAAAATGGCTGTAAGATTCATCGGCATTCAGGTAATCGCGATACGAAGAGCGGATTTCTGCGTTGTTATTCGGGCCTTTTACACCAAAATGGTTGTTAAGGTGTTGTGCAATTTTACTGTTTCCTGCTGCCGATTCGTGTATGGCAACAGCTAAAATAACGCTTGCCGGAATTTTGTGATCCCGCATTAGTTCCTGGGCGTATTCTACATGTTCTGCTATATAATCGTCAGTATCTTGTGCTTTGGCAGCAATTCCCGATAAAAAGAGCAGGCAAAAAATAAAAATTTTCATGGTTAACTGTACAAACTGTTTAAATTGGTTAACTGTACGATTAACCGATTTAACAATTAACCGATTAACCTTTATATGTTAAATTTTCTTCCTGATCACGAACAAACCATCGCGGACAGGTAATATTAGTTTTTCAACCCGTTCATCTCCAGCTATTTTATCATTAAAACTAGTAATATTCCTGGTGTCTTTGTCCTGTTTCTCCTGAAGTACTTTTCCACTCCACAGTACATTATCCACAATAATAATTCCTCCGGGGCGCACACGGTCGAAAATCATGTCGTAATAAGTGCCATTGTTTTTCTTGTCGGCATCGATAAAAACAATATCGAACACTTCGTTTAAACCGGCTATTGTTTTGGTCGCATCGCCAAGGATATAATGAATCTGATCATTGTACACAGATTTTGCAAAATTGCCGCGAACCATATCTTCAAGCTCAACATTAATATCCAGCGTATATAACAGACCATCTTTGGTTAAGCCTTCGGCAAGGCAAAGGGTGGCATATCCCGTAAAAGTACCTATTTCTAAAATCCTTTTGGGTGAAAGCATTTTGCTGAGCATACTCAAAACCCTGCCCTGGTAATGACCAGAGATCATGCGTGGCATTAAAACTTTAAGGTTGGTTTCGCGGTCTATCTGTTGCAGCAATTCGCTTTCAGGCTCGCAATAGGCGATTAATAAATCTTGTAAATCGTCGTTTATCAGGCTCATTTGTTGGTTATAAACGGTTACTTTCCATAAAATATTGTAAAATGATGGTTGCCGCAATGGTATCAACCCGGTCTTTGTCCCTTCTGTCGGTTTTTTTTAACCCGCTTTGCATAATGGCCTGGTGTGCCATTTTTGAGGTAAAACGTTCGTCAACCCAGTGCCTGGGGATATCGGGAAATGATTTTTTCAGTAGCGTGGCAAAACCTTTTACATGTTGTGCCGAATCTGAGGGCGAACCGTCCATTTGTTTAGGATCGCCCAGTACAAATGCATCTACCTGCTCGGTAAGCATGTACTTTTTTACATATTCGATCACATCTTTAGGATGTACCGTATCCAGGCCTGTTGCAATAATCTGCAAAGGATCAGTTACCGCAATGCCGATGCGTTTTGTTCCGTAATCAAATGCGAGGATCCGTGCCATAAAAATAGTTAAGCGTAAGGCGTTTGGCGCTGAGCGTTTAACGGCTGTTTAAAAATTAAAAGTCCAAAGGTAAGCTTTTTGAAATAATCGGTATTAACCTAGCAGACTTTAAAAACCGCAAGCTTTATTTAACCTATTATATGCATCGAAAACTTGGTTAATTGGCTTTTTTCATTTTTTGGAAAGCAAAACCTGTAGCGCTTGGGTAAGGATGATCCTGCTGTACGCTTTAGCCCTCACATTTCGGGGCTGCCGCTCCCATCAGGTTTAATTGCGATAGGCCATTACAGCTTGGGCAAGGTTGCAGGGCGTGTAATTTGCTAAGAACCACCTGTTTTGTAAAATAAACCTGATAGAACGGAAAGCCCGGAGCGAAGCATGAGTGAGGACTTGGAGGGATAGCAGGGCTGCAACGGCCATTAAAACGGAACCCTTCATTTTCAAAAAATAATAATTCTTTAAACCTCTCCATTTTTGTACCCAAAACGTAAGATCATGGTCACGAATGTGTGAATATCATATCTATTTCTTATTTTGCACCAAATGCAGTTTAAAGAGATCATAGGACAGGAAAGAGTGAAGCAACAATTGGTGCAAACGGTTAAAGAAAACCGCATTAGCCATGCGCAACTGTTTTTGTCGCCTGCTGGTTCGGGTGCTGTGCCGCTGGCCATTGCCTATGCGCAATACATCAATTGCCTTGATAAGGGCGAACATGATAGTTGTGGCGAATGTTCGAGCTGCAGGAAATATGAGCGTTTAATCCATCCCGATCTGCATTTTTCTTATCCGTTTTTTGCTTCGGCCAGTGTAAAAACTGCTGTTGATGTATTGGAAGAATGGCGCGGTATGCTAATGCAGGATCCTTATTTTGATATCGATATCTGGCGCTCCAAACTCGATGCGGCCAATAAACAGGCCAATATCAACATTGCCGAATGCCACGATATTATAAAAAAACTAAGTTATAAAGCTTTTGAGGCCGAAACCAAGGTTTTAATTATGTGGTTGCCCGAATACCTGGATAAGGCTGGTAACGCTTTACTTAAATTAATCGAAGAACCACCAGCAAACACGCTGTTTATCTTAATTGCCCAAAGTCAGGACCAGATTTTAACCACTATTTTATCACGTACACAGATTGTTAAGATCCCCAAACTATCGTCGGAAGAAGTGACCGGATATTTATTAAATAGCAGCGGCTTAAATGAAAACCAGGCCATTGATTATTCTTTTTTAGCGGATGGGAATTTAATTGAGGCTAAAGCTTTGGCAGCCGATACACAAAGTGATAGTTCGGGTACCTTTACCGCCTGGTTAAGGATGGGTTTTGGCAATAAAGTACCCGATCTGATCGAATTTACCGACGATGCCGCGAAGTGGGGAAGGGAAAACCAGAAGAATTTTTTAAAATACGGCGTAAATTATTTACGTGAGTGCTGTTTGATTTTAAGTGGTGCCGAAGAATTGGTGAAATTACCGCCCCTTACCTTCGAAACGGCTAAAAAGCTCAGTACGCATGTGCTTAGTTTGCCTATGGCTGAAGCCATTATTGCCGAGCTGGAGAAGGCACATTACCACATTGAAAGAAACGCAAACCCGAAAATTCTGTTTTTAGATGTATCTTTACAACTGGTAAAAATTATCAAGTTTAAAACGCTCCCTGCGGGGACTCAATATATATATAATTAATTATGGGATGTGGAAGTTGTTCTACAGGTGGTGGTTGCACCCCTAACGGATGCAAAAGTAATGGCTCATGCGGCACCGGTGGTTGCCAAACAATGGAAGTTCACGATTGGCTGTCTAATTTGGATATGCCTTCTAATTATAAGCCTTTTCAGGTTACCGAAATCAAATTTAAAGGTTCGCGCAAGGAGTTTTTCCTTAATAACGACAATATTTACCTCGAAATTGGTGAACTTGTTGCTGTTGAAGGACCCAGCGGTGGTTTTGATGTAGGTCACGTTTCACTTACGGGCGAGCTGGTGAGGATCCAGATGAAACGCCGCAAAACCGCGCTTGATCAGGTAACCAAAAAAATATACCGTAAAGCTACAGAAGCTGATGTAGAAAAATGGAATGCCGCCAAAGGGATGGAATGGGAAACCATGCACAAAGCCCGTAAACTGGCACTCGACCTCCGTTTGCAGATGAAAATCAGCGATGTGGATTATCAGGCAGATAAAACCAAAGCCACTTTCTTTTATACTGCCGACGGACGTGTGGATTTTCGTGAGCTGATTAAAAAAATGGCCGAAAGTTTCCGTATCCGTATCGAAATGCGCCAGATCGGAATGCGCCAGGAAGCTGGCCGTTTAGGCGGAATTGGTTCATGTGGTCGCGAATTATGCTGCTCTACCTGGTTAACCAATTTTAAAACCGTTTCTACGGCTGCGGCCCGTTACCAAAATTTATCATTGAATACCTTAAAGCTTGCAGGGCAATGCGGTAAATTAAAATGCTGCTTAAACTACGAACTGGATACTTATCTGGATGCCTTAAAAGATATTCCAGATCGTATCGAAAACCTCGATACCGAAGCCGGATATGCACGTCACCAGAAAACCGATATTTTCAAAAAAATCATGTGGTTCAGTTACCAGGGCGATGAAAACTGGATTCCGGTTAAAGCTGCCCGTGTAAAAGAGATCATGGCCATGAACAAGGCTGGCAAAAAAGCACCTAACCTTAAAGAAGAAGCTGTTCAGATTGCAGCGCCGGTTGTGGTAGAAAAATCATTCGATTACGAAAATGTGGTTGGTCAGGATAGTTTAACCCGTTTGGATGAGCGTTCGCGTAATAAAAACAAGAACAATAGCCAGAAAAACAACCGCAACAACAATCAAAACAGACGGGATAGAGTACCTGCGGGAGAGAAAAATACTGCACCGAACAATAAACCCCAGCAAGCTCAGCATGGCGGACAGAAACCTCAACATGGCGGAAAACCACAAGGGCAAAAACCTCAGCAAAATACAGGTCCAAAACCTCAGCAGGTAGTGCCAAAGCCACAGCATGTTAATGGTCCAAAACCTCAAAATAACAAGCCAAAACAACAACAGCCGCAGGGACAGAAACCTGTTGTAGCCAAAGTTGAAGGAAGTGTTGCGGCAGAAGGAACTAAGCCAGAGCAAAGCAAAAATAAGAACAGAAATAACCGTAGGAAAAACAATAACCGCCGAAACAATAATAATGGCTCAGAAAATAAACCTGCTGCTGAATAAACGACAAGTATTTTTGCTTGGCTTTTTATTGATCACTTCGCTATTTACAGGCTGTACATCAAGCGTAATTGATAGTAATGTGGAAATTGCCGATCGCAGGTGGACTTACCGTAACCATATTTCTACGCCATTTGAAATTAAAGACAATACCAAAGCCTACAATATCTACTTTAAGTTAAGGCATACCGCAGATTATAAATACGCCAATATTTTTATCCTTGTCCATTTTAAAGATGGAAAAAAGATGGTAACGAGGCGTTATCAGTATAAACTGGCCAAAAATGATGGCGAGTGGTTGGGCAGTGGCTCCGGCAATGTATTTAGCTATACTTTACCCATGCTTACCAATTATCATTTTCCACGAAATGGCAAGTTTGAGATAGAAATTGAACAGAATATGCGCGATAATCCGCTTTTGGAGGTTAGCGACGTCGGCTTAACTGTAAGTGAATCTTTAAGTAATTAAAATCAATAGTTCGTGAAAATAGCGCTCTTTAGATTAATCTTTTTTGGTTTAATCTTAACACTTTCCTCATGTGTAACCATCTACCAACTTAGTCCGGCGAAAAACAATTTCAACGCCAAAAATAATATGGAGTATGAGGTTTACGGAATGAGTTCTGCAAGCCAACAAGCCACGGGAAACAGTAGAATAGTTGCTAAAAAAGGCTATACTTTTGTAAGTGTAAAGATGAAAGTGACTAATAAAACAAATGAAACCGTTGATGTTGATTTCTCAGAAGTGGCATTATTAGATGTTATTAATATGGTAAAATATCCAGTTTCTTTTGTATACCAAGCTACAGTTGTTGCCATACCTGCGAAAAATAAAACAACTTTAGAACCTCAAAAAAGTTTAAAAAGAATATTGCTAATTACCTATCCCGATAAAATAAAGCCTGAACTTTTAGAAATTGGTAATGACAGGTACGAAATTCAATTTTCAAAGTAAGTTATAAATATTGCAGCAAGTTCTCCAGTTTCATACCTCTTGATCCTTTCAATAGTACTAAATTATCGGTAACAGTATTTTCCTGTAAATAAGTAGCTGCTTCTGCAGGTGTTTCGAAAAATATACCTTTTAAATCATTTTTATAACGGTAAAAATCTTTTCCGATAAAAATAACCTGATCTAAACCACTGTCAGCAGCCTGTTTTGCAATAATTTCATGCTGAATGGGAGATTCTGGTCCTAATTCGAACATATCGCCCAAAATGGCTGTTTTTTTATCAGCAGTTAATACCGAAATATTTTTTAAAGCAGCCGCCATACTGCTCGGATTGGCATTATAGAAATCGCAGATTACCGTATTCTTTTCGGTTTTAGTTAACTGCGAGCGGTTATTTTTGGGTTGGTAGTTGGATAAACCGGTATTGATTTCTTCTGGGACCATGTCAAAAAAATCGCCGATACAGATTGCCGCCAGTATATTTTCGAAATTGTAGCTGCCTGTTAAATTCGTTTTTACAGTCGAAGAAATATCGTGGTTGGTCCAGTCTACTTCAATAAAAGGATCGCTGCTTTTTAAAGCACCTTTTATGGTATTACCATTTTCTGTTCCATAGTAAATCAGCTTATTTAAACCTGCAACAGCACTCATTTCGAGTAAATTTTGATTATCCCTATTGATAAAGGTATAACCATTGGTTTCTTTTAAATAGGCATACAATTCTGCTTTTCCTTTTTTTACGCCCTCAAAACCACCAAATCCATCTAAATGTGCCATACCTACATTCGTAATAATACCATGAGTAGGCTGTGCGATAGTGCAGAGTAGTTCTATCTCCTTTTGGTGGTTGGCACCCATTTCAATTACCGCAATCTGCACATCTTCCGTAATCGATAAGATGGATAACGGAACGCCAATGTGGTTATTTAAATTGCCAAAAGTGGCAAAGGTTTTATAACGTTCGGTCAAAACCGCATTTATCAGTTCTTTGCTGGTGGTTTTTCCATTGCTACCCGTTAAACCGATAACCGGGATGTTAAGTTGTTTACGGTGATGGCGTGCCAGATCCTGTAAAGCACTTAACACATCGCCTACCAACAAACATTTATCATTGTATACATATTTTTCTTCATCAATTACAGCATAAGCTGCCCCTTTTTCTATGGCCTGTGCAGCAAATTCGTTGGCATTAAAAAGATCTCCTTTAAGCGCAAAAAATATACAACCGGGTGTAATGTTTCTTGTATCGGTAGAAATAACAGGGTTTTCCAGGTAATAATGGTATAATTTCTCGGTTGTAATCATGCTGATCGTAAAAAATGTGATGTAAAATTAAGCTTTAGTAACAACAAAAAACAAAATTAGTACATTAGGTAAAATTATTTTAACATGAAGAGACTGTTAACGTTCTGCCTAATCTCCCTAAGCTCTGTTTTTTTTGTACAGGCCCAGCTAAAATCTCCTGATGAATTTTTGGGTTATGCATTGGGTTCGCACTTTACCCCGCACCATAAAGTAGCCGATTATTTTAGGCAAATGGCTGCTGCATCCCCTAAAAATATTAAACTGGTAGAGTATGGTAAAACGAACGAGGGCAGGCCGCTAATGGTAGCTTTTGTTTCTTCTGCCGAGAACATAGAAAAGCTGGAGCAAATCAGAAATAATAACCTTTCGTTAACAACAGGCAATAACACCAGTATCGATTTGGCAAAACAGCCAACAATACTTTGGTTAAGTTATAACGTGCATGGTAATGAAGCAAATTCGACTGAAACATCGATGAAAATGCTTTATACTCTTGCTTCGGGAACAAATAAACCTGCCGGCGAGTGGTTAAAAAATACTGTTGTGGTAATTGATCCCTGTTTAAACCCTGATGGAAGAGATCGTTATGTAAATTATTTTAACAGTGTGGTGGGTAAAGTGCCCAACTCAGATCCGTCTTCCAGAGAACATATTGAGCCTTGGCCGGGCGGCAGACCAAACCATTATTATTTTGATTTAAACCGCGACTGGGCCTGGCAAACACAGATTGAAAGTCAGCAAAGGTTGGCCCTGTATAACCAGTGGATGCCGCAGGTACATGTCGATTTTCATGAGCAAAGTTATAACGAACCCTATTATTTTGCGCCAGCTGCAGAACCTGTACATCAGGATATTACGGCCTGGCAAAAAAGCTTTCAGGTAGTTGTGGGTAAAAACAATGCTAAATACTTTGATGCTGAAGGCTGGCAATATTTTACCAAAGAGCGTTTCGACCTGCTTTACCCTTCTTATGGCGATACCTATCCTTTATATAACGGATCTATCGGTATGACTTATGAGCAGGGCGGCATCAGGGCAGGATTATCGGTAGTCACCAATGATGACGATACTTTGACCTTGAAAGATCGTATAGCACATCACTTTACAACAGGAATGTCTACGCTTGAAGTAACTTCTTTAAACCACAACAAGCTTTTAGAAGAGTACAAAAAGTATTTCCAGCAGGAAATGGCCAATCCTCCGGGTATATATAAAAGTTATATTATTAAACCGACCAATTTATCGCGGTTGAAAAAACTGGCTGAACTTTTAACTAAAAATAAGATCGAATTTGCCTATGGCGGCGATAAAACTGGCAGGGCTTACGACTATGATACCCAAAAAGAAGAAAATTTTACCATCGGCCGAAATGATTTGATTGTAAATGTGCAGCAATCGAGAGCTGTTTTAGCTAATGTATTGCTAGAACCGCAAACCTTTGTAACCGATTCTAACACTTACGATATTACGGCCTGGGCCCTCCCCTATGTATATGGTTTAAAAGGCTATGCCAGTAAAGAAAGCATAAAAGGGAAATTTTCTTCACTGGATGAACCTAAAGCAATAAGTAATGACGTTGATAAACCCCTGGCCTGGTTATTTAACTGGGGCACAACAGAAGATGCGCATGTTTTAATTGCGCTGCAGAAAGAGAACATTAAAGTAAGGCAGGCCGATCAGCCTTTCTCAGTAAGTGGTAAAGATTATCCTGCCGGAACATTGATTGTGCTAAGGGCCGAAAACGAGCGTATTGCTAAAGGCATAAAAGACAAAGTTACTTTTATTGCAAAAATGCTCGATAAACCCATTCAGGCAGTAAGCAGTGGCTTTGTAGAAAAGGGAAAGGATTTTGGATCTAATGTTTATCCTTTATTAAAACAACCTAAAATCGCTATTGTATCAGGCATGGAGGTTTCATCTCTGGCCTTTGGCGAAACCTGGTTTTTTCTTGAACATGATTTAAACCTGTCGCCAAGCATTATCAACGCTAAAGACATCAATAATTTAGATATCAATAAAATCAATACACTTATCCTTCCTGATGGAAGTTATTCCCCGTTTATCGGCGATGGTTTAACCGCATGGTTAAATAAAGGCGGTAAGCTGATTTTAATGGAAGATGCCATAGAAAGTGTGCTGGAGAAAAAAGGTTTCGATATTAAGAAGAAAGAAACGGTGGTTAAAAAAGATGAAAAACCGGGAGCCAGCAAACTACTTTTTAAGGATAAGGACAGAGATGATTTCGAAACCACCATCCCCGGTGCCATTTACAGGATCAATCTCGATGCTTCCCATCCATTTTCTTACGGCCTGGGTAAAGCCTATTACAGTTTAAAAACCGACCGCAAAATTTATGAACCATTTGCCAATGGATGGAACGTAGGATTGATTAACGATAAAAGTTTAATGGCCGGTGTTGTTGGTAAAAAAGCACGTGAAGAATTGAAGACCGGATTGTTGATTGGTGTTCAGGATTTTGGTCGCGGAGAGGTTGTTTATCTCGCCAACGATCCCCTGTTCAGAAATTTCTGGGAAGGCGGCAAAACCCTTTTTGGGAATATTCTGTTTTGTAGTTATTAATTTCAACGTTTGTATGTAGCTTTTGCCTAATTTTTTAGTTAAAATGACTGAATAGCAAAAAAGTTACTTATATGAAATAGGCTCTGATTATAATTTAAAGCCTTAATTGTTAAAAAATGTTAAAATAAATTTGTTAGAGGCGCTTACTAACTCTAATTTAGTGTATTATTTTATACATAACTAACCTATTTCTACTATGAAAAAACTTCTACAGAGTTTGTTCATTGTTGTGTTTTTTGCATTTAATGCAATAGCACAAGATCGAACAATCACAGGAACAGTTACGTCGCAAGATGACAAATTGCCCGTTCCTGGAGTAAGCGTAAAAATTCAGGGTGCCGCAGGCGGTACCTCTACCGATTCGAATGGAAAATTTTCCATTAAAATTTCGTCTGATGCTAAAGCCCTTGAATTTTCTTCAATCGGTTTCGCCAGTCAAACCAAATCTATCGGAAGTTCAAGTGTGATCAATGTAATTTTAACTGCCGATTCTAAAGCCCTGGGCGAGGTAGTTGTTACTGCATTGGGTGTTAACAAGGCAACCAAAACTTTGGGTTACTCTCAAAGCACTTTAAAATCAGCTGAAGTAAATGCTTCAGCACCGGCAAGTTTATTTGGTGGTTTGCAGGGAAAAGTAGCCGGTGTTAATATTTCTAACACCTCTGGTGCGCCAGGTGGGTCAACAAAAGTTATTTTAAGGGGATTTTCTTCAATAACAGGCAGTAATCAGCCACTATATGTTGTTGATGGTGTGCCTTTAGATAATTCAACTGCAGGTTCTGATGACAATTATGATTTCGGTAACAATGCCAATGACATTGATCCGAACAACATTGAAAGTATCAGTATTTTAAAGGGATCTGCAGCAACAGCATTGTACGGTTCGCGTGGATCAAATGGCGTTTTAATCGTGACCACAAAAAAGGGAGCTGCAGGCAAATTAAAGATTGATCTTTCTACATCTACAACTTTAACAAATGTTGCTTCGGTTTATAAACCTCAGGATCAGTTTGGCCAAGGTTGGGATGGTACCTACATCCCTTCTGAAAACGGTAACTGGGGGCCAAGATACGACGGACAGCTGAGATCATGGGGGGCTATAGTTGATAATTCTCAACTGTTGAAACCTTTCTCTTTTATTAAAAATAACGTTAGGGATGCTTTAACAACAGGTGTTGAACTAAACAATAATATAGCCTTAAGCGGGGGTAATGAAAATAGTACTGCTTATTTCTCTTATGGTAATATTTATAGCAATGGTTATCTCCCATCTGATAACGACTCGTACAAAAGAAATAACTTTACCTTAAAGGGATCAACTAAATATGGTAAATTTTCAGCTGATGCCTCATTAAACTATGTTGGTAAAACCACAAAATTTATTAACCAGGGTGGTGGTGCTTCGGGTATTGGTTCTTCGTTTTATGAAGAAATCTTACAAATCCCTGGCGATATTCCTATTAAAGATTTACAAGATTACAAGAATAAGTTCTTTAATGTAGATAATTATTTCACACCTTATGCCGAAAACCCTTATTATGCCCTATACGAAAATGGGAGCAGATATAAAAGCGATCGTATATATGGAAATGTTAATTTAAATTATAAGGCAACTGATTGGTTGAGTTTTCAGTTCCAACAAGGTGCTGATGTTGACAATGCAATAAGCAAAATCTGGCACAACAAAAATGCGCCCAGTCCGGGAAGTTACAATGATGGAGGAAATGTAGAAGGTTCTAAAAGAGCTGCCGATGTAGGTAATGTGATTGACGGATCGGTAAAAACTTTTGAATATGATACCAAATTGAATGCGCTTTTTAACAAAGAATTAAATAGCCATTTTGATATAGATGGTTTAATCGGGGTAAATTATAACGACCGCGGTACGAGAGTTTTAACTACAGGTATCGAGAATTTGGCGATCCCGGGTTTTTACCAGATTAATAACTCTGCAAATAAGCCAACATCAACCAGCGCCGAATCACACCGCCGCTTATTTGGTGCTTATGCTTCTGCTACCATCGGTTATAATAAGTATCTGTATTTAACCTTGACCGGCAGAAACGATTGGTCATCAACCCTTCCGCAAAATAACGACAATTACTTCTACCCTGCTTCCAGTTTAGCATTTATTGCGTCGCAGGCACTCGATTTGTCTAAAACGCCAATCAGCTTTTTAAAGTTTAGGGCGAGTTATGGCGAAACCGGAAGTGATACCGATCCCTACCGTGTATTTAACAGTGCCACTAGAACATCTGTTCCTTTAGGTTTCGGAACATTAACTTTTCCAATTTTTGGCGTTCCGGGTTATTCGATCTCTAACCAGCTAAATAGCAATAACTTTAAGCCCGAGCGGGTTAAAGAAGTAGAATTGGGAGCTGAGATTAGGTTCTTAAAGGATCGTATCGGTATTGATGCAACCTACTACAACAAATTAAGGAAAGATCAGATTATCCCATTACCTATCGATCCGGCCACAGGGTATTCTTCTTATATCGTAAACTTTGGTTCAGTTCGCAACAAAGGCATAGAGCTTGCGGTAAATATTAAGCCTATTAAAACCACTGATATAGACTGGAACTTAAACTACACTTTTACAAAAGAAAACAGTAAGGTAACGGAGCTACCGATAGGATTGGATAAAGTAGTTTTAAATTCTGCTTATGATGCACAATTTGTGGCGCGTGTTGGTCAGCCATTAGGTATTATCGAAGCGCCTACCCGTACGTATAGCCCAAGTGGACAGGTTATTGTTGATGCTAACGGTTATCCGGTATATTCATCCGAAAATGTAAGTTTTGGTTCAACTATTCCAGATTTTGTTATGGGATTGAGTAACCAGTTCCGTTATAAGGACTTTTCACTTTCATTTACATTAGATTGGCATAAGGGCGGTGTGTTTTATTCAGGAACAGCCGATTTATTAAACTTTGTTGGTGCTGATAAGAAAACGATTTATAACGATCGTAGGCCTTTTATCGTTCCAAACTCTGTTCAAAAATTGGCAGATGGCACTTATGTAGAAAACACTACACCGATAACCGAAGCCAACACCGACGATTTTTATTACACCACATCAAACAAGGCGGATGCCTATGCCAACCGTATTCTGGATAGATCGTTTTTAAAACTAAGAGAGGCCACTTTGAGCTATAGTCTTCCTAAATCTATTGTGGCAAAAGTTGGTGCACAGAGAGCTAGTGTATCTGTTTTCGGAAGAAATTTATTAACATGGCTTGCAAAGACCAATAAAACGATCGACCCAGAGGTTTCTAATTTTGGAAATGATTTGGGAAGTGAATTTGGAGAGTTTAGAACTGCGCCGCCGGTAAGATTCTTTGGTGCATCGTTAAAAGTTTCATTTTAATCTATCTCGTAATGAAAAATAATCATATCAAATATAAAACGCTGATGTTATCAGCAATGGTGCTTCTTACCGTTTTTGGATGTAAGAAAACACTTGATATAAATGTAAGTCCAAACAACCCTTTGATAGAAACTACAACCCCCGAGGTATTATTTCCTTCGGCGGTTGCATCAACTGCGGGGCGTGTTGGTGGCGAATTAACCATTTTGGGTGGCATTTGGTCTCAATATTATACCCAGGCCAATGCTTCTAATCAATATAAAACCATCGATTCGTATGCCTTAACCCGTAATGATTTAAATGGCAGTTACAACGAGCTGTTTTCTGGCGCGCTGGCCGATTATCAGCTCGCTATAAATTTGGCGACCGCAAAAGCTGATTGGCGCTATAATTTAATGGCTACTGTTATGAAAGCTTATACCTATCAGGTACTGGTTGATTTATATGATAAAGTACCTTATAGTGAAGCCTTAAAAGGTGTTAATAATTTACAGCCCAAATTTGATGACGGTTATACCATTTATGTAGGCTTGCTGGCCGAAATAAATGCAGCCCTCGCCAAAGATTACACCGGTACTCCGTTGAACAGCGAACAGAAAAAAACTGATTTTATTTTTGGCGGCGATATGGATCAGTGGACTAAATTTGCAAATACATTAAAGTTAAAAATGTATCTGAGGATGGTAAATGCAAAACCTGCTGAAGCCCAAACCGGTATTAACCAATTGTATGCTAATGGTGCCAACTTTTTGACTACAGATGCTGGTATTGCCTCATTTGATGATACACCCGATAACAGTAATCCTTTTTACGAATATAATGTAAGGCGATTAAATAC
Organism: Pedobacter miscanthi; assembly: GCF_003315595.1. Lineage (GTDB taxonomy): Bacteria > Bacteroidota > Bacteroidia > Sphingobacteriales > Sphingobacteriaceae > Pedobacter > Pedobacter miscanthi. The sequence goes on along the minus strand of NZ_QNQU01000012.1, from coordinate 162,555 downwards.
CACAACCAATTTAAGGGCAAGTAAAACTTTTACCAGTTGGTTGGCCGCAAATGGCGATCCGAGGGCTCGTTATTACTTTGGGACACCCAGTCCGGTACCAATGAATCAGGGCGATTACACAGCAACAGCTATTCAACAGCCTACTTATGCCAGCGCAACCGTTTTTGCACAATCGGCTAAAGATCCGGTTTGGTTTATTTCTGCAGCAGAATCCTACTTTATGCAGGCCGAAGCCTTAGAGAGGTACTTTGGTGGTGGCGGTGCTGCAGCGATGTATCAAAATGGGGTAAGAGCAGCATTTACACAGGTTGGTTTGGCTTCATCAACAATCCCTGCTCCTTATTTGGTTTATTCAACAGGTGCTTTTGAGCAGAAATTAGAGCAGATTATTGTGCAGAAATGGGCTTCTTTTCCGGGCTCGCATAGTTTGGAAGGCTTTTTTGAACAGGAACGTACTGGGTATCCAAAAACCAGTGCTGTATACTCAACCGATGGTAGTTACGTTGCTGGCCAATGGGTATATTCTAAAAATGGTGTTACCTCTGGTCTTTTTCCTAAACGCCTGGTATATCCTGCTTCATCGAGGGACAGAAATAACAATACACCTGCAGAAGTGCCAATTACCACAAAGGTTTGGTGGGGTAAGTAAGCAATTTAATCTAGAACAACATGAAAAAATATTTCGCAATAATAATACTCGGGTTGATAGGTATGATCTATAGCTCTTGTAAGAAACAAGATTTCAACTATCCCGAAGGATACGTTGGAATATCTAAAATCACAAAATATGCCACCTTTACCATGAAAGGTGATGCATATCAATCGATCGTTAAAGGCAGTACTTATACCGAACAGGGGGTTACAGCCAAAGAAGGGAGCAGCGATTTAACTGTTAAGGTTTCAGGTTCGGTAAATACCGCAACGGTAGGTTTGTATGTTATTACCTATAGTGCAACTAATGGAGATGGTTTTCCGGCAACGGTTAACCGTTACATTGCAGTACTTCCTTCAGCTGAGGTTGCCGGCTCAACTATTGCAGGTGATTATAATTATGCAACCGGAGGAACAACTTCCACAATTAGCAAGTTGGCACCAGGGTTTTATCAGGCAAATAATATTTGGTCGGCAGCAACTACAATTTCGGCCTATCTGCTCTCGGTTGATGGGCAAAGTATTATTGTTCCAAGTCAGGCAAATGCTTTTGGGACCCTTAGTGGCACAGGAACTTTGGCAGGAAGCAGTTTAAAATATGTGGTGAGCATCCCTGAGCAGGGTATCAGCAATTCGACCAGAAGCTGGGTTAAGAAATAGTAAGTTAGATTATTAAATTAGAGCACGATGAAAAAATATTTTTATATACTAACACTTTTTGTATTAAGCATATCTGCCTGCAAAAAGGATGAACCGGTGGGCGGTACAGCAGTACAAGACCTTTCGGGAGAGTGGTGGGTTCAGATTGATGGAACTGGCGATTATTATGGGATTTCTACCTATAACACAGCGGATAACTCTCCAAGCCAAATGTGGTTGAATGTTACCAAGTTTTATGGTAATGCTGATAATACTATATTTGGTAAAGTAAATGTGAATGTTGATAACAAGACCTTTACTGGGCAGAATGTTGTTAATAAAGGAACATATGCCGGTGGTTTAACTTTTACCGTAACCAATGGTAAAGTAACACCAAATGGTGCATTTGGTCCATCATCTAAAGCCCAAACCGATGCTATAGCGCTGGATGTTGAATTTTCGGATGACCCGGGAACAGTTTACCATCTTAAAGGTTACCACCGGACCAAATTTGTTGACGACGACCATTAAAATTTAGTTAATGTTTATTGCAAAGCCTTTCAATTATTTTGAAAGGCTTTGTCATTTTAGCTAAAATATAACGATTAAAAAGACGTCGGAAATTCATTTGTGTATTATTATGTTTACGCAGTTTATCAACTAATTATTTAGTTTTTCTCTGTTGTGTGAAAAAAAAATATTTGTTCTAACTAAAGAGAGGCACAATTGTTAAAAATTGTTAAAATAAATTTGGTGTTACACCTAACTAACTATACATTAGCACTAATTAATCATTAACTAACCTATTTTCAAATTATGAAAAAACTTCTACAAAGTTTGTTCATATTGATGTTTGTTGCTGTAACAGCAATGGCTCAAGAAAGAACAATCACTGGTACAGTTACATCATCAGACGACAAATTGCCGATTCCTGGTGTAAGTGTAAGAGTAAAAGGTACACAAACAGGTACCGTAACAGATGCCAGCGGAAAGTATTCCGTTAAGGTAACTGCAAATTCTACAACGCTTGAGTTTACTTACGTTGGCTATGTAGCAATAAGTAAAACAATTACTGGCTCTGTATTAAATGTTGCTTTGGTTGGCGATGCTCAATCGCTAAATGAAGTAATTGTTACAGCAGGTGGTTTAACAAATTCAAGGAAATCAATCGGTACAGTAACAACTACTGTAAAAGCTGATCAATTAATTGCCGGAAAACCAACGAACATTGCAAGTGGTTTACTTGGAAAGGTGGCTGGTTTGCAAATCAACACTACTTCTGGTGGAACAAACCCTAATTACAGAGTAATATTAAGGGGACAAAGATCTTTAACGGGTAACAACGAAGCTCTTATTGTATTAGATAATGTAATTGTACCTAATTCAGTTTTGGGTAACCTTAATCCTGAGGATGTTGCAGATGTTACTACGTTGAATGGTGCAAGTGGTGCAGCTCTTTATGGTTCAGATGCTTCAAACGGTGCGTTAATTATTACAACTAAAAAAGGTAAAGCTGGTAAACTTGAGATCAAAGCTCAACAAACACTGACAGTTGAACAGGTTGCTTTTTTTCCTAAATTGCAAGAACAATTTGGTGGAGGTTCTGATAACGATCTTAAAATTTATTTAGGTTATGAAAACCAACAATATGGTCCGGCATTTGACGGTGTACCAAGACCAATAGGTTTACCGTTGGCTGATGGAACGGTTAAAACAAGTCCTTATCAATGGGGTAATGATAAATATGACTTCTGGGACAATGGATTAACTTCACAAAGCGATTTATCTATTTCTTCAGGAGATGATAAAGGAACCTTATTTATTTCTGGGCAATATGTTGATGCAAGAGGAACACTGCCAAAAGATAAATTCAATAAAGCTAATGTGCGGTTTAATGGTACAAGAAATTTATTGAAAAATCTTTCAACCAGTTTCGCCATCAGTTATGCTCAAAACCGTTATGATCAAACAACCTCTACTGGTTTTTATGATCAAATGTTACAAAGCCCAGGTAACCTTCCAATTACCTCATTAAAAGATTGGAAAACAGATCCATTTGCAGATCCAAGTGGTTATCCAAATGCATATTACACAAACCCTTATTTTAGTATAGATAACTTCCGCGAAAAAGTAAGAAATGATTATTTTACAGGAAGCTGGGATCTAAAATACAGCCCTGCTAAATGGGTTGATTTAACTTATCGTGTTGGTTTCAATAGCCGTAATAATTCTGGTAAATCTTATTCTGACATTTACAAATTCAATGATTATATCAAAACAAGACCTGAAGTAGGAGCTTACAAAAAAACTGATATTGTAGGTGGTGTTACTGATAACTCTTTATATACATCCAGAATAGTAAATGAATTCCAAGCTGCATTTAAACAAAAAGTAAGTGACTTTGATTTTAATTTGGTTTTAGCTGCCTATTTGCGTCAGGATCGTACAAAATCTTTAGATGCTTCAGTAAGTGGTTTAGTACAGCCAGGTTTGTTTAATTTGAGTAATAGTACCAATACGCCAACAGCAAATGAATCTAACTATCTTGCTAGACAACAAGCGGTATATGCGGTATTAAACGTAGCTTTCAAAAACTATCTGTTCTTAAATGCAACAGCTCGTAATGATTGGGATTCCCGTCTTTCAGCTGCAAACCGCTCATTCTTCTATCCTGCTGCGAATTTATCATTTGTACCTACAGATGCAATTCCTGCACTAAAGCAGTTTAAAGAATTAGACTATTTAAAATTGAGAGCTGGTTTATCTAAAGTAGGTTTGGTTAACGTAGGAGGATCATCAACATCACTAGGTGCTTACCGCCTTGATCCCGTTTTCTATCAAAACTCAGGATTCCCATTTAATGGTATTGGTGGCTTTACTGTAGGAAATAGTATTGTTTCTCCAAATATTACCCCAGAATTTTCTTATTCATTTGAGGCAGGTACAGATATGGCATTCTTGAAAGAGAGAATTAATGCAAGTTTCACTTATTATCATACCATATCTAAAAACCAAACAGTAACAGCTTCTGTCGCAAACTCATCTGGTTACAGTACATATTTGCTAAATGCTGGTCAAACAAGCAGTAGAGGTATAGAAACCAGTTTAAATTTGGTGCCAGTGAAAACGGCTAACTGGAGAGTCACAGTAGGTGCTAATTATTCTCATTATAACAACATGGTTGATGAATTATTAGCTGGTATTCCTAGTATCAACCTATCTTCTACAACTAATGCCGGATCTTATGGCATTGCTGGTCAGCCATTCCCAGTTCTTCAGGGAAGATCATACAATAGAGATTCTCAGGGAAGAATTATTGTTGATAGAGCAACTGGTTATCCTTCAGGTACATCAACTCTTTCTGTTTTTGGTGCCGCCGCTCCAACTGATATTTTTGGACTAAACTTTACTGCTTCTTTTAAAGGTATTACTTTGTCTGCTTTAGCTGAATATAGGGGTGGATATAATGTGTATAACGGAATAGGTCCAAGTAGTCTTGATTTTAGCGGAGCTGGTATCAATACTGTTGCCTACAATAGAGAGCGTTTTGTGATTCCTAATTCATCTTATTTAGATCCAACTACTAATACTTATGTAGCTAATACTAATATTACCGTTAAAGATGGTGGTCCAGGTTATTGGTCTATAGGTGGGCCTAGAACAAACATTGATGAAAATTACATTACTTCAGGTAATTTCTGGAAGATAAGAGAGATTTCACTTGCATACGATTTTCCTGCATCTTTATTGGCAAAATCGAAATTTATTCGCTCTGCTAGAATAAGTGCCCAGGGGCGTAACTTATTTATTTTCTTGCCAAAAACTAACGTATATACTGATCCTGAGTATAATAGTAATGCTACAACAAATAGTGGAAACGGAGTTGGCTTAAACGGCACTCAAACGCCTCCATCACGTTATTACGGAGCTACATTGTCACTAACTTTTTAAAACATAGATCATGAAGAAAATATTTATATTGTTTTTTGCAGCGACGGTGGGCATTTCTTTGTCTTCATGCAAAAAATACCTCGATATTAATACAAATACAAATCAACCTACCAGTGGTACGCCAGAATTAGTACTGCCTCAGGCTTTAACAGCGGTGGCTGGCTTAACTTGGGGTCAGGTACCATTAGAAGGTACACCTCCTAATTCAGCTAACGCAACAACTTCTGGTTCATTCAATTTTTATGGTTCACAAGTTGTTGGTTATGTATCCAATGGCGGTGGAGTAAGTGGTTGGGGAGCAATTATCTCGTATGATTATGCTTCTACAGACTGGCAACGTTTATGGAATAATAGTTATGATGTTGCAACCGACTTACAATATGTTATTGATAATACTGAAGGTAAAGCAGGTTATGCTCAGTTTAATGCTGCGGCTAAAGTTATGAAAGCTTATACCTTTCAGCGTTTGGTTGATCAGTATGGAGATGTACCTTATAGTGATGCATTAAAAGGAGCTGCTAGTGTTACTCCCAAATACGACAAAGCAACTGACATTTACAAATCACTTGCTGACCTTTGCGATGCAGCAATTGTTGCATTCAAGGCAAACCCTGCTGCAGCTAGCAATTTTAAAGGTGCAGATGTAATGTTTGGTAGTAGTTCTTCTACAACTGTGGAAATAACGCGCTGGATTCAACTTGCTAACACTTTAAAATTAAGATTGATTTTAAGAGGTGGTACTAAAGTTGCGTTTACGAATAAAACTTTTGATGCTGCTGGCTTTTTAACAGATGATGCTCAGGTTAATCCTGGTTATGGAAAGGTTTCAGGTAAGCAAAATCCAGGATGGAATGGTTTCACTTATTCATTTGCAGGCGCGGCTGTAGCTGCCGGAGCCCAATATACTCCAACACCATTCATTATGGGATTCTATAACGGCTCAAAATTGAGCGATGTAGCTAGAGCAAATGTTGTTTATAAATCAGGAACAGCTACAGCAACAAACCAATTGGGTAACCAGTTAGCTACTGCTGGCCGTGGAGCAGTACCAAATTCTTGGTTCAGAGGAACAAGTTCTACGTCTTATGAGTCTATTGGTATTTTCAAAGGTCCGGATGCTGCGCAGCCAATTTTGCTAGCGGCAGATAGCTATTTCTTACAGGCTGAAGCTATTCAAACTGGTTTGCTCACTGGTGCTGCCCAAACAGCCTTTAATTCTGGTATTCAAGCTTCATTCAGATATTTATATAAAACGAATACAGGCGCAATAGCAGCAGGTAAAGATCCTGTAGCTGACGCAGCCGCATACCAGGTTGCAAATGCAGGGAGCTATTTAGCGAACTATAACTTGGCATTAACTCCAGCACAACAATTGGAAGCAATCATTACTCAAAAGTATATTGCACTTAACCTAATCTTTGGTGATGAGGCTTGGAATGAGTATAGAAGAACTGGTTATCCTGCAAGTAATTCTGATATTAATCAGGCTACACCTGCGCAGACCATAGTTTCTATCGCAGGTTTGTCTACTGCTGCCGATAAGCTTCCAGCAAGATTACTTTATCCAAGTACTGAATTTACATATAATTCAGCCAATGTGCCTAGTGGAATAAATAAATACACTAGTAAAATATTTTGGGCTAGATAAAAGAGGTTGAATAATATAAAAGAAAATAAGATGAAAAGAATATTAAGTATAGCAATGTTGCTATCGGTATTATTATTGAGTTCTTGCCTTAAATCTGATGATTTGATAGGGCCTGATGCAAAAAATAGTGTAGGAGCAATTATAGAATTCGATAATCCAGACTACATTGCTTCTGGATCTTTGACCGCAAGTGTTAAATTGGCAAGGTATCAATTAACTTTACCTAAGGGTGCTGCTTCACCATTGAAGATTAGAGTAAATTATAGCGGAACAGGTAAATCAGCACCTTCAGATGTAACTGTTGGTTTAGGGGTTGATGCTGCCGCTTTAACTTTGCACAATACCCAAGCGAGTAAAAATTATAATCTCATACCAGCTACATGGTATACCTTGCCGTCAACTGTGGTAATACCTGCCGGACAAGCCGGAGTAGATTTTATTATTCCAATTAATACGAATAACTATGTTACTGGTCAAACTTATGCGTTACCATTAAAAATAACCTCTGCCTCTCAAGGAACAATTAGCGGGAATTTTGGTGCAATAATCGTAGCGGTTGCTGCTCAGTAAAGAATAGATAATTTATTTAAGTGTTTAATACTTAAGCTTAGATTTCTTGATGAATTTGGAATAGCTTCCTCTTTATCATATATAATCGTAATAAAAAATGGTAATTTTCCTTAGGAAAATTACCATTTTTTATTTTCACTTAACTAGGCAGAAAAAGTGCATCTATGAGAAAAGCTCAATTCTTTGATCAATACTTGTATGGCTTCTGTTTTTAAATAAAAACCTCAGAATCCCGTCTCAACAATCAGACAACTAGCTTGTTAGTTGCCTATTTCGCCTGGGTAATAGTAATCAAAACGTCATAATTTAACTAAAGTCTCGCTTTTTTAAAATTTTGGGACTTAAAATTCGGCCCCACTTAAATTATTTTTTAAATTAGAAGCCTAATTAATCAATTATCCCAAACTAACTTAAATTTCATGAAAAAACTTCTACAAAGTTTGTTCGTGATGATGTTTATTGCAATTGCTGCAATGGCTCAGGAACGAACATTAACAGGTATAGTTACATCGCAAGATGATAAAATGCCTATCCCTGGAGTAACAGTAAAAGTTAAAGGTACCCAATCTGGTACTTTAACAGATGCAAACGGAAAATTCTCTGTACGTATCCCATCAGGTGCAACCACATTGGATTTCTCCTACATCGGTTTCTTAACCCAAAGCAAACCTATTTCAAATGGAAGCGTTATCAACGTATCATTGGTAGCAGATTCAAAAACTTTAACCGATGTTGTTGTTGTTGGTTATGGAACTACCACCAAACAAGCCTTTACGGGTTCTGCTAAAGTTGTAGGCGCTGCAGATCTCGAAAAAAAGAGGGTATCAAATGTTTCACAGGCGCTAGCAGGTGAGGTATCAGGTGTAAGGGTAATCAACACCAGCGGCCAGCCTGGAACTGTTGCTACTATCCGAATTAGGGGTATTGGCTCAATTAATGGTAATAGAGATCCATTGTATGTGTTAGATGGAGTTCCATTCAATGGAAGTTTAAACTCCATCAACCCTGCCGATATCGAATCAACAACGGTGTTAAAAGATGCAGCGGCAACAGCTATTTATGGATCTAGAGGTGCCAATGGTGTGGTGGTGATCACTACAAAATCAGGCAAAGGAAAAACTGGATTTATTGATGCTGAGGTTAATTTTGGTACTAATGCAAACTGGCAACCACGTTACGATGTGATTAAATCCCCAGAGCAGTACGTTGCTTTAGCATGGGAATCTTTATACAATCAAGGCTTAGGTTTGGCTACGCCAACAGCTGATCCAGTTGCTTATGCAAATGCTAGGCTATTTGGGCCAACGGCTGGAGGATTTCCTGCCGCGAGGAATATTTGGAATGCTGCAGGTGGTTCTTTGATCAATCCGGCAACCAGGCAGTTTTACGACGGTATAACCAGGAAATTTGATCCTGAAAGTTGGGAAGACTATGCTTTCCAAAGTTCTGCTCGTAAAGAAGCAGTGGTAAGATTTGGAGGAAGCTCAGAAAAAACTAGCTATTATACATCATTCGGTTATTTAGATGATAAAGGTTATGCCATTAAATCTAGATATGAGCGTTTAGCTGGGCGATTGAATTTGACTCACGAAGTTAAACCATGGTTATCGGGTTCGGTTAACGTAGGCTTTATTACAGCTAAACAAAATAACCCTGGCCAAACCAGCGATTCAGGAAGCCTATTCTGGTTTGTTGATAACATGCCACCTTTGTACCCGGTATTTTTAAGGGATGCAAATGGTAATAAAGTTGCTGATCCGATTTTTGGTGGTGATCAGTATGATTACGGTACCGGAAGGGGTTTTGCAGCTTTAACAAACTCTATTGCTGACACTAAATACAATACCCGTAGGAATGATAGAAATGAGTTGAACGGAAACGTAGCATTAAATGCAAAAATTATTCCTGGCCTTACTTTCGAAAATACTTTCGGTATAACCTATTGGAACAATGCAAACGTATCGTTAACCAATAAGTTTTATGGCTCAGCCGCATCTCAGAAAGGATCTATTTCATTGACGAGACAGGATTTAACATCGATAAACCTGTTAAACTTGTTAAGGTATAAAAAGAGTTTTGGGGCAAGTAATTTTGAAATGCTTGCCGCACATGAAATCACCAACTATAAACAAGGCTACTTAAATGCATCAAGGTTTAATCTTGTGCAGAATGATTCAGAAGACTTGAATAACGGTATCGTGAGCAATCCAAGTACCTCTTATAAATTAGAGTACAAATTGGATAGTTATTTTGCACAGGTTAATTACGATTATCAAAGCAAATATTTCTTATCTGGAAGTTTAAGGAGAGACGGTTCTTCTAGGTTTGTTAGAAGTAAATGGGGAACATTTGGTTCAGTTGGTGCTGGCTGGTTAATTTCAGCGGAAGATTTTATGAAGTCTCAAAAAATCTTTAGCTCTTTAAAACTTAAGGCTAGTTATGGTTTAATCGGTGATCAGGCTGGTGTTGGCTATTACCCAGGATACGATACTTTCAATATTGACAATGTTGGAGATCAGCCTGGATTTTCGTTCAATACCAAGGGTAATCCTGATTTAACATGGGAAACAGCTAAAATGTTCCAAACCGGTGTTGAGTTTGATTTAGGTAAATATGTTTCAGCATCTGTTGATTACTATGTGAAAAATACAAATAACCTGATTTTTGATAAAAGGGTTGGACCATCAATTGGTTACGCTTTAATCAAAGTAAATGATGGTAAACTTAGAAACCAAGGTTTAGAGTTCGATGTAACGGGCCACATCATAAAAAATAGTGCTTTCCGTCTGGATCTGGGTGTTAATGGAGAGATTGTGAGCAACAAGATCACTGCGATGCCTATAGATGCTGCAACCGGACAACAAAAATTGATCGATATCCAAGGAAACTATGGTTATGCAGTTGGCCATTCTATCTATGATTTTTACACTAGAGTATCAACCGGTGTAGATCCTGCTGATGGTAGGGCAACTTGGGAAGCATATTATGTAGATGTTGATGGAAACGGAACACCAAAATCAGGTTCTATTGAAACGGGAGCAGGAGAATATATTTCATCTTTAGCTCCATACTTGGCGCTTAACCCAAATGCGAAAATTGTAAAAACAACTACTAAAACTTACGCAGATGCTGCCCAACAATATACCGGACAATCTTCAATACCGAAAGTTAGGGGTGCTGTTAACTTAACAGCTGGTTACAAAGGTTTCGACTTGAGTGTCCAAGCTTTATATAGTTTAGGTGGTTATGCTTACGATGGTGCCTATGCAGCATTAATGCACAATGGTACCGTGGGAAGTAATAACTGGAGTACCGATATTTTGAGAAGATGGCAAAAACCAGGTGATATCACAGATGTGCCAAAATTATCAAACAACCAAACACCAAGTGCTAATGGAAACTCAACACGTTTTATCACTAAGGCGGATTATTTAGCCTTAAATAACGTTCGTTTACAATATACATTTACATCTGGAATATATACTAAACTTGGTCTAAATGGTTTAAGCATTTGGATTTCTGGTGATAATTTGTATTTCACAAGTAAACGTAAAGGATTTTTCCCTCAAACAGCTGAGGCAGGAAACTCCGATACCTACAGATATTTGCCAAGTTCAACATTGTCTGCTGGTTTAAGAGCTAAGTTTTAATTAAAGAAATCAAGATGAAAAATTTAAAATATATCATTACCGGAGCAATTGCATTAAGTGTTTTTGCAAGTAGCTGTAAAAAAGAATTTTTGGATGAAAAGCCACATGAATTAATTTCTACAGATCAGTTAGCTGATGCCGTTAAACAAGATCCAACGCTATTAAAGGGGATGGTTTCGGGGCTGTATTCCACAATGTACAATACAGGTACTGGAGGAACAACAGGTCATGATGATTTTGGTCAGAAAGGCAACGATATCTATTCTGATATGCTCGCATCAGATATGATGCTGGGGGCTCAAACATATGGTTGGTATGCAACAGTAGCAAGATATCAGGCTACTAAGGATTTTACTTCTAACCAAGCTTATGTTCCTTGGCGTTATTATTATCGAATCATATTTGCAGCAAATACCGTGATTGATGTTTTAGGTGGAAATGACGCAGTATTAACAGATGTGAACCTGAAGAATTACATGGGGCAAGCGAAAGCAATGAGGGCATATGCTTATTTTTACTTAACGCAATTTTATGCTGAAAAAGGTTATGGAACAGGTGCAGAAAAAATTCTGCCACTATATATAGATACAAAAGCTCCAAATCAGCCCTTAAGCACTTCAGCCCAAATATTTGATCAGATTGTAAAAGATTTAACAGAGTCTATACAGATTTTAGCTACTTATAATCGCACAAACAAAGGAGAAATTAATGCTGATGTAGCAAAGGGTTTGTTGGCGTATACTTATGCTGCCAGGGGAACAGATGCTGATTTGGCAAAAGTAATAACCTTAACAGACGAAGTTCTTGCTAAATTCCCTTTAACAACCAAAAATGCTGTGGTAGCTCAATTGGATGGTACAGGTAAGTTACTTAATCCAGAATCAGGATTTAATAATGTAGCAACACCAAGCTGGATCTGGGGCGCAGATTTAACCATTGCAAGTAATTTGGATTTAGTTTCATGGTGGGGCCAGGTAGATGTTTATACATACAGCTATGCGTCGGTAGGGGATGCAAAGGTTGCTGATAATGCTCTTTATGCATCCATACGTGCTGATGACGTAAGAAAAAATCAGTTTGTAAATTCTGCTACATATAAAGGATTGATCCCGACAGGTAAATTTTTCGACCCTGCTAGAGTAATTCAGGGCCAAAGACAGGTTACAACAGATTACATTTATATGAGAGCCGATGAAATGCTATTGTTAAATGCAGAAGCAAAAGCAAGATTATCTCAAGATGCCCCTGCCAGGGATGCATTAAAGAAACTATTGGCTTTAAGAATTACAGATTTTAGCTATGTAGACGGTTTAAGTGGAAATGCGCTTAAAGAAGAAATCTACCTTCAATCGCGTATCGAGTTATGGGGCGAGGGTAAAACTTACCTGGCTGTAAAGCGTAACAAACACTCCGTTACTCGTGGTTCTGCAAACTTATTCTTTCCAGGTGAAACGTTTGCCTACGATTCTGATGAACTAACATTTCCAATACCTCAGGCTGAGGTAATTAATAATCCAAACCTTAAAAAGTAATATATTAAGGTTAATAAAAAGCCCGGTTCATCAAAAGTGATCCGGGCTTTTTGTTTTTTAAAATATGGAATGCTGATTAGATCTAATTTTCGAGATCTGCACTGCTTTAACATTAAAACACTAATTATAAGGTAACTATATCAATAATATTTAAATATGTGTAGTTTTATACTTATTCTATAGCTATTTGGGCCATTTTTTAAGTTTTTCTTGGTATTGCTGCTTCCTGCTGATAATTTTTTAATCTATTTTTAATGTAATTGTATCATTTTTATCAAGAAAGGTGGTTAAAAATTAATTGTCTTTTTTTTTTTTATTGTTTTAGCGGCTTTTTGGTAGGTTTTGCTTAGTTTTTAATCAATAAGCACCTAATCCTGTAGAAATTACTGCTGATTTTTTTTTGTAAAATTTGCATGACATCTATCTAAGTGCTATATTGTATTATTAACCAGAACTAAACTAACTTTTATGAAATAACTCGCGTAGAGTTTGTTCGTATTGCTGCTTATTGCAACCGGAGCAATAACCCAAATCGAACAATTGGAAGTGCCTCAATGGTCAATTAAGACCGTAATTGCCATCCAGTAAATATTAAAACTAAAATTTCAGCTACGGGAACCACAGTAGTTGTTTGTTTTTAAATTTATTCAGTCAGAGGTTTGCTCAGTGTTTCTAATAATCAGTTATTTAGCAGGGTTTAAGCAGTAAAAATAAAAAATATGTATTTTTTATTGTAAAATTTGTATTACAAAATACTAAATCCTATATTGTATTATTATTAACTAAACTAAACTTTTTTATGAAAAAACTTCTACAAAGTTTGTTCATATTGCTGTTTATTGCCACCTCTGCAACAGCGCAAGATCGAACAATCACAGGGACAGTTACGGCCAGTGAAGATGGGTTACCACTTCCAGGAGTAAGTGTTAAAATCAAAGGTGCAACCGGCGGAACCACAACGGGAGCAGATGGAAAATTCTCGCTTAAAGTGCCCCGGAGCATATCATCACTCGAATTTTCTTCTATCGGATTTATATCAGTAACCAAATCTATTGGTTCTTCAAATACATTAAATATAGCGTTAGAGAGTGATTCGAAAACATTAACTGATGTTGTTGTTGTGGGGTATGGTACCCAAAAGCGTGGTGAAACCACTGGAAGCACTGCATCTGTAAGCGGTTCAGCTATAGCTCAAAAACCAATTCAGAGTTTAGAAGCTGGTTTGGCAGGTAGGGCTTCTGGTGTGCAGATAACTGTACCGGCAGGTGTATTAAATACTCCGCCTGTATTCAGGATAAGGGGTACTAATTCTATTTCGTTAAGTTCTCAGCCTTTGTTCGTGATTGATGGTGTGGTAGCAACCACTGGAGACCAGGGCTTAACTGCTTCTGCAGCAAATCCGTTATCGAGTATTAACCCAAATGATATTGAGAGTATCGATATTGCCAAAGACGCTGCTTCAACCGCTATTTATGGTAGCCGTGCTGCTAATGGTGTTGTATTTGTTACTACTAAAAGAGGTAAAACAGGTTTACCAAAAGTAAATTACGATTTTTGGGTAGGTTGGTCTGAAGCTTATCGCTTGCCAAAATTACTCGATGCTTTTCAGTATACAGATTATAAAAACGAAGCTATAGCCAATGCAAATGCTATCCGCCCTGGAAGTGTTAACGTAACTTTCAACGGTGTTTCGCAACTTCAGAAATTCGTTTTAACAAATGGTCCTGATGGCCAGCCCATCAATACAAACTGGTACGATTATGCTTATCGTACAGGTGTTTCGCAAAACCATAACGTAAATATTTCTGGTGGTACTGAAAATACCAAGTATTATATGGGCTTTGGTTATACTAACCAACAAGGTATTTATCAGAAAAATGATTTTAAAAGATTAAATGGATTATTCAATATTGATAGTAAATTGAATAAATTCATCACCATTGGTGGCAAGCTATCATACTCTAATGAGAAAAATTTGGCTGCAATTTCTTCAGGTTCGTTAAATGGAGAGGCTTACGGCACATCGGGTTTAGCCAGAACGGCATTGGTAAATTCGCCAAATGTATCACCATATAATAATGACGGGAGCTTTAACTTAGGTGCTACATTTGTTGGACCAATGAACAATATTGTAACTGGTAATCAGGTTGGTTTTTATAATTTTGCACAGGTACTTTCTTTAAACCGTGAAAACAACGAATTAGATCATTTACAATCCAATGCATATTTACAGGTTAGCCCATTCAAGTGGTTAAATTTGAAATCAATGTATGGTATTGATTATATTAATAGCGATAACGATATTTTCTATAATCCGGTTCACGGGCCTGGTCAGGGTGTAAGTGGAGAGGCCATTGGAGCTTTCAGAAAAAGAAAAAACTGGACCTGGACCAACACAGCTCAGGCTGATTACGAAATTTCTAAACATAGTTTCAATTTATTGGTTGGACAAGAGCAACAGAGAAATACGGTTACTGGTTACGGCATCGACCGCCAAGGTTTAACAGACCCGGCCTATGATGTAGTACAGGCGGGATTTACGTTGAATAATTCTACTGGAGCAGCTTATGGAGAAAATTACCTGCTTTCTTACTTCAGTCGTTTAAATTATAATTACGACGGTAAATATTTCTTGAGTGGTAACTTAAGACAAGATGAATATTCGGCCCTGGGGATTAAAAAAGGAACTTTCTGGGGAGCATCTGCAGGATGGGAAATCACCAAAGAAAATTTCTGGGTTAGTGCCGGTTTAGATAAAGTATTTAGCAGTTTCAAAATTAAAGGTAGTTATGGTAAAGTTGGTAATATTTCTGGTATCGGAGATTATGCTACTTTTTCTACTTATGGTTCTGCTTTGTATGGTGGTATTCCATCATCTATATATAGTGCTGCCGGAAACAAAGAGCTTACCTGGGAAACGAGTAAAAAAACGGATATTGGTATTAACTTCGGTGTCTTAAAAGGTAGGATCGATTTTGAAATTGATTATTATAAAAACAACATTGATGGTTTGATCCTTAATGTATCTCAATCCCCATCAACCGGGGTTCCGTCAACAGTTGCTACCAATATTGGTTCTATGTATAATAAGGGCTGGGAGTTTAATGTGAATGCTTCACCACTCAAATCTACAGATTTTTCTTGGACCAGTAACTTCAATATTGCCTATAATAAAAACGAGGTTACTGCCTTAGCTCCTGGTTTAACTGAAATTATAACCCCAACAGGCTCTACTACAACAGGAGAAAATGTTAACCGTTCCATTCCTGGATATTCCATTGGTTACCTTTATGTGGTGCGTACAGGGGGGGTAGATCCTGCAACTGGAAGAAGAATATTCTATAACAAAGCAGGTAGAGCAGTTACTTATCAACATATAGTACCTACTGGTCAAGCAAATTGGACTTATCTTGATAATGGTGCTACTGCTCCAGCTATAACCCAAAGTGCTGATGCGGAAATGTATCACAATACTGCCCCTAAGTTCTATGGTGGTTTTGATAATACTTTTCGTTACAAAAATTTTGATTTAAATGTGATGCTAACTTATCAGTTAGGTTTCTGGGTATCTTATGGAACTAATGCAGGTTTGCACGATCAGAGGTATTGGAACAATGCAGTTGATGTGTTGAACCGTTGGCAAAAACCTGGTGATATCACCGATTTCCCAAGAGCGGTGTATACTGATAACGTTTCTTATGGTAATACTATTCCATTGGATATAAATGTGTTCAAAGGAGATTTTGTTAAATTAAGAAATCTAAGCCTTGGTTATACTATTCCTCAAACTGCGTTCGGAAAATCGGGTATTAACCGCCTTCGTGTTTATGTAGCAGGTCAAAACCTTGCCATTATAACTAAGTATCCAGGTCCAGATCCGGAAGTTTCTTCAAATGGATCAAGCTCATCTGGTCAAGGTTCGGATAGAAACTCTGGTCCAAATGCTAGAACTTATACCATGGGACTTAGCTTAGGTTTTTAAAATTTAAAGGAAAAAATCATGAACAAAAGAAATTTATATATAGCAATAGTATGTTCGGCTGTCGTATTTACAAGTTCTTGCAAAAGAGAATTTCTAGACCCCGCACTAAAAACTTCTGTGGCTGCAGAAAATGCTTTCGATACGCAATTCCGAATTGAAAGTCAGGCAAACTCATTATATGGTTCATTAAAAAATGGCTCATTTTACGGGGGTAGATATTTGGTTTATGGAAGCATTAGAGGAGAAGATTTTATAAACGAAACCGGAAACTTGGTGACAGCATCCGATGTTTGGAGCATGAACCTTGCCAATAGTGCAACTTCGGTTAAAAGTTTATGGTCTCAAGCTTATGTTACCATTAACAGGTGTAATGTTTTTATAGATGGTATGGCCTCGAAAGGTAATTCGGTTGTAGGTGATGCGTTAGGTGCGAAATATACTGCCGAAGCAAGATTAATTAGAGCTCTATCTTACTACAGCCTATTGCAGGTGTTTGCAAGGCCATACGCAGATGGAAACGGAAGTAAGCCTGGCCTACCATTGCGATTAACAGGTATTACCGGGCCTGGATTTTCAGATTTAGCAAGAAGTACAGTTGATCAGGTTTATACCCAAATTATTTCTGATTTAAATTATGCAGAAGCAAATCTTCCGGCAACAAATGCTACAGCTTTACTTAACACTACAAGAGCACATAAAAATACAGCGATTGCTTTAAAAACAAGAGTTTATTTAAGTATGGGCAAATGGACCGACGTTATTACAGAAGCAAATAAATTGGTGCCAGCAGTGGCGCCGTTTAAAGCAAAGGTGAATGTTCCGAATGATTTAGTTTCAGATATTGCATCTGTTTTCAAAACACCATATACAACTGCTGAATCTGTATTTTCATTACCAATGACTACTTCAGCCAGCCCGTTAGATTATCCTGGCACACAAAATTCTTTGGCTTCGTATTTTTATTTTACAAATGCCACACCTGGTACAACAGAGTTTTCATTAAACCCTGCTGGTGTTATCGCTAATACTGGCTGGAAGTCGACTGATAAAAGAAGAGCTTTGATTTTTACCTCAGCAGCATCAAAACAGTTTGTAGCTAAATTTACTACAGCCAGTCCTTATACAGATTATGTTCCTGTAATCAGATGGGCTGAGGTTCTTCTAAACTTGGCAGAAGCTAGAGTGCGTAGTACAAATACTGTTGATGCTCAGGCATTATTGTTGCTGAATGCGGTACGTCAGCGTTCAGATGCAACTACAGTGCTTGCTCCTGCTACTGTTAGCGATTTTACTGATGCTTTATTATTAGAAAGAAGAATAGAGTTTTTAGGAGAAGGTTTAAGGGCACCGGATTTAACGAGATTATTGCTAACTATTCCACTAAAAGGTAGTGCACCAGCTAAATCGCCAACTGAAACCGGTTACATTTGGCCAATATCTTCAGAAGAGTTATCATTGAATAGATTAATGACAGACAATTAAATGAAAAGGGGGTTGTGAATCTACAATCCCCTTTTTATTTTGTAAATTTTCTCTACTTCTTATCCACACTATATTTCCCTGGTCCGATAAAGATCAATCCGAAAAATACAATGCCTAATTCTATTGCATGGCTGGCTCCGCCCAACCCATCGCCTTTGCCGAAATGCACCAAAGCGGCAATAATCATGGTGAAGATTAATAAAATCAATGCCGGTCTAAAAAATAAGCCTACAATTAATAGAAAACCGCCAAAGGTTTCTGTCGCCGCAGCCATAAAACCCCAAAATATTGGCAGAAAATCTATGCCGATTACTTTCATGCTCCCACCTAAGCCTGTCCAGCCATTTGGCCCGCCGGCAAGTTTTGGAAAACCGTGAATAATGAACATTACTCCTATGCCTAAACGCAAAAGTAGTAAACCTGTATTCCGGTATTTCCCTAAATTATCTAAAATCGCCATCTTATAAATATTTAAATTGAACGTTATTGGTTTCTACATTTAATGCTACCTCAGCACCTAAAGTCATGCATAAGTTGTTTTCGATATGTCCTGTTGGAAAATTAAAACAAACCGGATAATCATATTCCTTAACAATATCCCAGATTACCTCATCAGCTGTCTGTCCAAATGAAATCTTTTCTTCCGCTATTTCATTAAAAGCACCAACAATCAAACCTTTTAACTTTGATAGTTTACCAGCTCTTTTCAACATCCGCAACATACGGTCGATGCTGTACTCATGCTCGCCAACATCTTCCATAAATAAGATTTTATTTGTAAAATCCATTTCCGAAACCGAACCCTGCATCATGGCTAATAGCGTGAGGTTACCACCAATTAAAATACCAGTGGTATTCCCTGCCCTATTTTTAAATGTGCTTTGATAATTATATGTCTGTTTTTCGCCAAATAAGGCCTTCTGTAAAGACGTCAGGGCCTCCGGAGTAGATTCATCAAAAGTATAGGGCATTTGTGCATGCAGACATTGTGTATGGCATTGCGCAATTAAATGTGAAAGGAGTACGGTGATATCGCTAAAGCCCACAAACCATTTCGGGTTTTTGTCGAATTCAGTAAAATCAAGGTCATCAATGATGCGGATGGTGCCATAACCCCCACGACCAGAAATAATGGCTTTTATAGATGGATCATCCAGAAAACGCTGGATATCTTTTGTCCTTAAATTGTCGCTTCCGGCAAATTGGTGGTGACTTGCATACACACTATCACCTAAAATTACCTCTAAACCCCAGCTTTTTAATATTTCAATGGCTTGGTCTATCGGTTTGGGTAATTTTTTTGCCGGACAAACGAGGGCAATTTTATCTCCTTTTTTTAAATACGGGGGCTGCTTAATCATCTTCAAAACACTTATCTTTGCCAAATTAATAAAAATTGTTTTGGATAATAGTAAAATAAAAAGATATACCGTAACTGCAGCGCTTCCATATACCAATGGACCGGTTCATATTGGGCACCTTGCCGGTGTTTACATTCCTGCAGATATTTATGCCCGTTACCTGAGATCGAATAAACGCGATGTGAAATTCATCTGCGGATCTGACGAAAACGGTGTTCCGATTACTTTAAAGGCCAAAAGAGAGGGTATTACTCCTCAGGAAGTGGTAGATAAGTACCATAAAATTATTGGCGATTCTTTTAAAGAGTTTGGGGTTTCTTTTGATATTTACCACCGTACTTCTTCCCTAACCCACCACCAAACAGCTGCCGATTTCTTCGAAACGCTTTATGAAAAAGGAGTTTTTACCGAAGAAATCACCGAACAATACTACGATCCTAGTGCCAAACAATTTTTGGCCGATCGTTACATCACCGGTACCTGTCCAAAATGTGGTAACGAAAATGCTTATGGCGATCAGTGCGAAAACTGCGGTTCTACACTTAATGCCACTGATTTAATCAATCCAAAATCTACCCTATCCGGCGATAAACCGATTTTAAAAGAGACAAAAAACTGGTTTTTACCACTTGATAAATACGAAGACCGATTACGTACATATATCGAAAGTCATAAAGAATGGCGCCCGAATGTTTACGGGCAATGCCAAAGCTGGTTAAATGCAGGTTTACAGCCAAGGGCGATGACAAGGGATTTGGATTGGGGCGTTCGTGTTCCGCTTCGCGATGCAGAAGGTAAAGTACTTTATGTTTGGTTTGATGCACCTATAGGTTACATTTCGGCCACAAAAGAACTTTGCAATTATGCAAAACTCGACGTATGGAACCCGAAAGCAGAAGAATATTATATTAGTAGCTATGAAAATGATAAGTGTGGCTGGGAAGAGTACTGGAAAAGTGATGAAACCAAATTGGTGCACTTTATAGGTAAAGATAATATCGTGTTCCACTGTATTATTTTCCCTGCGATGTTAATGGCGCATGGTGAATATACGTTGGCAGATAACGTTCCGGCAAATGAGTTTTTAAATCTCGAAGGTCAGAAAATATCCACTTCTAAAAACTGGGCAGTTTGGCTGAACGAATATTTAAGGGAATTTGAAGGCAAACAAGATGTTTTACGTTATGTATTAACGGCAACTGCTCCTGAAACCAAGGATAACGATTTTACCTGGAAGGATTTTCAGGCACGGAACAATAATGAATTGGTTGCTATTCTGGGTAATTTCGTAAACCGTGTAGTGGTACTTACCCATAAATATTTTGGTGGTTCGGTACCTACCTGTATGGAGATTACCGAGGTTGACCAGGCCGTTATCGATGAACTGGCTGGCTATCCTGCTAAAATTTCTGCATCTATCGAAAATTACCGTTTTAGGGAAGCTTTATCAGAAGTAATGAATGTTGCCCGTTTGGGTAATAAATACCTTGCAGAAACCGAACCGTGGAAGCTGATTAAAACAGATGAAGACCGCGTTCGGACAATATTGCACATTGCACTTCAGATTGCGGCCAATATCCAGATTTTGATCGAGCCTTTCCTGCCTTTTACAGCAGAAAAACTAATGAAAATGCTTAAAAACGGCGGACATGATTGGGAAAATGCAGGTACTGTTAACTTGTTAAAAAGAGGTCACGAGATTGGTGAAGCTGTGCTTTTATTCGAAAAAATAGAGGATTCCGAAATTGATTTCCAGATTGAAAAATTAAACCAAAGCAAAGTGAGCAATGCGGCAGCTACGGCAACGGCTGTACCTGCAAAAGAAAATATCCAGTTTGATGATTTCTCGGCAATGGATATCCGTGTAGCCACCATTATTGCTGCTGAAAAGGTAGAAAAAACAAAAAAACTGTTGAAATTAACCGTAAACACTGGAATTGATGAAAGGACAGTGGTTTCAGGCATCGCAGAATATTATAAACCTGAAGATATTGTTGGTAAACAGGTAAGCATGATCGTAAACCTTGCACCAAGAGAAATTAAGGGAATTTTATCACAGGGAATGATCCTGATGGCAGAAAATGCTGAAGGAAAACTTACTTTTGTGGCTCCTGCAGAGAAGTTTCAGGAAGGTAGTGTGATCAGATAAATCCAATCTGTCAAAATAAAAAAAAGCCATTTGATCTGTTCCGGTCAAATGGCTTTTTGCTTAATAATAAAAGCGGATTATGGGTTCATACGGTTAAAATATTCACTTATGGTGTCGTTGTTTGCATTTGCCCTATCCGCACTAGTACCAAAGGTTAATTCCGTTTTTCCTTCTTTCATCTGATCAAATACGGATGTTACAAAATCGCTTACGGCAGGGTGTGCATCATGGATGCCTTTACCACCTAAATCGGTATTTAACGCTGGCGGAATCATTTCGATTACTTCTATCTTCGAATCTTTCAGACTGTGGCGTAACGAAAGTGTAAATGAACGCATAAAAGCTTTTGTTCCGCAATACACAGGCACCTGAGAAAAAGGCACAAATGCCAATCCTGATGTTACATTAATAATAGTATCTAACGAATTCAGATTGATAAAGAGTTTTGTTAAATGAAGTGGCGCCAAAACATTGGTGGTAATTTCATCACTTGCTTTTTCATAAAAATCATTATCACCAACATTCATCCAGTTTTGGATACCGGCATTGTTTACCAATACATTTAAATCGCTGTGGTTTTCTGCAATCCAGTTGTACAAGTCTATTCTGCCTTTTTCATCAGATAAATCGCATACTTTGGTGATTACTGTGGGCAATTTTTCTGCTGCTTCCTGCAAGGCGGATTCACGACGGCCACAGATAATTACAGTATTGTTTTCTTGTATAAAACGTTCGGCCAATCCAAGGCCGATGCCTGTCGCTCCGCCTGTGATCAGGATTTTATTATTTGCTAATTTCATATTCTAATAAATTGATAGTCAAAGATGAGGCTATTGAAAAGATTTTTTATGGTGAGTAGTACAGTTTTTTATTTTTAACCTGTTAATAAAAAAATATCCTTTAAATAAATCTCTTTTGCCAGGCAGGGATAAGCTGTCATTTATTTTTGTGTCTTTTAATAAACAATTTCATTTCATAAAATGCTTTTTAAATTGGTTTCCCTGCATCAAAACTTTTATTATATTTGCGCTGCTCAAATAAAATGGTCCCGTAGTTCAACGGATAGAATGGAAGTTTCCTAAACTTTAGATATGAGTTCGATTCTCGTCTGATTATCAATGCTTTAAATGATTTAATCTCAGCCTTGAGGCATCAAATGAGGTTAAACCATGTTTACAACACCAAAAATCTTTACTCCCAAATCGTCAAAAGGACGCTCTTATGTAATTTATAATTATGATGGAAAAAGAGTTCGTCATTATAACGGGAACTGTTTAAATCTTAACATCAATCCCAATCAGTTTACCAATATTAAGGATAGAGACAGACTTGCTCAGCAATTATTATTTGAGGTAAACTCTGCTTTAAAAAGTGGATGGAATCCTTTTGAGGTAGAATCTGAAAAACCAAGTTTAAAAGAGTCCCTATCGATAATACTCGCAGAGAAATTGGAATCTAATCTTTGTGACCTTTATAAACGTAACCTAAAGGCTGTACATCGAATGTTTGTTGAGTTTTTGCCATCATCCGATTTAAATGGAAAATGCGATAGTCTAAAGCTTGATAAAGTAGAAACTTTCTTGAACAAGTTCCAAACCAGTGAACGAAATTATATTAATAGGCGTAGATGCTTAGGTATGTTCTTCAATGAAATGGTTAGGAAAGGATTTGCAACACACAATATTGTAAAGAATACAAAACCTGCTAAAGCAAAAGCATCGTTACATGTTCCTTACTCGGATAAGCAGTTGAGAGGCGTACTTGATTATTTAAAATGCCATCAACCAAATCTTCACTTATGCTGTTTGTTGACTTATGGGTGTTTGCTTAGGCCACATCATGAAATACGGTTATTAAAGTTAAGGCATATCGTTAAGGATTTTGCTCAAATTCAGCTATCGGGAAGTGAGAACAAAAGTAAACGCATTAGAACAGTTCATATTCCTGTTTATATTCAGGATGTGCTTCGTGAACGGTTACAAGCTATTGATGATCCAGAGGCGAATATCTTTACGCTCACTAGCGAACCGTATAGCGTTGGTTACTTTAACTTGATGTGGGGAAAGGAGAAGATCAAGATGTTTAAAGAAAAGATACTGGAAGCGAACCAAACCATTTATTCATTTAGGCATACTGCTGTTATTAATGTTTACCAAAAAACTAAGGATTTACACATCGTACAGCAACTTTTACAGCATTCTAATATGATCGTTACCCTTAATTACTTGAGGGGCTTAGGTGAGATAAATGATGATAAATTAAAGGATGTGCTTCCATCATTATAGGCACAACCTATAATCATTTGATAAACTATAGTTTTATAATGCCCTGGGCAAGCACTGCCCAAGGCATTTATTTTTACCTCATGCATTCGTCTGCAAAACTGTAATAGTTATAATTGGTAACGATTAAATGATCACAGACCTCGATATCCAATAGTTTTCCTCCATCCATTAACTTTTGGGTCAGTCTTTTATCAGCCTCACTTGGGGCTGTGTTAGAGCTTGGGTGGTTGTGTGCCAATATTATTTTACTACTATTCGTCTTTAAAGCAACTGAAAATATAATCTTCGGATCTGCTAACGTTCCCTGTACTCCACCTGTGGATATATCCACTATTCCCAATACTCGGTTACTGGTATTTAGCAATATCACCTTAAATTCTTCTAACAGTTCAATCTTTCCAACTTGCCAATGTTGCATTAATATTCGGTAAGCATCTTGAGAGCTGTTAATTTTTGGTCGTTCCGTAATGTTGTAGTCTGATTTGTAACTGACTTCGACTTCAGCCACTTTGAATGGGTTTTGTTCTTGTACCATGAAATTTAAATTAATATGGTACGAGGGCAAGCTTTAATCAATCAAGTCCAAGAAGCAAACGAATAAATAGCCTGTGCTGTGGGATTGAGCGTTTATGCGGGAAGTTTTTGGACGCTTCAGCAGATTAAAGCTTAAATTTGTGTAATAATTGATTATATAAAAATGGTAAATCAAATATCGAAGGAGATTTTATGTTAAAAGAATTATCTAATTCCGCTATATATATCGGAACTAGTCTTAATCTCCTTGTAATACCGATCTATTATTTCTTTGGAAAGGTAGCTTCCTAAAAAAACATATTCTTTAGTAACATTATCTTGATCGACAAATCTCGCCAAAACTAAAGCGTCGGAATCATTCTGCGTTTTGCTAAGTATAAATTTTGCTGCCAAGGGGCTGATTATAACATCTTTTAAAACCACTTGACTTTTGGTGGTAAATATATTGGCCTCTCCCCAAGTTCCGTAAGAGTTAGACTGATGTTGTATAAAATTACTTATTTGATCTAATTGAATGATTTCTAGAAGTATATTTCGTGAAATGTTAGTCAAGAAAACATTCGGAAGCATTTTTGCACTAATTCTCAAATCTTCCCCATAGTTAAAGAAACTAAAATCAATTTTATTATTTATGGATACCTCAGGCTTTATATCATACTCTAACGTTTGCCTCAATAAGATTCCATACTTTTCACTATAAGTTCCGATTCCACTGCCGCTATAGTTGTTGGGATCATTGATGCTTTCGGTTTGCCCATTTGATGGACTATTGAGCTCTTCAGAACTTTTTGTTTCTTGACAAGAAGAAAATAGCAATAGGTTAGATGTAATAAGTAGAAAATTTATTAAGATTTGCTTTGTTTTCATTGAACTCTTTATAATGGATATATGATAAAATCTCGAAGAGATAAATTAATAGTTCTTAGGTTTATTTTTTAAAGAATAATTATATTTCAATCTTGAATTCAAGAAGTAATTTATGTATCATTTCAAATCAAATATTTTAAGACAATAAATATTTATACTATAACCACAATAAAAAAGTGTCCTAATCCGGTTTGAGGTTTTTTCCAAACGTAAACAGAAACATTTCAATGTTTTCAGGTTCGCATTCCAACTTATTCGCAATTGAGGTAGTAAGTTCTAAAAACAAGGGATATTTTTTCTCTGCAATAGTTCCGTAGCTTATTGGTAACAGAGTTTCATACTGCGAAAAGCCTTTACTTGATAATGCATCAATCAGTCGAAGATCTAAAATCTGGCACTGATGCCCGTTGATTTTTATTTCAAAAAAGTAAAGTAGTTTACTAATTGTAGATAATGCTAAACCTTTTACTCCTTTCAGCTTATCCATCAATACCCAATAGTCATCTGTTGTTGGATTCTCTTTGTTTCTTATGGTAAAAATAGACTCCTCGATAATTTCAATTGATTTTAGCATATTTATGAAATGCTCACCTCGCATTCCTTGTGGATAGCCCCAATAGATAGTTAAAATTATGCTTTGTCGAATATTTGAAATACAACTAAAGATATCTTTCCTAGAAATACTTAATTTCAAATACGAACCAAACACTTCATCATTTAATACTCTTAACCAAGGTACTTCCTTTTCTGCTTTAACCCATGTTGATCTTTTTGTAGAAAAACAGATGTCTCGTACTGGAAGTTCCTTGATTAAACCTGCGTATAAGCTAATCATGCTTTTCAATAACTAGATTTGAAACCGGTTGAGTCTTAAACTCTTTTAGCTCTAGTAATAAATTATCGATAAACTCGAAAAGTAATTCTTCTTGATTGAAGCTAAAATGTTTTTCAACATTAGATTTGTTGTCTCCTTCGTAATTAAAATCTTTTAACGATGATATGAATGGGAGATTTACTTTAATATCATAATTCTCATCTTTAGAATTCCAAAAGTGCACCTTATAGCCTCTTTCGCTGCACCAAATATCCATTTTAAGATATAAATTTTCCAATTCAAAAGCTTCAAATACTGTATCGCGATTTTTATACCTCCAAATATTTTTAAATGGATAGCATTTTCCCTTATATCTTTCTTCAATTCTGATTGCTAAATATTCAGGTAGATCGTTCAGCATATTTCTTACGGAAAGCGATGTTTGTAGATTATCACTTTCCTTTAAGGTTAGGTAAAATTTTTCTAGTGTAATTGTGTCCATAGAGTTTGTATTTAAAAACTTAATTAAGTTGCCGTACTGTCGTAGTATAAAAAGACTTTCAGAATTATTGCATTCTATTATTGATGGAACTATCCAATTATCAAATAAATTTGTGCTTCCGAGACTATATGAGGGTACGAAATATATCACTGGATTTATCCTTTGAATCTCGTCAATCGTCCAGTCGCTCTGATTTAGATATTTAGATGAATTCAAAGTTAGATAGACAATTGCCTCAACGATGTAATTTTCAGACACGATTTCGAAATATCTTGGTATTTGTCTGTGCTGATCTATTGCATTATATATTTTGTTTTCGATTAATATAGCCTTGCCACTATTTGAATCCGAAATGAGTATATCGATGTTATTCTCCTCTCTTGACACTCTTGCGTTTTGAAAATCAGATAGATTTATGTTCCGTTGAGGATTGCATTTATTTAATAGATGAATGAATGCATGTAGAAACTTATTCCCTTCTCCGTGTTTCGCGTTTGGATCTAAGAAAGCCTTAATAATGTCGCTATGAAAATTTTCTCGGTAGTATAAGTCTGATGAAATAGTAAAAACATTAAACCCAATTTCTGACCTATTTCGGGAAGAATAGTCATAATTTCTTGCAGGCTCTTTTACATTTTGCAAGTAGGATTTAGTTTCCTTTGCTTGTTGTTCGATTACTTGACGCCAGTCGTTTAGTATTTGCATATTTAAAAATTAAAGGACACTAAAATAAATTGTATTACCCTTGAATATAAACTGTCCTAGAATGTTAGAAGTTAAATTTCATTTTCGCTTCTTTCCAGTTCTTTTTTAAGATTGGCGATTTTAAAGAAGTTTCACCATCACTATTTTCCCCTGAGTAATGGCAATACTTTTCTTTGTAGGTTTCATTGCCATATCGCTTCCATGATTTGTATGCAGCATCAGAATACGGAGCTTTAATGTTAAATGGTATATTAACACCAGTCCTTATACAGAATCCTAGGTGTATAGAACCCTAACAGCTATAGGCTTTTTAAAAAAGGTTTCAGAATTATCTTCATCATATTCCTCAACTAATTTGGAAGAAAACCCAAGCCATGAACTTTCATAAACTTTTCCTTTATGGTAAACTGGTATCGAGCTTTCAATTACTTTATCAACAAATTCTAAAGCTTCATCCCAAGCCAACTCAATTTTTGAGTTATTTAGTGCACCTAAAATGGATGATGGTTTCTCAATTACAAATGCTGCTTCAAAATTATAAGCTTGTGAAAATTCGTGTAAGTTTAATGAGGTCAGCATTAATCGATCTTCAGAACAGTAAATTTTAGCGTGCAGTTCTTTAACATAGCTGATACGGATATTCTGCAATGTCTTTAGAAATTCAAAATCTTCATTGCTTAAACTTTTATTAGGATTATTATCATTCTTGCCAAATACAACCTCAATTTCAATCTCTGGCTTATTCTTCGTCAAGTAGGTGAGCTCTGATTTTATTTTATTAGTAAGTTTAATATAAGGAGAAACCAGAGTTAAATAAACATTTGTTTCTCTTATTGTTTGAATTATTTTAGCGCTGATGGCATCGCCATCTAGAAATTTAATCATTGGAGTCGTTAATTATTTGAGATCGCCCCTATAAGTATGTTCTCTTGATATCCCAGTTTTAAATCGTTTGTTTATTATCTCAATATAGGCGTCAATTTTCATAAATTGGTATCGTATTAGAATAAATGATTGAAAGGGAGCATATTGCCGTTTAGAATAAATGTAGATATTAGTTAGGCGTATTGCAAATTGGGCATATATATTCTTTCCGGTTGAAATCTCTGAAATATATTTGATGACAGGTGTCTGTTTTACATCTTTTTACTTTCTGAAATATAAATTGTAAGATGTCAAGTTTTGGACATGCGGTATAGGCGAGCCTTATATCTTGGAAAGCATATTCATTAACTGCTTTAGCATTTTTTCTTGGAACAATGCCGATTTTCTTTAGGTAACCCGCAGTTTGCCATGGAAGAATGATATTTCTTATAGCTGGTGTATCAGATGCAACCTTGTTGGTTACTAATTCTTCAATTGTAAATGAAACTTGATTTGTCTTGATCAAATACCTAAAGTTATTTTCATTGATAATAAGCTCTTTAGATTTTTCCATGCAAAAATGCTGAATAGAAAGATGGACAACCTCCTCATCAAATATGGTGCTATTAATATCTTTTTTGAATTGTTCGGAAATAATCCGATTACATATACGAATACAGTCACGTGGGGATAACCCAGAAAAAAGTATTACTCTTCCTAATAGCTTTTTATTCGCGAACATTTTAATAAAGCTCGCCACCTTACCATTGCTATACGAGGAAACTCTTTTGTCCAGCATAATAGATAATTGGTTCCAGTCCCAATTTAAATCGTAGGAGAAAACTCGGTCGGGTCTCGCGGTTGCAGCTGCATAAGGCTTTAAGGCATCCCAAAGAAAGAATTTGAAGCTTACTTTTGGAGTTTCCAATAATTCAAGATCCTTGAGAAGATCCTCTATTAATGTATAACTTGCCTCCGGATTATTTCCTGTTAAGCTCTGCTCGTCAACTTTATCAACCAATATAAATATTGAATTGTAATTAGCCTTTACTAACAAAGCTATAATATTAAAGAAATTGTCTTTATGACTTAATTCTAGTTTTTTGTCGATCTCAATTTTTGATAGATCAATTTCTAGCCCCTTGCTTTTGGTGATCTGCTTTATAACATTTGTAATTGGTTCCTTAAACCCGTTCCAGATATCAACTGCTCGATCTGTTAAAGTTTTGAGTGATGATATTGCTTGATTTGGAAATGACGCAGGGGTATTATATAAATAAATTCTTGCGATCTTATACAAAAACTGTCGCTCATTAAATGAATAGGTATCGTCAAATTCAAAATTAGAGTCTTCAATTCTTTTGAATAAGGCAACTAAAAGAAGTCGGTTTAAAAAAATTAAGTGATAGGACAATGATATTTCAGAAATATTTTTTAATTCAGAAAGGTCATGATTTGTGTAAGAAATAGCGAGAATGTCGTCGTAATCTCTCGCTCTTTTCTCAATCATAACTCGTTGAGCAGTTTTACCTGCACCTCTAGGAGCATAAATAATACTAGATACGGGTGAATACGGATCTCCCCATATATCTTCGAAATAATCAGGTTTAATAAAATACTGACTTAAAAATTCGGTTTCTTTATCTGCATTAGAAAATTGAAAGGGATTTGTTTTAAATCCCAAATTTCTCACATATTCACTTATAGTCATTAATTGGAAAATTATGGAACAGATAGTTTTTGGTTATGAATGTTTAATTTTCTAAGATAAAAATAAAAAAGTAGATGAAGACCAGAAATTTTGATTACTCATTGTTAAGCGCCAATTTATTGAATACAATTCTTGAAGGTTGAAGCCTATTTATGCAAGACAGAGTGTTAGATAGACAAGGAATGTGATTTAATACATTTGTTCATCGGTTGCGAACTGAGAAAATGTGTGAGTGCTGATAATTGCACAGCGATCACGTTGTATATATCAAAAACAAAGGGCTGGCAATTAACTAAAAGTTAACACTAATTGTTGTGTGATCCCGAAACCTCAAAAAGTTTAGTGTCACGCTTGCCATGTGGCTTTATTCCAATGACCTCGTTATTCTTTCCAATTATTAGATAATGTCCTGAGTTCCACCTTGAGTTATTTACACAGCTAAATCTAGGTGTTCCATGAGCCATGCATCTAATTCGGCTATAGGAGTTGATCCCTTTCTAACAGCGTATGCACTAGGACTCCAAGATTGGTGGATAAAACTTATTCCCTTGTCTTCACAAACATCATTAATCAAAGACATGAAGCCACTAAAACCACTTATTCCCAGATTATTTTCTCTCGGACTGACGTTTAATGGAGTAACAATTCTGGTATTGCCAATTGTATGAATAACCTTTTTTATCGTCGAGGTATTTTGGAGGAATGTAATTATATCATTATTGTATTCCCTAGTCAACTGTACTTGACGTCTATTAGTGCGGTTGATAAATATTTTGCTATCAGAGAAATTGGTGAAAATATGGTCGTTGATATATTCTTGAATGGCTTGTAGGTTATTTCCTGTAACATCAATACGATTTATTACGTCTAGGAAACAAAACCTATTTTGCATCACATCAAGCTTTCTCTGGTTACCAAATATAGTATCAAAGACATATTCTTCCTCATATCTCATAATGACAGCAATCCTTTTCCAGAGATAATTGCTTGGTCTTCCGTAATAATAGTCGACAATATTGCCATTTACATTGAAAGGGTTGAAAGAGCCTAATATTAAGGTTTGAGGATTTATGATTTGCTCTGGAGTCGTCCAGTTGTTTTGGATCGCTTGATGATTGATAACAGGCATAAAATTGAGATGTTAATTAGTTGCTTTAATTTAAGTATAATAAAATAATAATAATAAAACAAGAGAAATGTGAAGTATTTTAGCGTACCGACATGCGTATGGGACGAAGGTTGTTGCAGTAAAGTTCATAGAACTGGCGGCTAGTTTATGTATAGCATTTGAGAGGCTATTAGCCCAGTAATAGGTTTTACAATTTGCTTGCTATCAGATCCTTTTGTAATTTGGTAAAAACCTAGCCTATGAAATCAATTGATGAAGAGTTTAGATGGAAATTACTTAAAGCGGGTGTGATATTTGGCATTTTGTTAACTGGCCTAACATACTTTATTCCCGATGCTAAACCTAAAACACCTGAGGAAGAACTATTGTTAGAGACGTGCATTCCTTGCTATATGGGATATTTACAAATTAACAGCAATCCTATTGATAAAAAATAAATGCTCACCGCCTGCGAACTGAGAAAATGTGTGAGAATCAGCAGTTGCGGAGCAACGGGATTCGATCTATGTTTTAACACAAGCGACTGGCGAGATATTTGACCAAATATCGTGACGGTCGTGCAGCATTTTCGATTGCGCAGGTGAGCTGAAAAGTGGAGCCTGACTAGATTTATCCAGGATGAGGCGAAGCAAATCCTAGATAAAGATAGAGAAAAGGCTCATGGAGCACTCCGCTTGCTCAAAAGAAAAACCATGACAGAGTACAGCGATGGCGTTGTGTTTTTCGTGAGCTTAGACAGTGCGGAATACCGATCTCCCTAATCGGGTTTGCAGTGCCCCATCCGATGCATCACTGACTAAAAGTAACCGCAGAAACTTAAAAGAAGGCTGATTGTTGCCCCACCACTAATGTAAAGACTAAACCATTCCTTTCTCCGCGTAAGCCACTTTTTGGAGAGAGGAATGGATTTAGGATGCTATGAATTACATTTACTCTCCAGAATTAGAAGTGTCATCAGCCATGTTGTTCCAGTATTTTAGAAAGGCCATTCCTTCGTCTGTTAGCTTATAATCTTTACCTGTTGTTGCCGATCTACCAGCAGGCGTTATAAAATTCTCACGTAAAAGTACTTTCATTATTTCATCTGATGTATTCATCAATGCACCGTTAGTGATGTTTGTTAAGAAGTTGTTAAATTTTTCAGGTGTCCATGTTTGACGAGCTTTATTGGATACTCTAGTAAAGCTAGCTGGTACTGAGGATGGAATACTTTCTAATTCCGTTGATTCTGATGGCTTAGACATGTATTCTAATAATTTGGTATCAGATGTATCTCTTTCATTTTGAGCAGCGACTTTAGCTAACCGCTCTTCTTCATACCTTTTTTCAAGCAACTTAAATGCCTCTTCCAGTTCATTATACTTGCTTTTTAGGACAATAGAACTCTTATCGGTAATTTTCGCAATCTTTGGTACGACCATTTTATCATAGAATTCTGTTAACAGTCTAGAGAGTGCGAGTAGGATATACGTTATTACCAATACCAATATGGTAAAGCCAACCACAACAAGCATGTTACACCAAAAAGACTTCTCATTAAAGTAACGTTCTATATATGCTAAACGCTTAGGAAGTGTAAATGCACTATCAAAGTAAAATAGACTATACACTAGTTTCCAGTTTTTTACAATCCAGACGATTACGAATGTACCTAAGAACGGATTAGTTGTGCGTTCTTTGATGTTATCAAGCATTGAATTAAGAGTGTCTTTAACCATTTAGTTAGTATTTAGAATCCAAGTATAACAAAAAAGAGCCATATTGCTATGACTCCAAATTAACAGGTATTATTCAGCAGAATCTTCATAATTTAATCTGACCCAAGCTTCTAATTATATTGTGCGTATAAATACTTTGGTTAACCCTTTTAACATCACCGTCCATTGACAATAGGATTCGTTTGTAAATGCCCATTTCAGCATCATAAACATATAAAGAATTGGTAAATGATCCTGCATCTAAGGCAATATCTCCATGATCCTCAATCGGTGATTGTAGTAGATCCGCTATCATTTCTTCGGTTATAATATTTGTTTTCTTTTGATATCCAAACCATGGTTTATACTCCACAGAATTCAATAGGTTTTCAAATAGATCATCAGGTGCTATTGTTTCATATTCTTCGTGTTCATACGCTGTGTTATCTGATGGGTCAACCTTATCGGTAGTTTTAGACAAGTTCCATTTATCGGTAACTCCATACCGATAATCTTTGGATATTCTATAGTTGCATTTCCGTCCTTGTGGATCGATAAAGAAACCATAATGTTCCATTCCCCATGCTATGCTATAAAATTCACTTTGGTATAAGAATGGTAAACAATCTGTTTTGAACTTCTCCATTACTTTTCGTTTGAATCTTTGTGGAAGTATCCTGGGTCTGTTAGTGTCTTTAGATAATAGTGCACTACAACTTTTTTATTCGAGATTTGATCGAACCTGTAATACTTTATTCCCATCAAAGCGCAGTTTCTTACAGGATTATCTCTTATAAAATCTATGTCTCTCATCGTCCTAGTCTTAAGATTGCCAAAACCGGCTTCTATGTATTTATAAAATTCAAGCTTGATTGTACCATCTGCATTAGCATATTTTCCTTGCTCATAGCTTCCATTTAGACGGCCAAACTTCTCAATGTAAATCGAACCTTTAGTAAAAATAACTTGTACCACTGCGCCAGATGATACTCCAAGCTTTTCATAACCCAATTTATCTCCTTCCTCTTTAGAAGTCGGTAGTAAACCACCAGTTTGAGCATTTCTGTAAATAGTATAGTTGTTAAGTTGCGAACTGCTCCACATGATCTTGCCATCTAATTTTCGTTTACGTTGCGAGATGTAATCATAATTTACGACTTCATACATTAATGGTTTGCCAATAATCTCATTCATTAATTCCTCGTCTGTTGCATTCTCCATTTTCTCTCTGTACCTATCTTCAGGGCTTTTCTTAAAGAAGTTACACGATGTAAAAAGCAGACAGATCATAACTGTTAGTGTAGATTTCATTTTAATTTATTTAGATACGTAAAACTAGTAAATACTTAGTAATAGCTAAGTATAGCGTTGCTATTTAATTTATTCTTTAGCGTGTGGCTAAAGAGGTAGTAAAATCAGAGATAGAATTGTTTGTAATCAGTAAAGCGAAAGCTTTAAGGGAGCAGGCTAACCTTAGTCAATCTGAACTTGCTTTTAAGCTTGATGTCTCAAATGGATTTATAGGACAGGTTGAAAGTCCTAATTCACCATCCAAATACAATTTAGATCATATTGATAAACTGGCAGTAATATTCAGCTGTTCCCCTAAAGATTTTCTGCCTGAAACCAACATAAATAAATAAAGCGCATCTCTGCGCCTTATTTTATGATTCCAGTTTATCGACCGTTGCTATTGACACATAATTGTTTTCTCCTTCTGCAACTCTCCTGTAAAAGAAGTTGTGATGCTGATCAGCTTCTCGGAAGTTTACCCTTAATGCGTATTCGATTCCGCTCGTGTTGTCATTAGATTGGGTAATCTCATATGCCTTTCGAAGAAAAATATTTGTTAAACCTGAGCCGAAGCGCTCTAGGGCTTCAGCACCAAGATCTATAAATATAAACGAACGGCCATCCTTGCTATTGGATAAAGTAATATTCCAGAAGTAATTCAGGTGTTCACTTATCATATTGCTTTTGTATTCGTTCTTCACATGGTCAACCGTTGCATAAGTCCTGTATTTCGCTAGGTCGAACTTTCTTAATTGTTCTGTAGCAGCATCAACGATTAAATTATATGCTTTATGTACTTCTGTGTTTACTAAAACTTGTTGCTCGTTTATAACAACAAATTGTGTCTGTGTTTGTACTGCTTTTGCAGTTCTTGCTTTTGCTTGCATCTTAATAGATTTTTAAATGTAAAACTTGGATTAAATGAAAAATGCCTCCGACTGGAAGCATCTATGTTGAATTGATATATAAATGAAAATGTACCATTTTTAGGCGGTGCATTGTGTTATTCTCGATTTTGATGTAGTTGTATTGCTAAGGATATTTGGTCGATTTTATCCTATTTAGATCCTTTTATAGTTAAAATGTCGTACAGGTATAAAGTGTTGTTTTGGTAAATGATAAATCGTAACCCATCAGTGTTTAAATTCAAAGTGGTGGTTTTAGATAGGCTTGTTGTTCGACTTTCAGAATGGATTTTTCTATGTTAGAGTTGGAAATCTTTTTATCTTCCCCTCTAGTGAAATGCGGGGGTATGATATGGTATACCTGCTAAATGCGGCGAATAAACTTCAATTTAAGTGGCTAGTTGAAATTAAAAAAAAATATTTTTAAATGGGAAGCTATATTTATCGCTTAGGCGATTTTTAGAACAAACGTACAGTTTCTAACTCGGGTCATATAGATTAACCTTTTTAACAAAACTGTACGTTATCAAAATCCTAGTTTAAAGTTCCATCCTTGAATTTAGTAATAATGTATCCTCTTATATCTTTTCCTAACTCATTCTTGCCCATCCAAACCTTCTTATTAGAGGGATTGAATTCGGCAAACTTTCTTAAGTAGTCTAGACTGGGGGTAATTCCGTGAATATTGTTGTCCTTAAATCCAACCTTCAAAAGTGCTGTCATTCTATTTCCCGTATATGCTTTACCTATTTGGAAATTCTGCTGGATATAGGTCATCATTCCGAAGTGGTCGACCTGCTTTTTCTGTTTAATTAGTAGATGCTGTATTTGATAGATATTGAAATTTACCAGCTCCGAGTTGTCAATACCATATTTGTTTATTATTGCCATTTGCTCTGGAAAGTCTAACTGAAAGCTTGTGATCTCCATTGTATATTCAAATTCTGTAATTAGGTTCATTCGTTTTCTAGTGTGTAGATCTGTCAGACTATCAGCAACTATTTCATTTAAGCTCTTTAAACGGATATTTTTTTTATTAGCCTTTTTACGATCCTTATCAGTAAAAGAATACAACTCTTCAGCATATTTATTGTCGATTTTAAAGTGAGAACACTTTGAGTAAGCATCTTTCAACTTATTGGCGTTTTGGTAAATGCCTTTTACCTTTTCCTCAAATATTAAGTTGTCAATCATATCATAGTTTCTCTCTAAGCTATGTTTCTTTAAGTATTTAGCATAGTCAATTCTCTTAAGTACTTGACTGAGTACGTCTTTTGCCGCCGCTGTAGTAGCAGATTCATGATACCGATGAACTGCCTTAAACACTATATGGCACTCTGATAAATATGTCTTAACCGCTGATTCGGACATCGATATCAATTCAGGATCGACATTTGAAATGTGCACAAGATTTCTTGTAAACGGATGTTCTTTCGTTTCCCTAAATCGACCCTGAATTTGTATAGCTTCCGTAAATGGATCTAGCATGGAGTGCTGTGCCGAAACAATATCGGTAATCAACACGATTGTTGGATTGCATTGGAAGAGGTCGTAATCAATGTCAACAGCAGAAAAGAAACGGGAAGTGAAGAAGTTATATTTTTTAAATGCAGTTATTTCAGTTTTTACATCAGAGTCATTATATCCATTAATTCGAAGCTTTTTTCTGCTTTTCTCTGCGCAAAAGACCATGCTTTCATTCTTTATTTTAAGCTTGGTAATTAGTTCGTGAATTGTATCGGTTGTATTGAAGAACATAAAGTACTTATCATTTGGATTTTCATCTATAAACTTTTTGATCGTCGTTAGCACATTATTGGTACAAATTAGTCGCAAACTCTGTGAATAGGTAAAGCTGGGTCGAATTTTATGTACAGTGAATTCGTTTAACTCAAATCTGGGATCACTTGGTACTATAGGTGTAGCTGAAACAAATGTCTTATGTTCAAAACGGAAGAAGTCGTCCATTGGTAAAGCAATATCCGCACGGTAACTAATATCTTGAATGATTTTCTCACACTCGTCAAATAACAGAAAAAAGTCAGTGTAAATTTCAAATGTTGAATCTTCAAGCGCTTCCTTAACTTTCCAGAATGATTCTGGCGTAACGATTAATTTCTTGTATTCGATATTATTTTCTAGATATGCCAGTATATCATCCGTTGTTACTCCTTCGAATATGCCGCATACTAACATGCCAAACTGTCTCTTTTTCCCCTTAATTACTGGAACATTTGGCTCGACAATTATGCTGTGTCGAGGGAACTCAATTTCGCACCTTGTTGCTCCACAGCCTGGCAATTCTTTGAATAGGATAATATTGCTAGGTATTCCCTTGGACTTGAAAGGCTCAATTTGATTTAGATATTGACCTTTATTGATTTTATATGTTTTGATTTTCTTGTTTTTCATAATCTAAAGGCAATAGAATTCCTATGCGTTGCCTGTCGCATGTTTTAAAATGTCATTAAAGTTTTTTGTTAAGTAGGGGGAAGAGATTGCTCCCCCCCTTGAGTTTAATTAATTTTGCTCTTCAGTCATCGATTGGCATTCCGCCTTCAATTCATCTAAAGAAAAATTAATTTGAGTTTTGCCAAGTTGGTACTCAGTCAACAATCGTAACAAGCCGTCTAAATTTGGAATGCGCAAGTTTATTGTTGCACGGGTTAGCTTGACTTTAAACCATAGCATTTCTTCGCCATTAATCCTATCAAACTTTGGTTTAATAACATTGTTGAATGAACAACCTTGAGATGTAAATTTGAACAAATCTTCAAGGTGTTCCGCTTCTGAATCAGTTAAAGATTGGCCATAACTGATAAATCGCTCTTTGGTTAAATAACCATTAACATTGTCTTCGATAAAGAACTGCTTTGCAGTTACAGTGTTTACAATGTTTGAAGCTCTATTTGTAGAGCGTGCTGTTGCTGTTTGGCCGAAAGCCGCGAAATGTTTATTCATTGAGTTTTTAATTATGTTTATGAAAGACACCTGTCTTTCTGACTGCAATGATAAAAAAGGCTCTTTCGACCCATGAATTTACTTTTTTGAATTTGCTGGGGCAATCATGTATTGTTCGCTGTTAGCTAAAAATTCTTCAACTGACATCTTCTTTATTACTGAGAATTCATAAAACTCTTTCTCCTCATTATCTAAATCAGAGCGTATAAATGATCGTATTATTTTTGCTTTTTGTCTTGATGACTTCATATTGTATTCGCCAGCAAATTCTATCTCTTGGATACCAAATAATAGTAACAAAGTATATATTATAACTGCCTGATCTTGGGTCAAATCAACGTTTTGGGGATTTAGATCTGTTTCTTCGTTAAGATAATTCAATATTGTTTTTGCAACGAATCGACCAAATCTCCACTTTGCCCTTTGATCGTCGAATGTCTGATGCACGATAGGCAGAATCTTATTAATAATTTCATCAGTCCAATCTTCGGGATGCACTGTTGTAATGGGAATATAAAGATGTTCTAGATCTTTAATTAGACGAACCCTGTTATTAATCAATAGCTGAATTATCTCTTGGTTTTCGTTGACATTATCTATTGTTATACCACCATCTTCGAAGTCCGTGACTATTTTTGTTAAAGGATTTTTAACTCTTAGTTTTATTTTAGTTTGCAGGATTTTTTCACTGACCGATTGGCTCTTTAATATTTTCAGTTCTTTCAAAAGGCTTTCCAACTCTTTATATAAATTTATTGATTTTATATCTGTTGTTTCCATTTGATAAGACTGGTAGTATGCCCACTCTAAATTTATCATATTTCTCACCAGAATTAATAAATTGGCGGCATGCTCTTCACTATTAAGGAGCTTAATTAAATTGCCACAAGAGAAATCATCCGTAACTTCTTCCTCATTTTTATTAATACTGATATACAATTGTTTTATATCAACTTGCGTATTTATTTTGTTTTTATTCTTGATTTTGTCTAGTTGAAGGCTTGTTCCTTTGTGATATTTAGCTATGATGTTTAAATCGGCATTAATATTATGAATAGTCTCAATTCTAAAGGTGTACATATTTATGGGTATATGAAGATTTGTTATAAAGGTATTGCTTAAGCTTTAGTTTTTTGGGAAGTTAGAGTGTTTTTACCAAGTACGATGTTCATGACCTTTATAGTCCAGATTTACCTTAATAAATTTGGG
This sequence comes from Pedobacter miscanthi, assembly GCF_003315595.1. Classification (GTDB taxonomy): domain Bacteria; phylum Bacteroidota; class Bacteroidia; order Sphingobacteriales; family Sphingobacteriaceae; genus Pedobacter; species Pedobacter miscanthi. The sequence goes on along the minus strand of NZ_QNQU01000012.1, from coordinate 123,464 downwards.
GCATCAGATGAGGCAAAATGATAATAAACTTTTGATATAAATTGATATATTTGCAGCAATTAATAAAATATGAACAAAGCCTTAAAAGCTCTGGTTAGCATTTAATTGATTGATAATCATTCTATTGCATTGTGTTTTTTTGCTATAGAGTAAAATGGTCCCGTAGTTCAACGGATAGAATAGAAGTTTCCTAAACTTTAGATATGAGTTCGATTCTCGTCGGGACCACTAATAGAAGTAATCTCAGCACTAAACGGCTTTTCTGCAATTGAAAAGCCATTTTTGTTTTTAGGAAATACTGAGACGGTGTGTTTCTTCCAACCAAAATAATAATAAATTTTTCGTTAGTATGGTTGGTTAACTTTTCTTACATAGTGGGAACTAAAAACTGTCCCCAGGTTTTGACTGGAGACAGTGGGGTAATTTTTTAAAAAATCAAAAGGTCGTAACCTTCGTTTCTCAGGTTCACGAAACTTGGCAGACCAGGAGTACCCGGTACTTCATTATCGTTTAACAAATCGTAACCTGAAATTTCTGTACCAAATACGGCAACGCATCCTTTAGACAGACCATGCACGTGATCTTTTACCTCTGAATAAAGGCCATGCACCGGATGTTCCGATTTCTCCAGTTGTTCTGGCCATCTTACTCCAGCGCCCTGAAAAATGATCTTTACATCTTCACCTGCATGTTTAAATTCATATGCTGATGCCAAAGCGTTAAATACGCGGCCAAGCGCTTCTTCCGAACCTGCTTTTGGATCAGAAAGAACAATAATTGCTGTTTTTTTCATTTTAGATATTTATTTATAATACAAAGTTGTTGTAATTGGGATGCTTATAGAATGGATGATTTTTACTATAGCATGGAGACTTTTTCCACCAGACGGGCAATTACCTGGAACCTGGACGAACAAAAGTTTGCCATCCACGCATGGTCTCGATAAAGCGCTCGCTTAATCCACCCTGGCGCAGATATTCGGCCGTTACCGGCATTGCCGGGCTTTCGTACATTGGGTTTGCATTAACCTGCAGCGGAAAGTCGCGCTGAAGGATTCCTGCCCTCCCAATGAGCACAAAATCACAACCTTCCTCCAGCAGCTCTCCGGCACGCTGTGCACTGTAAATCTTTCCGGCTGCGCCTAAACGAACACGCTTTCGCGGAAGTTCTGTAAAAACACTCAGCAAAGGTTTTCCCTGGAAGGTTCCTTCCCTAACAAGTTGCGCCGAATCCCACAATGCCAGATCGAGGTAGTCGATCAGTTCACGATCAAAAATCTCAGCGGTAATCTCGCGTAGTTCCTCCAGGCGAAGTCCATAGCGCTCAATAGATAAGCGCCAGCCGATCTGAAAATCCGGGCTACAGGCTTGGCGGATGCCTTCTATAACTTCGAGCGTAAAACGGGCGCGGTTCTCTACACTGCCACCATATTTATCTGTCCGGTCGTTCAGGTTAGGAGAAAGGAACTCTGAAAGGATCCACCCGAAAGCACCGTGTACAGAGACCCCATCAAAACCAGCCAGCTCAGCTCTTTTGGCTGCTGCAATAAAGCTGTCGCGGATTCGCTCCACCTCTTCGGTTGTGAGCGCCTTTATACCCGGCAGTGTTTTGCCCGAAGCTGGTGCTGGAATTCCTCCCACCTCTGGTACTGCACGATGCCCGGCATGGTGTAACTGTATTGCAGATAAACTTCCCCCTTCACGAATAGTTGTTGCCATTTGGGTTAGTCCCGGCAAATGCTTATCGCTGTGGATACCCATCTGGCGCTCAAAGGCAATTCCCCCTGCTTCTACAGTAGAAGCACCGGCTTGTATTAAAGCATAACCGCTTTGTGCAAGTTGCGCGATCCAGAATTGGTCGAACTCAGAAGCAGAACCGTCATGATTGCTCTGCTGACTGGTTAGCGGTGCCATCATGAAACGATTTTTCATTTCAGGGCCGTGCAGTAAAGTAAGTGGTTTGAATAAATCAGAAACAGACATTTTATTTAATTTTATGTATAAATTATTGTGTGTCAAAGATGGCTCGATACCCATTCAGTAAAAATGGATGTTTTTCACAATCTCATGGATGTTTTTATGCCTGATTGACTACTTCCTTTAGGATTCTTTCCGCACTTTCAGCCTCTGTTTGGCCAATTACCTTTTCGATGATTTCCTTCTGCAGAACGCTGCACAAGAACCTGTTTAAAAGTATGGAGGCTTAATAGATTGCCAAAACCTCGGATTTTCCTTACTCCGTAGGAGTTTTTCCAAATTTCTTCTTAAATGATCTCGAAAAATGTGATAAACTTTCAAATCCCAGCTCAAGGTAAATTGAAGATGGTTTTCTATTCTTACTTTCGATGAGGTGCTTTGCTGCTAACAATCTTTTATCCTGTAGCCAGTGTCGGGGCGCCATGTTAAATGTTTTTTGGAAATCACGCTTAAAACCGGCCAGGCTTCTACCTGTAAGTTGAGCAAACTTTTCAACAGGTACATTAAAATGAAAGTTATTGATCATAAATTTTTCCAGGTCCATTTTATATGGCTCAGAAAAATCGAATAAAAAAGTTTTTAATTCCGGCATGGTATGCAATAACAACTGTACCGCTTCTTTTACCTTAAGCATCCCTATAGCATTGGTAATGCTTTCGTCGGGATGGTGCACATATGGGATGATGGACTGAAAAAAGCCCCGTAAAAATTCATTGGTCGGAATCAGTATATTATTTGGTCCACTATACCTTTTGTCCGTATCGATCTGCTCTTCCAATGCAATCTGTCGCAGTAAATCTTCCTTTAAACAGATAATAATGGTTTGATAATTCTCCCCATTTAAAGGTGTTTTGGTCAGTTCTGCCAATTGGTTCTTGCGGATCAATAACATTTGTTCTTTTTCCATGGCAAATTTTTCAGTAGCTGTTTCTATTTCAAAACGCCCTGCCACCTGAAGCACCAGGGTATTATGCGCCAAAAAGGCTACCTTTTCTTTCCGTTTATGTGAAAAATAGGAATAGAAAATCACACCAGGAATAATTTCGGTTGGGTTTACCATAATATAAAGATATAAAAAGGCAGGGCTAATGTAAGCCCTGCCTTTTTATCGCTGCAGATAGGTTCCGCCAAGTATTGCACCTGGCGAAAATTGCGTATTTAGTGTATTCATTTCCTCAGTTGTGAAACTGATTTGCATCGCCGCTATATTTTCAGGTAAACGTGATCTTTTACTCATACTTACCAATGGCATAATATGTTCGCCCTGTGTATTTACCCATGCTATGGCCAATTGCGTAGGCGTATAACCTTTGTCCCTTGCCATATTTTTTAATACCTCAACTTTTTCCAGGTTTTTGATCAGGTTTTCGCCCTGAAACCTGGAGAAATGGCTATGGTAATCATTAGCGGCCAAAGGAGCTTTCATGTCGCCGGTGAGTAAACCTTCGGCTGTATTGGCAAAGGCTACAACGCCAATTCCCAGTTCTTTTGCCGTTGGTAATAAATCTTTTTCTATCTGACGGTCGGCCAGTGAATAGCCGATTTCCAATGCCGTAACAGGATGAATATCGTTAGCTTGACGGAGTTGATCTGCAGTGATTTCAGAAACACCCAAATGGCGCACTTTTCCTTCTTTAATCAGATCGGCAATTGTCCCAATTACATCTTCAACAGGTACACTGCCATCTAACCTGCAGGGTTGGTAAAGATCGATGGTATCTATTCCTAAACGAACCAAAGAATAATTGATGAAGTTTTTAATGGCCATGGGGCGAAGATCCAGTCCTAACCACTGGCCATTGTAAAAAATAGCTCCAAATTTTACGCTGATAAAAGCATCGTCCCTCCTGCCTTTAATGGCCTTGCCGATAAGTAACTCATTATGGCCTGCACCATAAAAATCGCCTGTATTGATAAAGTTGATGCCGTTATCCAAAGCAGCCTGAATGGTTGCGATACTTTCTGCTTCATCTTTTACCGGGCCACCCCAAACAGACGACATACGCATACAGCCTAAGCCAAGTTTAGAAACCAGCGGCCCGTTTTTACCTAAATTTATTTTTGTTATATTTTCCATTGTTGATTTATCTATTAACATCACAAAGATCAGCACTTTTGTGTGCCGTTTATTTTCTCCACAGCTCAATTTACTTGACCGTATGGCTCAACATAAAGTGCATTAACCTTTGTTTGCTACTATATTCTTTTACATTTAAAACCTTTTTTTATGTTAATGGTTTTATCTGACGGTACCAAACCAAATATTGCCATCAATTGGCCATAACCATTTAAATTAATCGGCTTGGAAACACAGGAAAAACATACAAAGGAGCGGAAGTCTTTTCTTCCTAAATTGCTGCTTATAGTAGCACTTGCCCTTCTGCTTGGTGCTGAAGGCTATTTTGGTTTTCGCTTACATGAGCTGTCCGATCAACAGGAGCGTATCAAAGAGGATTATTCCGATATTAATAACATTACTTATGGACTCTTTTCTGTGCAGCAATGGAAAGATAATGTATCCAGGATTGTGCATCATCAAGTACGCAACCTAAAAATGACCAAAAAGCAGAAAAAGGTTTTGCAAACAGAAGTGGAACAGGTGCTGCTTGCGCTGATTGATAAAGCGGAAGGCCTGGTGAATAAACCTAAAAAAACGATAAGCGGAAAAATACAGAAATTTGCCATCAAAAATTTTGTGAATTCGGATAGCATAAAAGCGCAGGTACCTGCCTTTGCAAGGAAGATAATTGCAGAGGTAGATAATCCGAAAAATAAAAAACAGTTAAGCAAAATGGCCATTGGGGAGTTTAACGAACTCGCAGATGAAGAGAAGTTTGATAGTGCTTTTGTTGCCAACGCTAATGCTGTAAAATCCATGTATAAAAGATACCAGGTATCATCTACTGAGGCACTGAATAAAAAATTAACCACAACCCTGGTTCAGATATGGAGCAAAACTTATGCTTATTCTTTAGGTATGCTGGCCTGTGTGGTAGTTGTGCTGGGCTTTTGGTGGGGCTTACGCAAACGTAAAGATTTGCATGTGGTACTTTTTGTAATGTCGTTGTTTTTTGCCTTTATTCTTTTGGCAGTAGGACTTACGGCGTCAATGATTGAGGTAGATGCGCGGATCCGGTCGCTCGATTTCGTGTTGTTGGGAGAGCATGTATTATTTAAGGATCAGGTGCTGTTTTTCCAGAGCAAAAGCATTATGGACGTGGTTAGGGTGTTGCTTGGGCAGGAAGGTATCGATTCGATATTGGTTGGGGTGCTGATATTGGCCTTTAGTATTCTTTTTCCGGTAGTGAAACTGACTTCAACAGGGATCCATCTTTTAGGAAATAAAAAACTGGCAGAAAACGGCGTGATTAAATATTTTGCTTTTCAATCGGGCAAGTGGAGTATGGCCGATGTAATTGTAATTGCCGTCCTGATGGCCTATATTGGTTTAAATGGTTTGTTAGAAGGCCAGTTACAGGCACTCAATATTAAAAACGATTCGCTTACTATTTTAACCACCAACAATACGGCATTGCAGCCAGGGTATATCATCTTTATCAGTTTTGTGCTTTATGGACTTATTCTCTCTACCATACTGAAGTTCATTACACCACACGATACCCACTAAACCATTTATTTCAGCTGTTTGATCAATTATTATGGCAACGATAACACAAGATATACCGGAAAAAAAGAGTAGGATAGCACCTATTCTGCTTATTGCGGCTTTAAGTATTCTTTTATTTGGGGAAGCCTTTTTTGGATACCGCTTCCACCAGCTTTCTGTTGAGCAGAAATATCTTAAAGAAGATTACAGCTTATCAAACAACATTACTTTCGGTATATTCTCGGTAGATCGCTGGGGTGAGAAAATTTCTACAGTTGTTGATCGTAGGGTAAAAGGTTTCAAACTCACAAACCAGCAGAAAACGGAAATGCGTAAGGAGGTTGAAAAGGAATTGCATGGTTTGGTAAATAAGGCCGTGGCGGAAGTAACTAAACCGCAGAAAAGCCTTGGTGGTAAGCTTAAAAAACTGGCTTTTAAAACTTTTGTTGATGTAGGTGAAATTCATGCCCAGGTACCCTCATTCGCTAAAACCATTGTGACAAAAATTACGAGCCCAACCAGTTTAAAACGGTTAAAAGGCATTGCCACCAGTAAAATGGACGAACTTGAGGCACAAACTTACGATAGTACGGATACAACCATAACTACTGTTGAACGTAATATTTACCGTAAGTATCACGTTGCAGATGCCAAAGCTTACGATCGCCTGGTAAATTCAAGATTGTCTGAAATTAAAAAAGACAGTTTTCAGTTTGCATTGGGGATGTTGGGTTGTGTAGCTATTGCGCTTATTTTGTGGCTATTTTTACGAAAACGAGTGCAATTGCACGTTCCACTCTTCATTATGTCGCTGTTGTTTGCGTTTATTTTGCTCGCCGTTGGTGTTACTTCGCCAATTATAGAAGTTGATGCGCGCCTCCAAACACTCGAATTTGCTTTTTTGGGCGATAAAATTGCATTTACCAATCAGGTACTCTTTTTCCAGAGCAAAAGTATACTGGGTATTATAGGTACATTGATTGAGCAGCCCAAACCCGATGCTGTACTGGTTGGTATATTATTACTCGTTTTTGTAGTGGTTCTTCCCTTACTGCGGATTGTTGCCAGGGGGGTGCATGTTTCATGCGGGCATCTTTTCGGCAGCCAAAAAGTGCTTCGGTTTTTAGCTTTCGATCTTGGTAAATGGGATATGGCAGATGTAATGGTAGTGGGTATCGGAATGACCTATATTGGTTTAAACGGTATCCTGAAAAGTCAACTTTCGGGGCTTAACATGCAAAATGATACTTTAAAAACCGTAACAGTAAATAACTCTGCGCTGCAACTGGGCTTTTGGGTTTTCGTAACGTATGTGGTATATACAATAGTTCTATCTTATATTCTTAAAAAGATCGACGAACAAAACGGGCCTTGTTAATAGAAGCCGTCATTGCGAGAAGGCTTTTTCAGCCGACGAAGCAATCTTACAACGATCGCTACTTCGCCTGCGCATTAAGATTGCTTTCCCGAAAATCGGAACTGGCTGTGCCTCGCAATGACGACTTTTTTATTGATTCTGTCAATGGTAGCGAACCCGATAGGAGCTATCGGGTGCAACAAAGTCGAGAAATCTGTCTCGGGATAGATCTCTCCATTACAGTCGAGATGACGGCTTGTATTAACAAAAAACCCTGAAGCAGGTTCAGGGTTTCGTTTTATTTAATCTCTTCGTAATCTACGAAATCGCCGAGTTTATCGGTTTTACTTTGATCGGGTTTTGGCGGCATATAATCTATCGAAATAGAACCTTCGGGTTTTTGCCTTCTCTGTTGTTGCTGCTGCCCGGTTGCCTGACTTTGCATTTTGCTAGCCAGGTTGTTAAACAGCATAGGTAATATTAGTCTGATCAACATCCTGATCAGCCAAAGTACCATTATTGTGATAAAAATAAATTTTACTAATGCCATTCTTTAAATTACTGTTGTTACAAATATAGACGTCGTAACATTTATTTTGTTACTTTTTTAGCCTTTAATTGCATTGCGATTACAATATAATACGTAAATATAGCTACAAAGGTTTTGATGGGATTCTTATTAGTCTTCAACTATTTCAGCTACGCGGCCTACCTGACCATCTTCGAGCCGCACTTTTATCCCCCTCGAGTGAAATGCCGATGAAGTAAGCAGATCTTTAACCACACCATAAGTGATGTTTCCAGACCGCTGATCTTTCTTCAAAATAATCCCGACTTCTAATCCTGGATAAATATCCTTTCTGTTTTGCCCGTCCATTGTGCTCTTTATTAATGATGAAGATCAAAATTCCATAATTATTTTGAATGTTAAGGTAATTTGCTAAAATCTATGTCTGGTTTTTTGCCTGAAGAGGTTCTGGCGAAGATTTTTCTTGGTGTAGTGTAATCATTAAAAAAACCACCATTTTTTAAATAGAAGGCACCCTGATCTACTCCGCCCTGATAGTCCATTCTGTATCCTTTTGCTCCCGTATTATCAGTGGTAAAACGTGCTGACTTTAATTCTGTCCAATTGCCTTTATCATCACAGATCCATTGGTTATCGAACAGCACTTTTCGTGATAAATCGCCCTGTACCGGAGAGAAGTTCTCTAAAAAAGAATGAAAGCGTTTTAAATATGTTTTAGTTTGTGGTCTGGTAAAGCTGGCTATCAGTTGCCACTTATTGTTTTCAGGAGCGAAGAAATAAGCCGTATACGTAGTAAGACTATCTTTTCCGGGTACACCGTGAAGCAAAAACTTATAGGTATTTCCTGCTTTCCACATGTAGTTTAAGTAACTCTGTCCGCCTGAACCTTCATTGCCAAATTCTCCTGTATGCACACCTTCGCCCTTTTTTAACATTTTAATTTTATGCGATTCAGGAATACTTTTCGGATCATCAGTGTTAAACGGGCTCCATACTGAAAACAGGATATGTCTTTCAGTCGGGCTGTTTACCTGCATACCAAAATAACCTTCGCCAAAGCCATTGGCCATAAAATAAGACCCCAAAATATCTTCACCTTTTGGTACAGTTACCTCGTTATAGTACCATTCTGCATTTACATTTTCAGGTTGTTGATAATTTAAGTGTACCGATGGTCCGCGCCTGCCCCAATGGAAAAAGTTGCCCTCATTATTTTTAACATAAGCTGTTTTGCCTTCGGTAGCAGTTCCGCTAATGCTTAAGTTTTGGATGGATGGAAATTTAGAACTGCTTTTGCTTAGCCCTTTAATGGTGAGGGCCACGTAACCAGTGTCTTTAATCGTCCATTCACCAATTTTACCATCGAAAGGTTTGGTTTCATCGAAATTTACGTTTTTGGACTGATTGTTAATGGAAAATTCCAGTGTGGATTGCCCATCAAACATTGGTTTTTCACCTAATGAAATGATGATTGTTCCAGGTTTTGAAACCCTGAAATAAGCGGTAAAATACTCTTTTGGATTGCTCCAGTTTACGATCCCTTTATTGGATAAGGTTCTTTCCGAATCCTGATGCAAGGAACTGTAGGCATTGCCTGCCAGCGGCAAAGAAATTGCTGCAGAATTTTGGGCCTGACTTTTCAGACCGATAGCGCCGAGTACGATCAGCGTTACGAGTTTAAAAGATTTCATTTGAATGATTTTTAGATAACTTATTGAACTGCAATTGTAATCCAAATTTATCTAAAAACCATTCTTTTAATCTAAATCGTTACTTAGCAAACTTTTCGTTAAACATTTTCTCCAGCGCAAACATTTCGTCGCGGAGTTTTGCTGCCTGTAAAAAGTCCATATCCTTTGCTGCTTTCTGCATATCCTTTCGGGTATTGTCAATTGCCCTTTGCAGCTCCGCCTTACCCATATATTGTACTATAGGATCGGCAGCAATACTGATTTCAGCATTTTCTATATAAGCCCTGGCTTTGTTATCGCTTGCTTTTTGTGAGAAATCGAGTACGGCAGTCTGTTCTAGAATGGCCTCTCTCGATTTTCCAACGGTTTTTGGCGTAATTCCGTTTTCAAGGTTATAGGCAATTTGTATATCCCTGCGCCTGTTGGTTTCTGATATGGTTTTCTCCATACTTTCGGTAATGCCATCTGCGTACATAATTACGCGGCCCCTGTCATTACGCGCAGCACGACCAATGGTTTGGATCAGCGATTTTTCGGAACGGAGGAAACCTTCTTTATCGGCATCTAAAATGGCAACCAGGGTTACTTCTGGTAAATCCAAACCCTCTCGTAAAAGGTTAATCCCTACTAAAACATCAAATTCTCCTAAACGTAAACCACGGAGGATTTCTACACGCTCTAAGGTTTTAATTTCGGAGTGGATATATCGGGTTTTAATGTTTAAGCGATCCAGATATTTGGTCAGCTCTTCGGCCATACGTTTGGTTAAAGTGGTCACCAATACACGTCCGCCATCTTTTATGGTAATATCAATTTCATCCAAAAGATCATCAACCTGGTTAATGGCCGGTCTGATTTCGATCACTGGATCAAGCAAGCCGGTTGGCCTGATTACCTGCTCTACCACTACCCCTTCCGATTTTTCGAGTTCGTATTCTGCAGGTGTTGCACTTACATAAATGGTTTGCGGGGCAAGGGCTTCAAATTCGTTAAAATTTAGCGGCCTGTTATCCAGTGCTGCGGGTAAACGGAAACCATATTCAACCAATGATAGTTTACGCGATCTGTCTCCGCCGTACATGGCCCTGATCTGCGGAACGGTAACGTGGCTTTCGTCTATCACCATTAAATAATCATCAGGAAAATAATCCAGCAAACAGAAAGGACGCATGCCAGGCTGCCTGCCATCAAAAAAGCGCGAATAGTTTTCTATACCCGAACAATAGCCGAGTTCTTTCATCATTTCGATATCAAAGTTGGTCCGTTCTTCGAGCCTCTTCGCTTCCAGTAAATGCCTGTCGGCAATTAGCTGGTTTTTACGCACCTCTAATTCTTCCTGTATGCCCCAGATAGATTGATTGAAACGGTCTTTGGGGGTAACGAAAAGATTGGCGGGATAAATGGCCATATCTTCAAGTTTCTCTAAAGTTTTACCAGAAACGGGATCAATGGCAGAAAGTTCTTCGATGTCATCGCCAAAAAACGAAATCCGGTAAGCATGGTCAAGATATGCAGGGAAAATATCTACTGTATCGCCTTTCACCCTAAAAGTTCCGCGTTTAAAGTCTGTTGTGGTACGCGAATATAAAATCTCGACCAAACTATGTAAAAATGCATTTCTCGAAATCCTTAATCCTACACCAAAGCGGAAAACCATTCTGGAAAAATCTTCGGGATTTCCCATACCGTAAATACAGGAAATGGATGATACCACGATAATATCTCGCCTGCCACTCATTAGCGACGATGTAGTACGTAAACGCAGTTTCTCGATTTCTTCGTTAATGCTCAGGTCTTTTTCGATGTAGGTGTTACTGGAAGCGATAAAAGCCTCCGGCTGGTAATAATCGTAGTAAGAAACAAAGTAATTAACCGAATTTTCGGGGAAGAAATTTTTAAACTCGCCGTAAAGCTGTGCCGCCAGGGTTTTATTGTGACTTAAAATCAGGGTTGGCTTTTGGGTCTGCTCAATTACATTTGCTACTGTAAAGGTTTTTCCCGAACCAGTAACACCCAATAACGTCTGATAATGTTCGTTGGCATTTACCCCATCAACCAGTTGTTTAATGGCACTTGGCTGATCTCCGGTAGGTTGGTATTCTGAGGTGATTTTAAATTTCATGAGTATATCAAATATAGGGATTAGGCCGCAAAGAGTAAAACAGATGAAAGTCAGGAAAGTTGAAGGCCGTTCAATTTATAATGGATTTTCGTTTGCAGTGATAAATTTATTGTAAAAACAAGAAAGTACGTTTAAAGCGTTTAAATAGATATCAACCTAGTAAATCCAAAGTTTAACTTTTGATTTACTAGGTTGATGTAATATAAACAATCCCCGTTGAATCGAATTCAACGGGGATTGTTAAAAAGTTCCGCCATCTGCTATTAAAAATCGTCGTCATCTCGACTGGAACGCAGTGGAATGGAGAGATCTATCTCGAGGTAGATTTCTCCACTACGGTCGAAATGACTATAGGGTTATTACTTCCCTGCAGCAGCCTGCATTGGGTTTTTACCAACCGATTGGCCCCTCACGGCACCTCCGGCTTTCATTTTGTAAACTTTAAATTTGCTTTCTTTTGCTTTACCACCCCAGGTATTGTTTGAGGTATCGATATCTGCAGTTTCGCGTAATGGATCTACCAAAATAGAGGCTACTTCCTTGTCTTTGACATAAAATTTAGAAGTTTTCAGTTCGTTATGTCTCCAGATCTGCGCCGGGATACGATCAATTTCCTTTGTACCGTCTTTATAGGTAAACTCAACAATAACCGGCATTACCAAACCACCTTTGTTGCTAAAGCTCAGTTCGTATAAAAACTTGTTGTTATATTTACTTTGATCAGCATCCGCAACAACCTCTACAGGCATTGAAGCATCCATTTTGGTAGCCACAGTGGTATCAACGGAAACCATTCCTCTATCATATTTATAATAAAAATCCTGTGCAGCTGTGTTTTTGTCTACATAAAAACTGATTTTTTTATCCTCACGGTTTCTGATTTTTGAAATGTCTTCAAAAGCATTTACCGCAGGTTTATCAATTTTTACCATTCTTGATCTTGCTGCAGGAACTTCTTTAGGGAAATCGGCTTTGGCAAATTTCACGCTGTCCAATGAAATATCACAAGGATCGGTTCCATAAAACCAACCTCTCCAAAACCAGTCTAAATCTTCGCCACTTGCATCTTCCATCGTGCGGAAAAGATCTGCAGGTTCAGGGTGTTTAAAAGCCCATCTTCTGGCATATTCTTTAAAGGCATAATCGAAAAGTTCTCTGCCCATAATGGTTTCGCGAAGGATGTTTAAGCCTGTAGCTGGTTTAGAATAGGCGTTAGGACCAAAACGTGCAATATTTTCAGAATTGCTCATAATCGGCTCCAACTCATCTTTTGGCAGTTTCATATAATCAACAATGGTATAAGCCGGACCTTTTTTACTTGGAAATTTATTGTCCCAAAGTTCTTCCGTTAAATATTCTACAAAAGAATTTAAGCCTTCATCCATCCAGGTCCACTGGCGCTCATCGCTGTTTACAATCATTGGGAAAAAGTTGTGTCCAACCTCATGGATAATTACACCCAGCATACCGTTTTTGGTGCTTTCGCTATAGGTTCCATCGGCATCGGTACGGCCATAATTGAAACAGATCATCGGGTATTCCATTCCGTTAGCCGCTTCGATACTCTGCGCAACCGGATATGGATAAGGGATGGTAAAATCCGAATAGGTTTTAATGGTGTGCGCTACTGCACGGGTAGAAAATTTGCTGTACAGGTTATAGGCTTCTTTACCATAAAAACTCATACACATTACGGTATTGTTGTTGGCCTGGATTTTTTGCGGCATGGCATCCCAGATAAATTTACGGGAAGAAGTCCATGCAAAATCGCGCACATTATTGGCATTGAAAACCCAGGTTTTTTTAGCTGTAGATTTTTTTGTTTCAGCCGTTTTAGCTTCTGCCAGTGTCTGTATTTCTACCGGAGCAGCTGCGGTTTTTGCCGAGTTGTACCTGCTTAACTGCGTTGGGTTTAATACTGCACTATAGTTGATACATTCTCCGGTTCCACCAACCAAATGATCGGCCGGAACAGTCATCTGTACTTTAAAATCACCGAAAGTTAAGGCAAACTCACCTCTGCCGGTAAACTGGTGGTTCTGCCAGCCCTGAAAATCGCTGTATACGCATAAACGTGGATACCACTGCGTCATGGTGAACAGGTAATTGCCATCAGCCGGGAAAAACTCATAACCACCACGACCGCCAACACTCATCCTGTCGGTAATTTTATAATTCCAGTCGATATTGAAGATCAATTTCTGTCCTGTTCTTAAAGCTGTGGGCAGATCAATCCTCATCATGGTTTTGTTAACCGTATATTTCAGGTTTTTACCCATGGCATCAGTTAATTTGGTAATGTTTATGCCATTGCCATTGTTTGCCGTTGCACTTAACTGATCGAGGTTTTTGGTTGTACCTGTAGCAGGCATTTTAGTAGCATCCTGATAGTTTGCATTTTTATCGGTACTATGTTCGTTTTCATCGAGCTGTAACCAGATATAGGTTAATGGATCAGGAGAATTGTTGGTGTAGGTTACCGTTTCCGATCCTGTTAAAAGCAGGTTTTTTTCATCCAGCTCACATTTAATATTATAATCAGCGCGTTGCTGCCAGTATTTAACACCTGGTGCTCCACTTGCCGTGCGTTGTTCGTTTGGCGTTGGTAAAATCGTACCCAATTGTTCGAACTTGTTTCCGTGGTTGCTACCCGGGTTGTTCAAAATGTTTTGGGCCATGGTCAAACTACCCGTAAAGAGTAAAAGGCCGGTTAAAGTAAACAGTTTATTCATGTTATGTTTTGTTAAAAAGGAATTCTTTCCAAAGCCATTTTTAAAGCCAGGCTAAATACGGCTGCCGATACAAATAAAACCCAGCTGATGCGTTTAATGCGGGTATAATTAAAAATAAAAAAAGTAATCAACAAAATGATAAAAACCATAAAAATCTGCCCTGCCTCCAGCCCTACGTTAAAGCCGAACAATCCCCAGCCAATGTTCTGGTCTTTTGCCAGCATGATCCTGATTGAATTAGCGAAACCCATACCATGGATCAGTCCGAAACCTAATGCCAGAAAATAGTTGATTTTAACTGATTTTAATGAAAAATTCTTCCTGAACAGATTACTTATTGCTGTAATAACAATGGTACAGGGAATTAAGAACTCTACCCATTTACTTTCGAACCTGATGATATCAGAAACACTTAAAAACAGGGTTAGCGAATGGCCAATAGTAAATGCAGTAACCAATATCAGCACCTGTTTCAGGTTATGGTAACTGTAAATGGCTACCAATGCCAAAATAAAAAGCTGATGATCTAAAGCATCAGCACTTATAATATGCTCCCAACCTAATTTAAAGTAAAAGATAAAATCCTGTAATGGCATGAAATAATAAGCTAACTAGTGGGGTTAAAATAGATTATAAGGCTTAAAATTATGTTTTTAATTGTAAAAAGCCCAAATATTCTTAATACAAAACCATAAATACCAAATTTGTTACTGATTTTTGGACTAATATTCCCATTATTTCGTTTGATCCTTAAATCTTAACTTTGGTTATCCTAACATGAAAATATTAATGTGTAGATTAAAATATATCCTTTTGCTTTTGAGCTGTGCTTTTTTAACTGTTAAAGCCGGAACAAAACATCCTTTACATGTGAGTACCACTGAAGTAAATTTTAATGCAAAGGACAAAACACTTGAAGTAAGCTGTCGGATTTTTTCTGATGATTTTGAAGCTATTTTAGCCAGATTGTATAAACAAAAAACCGATTTAAGCAATCCAAACATGAAAACCGCAATGGATGAACTGGTAAAAAAATACCTGCTGAGCCACCTGCAGTTAAAAGCCAATGGAAAAGCCGTTGCACTGAGTTATGTCGGATTCGAAATCGATCACGAAGCCACCAATATTTACCTTGAGGTTGAAAAAATCACCGCTATAAAATCTGTTGAGGTTAACGATACTATTTTGTACGATATGTTTGATGATCAGATGAGTATAGTGCATGTAGTGAAGGGACAAGTGCGCAAAAGTACCAAGATCCTTTACCCCGAAAAAAGGTTTACCGCAAACTTTTAATTGTAATTTTTGTATTAGATAACGGTTCAATGTTAAATTACCGTTAATTTTAATAGGCAATATTATAGGTTAATATTAGCTGAGAAATATTTCTTGTCATCTTTTTTTAAGTCCTGTTTGTTAAAATAAGTTATGCATCTAATCATCTTCTCCAATATATTAACGCCGCGGATAAAGTATATCTTCAATTTTATTTTTAAGGATATCCTTAAAGCTGAAGTTGAATTTACAGGCAACAGCCAGTATTTTCTGCAAAGCGATCAGGTAAAGATTAGCTATGGTGAGCTGCCGCTGGGTGATGAACTTTTCTTTAAAAGCACAGCTTTACTCTTTTCCAGTAAACTGGTAGAAATTAAACCGAAAACCATTTCTTTTGGCGAATACCAGGCCCCTTTCCCGGTTGAAGCATCGGCTTTGCCCTTCGATGTTTTTGCCGCTTCATTTTTTATTGTAAGCAGGTATGAGGAATACCTCCACCAGCAAAAAACAGAGGAAGAATTTAAGCCTTCAAAAAGTTATCAGTATAAATGGAAGGTTTTAGATAAACCGGTTATTGATGAATGGGCCCTGATGATTAAAAGCATCATTAAAAAGAAAAATCCGGGCTTTAAATTCCATGAAAAGAAATTCCAGCAGCAGCCTACTATCCATTTCAATATGCTGCCCGGCGCGCCGGAAGGCCTTTTAAACCGAACAAGATTTGTATTTAGTGCAATTTTTAAAAAGGAAAATAACTACCTGAGCACTAAATTCGACCAGCTTACCGGTGTTGGGATCAATAATGAACAAGTATTGGAAGAAGTAAATAAAATCGCGTCGACGAAGAGCAGTATTCCGCTTTATTTTGCGGGTTTTCCTGAAATACCAATGGATTATATCAGAGTGGATGGTGTTGTTAAAAACCTTGCTGATCGATCGTTGGGTTTGTTAAGGCTATGTGCCAGCGACAAGCAAAAAATGGCTGAAATTAAAGAAAATCTGGTTAAATTGAAAAAAATCCATCCTGCCGCCATTCCTTTAACCAGTCAGCAGTTAGAAGTACTAAAATTTCCGATCTGTTACTTGAATATTCTTAATTCTGGCATTACAGCCGATTATTCTATGGGTTACAGCAATATGGCGGGTTTTAGGGCCGGTACCTGTACGCCTTTTAACTGGTACGATCTTCAACTCGAAAAAGTAACCCCATTGGTGGTAAATTCTTATTGTTTAACAGATTATGTTCTACAATATTTGGCAACAGATGCGGCAACGAAAACCTTACGCCAATATATTGATGCGGTTAAGGTGGTAAACGGTACTTTTTACAGTAGCTGGAGTTTAAAAAGTTTATCAGGTCATCCAAAATATAAGAAGCTGAAATTGCTGTTTATCGAATTGCTCAATTACGCAGGAAACTGATTTTTTTAAATTATCTGCTTCAGAATTGCTAAATTTAAACGATAAAGCAAATATTCAGGGATATAGAAGGTATTTATCGAAATAAATCCGTGTTTATCTGTGCTCATCCCCGCCTGACCGGCTGTGGTTAAAACAAGAATAATTCTACAAGATCCGAAAACGAGAAAAATGATTTTTGATATAAGCAAAACAAAATCTGTTGCCAATACCTTTATTGCGGAACTTCGGGATGAAAATATCCAGAAAGACTCGATGCGTTTCCGCAAGAACCTGGAAAGACTTGGCGAATTTTTTGCCTACGAGATCAGTAAAAGTTTAAAATATACCACAAAAGAAATCACAACCCCGCTCGGTGTATCTTCGTGCGAAATTTTGGCGCAACAACCTGTTCTGGCAACCATACTCAGGGCCGGATTGCCCTTGCAACAAGGTTTGCTCAACATTTTCGACAGGGCAGAATGCTGTTTTATTTCGGCTTACAGAAAGGTAGAAAAGGGTGGCGATTTTGTGATCCAGATGGACTATATCTCTACACCTGATCTGGATGGCAAGGTGCTGATTATGGCCGATCCTATGCTGGCAACCGGACAAAGCATGGTGATGTGCTGCAAAGAACTGATTAACCGCTATAAAATTGACGAACTTCATATCGTGGCCGCAATAGCCAGTACCGAAGGCATTACGCATGTGCGCGCCCATTTGCCTAAGGCGAAAATTTGGGTTGGAGCCATTGATGAAGAAATGACCAGCAAATCGTACATCGTTCCCGGACTTGGCGATGCCGGTGACCTGGCCTATGGAGAGAAAGTTTAATTTAGTTCTTAGTCTAAAATCTCTGGTTCACAGTCTGAACGTTTTCATAAAACAATAAATTTGAATATCCTTTTTGTGTGCAGCAGGAATAAATGGCGTAGCGCCACTGCCGAAACGATTTATAAAAACCATCCCGATCATCAGGTGCGTTCTGCGGGTACCGAGCCTTCAGCAAGGATTAAAATCAATGCTAAACTGATTATCTGGGCCGACCTGATCTTTGTAATGGAGAAAAAACACAAACAAAGAATCACAGCTCGTTTCCCGGAAGAAAGCGACGGAAAGGAAATGATCATACTGGATATTCCGGACGATTATCAGTACATGGATGAGGAACTTATTGAGGAGCTTAATGCTAAAGTGGAGGGGTATTTATAAAAATATTAATTGAAATGGTAGTTGCCCCGTACTTATTTTGCCAGGACATGCTTGGTTTTCCGCCAATCCCAGGGAGCTACGGCAGTGCTATCCTGCCATAAACCTGATTTATTTTTCCTTGCGGTAACTTCTAACTGCTCATAGAGCGGATCGCTGGAGTATTTTTTAAAATGCCAGGCCATGCCCAGTTTAATCATTTCCTGATTGACTACCTGTTTTTTATCGTTAATCACCACAGCAATCAATCTTTTATAACGGTCGTATTTTTGCCCCTGTACCATTACCATTTGTCCGAAACACAGATCGGACAGGGCTTGTTTGGCTTTGGTACCAAAAGGCTGGTGGCCACGTTTCTCGGGGCAATCGATATGTGCCAAACGAATTTTAATGGGGTGGTTTTCGTACAGTACCTCCATGGTATCGCCATCGAGGATGCGGATCACTTTGGCGGTAAAAAACAGCGTGTTGTTATGGAGTGTTTTACTTTCTCCAGGCTGTATCATGCAGGCCTGGAGCGTTAACAACAATACCAATAAACTTATTTTTCCCAGCCGCATAGTGTTCTCCCGTCTTTTTTTGCCTTTTCGATATCTACTTTTATAATCTTATAGGTACAATTGCTTAAACCTTTACATTTCGAAGTGTTGTGGTATTTTTTGGCATTCGGACTGTCGCAAATATACACCGTTGTGCTTTCTCTGCAGGTAATGTTGGTTAAAAAGAAGAGGATGAGTAAAGAGAGTGTTTTCATGATTTGGGACATTTATTTTTTTATAAAATCTAGAATATACTTCACAGCTTCAGCTTGATTGCTTGCTGCAGGTTTAAGTTCAAATCTTTTTACGCCTGAGCTTTTCATCCAATCCGTCCAGATTAACCGCATGATTTCCATATCTGTAGGATGTTTTGTGGCTGCGCCTGTTTTGGATAGCGATCGGTCATACATTTCGATCACAATCACCTCAAGGTTCTTTAAATATGGATTTTTTGCAGGATTAATTTTATATTTAGCGTTTTTAGATAGGAATACAGCCATATCCCCACTCTTAGATTTCAAAAAGGCATTTCGAAAATCATCAATCTTTTTGGCACTTAAATCGTAGCCTTTATTATAAATACCGGCCTCAATATAACCATCAGTCATTAATACCATGATGTTGCGAAATTTGTGTGTTATTTTGCCAACAGCTACATCTGGCAGAATAATCCGATCATCGACACCAGATTGAAAATAAGTCCAAATATCTGCTCCATTGTTGGAGATTGCGGCTTTATCATTAAACTTCCTGTATTCTGCAGTAAAGCCATTGATGTCTTTAGGGAGTGAAGTGGTAACTTTATTTCTCTCTAATATATAATTAATTCTATCAGCCTGTTTATCAAATTGCTGAAGGTCGATAGCTAATAAATTCGTATTGATTTTATATAATCCTATTAATCCTTTGTTGACGAAATCGACGCTATAATGATCTAATTGGCCATCTGTTCTTTTAAACTTCAATATGCCTGGCCAGACTTTCTTTAATACACCCTGTACAATATCTACATCGTTTACCGCTTTCGGATAAAATTTAGGGTTCAGCCGATTTGATAAATCGGGTGCGAAGACGATGTTATAATCAGTAACCTCTTTTGTTTTTTGAGCCGCTACATAGGTACAGGCCGAGCATATCAAAATGCTTATTAAAAAATACTTTTTCATTAGATTACAACCCGTTTATCTATTTGTGAACTTTTTACCTTTTCGTTTTGCCAGTTTACAGCAGTATCAAATGCCTCGCGTGATTTTTCTGTAGCTTTTATGATTGCGTATTCTTCGTGTAGGTAATCGTTCCATCCTTCTAAAAAGATATTAATCCTATCATTTAACGAATCAATTGAAATTGGAAGATTATCATTTTCAACATGGCTTTTGTATATAGTAGCAATATCTACAATATGTTGTTTTCCTGTAATTAATTCTGTTTTTTTAATTTCCCGCAATAAGTTTAACTTACTTGGAATAGACGCGAGCTTGGATTCAATGATCTTATATTGTGCTTCTAAACCAATGTTCTTTGCTTCTATCAAGTAGATTTCACCTTTAACCAATAGACTTTTTTGTTCTTCTAACTTTAAATCCTCGTCCATCTGCTTAATAAGCAGGTTGTTTTTTAACGTAGCAACATCAGGATTTCTTTCGTCAAAAATTGACATGATTTTTTCGAAAGCAAACTTTAGCATCAGCAAACCGAAGGCACCTAATAAAAACACCAAATAGAAATTAGGATCCTTAAAAGCCATTGATATTCTCCAAGCCTCAGTGGCATCTCCTATATCATATTTCATCTGATAAATGGCTGCCGAAACTTTGTAAGCTATGGCTGTATCAACCAATACAATCCCAACGAGGAACATAGATATAATAATCCACGTTTTCTTTGTAAAAAGTTTGATGAGTGCGCAGAAAAGCGGGATACTTACGAAGAGCAAGATAAAAATGATACCTGCGCCACCTTTTGATAAGGTTAAAGACAATGCTTTAGGATTAAATATTTCCATCGGTATAGCATCGAGTCCCGCAGCCTTAGCCGCCTTTGAGTCTTCAACAGCAAACAATAAAATGTAACATGCTGAAGAGTAGAAGATAATAAGGTAAGTGATTAGACAGATATTTGCGAACAATACCGGAATAAATTCATACCATTTAAACTTGGGGCTAACGAAATCTGTTTGTGCAATACGTATCTTATTCTTTATCTCGGCAGTAATCTTTTCATGAAAACCAATTTTATTTTCTTTAAGGCTCTGAATTTCCTGCTTATTTTTTTCGGTGTCTGCTTTTAGATTAATGAGCTGGTTTCTGGCATTTAACGTTTCATTTTCTGCTTCTGCCTCAGCAGTTTGCAATTGCAAATTAAGATTTTCTTCAAATGCATTAAGGCTCTTCACTTCCTGCTCATCAATCTTTGTTTTTAAACGTTTCTTTTTGTCTTCAACTACATCTATGTCATTTATAAAAACCGAATAAACTGTATCTAATGATTTAGTAAGTACCTGATGATCGCCATTATTAAACTTGGAACGCTCATAACCTTGCCCCCTTAACATGGATCGATCAAAATTTCCAATCTCAGAAGCAATCATCGAATCAAGCACCTTGGTAAACTCAGAAATAGCATGTTCTTTAGCTGTGTGGGTTTCGATTTTTGTCTCAACTTTTAAAGGTACTGAGGGAATATCAACTGTCTCGCCCCGTTGCAGGGCCGCTTTATTATTAATGTCATTAAAATTGGCGATCAAATGCGCTACAGTTTCGTCATGATTGGTTACAATTATACTTTCGTGATTGTTTTTCCTGGCATTTACTGACCAATTATAAGAGCCATGCAGCGCGATCCGTTTATCAATTACACAGAACTTTTGGTTCATGATACCATAGCCCACATTTTTTATTTTAGTTACTGAAGCTCCCAACGAAACGAGTTCATCAAAATCTAACTTTAGGTTTTCTTGATTATCTGCAATGATTAACTTAACCTTTACATTTTGAGAGGCCTTACTTTTAACAATATTGAATAATTCCTCGTCAGTAAACCATGCACTGGCAATTAGAATTTCGAAATCTGCTCCCTCTAGCTCTTTAACTATCCGGGCAAAAATCTCTTTGTTGTCTTGCAACACTTGCTGATCAAGTTGGGTATTTTCTGTGGGCATGGGATTTTATTTATGCATGAATACATTTTTTAATTTTAATACCCCAAAACTATGTAGCTTAAAGAGGCTTTCCTTACGGGAAACCGTAAAAGGACAAACTACTCCTTCGGGTTCTTGACTGCGCACCCCCGCTATCAATGAAACACTTAATAAAAATGGTCGTCATCTCGCCTGAAACGTCCCGATTCGGGATAGAGCTCTATCCAGGCAGATTTCTCGACTTCGTTGCACTCCGCTCGAAATGACGATAACGCGAGGAGACTTTTATTCAATAAATTATTGCTTCGGCTTCAAATAATCATCTGATTTTTCTTTCTTCCACCAACTGTTATCAAGGCGTTTAATGGAGTAGAATGCCCGGGTAATACCAGGTTTCATCGTAGCCGTATCGAGGTGCCTGGGCCATACGTGGATAATGGTATCGGGCCCGATGCGTACCCACCAGAAAGTTTTTCCGTAGCGCTTTGTAGTATACACTTCGCTGATGGTACCGTTAATAACTTTAGAATTAAAACCGGGTTCCATTAACTGGTAGGTTAAAACTTTTTGTGCCCGGGCACTTTTTAACACGAATGTGAATAAGAGCAGGATAAACAGGTGTTTCATTGTGCTAAGGTATTCAGACTAAAAATGGATTCCTTACGGCTAACCTTAGGGTGATCTCTTGATTCCGCTACCCTTGACAGACTCCAATAGAATGTTCGCCATCTCGACTGTAGCGCAGCGAAATGCCTGCCCGTACAGGCGGGGAGAGATCTATCTCGAGATAGATTTAGCTTCGCTGAGCACTACGTGGTTCTCGACTACGTTGTACTCCGCTCGAAATGACGATGAGCAGTGGGGATTATTCAAGCTTAAATGACCTTATATTTCTGATATGGTTGACTAATAGCAGAGATTGTTTTGCGCATTAATACGTTGAAGAAAATATAAGCTTAGATGGCTTACCGTCTTGTTTATTTACCACCTAAGGCACCTTAGTTCACCTTAGGGTAAGCAATTTTATTCAAGGTTAATAAGCTTAAATGTTCTCAGAGGACTTAGGTGGTTTAACAATAAAGAGAGTACACCTATTTGGTGACAATTTTAGCAAAACTATCCTTCGACTCCGCTACCATTGACAGATTTAGAAAGGTCGTCATTGCTGAGGAGGAACGACGAAGCAATCTTTCCTGCAGCGATCCTTGTTATAAAGATCGCTTCCCCGAAATCGGGGCAGGCTGCCGGCTGAAAAAGCCTTCTCGCAATGACGAATTTAGCGGCTTATCATTGTACTAAGATTCTTCTATCACTCATATTGATTTTTATAAAATAAATTATCCCTCTGGATTGACAGAAGCAGGAGTGGATTATTAAAAATGAGAGATTGCTCTGCCTGCTCCCAACAAACCATGGAGCAATCCCTGCATTTTTTTTGAGTATTGAGCGGATAATTAATAATTTTCTAAAGTTTGATGCAATTGAACCCTGTAATCGTAAAGTTCATCAAGACTAAACAACTGTTTTTTCTCACCGGCATCTTTTCCGTTCTGGAAAGTTTCGAGGTATTTATTAGCAGTATTAAAGTGGAACCTGCAGATGGGTTTCCGGTTATTATCATCCAACAGTACCCCAAAGTACGATTGTGTATCGCGGGCGGCAATGCGTGCAGCAGGAATCTTTTCACGCAAAATGGCCTTTACAATCTGAAAGGCTTCCAGTTCCTCTTCCGTGGTTACAATTTTAGATGTATCGGGGTCTTCGATAATGGGAATTACTTTCTCTTCACCTTTTTTCTCTATTTTTTCGTTGATATTCAAAGCAGATTTTAAACGGTCGCTGATGGATTCGTTGATGGAAACCGCTAAGGCTTTTTTGGTATATTCTTTAAAAGCAATCATCCGGTTTGCCGTTAAAGGTTTGTCGAAAAAACGGTTCACCAATAATTTCACAAGCTCGTCGGAAGGCGTATCAATTTCTTTTTCAAATTCTTTTCTGATGGCTTTGATGTATTTTAAACCTTCGGCCGAATCGAGAATACTTTCTAAATTGTATTCGTTTTTAGTAAAACTTTCGAGGATTTTAATCGCATTGTCTTTCAGGTCTTCAAGATCTATGGTGAGGAAAGGTTTCTCGTCCATAATGTTCGGCTTTTCCAGATCGGCGTAGAAGTTATAAACCGTACCATTGGTTAACACACCAAACCTGGCCTTAGAAACGTGGTAGTAGCGGTGCAACTGCGAATTATGGGCATCGGCACTTTCTTTCCAGTGTTTACATTCGAAAATAAGGATGGGCTGGTCGTTTTTACGGATCACATAATCCACTTTTTCACCTTTTTTGGTGCCGATATCGCAGATGTGCTCGGGGATTACCTCGGTAGGGTTAAAAATATCATAACCCAGGATTTGGATAAAAGGCATTACAAATGCGTTTTTAGTGGCTTCCTCGGTATTGATCTGGTCTTTTAAACCCACCACCCGTTGATGAAGCTGCTCTAATTTTAGTTTAAGATCCATAGTTTTCTGTTATATGGTTTCATCAGTTACTTCGGCATCAGGCGCATCGGTTTTAACCGACTCAATGCCATTGTCGCGGGTATCTTCCGTGCCATACATTTGGCTTGTACCGATAATTTCTCCATTACCTGCCTTCAAGTTAAAATAGTAAGATCCGTTTTTGGCAATTTTCCTATCGTACCTCGCATCGGTTGGGGCATTGTTTTTAACCGATTCGATGCCCTTGTTGCATGATGCTTTTGTGGTGTAACCCTCGCTGGTGAGGATAATATGTCCGTTTGCAGCTTTAAGATTAAACTGGTATTCGCCGTTGGTTCTTTTGGTGATGATAAATTTTCCCATGCTTGTTTTTTATTTGCTCAAAAATAGGAAGGGAATGTGGGGAGGCCTTACGGGAAACCGTAGGATGGTTCATTTGTTTATTGGTCAATAGTTCATTGGGATGGCTAATTGTTAAAATTGCTTTATGGCTTGATTGTTCAGGGCTAATTCTGCAACCCCCGCCAAGCGCCATATTACAACCGCTTTTTTAACCACAGAGATCATGGAGAAGGGCACGGAGAGCGCAGAGGTTGTTTAGTAGTTGAGGTTCACTCTCCATCGTAAAAGATCCTTCAACTCCGCTACCATTAACAGATTTAGAAAAGTCGTCATTGCGAGAAGGAACGACGAAGCAATCTTTCCTGCTAGCAATCGTTGTTAGAAAGATTGCTTCGTCGGCTGAAAAAGCCTTCTCGCAATGACGAATTTGGCGGCTTTTCATTGCGCTAAGATTCTTCTGTCATTCATATTG
This sequence comes from Pedobacter miscanthi, assembly GCF_003315595.1. Classification (GTDB taxonomy): domain Bacteria; phylum Bacteroidota; class Bacteroidia; order Sphingobacteriales; family Sphingobacteriaceae; genus Pedobacter; species Pedobacter miscanthi. Next base: position 98,575 of record NZ_QNQU01000012.1, on the reverse strand, counting down.
ATTTTATACAATAAATTATCCCTCAGGATGACAAGTGCTTTTTTAACCACCGATAAAAACACAAAGAATACTAAACTGTTGCGTTATTTTGCAACTTAGCTTCCGACATCGGTCTTCCGACTTTCGGACTTATTGCTTTTTTTAACCACAGAGAATCATGGAGAAGGGCACGGAGAACACAGAGCTTGTTAAGCGGCTAATCCATCGTAAAGGTCCTTCGCTACCTCAGGATGATAAGTACGTTAAAGTAATGACCAGACTCAGGATTATAGACTGAAGACTTGGGACTAATACACCGCCAAACGCTCCACGCTTAACGCAGCGCTAAATAATCCCGATATCCTTACAATAAGCGATCAGTTGTTCGTTTTTAGAAAAGCCCAGCACTTCTTTCATTAGGTTAAGGCGTTTTTCGATACTGCTTAGTCCGGATGGTTTAATGTTGTTTTCCTGTAAATAATAGGGGATATTTTTCTGAGGTGTTCCATCAACCAGTTGAGAAATGATCGCAATATCGAGATCGGTAAAATCGTGCGAGTTATTTTCTTTCCTAGCCTGTTTTAAATCGGGCGAAAGGTATTTTTTATGGTTGTGGATAGCCGATATAGCTAATTTCAGGTATTGCCCATCGTGACGGGCTTTACGAACATAGCCATCAATATGCATTTCTTTAAATAACATATCGATAACCGCAGGTCTGTTTTCTCCTGAAAATACAAGTGTTTTTAAATCGGGTTGTACCTCTTTTGCAGCTTTGATGAGTTCGGCACCACCATCAATCCTTTGTTGATTATTATCTTCCTCAAAATATAGATCGGTAATCAGGAGATCGTAAGGTTGCTCTGCTTTAATGGCTTTTTTGATCCAGGTAAGTGCATCATCGCAATAATATACGTAATCGGGCTTTGCAGCACCCAGTTCGGCCAATGTTTTTTGTAGCGAAATATTCTGTGTTTCTTGATCTTCGGCAATTAGTATTCTTTTAAACATATCTATACAATTAGGAAACCGGAAAAGAGATCTGGATTTTAAGCCCCTTTTCTACATTGGTATCAAAGGTAATGCTACCACCAATTGTTGCAATACGGGTTCCCGTATTTGTGAGTCCGTTATTGGGCTGCACTTGCCCCGAAATGCCAATGCCGTTATCGGTATAATAGATGTTTATTTTCTGTGCTGCCTGCTCAAATTTGATAAGCACATCACTTGCCTGGCTATGTTTATCCATATTTACCATCAGTTCCTGAAGGATATGTTCTATTTCATCCTTTGCCTGTTCTGTTACTTTTTCCCAAAGTTGGGTAGAGTTTCCTACAATGATCACTTTTGTATCATCAGAAGCAAATGATTTTAAGATATCAGCTATTTTTTCGTTAAAAGGCAATTTTTTCAATCTTGGTCTTTCATAAGAAATATCCCGTGATTGCTCATAAAGTTCTTCTATTTCATTAATAATCGGATTATTTTTTAAAGACTCTTGATTGTCGAGTTTGTTCATAATCAGATATAGACCATTGGCAACACCATCGTGAACTTTTTTAACATATTTAAGCTCTGTTTTTTTAACTTCTATTTCTTTTTCCTGTCGTAAACTTTTTTGTCTTCTCTGATAGAAAATATAGCCCAATATTAAAAATATAAACAAGGTAGCAATACCTATATTTCTTAAGAGTATGTCTTTTTGTTTCTCAATATTCTCTGCCTGGGCTTTTAGAAAATCGGCTTTGTTCTTTTCTGAGGCGTAACGGATAACCGCGAATTGATTTTTAGCAGCTGAACGAACAGTTTGTATACTATCATTAAGATTTTGATAGGTTTGAAAATACTGTTTAGTTGAAGTAGATGGACTAAGTTTAATTAGTTTTTGCAGTGCTTCTAATTGGTCATCAGGACTGCTTAATTTTTGGGCAATTTTATACATTTGGATTGCATAACCTAGAGCCGAATCGGGTGACTTAATAGAGTAGTAGTCGGAAAGATGGGAGTAACTTGCATTTAATCCCCATTCGTCTTTTTCATTTTTACGAATCTTAAGCGCCATTAATAATTTTGGTGCAGCATCATATCTAGGATTTTGGAGCCATTGAGTTTTAGCAATATTAGAAAGCACCCTTGCATATTCACTGGTATTTTTACTTTTTTTTAAAAGAAGTTGCTCATAGATATTAAGAGCCAAATTGTATTTTCCTGCTTTTTGATAAACAAGCGCTTTATTATTTAGGATTATAAGTCTAAAGAAATCATCTTCTGAAAACTTGAGTGCATTTTCGAAATAAGTTAGTGCTTGTTGATAATTTTTTAAGTTATAGTTATTTACACCAAGTTCATTATAGGTAGAAGATAGGCAATCATAATCCTCCTTTTTATTTGTATTTAAAAACTTTAAGGATAAGGCTAAGCTTTCTAGGCTTCCAAAGTAATCACTGGATTCTGCCTGAATCGAAGCCATATAATTATATGACAATGCAACCTTTAAACTATCTTTATTACTTGTAGCTACTTTACTAAAATAAAAGAAAGCAGAATCATTGTTTTTATTGACCAGAGATCTTGCTTTATCAAAATCGGCGTCTCGGATCTCTTTTTTACTGATTTCCTTCTTTTGGCAGGCCAGAAGTAAAACTGTAATAGCTATAAATAGTATAGAATTTTTCAATGTATGAGAACTTTAATCTCTCAAATATAAAAAAAGTAAGGCAGTATGCACCACCTTACTTTTTTTAAAATTACGGTTTTATAGGTGGTACATGCCCTGTTTCACCTCCGGTATCATCACCATTGTCGCCACCATCACCAGGGTCCGTCCCTTGATCGTCTTGTGCACCGTTGGTACTTACCGTTGTACCACCATTGTGGCTGCAATTGTTATTTGTATTTGAAGGGCTAGCCAAGCCTAATAATATGGCAATAAATAATGGAATAAACATGATTCAAAAATTTTAGAATTGATGTACACGTAGTTCCCCACGCCCCATGCGTGGGGGTTGCTACAATTGGTCATCAGAAGGCCTTCTGAAAATTTTTGGGAAGTGTCTGAGTGTCTGTCGCGGGAGCTAATAACTGCTTCCCAAACCGGTTAATAACTACCGCGATTTCTACTCTTTTATTAATCAGTTTTTTATTTTAGCTTTGAGAATGAATCGCCACCTGTGCTGATCAACGATACAAATATGGGGGCTTCAAATCACTAGTTATCAAAAGATTCCGTTCGTTCCTTTCATTCCGCTGGAATTCCGGTTAACCGTAAAAATTCCGGAAATTCCGTCTTATTTTTACGACTAAATTTTTGAAAATGCCTGAAGATTATAGAAAAGTAGTACTTGCTGCTTATGAGAATAAAAAGTTAGACGGAAGTCTTTCTCCCAATTTATCAGCACCAACGCCAGGGGATTTGCGTGAAGAATGTTTAATCGTCTATCGTGAGAGACAGCATAACCCAAATGACCTGGAGATACTTCGACAGTTCTTCGGCCCAAAAGATCAAGAAAAGGGGTATTTTTATGTAATAGAAAACTCTCGGGCACAGAAATTTAAACAAATGCCTAAAATCCTAAAAGGCAAAGTAACAAACCCAGGAATAAAGTTCATCGAACTTTTGGCTTGGCTAATAGATTTTCAGCCAAGAACAAGCATATCTTATTATAATAGTTTTGACAAGCAATTTGATAAAGAAAAGAGAGAAATCACCAATATAATTGATGTTAAGATAAATGAAACACAGAATGGGACGGTAGACCTAAATCGTGAAGGAGAGAAGAATCACGAAAATGAGGTGATGAGCATAGATCAAGGAGCAAATGAACATGGAGATTTAGTTGAAATAGAAAAAAAAGAATCCTCAGGCTCAACCAATATAAAAGTTATTGAACAATCAAGAAACAAGGAGAAAATAATCACAGAGAACCCACCTAAAACAGAATACATCCCCCGCTTTTCAACTTCGTCCGTCACAATTTCCTGCATTATCTTACTTTTTATCGGCAGCTCCTCTTTTGTTGCCTGGGAAAACAGCCCAACTACCGTTAGAATGCCCAACTCCGACGAAAAGTGTATGTATTGGGATGAAGATCATTATGAGCCGATTAATTGCGAAAGAACAATTGCCAATGCTACAATCATCCCTTTAAATCTTAAAGTTTTAAAAAAGCAACAAAAAATCACTTTACCAGATACCCTAACGAGTTATTCTTTAGGTAAAGTATGGTATAAAGGTTTTGTGAAAGACCATGAGTTTTTTACTGATAGTGGTACATACCCTTTAGACACACAAAGAGTGCTGAAACCACTTTCAAGTTTAATCTTGACAAAATACACTTCCAATTATCGGCATTTATTTACCCGTTTAGCATGGTTTTTATGTGCAGCTTTTTTTGTGGGACTTTGTGGTTATGGAGTAAGTAAGCTTGAGAAAGAAGTTAAATCAAAAGATAAACTTCAAGAAAACGATATTAAAGAGAAGCTCTCGGCATCAGAAACGAATGAGGTAATGAACGGAGCCGAATTAAAGGTGGTAAAGGTATAAGTTCGAAAAGTCAGATGACCGGGGTCCGAAGTTAATGGCGCAAAAAAATACCTCGTCGCTTTGCGTTCTCTGCACCTCTTCTCTGCGAGCTTGGCGGTTAAAAATTGATTCCGTTAAGCGCCATACTACGGTTAATCCCTTGAGCATTGTCGAAGGGTAAACAATTAACCAGTTAACCCAATGCGCAGTTTTCAATTTGCAGTATACAGTTACCAATGAACTAATGACGAATGAACAACTGAACTAATGAACCAACCCTCCTTTTAAAGTAAAAACCTCCCCTTCATAAACTCCCTCTAGCAACTGCACGGCCATTTTACTCCTTTGCCCGGTTTGGCAATAACACACCAGTTTTTTATTCTTTGGAATGGTTTCAAGCGAAGCTGTTAAGTCATATAAGGAAATATTTACTCCACCAATGTTGTTTTCTTCATGTTCATAATCTTCGCGTACATCGATCAGGAAAATTTCATCTGCAGATTCAGTAAGCCATTGCTCTAAAGTCGTTTTATCGATTTCCTTTGTTTCACGAACTGTAGCTTCAGTTTTAACTGTTTCGGCTTGTTTTTCCTGCGCAATTTTAAATACCAGTACGGTATTGTTCAATGCATCGATAGTCATTAATTTCCCCGAGAGGGTTTCGCCAATGCCACAGATCAGTTTGATGGCTTCGTTGGCCATGTACAATCCGATTATTCCGGGCAGGATTCCGATTACGCCGCCTTCTACGCAGTTGATGTTTTCTGTCGGTGGTGCAGGATAAAGATCTCTATAACTTGGCCCACTGTTATGATTAAATATCGCCACCTGACCTTCAAACTGTAAAATAGAACCAAAAATGAGTGTTTTACCTAATTCTACACAGGTATCATTTACGAGATAACGGGTAGTAAAATTATCTGAACAATCGATTAACAGGTCATAATTGCGGCAGATAGATGCTGCATTATCTATAGTAAAACGCTCGTGGTAAGCAGTGAAACTTATATGCGGATTAAGCAGTTTAAGTTTAGCTGCTGCAGTTTTGGCCTTGGATAAACCAATATCGGTATGGTTATATAAAATCTGCCGGTGCAGGTTGCTTAATTCTACCACATCATCATCTACAATTCCGATTGTTCCGACTCCGGCTGCGGCCAGATATTGTAATATGGGGCAGCCCAAACCGCCAGCACCAATAACCAATACTTTGGCGACTTTTAACTTTTCTTGTCCAATAAGGCCCATTTCAGGCAAAATCATCTGCCTGTTATAACGGTTTAATTCTTCTTTTATTAACATGATTTACTGATCAAACTCATATCCCAGTCTTTCCATATCGGTTCGTAACCCTGCTTTCTGATCATAACTGCAATTTCCTGTGCCGAACGTTCGTCGGATATTTCGAACTGCTCAAGCGATTGCGGTTCTACTTCATAACCGCCGGGATTGGTTTTAGAGCCTGCACTAATGGCGGTGATTCCCAGTTTAATGATGTGGTTCCTGAAAGCCACGGTTTCGCGGGTAGAGATAGAAAGCTCCACTTCACTGTTAAATAAGCGGTAAGCACAAATGAGCTGCACCAGTTCTTTATCGTTCATCGCTACCTTTGGTTCTAAACCACCACTAAAAGGGCGTAACCTCGGGAAAGAGATGCTGAATTTACTCTGCCAGTACTGTTTTTCGAGATAAGATAGATGCAGGGCCGTAAAAAACGAATCGGTACGCCAGTCTTCCAGTCCAATGAGCACACCCAATCCCATTTTATGGATTCCGGCCTGACCTAACCGATCTGGGGTTTCCAAACGGTATAAAAAATTCGACTTTTTACCTTTAGGATGGTGTTTTCGATAATCATCCTGGTGGTAGGTTTCCTGGTAAACCAATACGGTATTTAAGCCATGTGGAATCAGCGTTTCATAATCGGCCACATCCAGAGGCTGTACTTCCATCGAAATATGGGCAAAATGCGGACTAATCAAGTCCAATACTTTTTTAAAATAATCAGTATGTACGGTCTGGTTGGCTTCGCCTGTTACCAATAATACATGATCGTAGCCCATCCCCTTAATTACAGCCACTTCCTGCATAATTTCCATCGGATTAAGCGTTCTCCGGCGTACTTTATTATCATAGCTAAAGCCACAATAGGTACAGATGTTATTACACTCGTTGGAGAGATAAAGCGGAATATACATCTGGATTACGCGGCCAAAACGGTCTAAGGTTAAACGCTGACTGATCTGTGCCATATCTTCAAGATAGGGTAATGCCGCCGGGGAAATCAGTGCTTTAAAATCTTCCAGCGTCCGTTGCGGATTGCTTAACGCCCGCTCTACATCAGCAGCCGTTTTATCATAAATACTGGCTTTGGTATCGTCCCAGTTGTAGGATTCGAATACCTCGTTAAAACTCTTCATCTAAAAATGCGGTTAATGGGCTGCTGGCTGCGGCATAATGCTGCTGATTGCCCAGTTTAGATTCGAAAGCCATTCTGCCGGCTTCAACAGCCATTTTAAAGGCAACGGCCATACTGGTTGGGTCTTTGGCAATAGCAATAGCGGTGTTTACCAAAACGGCATCTGCACCAATTTCCATTGCTTTTGCGGCATCAGATGGTGCGCCAATACCGGCATCTACAATTACCGGAACCTTACTTTGGCTAATGATAATCTCTAAAAAATCGATGGTTCGTAAACCTTTATTGCTACCAATTGGTGAGCCTAAAGGCATCACCGCAGCAGTACCCACATCTTCTAAACGTTTACATAAAACAGGATCGGCATGAATGTAAGGCAGCACCACAAAACCTAGTTTCGCCAGTTCTTCGGTTGCTTTAAGTGTTTCGATCGGATCAGGCATCAGGTATTTCGGATCGGGATGGATTTCGAGTTTTATCCAATTGGTTTCCAATGCTTCGCGTGCCAGTTGAGCGGCAAAAACAGCTTCTTTCGCATTGCGTACGCCAGAGGTATTGGGCAATAAATTGATGTGTGGATATTTGAGGTGATGAAGGATATCGTCGTCTTTTCCTTTTAAATCGACACGTTTAAGGGCCACGGTAACCAATTCGGAGGCCGAGGCTATTAAGGCGCTTTCCATCTCTCTGGCCGAACTAAATTTTCCGGTTCCGGTAAAAAGGCGGGAGCTAAAAGTTTGATCTGCTATGGTTAACATATCTGTAATTTTTAAATCGAATGAATGTTGAATTTGCTGTTGATCTCTTCGAGAACGGCAGCCGTTTGAATTTGGTTGGTAAGCGCTGCCGATATGGCAATTCCGTAAATTCCGGTTTCGAGTATAGCCGGAATATCTTCTGCTTCGATACCACCAATGGCAATAATTGGAATACTGATTCCGGCTTTCCTTACCTTTTCCATTAACTTCTGGTAGCCTTCCAAACCTACAATCGGACTCAGATTTTCTTTTGTCCGCGTAAACCTGAATGGTCCTAAACCAATATAATCGGCACCTTCTGCAACCCTTTGTTTAATGTGTTCGAAAGTATTGGCCGTACCGCCGATAATCTGGTGTTTTCCGATAATTTTTCTGGCTTCCAGAATGGGCATATCCTGCAACCCTAAGTGTACACCATAACTGTTTACGGCTTTGGCAAGGTGCGGATAATCGTTTATAATCAGTTTGGCACCATAACTTTCGCATAAGGCCTGTGCAGCTTTTGCAAAGGGCAGGATTTCGGCTTCGGATTGGTTTTTAATGCGGAGCTGAATCCATTTACCACCGGCTTTTAACACCTGCTGAATGGCATCGATATGGGTACCGGTTTGAGGTGCCTGTGAGATATATTGTAAGGGCTGAATCATGTTTGTCTTGTTAAATTTTGAGAATAAGCCCGGCATTTTGCCTGTGCTTTTTTAAAGGTGAGGAGGGCCTGAGAAGGATCGTTCCAGATGCTGCCTAATAACGCTATGCCATCGAAATTCATTTCTTTTACCTGATCGATTTGGTTTAGTCCAATGCCGCCAAGAGCAATGATTTTTGGTTTAGCATCTTGTTTTTCTAAACGGAAATCTACCGGAATTACCCCCTGATAACCCGGTTTGGAAAAACTATTAAACACCGGACTAAAAAAACTGTAATCATACTGCCCGATCTGCTCTATATCAGCTAAGTGATGAATAGAAGTGCTGTAGATTTTATTTTCTGGTAATGATCCATTATTACTTTCTTTCCTGAAACTTTCGGTATGGTGGATCCGGTGAATATCGTAATCGTTGGCCAGCGAATGGAAGTGATGCAAAGCAATCCGTGGATGGTATTCTGCTGGAATTTCCTCTATAATTTTCCGATAATCGGCCTCATCAACATTTTCTTTACGCAGGTGAAATACCTGTAAACCGGCTTCGAAAAGCTGATTTATAAGATTACTTTCTTCCTTAAAAAGGATTGGTTTGGCGATTACGATCAGTTCCATTGTGGGTTAAGAATAAATTTCGCTTCCTTTTGCGGTAAACTCCTTCGATTTTTCTTCCATGCCTTTGGCTAAAGCTTCGTCTGCTTCCACCCCTTGCTGTGCAGCATATTCGCGCACATCCTGTGTAATTTTCATCGAACAGAAATTTGGTCCGCACATTGAACAAAAATGTGCAATCTTGGCGCCATCTGCCGGCAGGGTTTCATCATGGAATTCTTTTGCCGTATCCGGATCGAGTGATAAATTGAACTGGTCTTCCCACCTGAATTCGAACCTTGCCTTACTCAAGGCATTATCACGGTATTGTGCACCAGGGTGGCCTTTAGCCAGATCGGCTGCATGTGCAGCAATTTTATAGGTAATTACCCCATCTTTCACATCTTTTTTATTCGGTAAACCCAAATGTTCTTTAGGCGTAACATAACAGAGCATGGCCGTTCCGAACCAGCCAATCATCGCAGCGCCAATGGCTGAGGTGATATGGTCATAACCCGGGGCAATATCGGTAGTTAACGGGCCTAAGGTATAAAATGGTGCTTCCGAACAATGCTCGAGCTGTTTTTCCATATTTGCTTTAATCAGATGCATGGGCACGTGCCCAGGACCTTCGATAATGGTCTGCACATCGTGTTTCCAGGCTATTTTGGTCAGTTCGCCAAGGGTTTCGAGTTCCGAAAACTGTGCAGCATCGTTGGCATCAGCAATACAACCCGGCCTTAAACCATCGCCTAAAGAAAAAGCAACATCATAAGCTTTCATGATCTCGCAAATTTCTTCGAAATGAGTATATAGGAAGTTTTCCTTATGATGCGCCAAACACCATTTCGCCATGATCGATCCACCGCGAGAAACAATGCCGGTTATCCTTTTGGCAGTTAAAGGCACATAACGAAGCAACACCCCTGCGTGGATGGTAAAATAATCAACGCCTTGTTCGGCTTGCTCAATCAGGGTATCGCGGAAAATTTCCCAGGTAAGGTCTTCGGCTTTGCCGTTTACTTTTTCGAGCGCCTGATAGATGGGAACGGTACCGATCGGCACAGGCGAATTGCGGATAATCCATTCACGTGTTTCGTGGATATTTTTCCCTGTAGAAAGATCCATAATGGTATCGGCACCCCAGCGACAGGCCCAAACGGCTTTTTCCACTTCTTCTTCAATGGTAGAAGTAACTGCCGAATTACCAATATTTGCGTTGATTTTTACCAGGAAATTACGCCCGATAATCATCGGCTCTAACTCGGGGTGATTAATGTTGCAGGGGATTACCGCACGTCCGGCTGCCACCTCTGACCGTACAAATTCAGGTGTAATGTAGTCCTTCGGGGTATTGGCACCAAAACTATTACCGTTGTGCTGGTGATTCATTACCTCATGCTGATCGCCCAATTGTTCATTTAATCGTTCGATCTGCTGGTTTTCCCTGATGGCAATGTATTCCATTTCGGCTGTAATAATGCCTTTTTTAGCATAATGCATTTGCGATACATTGGCTCCTGGCTGGGCTTTATAAGGTTTGTTGGTATAGTTAAAACGTAAAACATCGAGTTTGGCATCGGCCAGGCGTTGCTGTCCGTAGGCAGAAGATAGTTGATCAAGTTGCGTTACATCCTGTCTGTCTTTAATCCATTGCTCCCTTAACCGCGGAAGTCCTTTCCTCACATCAATTTCTGCATTTGGGTCGGTATAAGGACCGCTGGTATCATAAACGGTTACCGGTGGGTTGGGTTCGGTTAAACCAAATCCATTGTGAATTTTAGTTTCCGACAAGCTGATTTCGCGCATCGCCACCTGAATATCGTGGATTTTTCCGGGAACAAATATTTTGCGTGATGCCGGAAATGGGCTACGGCTGATGACTTCCTGGTTTGGTGTTTTTTCTTGTTTCATATTTGAGTGATAGAATTATTGATTAAAGGAATGAATGAAGGAGAGATTGATTGAATGAGAGAATGACCCGATGAGAGAAGGCTTGAATGAGTGATTAATTGGACTGCATCTTCCATTCAAAATTCAATCATTCAATCATTTTCTTTCACCCCCCCTGTGTGGCTTTAATGATTATCACCTGATCGCCGGAATGCAACACATGCTTAACCCAGGTGGATTTAGAAATGATGGTTTGATTAACGGCTATGGCAAGGCCATCCGTACCGGTTGGAATAACAGCAGCGAGCATCTGTTCGATGGAACAGGCTTCGTTGAGTTGATGGTTTTGATTGTTGATAGTTACTTCCATATTTTAAAAAATTGGAAAAACTATAGAGATTGCCCCAAAATGGAGATCGAAAAGACAGCAATCGTAATTGCTTTCACTTTTCCCTTCGGCAGTACTAACTGCATCAGGTTCAAAGGGTATTTCTCAGCACGTAGGCACCCCTAAAGTTTTTTGTAAATATATAGCATTAAATTTCTAATGCAAATAAAAATTGATATAGATAAAATCTATAATTCATGATTGAGATATCATCGATTCGTCATCTCGACTGGAACATAGTGGAATGGAGAGATCTACCTAGATAGATTTCTCGACTGCGCTGCTCTCCGCTCGAAATGACGGCACTTTTCTGCCAAAATTTCAACTTCGAACTATACCACGCCAACCCCTCTTCGCAAAACGCAAAAAATCCTTACCTTTGTACCATCACCAAATTACCCAATAAATGTAGGATTCATTTCTTTTCAGAAAATAGATAACAGGCAGAACGGTTCCGTTGCTGCAATTATTTACCGATAAAAAAGAAATTTATGCTTAATCTACAAGGGGCTACCTATATCCACCTTAATGGAGATTTACTGTTTTCAGATTTAAATCTCACCATCAACAAATACGAAAAAATTGCACTTATTGGCCATAATGGTGCGGGAAAATCGACACTTTTAAAAATTTTGGCTGGCAACCTCATGCCAACTGCAGGACATGTAAAAACGGAATCGACGCCATATTATGTACCCCAGCTTTTCGGTCAGTTTAATGATCTTACCATTGCGCAGGCACTGAAAATTGAAGATAAACTGAAAGCGCTGAACGAAATCCTGAATGGAGAGGTAACAGATGAAAATATAACCTTGCTAAATGATGACTGGACCATTGAAGAGCGTTGCCAGGAAGCTTTAAGCTATTGGCGGTTAAATGGACTGGATTTAAACCAAAAAATGGAAAATTTGAGTGGCGGGCAAAAAACCAGTGTATTTTTGGCCGGGATCATCATCCACCGCCCGGAAATTGTTTTACTCGACGAGCCTACCAATCATTTGGATGTGGAAGGTAGAAACAGGTTGTACGATTACATCCGTTCGACCAGAAATACTTTAGTTGTGGTAAGTCACGATCGCACCCTGCTAAACCTGATCAGTAAAGTTTGCGAGCTTAGTTCAAAGGGAATAACTGTTTATGGCGGTAATTACGATTTTTATGCTGCACAGAAAAAAATTGAAAACGATGCACTGAGCAACGATTTAAAAGCAAAAGAAAAGGCGCTCCGTAAGGCAAAAGAGGTGGAGAGGGAATCGACAGAGCGACAACAGAAACTTGATGCCAGAGGGAAGAAAAAACAGGAAAAAGCCGGTTTGCCTACCATCTCGATGAATACGTTAAAAAACAACGCGGAGAAGAGCACTGCAAAAATGAAAGGTGTACATACTGAAAAACTCGATCATATTTCAACAGAACTTACACAGCTCCGTTCGGCACTGCCCGATGCGGATAAAATGAAAATAGGTTTTAATCAGGCCATGTTGCACAAGGGTAAGAGTATTGTTGAGGCCAGGGAAATCAATTTTGGATTTCATTCTGATCTTCTTTGGAAGGAACCAGTCAGCTTTCAGGTGTTTAGTGGCGGGCGTTATGTAATTAAAGGCCGAAACGGATCGGGCAAAACCACACTGATCAGGATTATTTTGGGAGAACTAAAACCATCAAAGGGGATTTTAAACAAAGCAGATATTAAAGCCATGTATATTGATCAGGATTATTCGTTGATTGATAATCAGCTTACGGTTTACGAACAGGCACAGCAATACAATTTGGGCGAGTTGCAGGAACATGAAGTAAAAATACGTTTAAACAGGTTTTTATTTGGCAAAACCGACTGGAGTAAGCCCTGTTTGGCATTAAGTGGTGGCGAAAAAATGCGGCTGATCCTTTGTTCGTTAACCATCAGCAACCAATCGCCCGATCTGATTATCCTGGATGAGCCCACTAATAACCTCGATATTCAAAATGTTGAGATTTTGACTAACGCCATTAACGAATACCAGGGTACACTTTTGGTGGTGTCGCATGATGAATATTTCCTAGATCAAATCCATGTAGAACATACGGTTCATCTTTAAATAAATATATAGACTTATCTTCGTTCCAAATTATTAAAACCAGCACCACCTATGCAAAACCTGTTAGCACTACAACGCGGCGAACTAAAAGGAGCAGTATCGTTAAAACTTTCTGAAAACTTAACGGAATTTCCGGAGGAAATATTCGAACTGGCCGATACCCTGGAAGTGCTGGATTTATCATTTAATCAATTAAGTGCGTTACCTAAGGATTTTGGCCGTTTAAAGAAGCTGAAAATTTTCTTTTGTTCAGAAAACCTTTTTACGGTTTTACCAGAGGTACTGGCCGATTGCCCTTTGCTGGATATTGTTGGTTTTAAATCGAACCGGATTGAAACCGTGCCGCCGAAATCGCTCAATGCAAATATCCGCTGGTTGATTTTAACGAATAACAACATTGCCGAATTGCCCAAGGAAATCGGTCTTTGTAAACGGATGCAAAAACTGATGCTTTCGGGCAACCGTTTATCGGCCCTGCCCGAAGAATTGGACAATTGCCAGAATCTGGCCTTGTTGCGGATCGCTGCGAATAAATTGCACGAGTTGCCGCAATGGGTAACTGAGATGCCAAAATTATCGTGGATTGCATTTTCTGGCAATAATTTTAGCAAAACACCAGCTGTTGAAACGCTTTCGCTCATCCATTGGCACGATTTAGAAATCAACCATTTATTGGGCGAAGGTGCATCGGGTATTATTTCGAAGGCCAGCAGAACTATTGGGGAAGAAACCACCGAGGTAGCTGTTAAAATATTTAAAGGTAATGTTACCAGCGATGGCCTGCCGGAAGATGAAATGACAGCCTACATCGCCGCAGGTTATCACCCGGGTTTGGTTAATCTGATCGGGCAAATTGCCCACCATCCGGAAGATAAAAAAGGATTGGTGATGGACCTGATTCCGCATCATTTTTACAACCTCGGCAATCCACCCAGCTTAGAAAGCTGTACAAGGGATGTTTTTCCTGCCGACAGGAAACTTTCGGAAAAACAAATAGTCGGCATCGCCAAAACCATTGCTTCGTTAGCTGCACAATTGCACGAAGCAGGTATTATGCATGGTGATTTATATGCCCACAATACCTTGGTTGACGATGAAGGCAGCACGCTGTTCGGCGATTTTGGTGCAGCAAGTTTTTATGATAAAACAGCTCAACCGGCCATGGCACTCGAAAGAATAGAGGTAAGTGCCTATGGTTATCTGCTCGATGATTTACTTTCTTTAAAAGATGATGAGGTAAGTGAGGAGGTTTATGCAACCATCGGCAAACTTAGAGATGCTTGTTTGGATACCTTACCTTTAAACAGGCCTGGCTTTCAGGATTTAGTTGAGGCGTTGCAATAGAAAAATCGTCATCTCGACTGTAGCGCAGCGAAATGGAGAGATCTATCTAGACAGATTTCTCGACTACGTTGCACTTCGCTCGAAATGACGGTACATTAAGAACTTTATTAATTCTGCTGTTTCTTGGCCCAATCCAACCTGCGCTGATCGGGTGTAGTGGTTACCTTAAAATTTTCGAAAGTAGCATTAAAACCTTTTCCGTCCGGGCAGGCAGCTACTAACCCTACCATTACAGGTACATTATCTTTAAAATAACAGGTGCGCAGCATGGTATATTTCTTATCATCAAACGAATAGAAAATCTCTACGGCATCCAGTTTTCTAACTGCTTTCATCCAGATTGATGCCGGTGCCTTTTCCAGTTCAACCACGCTCCAATCGCTGGTTTTATGTGTTACCACGGCGCTCACATTTTGCTTTCCGTTTACAAATTCAACACCGGCCTTAATCCATTCTTCTTCATTAATGCGGAGCATGAGTCCCATCTGATCGAAAGTGGTTACATAGTTTCCGGTGATTTTTACTTTTACCTCAAACTCACCACCATAAGTGGCATAATAGAAAGGGGCATCATCAACCGTAAAGCCATAGTGCGAAATTCGCCAGTAATCAGTTTTGGCCGGAACGAACATGCTAAAGGTATTTTTATCCTTAATTTCCCATTTTTCAGGTTCATTGAACCAGTTCATTTTGGCCAAACTCTGGGCGTTGGCTTTTGGAATAATTAAATAGGATAATACGGTAATCAGGGTTAGTAATTTAAGTTTCATTTGTGTGTTATTGGTTGGTTTTGTGTGTTTGTGTTCTGCAAACATAATGGAAGGTTAAATTTTAGAAAAGGACCTACATCACTATTTTAATGTGATGATTATCACGCTTATATTTGATGGATACAAACGCAAGGGCTTTAAAAACTTGCAATAAATAGTATATTTGTTTGTATCAGGAACATGGAATTAGATTTTTTAAGAGCGCACATCCACCAGATCATTTGTTTAACAGATGAGGAATTTGAACATGCTGCGTCTTTTTTTACTAAACGAAAATACAAAAAACACCAGTACATTATCCAGGCAGGAGATGCCGCCAGTATGGAGCATTTTGTGGTAAAAGGTATTGTAAAATCTTCTTACACCGATAATGAAGGTAAAGAATATATCTTACAACTGGCCATGGAAGAGTGGTGGTTTTCGGATCCGAATGCTTTTAATACAGGTACGCCGGCAACCTTAAATGTGGATTGTATTGAAGATACCACAACACTTTCGATTTCTTTTGAAAACAAGGAAAAACTCTGTGCTTCATCACGCAAAATGGAATATTTCTTCAGGAAAAAGTATACCACGGGCAATATGGCCTTGCAGAAACGGGTACTGGCCTTATTGAGCAATAATGCGGGCGAGCGCTATAAACAATGGCGTAACCAATACCCATCTCTACAGAAAAGGATCTCGAAAACGCTTATTGCTTCTTACCTGGGGGTAACCAGGGAGACGTTAAGCAGGTTATCGGTTTAGCTCAGGCCTTTGTTGTAGTTTTTTACAACTATGAACATAGAAATTATCCTTCTTAATGGCAAACACCTTGATCTTTTAAATACAAAGTTCGGAAAGAATCCTTCGACTCCGCTCAGGATGACAGATCGTATAAAGGACTGTTTGACCTGGGACATCAGTCTTCAGACACTTAGGCTACCTAATCAATACTTAGCGAGTATCGGAGAAAAAACAGATACACACCAACACCATCCGTGTTTATCCGTGTGCATCTGTGGTTAAAACAAATGTCTATTTATAACTTCCAAAGTTAACCATCCATTGAATACCGAACTTATCTTTAAAACTCCCGAAATAATCACCCCAGAACATATCTTCCATAGGCATTTCGATGGTGCCACCTGCAGAAAGACCGTTAAATAAACGATCTGCATCATCGCGGCTTTCGGCGTTAATGTTGATATACATGTTATTGCCTTCTTTAAGCACATGCCTCATAGAAGGTACACAATCAGAAGCCATTAAAATGGTATGCTCGTTAATTGGTAAAGCCACATGCATTACACGGTTTCTTTCTTCCTCTGATAATTTATCGGATTCTGGCGCATCGCTCATTTTAGCAAGGAAGATAAATTCTCCACCAAAAACCGATTTATAAAAATTAAACGCTTCTTCGGCCTTGCCATCGAAGTTTAAGTAAGGGTGCATAGTTGCCATAATCTTATCTATTTTGTTAAGACCAAGTTACGGCTACAAAAAACAACGAAATGGGTGTAGAACGGACAAATTTGAGGGTGATTCGAACATTCAGGTTTATTCAGGAAGTTAATGCTGCGAACAATCATCTATTTTACAGGTGAATAAAGATACCCGACCTGTTTTTCACATTTGTGTAACAGGTATTTAATTGGCTATGAGGGCAAAGACTATGGAGAAAAGTAATCCTCTCTTTTACAGATGAATAAAACTGAACAAAAATTTATAGTCTATCTTTTTCATATTTGTGAAAGGTTTAAACAATCCATTTGAATGGTTCTCAATTGTGCAGACAATAATTTTAAATTTGATTAAAACACGCTCTATTGGGCGTGTTTTTTTATGTTCTGTGAGAATACAGGCTACGGAGAAAATGATTACCGCATGATTGCGTAGCGCCGGGCTTAATCACCTTAACTTCTTAATGGTCAAACACCTCATTTTAACCGTAGAGGGAATACGCAGAGGGTGCTAAAGCTAAGCTTTTTAAAGGCTTTAGGCTTCGGATATCGTTCATCCGATTTCGGACTACTTCCCATCAATACTCCACTTATAACTTGAAAAAGTACTCAGCAACAAACTCGAAGCACTTACTACAAACACCGAATAATTAAAAGGCGCCCTGTAATTTGCAAAAATCAGCATCGATAGCGCAAAAGCCAGTGTAAGCAAAAAGCTGCCTATGGCTGCCAGTTTAATTTTATAACCGATAATTAGCAATATGCCAAAAATCAGTTCTCCGGCAGTAGCAATAATACCTATAATATTGGCCAAAGGGCGGCTTAAATAAGGCATAAGCGAATGGGTATAATCTACAAATATGGTCCAACTGCCCCAGCCAACAGTTGGCGAACCCGGTGCACCCAACCAACCGAAACGGTCCATAACGGGTAAAATAAAACCAATGCCCAAAGCTAGCCTAAGAAATAATTGTGCAAAATATGGTGTATTTTTCATCTTGTTTTTTAATGAATAGAATTGAGGCAATTTAGCATCTAACCATTACAACTTTCTTAAACTAGATTAAGAAATGACTTTTGCTAAAATTACTTCCTCAGGAAGAACAGGCTTAAAAGCATTCTACCTCCCAAAACCTCGACCATTTTTCGCCAACCTCCAGCTTAATAATGCCTTCTTTATGTTCCAGTTCCTGGTCATGGTTAATACCATCGGCCACGCCACACCAGGGCTCTAAACATACAAAAGGCGCATCGGTTGCTGCCCATATCCCGAAGAAAGGGAAATCTTCGAAATGAAAGTGCAGACCATAATCGTTTTTGGTATTCAATAAACTGATGCAGTTGCTTTGTAAGGTTTTAAAAACCAAAGCATCATTATAAAACAGATCGTGTTTAAGTTTTAGCTTGTGTGCAACAAGCTCAATGTTTTCGGTTTCATCAGCCACCAAACCATCTTCCAGTTTCCAGAAAGTTAGTTTCTCGTCGGCATTAAATGCTAAATAATAATCTTCGTAAACAGTATTGGGTGTATTGGGAACAGCGAATGCCGGGTGAGCACCTAATGAGAACAGAAGTTCTTCAGTACCTGTATTAATGACCTCATAAGTTAAATTCAGCTTCCGGTCGATCAGTTGATATTTCAGTTTCAGGCCAAAATAAAAAGGATAAACTTTTAGGGTTTCCTCTGTTTGGGTTAAAGTAAAAACCGCTTCAGTTTCACTTATTTTTTCGAAATTAAAAACATGATCGCGGGCAAATCCATGCCTGGGTAGTTCGTAATTTTTACCCTGGTAATTAAAGCTGTTGTTTTTTAACGAACCAACAATGGGGAATAAAACCGGACTATGTTTTGCCCAATATTTTGGATTCGCATTCCATAAATATTCCAGTTTGGTTTCTTTGCTAAACAAGCCTTGAAGTTCTGCACCTTTAGCCGCCAGGCTAACTTTTATATAGTCGTTTTCGAGAGTAATCATTTGCAATCTAAATTAGCAAAAAGATGGGCTTTGGGGATATTATTTGTTAATTAAAAGAATTTCTTTCTGATTTGGCGTTTAGCGATTGGCGTCAGGTGCTTGAAGTATGGCAGCCGCTCAACTCCAAACACCTAACTCCCAACTCAAAACTAGCCTTTTTCTTCCCAGATACAGGCAATATTGATAATTGTTTGCACAGATTTTTCCATATCCTGTACACTTACCCATTCCTGTTTGCTATGAAAAGCATGTTCACCTGCAAAAATATTCGGACAAGGCAGCCCCATGTACGAAAGCCTCGATCCATCAGTTCCACCACGGATACTCTGCTGTTTCGGTGCTACACCAGCTCGTTCAATCGCTTCAATTCCATATTGTACAATTTTTGGATGTTTGTCCAGCACCTGCTTCATATTGCGGTATTGTGCTTTAATTTCCAAAGTGTAACTCGATTTTGGATATTCTGCCAATACCTGTTTTACAGTTTCCTCTAAAAAACGGCCATGTTCAGCCAGTTTTTCGTCGGTAAAATCCCTGATGATAAATTGTGCCTCTGCTTCCTCAACCTGTCCGTGCATACTTACCGGATGGATAAAACCTTCTTTTTGATGTGTGGCTTCAGGCGTTAACGTATCTTTTGGTAAGGTATTTAAAATTTCAGCTAGGATTTTAATGGCGCTTTCCATTTTTCCCTTTGCAAAACCCGGATGTGTACTTACGCCATAAATTTTAAGTACAGCGCCATCGGCTGAAAAAGTTTCATCTTCTATCGATCCCAACGTTTCACCATCTATCGTATAGCCAAAATCGGCGCCTAGTTTTTTCAGGTCAACCTTGTCTACCCCTCTCCCTATTTCTTCATCAGGCGTAAAAAGCACTTTTATTGTTCCATGTTTTACCTCCGGATTTTTCATGAAGAAACTAGCAGCTTCCATAATTTCGGCTAAACCGGCTTTATTATCGGCGCCTAATAAAGTGGTTCCACTGGCGGTAATAATATCATTTCCGATCTGATGTTTCAGGTCTTTATGATCGGCTATTCTGATCACTATTTTTGGATCATCAGGCAGGATCAGGTCCTGGCCTTGATATTTGTCATGAATAATCGGTTTTACATTTTCGCCACTGCTATCGGGTGAAGTATCCATGTGTGAGCAGAAAAAAATCACCGGGATTTGCTTATCTGTATTTGAAGGGATGGTGCCATACACATAGCCGTTATCATCCATTTCCGCATCAGAAATACCGATTTCCAATAATTCAAGAACTAACTCACGTCCTAAATTCTTTTGTTTTAGGGTCGACGGGCAGGTAGGTGAATTTGGATCGGATTGCGTATCAATCTTTGCATATTTTATAAAACGCTCTTCTAAAGATTTGTTAAAGTTGCTGTAAGTGCTCATAATTCAAAGGTAAAAGTTATAGATATTCGATAAACATATTATTTTTGTAAAAAAACGATATGATTTTTAATTTGCCGAGAGCTACATATATCACAATTCTGCTTGTTTTTATCGGAAGTTTTTCTTTTGCCCAGTCAAACTATTTCAAAATGTCGTACGGTTTTGGCGGAGGGATTAACAAATCTTACACAGACGTTTATAAAGGCAGTTATGGCTATACGGCTTATGGTGTGTTCGATTATCATATTACCCCATTTGTAACATTCGGTTTAGAAGGTCAGTATGGAATGGTTCAGGGAGGCGATATTGCAACCGATCCGCACAACCGCCAGTTTGTAAATCAATATATGGCTATTTCTGCCAATGCAAAACTGATGCTTGGCGAACTGGTTAATTATGATAAAAGTGAATTTTTGTACAACATGCGTGGTTTGTATGTTGGGATGGGCGTTGGTGCCATTAAAAATAAAATAACCGATATTGTAAGGTATAAACCGAGCTGGGCAGCTTACGACCCTGGTTATGGCCCTTTTCCGGGAGAAGATAAAAGTATTAACTTACTGGTGCCGTTAAATTTTGGCTTCAACTATTTCATTTACGATGGCTATGGCTACATGAGGTATGTCATTAACATCAATGCACAATCGAATTTTACTTTTGGCGAAGGCTTGGATGGTTATAACGACTCGAGCACCAAATTCAAAAACTACTCGCCTGATGTTTACAATACCTATACCATCGGCTTTAAGTACATGTTCGGCACGATTAAATCTTATCGCAAAACACTTTAATAAAAACGTTTCATTTCTTAGCTTTAACGCATGAGAAAATTCTTTGTGCTTTGTTTGCTTTCAATGAGGCTAAAAGCTGCCGCACAAAAAACGCCCTTTGAGTTAAGTGGCAAAACAGAAACCACAACTTACACTGCTGCAATAGCTTATTACGAAAACCTGGCCAAAACATATCCTGAGGCTAAATTACTGACTTACGGAAATACCGATTTTGGAAAACCATTACACCTGCTGGTTTTATCACAGGATAAAGTTTTTGATCCGGTACTGATCAGAAAAAGCAACAAAAGAATCCTGTTAATCAATAACGGGATCCACCCGGGGGAACCTGAGGGGGTAGATGCATCCATGATGCTTGCCCGCGACCTTTTAAAGGCAGGTAAATTACCGAAAGATGTAGTGATTTGCATTATCCCGCTTTATAACATCGACGGGAGTTTTAACCGTACGGGTACATCGAGGGCCAACCAGAACGGCCCTGTTGCTTATGGCTTTAGGGGAAACAGCAAAAACCTCGATCTGAACCGTGATTTTATTAAAACCGATTCGAAAAACTCGGCTGCCTTTCAATTGATTTTTAATACCTGGCAGCCCGAAATCTTTGTAGATACCCACACCAGTAACGGTGCCGATTACCAATATGTGATGACGCTTATTCCAACACAAAAGGATAAGCTAAACCCCATACTTTCTGCTTATTTAACCAAAACTTTGGTTCCTGACCTGTATAGCGGAATGGAGAAATTGGGTTATCCGATGATCCCTTATGTAAATTCGATCGGCGAAACACCGGAAACGGGAATAACCGGTTTTATCGAATCGCCTCGTTACTCAACAGGTTATACCACTTTGCACAATACCATTGGTTTTATGCCCGAAACACACATGTTAAAATCGTATGATCTGCGTGTGGATGCCACTTATAAACTGCTCGAAAATTATATCCGCATTGTAGAACGGGATGCCAAAATGATCGGGGAGAATAAACGCAAAGCTGATGAAGCTGTTGCCTTGCAAAAAGAGTTTTCATTGGAGTGGAAATTGAATAAAACCGAGGTAAACGATTTAACTTTTAAAGGTTTCGAAGCCGGACAAAAACCAAGTACTGTAAGCGGCGCCGATCGTTTATACTACGACCGCACAAAACCTTATACCAAAACCATTAAGGAATGGAATAAATTTGAACCGGCAGTTTCCGTGCAGAAACCCGTTGCCTACATTATTCCGAAAGCCTGGGACCGTGTAATTGCACTGCTTAAATTGAATAATGTTAAACTAAGGGAATTAAAAACCGACCAGAAAATTGCGGTAGACAGTTATTACATCAGCGATTTTAAAACAGGTACCAGGCCTTACGAAGGGCATTACCTGCATTCGGCCGTAAAACTGAATACCCTGCAGCAAAATCTGCAGTATTATGCGGGCGATTACGTGGTTTATGTAAACCAGCCGGTTAACCGTTATATTATAGAAACCTTAGAACCCCAGGCCACTGATTCGTATTTTAACTGGAATTTTTTCGATTCTATCCTGGATATGAAAGAACATTACTCGGCTTATGTTTTTGAGGATACCGCTACAGAACTGCTTAAAAATAATGCAGATTTAAAAAGTAAACTCGAGGCCAAAAAATCTGCTGATCCCGAATTTGCAAAGAATGGCGCCGCACAACTTGATTTTGTGTATAAAAATTCTGATTATTACGAAAAAACACACAACAGATATCCGGTTGCACGTTTGGTTACAGATGTAAAACTCGATTTAAAATAACCCTAATGGAATACTTCAATATTGCACCAGTTGCATCGTTAATATTCGTTTTTACGATCATTACCAGTCTTTATGCTTTCTACGATCATTCGATTTACGGAAAGTTTATGCTGCACCCATACACCGTGTCAAAAGGAAGAAACCTTTATACCATTTTAACGAGTGGCTTAATCCATGCCGATTGGATGCACCTTTTTTTTAACATGTTTACCTTTTATGCCTTTGCATTTCAACTCGAAAGCATGATGGGAAGCTGGCGTTTTGGATTAATGTACTTTGTTGCCCTGATTTTAAGTGATATTCCTACAATTTTCAGGCATAAAGACACATTTAACTACAATAGTTTGGGAGCATCAGGAGCAATAAGTGCTGTAGTATTCAGCTACATATTATACAGCCCGTTAACAGGCCTATACCTGATGTTTATTCCCATTCCGATACCTGCCATCATTTTTGGGGTGTTGTACTTATTTTATTGCGCTTATGCATCGCGTAATGCAAGAGACCATATCAATCACGATGCCCACTTATTTGGCGCATTAACAGGACTTATTTTTACAATTATTTTTGTTCCCGGAATTTTGGAAAATTTCTTTACCGTTATCAGAACAAAACTGGGGATTTAGTTGCTCTAGGTTTAGTCATCCCGACTACCATTATGTCGTCATCTCGACCGGAGCGCGGCGGAGCGGAAAGATCTATCTCGAGATAGATCTCTCCGCTCTACTCAAAATCACGGTAATCTGTACCTTTTTCTTAATCTGCGCTTTTTGCGTAATCAGCGGGAAATAAAACACGATTGCATTCCACATTTCCCCGCAGATCTAAAAAGATAAAAAAGCAGATTAAACAAGTTTTGGAATGCTAAGCACGCAGTTTAAGAAATAGATCTCTCCGCTGCGGTCGAGATGACGGAAGTGTCACTAAGAAAATCTATGCATCCGTTTTAAAAAACCTTAAATACTAAGAACCTATCCCGCCGTAGGCAAATACGGTTTCTCGAAGAAACTCATCGGTTCATCAGGGTTTTTAATAATCTCGAATACTACATAACCCCAGGGTTTCCAGAAATTTTCAAGTACCTGTGCATATATCTTGTTTTGCCAGACATCAAAAAGTGGTTTGGTCATGTTGCCACGCAAAGGCATGGCTTCGATATAGGTAGTACCTTCAACCGGCATAAAGGTATATTCGGGCAGGCGGTTAAAAAGATAGGCTGAATAATAAAAACGGGCACATAATTCTTCAAACTGTTCGGCTGTTAAAGCTTTGCCTTTTACTTCGTTGATAATGTCCTGATGATAGCGTTTATTGGTACCATTATCCTGCAAACAGGCAATAATCCCAAAATCTTTTATTTTTAACGAGAAAGTAAGCGTATTAATTTCGTCGCGGAAACTAAATGGCGTTTCTCCATCCTGCAGTTTCACAACGGTGATAGACCACGGCGAGAAATCTTCGAACTCCAGACTGGTGTAGAGGTTTTGCATCATGAAATTCAGGTTGGCGAACTTCATCATCAACGATTGCGACATATTTAAACCATCAGCAGTCATTTCTTTGCGCAGGGCCGAATGCATTTCGATGTACACAAAACCATATAAAAACTTGCCGATCCAGTTGAAAAGATCCAACTCGGGCAGCGCAGCAACCGCATCGTAACCTTTCGCAAAAGCCGCTTCAATTTTGGCTTCCAGCGGATTTAAAAACTGTTCATTTACCTCGCTGTTTACCGGAATAACCAGTGTATTGTACGAACGGATGCTCTCATCCAAAAACTGGATTTGCTCTTCGCCGCTTAAACCTGCCTGCGCTAACAGCCATTTAGGGAGTAAAGGTACCTGTATTACCTGCGAATTAAAGGTTTTACCACTTAAAAAGCAGGTTTTATATAAAAAATCGAAATTTTGGAAAGGATTGTATAAGCCGGTATTCATCACTGCAATATTAGCCATTATATTTTTAGGGCTTTATATCGATAATTTAATTTAACGCAGGGATTACAACCTCACCCTGTTAGCGGAAGTAATATAGCAATGTCCTCCATTTCCCTCTCCTGCAGGAGAGGGATGCACAGGTAGCGCGTTAAGCAGGGTCTTTACCCAGGGTGAGGCGGCTAATAATTATTATAAAAATACCCGATATCATCTACCAACTGTTTATAAATGGGTTTGGTAAATTCCAGAAAAAGGGCACTGGGTGGTGGTGGCAATTGCTCTTTTCTTCTTGTTATAGCCAATTGTTCTTTGCTTAAAGCCCTGTCATCGCCATTAAAGCTCGCCCAGCTATCGCGCCAAATAAATGTTCCCGGAAATTTCTGCTGGCGTACCAGCTTTCTGGTTTTCCAGTCGGTAATGCTCATATCTAATAAACCCGATGAAGAAATGTTTTTTTCAAAAATGCTAAGGGTAGCTTTTACCTTGCCATAAACCGGTTTTTTATCACGCGTTTCGCCAATTACCACACTATCGCGTTTCAGTTTTTCTACCCTTTCTTTAACATAGGTTTGACCAACTATAAAATCATCAAAATTTAAACTCAATACCTGATCAGGTACAATTTTCTGCTTGGTTGCCTGCTCTTCCCCATAAAAAAGTACAAATTTATTTCTTGAATAATTTCCGATAAACTGATCAATTTGCTGTTGAAAATAATCAGCGCTCAATTTGTACATCCCACTGTTTACAATAATCGGCTGCACTACAACCCTGGTTACCGCTGCCCAATAAGCATCGTCCATCCTGGTTTTTGCATCTTTATAATCGGGTTGAAGGTTTAACACTTTCTCAAATTCATAATAAGCTTTTTTAGCAGATAAACGGTTATTCTCCCTTAAATAACCCAAACCAGAGCCGTATCTTGCCGCTGCAGCATTATATTTACTTTCGGCAAGCTCGCTGATGTATCTGGTGGGGTTGGGCACAATGGCCAAACATGCAGGGCAGCTATTGATATTATCAGCCAACTGATTGATTTTTTGGTAATCGTACATCACCGATTCCCACCTGAACAGATCGTTACTCATTTTAGCTTCGTCGATTTTCCTAAGGTGATCTTTTAAAGCTAAATCATAAGCTGTTTTTAATACCTGCATGGCTTCGCTGTTTTTTGGCGAATTCTGTAGTCTGCTAACCGATTTTTCAACTGAAGAATCATAATCACCTTTTTGAAGGGCATTTTTCCCTGTGGTACATCCTCCAATAATTATTAAGGATAAATAAATAAAATACCGTAATCTTGAAATGTTTTTCATGGCAGGATAGTTTGCGTTAATAAACAAAGATAATTTGTGAGACGACAATTACCTCATTTATTTAGAAGACGTTTGATAATGAAGATTAGTTGCAAGCAATTTGAATTAGAATTAAAACATCCCTTTTCGATTTCGAAATTTACCCGCACCAGTACACCCTTAATGTTACTAAAGATTGAACACGAAGGCGTGGCAGGTTATGGAGAAGCCTCTATGGTGCCTTACATGGGCGAGAGTTACGAAAGTGCAAATGCTTTTCTTAAACTGGTAGACTGGGATCAAATCCGGTTTCCATTTAATTTTGCAGAAATTATCGCCTATCTCGATAGGTTAGCGCCTGGCCAACCAGCCATTAAAGCGGCTATTGATATTGCACTTAACGATATTCAGGGAAAAATTTTGAATAAACCCTGTTACGAAATTTACGGTGCCGATCCGGCAAAAATGCCCGTAACTTCTTATACTATAGGGATTGATACGCCTGAAGTAATCCGCGAAAAACTAAAAGATGCCGAAGCTTTTAAAGTGATTAAAGTAAAGCTGGGCAGGGATAACGACCGTGAAATTATCGAAACCATCCGCAGTATGACCAATGTACCACTTTATGTGGATGCAAACCAGGGCTGGGCAGATAAGATAAAAGCGATAGACCTGATTTACTGGTTGCATAACCAGGGGGTAGTTTTGATTGAGCAGCCCATGGATAAAAACAATCCTGATGGCAATGCATGGCTTACCGAGCGTAGTCCGGTTCCACTATTGGCTGATGAAGCGGTACAACGTTTAACCGACATGGATAAACTGCGTGGCGTTTATCACGGTATTAACGTAAAACTGATGAAAAGCTGTGGGATGTACGAAGGGCACCAGATGATTTTGAAAGGCCGTTCTTTTGGCATGAAAGTGCTGATTGGCTGCATGAGCGAAACCAGTTGTGCAACCCTTGCTGCCGCCGCTTTGGCGCCATTATGTAACTGGGCAGATCTGGATGGACCATGGCTTACTAAAAACAACCCTTTTACCGATCCGGCTTTCGAAAATGGAAAATACATTTTAAAAAACCTGCCAGGATTAGGACTGGAGGGGGTTACTTCGGATCTTTTTCTTTAAAAGACTTCCTGATTTCTTTTGTTAACTGATACTTGAAATAAAACAAGCAACATACCACACCAACCAGAAAAGCTGCAGGCAGGTATTTATGGTTATTATAACACCAAACCAATCCAAAAACAGACAGGATAATGGCAAGGTTATAAAAGATGTTTAAAGCGAATTTTTTGCCCACAATAGAAAAGTTGAATGAGAGAAGGATTGAATAATAGAATGACTGAGTTTCGAATGAGTGAATGGGATTAGCTTAAACTAATTCAATCATTCTCTCATTCAAAATTCAATAATTATTTTAATATACTGGCATATTTGGATCAAAAGCTTCCTGCCAGGCTAAAATTCCACCTTTTAAGTTGTAAAGGTTGTCGAATCCGTACTGTTGTTCCAATTGCATTACAGCAGCTGCGCTTCTTTTTCCGCTACGGCACTGGATAATTACCGGTTTATCTTTGGCAACTTTATCGGCCTCGATTAAAATCCCTCCTAAAGGAATATTTTCCCCGTCAAGATTGGAAACTTCATACTCGAATGTTTCGCGGACATCAATTAGTTGAAAATCTTCTTTGTTATCGATTTTCTCTTTTAGTTCTTGTACCGATATTTCTTTCATTTTATTAAATGTATTTATGCAAATATAGGAAAATCAGCTTTACACTACCCATCAAAAAAATGCCATAAAATTTTGCTTAAAACTGTAACAACTGAAACCCTTAGGCGTTTAAATATAAATAGTTACAAATGGACAAACTGAACCGTTTCTTCTGGTTTTGCTCCGGCGCGCATATCTCAACGCTGGAAAAATATCCTTCAGAACAAAATAAATATACCGGCATTGGTGCCACTATCTTTTTTACAGGCTTATTTGCCGCACTTTCGGGCGGTTATGCCATGTATTTTGTGTTTAAAGGATCAGACCTGGCTGTAATCTTCGCTATCATTTTTGGCTTTTTATGGGGCGCAGCCATCTTTAACATGGACCGCTATATTGTATCGAGCATTAATAAAAGCGCGAGCACCAATAAACAGTTATTGCAAGCCACACCGCGTATTTTACTGGCCATTATGATTGGTATGGTAATATCGCGACCCATTGAATTGAAGATTTTTGATAAAGAAATTAAAGAACGCCTGAAAGTAAGTTACCTTAACGGTCAACGCGCTAAAATTGATACGCTGAACAAAGCTTTCGAGAAAAAATACCAGGTAGAATTTGGCAGGCTGAACCAACAGAAAGCCACTAGGGATTCGCTTGAAAAAGGGATAAAAGCCGACAGACAAAAGCTTAATTTCGAAATTTTTGGTAACAAAACCACCGAAACTTCGGGTGTAATGGGCTATGGCCCCTATGCTAAACGTAAGGAAGCCGAAATTGCACAGCGGACCACAGAGCTCGATTCGCTAAAAGCTGCTATTAATAAATCAGAAAGTTTTGTAGATAAACGTAAAGAATTTGATGGCTTATTTACTGAGAAACTTTACACCAAAAAGCAGTTAGATAGCTTATCAGATATTGCTGGTTTTGCCGACCGCAACTGGGCCTTAGGTCAGTTAAAATTTAATGTAGATGGCACCAGCGACAACAATACCGCAATTGCCGTTACCTTTATTGGTCTGTTATTTATCTTTTTCGAATGTTTACCGGTGTTTGTAAAACTGATGAGTGCACGCGGACCTTACGATTATGCCATATCAGATGGTGATGAAGTTGCCATTTATCATTCAAAAAAAGATAAGGATTTCCATTTCGAAGTAGCTGATAATATCCACGAAACCCGGGTCGATTCTGAATCAACCAAAAAGAAAGAAATTATTAAAGGAAAAGCTTACCGAGATCTGGAGAAATACAACTGGGACGGAGATACTAATGGATAAGGGAAGACGGAAAATGGATGATGGAGCAGTAAAGGGCTTCATGGTATAATGGTTCATAGATTATGATTTAAAAGCAAAAGTTATTAACCACAACTGAGTTTGAATCACCTGGCTATCAGCCATGAACTAAAAGACCATCAACCCATAGGCAAGCAACTACGAAATTCTCAATCAAAATCGCTAAATTGACCCTTTATAACTTATTATATGAAGAAAGTATTCTTTTTTACCCTTGTCGGCATGGCAAGTTTGCAGCTTAAAGCGCAGAACATCGATAAAATCATTACCCGTGAGTATACCGACCGCCTGATTAAAACCCTAAGCGCAGATGAAATGCAGGGCCGTGCAACTTTTACGCCGGGCATTGATAAAGCTGCAACATTTATCGAATCAGAATTTAAGAAAATAGGTTTACAACCACTTACAGGTGAAAAAACATTCCGCCAAACCTTTAACAAATACCAGGTGGCTAACCAAAGTACCAGTGTTAAGTTAGACGGGCAGGAAATTGCACCGGAAAATTTAATGGTTACCGGCGCTACCACCGAAAATATTACACTTGATAAATCGAATGCCACAGTAGTTAAATTAGACCCCGAAAAGCCTTTTGTAGCTCAGTTCAGGGCTATGCTCAATGCAGAAAAGAGTCAGATTGTTTTGGTCGACAGTAAATTTGCAGACCTTTTTAATCGTTATAGGGATCATTTCAGCAAACCGGCAACTGTTGATGAAGAAGATATTAAAAAAACAACCAGTGCTGTACAGGTTTTTATTTTAGGTAAAGATGCCGCAACAGATTTTTCAGCAACTTTTAAAAACAAGGTTACCAAAATGCCATTATTCAATGTTGCGGGCGTTATACCGGGTAAATCTAAAGCAAAAGAAATTGTGGTTTTCTCTGGTCACTACGATCATTTGGGTTTTTTAAAACCAGTAGATGGCGATAGTATTGCCAACGGAGCCGATGATGATGCATCGGGCACAACAGCGATGATCGCCCTGGCGAAATATTATAAAGCGCAGAAAAATAACGAACGTACCTTAATTTTTGTTGCATTTACAGCAGAAGAAATCGGCGGTTTTGGTGCAAAATACTTTTCAGAAAAATTAAACCCTGATGATGTAGTAGCCATGTTCAATATCGAAATGATTGGTAAAGATTCTAAATTTGGTAAAAACACCGCCTTTATTACCGGTTACGAAAGATCGGATTTTGGCAAAATTTTACAGAAAAACTTAGCTGGAACTGAATTTACTTTCCATCCTGACCCTTATCCTGAGCAAAATTTATTTTACAGAAGCGATAATGCTACTTTGGCAGCTTTAGGCGTTCCGGCACACACGATTAGTACCGATAAAATAGATATCGATAAGTTATACCACAGTGTAAAAGATGAATACAGCTCTTTAGATGTAGAGAACATCCTTTCTACCATTAAAGCCATTGCAAAAAGTGCCGTTACCATTGTAAACGGAACAGATACCCCAACCAGGATACCGAAACTGAAGAAATAATGCATCAAACCTCGCAGGTTTTTTAAAACCTGTGAGGTTAAGGATAAAAACAGGGCGATTTAGAACAATCCTTTGTTAATTAAACCCGACAGGAGCGAACACGGAGTGTAACGAAGTAAAGCGGATGGCGGGGCTACAGCACCTATGAAATGCTGCCCTTTCATTTCCAAAACCTAAAAATACTTCATCATTAATCACATGTACATTTCTATGTATTTTGCATTTGTGGAAAATCAACCACAGGATCATCATAAATTTGAAAACCCTGATGCAAACCATTAACTTCATGCCATGGAAACTGATTTAATCCTTTCAACAGTAAATGAGATACACCAGAAAGCAAGCCAGGCTTTAGAAAATAAAGACGTAGCCGCTTATATGGCCATTTTTGATGATGCCTTGAGTTTTACTCCATTCGAAAAACCGGCAATAAATAAACGCGATTATACTGTCGATATAAAAAAATATTTCAGTGGAACCAAAGAAATCCATACCAGTTATTACAGGATAAAATCATCTGTTGGAGAAGATATTTTTACCGAAAAAATTGCCCGTAAATCGGTTCTTTTAAAACCTAGGTTACTTATTCTTTCCAAAAAACAAACCATCCAGACAGAAGAAATTTATCACTGGAAAAACATTAAGGGAGAATGGAAGGTGATTGCCCTGGAAATTGTGTTAGAAGAGAAGTACTGAAATAAGACGAGCTTTTTCATTTTTTGACCTACATCAAAGGTTAGGCTTTTTAATACCCGCACTTTTGGGGTATTAGAAAAATATACAATGAAAAAAGATTACTTTAGATACATTAACACATTATTTGTGGTAATACCCATGACTTTAATTATGGCGTTTGTGGGTTTAATGCGCAATTATGGTTTTGGCGAAGACTGGATCATTAAATTTTTAAAAGCATGGAGTGTGATGCTGCCCGTAGCTTATTTTGCTGCATTTATTATCATTCCGAACGCCCGAAAGCTTGCTGAAAAAATTACAGGCAAATCCTAAACATCCTCACGTGGGTAATTATACAATATGTACAAACTGCTTCCGGCTTATATCAACGAAAAAATAACGATCAGCAATGCAGATCTGGAAACAGTTTTGTCGTACTTTAAAACATTAAAGGTTAAAAAGAATGAAATTCTGGTTAGTCCGGGCGAAAAACCACAAAGGATTTACTTTGTTGTGAGTGGCTGTTTGAGGATTTTTTTCCTTACCGAAAGCGGTACTGAAGCCACCAGGCATTTCGCTTTCGAAAATCAGTTTGCCACGGCATTGGTAAGTTTTATTACCGACGAAATTTCTAAAGAATATGTACAGGCTGTAGAAGATACCGAATTGTACTACATCTGGCAAAGCGATTTTTACGAATTGCTAAAAATCATTCCGCAATGGGAAAAACTCTACCGCCATTACCTGGAGTATGCTTATGTAACCAACACCAACCGATTAATGTCGTTTATTACGCTTGATGCTACAGAACGTTATCGCCAGTTGCTCGCTCAAAACCCGAGGGTAGTAACACACATGCCAAACAAAATGGTAGCCTCTTATTTAAATATTTCGCAGGAAACATTGAGCCGGTTAAAATCAAAAGCATAGTAAATCAGTTAAAAAAGAAGTCAAGTTTTTAAAAACTTGACTTCTTTGGAGAATTCGATCGTCATGCTGAATGGAAAAAGACCCTGAAATGAATTCAGGGAGACGGCCTGTAAAGGGTATCCCCTTTGTTAAACTTATCCAAAGAGTTATCAAATTGCATTTTTTTGCCAGCTAAAAATCCTATCTTAAAAACCTTCGGCTATAGTGCCAACTTTAAAACAAAATCGGTATTTTTGCCGCTCAATTTAGATTACTATATATGTTAAGAACAGTAACTTGTGGTGCATTAAACCTAAACAACTTAGGCGATAGTGTTACGCTATGTGGTTGGGTACAAAAATCAAGAGATTTGGGCGGTATGACTTTTATCGATATCCGCGATCGTTATGGTATTACCCAGTTGGTTTTTAACATGGACGATAATAAAGCGCTTTGCGAAACTGCACGTACATTAGGACGTGAGTTTGTGATCAAAGCTACTGGTACCGTTGTAGAAAGAAGCAACAAAAACCCAAAAATGCCAACCGGCGATGTAGAAATTAAAGTTACTGCTTTAGAAATTCTAAATGCTGCAAAACTTCCACCGTTCATGATCGATGATGAAACGGATGGTGGCGATGAGTTGCGCATGAAATACCGTTATCTGGATTTACGCCGTAACCCGGTGCGTAATAACCTGGTTTTACGTCATAAAATGGCCCAATCCGTTCGCCGTTATCTGGATGCTTTGGATTTTATCGAGGTAGAAACCCCGGTATTGATTAAATCTACACCTGAAGGTGCAAGAGATTTTGTGGTGCCTAGCCGCATGAACGAAGGCGAGTTTTATGCCTTACCACAATCGCCACAAACCTTTAAACAATTGCTGATGGTTTCGGGCTTCGACCGTTATTTCCAGATTGTAAAATGTTTCAGGGATGAAGATTTAAGGGCCGACCGTCAGCCGGAGTTTACACAGATCGACTGCGAAATGTCGTTTATTGAGCAGGAAGATATTTTAAATACTTTCGAAGGTTTGATCCGTACTTTGTTTAAAGAAGTTCGTAATTACGATCTGCCGGAAGTTCCGCGTATGCAATATGCCGATGCGATGCGTTTATATGGTTCTGATAAGCCCGATACCCGTTTTGAGATGCAATTTGTAGAGCTTAACGAGTTGGTGAAAAGTAAAGGTTTCCCGGTGTTTGATAATGCCGAACTGGTGGTTGGTATCAATGCAAAAGGTGCTGCAGGTTATACACGCAAACAGTTGGATGAGCTGACCGATTTTATCAAGCGTCCGCAGATTGGTGCTACAGGTTTAATTTATGCCCGCCACAACGAGGATGGAACGATTAAATCATCAGTTGATAAATTCTTCAATGAAGAAGACCTTAAACAATGGAGCGAAGCTTTTGCAACAGAAAAAGGCGATTTATTATTGATTTTAGCCGGTTCTACCGATAAAGTACGTAAACAGTTAAACGAACTCCGTTTAGAAATGGGTAACCGTTTGGGCTTACGCGATAAAAATACTTTTTCTGCCCTGTGGGTGCTTGATTTCCCGCTTTTAGAATGGGACGAAGAAACTGAACGTTACCATGCCATGCATCACCCGTTCACTTCTCCAAAACCTGAAGATATTGCTTTGTTGGATACTAAACCAGGTGAAGTACGTGCCAATGCTTATGATATGGTTATTAACGGAACGGAAGTTGGCGGCGGATCTATCCGTATCCACGACCGTGCTTTACAGGCTTTGATGTTTAAACATTTAGGTTTCAGTGCAGAAGAAGCGCAGAAACAATTTGGTTTCCTGATGGATGCCTTTGAGTTTGGTGCTCCTCCTCACGGTGGTATTGCCTTTGGTTTCGATCGTTTAACTTCTATTTTCGCAGGTTTAGATTCAATCCGTGATGTAATTGCTTTCCCTAAAAATAATTCGGGCAGAGATGTAATGATTGATAGTCCAAGCACTATTGATGAGAAACAGTTGAAAGAATTAAAGATTAAGACTGATTTGTAGGCTCAATAATTACTGGCCAGTGGCTCATTGGTAAGCACTTATAAACAAATCTGTTATGCTGATCCGATAGCTGTCGGATTTATTTCAGCATCTTTCTACCGAAGACCCTAAAATGAATTCAGGGTGACCAAATTTATTAAAAAAGCCTCGAAATTTTTAAATTTCGAGGCTTTTTTGTTTGAAATGATATCTGCAATTTGCTAACTAATAAACAAATGGCAAATGAACCACTGAACTAATAAGTTTCGCTATCGGGTGGAATACCGTAATCGATAAACTTTTTATCTTTCTTCTCTTTTTTTTTGCCAAACCAGCCTTTAACAGAATTAAAAATGGCTGACAAATGTTCTGCATCAAGTGATTTACCCACTTTACCTGAAACTAATCCTACAGCAGCCTTGGTTAAAAAACCTGCACCTCTGAAAATGGTTTTATTCATCACCATAGGTAAAAGCAGAGACATTGCAGTACTGCTAATGTTTAACTTTTCGTCGGCTTTAAATAAATTACTTGGCGTAGCGTATCTTTTAATCAATGCACCTAATGTAAACTGTTTCAAAAAAGTTTTGGTGTCTGATTTAAGCATCTCCTGCTTGAGTGTATACTCAACTTTAAGCTCTAATTTTCTAGCCTGCAGGTCGGTTAGGTTACGGATGTCTTTATAGCTTTTCATCTTCCTCCTTATCTGCAAGTTTGTCGAAATATTTTCTGATGGCAACATTGATAATTGCTTTCTCTATGTATTTATCTTTCGTTAGATAAACAATTATGGCCAGCAGGATGTAGAATAACGAAACACAGCCAAAACCACCGGCATAACTACCCAAAACATCGGATAAATAGAGCGCCAGGGTTACTGAGCCAAATAAAAAGGCCAAAATAAAACAAACAATAACGGCAGTGCTCGTTACCAGATCGGCAAAAACCTTCGATACTTTTTCAACCAGGTAAAGCCTGGTATACTCTACCCTGGCTTCTAGAAAGCCTTTGGCATCATCTACCAGATCTTCGATACTTTTATCCTTATTTTCCTGCATAATTCAGATGAGGTTTAACCGGGCAAAACACCCGGCTATGCAATATTTTATTTATTAAGCGTGCTCGATATCGTCGCTGTATTCTTCTTCTACGCTTCTCAATTTGGTTTTGATTGAGCTTACAACTTTGTCTTTCAGGCTGGCCAGGTTGTTAATCTCATCAGCGGCTTTATCTTTGATAGAATCGCCCAGGTCTTTTAACGACTGGCTTAATTTATCGCGGGTTTCTTCACCTTTATCAGGTGCGAACAAAATTCCTAATGCTGCACCGGCAGCTAATCCAGCTAAAAGCGCAACTACAACTTTTGAGTTATCATTCATAATAATGTATTTTAAGGGTTTAACAATCATGTACAATATAAAACTACTACATTATTTTATTGTTAAGCTATATTTATAACTCGTTATGCTCATTATTTGTTTTAATTCTTTCCAATCTTTCTGATGCAAGCGTACTGGTTTCGTAAATTTTAACAAGCAAAATAAAATAAGACAATAGTAACGGGCCAAAAACAAGGCCCAGTATTCCGAATAAAGGGATACCAATAATTACGCCAATTACTGTAATTATAGGATGAATGTTGCCAACTTTTTTTGCGATGATAAACCGCAGCACGTTATCGATGTTTATAATCACAACAAAACCGAAAATAAGCATGGCCCAGCCCGCAAAATTATTTCCTTCGGCAATCTGCAAAATGGCAGCCGGCACAAAAACAACCGGAGGCCCCAAAACCGGAACAAAAGAAATAAATGTGGTAATTACACCCCAAAACATGGGATCTTTATAACCTAAAACATAAAATGAAAGACTCACCAACGAGCCCTGTACCAAACAGATTAAGCCCTGGCCCAAAACATTAGCGTAGGTGGTATTCCGCATTTCATCACCAAAACGCAGTGCATTCTGCTCTCTGAAAGGTGCATACTTTATCATCGAAAACTCGAATTTTTTCCGCTCAATTAACATAAAATAAAGCAAAAAGTACATCACCAATAAACTCAGTACAATATTTACGGCACTGGAAATCAGGGAAGGGAAAAGCTGGGTAGCCCAATTACCCAAACGGTTCATGCCCTCCTGGATGAGATCCTGGTTGATTTTAACGGGAACCAGGTGCTGCAATTTAACCAGCAGGTTCCTGAAAAAGATTTCATTGTTACGCAACTCCGAAATTTTACTGATAACCATACTGCTCAGCGCATAAAAAGGCAGAACAATTAATATAATGCTAACTGTAATCAGCAAAATGGCCACTACTCTTTTATTCCACCCCTTATTTTCGGCCAGATGGATATATGCAGGTCGCATAATGGTATACAGCACCAACGTACTCAGAATTGCACTAAAGATGCTCTGTAAAGAATATGCAATTAAAACTCCCAGCGCAATGATAATAACCAGATTAATATTGTTACGCTGTTTATAAGAGAATACCGACATAATTAAAGGTGCTTGGGATATCTCTTAAATGTTTGATTTGCCTGTTTTGTTTTATTGATTTTTAATTTATTCTTCTTTATCGAGTTTAAGCATATTTATTTTGTTGTAAAGGGTTTTTCTATCAATCTTGAGGATTTTAGCTGCTTTTGATTTATTAAAGTTAACTTCTTTTAATACGGTTAAAATTGCGGCATATTCGGCCTCCTCAGTTGTTTTTCTCAATTGCCGGGCGCTATTTTTCTGACCAGGAAAAAGGCCGGAGAATTTCTTTTCGAACACCTGGTTTTTGGCTAATATATTTTTTTCGATTTCTGGCGGCAAAACTTTGGTCTCGATCTGGTTTCCATTAGTTAACAATGCTATTCGTTTGATTACATTTTTAAGCTCACGCACATTGCCTGGCCAGCTAT
This sequence comes from Pedobacter miscanthi, assembly GCF_003315595.1. GTDB lineage: Bacteria > Bacteroidota > Bacteroidia > Sphingobacteriales > Sphingobacteriaceae > Pedobacter > Pedobacter miscanthi. The sequence goes on along the minus strand of NZ_QNQU01000012.1, from coordinate 61,557 downwards.
AGTTTAAAAAACGATTTCTAACATCTTTGGAAAAAGAGGTAATACTTTTGTTCAGCTCTTCATTTGCCTCAGCCAGGAATGCATTAGCAAAAAGAAGGATATCTTCTTTTCGCTCGCTTAAGGAGGGAATATTGATAGAAAATTCGTTAAAACGATGATACAGATCTTCCCTGAATGTTCCTTTTTTTATACAGTCTTCAAGATTTTCGTTGGTAGCTACGATAATCCTCATATCAAGCTCTATTTCTTTGGTACTACCTATTCTTCTGATCTTTCTTTCCTGTACCGCTCTTAGTAAAATTGCCTGCAGCTCGTATGACAGATTGGCTACTTCATCAAGAAACAATGTTCCGCCATTTGCCTGTTCAAAATGGCCTATTTTAGTAAATATGGCTCCCGTAAATGATCCTTTTTCGTGCCCGAAAAATTCGCTTACGGCCAATTCTTTGTTTAACGAGCCGCAATCCATTGCTACAAAAGGTGCATTTTTGCGTAAACTGTTCTGGTGAATAATTTTAGCTACACATTCTTTTCCGGTGCCGCTTTTCCCGTTCAAGATGATACTGTAATTGGTTGGGGCAACCAGATTAACCTGTTCTAAAAGATTTAACGAGACCTTGCTTTTACCCTCTATATATTTAGGATAATTAGCGGCTTGTGGCTCAGTTACAGCAATATTTGATTGTTTTTTTAATATTTTCCGGCTTTCCAGTACCTTATTAATTGTATTTAATATTTCATCGGGATATAAAGGTTTAACAATATAATCGCAGGCCCCGAGTTTAATTAGTTCTACGGCAAGTTTGATATCTGAATAGCCTGTAATGATAATTACCCCTGTGGATGGGTAATTTTCTTTAGTATAAATGAGAATTTCTTTACCATCGGTATCATCCAGGCGATAATCGCACAAAATCAGATCAAATTTTTCCCGCTCTAATATTTCCAGGGCCGACGCCCCCGTGGTGGTGGTAAAAACTTCAAATCTGTTTTTAATTAAAAATTTAGTAAGTAACAGGCCGATGTTTATTTCATCGTCGATTATAAGTATTTTGTTTTTCATTAATAGGATTTTTAGCCCTAAAAAGAACCCCGAATAATTAAGTGGGATGAGTCAAAATGATTGAGATTATGCATTTTAGATAATGCATAATTAGGCAAAAAATATGATTTTGTGAAATATTTTATACAATTTGAGTATTTAGGCCATATAACAAATACTACAAGGCTATTAGTGTCCCGAGAAATTAGCTTTTCTCTTTTCTACAAATGCAGAAACTCCTTCTTTAAAATCGGCGGTTTCGAAACATCTGCCGAAAGCTTCAATTTCTGTAGTATAACCATTATCATTATTTACCGATGCAATGATTGCTTTTATAGCTGCAGAAACAGCTAATGGAGCCCTTTGCTTTACCAGATTGAGTATTTCTTCTGCTTTACTGATCAAATCGGTGGGTGGCACAACATGGTTTACCAAACCTATTTTCTCGGCTTCGGCTGCAGTAATCATATTTGCAGTGGTAATCATTTCTATTGCTTTACCTTTTCCAACCAGTTGTGTTAAACGTTGCGTGCCTCCATAACCCGGAATTAAACCCAAAGTAACTTCTGGCAGTCCTAATTTTGCATTGTCTGATGCGATCCGGATGTGGCAGGCCATCGCCAATTCCAAACCGCCGCCCAAAGCAAAACCATTAACAGCTGCAATAAAAGGTTTTGGCGAATTTTCTATGGCATTAAAAACTTCATCCTGCCCTCTTTTGGCCAATTCTTCACCTTGTTTTCCATTATATTCCGAAAACTCTTTAATATCAGCGCCCGCAACAAAAGCCTTTTCACCGGTCCCGGTTAAAATAACGCCTCTAACCTCTTCAGTTTTACCTGCATAAGCAATTACATCTGCAAGTTCGGCCAAAGTATCTTTATTTAATGCATTAAGCGCCTTTTCGCGGTTTATAGTAACGTATAAAATGTTTTCTTTTACTTCTGATATTAAATTCTGGTATGCCATAGCTTAAAAATTTCTGTTTTCAGTAACCCAATTTTGAATATATTCTACAATACTTGCCATTGTTGTGCCCGGGGGGAATAATTCTCCAACGCCCAGTTCGGCAAGCTTTAACCGGTCAGCTTCAGGTATAATCCCTCCACCGGTTAATAACACATCATCCAGCTGTTTTTCTTTCATAAAATGGATAATTTTCGGAAAAACCGTCATATGTGCGCCTGAGAGGATGGAGATCCCTATTGCATCAACATCTTCCTGTAACGCCGTATTTACCACCATTTCTGGGGTTTGGCGTAATCCGGTGTAAATCACCTCCATACCCGCATCGCGTAAGGAAGTTGCAATAACCTTGGCGCCCCTATCGTGACCATCTAAGCCAACTTTTGCCACCAAAACACGGATCGGTCGATTTAATGCTTTGCTCATAAATGAATATTAAGTTGACGTAAATGTATCGAATTTATTATCTAATATAGAAATAAGATCATGGTTTGATGGTTCGCAACCAGGGCATTTATCTACCGGCTAACCGGAATTAATCTTACACAGTACATACCAGCTCAATAAAGTAATTCAAACACACCTAATATTAACCCTATGCTAATAAACCGTTAATCATTGCATAAATACGCTCAATCTTTTTACATTTGCATTCCTAATTTACAGGTTTTTATGAGTGAAGAGAAGTCATTGAACTTTATTGAAGAAATTGTTGAGAACGACTTAAATAGTGGTAAGTATGAAACTTTGGTTACGCGTTTCCCGCCGGAGCCTAATGGTTATCTGCACATCGGCCACGCGAAAGCAATATGCTTGAATTTCGGACTAACACAAAAATACGGCGGTTATACTAACCTGCGTTTTGATGATACCAATCCGGTAACGGAGAAAACAGAATATGTTAACAGCCAGCAGGAAGATATCAGGTGGTTGGGTTTTGATTGGAAAAACGAATTATACGCATCTGATTATTTTGATGAATTATATGGTTTTGCGGTTAAACTGATCGAAAAAGGGTTGGCTTATGTTGACGAAAGCTCGGCAGATGAAATTGCTGCTTTAAAAGGTACACCAACAGAACCTGGCCAGGATAGCCCATACCGTAGCCGTAGTGTTGAAGAAAACCTCGATATTTTTACCAGAATGAAAAATGGTGAATTTGCCGATGGTGCTTATATTTTAAGGGCTAAAATCGATATGGCAAGTCCGAATATGTTGATGCGCGACCCGATTATTTACCGTATTAAACATGCCGAACACCACCGTACGGGTAACAAATGGTGCATTTACCCGATGTACGATTTTGCGCACGGACAGAGCGATAGTATCGAAAATATCACCCACTCGATCTGTACTTTAGAATATGTTTCGCACCGAGAGCTGTATGATTGGTTTATCGAAAAACTGGAGATTTTCCCTTCAAAACAGTATGAATTTGCCCGTTTAAATCTTACCAGTACGGTAATGAGCAAACGTAAGCTTTTGCAATTGGTTAACGAGAAACTGGTAAGCGGTTGGGACGACCCACGGATGCCTACTATTTCGGGGCTGCGCAGAAGAGGTTTTACACCAAAAAGTATCCGCGAGTTTTGCGAACGTATCGGTATTGCAAAACGCGAGAATTTAATTGAACTTAGTTTGTTGGAATTCTGTATCCGCGAAGATTTAAATAAAACGGCGAACCGTGTAATGGCGGTTTTAGATCCGATTAAACTGGTAATTACCAATTATGATAAAGACGCTGAAGATTTAATCGGTGAGAACAATCCGGAAGCAGAAGATGGTGGTGGCACCCGCGTAATTCCTTTCAGTAACGAACTTTGGATTGAGCGCGAAGATTTTATGGAAGTACCTGCAAAAAAATGGTTCCGTTTGGCGCCAGGTGCAATGGTACGTTTAAAATTCGCCTATATTGTTAAATGCGAAGATTTTGTGAAAGATGAAAATGGCAATGTTACCGAAATCCGTTGTACTTATATCCCGGAATCTAAAAGCGGAAGCGATACCAGCGGTATCAACGTTAAAGGAACCATACATTGGGTAAGTGCGGCACATGCAAAAACTGCCGAGATCCGTTTATACGACCGTTTATTTACTTCAGAAACACCTGATGCAGAAGAAGGCGATTTTAAAGATTATTTAAACCCCGAAAGTTTAACGGTATTGCCTAATGCTTATATCGAGCCGGCTTTGGCCGATGCAGATTTAGATGGCCGTTATCAGTTTATCCGTAAAGGTTATTTCTGTTTGGATAAAGATTCTACTGCCGATAAATTGGTTTTCAATAGAACAGTAACACTGAAAGATACATTTAAGAAGCCGAATTAACCCCACCCAACCCTCCCCTAAAGGGGATGGCTTTACATAAAATTTAAGGCACAGATGAACACAGATTAATGTGGTTTGTCTGTGCTTTTTTGTTGTGTTTTGGTTAATCGGTTAATTGTTTAAACCGGTTAACTGTTTATGAATATATTTTTTAATTGCAGAGTTGTTAAAGTCTTACTACATATTGCCAAAAACTGTAAGCTGTGATGGTTAATTGGTGGGTATTTCGCACCTAAACTTCGGACATCCGTCTTCCGACTTCGGACTTATCCCATTCCCCATCTTCCATCATTAACCGCAAAGAAAGAAGCACTGAGCACTCAAAGATTGGAGATGGGCAACCAAACTTCGGACCCCGGTCTTCCGACTTCGGACAAATTCTCACTAAAGATCCTGAAAACAGTTCAGGACGGATTGGGTTTAAGTGCAAATCTACGCCAACTGCTCGCACCATTCGCTAATACTTCGTATACACATTATACAACACCAAAACATCAACTGGCGTTAAAGTCGGTGTAATATCGCTCTGTATAAAATGGATTTTAAAAGCAGTAATTGCAGCAGGAAGGTTGCTGGTATCGTACCCAATATATTTTAGGGCCATTTCGGTGTTGAAATCTGCCGGTGGGTTTTTTAATATGTCATCATACCAATATCCGAAACCTTTATCTGCCAGTTTTTTCCAGGGGAAATTTTTCGGATCGTTTTTACGTTTTGGGGCAATATCGGCATGGCCGATAAAATTAGCCGTTGGTATGCTGTAGTTCTTTTTAAGGGTAGCTAAAAGTTTAAGCAAGCTGTTAATCTGCGCATCTGGCCATGGGTCAGTTAGTCCGTTGTTATCCAGTTCTATACCAATTGACGAAGAATTGAGGTCGGTATCTTTGCCCCATTTACTTATTCCGGCATGGTTTGCTCGAAGGTAATCGTTCACCATGTGTACTACCTTCCCATCGCGGCTAATAACATAGTGTGCGCTGGTACCAGCTTTGGTTGAGAAAAACGTTTTAATGGTTTGTGCCAAACTATCCTGTGCGGTATGGTGTATCACTACAAAATTAGGCTTACGTATCCCAAAATTTACAGAACCAACCCACTCCTGATTTGTTGCTCCTAATGAATCATATAGCTGACCAGTTGGAGGTACCGTGCCGATTATTTTTGAAAAATCTTTCGCTTTATCTTTATATATTTTTTCTGTTGCAGCATATTTATTGGTGCCACACGCTGATAAAATTAGCAGGAGAGAAAAAGTAAAAACAGATGGAAACTTTGATTTTGAAAATAACATGGGCATGAATTGTTAGCGATTTGAAGTTACAAAGTTATACGAAACTTGGGCCAATGCATCAAACTTTATACAAAGCTTTCAAAAATTACTAATTTAGCACCGATATACTTTAATATGAAGAATTTATACAAATCAACCCTAATTTTATCTTCCCTGGCTATTGCAGCCGGCTCACTGTCATCTTGCACCGGTAATAACAAACCAACGGAAGAAAAAGCTGTAACGGTACAAAAGGATAGTTTGACCAATTATGTTGCACAACGCCTGGCCATTTACGAAAAAGTTAAACTTACCACCAATATCAATCAATTAAGTGTTAACGACCGTAAAATTCTTCCTTTGCTGATCCAGGCAGCCGAAATTATGGACGAATTGTACTGGAAACAGGCTTATCCGCAAAGAGATAGCTTAATGGCGACTATTAAGGATGAAAAAACACGTGATTTTGTGAATATCAATTATGGTCCATGGGATAGGTTAAATAACGATAAAGCTTTTGTTGAAGGTGTTGGAGCCAAACCAGAAGGCGCTTCTTTTTATCCTTATGGAATTACAAAAGATGCAATTGAAAAATCGGACCTGGCAGATAAATTTGGCGCTTATTCTGTGGTTCAAAAAGATAGTACCGGTAAATTATCGACGGTACCTTACCATGTTTTATACGCTTCAGAATTGCAGAAAGTGAGTTCGCTTTTAAAACAGGCTGCTTTAATTACCGAAGATGCAGGTTTAAAAAAATATTTAAACTTAAGGGCCGATGCCCTGGTAACTGATAATTTTACGGCGAGTGATTATGCCTGGCTGGATATGAAAACCAATGGATTGGATATTATTATTGGTCCGATTGAAAATTACGAGGATAAACTTTTTAATGCCCGTACCAGTTATGAGGCTTATGTTTTAATTAAAGATAAAGAGTGGAGCAAGCGTTTGGCCAAATATGTAAAAATGCTTCCCGAGTTACAAAAAAACCTGCCTGTTGCAGCAAAATATAAAACCGAAACTCCTGGTACAGATTCTGAACTGAATGCGTATGATGTGGTTTATTATGCCGGTGATTGTAATGCGGGATCGAAAACCATTGCGGTGAACTTACCTAACGATGAAAAAATACAACAAGAAAAAGGTACCCGCCGTTCGCAGTTAAAAAACGCCATGCAGGCCAAATTTGATAAGATCCTGGTGCCGATTTCGAAAGAATTGATCGATGCAGAACAACAGAAGTATATTAAATTCGATGCTTTTTTTGCCAATGTAATGTTCCATGAAGTGGCACATGGATTAGGGATTAAAAAAACCATTACCGGAAAAGGCTTTGTACGTACAGCACTAAAAGAACAATACAGCTGGTTAGAAGAAGGTAAAGCCGATATTTTAGGTTTATACATGGTAACCGGATTGCTTAAAAAAGGCGAGTTAAAAGGCGATATTAAAGATTACTATACCACATTTATGGCCGGCATTTTACGCTCGGTACGTTTTGGCGTTTCAGAAGCGCACGGAAAAGCCAATATGCAGTGTTTTAACTACTTTCAGGAAAAAGGCGCATTCGAACGGACTGCAAATGGTACCTATAAAGTGAATTTCGAAAAATTTGCTACGGCAATGAACGACTTAAGTGCATTCATCATCACACTTCAGGGTAATGGTGATAAAGCTGCAGTAGAAAAAGCACAGAAAGAAAAAGCAATTATCCACACCGAACTTCAAACAGATTTAGATCGCTTAACCAAAAAGAATATCCCGGTTGACGTTGTTTTTGAACAGGGTGTTGATGTACTAGGTGTAAAATAATATTCTCTTCAAGAGATCTAACAGCCATGGAGCAGCAGGTGTAAACTTGTTGATCTGTGGCTTTTTTTGTTTAGTTCATTGGTTCATTTGCCATTAGTTCATTGGTTAATTGGCATGGTGCAGATTTGAGTACTGCCAATTGCTAACTGAAAACTTCCTAGTGTCTTCGTGCCTTTGTGGTTAAGATTGGTTCATTTGTTTATCGGTTAGTATGCTACACAACCCACCTAGGCTGGTCTGTATCCCTCACAGATCAGTATTCTATAATTTTAGCCATGGATTTGGTTTGTTTCTGAGCGGAAAGTAACGACGTGGAGAAATTGGCCTCGAGATAGATCTCTCCTTTCCGCTATGCTACAGTCGAGATGACGATGCTTTTTTGAAAAGTCTTTGTGTCTCTGTGCCTTTGTGGTTAAGATTGGTTCATTTGTTTATTAGTTGGCATGCTATACAACCCAGCTAGGTTGGTCTGTGTCCCTCACAAATCAGTATTCTATAATTTTAGCCATGGATTTAGTCTGTTATTCTGAGCGGAGTGTAACAACGTGGAGAAATCTGCCTCGAGATAGATCTCTCCGTTCCACTATGCTACAGTCGAGATGACGATGCTTTTTTTGAAAAGTCTTTGTGTCTTCGTGCCTTTGTGGTAAAAGGATTGTTCATTAGTCACTGTCAACTTCTAATGCTAAACTTCTGTCATCGGACCTCTGACTTCAGACTTTTTAAAAATCCCTGTAACCTTTTCAAAAAACGGTCGTCTTACTTATAACTAAACAATGGGGAACCTTTCGTTCCGAGCTAAACTTTAAATAAGCAAGCACAAGGTAAAAAGCGCATGTAAAAGCGTTATGGAATCTTTTTGCCCATTTTTTAAGCTAATAAAACCTGAAAATGAAAATATTTTACACCATATCGTTAACATTAACGCTGTTTTTGACTATTACAGCGGGTTTTGCACAAACAAATCCCAAAGCTAATATCAGCGGGATAATTTTAGATGAAAATAAAAAACCTGCAGATTATGTTACAGTTGTACTGTTTAAAGCTTCCGATTCGAGCGTAGTTAAAACTGCATTTACCGATCCTAGCGGAACCTTTGCCTTTAATGTAGCTAATAAAGGAAGCTATTTTTACAAAGCCAGCAACATGGGTTACAAAACCCTGAAAAGTAAAACCATCGTTCTAACGGAAGATAACCAAAAGGTAGATTTTGGAACGGCACAGCTTGTTGCAACTGCCCAAAACTTAAGTGAAGTAAATGTAGCAGTAACCAAACCGTTGATAGAAAGGAAAATGGATAAGGTGGTGATGAACGTTTCTAACAGTTCAATCATGACCGGTTCTACGGCGCTGGAGGTTTTGCAAAAGGCTCCGGGTGTAACAGTAGATCAGAACGATAAAATTTCGATGATGGGCAAACAGGGCGTGCTGATCCAGCTGGATGGTAAACAAACTTATATGAGCAGTGCAGATGTAGCCAATCTGCTTCGCAATATGCAAAGTACAGAGATCGAAAGTATTGAGCTGATTACCAATCCTTCATCTAAATATGATGCTTCGGGTAACTCAGGGATTATCAATATTAAAACCAAGAAAAGCAAAAATGGAGGTACCAACGGCAGTTTAACCGGTACAGCCGGATATGGTAAAAATTTTAGGGGAAATACCGGTTTAAACCTTAACCACAGAACGCAAAAACTGAATCTTTTTGGTAACTACAATTATGGCCGAAATGAACGCGACAACCTGATTGCCATTGACAGGATTTCGAAGGGTACGCCCGATACATACTTTATGCAGGTGGGTACAAGCCACAGGAAACAGCAGAATAACAATTTTAAGGCCGGATTAGATTATTTTATCGATAAGAAAAATACCATTGGGGTATTGGTAAACGGCTATTTTAACCATGGAACAGAGGCTTCGATAAACAACACACTAATTGGTCCGTCTTTTCAAAAAGTAGATACGGTTTTGATTACCAATACCTTGCAGAACAACAAATATAATAGCCTTTCTTACAACCTTAACTATAAATCGGTTCTGGATACGGCAGGTTCGGAAATTTCTGCCGATGTAGATTATTCGAGATATAATGGTAACGATGGCTCAAAATATGATAATGATTACCTGTTTCCTAATGGAGACAGGATCCGTCCTACGATTTTTACCCGGAACAATACCCCGTCCATTATAGATATTAAAGCCTTTAAAGTTGATTATAATGTTTCGTTAAGCAAAACGGTTAAGTTGGAGGCAGGTGTTAAAAGCAGTTGGGTTAAAACCGATAATGATTTACAGGCCGAAGAATTTGTGAGTAATAACTGGCAGAACGATGTACGTCGAAGCAACCAGTTTATTTACGATGAAAATGTAAATGCAGCTTATACCAATTTAAACAAGCAGTTTAAAAATACGAGTGTACAGATTGGTTTAAGGATGGAACAAACCAACTCGAAAGGGAATTTAATCACCACGAATACCGTTGTGGAGCGTAGTTACTGGGATTTCTTCCCTACATTGTTTGTTCAGCAAACGCTTTCAAAAAATAATCAGTTGGGCTTTTCTTATAGCAGAAGGATCGACCGCCCGAGTTATGATGCTTTAAATCCTTTTATTTATTATCTCGATCAATATACCTACAGTAAAGGAAATCCTTTTTTAAATCCGCAATACACGCATAATTTTGAACTCAGCTATACCTTATTGCAGAAATATATGTTATCTGTCGGATACAGCAGGGTAAATGATGTAATTGCCGAAGTGATTTTACCAGATGCGGCGAATAAAGCGCTGTACCAAACCAATGCCAATATTGCAAGAAACATCAGCTATAATGCCAATTTAAATGTGCCCGTTCAGATTACGAAGTGGTGGCAAACCAACAACAATTTAAATGTATTTTACCTGAGTTTTGAAGCACCCGATTTAGCTGGAAGTGCTTTAAAAACAGGAAAAACATCTTTCCAATTTAAATCACAGCAAACCTTTACCATTGTTAACGGTTTTACGGCAGAGCTAAATGGAAGCTACGAATCGCCGCTCGATTACGGTACTTTAAGTTTAAAAGCACGTTATTATGTTGATGCAGGATTAAGCAAATCGTTATTTAATAAAAAAGCAAGTTTAAAACTTGCGCTATCTGATATATTCAATATGTCTGAAAATAATTTATCAAGCGCATTACCAGGCCTGACCTATGATGTGCACCAGAAAAATGAAACGCAGATTGGACGGATGAGTTTCACTTACCGTTTTGGTAAAAACGAGATTAAACCAGCCCGTCGCCGTTCAACCGGTACAGAAGCAGAACAGGGAAGGATGAAGAATTAGGAATAAAAAAGTTGTCATCTCGACCGAAACGCAGTGGAGCGGAGAGATCTATCCCGAGATAGATTTAGCTTCGCTTCACTGCGTGGTTCTCTACTTCGCTGCACTCTGCTCGAAATGACGTTAATGTGAAAAGGATTAAAACTTATACTCCATCACATAATCATCCATAAAAAAACCTTCACCAATATCAAGTTTTACCGATTCTTTAATGGTAAATCCCCCTTTCAGGTAAAAATCTTTGGCTTTATTATGTTTATTTACGTTAAGTTGTAAGGCACTTGCACCTGCATCTTTTACCTGGTTAAATACCTCGTTGATCAGGATTTTACCTACACCCTTTCCATGTGCCGATGGCAATACGTAAAGCTATGCAGTTTATAAATCCGCTCTTCATGCCCTATAATGGAATAACCCGCAAAACCGAATTGATTTTCGCCTTCTTCGGCGATGAGGAAAATATGCCCTTCCATCAATTGTCTCAACAGTTCGCCTTTGTTGTACATTTTATCCAACATATAATCAATCTGCGCCTGTCCGATAATATCCAGGTAGGTTGACGGCCATGTTGCTGCTGCAATATCCCTGATAATTTCTAAATCTTCTTCTTTTGCTTTTCTAAGGGTAATCATATCGGCTCGCTAATAAAAATGGGTTGTCCTGAAAAAGTGAATTCTACAAAACCATCATTAACCACTTTAAAAATTTCGTCTTCGTCCTGCATCAGATTGGTTACTTCTAGGTAGCGGTTGCCGTGGATCCAAAACTCGCTTCCTGCCGGTTTCCAAACCGAAAATCCCGATTTAATCGGATAATGTTTTGCCCTTTCGGTAAAAACAACCAAATTGATTTTATCTTCAAAGCCTGCATATTTTTCTAAATCGAATTTGCGTGTAATTACATTTACTGCAGGATATTTTTCCTCGTACAGGTAATTAATGGCTACCATCAAAGCATCAACAGGCCCCTGAATTATTTTAGTGTCTTCCTGTACTTCCTGGCCGTTGCCGTTAACCAAAACATCAACCTTTAAACCGATAGAAAATATTTTATCATAATTTTCCGCGTTAACCAATAAGGTTGGGCTCCATTCTAACAGCTGACCTAATAACTCTTCGTTAAAATTTCCAAGCTCCTCTATAAATAAAGCAGGCTCTTGTTTTTCTTTTACAATATGGTGTGAAGACATACTGCGAATATAGAAATTTCGTATTAAGTAGCATACATCAAGAATCAGCTCGGGGTAAAATGATTAGCGGTTGTAAGGGTATTCGCTTACCCAGTGAAAGCCCCTGTTAATGAGCCTGAAATCTTTCAGGTCTTTCTTTTTAAAGCTTACCGATACTGAATCTTGGTCTCTCAAACCAGAAATGATGAGTTTATCTTTACCAACAATGTTATAATTTAACACATATTTCAATGAATCTCTGGCGGTTGATTTTAACACCAGTTCTTTCTTTTTCTGGTTAAAAACGGTAGTGAAATTGACAGTACTATCATTCATTTTTTTAACCTTTGCATAGCCTTCGTAACTGATAATCATCTGTTTCCAGCGGATACTATCGGTAGTTAATGGTGGTAGTACTGCGCCTTTAAGTTTCATGCTTTCTACATTGTAAATACCGTATAAAAATGGTTTTGGAGCCGCACTGCCATAAACTTTTGTTTGCTGGATGAACGCATACAATAAGGAACCAATAGAAGCAGTAATGTAAAGGTATTTTAAGCTATAAGCCGAAATGTAAATCCATCGTTTTTTAAATGTTGGGCGGTACATTTTTTCGAGCTGCTGGTTTTCGTATTTAATAAAGAAACGGTATAATTTAACAAAATGGGGAGCCAAAATAAAAAGACTCATTACCACCAATGCGGTAGAGAGTAACTTTACCGGAACATCGAAAAAATAATTCATAGACATTACGTGTGCAGTTGCTGCCAGCGAAAGAAATGCACCCACAACCACCGTTCTACGGAATAAAAGCAAAACCGCCGAAACTTCTACAATGCCCATAAAAACATTGTAACCTTTCGAAAAACCGAGAAAAGTCCAGGCGAGGCCCATTGGCGATGCATCACCAAAAGGCTGTAACAGTCTGGTTAGCGACGGATCAGGGAATTGGAGTTTGATTACTTTTATTAAGCCGTACAATATCAGGGTAAAGGCCAGATAAAACCTTACTAATACCACCAGCCAATAATAAGCCGCGTTGTAGCTTTTGCGTTTACGATCTAAAACCGACCAGATGATGCAGCCAATTACCGAAACAAAGAATATAAAAAGTAACAGTACCCAATCGTAAGAGGTATCGCCACTGCCATTGGTATAGATGGTAAAATCGTAATTGTAGTGGATAATATGTTTAGAAAACCATGGAATGAAATTGTGCAATACTTTACCAGGCAGCTGTAGTATGACCGACAGGAAAGTGAAAGCCCCGTTGTTGTTGAGGATGATAAAAAGAGGCAGCAGGATAAAGAAAAACCTGAAGGATACTTTTTTATAAATATTCCAAGGTGTATTGGTTTGAAGAGCGTTTTCTGACATATTAGATGGGGTTTAACCCAAAACTAAAAATTATCCAACAGGCTTCAAATTATAAAATGTTAATTAACAGCACTTTCTTTAACAGATGTGTAAAAATCCTGATAGGCTTCTATAAAATCGTCAGCAAAATTTATGGCTCCCGAAACCGCTATTCCGTACATGCCCGTTTGCATTAAAGCTTCCACATCATAAATTTTTATGCCGCCTACCGCCAATACCGGAAGGTTTATACTTTTTTCATGCAATTCACTAACCGCCTGCTGGTAACCTTTGAGGCCCAATGCTAAATAATCGTTAGGTTTGGTTTCAGTTTCGGCATAGGGACCAAAACCTGCATAATCTGCCCCCTCTTTTGCAAGCCTGATTAAATTTTCAAGTGTATTTGCCGAGCCACCCAAGGTAATATCATTACCAACCAATTTACGAAGTGCGATAAAATCAGCTTCCATATCTTCGATATGAAAACCCTGGATATCGGCTTTTCCGTTTAAATGCACATGATTGGTAACAATTAAAGTGGTACCCCAATCATCGCAGATTTCGGCAATGGCATTAATATCCTGCAGGAGTTGTTCATCTGTTTTGCTCAAACAACGGTACTGGATCCATTTTGCACCTGCCTCGCAAGCCAGTTGTGCCTGCTCTAAATGGCTTAAATTTGGAATATCGTGTGTGATGTACTGAAATTTTTCTATGTACTTCATGGGATCAGGATTTGTGAGATTAAAGGATTTTAAGATCAGCGTGGCAAGATAACAAAATCGCCATCGTAAGCGTACCCTGAATTTGTTCTGGATCAGGATTAGTAAGATTAAAGGATTTTAAGATCAGCGTGGCAAGATAAACAAAATCGCCATTGGGGTTTGTTTCCAATGGCGATTTTAATGATTTTTAACTTTCTGCTTTAGTCTTTCTGCTTTTAGCTTTGGTCTTTATTAAAACTTAACGTTCAGACTCAGCAAAAAGTTAGTTCCGGCCTGTGGATAGAAAAAGTTTTCAGTTATCCTACTTCCACCTAAAAGATAGCCGTAGGTATAACCATTGCTTTCGTATTTCTTATCTAAAATATTGTTTACCAATAAGCCGATGTTTACATTTTTAACGCCCGCAAATTTAAAATCGTAACCTAAACGTGCGTTATTTACCCAGTAACCATTAATGGTCCGGTCGTTATTTTGCGTATTGTCTAAATATTGTTTGCTAACATATTTGCTCTGTAAAGCAATAGCAAATCCACTAACAGGTTTATAAACCAGTTCGCCAAAAAGCACGGTATTTGGAGAAAACGAAATATCAGTAAGATTATAATTATTTACAACCTGTCCGCCGTTATCGTAATCATCATAATATTCGGTAAAGTTTTTGATTTTGTTGCGACTAAACGCAGCATTGGCATTTACGATAAACTGTTTGCTGATGGTATAAGAACCATCCAATTCAATACCCATACGATGACTTTTGTCTACATTCTGGCGGAAATTACCACCAACATCATTTATTTTTCCGGTTACCACCAATTGGTTTTTGTAGAACATACCGTAAGCATTAGCGCCAATATTAAACTGATCATTTTTAAAACGGTAGCCCAATTCTACATCGTTCAGGCGCTCCGGTTTAGGGGTAACACCTATTGTTGCATCTGTATAATCATCGCGGTTAGGTTCTTTGTTAGCCACGCTAAACGAAGCATATAAATTGCTCTGCGGATTGATAAAATAAGTTGCACCAAATTTCGGGTTAAAGAAATTTAAGGTTTGGTTAATGGCCAAAGAATTCAACTTATTTTCTGTTCCAGCAATATCATAATATACGCGGCGGTACTGTAAATCAGCAAATAAACTCAAAGCCTCAACCGGACTATAATTTACCTTACCGTAAATGTTAAAATCGGTCTTAAAACCATTGTTATCATAATAATGCCTGTCGATATCTCCGTTCGATGCATATTGCGCCCAGATTACCTGCCCAAAATGCGCTCCTTTATATTCATTATAGGCACCGCCCAGAGTAAAGTTCAGGCTTTTTTCAGGTACATAGTTAAAAGCATAGGTAACTCCATAAAAATCGTTATCCAGCCAGCGGCGGCGAATAAGATCTGTACTGGTAACCGGAGTACCGCCAGGAATAACAACCGGATTTAAACCATAATTTTTCAGTTCATCCTGCACCCGGTATTCTTCGTAATAGCCTTGTCCCTGAGTATAATGTAATGCTCCGTTAAAAGAAAACTGATCAGAAAACTGCCTTGCATAAATTAACTGATAATGGTTTTGTGTATAATTATCTGTTTGATTATTGTACAGAAAGCTATTATACCTCCTGCCCGAGTTTAAAAGGTTAGCCGCATCTTCGGTACTTAATCCGTTTCTGTCGATATAGGCATTCATCCCGGCTACATCATTTTCTAAACGCGATTGCGGAATACCATTCCACGATTGGTAGGTTTTCTCATTTCCAGAGAATACATTTACACGTAGTAAATCTTTATTCCCATGGTAAGCGCCTGATAAAAAATACGATTTTAGCAGCGATGATCCACGGTCTACATAACCATCAGAACTGATTCTCGATAAACGGCCATCAAAACTAAAACGGTTATTAATCAAACCTGTTCCTACTTTTACCGTATTTTTCCAGGTATTGAAACTTCCATAAGTGCTGTTTACCTCTGCATAAGGTTCCGTTTCGCTGGCAGTTGTCTGGATGTTTAAACTTGCGCCAAAAGCACCTGCGCCATTGGTTGAGGTACCTACCCCACGCTGGATTTGTACGTTATCAACTGATGAGGCAAAATCGGGCATATTTACGTAAAACGTTCCCTGGCTTTCGCTATCGTTGATCGGAATACCGTTAACGGTTACGTTAATCCTGCTGTTATCGCTCCCGCGGATACGGATGCCAGTATAGCCCACACCGGCACCGGCATCAGAGTTAACCACTACACCGGGTGTGTTCTGCAGAATAAATGGCAGGTCCTGTCCGAAGTTATTCTGCTGAATTTCTTCCTTACCGATATTTTTGTAGGTAGTAGCCGATTTATCTGTGGCACGCGTTGCGCGAACGATTACCTCATCCGCTAGGAAATTTTGTGGCGAAAGGCTAAAATCCAAGGTGGTGTTTTGCGTGATTTCTACCGTCTTCTCTACGGATTTATAACCAACATAACTTACCACCAGGGTATATTTTCCGTTCGATAGATTTGTGATGGTATAGTTTCCGTTCGCATCGCTCATCACAGCCGTTTTCTGATTTCTCAATTTAATGGTGGCGCCGGGAAGAGCTTGCTGCGTTTGATCTGTTATTTTTCCGGTAACCGAAACCTGTGCCGATACGAAGAAAGGCAGTATTGCAACAAGTGCTGCAAAAAGTAAATTTTTCAATGTTTTTGTTTTTAGTTAAACCCATCGGAAAAAGGGGCTTCCCCGATTTCAGTTAAACTTCCATAACTCCAATCCCTACGCCGGCATTACCCGGATCAGGTGCATTTATAAGGTTTAGGGTTTTGAGGTTTAGGGCTTAGGGTTTTACCTTCCGCCTTTTACCTTCTACCTTTCACCTATAAAATGGGTATGATCTCAGCCTGTTTTTGTGTTTATTTAAACAAGGCACCCCTAATGATGAGGCAAATGTATAAAATATTTGGTAATTCGGACGGGTTTTAATGCGTTACCGGTTAACCGGGCAAAAATTGACGGTATTATTTGAAAAATGAAGGCTTTTAGGTTTAGAAAATGAATGGTTCTGTGCACATGGCATTTTCAGGCAGGTAAATATTTAACGGCAAATTACCAAACGTTCCTACGGAACGACCAACGCCAATTTATACAATTGGCTACCGATGAATCGTCCCGATGGGACGATCTGTAAATATTATGTTTTTGACATTCTATTGGAAGGCTTCATGTGTGGCGAAAAAATGTCGTGTGTTTTTTCGTTCCATAGGAACGTTTTATGTTAGGCCTCATGCTAACAAGCCCCTGTTCAATAAACCCGACAGTAGCGGACATCCCGATTTTTCATCGGGATAAAGCGAATGGCAGGACTACTGGCCGCCAAATGCTACAAACATTCATTTCCAAAAAAATAGAGCATCTTATTTTTTATCTTCCGAAAATTCATCAATGGCATTAACCGCATTCGCAATTCTTTCTTCACCCAAGCCGCCGATCCATAAAGACGCTTCATGTTATGCCTCATGCTAACAAGCCCCTGTTCAATAAACCCGACAGTAGCGGACATCCCGATTTTTCATCGGTATAAAGCGAATGGCGGGACTACTGGCCGCCAAAAGTCACAAACATTCATTTCCAAATAATGGAAGAATCCTATTTTTTATCTCCCTAAAAATTCATCAATGGCATTAACCGCATTCGCAACTCTTTCTTCACCCAAGCCGCCTATCCATCAAGACGTTGCATGTGTGGCGAAAAAAATGACGTGTGTTTTTTCGTTCCGTAAGAACGTTTCATGTTATGCCTCATGATAACAAGCTCCTGTTCAATAAACCCGACCGTAGCGGACATCCCGATTTTTCATCGGGATAAAGCGAATGGCGGGACTGTCCGCAGCCAAAAGCCACAAACATTCATTTCCAAATAATGGAAGAATCTTATTTTTTATCTCCCTAAAAATTCACCAATGGCATTAACCGCATTCGCAATTCTTTCTTCACCCAAGCCGTCGATAACTTTGTAATTGGCATTGAGCGCCTGAAGTTCCTGATGCCAAACCTGCATAAAATATTCGCGTTTGTTAGGGAAATCGCGCAGCGGATCGTCCTGCCATGGCAAATCAATATCCATTAACAAATACAGATCGTATGGTTTTTTTGGCAATGCATCCAGCACCACCTGTGGTGTTTCGCCAAGTACCTCATCACTCCATATTTTTACCGTAATAAATGTGGTATCACAGATAATAAAATCGCTTTCGGTAATGGCCAGAACCGCGTCTTCTAAAGCTACCTGACCGTAATACATATTAACTTCGTCCTGCAGGGTATAATCCGCAACCAGGTTTTCGCAATAGTAACGGGCATATTCGGGCACCCACGAAACTTTGTAGTATTTTGCAAGTAATTGTGATATGGTCGATTTCCCGGTACTCTCCGGACCAACAATGGCGATTTTTTTGATATTTTTATTCACGATAGCCAAATGTAAAGGAAAAAGCCTTAAAAGAAAAAATCCGGTTGAGGAGGGCTCCTCTAACCGGATAATAAACCAAACAAACTATTTATGAAGAAATCCTCATGGCGGGTAACTAATCCGCGGAGGAAGCTTTAGATCTTTTTCTAAAGTATATACAAAACGCATATATGTTCTGCTTATTACAACATTATTGCCAATATTTGGATCTTCACAACTTCGTGACTTAAATCTGACGCGTAAGCCTGATTTTGCGGATTTATTTTAACAAAAATTAACGTTTGCGGTATTATTGTACATTTCCATTTTACAACCATGTATAATTTATAGTACAATCTGTATTTTTAGTGTTCATTATTTAAAACTATTTGTAGCAAATGGTGTTATTTATTTCGGACACGAACTACTAAAACGTTATACCATGAAAAAAATATGCGTTGTATTATCCCTGGTAATTGTATTTGCACTAGGCGCAATTGCCTTTACAAAGATTAAACTGGGTGGAATAATCGGAAAAATCAGCCCGGTTGATGCTGCTTCTTCTGTTACGCTTGTAGCTGCAACAGACACTTTAAAGGCAGAGGTAAATCAGGGCGTTTTTACATTCACCAACCTTAAACAGGGCGTTTATAATGTGGTAATTAAAGCCAATGCACCATACAAAGATGCCGTGATTGAAAAGGTTGCCGTAAAAGATAGCGCCACTACAGATTTAGGCGAAATTAAATTGCAACAGTAGCGATTTTAACAAAAGAAAAATTTAAAAAGAGGACTTAACAAATCCTCTTTTTTATTTTAAAAAAATCAGCTTAAAATCGCGCTAAAGATGTATCTTTGCATCCCGACAGAACAGTTGGGATTTTTCTTCTTACAAGCACAAAATCTCGTTGCTTCCTGGGTTTTAAAAGGCCCTTATTACTTTAGAATTTTAATTATTGTTTAAGCTTTATCATGCCTAAAGACACTTCCATCCGCTCAGTACTGATTATAGGATCTGGACCAATAATCATTGGTCAGGCCTGTGAATTTGATTACTCGGGTTCGCAAGCGGCCCTTTCTTTAAAAGAAGAAGGGATTACCGTTTCCATTATCAACTCCAATCCGGCAACCATCATGACGGATAAGGTTATCGCCGACCATGTTTACCTGCGTCCGCTAACCGTTGATTCAATTGAGGTTATTTTACAGGAGCACATTAATTCTGCAGATTTACCGAGGATTGATGCGGTACTTCCTACAATGGGAGGTCAAACGGCATTAAACCTTTGCAAAGAGGCTGAAGAACGTGGTGTTTGGGAAAAATATGGCGTAAAAGTAGTTGGTGTAGACGTTGATGCGATCGAAAAAACCGAAAACCGCGAATCTTTCCGCCAGTTAATGGTTGATATTGGCGTAGGTGTTGCACAATCGAAAATTGCCAATTCATTTTTAGAAGGTAAAGAGGCTGCACAGGAAATCGGTTACCCATTGGTAATCCGTCCTTCGTATACCCTTGGTGGTTCAGGTGGTGGTTTCGTACACAAAAAAGAAGAATTCGACGCGGCTTTAAAACGTGGTTTAGAAGCTTCGCCAACCCACGAGGTTTTGGTAGAAAAAGCTGTTTTAGGCTGGAAAGAATATGAGCTGGAGTTATTAAGGGATAGTAACGATAACGTAATTATTATCTGTTCGATCGAAAACTTCGATCCGATGGGTATCCACACCGGAGATTCGATTACTGTTGCACCTGCAATGACCTTATCTGATCGCTGCTATCAGGATATGCGTAACCAGGCCATTAAAATGATGCGTGCAATCGGCAACTTTGCCGGTGGCTGTAACGTTCAGTTTTCGGTTAACCCGGCTAACGACGAGATTATCGCCATCGAAATTAATCCGCGTGTATCACGTTCATCAGCTTTGGCAAGTAAGGCAACTGGTTATCCGATTGCGAAAATTGCTGCTAAACTGGCTATCGGCTACAACCTGGACGAAATTGAAAACCAGATTACCAAAACCACTTCTGCATATTTCGAACCTACCTTAGATTACGTAATCGTTAAAGTACCACGCTGGAACTTCGATAAATTTAAAGGTGCAAACAAAGAACTTGGCTTACAGATGAAATCTGTTGGTGAGGTAATGGCCATTGGCCGTACCTTTATCGAAGCTTTGCAAAAAGCTTGTCAGAGTTTGGAGATTAACCGTGCAGGTTTAGGCGCAGATGGCAGACAGGTGCGCAATATTGAAGAAATTATGGACGGTTTGGAGCATGCCTCATGGAACCGTATATTCCTGATAAAAGATGCCATGGCAATGGGCGTACCTTTGGAGTCGATCCGTAAGGTTACCAAAATTGATAAATGGTTCTTAAACCAGATTCAGGAGCTTGTGCTGCTTGAAACCGAATTAAAAAGATACTCTTTAAATAATATCCCTCAGGATTTCTTTGTAAACCTTAAACAAAAAGGTTTCTCTGATGTACAGATTGCCTGGTTGTTAGGAAACGTTACTGAAGATGAAGTTTATGATCGCCGTAAGGCATTGGGCATCAACAGGGTATATAAAATGGTTGATACCTGCGCAGCAGAGTTCCCGGCCAAAACTCCATATTACTACTCAACTTTTGAAGAGGAAAACGAATCTAAACCTTCTGACCGTAAAAAGGTAATTGTTTTAGGTTCAGGTCCTAACCGTATCGGCCAGGGTATCGAATTCGATTATTCTTGTGTACACGGCTTACTGGCTGCAAAAGAATCGGGTTTCGAAGCCATCATGGTTAACTGTAATCCTGAAACGGTTTCTACCGACTTTAACATGGCCGATAAATTATACTTCGAGCCGGTTTTCTGGGAGCATGTACGTGAAATCATTGAGCTTGAGAAACCTGAAGGTGTAATTGTTCAGTTAGGTGGTCAAACCGCATTGAAAATGGCCGAGAAACTAACCGAAAAAGGAATCAAAATCATCGGAACCTCTTTCGAAAATATGGATATCGCCGAAGACCGCGGTCGTTTCTCTGATCTGTTAAAAGAATTAAATATCCCTTATCCAAAATATGGTGTTGCGGAAAATGCCGAAGAAGCAATTGTTGTAGCAAACGAGGTTGGTTATCCGGTCTTGGTACGTCCGAGTTATGTATTGGGTGGTCAGGGTATGAGCATCGTAATCAACGATGAAGACCTTGAAAAAGCAGTTGTAAAGTTGCTGGGCGATTTACCGGGCAACCGTGTATTGATTGACCACTTTTTAGACAGGGCTGAAGAAGCAGAATCTGATTCAATTTCGGATGGCGATGACGTTCACATTGTAGGTATGATGGAACACATTGAGCCAGCGGGTATCCACTCAGGAGATTCGTTCGCGGTATTGCCAACCTTTAGCTTATCAGAAAAGGTAACTAAAGCGATGGAAGAATACTCAATCAAAATTGCCAAAGCTTTAAATGTACGTGGATTATTGAACATCCAGTTTGCCATTAAAGATGAAAAGGTTTATGTAATCGAAGCTAACCCAAGGGCATCGCGTACGGTTCCTTTCATTGCAAAAGCTTACGATGTACCATATATCAACATCGCAGCTAAAATTATGCTGGGTGTAGCAAAACTGAAAGATTTTACGATCGTTCGCAAGCTTGAAGGTTACGCCATTAAAGAACCGGTTTTCTCTTACGAGAAATTTCCAGAGGTAGCGAAAGAATTAGGCCCGGAAATGAAATCTACAGGTGAGGCGATCCGTTTCATCAAAGATTTAGAAGATCCTTACTTCCGCAAACTTTACAAAGACAAATCGATGTACTTAAGTAAGTAATAAACAACAAAAGGCTCCCGGTGTAAATCGGGAGCTTTTTTGTTAGATCGTTTCAAACCTCGCAGGTTTTTCATATATCACTTATAGTCCTCGTTTGTAACGAGGATTACCGAGAGATGCATTTACAATGCATACAAAGAAAATACATAAAGCGATAAAATCGCTTCTCTCATACATCCTCGTTAAAAACGAGGACGATGGTAAAACTATCATTCGTTCATAGCCGGATGAAAGATTCTGATTTTTCTGCACATGCTTAAGTAAAATAAACCCGATTGACGGGAAGAGCTTCCGATCCTTCATCGGAACTCGTACCAAAAAGCGGGACTGACAAGCCAGAAGCACAGAACCATTCATTTTCGATCAAAAAAAGAGTTTCGAAATAAAGGACTACATTTCATCACCGAAAATATACCTTTCGCATCAGTACGATAGCATATTTCATCTGCTCTTAAAACTGTATTAACATATTTTTAATTTTTTTTATACCTTGATGCAACGTTTTAAAACAACAAAAGGCTCCCGGTGTAAATCGGGAGCTTTTTTGTTTATTTTGCTTAAACCTCGCAGGGTTTTCATATATCACTTATAGTCCTCGTTTGTAACGATGATTACCGAGAGGTGCATTTATAATGCATACAAAGAAAATACATAAAGCGATAAAATCGCTTCTCTCATACATCCTCGTTAAAAACGAGGACGATGGTAAAACTATCATTCGTTCATAGCCGGATGAAAGATTCTGATTTTTCTGCACAGGCTTAAGTAAAATAAACCCGATTGACGGGAAGAGCTTCCGATCCTTCATCGGAACTCGTACCAAAAAGCGGGACAGAAAAGCCAGACGCACAGAGCCATTCATTTCCGATCAAAAAAACCAGTTTCGAACTAATGAACCACGTTTTATTACAGAAAATATACCTTTCGCATCATTACGATAGCATATTTCATCTGCTCTTAAAACTGTATTAATATATTTTTAATTTTTTTTATACCTTGATGCAACGTTTTAAAATCCCTTATGTCTTATAATCAGAATATTCGAAATTTTGGAAGCCGTATACATCGATAAAAACCTGGAACTCGTAAAAAAATGCATGCAGGGCAGCCGTGCAGCACAGTTTGAATTGTACAAGCTGTATGCAAAGGCCATGTATAATGTGGCGCTGCGCATTTTAAATTATGAAGAAGAGGCAGAAGATGTTTTACAGGAAGCATTTTTGGATGCTTTTACCAGAATTGTTGATTTCAGGCAGGAAACAACCTTCGGACTTTGGCTCAAGCAGATCGTGATCAACAAATCCATCAATTACCTGCGTAAACGCAAGATGGAATTTGTAGGTACGGAAGAAATATCTGAAGTGCCTGATGAAGACAGTTTTGATGACAGTGATGTGCAGTTGCAGGCTGAAGAGATCAGACAAGCCATTACCCAGCTACCAGACGGTTACAGGGTAGTATTGAGCTTGTATCTGCTAGAAGGTTATGACCATGAAGAGATTGCACACATTTTAAAAATAAGTGAAAATACCAGCCGTACACAGTACATGAGGGCAAAAAAGAAGTTAAAAAGTATTTTAGAACAGAAAGGGATGAGAGATGAATAACAGATTAGAAACCTATGTAAAGGATAACCGCAAGGCTTTCGACATTATGGAGCCACCGGCAGGACTTTGGGCAAAGATTGAGCAGGAATTAGATACCAAAAAGAAAAAAAAACCAGTAAAACTGTATTTATGGATGAGTGCGGCAGCAGCCATCGTGGTGGTTTTCGGTTTAGTTTGGCTTTACGCAGGAAAGTTGCAAAACAAAGATTTAGAAATAGCCGACGTTAGTGCATCGTATGCGAAAAAAGAAGTCCATTTTGCAGGTTTAATTACCGAAAAAAGAGACAGTTTGGCCATTTTTGCATCGGCAAACCCTGAATTGTATAAAAAATTTACTGCCGACCTGAAAAAGCTCGACGAGGATTACGAAAGGTTAAAAGCAGAATTGCCAACCTCGCCTAACCAAACCTTTGTGGTTAAAGCGATGGTTAAAAACCGCGAGATACAGTTACAGTTATTAAAACAACAATTATTGATTATTAACCAGGTTGACGATTACAAAAGGGTTAACCAGATTTAAGCCAAAAGCGAATAGAATAGTTAGTCTTGATACTCAATTTATATTACTTGATACATAATTGGAGGCTACTTAATACTAATAGAGGGGGAACGCTCACCACATTTACATTGCTTATTACCAGCCGGCAGGTTTTAAGCCTTTAAATGTTTAACAATTAACAACATGAAAACAATAAAAATATTTTTAGCCTTTATGGCTTTAATCGCCGTAAAAATCAATGCGCAAGAAATTGCGGTAAATAGTCCGGCTGAAAAAGCCATTACAGAAGCTTCTGATAAATCTTCTTCACTGGCTATGGTCAATTATGCGAAAAATACCCAAACGGGAGGTGATGCAGAACGATCAAAGTCTTTTAGCAAGAGTTTTAGCGTAGATAATAACGATAAGGTAAACTTAAACAACCAGTACGGATCCATTACCATTAAAACCTGGGACAGGAAAGAAGTAAAAGTTGATGTAGACATTAAAGCCTATAGCAATTCGGATAGCGACGTACAAAGGTTAATTGATGGTGTAAATATAGATGCTACTAAAAATGGGGATGTGGTTTCGATAAGAACCAACATGGGCGACAGGAGCGGACGTTATGGCCGCAGTGTTAAAAACGGTGTAACCACCTGGAGAAGGGAAATTAAGGTAATTTACACGGTATACATGCCTGCTGTAAATCCTTTAACGGTTTCGCAGCAATATGGCAGTGTAGAAATGGGAAATTTCGCTGGCCCAACTTCACTAAAAGTAGAGTACGGCAACCTGGTTGCAGGTAATTTAAGCAACACCAATAATTACATTAATGTTCAGTACGGCAAATGCGACATTCAGGATTTAAATGCTGCCGTGGTAAAACACGAATACAATGGTCCGGTAAATATTGGTGCAGCAGGCACATTAGAGCTGGATGCAGAATATGTTGCAGTAAACATCAATACCATCAGGAAATCGGCTGATATTAAAGTACAGTACGGAAAAGGTTTAACAATAGGTACCATTGGCGGTAACCTGCTTTTAAATTCAGAATATGCCAAAGTAAACATCAATACCGTTAAAGGCAATACGGTTGCCAAACAGGCTTACGGCGATTTAAATATAGCATGGGCGGGTAAAATTGCTGTAAATGCCGAATATTCGAATGTTACTTTAGGTACGTTAAATGGTGATGCCAACATCAATATGGATTATAACAAACTAAGCGTAAGCGAAATTACGCCGGCCTGTAAAAACTTCACCTTTGGTGGCGAATATGTAAGTGTAGGTTTGGGTTTTAGCGAACGCTATAATGGTACATTTAATGTTTCTACCTCTTATGCCGGCTTTAAATACGGATCTAATGTATCATCGAGCATGGTAAGCAAAGATGATGAAACTAAAAAATATTCCGGTAAGATTGGAAGTGGCGGAGCTTCAACCGTATCCGTAAAAACAGAATACGGTTCGGTTACCTTTAAATAAATTTTTACAGACCAAACAAACTATAAAGTCCTCCCAAATGGGTAGGACTTTTTTTATATTTATGGCCGATGAAAATTTACCTGGTTGTTCTGCTTTCTGTTTTTTATTTACCCTTACTGGCACAGGATGCTCCGGTTAAATGGGCCACACAGGAAACCTTTTTCGAAGATCTGGCAGGAAAAGAAATCCCGGCTTTTAAAGGATTAACGATTAACAAAAAAGCTTTCAGCAATGCTGATTTAAAAAACCAGGTAACCGTAATCAATTTCTGGTTCGAAAAATGTCCGCCCTGTATTGCCGAAATGCCTGAGTTAAACAGGCTGGTAACCAAATATGGCAAAAATGGCGTGAGGTTTATCGGTATTACCCACGATGCTCCTGCAAGCGCCAAAAGTTTTCAAAAACGGAATGGTTATCAATATGAAATTGTTTCGTTGAGTAAAGATGAAATCCGCAGATTGAACATCAACCATGGTTTTCCGTCAAATGTTTTGGTTGGAAAGGATGGAAAGATTATCTATGCCATAGCAAATATTTCATTCACAGATCCTCAGTTTAAGGCAAAATCGATACTGTTTGAAGAGAAATTAAAGGTTGAAGTAGGGATGAACAGCTTTTGATATCCTGGTGAGGATTGAGACTTCGACTTAAAATTATTGCGAAATACTCCTATAAGCTTCAAACAAACACAAAGCCGCATTTTATCAGAAATGCTTATCTTAGTTTTAAGGCATTAATTTTTTCGCCTGATCATCTCCTTTTCGCACCTTATGGATTTAAAAGAAAATTTCAGGCCTTTTACTATTTGTACGGCCATATTTGTATGGTTCTCACTTGCTCTTCAGTTTGGTGTAAGTTTGAATCTCCTGGCAGGCAATTATATTGAAACCATTAAAATATTCTTATCTTATTTTACGGTAACCACCAATATTATTGTTGCCGTTTGTTTTAGCTGTTTATCATTTGTTAAACGGAATGACAAAGGAAATTTTTTTACAAAGGCTTCCACTTTAACTGCAATAGCCGTTTACATTATAGTGGTAGGGTTAATTTATAATGTAATGCTGAGGGGCATTGTTTCGCCCAGGGGTTGGGCAAGGGCTGCAGACGAACTCTTACATGTGGTAAATCCGTTGATTTTCCTGCTTTTCTGGATTTTCTTTGTTAAAAAATCAACCCTCCGATATAAACAGGCCATTAACTGGCTCATTTATCCATTATTGTATGTGGTATTTATTGTAATCAGAGGTTATCTGATCAATAAATATCCTTATCCATTTATCGATGTGGTACAACTGGGCTATCCCAAAGCTATTCTTAATGCTGTTATAGTAATCTTCTTCTTTTGGCTCTTATCGTTGTTTTTTATCTTTATTAGCAAAAAAACCGCAAAAATTTAAAGAATATATTCATTATTGATTGGCTTAACAGGCTCCGGGATTTCTTCTTCTTCAAGCATCTGCAACAGGTTAATTTCGATGGTGCGGGTGATCTGATTGAGCGGCACACCTGCAGAATTATTTTCGAAAGGATTTACCAGGCTCATTCCGTTAATTTGCGTCGACACAAATACAAAACCGATTAACCAACCCAAAAATATGGCTGCGGGCCCAGCATCCTGGCTAATTACAAGGGTAAAAGTTACCACAAACAACCAGATAAAAACTTTGGTTAAGTAAGTGTACGTTGTAGGGAATATGGTATTTTTTATCCTTTCGCTCATACCCATCGAATCCGAAAAACGCGTCAGCATTTCGTTGATCTCTATAAAACGGAAACCATCAATTTTATTTGCTTTTGCTAACTTCTGCAGATCCCGCGATTGGATGTTAAGCAGGGCATTATGCGCATTATTGTGTTTTTTGATTTCATTTAAATCGCCTTCCGACAGGTATTTGGTATAAATTTCATCAACCGTGTTCCTTAAATTTGCTTTTAGTGCATATAAAAAGGCAATATGCCTGTAAACCATACGTTTCACACTTTCTTCATCCTCATCAACATAATTAATCAAAGCCCGTGCATATGAGCGGGAATCGTTTACCAATGCACCCCAAACTTTCCGGGCTTCCCACCACCGATCGTAAGCCTGATTATTGTTGAAACCGATAAAAAAGGCAATTGCTGTACCTAAAACGGTTGGAATAATGGATGGAATGGAGAAATGGTGGGCAATTAAATATTCGCGCACAAGATACGCTGCCGTACAGGAAGCGATCATAATCAGATCAACGTGCCATGTATTTCTTAAAATCCTGCTTAACCGGATGTTCTGTATTAAAAGCATATATTTTGATTGGAAACAATTGTTACGGTTGAAAATACAAAACTAAAGCTGAAATGTTTTAGAATGTAACAAATTAATTGACAGACAGTACAGGTTGCCGATTGTCGCTCAAATGTTTATCTTGGAGAACCAAATATCCTTTTCTTATGAGCGAAACCCTACCCAGAAATAATATTTTTAAAGTTATTGGTGCATCATCACTGGGCACACTGATAGAATGGTATGATTTTTACATTTTCGGGAGCCTTGCTGTTATCATTGGCCATCAGCTTTTCCCCGAAGATGCAGGTGCTTCTGCCTTAATTAATACCCTTGCTATTTTTGCTGCAGGTTTCATTGTTCGCCCTTTTGGTGCATTGGTTTTTGGAAGGCTCGGCGATTTAATTGGCCGGAAATACACCTTTTTGCTCACACTGGTACTGATGGGTGGATCGACATTTTTTATCGGTTTAATTCCTTCCTATAAAAGCATTGGTTATGCGGCACCGATTCTGGTTTTGGTATTGAGATTGATTCAGGGCCTGGCTTTGGGCGGCGAATATGGTGGTGCGGCAACTTATGTAGCCGAACATGCACCGAAAAATAAACGGGGATTTTTTACTAGCTGGATCCAGACTACCGCTACGCTTGGACTGTTTCTTTCGTTAGGGATTATCGTGATTACCAAGAATATTTTAGGCGCTGAAACTTTTGGCGATTGGGGCTGGCGGATTCCTTTTCTGCTATCAATTGTACTGGTGGTGGTGTCGATTTATATCCGCATGAAAATGCACGAATCGCCTATGTTTTCTAAACTAAAGGCTGAAGGTAATGTTTCTAAAAATCCGCTCAAAGAAAGTTTTAACAATAAAGCAAACTTTAAAATGGTACTGCTGGCACTTTTTGGAGCTACCATGGGGCAGGGTGTAATATGGTACACAGGTCAGTTTTATGCACAATCGTTTTTAGAGAATACATGCAAACTGGATTTTAACGATTCGAGGTATATTTTACTTTGGGGAATTGCCTTTGCCACACCATTTTTTGTGGTTTTTGGTGCCTGGAGTGATAAAGTAGGAAGAAAATGGATTATGTTGAGCGGGATGTTGCTGGGAATTCTTTTTTACCGGCCAATTTATCAGGTATTTTTGGATGATACGGATTATACAAAAATTGAACAGACAGCTGTTTTATCATCAACACCGGCGCCCATAAGTTCTGTTTTAATTGCAGATTCGCCAGATAGCTTAAGAACAACATCTGTTAAAGTACTCCTCAAAAACGGAGCATCGTTTAATAAAGTTCAGATAGATACTGTTTCTGCTACTAAAGGAATTCTGCCAGGCAAAGCGCTTATCAAAGACAAAGTTTTGCCTACACCGGTTTTCTGGAAGTTTGTGGGTTTAATTTTCTTTCAGATTTTATTGGTAACCATGGTTTATGGTCCGATTGCGGCATTTCTGGTGGAGTTGTTCCCGACAAAGATCAGGTACACTTCCATGTCGTTACCATACCACATTGGTAACGGTGTTTTTGGAGGGCTTGTTCCGTTTATCGCCACATTGATTGCAAGCTTTTCGGGTTCTACGCCATTATCGGGCTTATGGTATCCGATAGGTATTGCAACTTTAAGCCTGATTATCGGAGCCATTTATTTATCCAATAAAAGAGACGAAAGCATTAACGATTAACACAAAAAAGATGAACACGTTAAAGAAATTTTTAGGTTTGGTTTGGATGGTGTTAGGTCCCTTAACCATGACTTTCCTGTTTTTACAAGCGATTGAAAAGGTTGGTTTAACGCACACCGATATCGAGCGTACCAATACGATTTTGCAATGGGCCATTATCCTGTTCATCTTTCTGCCGATTAGCTTAGGCTTGATGATTTTTGGTTTTTATGCCTGGAAAGGTGAGTACGATCGTTTGCCGGAAAACTCGGAGGAGCTGTAGCGTATTTTAACCACCAAGGCACGAAGACACAAAGTTTTTTACAAAAAAAGTGCCGTCATCTCGACTGGAACGAAGTGGAACGCCCGCCTGCTACGGGCAGGGAGAGATCTATCTGGTAATATCGCTCTAGATAGATTTCTCGGCTACGTTACACTCCGCTCGAAATGACGTCATGGTTTGTGGGAAACAGACCAGAGAACTGGGTTCTGCACCACGCTAACCAATGAACGAATGACAAATGAACCATCCTTAGCCACCAAGGCACGGAGACACAAGAAAGTTTTCATTTGGCAATGCTCAGGTTTCTGCATCATGCTAACCAATAAACAAATGACAAATGAACCAATGAACCTCTACAAAACCCTCAGTAACAACCCTTTCAAATACTCTCCCTCCGGGAAAGAAATCCTTACCGGGTGATCCTCCGGCTGGCAGAATTGTTTAATAATCTGTACTTCTTTACCGGCATCGAGTGCGGCCCAGGCAATAATCTGTTTCAAGGTTTCAATATCAACTGCTCCTGAACAAGAGAACGTGGCTAATAAACCTCCTTTTTCAAGCAATAACATGCCCAGGCGGTTTAAATCTTTATAAGCCCTTGCTGCACGATCTAATGCGGAGCGTGATGGCGCATATTTAGGTGGATCGAGTACAATTACATCAAATAATTCTCCTGATTCTTTAAAAGCACGTAATTGTTTGTTTACATCCGACTGTATTGCCGTTACTTTATCTACGTTGAATTTATTTAAAGCTACATTTTGCTTTAAGGTTTCAACCGCTAAACCAGAACTATCAACACTGGTTACAGTAGCTGCTCCATTGGCCAGACTGTTTAAACTGAAACCACCGCTGTAGCTAAAGCAATCCAGCACTTTTTTACCTTTGGTATAACTTGCCAAGATACTTCTGTTATCGCGTTGATCGCAATAAAATCCCGATTTTTGTCCTTCGGCAATATTGATGTTATAAGTAATCCCGTTTTCTTTTACCTCTAAAAATTCAGGCGGATTTTCGCCCCAAAGCAAACCGTTTTCAACAGGTAAACCTTCGTGGGTACGGGCAGTGGCATCACTTTTATCGAATATGCCTTTGGGCTTTAACTCTGTTCTTAAAATGTCGACAATTTCTGCTTTCACTTTTTCAATGCCCGAACTTAAAATCTGCAGGGAAAGAAAATCAGCATATTGATCAACGATTAAACCCGGCAGAAAATCAGCCTCGCTGAATACCAGTCTACAGGTATTGGTATTTTCATCCAAGATAAACTGACGCGAGGCAATGGCTTGTTTTAAACGGTTTTGGTACCAGTTGTTATTGATGGTTTGTGTTTCATCCCACTCCAGCAAACGAACGGCAACACGCGAATTGCTGTTGAAATAACCATAGGCCAGAAATTCGTTATCGAAAGCAAAAACTTTTACCACATCACCATCTTCGGGTTTACCTTTAACTTTTTCCAATGCTCCGGAAAATACCCATGGATGTCTTTGTAATGCTGCTTTTTCTTTACCCTTTTTTAATACGATTTCTACCATGGTGCAAAGGTAATAATTTGTAAGGAGTTTAGCGTATAGCGGTTGGCGCCAAGCGTGGTAGATAGTTTGGAGTTGAGGGTTTGGATGAGATGGCGTTTAGCGCCTAGCGTTAAGTGTAGTAAATTAGTTTGGAGAGGATAGCCTTAAACGCCAACCGCCACACGCCTAGCGCTTAACCATTTTAACCAACTCGGTATCAAGCACTTTCGTTTCGAATTCAGTTACCGAACGTTTGGCTTCGATCATCGAAATTAACAGTTCGGTTGCTACCTGTCCCATTTCGAAAGCGGGCTGTTTTACAGAGGTTAATGATGGAGAAAACAGTTCAACGAGGTTGGAATTTGTAAAACCGGCAATGGCAATTTTATGTACAATTTCGGGATTGGTTTTTTTCAGGGCCATGATACAGCCTGTAGTTAAGCGGTCGCTCGAAATAAAAATCCCATCCGGATTTAAGGGTAAAAGTTCTTTAACGGCTTGTTCGAGCTCGGCACTATGCATGCCGCCGTGCTGGCAATATTTAACCAGTTCGGGTTTAAATTCGATATGGTATTTGGTAAGTGCTGCCTTATAACCTTCGAGCCTTTCTTTCGTTATCGAAAGGTTTTCCGAATTGGTTAAATGGGCAATGGTCCTTTTTCCAGATAAAATGAGGTGTTCGGTAGCGTCGAAAGAACCTTTAAAATTATTGGCGATTACTTTATGTGTTTCAAAATCCTCAGGTACCCGATCAAAAAAAACAATCGGCAAACCTTTAGCATAGAGGTTTCGCAGGTAATCAATATCCTGTGTTTCGGATGAAAGTGCAATTAATAACCCATCAATAGAACGCGAGGCAAGGTGCTCAACATTCAGTTTTTCCTGTTTGTAAGATTCGTGACTCTGAGAAATGATGACGTGGTAATCACGGTCGTAAGCTATTGATTCAATGCCGTTTATGACCTGCGAAAAAAAGTTATTGGCAATCTCGCTTACAATGATACCGATAGAATAACTACGGCGTTCCTTTAAACTCCGGGCAATAGGATTGGCTCGGTAATTTACTTTTTCGGCATAGGCCAGAACAAGTTTTTTTGTTTCTTCGCTAATTTCGTAACGGTCTCTTAAAGCCCTGGATACCGTTGAGGTTGACAGTCCTAGTGCTTTAGCAATATCCTTTATGGTAGATGTTTCAAATCTCATTTTCGTATTGTGTACAAGTTACAAAAAATATCCATTTAAGGTAGATTACAAAAGCAATATTAATAAACGTCGTAAAGACGTTTTTGGGAACGTTTGCACACTTTTTTAGTTAAAAATGGTTTCAAACGGTTTTTAGTTTGTAAAATTGTTACATCAACGTAACCAAATATAAACAAACAATAACATCCCGAAATAGAATTTAATTCTACATGCAAGCGATTGCAGCATCTTAAAAATAACCAAATCACTTCAAATAAATAATTTATGAGCAGAGTTCTACTCTTTTTAGCATTTTTCGCTTTTTTTGGATTATCTGTAGCGAAAGCACAGAACAGACAGCTTACCGGAACGGTAAAAGATAAAGCTGATGGCCAGGTATTGGTAGGGGTTAGTGTAAACGTTAAAGATTCTAAAATTGCAGCCAGTACCGATGCAAACGGAACCTACAAAATCAACATTCCGGCCAATGGCGCAACAGTTACTTTTACCTATGTAGGTTACAAAACCAAAAATGTAACCGTAACCAACCAAACTAAGGTTGATGTTAGTTTGGAAGAGGATGCAAACAATCTTCAGGAGGTTACGGTAAATGTGGGTTACGGAACCGTTTCGAGGGATAAACTTTCTTCTGCCGTTTCGAGTGTAACCGCTAAAGATCTGGCTGATTTTCCGGTAAGTACTGCAGCACAGGCACTGGCTGGTAAACTTGCCGGTGTTTCGGTAACCACAACTGAGGGCTCTCCGGGTGCAGAAATTGAGGTTAAAGTAAGGGGCGGTGGCTCATTAACGCAAAGTAATGAACCTCTGTACATTGTTGATGGGGTTCAGCTGGATAATGCGTTATCGCTATTGTCACCAAACGAGATTCAATCGATCGACGTGTTAAAAGATATTGCCTCAACCGCCATTTATGGTGCGCGTGCTGCCAATGGCGTGGTTATTATTACCACAAAAGGTGGCAAGGAAATGAAAACTTCCGTTTCTTTTGATGCTTATGCAGGGGCAAGACAGATTGTTAATGAATTATCGGTAATGAATCCTTACGATTATGTTTCATACCAGTACCAGCTTTATAACTACAATACTTCTCAGGATGTGAAAGATGCATTTACAAAACGTTATGGCACTTTTGAAGATCTTGACATCTATAAAAATGTTCAGAATATCGATTGGCAGGACAAAGTTTTTGGTCGTCAGGCTTTTTCGAATACCCAGGTAATCAACCTGGCTGGTGGTACCAAAACCACTACCTTCAATTTTACTGCAAATAACACGCAGGAAGATGGAATTATGCTAAATTCAGGTTACCGCCGTACTTTTGCATCGCTACGTTTCGACCATAAAATTTCTGATAAATTTCGTACAGGCATCAATTTGCGTTACAGCCGTCAGCGTATAGATGGCGTTGGTACTTCGAGCACAGGTTCGCAAGGTACCAACCGTTTGCGTAACTCGGTTCGTTACCAGCCTTACAATGGCGCCGGCGATTCGGGCGATCAGTTTGATGCAGATTATGGAGCAACTTTATTAACCAACCCGATTACTCTGGCTAATCAGGAGTTGAAATATGATTACCGTAACGATTTTATCAGCAGCGCTTATTTAAGCTATCAGATCTTAAAAAACCTAAGCTTTAAAAGTACACTTGGTTTAAACTTTACCGATCGTAAAACGAATACTTTTAATGGCCCTTTAAGTGGTGTAGCCCGTAACGCGGCAGGCTTACCGGTTGTGGTTTTGGCCAATTCGAGCACTACTACCTTAACCAATTCCAATACGCTTAATTACAGGCCAAATCTGGGCGGAAAAAATGAACTTGACATTTTAATCGGTCAGGAAATTAACCAATCTGATAACAACCAGAACAGCACTACAGTTAAATATTTCCCGCTTAACATTACTGCCGAAGAAGCTTTTGGGAATATTCAGAAAGCAAGTCCGGGAACCGGACAGGTGCAGGATGCTCCTACAACAGGCATAAGCGGCTTCAGGTTATTCTCTTATTTTGGAAGGGCAACCTATACTTTCGATAACAAATACATTTTAACAGCGTTGGTAAGACGTGATGGTTCTTCACTCTTTGCCGCAAACAACCGTTGGGGAACTTTTCCTT
This sequence comes from Pedobacter miscanthi, assembly GCF_003315595.1. GTDB lineage: Bacteria > Bacteroidota > Bacteroidia > Sphingobacteriales > Sphingobacteriaceae > Pedobacter > Pedobacter miscanthi. The sequence continues at coordinate 26,697 of NZ_QNQU01000012.1, read as the reverse complement.
CTGCACAATTTGCATGGAGGGCCTCAGAAGAAGGTTTTATCAAAAATGCACAGTTAAGCTGGCTGGATAATTTAAAGATCAGGGCCAGTTATGGTTCGGCAGGAAACAACCGGATTGATCCAGACCTCTATAAAACATTGTTTTACACCAATTCGGTGAGTGCCGGTTACCCGGCGAGTGATGCCTCTATTACCCCTGGCCTTGCAACAACCGCCCTAGCCAATCCCGGATTAAAATGGGAAACTACCATTTCATTAAACTTCGGTGTTGATTTCAGTTTATTCAAAAACCGTTTATCAGGTTCGATTGACGTGTATCAGAACCATGTGAAAAACCTGATCTTAAATGCCGATATTCCTTCTATTCTGGGAAATGCATTCCAGCTTCAAAATGTGGGCTCTACGCAGAACAGGGGGCTTGAATTTCAGTTGACCGGCTTAATTGCCAAAACCAAAGATTTTACCTACAACAGTAGCTTTAACATTGCTTTTAACAGAAATAAGGTTTTGGGACTTGCATCGGGCGTTACTGCAGTTAAAGCAGCTTCGGGATGGGTAAATAGTTTAGATGATTTCTACGTTGAAGTAGGTAAACCTGTTGGGCAGTTTTATGGCTATGTTTCAAACGGTTTTTATACCCTTGATGATTTTGACCGTGCCACTTACGAATCGACAAACAGATGGGTTTTAAAACCTGGTATAACAGATAATGCAGCCATCATTGGTAAAGCAACAGTTGCGCCTGGCGATATGAAATTACTCAAAACCACCAATTCGGCCAGTAACGTAATTACTGTTGATGACAGAACCGTTTTGGGTAATGCACAACCGAAGTTTACAGGTGGATTAAACCAGCAATTTGCTTACAAAGGTTTTGATATGAGCATATTTGTTAACTTCTCGGTTGGTGGAAAAGAATATAATGCCAACAAGGTGGAGTTTACTTCTCAATACAATGTAAAAGACAATAACCTGTTATCAACCATGAACGACAGGTGGAAATGGTACAATTCAAACGGTTCTTTGATTACCAACTGGGATCAGCTTGCTGCTGCCAATGCGGATACAAAAATCTGGACACCGGTTACCAATAACTATTTCTTAACCTCTTACAGTATCGAAGATGCTTCTTATTTAAGGATCACCAATGTCACTTTAGGTTATTCGTTACCTCAAAAATTACTTGCCAGAACCAAAGTAATCAACAAGGTGCGTTTCTATGCTACTGTAAATAACCTTTATACCATTACAGGCTATACCGGATATGATCCTGAAGCCAGTACACGCAGAAGCAACCCCCTAACACCAGGTGTAGATTATGCGGCCTATCCACGGAGCCGTTACATTTTGGCGGGCTTAAATGTTACATTTTAATTTGAACTGATCATGAACAAAACATATTTAAAATATAAATTATTGGCGGTGCTGTTGGGACTGATGACATTTACCTCCTGCAAAAAATACCTTGATGTAACTTCTCCATCAACCACTTCTCCCGAATCGGCTTTTGGAAGTACATCAAACACCAATGCCGTATTAATTGGCGTGTACAATAAACTGTGTGGCGATAATGGCTACGGTAACCGTCTATCAGCCCTTTTCCCACAAATGGCCGACGATTTCAGAACATCCGGAAATTTCACTAACGGATCAGACCGCAGGGGAATCAGCATGTATGCGGCCACGCCCGATAACTCTGATTTGTATAATCCATGGCTGCAGTTATACAGCGGGATTTCGAGGGCAAATTATGCCATAAAATATATTCCGCTTTCGCAGCTGTATACCAGTGGGTCGGATGCCGAAAAAGTAGAAATGAAACGTTACTATGGTGAGGCTTTAGCACTCAGGGCACAGTTTTATGCCGAATTGTTGCGCAACTGGGGCGATGTGCCGGCTTATTTTGATGCACCTACCGATGTGGAAGATGTGTATATCCCCAATACTAACCGCGACGAAACCTATAACCGAATAATTGCAGATTTAAAAATAGCTGAAGACCTGGTACCGTGGAGAAGTGAGTTTCCAACTTATGGTGATTTCCGCTTTACAAAAGGTGCGATAAAAGGATTAAGGGCCAGGATTGCATTGGCCAGAGGAGGTTATTCTTTCCGTGCTACCGAAAATGCAATGGTACGCAGGGCTGATTATTTAGATTTTTACAAAATAGCTAAAGAGGAGTGCCTTGACATTATGAACCACAGGGGCGATCACAGCCTAAATCCGGTTTTTGAAAATGTTTTTAAACCACTGCATACCACCACCCGTTATGACGATGCCCACGAGCTGATGTTCGAAGTTGGTGCTTTTGGTACCAATGCCTCTACAGATAGTAAAATTGGTTATTACGACGGTTTATTATTCGCAGCAGGCTCAGCCTATGCTGCACAGGCCGCTGGTGGTGGGGTAAATGCCATCCCGACTTATTTTTACGAGTTCGATCAAACCAAAGATTGCCGCAGGGATGTAACCATCGGTTCTTACCAGATCAATGCTTCTTCATTAAAAATACCCGTATTGCCTACTTCGCAAACCAACTCTAAATTCCGCAAATCGTGGACAGCGTTTAACAATGCGAGTACCTCGCAGAATTTCTCAATCAACTGGCCGATCCTGCGTTTTGCTGATGTGCTGTTAATGTATGCCGAGGCCGATAACGAAATTAATGGTGCACCTTCTGCAGCAGCCATTTCGGCTCTACAGGAAGTTCAGAAACGTGCCTATGCAGGTTATGAAACACAAATCCCTGCCGTTGCTACCGATAAAACCGGCTTTTTTAATGCTATTGTAAAAGAACGATTACTGGAGTTTGGTGGCGAAGGTATCCGCAAGTACGATCTGATCAGATGGAACCTTTTACAAACTAAGTTTGAAGAAACAAGGGATAAATTAAGGTTATTTATGACCAATGCAGGTGCGTTTGCAAGTGTGCCTAAAACAGTGTATTACATTGCTTCTGCTTATAATTTATCGCCAAGCGTTACAGAGGTGGCTACGATAAACTTTTACGGGGGTAATGCAAATACGGTATTGTTCCAGCCAACAACAGCTGTTTCTACGCCTTCGGGTTATACTTCTCTGGCCTGGTCTACCAACATTACCGAAGATGTAATTACCAGCGCGGCCAAAGGTGTGGCGCCAGGTTATGTTCCGGCAAAATCGTTGTTTCCATTTCCGGCAACGGCCATTATCCAGAACCCTAAAATTAAACAGAACGTTAGTTATTAACCGTTTTAAGTATAAATCATGAAAAAATATATCAACCAATCGGGCTTTAAAATAACTTTTCTTTTAGGAATAATGATTTCTATTTGGGCCTGTAAAAAAGACGTTGATCAGCCAACTGAGCCCGCCCGCTCCTTTAAACCAAGTGAGGTTAAGGTAAGTGCATCGGCAACTTCAGCCAAATTAACGTGGACAGCGCCTTTAATGTCGACAGGAAAAGCTTTAAAATACAGCATCGATTTTTCTACGGATTCTCTCTTCTCAACGGTAAAATATTCTACAACATCTGATACCACTGGTGTTTCGGTAACAGAAGAAAACTTATCCGTAAGGACAAAATATTTTGCGAGGATAAAAGCAAATGCAACTGATGCACAGCCGGAATCAAAATACCTGGTAAGTTCATCCTTCCAGTTAACCGGGATCCAGTTGTTTTTACCGGTTAGGGATTCGGAGATTAAAGAAACCGGGATCACCCTGCGTTATACCCCAACGGTAGGGCTTACCTCGATTGTATTAACACCAACCGCTGGCACTGCAATAACAGCTACTTTAAGTACAGCCGAAGCAGCTGCAGGATTAAAAAACATTACCGGTTTAACTGCAGGCATTAAATACAGTGCCGAATTATTTGCGGGCACAAAAAGTAAAGGCATTACCACTTTTACCACTCTTGCACCAACCACGTACACCGTAAAATTAAATCCAGGCGATGATTTAGCTGCTGCAATTACTTCTGCAGCAAATGGTGCAGTAATCGGCTTAAATCCGGGTACCTATAACCTAACTGCGGCAACAACATTTATCACACAAAAAACCATCACCCTAAAATCAACTTCGGGCAATGCCACAGATACAAAAATCAATTACAAGGAATTTGATCTGGAAGGTACAGGAGCTGGTTTAACCTTATCAGGATTAGAACTTGATGGAACAATCGGCGCTTCGCCTTATTTTATCAACCTGATCGGCTCGCAGGCCAATAATGCATCAGCCGCAACCTTTACCAACCTTGTGGTTGATAACTGTATTGCACATGGATCTACCACCGCGTTTTTACGTGGAGACCGGGGTACTGCGGCGAAAGATTTTAAAATTACGGGTATCACCATTAACAACTCTATTGTTTACGATATGGGTGCCAATGGAACCTCTACCTATTATACTTTCAACATCACTAAGTTGCAGTTTAATACGCTTACGGTATCGAAATCTACATTTTATAACTGCGGTCCGGGTTTGGTGCTTACTTCAACTGCTTTCGTTGGCGATCAAACCCCAACTGTGCTGATCAGTTATTCTACCATCAATGCATTTGGCGGAAGCGCTAAATATGCCTTGCTGGATGCCAATACCAATCCGGTCAATTTCAGCATTCAGAATAGTATTTTGGCCAATACCCCAAAAGCAGGAACAGTTAATGCTGCAGCGATAAGAGGTACCGGAGCAGGAAGTTCGATTACCATTTCTAATACCAATTATTTTAACCTGAACAGCGCATTAACCGCTGGTACGGCTTTAACATTTGGTACGGCAACTTTAAGCGTTACGCAACAGCAAAATTTAGGTTGGACAGCAACCACCACCGATTTTACTTTACCTGTTGGTTCAACATTGAGAACTTCGAGCACCACTGGAACCGCGATAGGCGATCCACGCTGGGCTTTTTAAAAACAACAGTTATTTTACGAAGGGCAGGTTTTAATCTGCCCTTTTTTAATGAAATTTATGCGGAGCAAAAGCGTTCGTTAATGCGGGGAGGTCCCACTAAAAAATCGTCATCTCCGGAGCATTGCGAAGTGGAGAGATCTGCTTCGAGATGATGAACCGTTAATCAGATTTTAATAAAAAATGAAAACATCATCCTGTTTTAGGTTAATTACCATACTTCTTTTTTATACCATTTCTACCCTTTTCGCACAGGCTCAGGATCCAAAATACCCTTCAACAATAACCGTTTCGAAGGATGGTGATGCAAATTATAAGACCATACAGGAAGCTGTAAATTCGGTAAGGGATTTAGGTGAAAAAGAGGTAAAAATTTATGTTAAAAAAGGAACTTATAAAGAAAAACTGATTATTCCCTCCTGGAAAATCAGAATCTCGATTATAGGAGAAGATGTAGAAAATACCATTATTACTTTTGACGGTTATTCGGGCAAACCTAATCCTGGTGGCAAAGATGTTTATGGCAATGCCAAATTCAGCACTTATACCTCTTTTACAGTATTGGTTCAGGGCAATGATATCCACCTTGAAAATTTAACCATTAGTAATTCAGCTGGTCGCGTTGGTCAGGCGGTAGCTTTACATGTGGAGGGCGATCGTTTTACGGCAAAAAATTGCCGGTTTTTAGGCAATCAGGATACCCTTTATGCCGCTGTTGAAAATAGCAGGCAATATTATCAAAACTGTTATATCGAAGGTACAACCGATTTTATTTTTGGTAAGGCTACCGTGGTTTTCCAGGATTGTACGGTCAAAAATTTAAGCGACTCTTATGTTACAGCAGCTTCTACTTCTGCGCAGCAAAAATTCGGATTTGTTTTTCTAAATTGTAAGCTCATTGCAGCGGCATCGGTGAAGAAAGCTTATTTAGGCCGGCCATGGCGACCGTATGCCAAAACGGTATTTATTAATTGTGATTTAGGGAAACACATTGTGGCAGAAGGCTGGAACCCATGGAAAGGTGATCAGATGTTTCCGGATAAAGAACAAACTGTTTTTTATGCAGAATATAAAAATACAGGTGCAGGGGCATCGCCAAAAACAAGGTTAGCCTGGACGAAACAGCTTACAGATAAAGAAGCAAAAAAATATACTTTAAAAAATATATTGGGTGGAACGGACGCATGGAATCCACTCACAAATTAACTATAACATGAAAACGAATTTCTTCAAACTTTTTGCGGCAATAACTTTAGTTATTTTATGCTCTTTTACGCTTATCCAGAAGAAAACAAAACTCTACATTATTGGTGACTCTACTGCTGCCAACAAAGAAGAAAAAGCTTATCCGGAAACGGGTTGGGGCATGGCGCTGCAATCTTTTTTTAAACCTGATGTTACGGTTGATAACCGGGCACTGAACGGACGCAGTACAAAATCGTTCCGCGCAGAAAAACGCTGGGATCCAATTTTGGCACAATTAGCCCCGGGTGATTATGTGTTTATCGAATTCGGGCACAATGATGAAAAAGTCGACAAGCCGAATATTGGTGTTTCCTTATCAGATTTTAAACTCAACCTGATTAATTATGTGAAGGAAACCCGGAGCAAAAAAGCTTTTCCGGTTTTATTAACACCCATTTCGAGAAGGAGTTTCAAAAATGGTATTTTGATTGATTCTCATGGCGATTATCCCAGAATCACCCGTCAGGTGGCCGATTCGTTAGATGTGCCCTTAATTGATATGCTGGCAAAAACAGAAAGTTTGTTAACCCGATTGGGAGATGAGCCATCAATTAAATTATTCAACTATGTTGATTCCGGAAATGTAAATTACCCAAATGGCAAAAAAGACGATACCCATTTAAGTCCGGCGGGAGCTAAACAGGTGGCAGGTTTGGTGGTGAAAGGGATTAAAGAGTTAAAATTGAGTTTGGTTAAAAGTTTGAAGTAGAAACAAAATATCGTCCCGATTTGCAATCGGGATTTACGAAAAAGGTGATTGTATCGCCAATAATTGCTCTTAATGCATTACAAATGCGAACCTCGCTAATCTTCGTTATAAACGAGGGCTATTAACAGTTCGAAATAAAAAAAATCGTCATTGCGAGAAGGCTTTTTCAGCCGACGAAGCAATCTTCTTAGAACTGATGATTAGTTCATCGTTTAAGATTGCTTCGTCGTTCCTCCTCGCAATGACGATCTGCGCTAGTTAATTAGCAACTAGAAAATATACTTCGTACTTAAGAAGTTCGAATCATCTCCCCTCACAATTTCGTTCAGTAATTTTTTATTATCATCAGTAAATTTGGTAGCTACCAACGAGCGGATCGAGAATGAACGCAGGGCATCCACTACAGAAAGCGTTCCTTCGGCACTATCTTTACGACCTGTGAAAGGGAAAACATCTGGTCCACGCTGACATTGGCAGTTGATATTTACACGACTCACCTGGTTCACCAAAGGATCAATCAGTGAAGAAATCACCGCGGCATTATTGCTGAAAATACTTACCTGTTGTCCGTGCGGCGAACCGATTAAATACTCAATTGGCTCTTCCAGATCGTCGAAAGGTACAACCGGCACAATCGGACCAAACTGCTCTTCGCGATACAATTTCATATTGCTGTTTACCGGATAAACAATGGCGGGATAAACAAAAGTTTCTAAAGTTTGTCCACCGTTTTTATTAACCACTTTCGCTCCGTGCGAAACCGCATCATCAATGCATTCTTTTAAATATTCTGGTTTATTAAGCTCTGGCAATGGCGTAAGGTTTACGCCTTTTTCCCACGGCATACCGAATTTCAGTTTTTCTACTTCTGCAGATAAACGCTTTAAAAATTCCTGTGCCAGGCTGCGGTGTATATAAACGATTTTTATTGCGGTACAACGTTGTCCGTTAAAAGAAAGCGAACCTAAAACCGTTTCAGAAACGGCTAAATCCAGGTCTGCATCTTTGGTAATAATGGCTGCATTTTTAGCATCCAAACCTAAAATTGCCCTTAAGCGGTTAACTTTAGGGTGCAGTTTTTTTAATTCGTTGGCTACTTTACTCGAACCGATCAAAGTAAGCACATTGATTTTACCCGATTTCATTAATCCCGGAACAATGGTATTACCACGACCATAGATTGTATTTACCACACCTTTAGGGAAACTTGAACGGAAGGCTTCAAGCAAAGGATAGTGCAATAAAGTACCATGTTTAGGTGGTTTGAATAAAAGAGTATTGCCCATAATCAAAGCCGGAATCAGCGTAGTAAAGGTCTCATTTAACGGATAGTTGAACGGCCCCATACAAAGTACCACTCCAAGCGGCGAACGGCGCACCTGGGCCACAATACCCTGCTCTATCTCAAAACGTGATGACTGTCTGTCGATATCTTTTAACGCATCGATGGTAGCATAGATATACTCAACTGTACGGTCGAATTCTTTTACCGAATCGGCATAAGATTTTCCGATTTCCCACATAATCAGTTTCGCAACAATTTCTTTTTGCTCGATCATTTTATGGGTAAAATTTTCTACACAGGCAATGCGGTCGGCAACACTCATGGTTGGCCATTGTCCGCGGCCGTTATCGTAAGCAGCTACAGCGGCATCCAATGCTTCTGTCGACTCTTTCTCTGTACATACCGGAAAACTACCGATACGCTTTCGTTTCAAACCTTCAGGGGTTTTTACGCATACTGGAGAAAACACTTCGTTAAATGGTCCGTTCCACGGTTTCATTTCTCCATTTGAAAGAAACTCCTTTTGATTGATTTCTTCCGTGAGCCTAAATTCATCTGGAATCTGGCTCTCTTCAACGAAAATACTTTCGAGGTTTAGAGGTGTACTCAATTTGGGTTGGTTGTTAGGGTTTATAATTGTTAATCTATGGTTTAAGTATAGATTAACCTTGTTGCAAATATATCAATACGCAGATAGTTTAACTTTACCTGCGTATTAAATCTGCAATTATTTTAGTTCGATAACTTTATATTTTGGCACCAAGGTTTTCATTACGGTCCAGCCGATTAAATAACATACCGCACAAATGGAAAAGATAATAAAATACCCGGCTTCTTCACCTTTAAAACCCATAAAAACGATCTCGTTTTTGCCCGTATAATCGAACAGTAAACCAGAACCTTTATTGATGATAAAAGCGCCTATACCACCAGCCATCCCACCGATACCGGTAATGGTTGCAATGGCTTTTTTAGGAAACATATCGCCAACAGTAGAAAATATATTAGCCGACCATGCCTGATGGGCCGCACCGGCAATACCGATAATAATTACAGGGATCCAGTAGGTAATGTGGCCTAAAGGTTGTGCTGCTAAAGCCAAAAGCGGGAAAAAGGCAAAAATCAACATGGCCCTCATCCTGCCTTCGTAAGGGTTCATGCCTTTTTTATCAACAAAATAAGTGGGTAACCATCCGCCAACGATAGACAGTAAGGTAATCATATAAAGTACAAATAATGGCAATGCACTTTGTGTTGAATCCATTCCATACACTGATTTCAGGTAAGCTGGTGTCCAGAATAAGAAGAACCACCAAACGCCATCGGTCATAAATTTACCAAAAGCAAAAGCCCAGGTTTGTTTGTATTTAAAGCAATCGATAAATGAAACCTTTTCTTTCGTCTCTTCAACGTAATCTGCCAGTTTTCTATCGTTAATTATATCCTGCTGAATGTAAGCCAGTTCTTCGGCACTCACCCTTTTATGCAATTCTGGTTTGTTGTATACAAAAACCCAAAGGCCCATCCATACAAAACCCAACGCGCCAATAATGATGAAAGCCATTTCCCAGCCGTAAGCTTTGGCAATAAAAGGAATGGTAATGGGTGCAGCAAGAGCACCAACAGTAGCACCGGCATTAAATATACTGGTGGCAAATGCGCGGTCTTTTTTAGGGAAATACTCGGCTGTAGCTTTAATCGCTGCCGGAAAATTACCTGCCTCCCCAACTGCCAGTACAAAACGGGCAAAAATAAACAGGGTAACACTTACCGAAACCACTAAACCGGTATCGTTAATACGGGCAATTACTTCTTTAGCACCTTCAAAACCTACAAACCAGTTTCCGTTAACAATACCTGCGGTTGCAATACCGCAAAAAGCATGTAAACAAGCTCCTACCGACCAAACCCCGATAGCCCATAAAAAACCTTTTTTGGTATCAAGTTTATCAACTAAACGACCTGCGAAAAGCATCGATATGGCATAAAAAATAGAGAACAGCGCCGTTATATTTCCATAGTCGTTATTGTCCCAATGGAATTCTGGTTTAATAAAATCCGTCCAGGTTAAAGAAAGAACCTGTCTGTCTAAATAATTTATCGTAGTGGCTAAAAATAACAGCAAACAGATGGTCCATCTATATTTGCTTGTTTTGGGTTGGTTCATTTGGTTAGGGATGTTAAGTTTTTATTTGCTCTGCTGAATAAGTTCGAGTGCTAATTTGGTGTTGTCGAATAATTCATCGTAAAGACCTTTGCTCATTACATCTTTACTGATTAATTTACTACCCATACCAACAGCACAAACGCCGGCTTTAAACCAGGTTTTGAGGTTATCGGCATTAATTTCTACTCCACCGGTTGGCATAAATAGCTGTCCGGCAAAAAGATCTTTAATCGAAGATATAAACTCCGGGCCCAAAATATTGGCAGGAAAAATTTTAATTAACATGGCTTTATGTTCCTGTGCTACGCTGATTTCGGTCGGCGTCATACAGCCCGGGATCCACAACATGCCAATTTTGTTTGCAATTTCGGCAACAGCCGGATTTACAATTGGTGCAACGATAAAATCTGTTCCGACTTCGATAAAAGCATGTGCATCGGCAGGGGTTTTGATGGTTCCGATACCCAGGTACAGATCGGGCATTTCGGCATCGCGGATTTCTTTTAGTTTTTTAAAGTTCGGCAAAGCAGATTTACCGCGGTTGGTGTATTCGAAAACGCGCACACCAGCTTTATACAGCGTGCGTAATATTTCTACACTACCCGATTCGCTATCCTGATAAAACAGGGGTAACATGCCCTGCTCTAAAATGGCATCTAAAATTTTGTGTTTGTTACTGATCATTGCGTATAATTCTTTTTTCTATATCGGCAACGGTGCTGGTTGTAGCATCGCTTGGAATGTATAATTTATCATAAGCTGCTGCGGTGGCAAAGTTTAAAGTTTCTTTAGCCGGGAGCTGGTTGTAAAAACCATAAATCAAGCCTGCCATAAAACAATCGCCACTGCCCACTTTATCTAAAATTTCTTCAGAAACATATTCTTCTGATACGGTTAATTCACCTTCGGTGTAAATAGCGGTGTAATACCTGATACCTTTACCATGATCGAACCTGAAGGTATTGGCCACTGCTTTACATGCAGGGAATAACTTTAATATTTCTTTAGAAGTATCGGTTGCCTGTTGTAAAAGCGTTTCTTTAGCGTAACCTTCGGTTGGCAATAAATCATCATGGATTGCCGTACCCAGCATTTTATTGGCTGCCCAAACATTTCCCATTATCAGGCTGCAGTATTGAGCAAGTTCCGGTAGCACATCAATCGGATCTTTACCATATTTCCAAAGTTTGGCACGGTAGTTCAGGTCGAGTGAAATGGTAATGTTTCGCTCGGTTGCTGCTTTTAAGGCTTCCAGACAAACATCGGCGATAGATTGGTTAATGGCCGGGCATATCGCGCTGAAATGAAACCAGCTCACCTCTTCAAAAACTTCATCCCAGTTGATCTGGCCAACCTTTAAACCTGCATAAGCAGAATTTGCCCGATCGTAAATTACGCCGGCATTTTTCAGATCTTTTCCTTTAGGAAGATAATATAAACCCAAACGCTCGCCATCGTATACCATTGGTGTAGTATCAATATTCCGGGCATCAAGATAATCCATAATTTCCCTGGTTACCGAATTATCGGGCACAGCCGATAAATAGGCAGAAGGAACATTCCAAAGGGCCAGTGCAGTAGCTACGTTCAGCTCTGCACCGCCAACATAAAACGGAAGTTTATTTTCTTTTAACCATGCACCATCCATATCAGGGCAGATGCGTAAAAGTATTTCACCAAAGCTTAAAACTTTTTTTCCTTTTTTTGATGAAGCGAATATTTGGGTGCTCATTTTTATATCTAATCGGCGTATTTCATGCTGTTTTCTGCAACGGTATGAAAAAGGAAGGAAAACGATTGAAATGAATTGATTCCAACGAAATACCGCCTTAAAGCCTGATTTTGGTTAAAATTTAAAGTAATTTTTTGCGTTAAAATACGAAATATCCTGAACAATCTTGCCAACCCACTCCAAATCGTTAGGTAATTCTCCATTCTCGATATCCTCTCCAAAGAGGTTACAAACGATCCTTCTGAAGTATTCATGACGGGGAAAAGAAAGGAAGCTGCGCGAGTCGGTAAGCATACCCACCAGGCGGCTCAAAAGCCCCATGTTTGAAAGTGCATTTAACTGTTTGATCATACCATCCTTTTGATCTAAAAACCACCATGCCGAACCGAACTGAATTTTACCGGCAACTGAGCCATCGTTAAAATTGCCGATCATGGTTGCAATTAATTCGTTATCGGCAGGATTTAGGTTGTAAATAATGGTTTTGGCCAGTTTATCCTGGTTATCCAAACGGTTCAGGAATTTAGAAAGCATACGGGCCTGGCTAAAATCACCCATCGAATCCCAGCCGGTATCAGGACCTAACTGCCTTAACATACGGGCATTGTTGTTACGCAAGGCACCGAGGTGATATTGTTGCACCCAACCTTTTTCGTGGTCCCACTCTGCAAAATAAACCAGCATGGCCGATTTAAATTTCAGGTTCTCTTCGTGAGAAATATGTTGTTTGCTGCGGATTTTATCAAAAATTGATGAAATTTCGGCTTCGGTATAATCCTCGGCATAAATTTGCTCTAAACCATGGTCTGAAACCGAGCAGCCATTATCGGCAAAGTAATCGTGACGGCTTTTTAAGGCATCGATATAATCCTGAAAGTTACTGATGGTTTTATCAACCACGCTTTCGAGTTTATCGATATATTCGTTCAGGGCTGTAACATCATCACTGTTCATGGCCTTATCCGGACGGAAAGCAGGTAACATTTTCAGGTTTGCACCTTCCCGTGCCAGTTGCTGGTGGAAATTTAAGCTATCTAAAGGGTCATCGGTAGTACAAACAGCTTCCACATTCATTTTGGCCAATAAACCACGTACGGAATATTCGGGCGTTTGCAACTTAGCCGAGCATTCGTCGTAAATTTTCTGTGCCGTTTTGCCCGAAAGCAGATCTGTTATACCGAAATAACGCTGAAGTTCTAAATGTGTCCAGTGGTATAACGGATTACGCAAAGTGTAAGGAACGGTTTCAGCCCATTTCTCAAATTTTTCATAATCTGATCCTACGCCAGTGATGTATTTTTCATTAACGCCATTGGCACGCATGGCCCTCCATTTATAGTGATCGCCATATAACCAAACCTGACTGATATTGGCAAACTGTGTATTATTGGCAATCTGCTCAGGGATGAGGTGATTGTGATAGTCGATAATTGGTAGTGGTTTTGCAAAATTGTGATAAAGCTTTTCTGCTGTTTTATTTTGCAAAAGAAAATTTTCGTCTAAAAAAGGTTTCATTCTATGGTTAGATGTATGATATGAAGCTGTTTCTGATCATATCCAGTTAATATTTTATTCTTTTTATTTGGTTTGAGATGATGCAGACCAAGGTATTATTTTTTATGCGTATTTCTATTCAATTAATCTAAATAGCACGTTGTTTATAGTTTGTCCCCGGTCTGTGTCCCCCTCGCCCCGGTTCGTGTCATCACGAACCGGAAGATTACTTAATGGTCTGTGGAGACACAGACCACAGCCCACGGCGTTAGGTTTTTCTACACCCAAGACTAAGGTCTCACGACTAAAGACTCACACCCCGTTTCCATGGTATAAAATCATCCTGATTAAGCAATACTGCTTTCGGTATGACTTCACCACTGGCCGCTTTAATACAATATTCCAAAATATCCTCCCCCATTTGTTCAATGGTTTTTTCTCCTTCGATTACCGGTCCGCAGTTGATATCGATGATATCGCCCATGCGTTTGGTTAAGGCATTATTGGTTGATACCTTGATGGTAGGGCAAACCGGATTTCCGGTAGGTGTTCCCAAACCGGTAGTAAACAAAATTAAGGTTGCACCCGATGCTGCTTTTCCGGTGGTGGCTTCTACATCGTTTCCTGGGGTACAAACCAGATTTAAACCTGGTTTTGTTGCAGGTTCGGTATAATCCAATACATCTTCAACGGGTGATGTACCACCTTTTTTGGCTGCACCGGTACTTTTAATGGCATCGGTAATTAAACCATCTTTGATATTGCCTGGAGATGGATTCATAAAAAAACCAGAACCCACATTTTCAGCAGCCTGGTTATAAGCCGTCATCAACTGGATAAACTTACGGGCAGCAGTTTCATCCTTGGTACGATCTATAAGTTGTTGTTCAGCACCGCAAAGTTCAGGGAACTCGGCCAGAAGTACCGTTCCGCCTAACGCCACTAATAAATCAGAAGTATAACCTACTGCGGGATTAGCACTGATACCACTAAAACCATCGCTACCGCCACATTTTACGCCTAAAACCAATTTACTCAATGGTGCCGGCTGACGCTCTATTTTATTGATTTCGGTTAAACCGATAAAAGTTTTACGGATAGCTTCCTTAACCAATTGTTCTTCGCTCTGCGATTGTTGCTGCTCAAAAATAAATAGTGGTTTATCAAAATTAGGACTGCGTTGTTTTAAATCGTCCACAAAATCTTTCACCTGCAAATTCTGGCAACCCAGGCTTAACACGGTTACACCAGCCACATTGGGATGATCGGCATAAGCAGCTAAAAGCTTGCTCAACACAGCGGCATCCTGACGGGTACCACCACAACCACCCTGGTGGTTCAGGAATTTAATGCCATCTACATTTTTAAAAACGCGGTTGGCTGATGGATTGGCCAATCCGATAGAATTTGGATCAGCTTCTTCTAAAATCTCGCCATTTTTATAGGCTTCTACCAACTGGTGAGCGTACGATTTGTATTTGTCGGTTACCGCATAACCCAACTCATTGTGTAAAGCCTCGCGGATCACGTCCAGATTGCGGTTTTCGCAGAATACTGTGGGGATAAATAACCAGTAATTTGCGGTTCCCACACGGCCATCGCTACGGATATACCCGTTAAAAGTGCGTCCTGCAAATTTAGAAACATCCGGAGCATGCCACTCGTAATGGTACGGGCGGAATTCGTAAGGATCGGATGCATGTTTGGTATTTTCGGTATCCATTAAACCACCTTTGAGGATAAAATGCTGTGCTTTACCAACCAGTACACCATACATAATAATATGATCACCGGCATTCATATCCTGCATAAAAAATTTATGTTTTGCCTGAATATCGTCCTGCAAAGTATATTCCTGTCCATCATAGATAACCGTTTCGCCTTTTGCCAGGTTTTGCAAGGCTACAAGCACATTATCGTTGGGGTGGATTTTTAAAATTCTTGTCACCATTTTAAATAGTTCTTTCTGAATGCAAATTACTTAAAGTTTCTTTAGCACCCTTATTTTGTAATAATTCGACGTATGATTTTACGGCTGCGTTAAAGCCAGGGTAGTTATTCAGGTTTTTGCCCCAAAGGCGTCTGTCGCCAAGCGTATTGTCTATAACCGTTTCAGGATTTTTCCAGTAACCGGCTATTATTTCTGCAAATTCATCCTGTACCGGATAAGTTTTTCCATTCGCACTTGCAATATAATTTTCACCTTCTTTAGCCACATTCATAAAAAGAATATAAGCAGCAACGCCAAGAGCGGTAAGCTGTGGCACTTCATTTTTTAAGGCGTAATATTTTCTGATAAGCGGAATGTTACGCATCTGCATTTTTGATGTAAAGTTTAAGGTAATGGCCTGCCACTGGTGCTCTAAAAACGGATTACTGAAACGATCGGTTACACTTTCGGCAAAGGCCAGGGCCTCATCGTAGGTAATATCTTCGTTAACCACGGCAGGGGCAATTTCTTCTTTCATCAGTTTTAGCACGTGGTTGGCGAAATCTTCATCTGCCATTGCCTCTTTTACAGTGTTGAAACCAGCTAAAATGGCTAATCCGCAGCTAATGGTATGCGTACCGTTAAGTAAACGGAGTTTTAACTCTTTAAATTTATCGATAGAAGGAACAATAAAAATGCCTTTATCGGCCTTGGCGAAAGATAAAATCTCTTTCACTTTTTCATTTGAGGATTCTATAGCCCAAAGCCTGAAAGGTTCGGCCATAATCATGAGTTCGTCTTCATAACCCAATTCATTTTCGATGGCTTTTTGTTCGGTCGCAGGAAGTTTTCCTGGAACGATGCGATCAACCAGGGTTTTGCAGAAATGGTTAGCTGTTTTTAACCAGTTTTCGAAATCCCAGCCCAGTTTATTCTGGATGGCAAGGTCCAATAAAATTTCTTTTAGTTTATCGGCATTATCGCTGATGAGTTCTGTAGGTACGATCACCATTCCGCTTTCGGCAGAACCATTAAAAGCTTTATATCTTTCGTGCAGAAAAGCCAGTAATTTGCCCGGATATGATTGTGGTGGATTATCGCTAATTTTATCTTCACTTTTCACAATGCCCACTTCAGTAGTATTCGAAATTACCACCTGCATTTCGGGCTGGTGTGCTGCTTTTAAAATCTCTGCCCAATCCTGCGATGCTGATAAAACACGGCTTATGGAGGCGTTAATTGAATTTTCTTCTACACTCACGCCATCTTCAATTCCTTTTACGCAAAGGGTATACAGGTTATCCTGTTTGGAAAATTCATCAGATCCACCTCTTGAGGTTGACTTAACCACTAAAACCCGACCGTTAAAAATGCCGTTCTGATTGGCTTTATCAATAAAATAATCTGGCAATCCACGTAATAGAACGCCTGTTCCAAACTGGATTACTTTTTCGGGTAAGGCTAAAATTCCGGCAGTTGGTTTTATAACCTTATCGCCGTTAATGCTTTTTAAATTTTCTTTGTTTAAAATCATTGGTCTTCCTGTTTCCGTTATTGCGGGGAACGAAGCAATCTTAAAGCGGTAGTAATGCCCACCCATAGTAGTAGGATTGCTTCGTGCCTCGCAATGACGAGTTATATGATGTTTATTTCCCGTTTGTGGCTAACCACTTCGGGTATTCTTTTTCAATTAATTTTTGCCCCCAGTTACCATACCAGGCATAACCGTTGCGTCTTTCGGGACTTAGTTCTTCTAATTTTGTTTTTATGGTATTGTCCCGATCACCGAAAATCGGGGTGTTTTTTTCCAGGTCGTAAAAACGTGCCCAGGTACTGGCGGTATTGTCGGCAATCAAAGCAGCGGTTTTAATATTGGTTTTTGGGTCGCTCGGCCTGTCGAAACGGTAGCCTGCAATTTTATAGGTATCAAACCATTTAATTGCTGCTGTTATTGCATTTTTTTCTGTTGTTGAAGGATTTTTCATCCGCATTAAAAACCTCACAATCCCGGCTGATTCACTTGTACTTAACGAAGCCGGCTCGAAATTCCTGGCTTTTGCAGGTAACATGGTATCTTTATCGTATTGCGCAGCCCAGATGGTTAAAACTCCGTTCTGTTTTACCTGGGTTTTTAAAATGCAATCGATACCTTTTGCAACTGCTTTTTCTGCTTTTTCAATGTAAGCAGGATTTACCACCTCGAAATCGTTTGTTTGCGTAGCTATATCCTGCAAAATGTTCAGCACATTAATCATTGCATCATCATTGTAAGTAATTTCTGAGCGGTACAAGGCCTTATCAGGATAATATTGCGGCCAGCCTCCATTTGCATATTGGGCAGACAGAATATAATCCAGTCCTTTTTCGGCAGCAGTTAAGTAAGTTTTATTCTGTGTTTTTTTATAGGCTTTTACCAGGTATACTACTTCTCTGCTGGTGGCCTTATTATCGAAGGTAGCATGAAGATCTTGAGTTGCTTTTATTTTAGCTAACAGTTCGGGGGTTAAAGCAGCGCCGTAATTAACCACACTTTTATCTTCCAGTTGTTTTGGCCAGCCGCCATTACCCAATTGGTATACAAGCATTTTATCTGCTGTAGCATCGGTTGGTTGCTGCGCATAACACGATAGTAATAAAGTGCTGCAGATAAGGGTGAACAATATTTTTATTTTCATCATTTTGTTTGTTCCGTGGTCTGTGTCCTCATAAACCACTAATTTTCTTTTTCCTACGCTATGGTATGTGTCACCAGTAACCATTCTCTTTTTTGCATTTATTCTTTTTGCCACGGAGACACGGATTAATAGTTTAGCCAAATCCTTCGACAGGCTCAGGATGACAACTCTATTTCTTTACCTGCACCTGTTTAATTAGCCAGTTCACTAAATCATTGGTGGCTTTAAAGTTTTCAAAATCTGCAGGTAATTTTCTTCCATCGATATATTCATTATAAAACCATGGATCGCCAACCGCGAAAACTGTTCCTTTGCCATACTTAGCAATGGCAACGATTACATCTCCCTGATCAGTTAAGGCCGAAACTGCCGGATTTTTCGCCACGATAGTCGAAATTTCTTTGATGTATACTTTTTTAGCGGTTTTAAAAATGGAGTTCCCGGCTGGGATTTTTATTGCACCCTGTTCAAAGTTTGTTCCCTGTACTTTATTGCGGCTGTCTTCATTAAAATGGATTCCAAAAGTTTCGGGCAATACATTAAATTTCGAAATTTCGCAGTTGCCTGCATCATTTAACAGCAATACCAAAACACCACCTGCTTTTACCCACTCGCTGATCTGTTTGGCATGTGCGGCATTCATGAAATTTGGATTAGCGGTTTCTTTTTCCGTATCAGGATCAACAATAATGTAAATATTGCTTCCTTTTAGATTTGAAGTAGTTGGTGAAGTTTTAAGCGTAGTCGTTTTTACGCCGGCATCGTTAAATACTTTTCCGAATAAAGAGAAACCGTTGTTGTCATCTTCTTCCCAAAGGTAATGGAAAGGGATTTTATCGCCGGTTGGCCCTGTCATGTATTCGTTGTTAAAGAAATTATCAACGGTTACGGTCAAGCCTGTGCCCGGTTTCGGTAACTGATCTACTTCCATTTCGGCGGCTGCACAAACAAATGCGCCCATTCCTTTCGGATCGTTCGTAATTACCTTTTCGCTGATGTAATAATCGAAACTGCCATCGCGATATTTCGGTTTTCCGCCGAGGCCTGATACTGAAACGGTTTTAGTGAGGTTTACCCTTTCATCGCCTGCTTTTTCGATAAATTCTTTCTTTAAACCGGCATAACCTTTATTTGCAGCAGCCATAAATGATGGTGCTAACCAGCCTTTACGTACCCCTTTGGCCAGGCCATATACAAACATGCTCGATGCCGAACTTTCAAGGTAATTTCCTTTACGGGCTGGCATATCCAGAATATCAAACCAAACCCCTGATTTCGGATCCTGGTATTTTACGGCAGCCGTTGCTGTACGGTTTAAAATGGCCAGTAATTCTTTTCGTTGTGGATGATTAGTAGGGAAATTATCCAGCACATCAACCAGGGCCATAATGTACCATCCCATTGCCCTTCCCCAGAAATTTGGCGATTGGCCAGTGGTTTTATCAGCCCATTGTTCGGTTCGGCTTTCATCGTAGCCGTGATAAAGCAAACCCGTTTTAGCGTCCCGAGAGTTTTTTTCCATCAGGATAAACTGTTTGGCAATGTCATCAAAAGCCGCATCCTTTTTCATCAGCTTTGCGTATTCAGCATAAAAAGGTTCACCCATGTATAAACCATCCAGCCACATCTGGTTTGGATAAATTTTCTTGTGCCAAAAGCCACCTTCTTTGGTACGCGGCTGTTTTTGCAACTGGTCGTACAGTTTAGTTGCCGCTAAAAGGTATTTCTGTTGTCCGGTTACTTTATACAGTAATAATAATGACCGACCGTTTTTGATATTATCAATGTTAAAATCATCGGGTTTATAGGTGGTGATATTGCCTTCTTTATCCAGATAAGCATCCATCGAACTCTGGATATATTTAAAATATTTTCCATCTCCGGTATTGCGCCAAACTGCTGCAGCACCTTCTAAAACCACACCCATATCGTAGCTCCATCTCGGCCCCTTTGGGCCTTTTAAAACCGTTGTATCCTGCCAAAGCTGTTCCATGGCCGTTAGGGTTAACTGTTCCGACAATTTCTTTTGGGCGAATCCACTTTGTGTTAAAATGGAAAAACCGATAAATGCAGCTGCTGTATATAAGATTGATTTCTTCATTTTTCGTTATTTTGAAATTTCCAGTGCTTTTTTATCTACTTCTACGGCTAAAAGCGAAGTTGTTTTTGCTTTGGAAACATCTGTTCCGCTAATTCTTACGCCTTTTGATTTTTCGCCTGAAACATCGAATAAAACCTTACTGTTAGCTGGGTAGGTGAGTTTACTGATGTTAATATTGGATCCGTTCTGGATCATTACCACCGGACTGGTATCTTCTGCAATTATATTTACGTTTTTAAGGAAAATTCCTGCTGCTTCAATAATCTCGATGCCTTTTTTAGCTTTTATGGTTACATTTTCCAGATGCACATCTTTGATATTCATTTCAGGTAATCCCCTGAAAAAGATTGCTTTTTCGGCACCGTTGGCTACTACATCTTTAATGTAAAAATTCCTGAACTGAGGGGTTGCTTCGGTAACCGGAACAGTAACCGTTTTAACAGCTTCGCGTTTTTCGCCGGCCAGCGGAACCGGATCAACGGCTGCATAATACATATCGAATAAAATGGCTTCGCCAGGGATATCAATCATGTTGATGTTATTGATATAGATATTTTCTACCACTCCGCCACGTCCGCGGGTGGTTTTAAAACGCAAACCAATATCGGTACCGATAAAGGAGCAATCGTACACCCAGATATTTTTGGCACCACCACTCATTTCGCTACCGATTACGAAACCGCCATGGGCGTGATAAACAATATTATTTCTTATAATTACATTTTCTGTTGGCACACCGCGTTTACGTCCGGCCTCATCGCGACCAGATTTTATACAGATCCCATCGTCGCCAACATCAAAAGTGCTGCCCTCGATCAATACATTTTTGCACGATTCTACATCAACACCATCACCATTTTGCGCAAACCATGGATTTTTTACCTGTAAATTCCTTAAAGTTAAATCTTCGCATAATAAAGGATGTAAATTCCACGCTGGCGAATTCTGAAAAGTAACGCCTTCTAAAAGCACTTTTTTGCAGCCCGTTAATACCAATAAATTAGGGCGAAGAAAATCTTTGATATCATCATAATCTGCCGCAGTTTTTCCTGCTTCGATTACGCCGGCATTTTTGGTATTCGAACCTTTAACAGTTTTCTCTGACGGATACCACATTTTCCCGTCAGCTTTAACCACACCACCTGATGCCACCAGGTTTTTCCACTGTGTTTCGGTGAGTTTATCTTTTTTAACCATGCGCCAGGCACCACCGTTACCATCAATGATCCCGCTGCCGGTAATGGCAATATTTTCGAGGTTTATAGCCGAAATCGGACTCTGGTTGCGCCATGCCGGCTGGCCTTCCCAATTTCCCTGAACGAGTTTATACTGACTAAAATCGGCAGTAAACTGAAGAATTGCGTCGCGTTTGATGTGTAAATTTACATTGCTTTTTAATTCAATAGGCCCGGTTAACCATAAGCCGGATGGAATTAACACCACACCACCGCCTTTTTGGCTCACACTGGCAATGGTTTTATTAATGCTTTGGGTATTTAAGGTAATTCCATCGCCTTTTGCACCAAAACTTACAATGCTCGTAGTATCTTTTTTAAATTTAACCTGCTGAATAACGGGTAAGCTTTGCTTTTGTTGAGCCATAGCCATTGCAGAAGATAAAATTAAGCATGCGAGCGCTATTTTAATATGGCATAAACGACCAGAAATATGTTTCATTATTCGCGTTGTTAAATTATACTTGGTTATTGTAATAACAAGTGTACGTTGTTTGCATTTAAAACAGAAGAGAAATCTATGCAATCGTTACCGGAAACCCGGACAAGAAAACCAATTTAAAAACTTCATTAATGACTGAAAAGCAGGTAGTTATAGCTGTTATTTGACTTCGGGATTCCACCCACGGAAAACGTTTTCCAAAATGTAAGCCTTATACTCATTATCCGTTAACTGGTGCGACCAATTGGCCCTGTTTTTAGGATCGGCACCTTTGCCAGTGCTTTTATATTCAGCGTAATAAGCCGTTTTTTCGTTGCTTTCTTTCCCCCAGTTGTTCCAGCCTTCGGGACGGATAAAATCGGGTAGTTCGCAATTAAGGTAGGCAACTTTTGCATAAGGCCTCCAGGGGCGACCCAGGTAAAAACTATTGGCAGGAGCATCTCCCCTGATTTTACATTTGTTCAGGATGTAGCCAAATTTTGTGGTATCAGCTGTTGAAGCAGCCGTGATGTAGCCCGCCTTTTTACAAAAGATGGTACAACTTTCGAACCAGGCCGTGGAGGCACCGAAAATAAAATCGACTGTTCCTTCGATGTAGCAGTTTTTATAATACTGGCGGTTATTGCCTCCATAAGTATAAAGTGTATCCTGAAAACCCAAAAACCTGCAATTGATAAAAACCAGTTTATCACCGCCGGCCCAAACGGCTACAGCTTGCCCTACCGGACCAGAAGAATTTTCGAAAGTGATGTTCTCGGCAGAAAAACCTTCGCCATAAATGTAAAAACTTGATGAACCCGAAGTGCCTTTTTCTTCGCCGAAAGTATTTTTCTTCTGGGCATAATCATCGTAGGTTAAAATGGTTTCATTCAGGCTCTCGCCGATAAACTTTACATTCTTTTTAGAAGCCGCCAGTACCAGTTTTTCTTTGTAAATGCCTTTTTTAATAAAAATTATGGTGGTTTTATTTCTGAAATCGGGAACGGCATGAATGGCTTCCTGTACGGTTTTAAAGTTTCCGCTGCCATCTGCTGCCACCACGAAATCGGGTTTAATATTTATGGCATTTACAGCCGACGAAATAATAACAAGGAAAAATAAAATGATTGCTCTCATATTAATTTGGTTAGGCTTAAATTAAAATCGGCCACGTAAAAGTATAAACTTCGTAACGCAGCCGTGTTTTAAAATATATGATGAACAATTTTAAACATTAATATTTATCAGAAAGAAATTTTTCAAATATTAAACATCGCAAACGATGTCGGGAACGATTGCACAATATCAGTTTGCCTTAAAATAAAAAAAGGCTTAATCTTGTTGTTAGGCTAAATTCATCATAAATAGAGAATTGTCGTCCTGAGCTTATCGAAGGATTTGTATTAAAGTATTACGAAACGTTTCGACTTTTTTCGTCGGGAGGATCAATGGGACAAACTGTTTAAGAAATAATTTCACGACGGCCTGCTTTTTTTAATTAGCACTAACCAAATTTATCACAAACATCATTGTAAGATGAAATATCTATACAGTTCAATTCTGATTTTAAGTTTTACTATAAATGCATTTTCCCAGCAAATGCCGGATAAAGGATATGTTTCTAAAGTTTGGGTTGCCGATCAGGGTAATGGAACTTATAAAAATCCGGTAATTAATGCCGATTATTCTGATCCTGATGCCATTCGCGTAGGTGACGATTTTTATATGATCGCCTCCAGTTTCGATGCCATCCCCGGGTTACCGATATTGCATTCGAAAGATCTGGTGAACTGGAAAATTATTGGTCATGCTTTAAAACGCCAGCCTCCTTTCGAGCATTTCGAAAAAACACAGCATGGCAACGGCGTTTGGGCACCTGCTATCCGTTACCACAATGGCGAATTTTACATTTATTACCCTGATCCCGATTTTGGCATTTATTTAACTAAAGCCAAAACCATTGCAGGCGAGTGGAGTGCCCCTAAATTAGTCGCGGCAGGTAAAGGTTTGATCGATCCCTGCCCGCTGTGGGATGAAGATGGCAGGGCTTATCTGGCCTATGCCTATGCCGGCAGTCGTGCGGGGATTAAAAGTGTACTGGCCATTATGCCGCTCATCAACGATGGCTCTAAGGCAACAGAAACCGGTAGAATTGTTTACGATGGGCACGAATTGGACCCCACCATTGAAGGTCCAAAATTTTACAAACGCAATGCTTATTATTATTTATTTGCACCTGCCGGAGGAGTTTCTACAGGATGGCAACTCGTTTTAAGGAGTAAAAACATTTACGGTCCGTATGAAAGAAAAGTGGTGATGGATCAGGGGAAATCTGCTGTTAACGGGCCGCATCAGGGTGCCTGGGTAAACACACAAAGCGGTGAAGACTGGTTTTTGCATTTTCAGGATAAAGATGCCTACGGACGAGTGGTGCATTTACAGCCTATGAAATGGATCAATAACTGGCCGGTTATCGGTATTGATAAAGATGGTGATGGAAAAGGAGAACCGGTTAGTACTTATAAAAAACCAAATGTGGGCAAGATATACCCGATTGAAACTCCGATTGAAAGTGATGAATTTAATACCGCGAAGTTAGGTTTGCAATGGCAATGGCAGGCCAATCCGCAGCCAACCTGGCTATTTACCGATGCCGCTAAAGGTACATTAAAATTATATACGGCCAGGATGCCTGATGAAGCGAAAAACCTGTGGGATGTTCCGAATTTATTGATGCAGAAATTCCCTGCCGATGAATTTATGGCAACCACAAAACTTTTGTTTAAACCTAATCCTAAACTGGAAAACGAAAAAACGGGTTTAGTGATCATGGGACGCAGTTATGCGGAGATCAGCATCAAAAGCAAAAAGGAAGGATTGTATCTGGTTTATGGCACTTGTCAAAATGCCGATAAGGAAAAAACGGAGAACGAAAAAGAAATAATTAAACTAAAATCTGCTTCGGTTTATCTCCGTGTAAAGGTTACCGCAGGTGCTAAATGCCAGTTTAGTTACAGTGAGGACGGAATAAATTTCAGCAATGCGGGTGATGAATTTCAGGCCACAGCCGGGCAATGGATTGGGGCAAAAGTGGGAATATTTGCCATCAGAGATACACAAACGAATGATTCGGGAATTGCAGAGTATGATTGGTTCCGTGTAGAAGCTTTAAAGTAAAATATGATGAAAAAATATAAATTTCTTATTGCAGCTGTTTTATTCATGTCTTTCACCATCAAACCTAAACCTGTTAAAGTTTATTTAATAGGCGACTCAACTGTTGCAGATTATACTTTGGATGAAGGTTATATGCAAAAGAAATATCCCATAACGGGCTGGGGGCAGGTTTTTCAGCAATTTTTAGCAAAAGATAGCTTAAAAAAATTAACGAATCTGATTAAAAGCGATAGCGCTTTGGTTGTTGACAAAGCAAAGGGTGGCAGAAGCACCCGCACTTTTTTTGAAGAGGGCAGATGGAAAGATGTTTTATCCACTTTAGACAAAAATGATCTGGTATTGATCCAGTTTGGGCACAATGATGCCGCCAAAGATAAACCCGAACGTTATGTAGCTATTGCCGGTTATAAAGAATTTTTAAGGATGTATGTAAAAGAAACGAGGGCTAAAGGTGCTTTACTCATCCTCATTACGCCTGTTACCAGAAATTATCCATGGAAAGACGGTAAACTGGGCAGTGCACATGGCGAATATCCACAGGCTGTAAAAGATGTGGCTAAAGAATTAAATGTACCCATAATTGATCTTACTTCACTTTCAGCTGATTTTTTCACCACTAAAGGAAACGAATTTATAAGCAAACACTATTTTATGAATTTAGATTCGGGCAAATATGAGGCTTACCCGAAAGGGCAGAAAGACAATACGCATTTCCAGCCAGAGGGAGCTAAAGAAGTGGCAAGGTTGGTGTATGAGGGATTGAAAGAAATTAGTGGCGTGCAGTAAATAACCACGAAGACACGAAGTCACGAAGGATTTTCTAACCCTGACTTTGTGCCCTAGTGTCTTTGTGGTTAACCTTAAGCTGTAAATTACCCAACCATTACTTTTGCAGTAATAGCTAATCTATTCCAGGCGTTAATGGTTACAATGGCCATAATAATTTGCGCTACCTCCTGCTCGTTAAAAAAGCTTGCTACTTTTTGGTAAGTGGCATCAGCAACGTGGTGGCTGATTAATGTTACTTCTTCTGTTAAAGCCAAAACAGCTTTTTCTTTTTCGCTAAACAAAGTGGTTTCTTTCCAGGCGTTTAACAGATACAAACGTTGTTCAGTTTCACCAATTTTACGTGCATCGGTTGAGTGCATGTTTAAACAAAATGCACAGCCGTTAATTTGAGAAGCACGCATTTTGATCAGCTCTAAAAGGATCGGATCTATTTTGCTGGTTGATAAATATTTCTCTAAACCATACATGGCCTGATAAGCTGCAGGCTCTACTTTTGGGATATCAATTCTACTTTCCATGTTATTTGTTTTTTGATTACGATGTAAAGGTCGGCATCATAAAAAACAAAAAACTTAATGTAGTTTAAGAAATGAATCTTGTAGTAGGAAGGGTTGGTTATAGCAGTAATTCTGACCACAAAGGCACAAAGACACAAAGTTTTTTGTTTTATGACTTCGATATTTTGCTTGATCACACACTTCAGGGTTTCTTCATTCCACTGCTCGAATCATCGATTGCACAAAAAATATCTCGTTTTGCCACGGATACACGGATAACATATCAAAGTATATAATAGCTTAGTGATTCGTGTCTCCACCAATGCTATTAACTTAAGCTATTTATAA
>NZ_QNQU01000011.1 GCF_003315595.1 Pedobacter miscanthi | reverse complement strand
ATGATTTTCAAATATTTATAACACTAAGTTAATAGCATTGGACGCGACACCAACCCATAGCATTGTTTATAAATGCAATAAAATCAAAGCTACCAATGCCGGGATTGATTGCACATACAGGATCTTTTTGCTGGCAGTTGCGGCACCATAAATGCCTGCAATAATTACGCAGGTTAAGAAGAATATGGCCACATAAAACCTCCAGTGATGATCGCTGATGCATAACGACCAGATTAAACCTGCAGCTAAAAAACCATTGTACAAACCCTGGTTTGCAGCCAATGTTTTGGTTGGAGGGAATAAATCTTTCGGGATGGTTTTAAAAACTTTTGGCGCCCTGGTGGTCCATGCGAACATTTCTAACCAAAGGATATAGAGGTGGATCAAGGCTACTAAGCCGATTATAATTTGAGCTGCTATTTGCATATTAATAAGGATTACACTGATTTTTAAAGAGATTATATTGATTTAAATGATTCCACAGATGGATTGTAATTTTAAATATAGGAAACTTTGTGGGGATTTTTTGCACCTGCCTTTGTACATAAACCCGATAGGAGCGAACACGAGTGTAACGAAGTAAAGCATATAGCGGGGCTGGTATGTCCGAAGTATTTCTGACATTCATTTTCAAATTATTTTAAATAATTCACGCTGCTTTGGTCTTTAGTCTTTCTACTTTGTTTTTT
Source organism: Pedobacter miscanthi (assembly GCF_003315595.1). GTDB lineage: Bacteria > Bacteroidota > Bacteroidia > Sphingobacteriales > Sphingobacteriaceae > Pedobacter > Pedobacter miscanthi. The sequence continues at coordinate 223,849 of NZ_QNQU01000011.1, read as the reverse complement.
GATCACCCCTCATCCATCTGCCATCGCACATTTTCCATACTCTTCTGTCATGCTGTCAGTAAACTAAGGCGTCTTTTTTTACATTTTATCAGTCTTTTAACGATATTTTCTGCCAAAAACCAATTGGCACAAGCATTGTTTAATAGGAGTAGAAATTATAATACTTTAAAAAGAGAAATTAAAAATACAATGGGAAAAATTATTGGAATAGACTTAGGAACAACAAACTCTTGCGTGAGCGTAATGGAGGGCAACGAGCCTGTAGTTATCGCAAACAGTGAGGGTAAACGTACTACACCGTCTATTGTTGCTTTTGCAGAAAACGGTGAGCGTAAGGTTGGCGAGCCTGCTAAACGTCAGGCTATAACCAACCCAACAAAAACGATATATTCGATTAAACGCTTTATGGGTAACAGCTATGACGAAAGTGCTAAAGAAGCTGGCCGCGTACCATATAAAGTAGTTAAAGGTGATAACAATACACCACGTGTAGAAATCGACGACAGAAAATATACTCCACAAGAGATTTCTGCCATGATTTTACAAAAAATGAAAAAAACTGCTGAAGATTTCCTTGGTCAGGAAGTTACCGAAGCAGTAATTACTGTACCTGCTTATTTTAATGATGCACAACGTCAGGCTACTAAAGAAGCTGGTGAAATTGCAGGTTTATCTGTAAAACGTATCATTAACGAGCCAACTGCAGCTGCTTTAGCTTATGGTTTGGATAAAGCACACAAAGACATGAAAATTGTTGTGTTTGACTGTGGTGGTGGTACACACGACGTTTCTGTATTGGAATTAGGTGACGGCGTTTTTGAAGTAAAATCAACAGATGGTGATACCCACTTAGGTGGTGATGACTTTGACCACATCATTATTGACTGGTTAACTGATGAGTTTAAATCAGAAAACAACATGGACCTTTCTAAAGATCCAATGGCGTTACAACGTTTAAAAGAAGCTGCTGAGAAAGCTAAAATTGAGTTATCAAGCACAACTTCAACCGAAATTAACTTACCATATATTACTGCTGATGCCAGCGGCCCTAAACACTTGGTACGTACATTATCTCGTGCTAAATTTGAGCAATTGGCTGATAGTTTAATTAAACGTACAATTGATCCTTGTAAATCTGCTTTGAAAAATGCTGGTTTAAGCACAAGCGATATCGACGAAATTATCCTTGTAGGTGGTTCAACCCGTATCCCTGCAATCCAGGAGGCTGTTAAAGCTTTCTTTGGTAAAGAACCAAGTAAAGGTGTTAACCCTGATGAGGTTGTAGCTATCGGTGCTGCTATTCAAGGTGGTGTATTAACCGGTGATGTAAAAGATGTATTGTTGTTAGACGTTACTCCTTTATCATTAGGTATCGAAACTATGGGTGGTGTAATGACTAAATTAATTGAGTCTAATACAACTATCCCAACCAAAAAATCTGAAACTTTCTCAACTGCTGCTGATAACCAGCCTTCGGTAGAGATCCACATTTTACAGGGTGAGCGCCCTATGGCCGCTCAAAACCGTACAATTGGTCGTTTCATTTTAGATGGTATTCCACCAGCGCCTCGTGGTGTGCCTCAGGTAGAAGTATCATTCGATATTGATGCCAACGGTATCTTACACGTAAGTGCAAAAGATAAAGCTACCGGTAAAGAGCAAAAAATCCGTATCGAAGCGTCTTCAGGTTTAACTGATGCTGAGATCAAAAAAATGAAAGAAGAAGCTGAAGCTAATGCTGCAGATGATGCAAAAGCAAAAGAAGAAGCTGATAAAATTAACGGTGCTGATGCATTGATCTTCTCTACTGAAAAACAGTTAAAAGAATTTGGTGATAAATTATCTGCTGATAAAAAAGCACCGATCGAAGCTGGTTTAGAGAAATTAAAAGCAGCTCACGGTTCACGTAACTTTGCAGATATCGATGCAGCACAAGCTGAATTGCAAAATGCATGGAATGCAGCATCTGAGGAAATGTATAAAGATGGCGGTCAGCCTCAAGGTGGTGAGCAACCACAAGCTGATGGTCAGCCTCAGGGTGGTGGCGATAACGTTACCGATGTTGATTTTGAAGAAGTGAAAGAAGATAAATAAGTCTTGAGTCTTCAATCCTGAGTCGAGAGTCTTGGGAGGATAAAAATAGAAAGCGTTCTTGATTAAATTCAGGAGCGCTTTTTTTTTGTACACTTTCTAAACCTCGCAGGTTTTAATAGAGGTCGTCATTTCGAGCGGAGAGCAACGCAGTCGAGAAATCTATCGAGATAGATCTCTCCGCTTCACTGCGTTCCGGTCGAGATGACGGCTTTTTTTTAATATTTTTTGTTTTTTTGAAAACGAACGGTTTAGTACTCTTCGGGAACTATAGTCCCGCCATTCGCTACTTCCGATGAAGGATCGGAATCGCTGCTGTCGGGTTTATGGAGGAGGGCTTAAAGCTTTTGGGAGGATTTTTAACAGCGATTGAGTTACCTTATATGTTCCTTAAATGTTTATTTGTTCAAAACCTGTTAAGTTAATTTTCTGTTACGCAGTAGAAAAACAATTCGTTCTGTTAAGAACCCATAAAATAAACTATTGAACAATAATCCTATGACGAAAATAGGTCCGTTCATAAACCTAAAGAGCAAAGTATGTGTAGGAAAACGAAAAATATTATATAGTTTGGCTATTGCCCGTATAGTTGAGCTGTTTCCATCGGTACCTTCCTCAACCGCTGCGCATGTAATAAGTGTTATAATCGTAAAAATGAAAAAGACAATTGATGTGAGAATGAACAGCCAAAGTTTAAAGTTGTTTATTTTCATCGTATGCTGTTAAAATTAGTTTGTGGATCATAGCGAGACATTACGGCTGGTATCTCGTCATGCTGAATTTATTTCAGCATCTTTCCAGCAATTAAGACCCTGAAATAAATTCAGGGTGACGAACACCATCTAAACCAGATTCTCTTCAATAATATCCTGTAACTCCTTTTCGTTTACAGCAATTTCATGTAGCAGTTTAAATTGGTTTTTAACGCGGTCTAAATTCTGTGTGGGATAACTTGTCGGGTAGTATTCGTTTCCGCTTAAAAAGTCGCTTAAAAAGCGTAGAGCCTGCATGTAAATCATGTATTTGCCCGAAAATAAAATAAGCTCTTTTTCTGTTTCGGTTAAAATGTCCTTCATTTGAGATAAATAACCTTTTATCATCGCTTCAAAATAAGGTAAGCGTATTTTGACCTTGTTCAGATCGGTTTCATTTTCAGAGAAAGCACAGAGATAAGTTCGCATCATGTCGCCCAGGTCAGAAATGAATTTGCCGGGCATAATGGTATCCAAGTCGATCACGCAAATGCCTTCATTGGTTCCGCTATCCAGTAATACGTTACTTATTTTAGTGTCATGGTGCATTACACGATCCGGGAAATCATCTCTATGCAGATAGGAAACATAATAGTCAAGGATATATTGATGTGCTAATGCATCTTCTATCTCTGTTTTTGCATCTTCTTTAAGCTGTTCTTCTGCCCGGTTTAATGCCTGTATAAACTGTTCGTATCTTAAATTAAGGTCATGAAAACCCGGAATGGTAGGCTCTAGTGTTTTTGCATCAAATTTGTTTAATAAGCGGCTGAGTTTACCAAATTGTTTTGCTGCTTCGTAGGCCTGTTTAGGATCGGCAAGCACATCCAGTGAAATGGTATCTGGTACAAAGGGGAGCATGCGCCAATGTTCGTTTTTAATATGGGCCATTTCTTCGCCCTTAGCAGTTGAAACAGGTTTGATAAAAAGATAATCGGGAGAAGTAATGCTGAGATAATCAGCAATAGCCCTAAGGTTATTGGCAATGGCCTGCGGCGATTTAAAAACCGAAGTATTGATGTTTTGAAGAATGTATTTTTTCTCTTCAATTGATGGAGAAAGCAGATAAGTACGGTTAATTAAACCCGTACCTATCTGCGTAATTTTTGTATTTTCTTTAGTATATCCGTAGGCTTCTAAAACTTCGGAATCTAAATTTAGTTCCATAGTTTTTCCGGATATGTTCCGTTCTTAACCAACTGGTCAATACTATCCTGAACATAAGGTTTGTCTTCTTTATAAGTTACACCAAACCATTTATTATCGGTAGGTACTACTTTAAAGGTTGCAGTATTGCTTTTTACCAGGTTTTCGCCAATTAACGGGATAAAGAATTCTGCTTTAGGCTTATCTTTATTTGCTTCTGTAAATTCTCTAAAAAGTTCTTCGGTAATTTTGAAAACAGCCGGTGTAAAGCCCCAGAAATTCATCGAAACAGGAGTTTCGTAAGCCAATGGAAATTCTTCGCCGTTTTCTTCGTAAAAAATGCTGCCATCTTTAGGGTAAACTTTAGTACGTTCAATAATTTCTTCAAGGTTACCCGCTGCATCTACTTTACAAACACCGCGAGAAACTGCACCAAATTCTGATAAAGTTTTACCAATCTGGTAACCGATGATGGAGTAGTTGCTATCAGTTACTTCTGTAGTTAAGAAATCGACCATTTTTTTAAAAGCATCGAAACCATAATAGTCATCGGCGTTAATTACACAGAAGGGTTCTTTAATTACGTTCCGGCCTGATAGGATTGCGTGCGCGGTACCCCATGGTTTTTCCCTGTAAATTTCTTCTTCTATACCAAACTGTTTTAAATCGAAATTTTGGAAAACATAATCGGTTTCTATTCTACCTGCCAGTTTTGGTTCAAAAATGGCTTTAAAATTATCTACAAACTCTTCTTTAATGATAAATACAACTTTACCGAAACCGGCATTTATTGCATCGTATATTGAATAATCGATAATGGTTTCGCCATTGGGACCAAAACCATCAATCTGTTTCATACTTCCATAACGGCTTGCCATACCGGCTGCCAATATTAATAGGGTGGGTTTCATCTATTGTTTATTATTTTATTTGTAAGGCTAGGCCTTTGATGATTAAAAATTGTGTTATTGCCTGACGCTTATTTATCTGCTGGATTTATATTGCGAAAATAGCAATACCATTTAAATTTGATCAAACGGATATATGTTTATTATGTTTTAAATTTTATTTAAGTATTCTAATAACCTCTCTAAATCACCATCATTTTTTAGGTCAATTTTTTCTTTTTTCAGGTAGTCGCTCAATTGCTGTTCTTTTGAGGGAAATAAAGTTGTAATTGTTTTCTTATTTAGTGTGATTTTTGAAAATTTTCCATCTGAAAGTGAAAAATAACTATTTGTTGTCTTAAAAGATTTATTAACTACCGCAGAGCCATACTCTTTGTTTTCGGTAATGGTTTTGCTTGTTTTTTTTAATAAAGAAATCTGCCCCGAAAAAATAACTTCATAGTATGATAGATTGTTATAATGATCTGCTGCAGGTAATCCGTTCACAAATTTACTTGATCTGCCTGAACTAATGTTGCTAAGTTCAAATGCTGTTACTGGTTCTGTGAAATACATCGAATTACCATTCTCTCCCTGAAAAATAAGTTTATCATCCATCACATCATATTTTAAGGACATATCTGCATATTGTTTTCCAGATTTCAAAGTTACTTTGCCCTTTATCCAATAATCTAAAAGATATGGGGTGCCATCAACATTCTCATATTTGATTTCCTTTAAAGGAGTTCCCTGCATGTCGCCGTAAGGCTGAACAATGTATTGCGCATGAGTTACTATAGAGCAGAAGGAGAGTATAATAATTAGATATTTCATAAGCTGATTTTTAGAATCCAAAAAGTCCGCCACCGGTTTTTGACCGTGTTTTTTTTCCGGTAAGCATACCAAAAATACCTCGCACAATTTCTTTGCCTATCTGGCGGGTAATGGTTGCGCCCATTACCTGTTCAACAATGCTTTTTTCCCCGGGTTTTGGCCTGCTTTCTTCTTCTTCCTGCTTTTGGGCCTCAGCCTCCTGCTTTTGCTGTTCGGCAGCAGCAGTTTGATCGTTAATGCGTTTGGTTAAAATCTCATAAGCACTTTCCGGATCAACAGCATCTTTATATTTGGAATACAAAGCACTCGAATGAACCACCTGATCAAAATCGGCCGCGGTGAGTGGCCCCATAATAGCCCTCGGCGGAGTAAGCAAGGTTGCTGAAACCTCTGTTGGAATACCTTTCTCATTGAGTACGGTTACTAAAGCCTGTCCGGTACCTAATGAAGTTAATATTTTATCAATCTCGTAAAAATCTGATTTAGGATAGGTGTTAACAGTCTTTTTCAGCGCATCTACATCATTTGGGGTAAAAGCCCTCAATGCATGTTGAACACGGTTACCCAGCTGGCCTAAAACACTTTCAGGAACATCGGTAGGTGCCTGCGTACAAAAGAAAACACCAACTCCTTTTGAACGGATTAACCTGATAATGGTTTCAATCTGTTCTAAAAATGCTTTAGAAGAGTTTTTGAAAAGTAAATGTGCCTCATCAAAAAAGAAGACCAGCTTTGGCTTATCTAAATCACCAACCTCGGGCATGGTATTAAATAACTCGGCCAATAAGCTTAATAAAAATGTAGAATATAATACGGGCTGGTTCTGCACATCGGCAATGTTTAATAAACTAATGGTTCCTTTGCCATCAACCCGTTCGAAAAGGTCTTCGATATCGAATGATTTTTCGCCAAACATGCCACCTAATCCCTGTTGTTCTATCGCAACAATTTTTCTTAACATGGTGCCAGATGTTGCCGTAGAAATACTGCCATAACTGCTTTTTATTTCTGCTGCACCTGCACCTTCTGAAAGGTAGGATACCAGTTTTTTTAAATCGTTTAAATCGATTATCGGTAGTTTATTATCATCTGCATATTTAAAAATAACTGCCAAAACACCAGACTGCGTATCGTTTAAATCTAAAATTTTTGATAAAAGCGTTGGCCCAAACTCCAATACGGTTGCGCGCATCTGAGCACCCATTTTGCCCGAAAGGGAATAAATCTCTACAGGGAAACCGGTTGGCGAAAAGGCTTTATTCAGTTGTTGTGCCCTTTCTTCAATTTTGGGGTTTACTGCTCCTGGCTGGTTTAAACCAGATAAATCTCCTTTCACATCCAGCATAAAAACGGGCACACCGGCATCAGATAACTGCTCGGCCAGTAATTGTAATGTACGTGTTTTACCTGTTCCTGTTGCACCTGCGATTAAGCCATGTCTGTTCATCATCTTTAATGATAAATTAACTTCGGCTTCGCTGTAAACCTGTCCGTCTAAAATTCCGGCGCCTAAATAAATGTACGAGCCCGTTGGGGCATAGGATGATTTTATTTTTTCGATGAATTTTGAAGAAAGATCGCTCATTTTTTAAAATTAGATTGCCAATTTAAGAAACATATCTTAAAAAGGTCGCGTTTATATTAGCACTTTTGATACAAAATATTGCACAAACGATTGTTTATCAGTGCTGGTTAAGCTGCTTATAATAATTTAGTTCGTTTTGGAGAAAGGTTATTTTATCCTGCAAATCCTGCACCTGGTTAAGCAGATGTGAAACGGCGTGGATGCCTTCTAAATTGATCTCAAGGTCTTGTGCCAAACGTAGATATTGCTCCAGTTTGGATAACTCATCAATCGGCAAAAAAACAGATTGCTTTTTAATGGTGGTGTGGATCAGTCCGAAATCTTCGAGAGACCGGATAAAATTAATTTCTACATGATGATAAGCGCAGATATCTTCTACTGGTATAAGATAGGTTTCCATAATGGTTAGAATTTGGAAAGTTTTTCGAAAAGTTCTTTTTGTTCCGTATTTAAATTGGTTGGTATTTTAACCTGCCATTTAATATACAGATCGCCAAACTGATTGTCTTTTTTGTAAACCGGAAATCCCTTGCCCTTTAAACGAAGGGTAGTGTCGGGCTGTGTGCCTTCGGGTATTTTAAGTTTTACTTTACCGTTTAAGGTTTCTACAATTTTTTCTCCACCCAAAACCGCTGTATACAGATCCACCTCTTCCTGGATATAAATGTCGTTACCTTTCCGTTTGAATTTAGGATCATCAGTGATGTTAAATTTGATAAATAAATCGCCCGGAGGACCATTATTAACACCCGGTGCACCATAGCCCGGAAGTTTGATTTTTTGTCCGTTTTCCACACCCGCCGGTATGGTAATGCGTACCTGTTTGCCGTTAACGGTTAAGGTTTGTTTATGCGTGGTATAGGCATCGAGCAGGTTTAATTGTAAATCGGCATTGTAATCCTGCCCTTTAAAAGGTGAGTTTTTGCTGCTTCGGCCACCGCCGCCGCCAAACATGGAAGAAAAGAAATCAGAGAAATCTTCGCCACCAAAACCACCCGAATAGCTGTTGCCACCATAACCTCCGCCCTGCGACTGGTATTGCCTGCGTTGTTGCTCCTGCGCATCCAGTTGATCTGCATGCTGCCAGTCTTTACCATATTTGTCGTATTTTTTCCGCTTCTCCGGATCGCTCAATACTTCGTTTGCCTCATTAATCTGCTGGAATTTTTTATTGGCTTCCTCGTTGTTCGGGTTGAGATCGGGATGGTGTTTCCGGGCTAGTTTTCTATAAGCTTTTTTAATATCCTCTGTGCTTGCATCTTTTTTTAAATCGAGGATTTTATAATAGTCTATGTAGTCCATAATGGCTTAACAAATAAATAAAGGTTATGTTCAGTTCTATAGCATAAATGTAAGGTTTTTCAAGTGGAATTGGGCATAGGGCGGAGAGCAGGGAGCGTTGCGCGTAGAGCAAAAAGAGTAGAGTTAGAAGTATTCGTGGCTTTTTAACCGCAAAGGACACGAAGAGTGTACGCTAAGTACACAAAGAAAATGAAGAAATATTCCGTGCTAATCTGTGCCTCTGTGGCAAAAAAATATGGGAGTGTGAGGCATAATATCAGACGCCAAATCAGAAGCATCATAAACAAAAAAAGTGCCCCAAATTGAGGCACTTTAATCGATAAAGGTAGAGAGAAATTTATTTTTTGTTTTTCACATATTTTTCCAGCCATTGATCCTGCTCCCAAAGCATGTGCAACAGGTTTTCTTTGCCGCGGTAGCTGTGTGCTTCGTAAGGTAAAAACACGAAACGGGTAGTACCTCCGGCACCTTTGATGGCATTAAACAAACGTTCGCTATTAATCGGGAAAGTACCCGGGTTATCGTCAGAATCGCCGTGGATTAATAATATTGGCGTTTTGATTTTATCGGCATAACTGAACGGACTCATTTCGTAATACAACTGAGGCGCCTGCCAGTAAGTGCGTTCTTCGTTCTGGAAACCAAACGGCGTAAGTGTACGGTTATAAGCACCACTGCGTGCAATGCCTGCAGCAAAAAGATTGGTGTGCGCCAATAAGTTCGCGGTCATAAATGCGCCGTAACTGTGACCACCAACGGCCATACGCTTTTTATCGCCAACACCTAAATCCGATAATTTATTAATGGCTGCCTCGGCATTTAACTGTAACTGATCTACAAAAGTATCGTTAGGTTTTTTACCATCTTTGGCTACAATCGGCATTTCGGCATTATCTAACACGGCGTAACCACGGGTTACCCAAAATATAGGAGAAGCCCAGCTAATGGTGGTAAACTTGTCTTTCGATCCACGTATCTGTGCAGCATCTGCAGCAGAGTTAAACTCGCGAGGGTAAGCCCATATTAAAGTTGGCAACGGACCATCTTTATCCTTGTTATATCCTTTTGGTAAATATAAATCGCCGGTTAAATCAACCCCATCAGCACGTTTATAAGAAATTTTCTCTTTGGTAATGCCCTCTAGTGATGGGTATGGATTGGTGAAATTGGTAATTGGCTGATCTGCTATACGCAGCATCAGGTTTTTAATAAAGTAGTTTGGAACCAGCTTCTGACTTTCTTTCCGGGTAAGTAAAACCAGTTTATCGGGATTGATCACATCGCTTACATACTCGAAAGTACCTTCGGCACTGCGCCAGATAATTTCGTTCTTTTTGGTAGCTAAATCAAATTTGGCCAGAAAAGGTAAATCTCCTTTTTCTGATGAACCTACAATGTTGTTCAATAACAACTTAGTTCCATTATCAACGGTTTTAATCACCTGACGGCCGTATTTATTTTTAACGGTAACAGGCGAACCCGGGTTGCCATAAGCATCGGTTTGGTTACGGCTGTATAATTCTTCTACTGCTCCGGTGGTTGGATTGTAGCGGCTTACCTTGCTGGTTTGTTTGCTACGCAATCCTTCCATAATCAGAGCAAGGTTTGCATCGCCCCATTGTACCCCACGATAACGTGTTTTTGTTTTAAATAATTCTTTTTCAGCTCCGCTAAAAGGTGCACTTAAGGCATAAACGGCATCGTGAAAAGGCACATCTTTTTTGATCAGACCACTATCTAAAGGTTTGCTCCAAACCAAAGTTGCGGGTTCGTCGTCGCGCCAATCAAAACCACGCGCTACGTTTTGGGTATTATCATAACCAGATGGTGTACCTTCTGATGATGGCAGCTCTGCAATAACCTTGATGGTTTTACCTGTTAAATCGGTAATACTTACTGTTGAAGGAAAACCATAAGCCGATACAAGATATGAAAATGGCTTGCGGATGGTTTCTACCATCATATAGTTTTTATCAGGCGATAAACTTGTAGATCCATAAATGGCCGGTTTACCGATCGGGGTTTCTACGCCGGCGGTATTCTTAACCAGTTGCGAAGTCGCAAAAAACTCGAACAACTGCTCATCGAAAGGTGATTTAATTAAATCCTGATACGTTACACTTGGTGCAGCTTTGCCTAAATTTTGCTGGATGGTTGGACCTTTTGGCATTAAAGGTTTTGCAGGTGCTGCACTTGCCGGTTTTGTTACGGTACGGTAAATAATGGTATTATCATTTAACCAGGTAAGGCCGCTGCCTAAAACTACGTTTAAGAATGCTTTATTGGTTTTAGTTGCTTTTTTCGTGGTCAGATCGATAATATAAAGATCTACACCTTTTTGAGTGGTGTTGGTGAAGGCAATTTTATTTTCCGAAGGGTTCCAGCTGATATTACCCGCATATAATGGCGTTGGCAAACCTGCAACCTGAAAAGTTTGGTTCGACTTGATATTTTTAAGACTGAAATTATTAATATAAGTCTGTCTGCTTGGTGAATAGTTATTTGGGTTTAACCTTAAACCGGCAATACGGTACTCGGGCATGGCCAGTTCCTCGACCGAAGGATAAGAGTTACGCTCGCTAAAGAGGATCCACTCTGCCTTGCCATCTATGCTAACGCCTGGAGTGGGTTTAGCAAGTAACAGGTCGGCAATTTCTTTTGGTGGGGTTTGGTAGCTGATGGCATCCTGCGCGCTTGCACTTAACGATGCACATGTACCAGCTATTAATAAATAGAGGTGTAATTTTTTAATCATTTCCAGTTAGTTTGTTCGAAATAAGGAATAATTCAAATATTGGAAAATTTAAGGTATTATCGCGTAACTTCTTATTTACATGTTAATCGCTACCGCAAAGAGACTTCAAGTTTTAAACTTTGAAGTTATTCTGTGCTAATCTGTGCATCTGTGGCAATCAATGAGATTTTTCGACTGCATTATCGATATAAGACACCAATAAGTCGTCATCTCGACTGAAGCGTAGCGGAACGGAGAGATCTATCTAGAGATAGATTTAGCTTCGCTGAGCACTACGTGGTTCTCGACTTCGTTACCGATGTGAAACCGGTACAAGTTGCACTTCGCTCGAAATGACGATGCCTTTTGAGGGTGTGCATTAGTAACGGTAAACTATAATCCAATTCCATCATCCATTTTACATTCTCCATCATTACGGGTACAAATTCCTAATATGTGCTACAGAATTGCTTACCATTTCTTTTAACACTTCCACATCGATATCGCTCAATTTTTTTACATAAATACAGGCTTTGGCGCTTTTATGTTTTCCGAACCTGGTCAGTAATTCTTCACGGTTTTTAAATTCAGAAGATAAATACAAAGAGATGGCATCCTTACGTGGAGAAAAACCAACCAATGGCGCATCGCCCTCCCTTCCGCTTTCGTATTTATAATGGTAGCTTCCAAATCCTACTATTGCCGGTCCCCACATTTTTGCTTTAAAGCCCGTGGTTTCAGTAATAATTGCAGATAGATCAAAACAATCTTTCCTTTTGGTTTCGTCGGTTACAGTGTTTATAAAGTCGGTTACGCTTAAATCGTTTTCGGTGGTTTTATTCTGTGCCATTGCTTTTTTAACATGAATATAAGCTTATTCAACAATTGTTTCAAAATGCAATTCCACTTTGTAATATTTTTAAGTGTTAGGCCTAAGCCTTTTATAAATTTTTAAATTGGTCGTCATTAATTTTAAGAACCAGCGATATGAAACCAAATCATCCGTATAAATATTTTTTGAATGTTAATAGCCTTGTTATCTGTTTATTATTTTCGTTTTTTAACGCTAATGCACAACAGAAACTGAATGTGGCGATAGCTGGTTTAAACCACGATCATGTATACCTGATTATGAACAGTTATCAGAAAGCGGAAGTAAATATTATTGGTATTGCAGAAAGTAATCCCGAACTGATTACCAGGTTTAAAACCCGCTTTAAAATACCCGATAGTTTGTTTTACAATAATCTGCCCGATTTATTGAAAAAAAAGAAACCTGATGTGGTATTAGCCTATAATGCTGTAAGCGATCATTTGGCTGTTGTAGAAGCAGCAGCTCCGCTGGGCCTATCAGTAATGGTAGAAAAACCTTTGGCCGTAACGGTTAAACAGGCCGAAAGAATGGCTGAACTGGCCAAACAATACAAGGTAAATGTACTTACCAATTACGAAACTACTTGGTATCCGAGCAACCAGGAGATTTATAAAAATGTAAAGGAAAATAATAGTGTAGGTGCTTTACGAAAAATCATTGTACACGATGGGCACCAGGGACCAAAAGAAATTGGCTGTAGTAAGGAATTTTTAAGCTGGTTAACCGACCCTGAAAAAAACGGGGCAGGAGCATTGGTTGATTTTGGTTGTTATGGTGCCAATTTAATGACTTGGTTAATGGATGGCAAAGCACCCATTTCTGTTACGGCAATTACCCACCAGATCAAAAAGAATGTTTACCCAAAAGTGGATGACGATGCGACCCTTTTATTGGAATACCCTGATGCTACCGGAATTGTAGAGGCCTCGTGGAACTGGCCTTTTAGTATAAAAGATATGGAAGTGTTCGGCGCAACAGGATATATCCAGGCGGTTAATGAAAAAGAATTGCGATCAAAACCCAATGGTAAAGAAGGTTACAAAGTTTATCCTGCTAAAAATTTGGAGCCTACTTATGCAAACCATTTAAATTATTTATCGGCTGTATTAAAAGGCGAAATCAAACCAGTAAACGATTTATCATCTCTGGAGAATAATTTAATAGTGGTAAAAATTTTAGAAGCCGCCAAAATTTCGGCTAAAACAGGTAAAAAAGTTGTTTTGAGATAGGAAACCCGCTAAAAAAAATAGCCACCTGATTGATGGCTATTGATAAAAGATTTTCCTCTTTTTTATGGTGTGCCTGCCCTCCGCGGATCACCCGCTCACAGGACTTTTTTATCGTCTCTTTATGCATAACAATTTAGGCAATACTTGGTTTTGTTGGGCAAGATAATTTTACACATCGTGTGGAAAATGTTAATATCTCTGGTAAACGGTACTCATATTAAATCTTTTGGGTTAAAAAGGGTTGTCTGTTACACCGTTCGGCTCATTTTTTTTGTATAAAAACATTTTTCGGCATTTGATGTTTGTGATTTGATTAACTGATAGGGATAAAATAAGCCCTCATATCGAAAATTAACAAATACTAAATCATGGCCAGATTAAATAATGAGCTTTTTTGTAAACTAGGCGATTTGTCTGTTGATGGATATTTTATTTTTGAACCCGAACAGCAAAACTTTTTATACCTCAATAAATCTTTCGGTGAAATCTGGGAATTGGAATTGGATCAGGTTTTTGCCAATCCGCAGATGATAATGGAGAACATACATCCTGAAGATTTGCAGCATGTAAAATCCTGTTACGAAGAATGCCTTGAAGATAGAACCGAAAAGAAATACGAATTCCGTTTGATGTTTCCCGGTCGGGAGAAATATGTACGTATTATTATTTATGCTATCGAAGAAGGCCGGCTCATGGTGGGCACGGTTGAAGATATAACGGTAATGCGGCACAACAAAATCCATATCGAACAGATTAATGCCCGCAAAAACATCACCCTGGAGGTATTGGCCCACGATTTAAAAGAACCACTGGGCATGATGAAATTAACAGCCTCATCAATGGAAGATGGTATTGCCCAAACAGGCGATGTGCAGATGATGAATTCGCTTGCTTTTATAAAGGATATGTGCGAAAGGAATTTATTGCTGGTAAGGAGTATGATTAACCGCGAGTTCCTTAAATCGTCTGTTATAGAAATCGGTAAAGAGCGTGCCGATCTGGTTTGGGAGCTTCGCGATGTAGTTCGTTTTTACAAGCGTTCTAAACTCGGCAAAACCAAGAATATAAAATTTACCTGTTCTGCAGAACAAATTTACCTGCACCTGGATAGCATGAAGTTTCTGCAGGTAATCAATAATTTAATTTCCAACGCACTGAAGTTTACGGATGATTATGGTTACATTGGTATACATGCCGAAGAATTAGAAAACACTGTGCTGATAACGGTAACCGATAACGGTATCGGAATTCCTGATGAGCTGCAGCCCGGACTTTTCGACCATTTGCCCGAAACCTTAAGGCCTGGTTTAAAAGGTGAAGAATCCGGAGGTTTTGGAATGGGCATCATCAAAGCAATTGTTGATTTACATCAAGGAAAAATCTGGTTTAAGAGTAAAACCGGTGTCGGAACTACCTTCTTTATCGAGCTGCCTAAGTAGCCGTTTTTAATTTTAAAATACCGTAAGTTATATTTGGATTATGATTAACATTATTCTTGCGGACGATCATAATATCATCCGGACCTCACTAAAAGTACTGATCGAAAAACATGAAGGGATTAAAGTTGTAGCAGAAGTATCTGATGGTTTAGGTGTTTTAGAACTTCTGGAAAAAGGGATAAAAGCTGATATTGTTTTATCGGATATTGTAATGCCAAATCTTGATGGGATAGGCTTGGTGAGCAAAATTAAAGAAGGCGGATACGATATAAAAGTGGTGGTGCTCTCTATTTTGGATGATGAAAAATTTGCTTCAAATGCCTTTATTTCAGGAGCTTTTGCCTACCTCTCAAAAGATATAGAAGAAGACGAACTGCTGTTCTGCCTGCAGCATGTAATGAAGGGAAAACGTTACCTTTCTTCCAATTTATGTATTGCAATATTAGAGCGTTTTAATACACAATTGAATATGTTGTCGCAAAAAACGGGCACTGAAATCAACTTTTCTGAGCGCGAAATTAACGTGTTAAAACTCATCGCCGATGGTTTAACTAACCAGGAAATTGCCGATAAATTATACCTCAGCAGGCGTACTGTAGAGAGTCAAAGAGAGGCGCTGATTAATAAAACGGGTACTAAAAACTCGGCTTCACTGGTGCGTTTTGCCATGAGAAATGGCTACGTTTCCTAGTATTTTCGGGCATTTTTGAGGGTGTTTTCTGCTGTTTTAAATAAACCGTAAAAAATCGGGTATTTTTACAATAACATTGGATGATGGTATTTTGTTGAATAGTTACAACAATCCCAAAACCGATTTATGGAAACATTAAATTTCAATTGCGATATTTATCAATACAAACAATCGCTTCTCGACCGTGCATTGGCTTATACCAGAGATGAGGATGATGCTGCAGACCTGGTTCAGGATACTTTTATGAAAGCTTTCAGGTTTTCGGCACAATTCGAATTGGGAAGCAATGTAAGGGCCTGGCTTTTTACAATATTGAAAAATACTTTCCTTAATCACTATTACAAGGTAAAGCGTAAAAATGAAATGATCCAACAGGAAGACGACCTTACTTCCGTTCAGCTGGTACCCAGTGCGTCAGCAAACGGTGGAACGGCTAAATTTATGATGGAAGATATTCAGCGGTCGTTAAATTTATTACCCGAAGATTGTCGTTTTTGTTTCTGCCGTTATTTTGAAGGTTATAAATACCACGAAATTGCTGCGGAGCTGGATATCCCGCTGGGAACCGTAAAAACAAAAATCCATGTGGCCAGGGGGCTATTAAAAAAGATGCTTAAAAACTATCGCGATGGCCTGGCAGCTTAGGTAATTTCTCTAGCAAAGGGGGTAAAATCAGGTATAAATACGGAATGCAGGCTAAGGAACTTAAATTAGCTTTGCTCCATAATGAGTGCGTCTCCAGCTAAACGAATTTTTATTGTTGATGATGATGAAACCATCCACGATATCATTAATTTAATCTTCGAACATGATTTTGTTCATGGTGTTTTAAAAGCCGATGGTTTAGAAAACGCTATACTGGATTTTTCGCCTGATATTATCCTGATGGATATCCGAATGGAAAATGCCGATGGCCGTGAGTTATGCAACCTGTTAAAAAACAATCCACAAACAGCACATTTCCCAATAGTATTATTTTCTGCGCTTCCTATTGATCGTCATAACCTCGAATGCGATCCTGATGATGTGATTGAAAAACCTTTTGATATCAATAACCTTACTGAAAGGATTAATCAGCTGCTGGGAAGAAATAATGTTTGAATAAAAAAGGGACAGACCAAAGGCCTATCCCCATATCTAAACTCAAACATGCGCTCAAACATGAATGAATCTTAACAACTAAACACTTCTGCTTAGTATTGGTTTTAAAAAGACAGATTTATTACCTGGTCTTTTCCTTTAATTCTATTTTTAATTCTTTAATCTGTTCCTGTGCCTGTCTGTTTTCAAGGTAAAAATAAATGGCAGTAGCCAAAAATATCTTTCCCAATACAAAAACAGCTACAAAAACCCATTTCCAGGCTTTGTTTATCCGCATCTGGTTCGATTCAGCTTCTACCTCAATGTAGCGCTCCTGGCTTGTTTTCTGCCCCTCACTATCATCATATCTGTAAGCTTTAGCAGGCTGTATCGCCTGGTTTTGACGCTGTATCTCATTAATTTCCTGTTCTATTTTGGCAAGCGTGCCCGGAGGTGGCTGGATGGCCATATTTTGTGCCAGCACTTCCATGTCGAACTCCAGTTGTTCCAATGCATCCCTAAATTCAGGATAATCTTTCTTCAGTGATAAAACTTTCTGTATTTCCTCTTCAGTGGCAATACCCATTACATAGGTTTCCATTAAACCACTTTCTATGATCTTGTTAATTTCCACTTGCCCTCCTCATTTTATCGATCGCCAGCTTTAACTGATTACGGATTTCCGTCTCATTATTATGCATTGTTTCCGCCAGGTATGAAATAGATTTTCCATGGTAGTATACCGCACAAAATACTTTTCGCTGCAGATCATCCAATAGGTCTAAATTCCCTTTATTTGTAGTTCCGGTTGATTTTAAATGATGTTCTTTGGCAGTAAACAGCTTTAATTTTCCTTGTGTGTACTGACGCAGTTCCATCCAGATATTCAGTTTGCTTTTTTCCTGTAAAATTACCTCCTTGACAAATGAAGACAGGATAGTAACCAGGTGCTCTTCTGATTTTTGATGATCCTGCACAATACCATTGATATAACCTAGCAGCATAGATGCATACTGGTTATAAAACCAACGGATGTCTTTTGGTTCGGCAGAAGGAACGTTTAAAACTGCTTTAAGCATGGGATGATGGAACGGTTACGCTAAATTAACCGCAAGATAATTCCAAATTTTTAAATTATGTTAATTAATTGCATAAAATGTGCCCTGAAAAGAGTTTAAAGATAGTTGAGAAGCAAAATATTCAACAATTTTCTGTTTTTGGCTTTTAATGCGGAGATTTATAACATGAAAACCATCAAGATTTGCAAAACGACAGGCAGATTTATCTTGGCATTATCACTATAAAAGCATACTGATACAGATGAAAATAGCAACTTATAATGTAAATGGTGTAAACGGGCGCTTACCAGTGCTGTTACGCTGGCTGGAAGAAACACAACCTGATGTAGTGTGCCTGCAGGAACTGAAAGCGCCACAGGAAAAATTCCCCGAACAAGCCATTAAAGATGCAGGTTATAATGCCATCTGGCATGGGCAAAAAAGCTGGAACGGCGTTGCTATACTGGCCAGGAATTTAGAAATAAAAGAATCCAGGCGGGGATTAGATGGCGACCCGGAAGACCTGCAGAGCCGATATATTGAAGCCATGGTTAATGGTGTGCTCATTGCCTGTCTTTACCTCCCTAACGGTAACCCGGCGCCCGGACCAAAATTTGATTATAAACTGCAATGGTTCGAACGTTTTGCTGCACATGCGGCGGGGTTACTTGCACAAAATATACCTGTGGTTTTGGCTGGAGATTATAATGTAATCCCGACAGAATTGGATGCCTATAAACCAGAACGCTGGGTAGAAGATGCCTTATTCAGGCCGGAAACACGCCTGGCCTTTAAAAACCTGCTTGCACAAGGATGGACAGATGCCATTAGAAAGTTATATCCGGAAGAAACGATTTATACCTTTTGGGATTATTTCCGTAATGCTTATGGCAGAAACGCAGGTTTACGGATTGATCATTTTTTATTGAGCCCTCAGGCGAGCGATCGCTTAAAATCGGCGGGAGTGGATAGGAACGTTAGGGGATGGGAAAAAACAAGCGACCACGGACCTGTGTGGATTGAACTAAATGATATGTAACTATGGTTGTTTTAAATTAGTAACATCTAAGGTTGTACCAATTAATTTTAAACTTTCGCCGTCCTGTTGGGATAATATTCCGTCGGCTTTAATCCAGCGGATTTCTCCATCCGGGCGGCGGATACGGTATAAAGCATGGTAACTGCTTTTTTCGCCTGAAATGGTAAGTTCAATTTCATCCTGAACGTGATCTAAATCTTCAGGTAATATAAGCCCTAAGAGGGTTTCGTACGCTAATACCCCATCAGGTGGGTAACCGAAATTGATTTTGCATGACCTGGTGGAGCGGAGTATGCCTGTGGCCACACTGAATTCCCAAAAGCCCAGACCAACATGGTCGAATACAACATCCCAATGATCATCGCAGATAATTGAGAGATCTATACTTTTTTTATTTGATCTCATAATAAGGATAAACTGACTAGTTAAATAACGGAAACAATGTAAAAATAATTTCGGGTATTACTAGTCATAAACGCAGTCCTTAAAGTTTTAGTAAAAATGGCCTGTTTTACCGGGCAGATTTTAATTTATTCGAGGTAATAATGCCGTATTTTTTGGAGGTTATCATCCAGTTCGTAAACCAGCGGTACACCAGTGGGTATTTCTAGTGCAGTTACTTCTTCATTCGATAAATTATCGATGTATTTAATCAGTGCCCTTAAGCTATTGCCGTGAGCCGATATAATTACTTTTTCGTTCCTGCTTATTGCAGGTACTATGCTTTCGTTCCAATAGGGCAGTACCCTGGCAATGGTATCGCTCAGGTTTTCAGTTAAAGGTAATTCTTCGGGTTTTAAAAGCTGATAACGGAGGTCGTTACCGGGAAAACGTTCATCATCCCTGCCAATTTGTGGTGGCTCCTCATCAGGATCTCTTCTCCATTTATAAACCTGGTCTGCACCATATTTTTCGGCTGTTTCTGCTTTGTTCAGGCCTTGTAAGGCACCGTAAAAACGTTCGTTTAAATGCCAGCTTTTATATTCGGGTATCCATAGGTGATCGAGGTCTTCTAAAATAATATGAAGTGTTTTAATCGCTCTTTTTAGCAAGGAAGTAAAAGCGATATCGAAATTGTAATCGTGTTTTTTTAAGATTTCGCCTGCTTTTTTGGCTTCCTGATAGCCATTTTCTGATAAATCTACATCTGTCCAGCCTGTAAAACGGTTTTCGAGGTTCCAAACACTTTGTCCATGGCGGATTAATACAATCTTTTTCATAATTGTAAAATAAACAATCGGCAGGTGAAAAGTTTTAGACTAATTGTGATGAAATTGTCTTTTTATTACAAGAAATTAAGTTTACTGGAGCGTTGGGTGTCTCCACAATGTCGTCCTTTCGTTTCAGTCGAGGAAGGCGTTTATTAACAAAAAAAAGTCAAGTTTTCTGCCTCACTGGGCAACCTGGCAATGTCGTCATTTCGAGCGGAGTGCAACGTAGTCGAGAAATCTATCTAGATAGATCTCTCCCCGCCTGTACGGGCAGGCATTGCGCTGCGCTCCAGTCGAGATGACGGTCTTTTATTTAACTCTGTTTATTCGCTTTTTCTACCAGTTCTCGCTGATCGGTTAAATCTTTATAATAGAAATAAGCCGTAAATCCGAAAATAAGGATGATGTTACTGATTTTAAAACTATGATCGAGCCAGTAATCCAGCGGTGGCACATTACCACTATAGCTTTGCTTAATACTTGGCCATGAATTTGCCACAAAAACGATCAAAACAATCAGCAAAAACTTTAGTAAAGTTCTGATGACGATTTTTTTATAGTTTACTTTTTCCATTATTTAAATTCCCTGAAATCCTGTCCGTCGGTAATGTTCAGCAAACTTTCATAAATCAGGCTGATTACATTATCAACATCTTCTTTGTGTACCATTTCTACTGTAGTGTGCATGTAGCGTAGTGGCAATGAAATCAATGCCGAAGGTACACCACCATTTGAGTAAGCAAAAGCATCCGTATCGGTTCCGGTTGAGCGTGATGAAGCCTGGCGCTGGAAAGGAATATTATTTTTTTCAGCGGTTTTAATCAATAATTTATTCAGATTGGTTTGTACAGCCGGAGCATAAGAAACCACAGGTCCTTTACCTGCTGATAAATCGCCCTGGATATTTTTATTGATCATCGGGGTAGTGGTATCATGCGTTACATCGGTAATGATGGCCACATTTGGTTTAATGCGCTGCGCAATCATTTCGGCCCCGCGTAAACCGATTTCTTCCTGTACCGAGTTTACAATGTACAAACCGAAAGGAAGTTTTTTCTTGTTTTCTTTCAATAAACGTGCAACCTCGGCAATCATAAAACCACCAACACGGTTATCCAAGGCACGACCCACGTAGTAACGGTCGTTTAATACCATAAACTCATCTTCGTAAGTGATTACGCAGCCTACATGAATGCCCAGTTTTTCAACTTCTTCTTTTGTAGTACAACCACAATCCAAAAAGATGTTTTTTAACTCGGGTGCCTGTTCTTTTTCGCCATGGCGAGTATGGATGGCCGGCCAGCCGAATACGGCTTTAACCAATCCTTTTTCGGTATGGATGTTTACACGTTTTGAAGGTGCAATCTGATGGTCGGAACCACCATTGCGGATTACGTAAATTAAACCATCATTGGTAATATAGTTTACATACCACGAAATCTCGTCGGCATGAGCTTCAATAACTACTTTAAAACTGGCTTTTGGGTTAATTACACCAACAGCAGTACCATAATTATCGATAAAATGCTCGTCGATATAAGGTTTTAAATAGTTTAACCAGAGTTTTTGTCCTTCCCATTCGTAACCGGTAGGAGCAGGATTATTAATGTATTCTTCAAGAAACTGCAGCGATTTTTTGGTTACTACAGCATTGTGTTTCTTTTTTTCGTCGTCTTTTTTCTTAGCCATTTTAATAGATATGAGATTTGAGTATTCAGATTTGAGACATCATACTCATTTAACTTAACTTGATAATTCTTTTTCCATCACCACAAAATCGTTCCCATCTTTAAAAAAGGTTTTATCGGTTTCGTGGAAGCCAAATTTAAAATAAAATTCTTTAGCATTTACACGGGCATTGCACCATAGTTTTGTCGCTTTCTGAATTTTACAAAAATCAAGTATATAATCCATCAGCTGTGAACCTAAGCCCATTTTTTGCGCTGAAGGAAGAACGGCCAGTTTCCTGAACTGATAAATATCCCCATCCTGAAAAAGCGAAACCACGCCTGTTAATTGATGATCGAGGTATAATCCAAAATGGATGCCATCAAAGTCATCTTTCAGTTTTACAATATCAAAAGGCTGATCAGGATACATGGTTTCGTGCCTGATGCGCCAGGTTAGGGATGGAAATATCTGTTCAATCTGGACCATTCTTATAATAAAAAGTTAAAACCGATTTTTCCGCCGATGTCGAAATGTGTTTCCGAGCGGGCGATTACGATTGCAGGGCCAAGTGCCAGCTCGAAATTTATCCATTTGCTTGCCGCGGCCTGAAAACCCCACTGGGGCATAATATTATATTGGTTACTGATACCGGTTTTGGGCGGAAAGATTGCCAGAAAATCAACACCCACGTAACCCGCTGCATTGTTAATGGTTCTTCTGCCTTTTTTTACCCTCCTTTCAAAATTATAATAATGCTTGAAACCTGCATTTAAAGAAGGGTAGATTTTAAAATCTGTTTCTGTATGGGAATTAAAATTATAATTGTTGTCGATTGTGAATGTTGTTTGGTATATAAAACTTCCTATAAGGCCTGCCGCACCATAAAAGGTAACTGTTTTGGAAACGCGCTGTTCTCTTTCATAACTCAGCCCGATGAGGCTTAACTTTAGTTTGTTCAAAGATTTTACCTCTGTTGGTTGATCTACCTTTGTACTATCCTGTGCGCTTGCACTTCCAAGAATAAATGTACAGATAATGAGGACAAATAGTGTTTTGATTGCGTTTTTAGACTTCATGAAATTTATGGTTTGATTATTTGTTTTTTCTTCCGTAAAACTGATAAATTAACATGTTCAGGACGATAATTGCGGTCATGCCATAGCAAAACAATGCCCAGCCACCCTGCCCCCATAGCCATAAGCCTAGGGCCGAGCCACAGCTGGCACCGATAAAGCTAACCGACATAAAAATGGTATTCAGCCGGTTTCTTGCTTCGGGTATCAGGGTGTAAATACGCGTTTGGTTGGTTACGTGTATGGCTTGCTGACCGATATCGATTAGTACAATGCCGATTACAAAGAGGAATAAATGCTTGCCGGTAAAATAAAACAAAGCGATGCTCACAATTTGGAGGATAAAACCAATCATCAGGTTTTTACGGGGATTATTGCCATCGCTCAGTTTTCCAACCAAAGGGGCAGCTAAGGCACCGGCAGCGCCGGCAATACCAAATAAACCGATCTGTAGGGTTTGGAAACTGAACGGCGGATTGGCCAGGAAAAGCACCATGGTAGTCCAGAAAGCACTTATAATGGCAAAAGCCAAAAAATTAATGAGGGAAGTTTCTCTTAAAGCAGGTTGTGTTTTAATGTAGCTAAACATCGATCGCATCAGTTCTTTGTAGGTTCCCTTAAATGCAGGGTAACTTTGCGGAAAACGTTTGGCCATTAAAAAAATCAATAAACCACAAATGGCAGCGGCGATGTAATAAACCGCTCTCCAGCCTAACCAAAAACCAATACTTCCACTTACCGCCCGCGAGGCTAAAATACCCACCAGTAAACCACTCATAATCATACCGATGTTTGCACCACGGTTTTCATCTGTACTTAAATTAGCGGCGAGGGGCAAAATTAATTGAGGAACAATGGAGCAGGTACCAATCAGGACCGAAGCTACCTCCAGGATTAAAAAACTGTGCGAAAGTGCAGCAACCAAAAGGGCCAGAATAGCCAGTCCGGTAATTACAAGAATTTGTTTTTTACGCTCAAACATATCGCCCAGTGGTACCAAAAGGAAAAGGCCAAGGGCATAACCAATCTGCGTGAGGTAAGTAATTCTACCCGCATTGGTTTCGGTGAGGTTAAAATCCTTTGCAATCAGGATTACCAAAGGCTGGCAGTAATAAATGTTTGCAACAATGAGGCCGGTGCAAAAAGCCATCAGGAGGATATCGGCTCGTTTTAACATGTAGGATTATGTAAGATGTAAATATGTAAAATGGATGATGGAGTTAAATATGTAAGATGTATAATGTAAAACGGGTGATGGGAAATTAGTTCATTATCCATCTTACCTCATCCATAATATGTAATATGTAAAACGGGTGATGGGATTTTAGTCCATTATCCATCCTACCTCATCCATCTTCCATCATTCATTACAAAGGTATATTTCCGTGTTTCTTTCTCGGATTGTTTACCACCTTATTTTCTAACATCTTAAAAGCTTTTATCAACTTTATGCGGGTTTGCCCTGGTTCGATCACTTCATCAACAAAGCCACGTTCTGCGGCACGGTAAGGGTTGGCAAAGATATCGGAATACAGTTTTTCTTTCTCCAGCCATTTTTCTTCAGGGTTTTCGGCCGAGGTAATTTCTTTTTTAAAGATAATTTCTGCGGCACCTTTAGCACCCATTACGGCAATTTCGGCACTTGGCCAGGCGTAGTTCATATCGGCACCAATATGTTTACTGTTCATTACATCGTAAGCTCCGCCGTAGGCTTTCCGGGTAATTACGGTAATGCGGGGTACTGTAGCCTCGCTAAATGCGTACAATAATTTGGCGCCGTTAGCAATAATGCCGTTCCACTCCTGATCGGTGCCGGGTAAAAATCCCGGAACATCTTCAAATACCAATAATGGAATATTGAAACAATCGCAAAAACGTACAAAGCGGGCTGCTTTGGTCGAAGAATTGCTATCTAAAACACCTGCCAGATAGGCTGGCTGGTTTGCTACAATACCTATGCTTCGGCCCGCTAAACGTGCAAAACCCACCACAATGTTTTCTGCATAAGCGGCATGAACCTCTAAAAAGCTATCGGCATCGGCAACGGCACTAATTACCTCGCGGATATCGTAAGGCTGCGAAGCATTTTCGGGCATAAAAGTATTCAGCTCCGGCCGGCTTTCGTCAGTGGTTTCGTAAGGTAAATGACCGGCTATTTCCTCGCAATTCTGCGGCATATAGCTCAATAATTTTTTTACATGATTAATGGCATCAATCTCATTGGCACAGGCAAAATGGGTAACACCCGATTTTGTGGCATGCGTGCTGGCACCACCCAATTCTTCAGAAGTTACTTCTTCGTGGGTTACCGTTTTTACCACATTCGGGCCGGTAACAAACATGTAAGAAGTGTTTTCTACCATCAGAATAAAATCGGTAATGGCGGGAGAATATACCGCTCCGCCGGCGCAAGGACCCATGATTGCCGATAGCTGCGGAATAACACCCGATGCCTGAACATTTTTATAAAAAATATCGGCATAACCACCTAAAGATACCACACCCTCCTGGATACGGGCACCACCACTATCGTTTAAGCCGATTAGCGGAGCGCCATTCTTCATGGCCATATCCATCAGTTTACAGATTTTTTCGGCATGGGTTTCAGATAACGAACCTCCAAACACTGTAAAATCCTGGGAGAAAACATAGGTTAAACGCCCGTTAATGGTACCATAGCCGGTTACCACCCCATCGCCAAGGTATTTTTCACGTTCCATACCAAAATCGGTACTGCGGTGGGTAACCATCATGCCAATTTCCTCAAAACTGCCCTCGTCCATTAAAAAGTGGATACGCTCGCGGGCCGTGAGTTTACCTTTTTTATGCTGAGCGTCTACACGCGCCTGTCCGCCGCCAAGGTGGGCCTGGTTAATTTTATCTTTAAGTAGTGCTATTTTCTTATCCATTGCTGAGGCTATGAGATTTTAAAATTAAAAATTACCAGCGGTAATGCAAGGTTTGTGGGATGTAATTTTATCCTATACCTCGCAGGTTTTTAAGATCTGGGAGGTATAAACAGAAAGTTAAAATGAAACTTGTTAATTTATAATTGATTTGGGCGTTCCCCTTTCCCGATGAAAAATCGGGAAAGGGGCGGGCTTTTCAGGGCTGCGCTTCGCTGCGGTACCGATGAAAAATCGGTACTAAACCCTTACAATCCCTAACGCAAAACCCACCGTTTCATGAATAGACCTCGCATGTTTCGAAAACCTGCGAGGTCTTTGTGCGATTGGTTTGTATATCTTTGGCTAATGCTCGTTTTTAACGAGCGTTGAATAGTTTACCGTTTAAAACGATAAAATCGTTTAGCTATTTGTGCACTCGTTAGAAACGAGCGCAAGCGCTGTATGTAATGTTTCGGGTTGCTTGGTATCCTCATAGGCCTTATTGAAGGCTATGTCATTTAAAAACCTGCGAGGTTTGAATACCGCAATATTGTTGCTTGCCCTTGTTAAATAAACCCGATAGGAGCGAACACGTAGTGCAACGGAGTAAAGCGTATAGCGGGACTGAGCCACCGTTGGTCGGGATTTGTAATCCCGTCTGTATGAACCGTGGATTTTTAATCCACCGTTAAATAGTTTACCGTTTAAAACGATAAAATCGTTTAGCTATTTGTGCACTCGTTAGAAACGAGCGCAAGCGCTGTATGTAATGTTTCGGGTTGCTTGGTATTCTCATTGGCCTTATTGAAGGTTATGTCATTTAAAAACCTAAGAGGTTTGAATACCGCAATCTTGTTACTTGCCCTTGTTAAATAAACCCGATAGGAGCGAGCACGTAGTGCAACGGAGTAAAGTGTATAGCGGGACTGAAGCCGCCATAAAAACGGAACCCCTCATTTCCAAAAAAATGATCAGAACAATTAAGGAAATGGATGATATGATCCTGATACTTTAAACATGCGAAGTGTTAACCCATGGCGTTATTTTTGTTATATTACATTTTTTTTACAGCCTGTTGCATTGAAAAACAAATTATCCGTTTATTTTTGTAAACGGTACACATTAGAACCGCATTAGAATTTTAGATGTTTTTAAGAAAATACAAATATTTGATCGTTACCTCCTTCATGTTCATCTTCATGGCGAAGATGGGTATTTCTGGTGCGCCGGTATTTTGTACAAGTATTGACAAAGAAATTATGAATGCCGTAATCATGCAGATTGAGTTAGAGCATGACGGCGGCAAGGATACCGCCAAAGACACCGCAAAATTTACCGATTTCAAATTGGTAGAACTCAACCATCCGATATTTGCTTACGAGTTTTCTTCGAGCCACTTCATTCTGAAGAGCAGTTTCATCGAACATTTTAAAAGATATGTAGATCCATATCATCCCACTGTTCCAACACCGCCACCCAACTTTATCTAGTAATTAGTATTTGGGGTAAAAATTGCCTGCTTAATAGTATTGAGTGCTATTGCCATGATTAAAATTTGATGGAATACGCAAATCCTTTCTATAGCCTGGTTTTTGTACCCCTGCGATTTTATTCGTTAAAATTTACCAGATAATTATATCGTTATGCAAAAGTTTAACCCGGCCTTTTCAGGTTCGGATGTGAAGAAATATATTCTTAAAAAGAATTTAAAGAAAGATTTACCTGCAAGTATTGTAGTGTTTTTAGTGGCATTGCCATTGTGTTTAGGTATTGCACTAGCCTCGGGTGCACCGTTGTTTGCAGGTTTAATAACCGGCATTATAGGAGGAATTGTAGTTGCCTCCTGCAGTGGTTCGCAACTGAGTGTGAGTGGCCCGGCTGCGGGTTTAACTGTTATCGTGCTGGGAGCCATTACCTCTTTGGGCAATTATCAAACCTTTTTGCTTGCTGTGGTGCTGGCGGGTGTATTCCAGTTGATTTTAGGTCTGGTTAAGGCAGGCACGATTGGTAATTATTTTCCTTCGAGTGTAATTGAAGGGATGCTTGCCGCCATCGGACTGATTTTGATTTTAAAACAGTTACCACATGCATTGGGTGTTGATACCGATTTTACGGGCGACGAGGGTTTCTTTCAACAGGATCACGAAAATACTTTTTCTGCAATTACGGCAGCCATCAGTCATTTTAGCCTGGCTGCAGTGGTAATCAGTTTATTATCGATAGCTATATTATTAATTTGGCCTAAATTTCCGAAACTGGCTGTAGTGCCTGCTCCATTATTAGTGGTAACCCTGGGTATTTTGGGTACACTATTTTTTGCAGGTACCGATCATCCGCTACGTGCCGATCAGATGGTGAAAATTCCGGTGGTTAACGGCTTTAGCGAATTTGCCGGTTTGTTTACCATGCCCGATTTTTCGCAACTGGCCAATAAAAACGTTTACATTGTTGCGTTAACGATTGCGATTGTTGCCAGTTTGGAAACCTTACTGAGTATTGAGGCTGTAGATAAAATTGATCCGATTAAACGTGTAACCCCAACAAACAGAGAACTGATTGCGCAGGGCATAGGAAACATTACCAGCGGTATGGTTGGCGGTTTGCCAATGACCTCGGTAATTGTACGCAGCTCGGCCAATGTTAATGCTGGCGGCAGAACTAAAATGTCGGCTATTTTTCATGGTACCTGGCTGTTGTTATCCCTGTTGTTTATCCCGGGTTTAATTAACATGATCCCGTTATCTTGTTTGGCAGCCATTTTATTGGTAACAGGTTATAAATTAACCCGTATCAGCCTGTTTAAACACATGTACCATAAGGGCTGGGACCAGTTTGTACCGTTTGTAATAACTGTTGTAGCGGTTTTATTTACCGATTTGTTAAAAGGTGTTGCGGTTGGTATGCTGGTTTCTATTTTTTACCTGCTACGTACCAATATGCGTAATCCCTTCTTTTACAGAATTTCGAACGAAGGGGATAAAAAGAACATCAGGATTAAACTGGCAGAGGAGGTTTCCTTTTTAAACAAAGCAGCGATACAGGTAGTTTTAACGAATATTCCAAAAGAAACCAATGTAATTATTGATGGTTCAAATGCAAGATATATTGATCCGGATGTATTGGAAACTATTTACAATTACAAACATAATGCTTATACAAAAGGTATTATCGTAACGTTAGAAAACATAGAGAAACACTATTCTGTACCAAAATTGAATATAAAAGTAGAAGAAGACATTAATAAATTATAATTATGTGCGCAAAAACAATAGATACGAAAGATATCACATACGATAGCTTATTACAGGGAAATAAAGACTGGGTTAAAGATACCATTGACAGTGACCCTGCTTTTTTTGATAAATTATCTGCAGGTCAGGCCCCACCGGTTTTATGGATCGGATGTTCTGATAGCCGTGTGCCTGCCAACCAGATTACCAATACCAGGCCGGGAGATATTTTTGTACACAGAAACATTGCCAATGTGGTGGTGCATACAGATATGAACCTGCTTTCGGTACTCGATTACTCGATTAATGTTTTAAAAGTAAAACATGTGATCGTTTGCGGCCACTATGGTTGCGGCGGAGTTAAGGCTGCATTGGGTGATAAACAGGTAGGATTGATTGATAACTGGTTGAGGAACATCCGCGATGTATACCGTTTGCACGATCAGGAACTGGCCAATATTCAGGATCCTGATCAAAAATTCGATCGTTTGGTAGAATTGAATGCGATTGAAGGCGCAGCCAAAGTAATGAATACATCAATTGTTCAAAGTGCATGGGCTAACGGACAGGAATTATCTGTACATGCCTGGGTATACAGCTTAAAAACAGGTTTGATTAAAGATTTAGAGGTAACAACCAGAAGTCTTGATGATGTTTCGCCTGCTTTTAAGGTAAGTTAAAACGCCAGTTAGGTGTTATTTTTTAGTTGTTAGGAAAAGCTCCCGATTTTACATCGGGGGCTTTATTTTTTTGTACTGTTGGGCATATTGCCGGCCTGGCCTTTATTGCCTTTTGCGGCATCTTCCCTCGCTTCTTCAGAACCAAAATCGCCCATTCCAAAATCCCTGCCCAGGTTGCCTGCTTCAGTTTCTACCGTACTTTTCTTTTCATTATCATTGCTGCGGTGACGTGGCACCTGCTGTTCGGGCATATTCGTTTTATCTGCAGCATTGTCTGCATTTTTATTGCCTAAATTTTCATTATTATCTTTTGTGCTTTCCATAATCTTAAGTATTAACTATTGATATAGAACAGTACAGTTGTAGATTGGTTTTTGTTTATTTAAGAGTAATTTTTGAGTTCTTCTTATATATCAAGGTTAGGCCTTTTTGTTATATGATGGATTTACATACCATCAGCTATCCCCATCCCTGCCATCAGCCATACATAAATATTGAAAATATACGCCAACCCAACTCCGGGCTGACGTATATTTTTTATTAATATTGCGGATTTTGTTGTAGTTGTTTGTTCTTATCCAGCTCACTTTGTGGGAATGGTAGTACATTGTTTTTCTCTCCAAATTTCAATGGTACACCTCCTGGGTTTTTGAGCGGTGCCAATTTTGGTTCCATCAGATTTCTTCTTTTCAGATCGTAATAACGCTGTCCTTCCAGTGCCAGCTCAATTCTTCTTTCATGGAGAATAAAATCCCTGAGTTTATCTTTTGAATTATATATGATTTGATCTACCGGTGGCATTTCGACACTTTTTCTTGTTCTGATTGCATCCAAAGCATTATAGATCGTTGCATCCGGGCCGCTTATTTCATTTTTAGCTTCTGCAAACATGAGTAAAACATCGGCATAACGTAAATGGATGATGTTTTGATCGGTAAGTGGCGTTTTGGTCCGATCGAAAGGAAGCTTCGAAAGATCTATATATTTTTTCTGTGAGTAGGTAGTTAATAATGGATCTGATTCATTAAATATCGAGCCATCCGGATTGATGTATTTTTCGGTAGGTACTTTTATCGTAAATTTTAAACGGGGATCTCTGTTGGTATATGGGTCGGCAGAATTATAACCTGAACCGGCTTCAGTAATCATTTTTCCGTTATTCATTTCGTACTCATCAACCAGGTTTTGGTACGGAGCTATCGAACCATACCAGCCAATTTCAACCAGTACACCTTCATCACCCTGGGGATTATTAGGAGAAAGATATTTGGTTGAAAATATGATTTCGGGATTATTTTGTTGCGTTGCGGTAAGAAAAAGATTAGGATAACCTCCCTGGTAAATTTGATATTTGCCACCGGCAATTACAGCATTGCAAAACTCTAATGCTTTCTGCCAGTTTTGTTCGGCAAGATAAACTTTAGCCTGAAGTGCCTGTGCACTACCTTTTACGGCATGCCCATTATACGGAACATCTGGTAAGCTGGCAACTGCAAAATCGAGTTCATCATGTACAAATTTTAACACTTCTTCTTTTGTGCTTTTTTTGATTTTTGAATCTTCAACCGTTTGTGGCGCTGTTTTGTATACAATTACACCACCAAAAGCCTGTGCCAGCTCGAAATAAAACATGGCCCTCAGAAATCTGACTTCAGCTTTATAGGTAGTTTTAGAAGCCTCGGTGATAGGCGCTTTATCTACATTATCAAGAAAAAAATTGCAGCCTGCTATGCCCTGATAGGGAATTGCGTAAAAAGCGCTCGGCACATTACTGGAGTTTACGATGCCCTGCGTTAAATTACCAAAACCGTAAAAAGAGTGCCTATCCAGTGCATTATCAGAATAGGTATCGAGCCATAATTTCCGGTGACCTAAAAAGCCATTTTGCAGACGTTTATAAACGCCTGTTAAGGCCAGTTGTACATCTGAATCGGTTTTCCAGAAAGCACCGGCAGATATTGCTGTGGTAGGGTCTTTATCCAAAAAATCCTTTTGGCAGGATGTTAATAATCCAATTATAATCAGTATGATTAAAGATATGTTGGTTTGACGTGTTTTCATTTTATTTTTCTTTAACAGATTAAAATTTAACCTTTAAGCCAGCGGTATAAATCCGAAGTTGCGGGAACTGGGCAAATCTGCCAGAACCAGCTCTTTCGGGGTCATTTCCTTCATATTTTGTCCAGGTAATCAGGTTGTCGCCCGAAACATATATGGTTATGCCTTGTGATGCTATTTTTTTTGCAATTTTTTCAGGCAGCGTATAAGAGAGGTATAGGTTTTTCAACCGTAAGTACGAGGCATCCTGTATAAAATATGTTGAAGAATATCCCGATACACCTTGATAACCTGTAAGATATACTGCTGGTACTGTATTGCTTGGATTGGTTGGCGACCAGGCATCTAAAAATTTTGAAGGTGGAGCAGAACCCTGCATAAATGGCTCATATCCCCATTGGCTAACCTGTACCTTTTGACCTTGTACGCCCTGAAAAAATGCACTTAAATTAAAACCTTTATAAGCTGCATTTAAACCAAATGAATAAGTGAAATCAGGGAATCTGCTGATGCGGATCCTATCTTCCGGACCCACTGTGCCATTTCCATCAACATCTCTGATCTTTAAGTCGCCAGGTTTTAATACCCCTGAGCTAGGCTGTTTAGGAGAAGCGTTAATTTCTGCCTGACTTTGGAAAATTCCGATCCAATCGTACACAAAAAAATTATTGTATGGTTGCCCTACCTCAAATGTGCCCAGTGTTTCGGCCAGTACTTTGGTTACCTTATTTCTATAACTATGAAATATAAAATTTGCACCGTAGGTAAACTCGCCGATTCGGTTTTGGTGCCTCAGTTCTATCTCAATGCCCTTATTTGTCATGGCACCTGCATTAACAATCGGGGAGGTTAAACCAACACTTGCAGGTAAATCAGCACGTTGCGCCAATATATCGGTAGTATTTTTGTTGTACCAGCTTACAGTTGCACCAAACAAACCTTTAAAAAGATCAAAATCCAACCCGAAATCGGCTATTGCCGTTTTTTCCCAGCGTAAATCTTTGGTAGTTAAACGTGTGAGCTGTACGCCTGAGCTTAGGCCAGTAAACGGGTAACTTGTTAGAGGAAGTATATCCTGATAAGGATAATAGTTGGCACTACCATCAGGGTTTGTAATTTCCTGATTGCCGAGAACTCCGTAAGAGGCTCTTAACTTTAAATTGTCGATCCATGAAATATTGTCTTTAATAAAACTTTCTTCAGATATTTTCCAGGCAGCCGATCCACCACCAAAAGTGCCCCAGCGGTATCTTGGATCTACCCTTGAAGTACCATCATACCTGATATTTCCTTCTAATAGGTATTTTCCTTTATAGTCATAATTAACCCTGCCAAATAACGATTGTAAACCCCACTCGAAAGAACTACCGTTAAGGGTTTGGTTGATTGGCGAACTTCCGTCTAGTTCCATAATGGTGTTGTTCGGGAAATCGAAGCGATTGCCACCGATACTGGTACTGCGGTTATCCTGTTGCTCGTATCCTGCTAATGCGCTAAAATTGTGTGCATTGGCAAATGTTTTATTGTAATTAAATGTACTGTAAAGCGTTTTGGTAATGTTTCTGGCAGAACTTTGCCGTAAACCAACAAAATTGGGATTGCCGTTGCTAACCTGCTCATAAATTCCGCTTGCGTTTGGTTGATATGCAAAAGATGGTGAGCCAAACTGACGGTTCCTAAAATCCTGGTTAAAAAAAGTAATTGCCGCTTTTGTGGTCCACTTTAAACCTTTCAGAATATCTACATCAACATAAGCCTGTGCATTAACATTATAATTTTTGGTAAACTGGCCACCTGTATTATATACCTCTTCTACCGTTCTGTTTGTTCCTCCACTCGAAACATAGTCTCTGCTGGCAACTCTACCACTTCCATCAGGTAAGAAAGGCTTAAATGTAGGTGCTGATGCATAGGCAAGCAATAACAAATCATCGTTGGTTAACCAGGGTGCTTTAAAATCTTCATAAGAGAAATTTACATTGGTGCCAACTTTTACCCTGTTGTGTACCCGGTTGGTATAATCTAATAGCGCGTTGTAACGCTTATATTTATAACCTTTGGTTATCGCGTCCTGATCGAGATAGTTTAATGATAAGTTATACGTGCTTTTATCTGTACCGCCAGAAAATCCAAGGTTATGGTTTTGGATAGGGCCTTTACCCAATACATAATCAAGCCAGTTAAAATTTGGGTACTGTTCGCTGTTGGGGTTATTCCTGTAAGCATCAATCTGTGCCTGGGTGTATTGGGCGGGCTGTCCGCTTCTGGCTTTGGCCTGATTATACATTTCCATATACGTAACCGAATTTGTAATCAGGTCCGGATATTTTGTTGCGTAACTAAGGCCATAATTACCATTGTATTCAATTACATTGGTGCCAGCCTTGCCCTTTTTAGTAGTTACCAATATTACGCCATTGGCCGCTCTTGCACCGTATATGGATGCAGAAGAAGCATCTTTTAAAACCGTTACACTTTCAATATCATGTGGCGATAAATTACTCATTGTACCAATAACACCATCTATCAGCACTAAGGGGTTGGGTGAAGCACCCGTTGAACCAAAACCCCTGAGCCTGAAATTAGCGCCATCTCTACCGGGTTCGCCTGTAGATTGTACAACATCCAACCCACTAACCCTTCCCTGTAATAAATTTTGTACATTAGGTATAGGCCGTTCCGTTAGGGTTTTACCAGTTACTGTAGAAACGGAACCTGAAAGATTGATTTTCTTTTGTGTTCCATAACCCACTACAATAACTTCATCGAGGTTATTATCGCTTTCCTGCAGGGTGATGTTCAGTTTTTCGAGGTTTTGGATCGTAATCTGTTTACCGGCGTAGCCGATCATTGTAACCTCCAGTTTATTGCCTTTTTCTCCGGAAATGCTAAATTCACCATTGCTGTCTGAAATGGTTTTGCTCCTTTCTTTTGAACTTAGATTTGTAACTGTAGCGCCTGGTAAAGGTTGATTTGTAGTATCAAAAATCTGCCCTTTTATTATCGTTTGCGCCCTGGCATTATATATGCATAAGCAAATTGTAAATACTGTTAAAAAACAATGCCAACCCATTTTTTTTAGTTCCGACTTCATAATAGTTTAATTTGGTTTATATTTCGATTAATTATTTTAAATCGTATTCACTACTAAGTCCATGTTGGCATATTGCGCATGCCATTGATGGTTTTGTGGGATATTAAAAAACGGGATATTTCTAAAGCATTTTTTAGAACATCGGTGATGAACACCGGGTTTATAATTAGCTGATACTCCTAACAGGGATCGGGTAGGGCGTATCGGTTTTTATATTTTAAACAGAAGAAAAATAACTTTACTTATGCTATTCAAAAGTTAGTACACTATAATAGATTGATTTACGTATGCGTCTTAACTAAGTTATAGATTAAAACAGGCAATAAATTCTTTAATATTTGCAAATAACTACGTTATATTGGCATTTTATTATTAGTGTAGGATAAATTATCCTTTTTCAGGCATCTTTTACCCATTGATCGGGGGTTATTGTTATTGTGACATTAAACATCTGGTTCGTTAAATGATTAATGCCAAAATGGATAAACATGCCATCACCACTTTTAATCAGCGGAATTTCCAATACAGCACAGCCATTAATAAAAGTAGTAAAGCCGACAAGGTTTTGTAATTGCCGATACCGCTCCAGCCTTTGCTTTGTAAAGGTTCCCAAACCGATTTCCAGTACAAAACCTCGCTTTGAGCAGTATGTTTTACAGGATAAATATATGAAAACACAATCTGGGTAAGCACGCACAGGCAGAATAGATAAAATGCCATCATCATGAAGGGGATTTTACCTATAAAGGTTTCATTACCGTATATTTTATTCACCATAAATACTGCTACGCCTAGAATAGAGCCGATCAATAGCGTATACTGTGCACCTTTGGCCGATGCTTTTTTCCAGAAAACGCCTAATAAAAATACGCAGGTAATGGGCGGAGCAATGTGTGCAATGACATCGTTTATGCCTTCGAACAAACTTTGATAACTGTTTAATAAAGGTAAAAGTGCAATTGACAATATAAGTGCTATACCTGCCGACCACCGGCCTACTATAACCAGTTGTTTATCGGTAGTTTCGGGCTTAAAGCGTTTATAGAGGTCGTAACTGCTTAAAGTGGCAATGGAGTTTAATGCACCCGCAATCTGGCTCATTAATCCGGATAGTAGTGCCGCGACTAAAATGCCTACCAAGCCTTTGGGTAAAAGCTGGGTAATCATTAAGGTGTAAATCCCTTTGGTATTGAGTATACTTTCGCCATTAGCGCCGATATGTTGCAGGGAACTTAAATCCATCGAACCCGATTTATATAATGCATAAGCGAAAAGACCGGGCAAAACAAAAATAAATACCGGAAGGATTTTAATAAAACCACAGAACAAAACACCAACCCGTGCATGATTTTCATTTTTGGCACCTAATACGCGCTGTACAATGGTTTGATCGGCACACCAGTACCAGATGCCAAGTATCGGATAACCCAAAAACACCGCAACCCAGCTCATGCCGCTCGGGTCGCCAATTGGCCGCAACATGCTGATCTTATCCATCGTATTTTCTTTTTCCAGTACAGCTGCCATCTGTTCCCATCCGCCAATTTTGTTCCAGGCAAATACGGTGATGATGATGGCACCTGTAATTAATACGAGGCTCTGTATGGTTTCGGTAACTACTACTGCTTTTAAGCCACCAATAATGGTGTATAGACCTGTTAAGGCTGCAATTACGATAATACTGGTGTACATGTTGATGCCAAATAAAGTTTCGAGTACAATGCCACCAGCCAAAAATGAAAAAGCAATATGGATAATAATGGCCGATAATATGGAAATAAAGGCAAGCCAATCTCTGCAGACACGGTTATAGCGGCGTTCCAGAAAATCAGGTAGAGTAGAGATGCCCGAGCGGATATAAAAAGGAATAAACAGCAAGGCTAAGAGGATAAGCGTAAAAGCAGCCATCCATTCGAAATTGCCATTTAACAGCCCACTGTCGAATCCGCTCTGCGCCAGACTTACCAAGTGCAGGCAGGAGATATTGGTGGCAAACAGCGCCAAACCGATCATGGGCCATTTTAAGCTTTTTCCTGCTAAAAAATATTCGCCACTGGTGGTTTCCGCATTCTTTTTCTTTCTTGTACCCGTCCACAGGCCTATAGTTACAATGAATAAAACGTAGGCGATGGTAATTACAATATCAATGGTGCTGATCATATCCGGCTTCTTTAATCTACTTTAAATCACAACTGCTGCCAGTTTCCTGCGGGGTGATGTACACGCCGTTCTCAATTTTGATCGGGTTTACAAAGTGCTGTTTTAAATGGGGGATATGTTCTAAAAACAAAGCTTCGTGCCCCATGGCAATATGGTTAAACAAGACCAGGTGTTGGTGTAACTGGCCCATGTCGCCCACATGTGGCACTACCGGAACGCCAAATTTTTTACACATTAAACTGATGGTCATAAACTCGCTTACGCCGCCCACGCGTACGGCATCAACTTGTGCAAAACTGGTACAGCCCGTTTGCAGGTAGTTTTTAAAAATAATGCGGTTGGGCACATGTTCGCCCAAAGCCAGTTTTACAGGTGTAATGGCCTTTGCCAGGCTTTGATGCGCCAGTACATCATCGGGATGTGTGGGTTCTTCTACCCAATAAGGGTTCATCTGTTTTAATTCCTTACAGATAGAAATGGCCTGTGGCAATGTCCACTGCTGGTTGGCATCGAGCATCACTTTTGAAGTTTCTCCTGCTACTTCCCGCACAATATTTGCCCTGCGGATATCGCGTTTTGGATCGGTTGAACCCACCTTTAATTTCATGGCAGTAAAACCGTTGTCGATTGCCTTTTTGCAGTTTTCGCGTACTTTTTCGTCGTCGTAGTTAAACCAGCCCACAGAAGTATCGTAACCGGAATAACCCTTTTCTAAAATCCCTGTCCTTGATTTTTTTGAAGCCACCTGACTTTGCAGCATTTCAATGGCTTCTTCACGGGTGAGTACATCTTCCAGGTAGGATAAATCGAGGGTATTTACAATTTCTTCGGGACTTAAATCAATCAGTAATTTCCAGAGGGGAACACCACGTTTTTTTGCCCAAAGATCGAAACAGGCATTGGTTACCGAAGCCAAGCCTAGGTGAACCACTCCTTTATGCGGTCCCAGCCACCTAAATTGCTGCTCGTTCGACAGTTTTTTAAAGGTTTGTCCGAAATTCCCCATCAGTTCTTCAACTTCAATTCCTTTTAAGGTATCGGCATAAAATTTAGCGGCATTACAAACCAGGTCGTTGCCTGCGCCAAGCGTAAAAGCCAGCCCCGTTCCGGTTTTGCCGTTTTCGGTTAACTGTGTTACGGCATAAGAATATTGTGGATCTTTATGGATGGCATCACTTCCGGCACCGGTTGCCAGGTCAAATCTTTTATCCTGAATCTGTATTTTATCGATCATGTTTTACTATATTAATGTTCTGTAACCTAGTTCTGCGCCACCGCTTACGGGTAAAATTGTTCCGGTAATGAAACGGGCTGCATTGCTCAAAAGAAATACACAGGAATCGGCAATTACATCGCCTTCGGGCATATTACCCAAGGGCTGTAGTTTATTGAGGTAAGTTTCGATTTCGTTCTGGTTAGGCTGTTCTTCGCTCCAGGCCTTTAAGGTTGGTGTATTTACTGCTGCGGGCGATACTGCATTTACCCTGATTTTGAATGGCGCATAATCTAATGCCATGGCTTTGGTAAGGGCATTTATTGCTCCTTTGGTAGCTACATAAACGGCATGGTTATCCTGCCCGATGCTGCCCACCATCGAGCTGGTATTTAAAATGCAGCCCTCCGATTTTTTTAAATGTGCTATTCCGTAACGGGTGGTATACAGGATACTTTTTAAATTTACATCCATTAATAAATCCCATTCTGTATTGCTGGTTTCATCCAATGTTTTTGATGGATGTGCAATTGCCGCATTATTGTGGATGGCATCTATCTGGCCATATTTTTTAATAATGCTATTAAAAGCTGCTGCAACAGCTGTTTCGTTGGTTAAATTGCAGATTAAAACTAAATTTTCGGTAAGGGTAAGCGCGTCCAGTTTTTCATCTGGTAAGGGGTTTTTATCAATAATGCATACGGTTGCGCCTGCTCTTACATAAGCTTTTGCACATTCCCAGCCTATGCCATCGCCACCACCAGTGACAACCACAATCTTATTTTTGAGCATGCCTGTGTTTTTAATATTTGGTTATGAGTAGCTAATTTATAGACGAAAAATGGCAATCACTAAAATGAGATTTGCTATTGCTGATGTTATATTAGCTTAATTTTGTATATTGAATAATAATTTCGGTAATATTGATTGCTTTCGCGATTAAATAAATAATAAAAATGTGGATATGAAGCCCGTTTTTGCAAAAATATTAGATGGAAAAACAAACGACATTTACAGTCTAAAAGTTGTTGATGCGCCTTATTTTTCGACCGAATTCCATTTTCACGAAGAATGCCAGCTCACTTATACTTTAGAGAGTGAAGGGCGGCGCATGGTAGGTGATAGCATTGAAAATTTTGGTTCTGATGAACTCATTTTTATAGGTTCTAATTTGCCACATGTATGGCATAACAGCAATCAATATTTTAAAGCTGCCGATTCGCAGCCACATGCCCGTTCGGTTTCGATTTTTATACATCCTGATAAAATCCTCGATGTCTTTAGGGAACCGGATAATATCCAGCGGATCAAAAACTTTTTTCAACTGGCCAAAAGGGGAATGAAATTCGGTAATGAATTGAAGACTCAATTAAAGGAACTGATGTTAAAAGTGGCATCGCAAACAGAAGAAATCGGACGACTGATTGCTGTGCTCGAAATTTTAAATCTACTGTGTTCTGCAAAAGACTATGAACTTTTAACCAGCCCTGGTTACACCAATAATTACCAGTTGAAAGATAATGACAGAATGGACAAAATTTTAAAATATGTTTTCGACAACTTTAATCAGGAAATTTTGCTCAGTACCGCAGCTGAAATGACGAATATGAATAAACAGGCTTTCTGCCGTTATTTTAAAAAACGGACTCAAAAAACATTTGTGGCTTTTGTAAATGAAGTAAGGATTGGCCACGCCTGTAAATTAATGGCACAAAGCGACCAGCAGATCAGCGAACTGGCTTATTCGTGCGGTTTTAATAACCTTTCTAATTTTAATAAATTTTTTAAGCTGGCTAAAGGAGTTACGCCGAAGGAGTATAAGAAGATGTTGGTGGTTGGGTAAGGAGATTTATTATAAGTGATCGTCATTTCGACCGGAGTGTAACGTAGTGGAGAAATCTATCTCGAAAAATCTTCCTTACAACTGTCAATCCTGAGCGGAGTTGAAGGATCTTTGTAGTTATTACTCCAATTCTTATTTTTTAATCTTCTTTTTCCCCATCAGCACAGTCTTGCCTCGGCTCACCGCCGCCGAAGGGCTCTTTCTTTATCCTTGATGATAAAGAAACAAACAATCAAGGCTAAGATATGATGTCGGATAAATTCGTCAAAGCTTTTTACATCGTCAGCACAAGCCCCCGATGAAAGATCGGGGAGGGCGTGCTGCCTCTGGACAGTGCGGGGGGAAGAGATATTACCAAAGCTTTAACGTTTTCTCCTTCCATCATATCCTAGGCCTGGTTGCAGGGTGCAGATGGATTATGCGCGGGAATGATGATCCAGAGATTACTTCGATCTCGCTTCCTCTACACTTAATAAAGCTTCCAGTTCTTTTACCTTCTCAGGGTATTTTAATGCCAGGTTATTTTTTTCACCAAGATCCTCACTTAAATTGTACAATTGAGCGCCTGGCAGGTTGCCGCTATCGGTATGGGTGAGTTTATAATAAGCTTCTCCTTTTGATGGCCGGATGTATTTCCAGTTGTCCTTTACGATGGCCAGTTGATTACTCTGTTCGATAAAAAAGTCTCTTCCTTTTGCATCTTTCCCGGTTAAGGCATTCCACATATTTTTACTGTCTATCGCATTTTTGCTTTCAACGTTAAAGAAACTGGCAAATGAAGCTAAAAAATCAATCTGTGAAACCAAAGCATCAGAAACACCCGGTTTAATCTTTGCCGGCCACGAAATGATAAAGGGTTCGCGGGTGCCCCCTTCTAAAATGCTATACTTTCCGCCACGCAATGGTCCGGACGGTGTATGGCCATTTAACTTTTCAGCACCCTGGTCTTCGTAACCATCCATAATCACCGGACCGTTATCGCTGCTAAAAATAATCATCGTATTTTTATCCAGACCCAGGTATTTCAATTGTTTCGTGATTTCGCCAACAGCCCAGTCGAGTTGTAAAATTACGTCGCCTCGGTAACCGAGTTCGCTTTTACCTTTAAACATAGTGGCTGGTAAACGTGGTACATGTGGCTCTGTTAAGGCATAGTAAAGAAAAAATGGTTGCTCCTTATTGTCTTCGATAAAGTTTTTGGCTTTGGTTAAAAAAGTGAAGGGCAATTCCTCGTCAGTCCAACGCGCCAGTTTGCCGCCCTGCATATAACCAATGCGGCCAACACCGTTTACAATCGTCATGTTATGACCATGATTTGCTTCTGCCGGCATTTTCAACAGTTCGGGATGTTCTTTTCCTGTCGGATCTGTTCCTATCGGATTCTTATAATCAACCTTTATCGGATCATTGGGATCTAAACCTACCACGAGTTGATTTTCCATAAAAACCGTTGGAACCCTATCGGCAGTAGCCGGAAAAATGAACGAATAATCAAACCCAACTTCTTTTGGTCCGGGTTTTACCTCTTTATTCCAGTCTTTTTCTACCGCAGTACCCAAACCTAAATGCCATTTGCCAACCAACCCTGTTTTGTAACCAGCTTGCTGGAAAACTGAAGGAAGGGAACTATTATCGGTTGGTACAATTAATGCCGCATCGCCAGGTAAAATCCCCGTACCTTTTTTACGCCAGGCATATCTTCCAGTCATTAACGAATAACGCGAAGGGGTACAGGTAGAAGCCGTAGCGTGGCCATTGGTAAACTTTATTCCGTTTTTGGCCAATGCATCGATATTTGGGGTTTTTATCTTTGTGGCACCATAACAGCTCAGGTCGCCATAACCTAAATCATCTGCATAGATGATGATAACGTTGGGCTTCTTTTGGGCAGATGCGTAAAAGTTAAAACTTGCTAAAAAAAAAAAGGAAAGTAAAAATCTGTGGCTCATGGTTAGAAAAGGTCTTCGGTTAGGCATAAAAAAGGCCAAACAATAATTGCCTGGCCTTTAATATGGTAAATATTAATCTTCTGCTAAGAAAGGATAACGGTAATCAGTTGGCGATTCGAAAACCTCTTTAATGGTACGTGGAGAAACCCAACGCAATAAATTGATCATCGATCCGGCTTTATCATTAGTACCCGAACCTCTTGCACCACCAAATGGCTGCTGACCTACAACGGCACCAGTACATTTATCGTTGATGTAGAAGTTACCTGCCGAATTACGCAATGCATGACTTGCTTTTTCAATTGCATACCTGTCTTGCGCAATTAAAGCACCAGTTAAAGCATAAGGAGAAGTGGTATCGATTAATTCTAAAACCTGATCAAAATCTTTATCCGCATAAACATAAACGGTTAAAACCGGACCGAATAATTCTTCGCTCATGGTGGTATATTTCGGATCATCAACCACTAAAATAGTCGGTTCGATGAAATAACCTTTAGATTTATCATAGTTACCACCGGCAATAATTTCTACACCCTGATCCTGTTTTGCCTGATCGATGTATTTAGCCAATTTATCAAAAGAACGCTCATCGATAACGGCATTGATAAAATTGCTGAAATCTTCAGTTCCACCCATTTTAAAAGTGGCAAGATCGGCTAACATCTGTTCTTTAATTTCAGGCCAAAGGCTTTCTGCAATGTACACACGACTTGCTGCAGAACATTTCTGTCCCTGGTATTCGAATGCACCGCGAACAATTGCTGTACTGGCTACTTTTGTTTGTGCAGACGGGTGAACAAGGATAAAATCTTTACCACCGGTTTCGCCCACGATGCGTGGATATGATTTGTATTTGTGGATGTTTGTTCCGATTGTTTTCCAGATTTCCTGGAATACTTTGGTTGATCCTGTAAAGTGGATACCTGCAAAATCAGGGTGGTTAAATATAACATCGCCCGTTTCAGGACCATCGGCATAAACCAGATTGATTACGCCATCAGGTACACCCGCTTCGCGGAAAATTTCCATTAAAAGGTTGGCTGCATAAACCTGTGTATCTGCTGGTTTCCATACCACAACGTTACCCATCATTGCTGCAGATGCAGGCAAGTTAGCGGCAATTGCCGTAAAGTTGAAAGGGGTAAGGGCGAACACAAAACCTTCTAACGGGCGCTGTTCTACACGGTTCCAGCTTCCACGAGGCGAAACAGGAGGTTGTTGCTTGTAAATATCGGCCATGTAGCTTACGTTAAAACGTAAGAAATCGATTAGTTCGCAAGCGGCGTCAATTTCTGCCTGATAAGCATTTTTGCTTTGCCCCAACATAGTGGCAGCGTTTAATTTATAACGGTATTTACCGGCAATCAAATCTGCAGCTTTTAAGAAAATCGCAGCGCGGTGTTCCCAAGCCAGGTTTTCCCAGTCTTGTTTTGCAGCTAATGCAGCCTCAATGGCTTGTGTAATATGTGTTTTATCGCCAATGCTGAATTGGGCTAAAATATGTTGGTGATCGTGTGGAGGAACAACTTTACCTTTTTTGGCTGTATGAACTTGCTTACCGCCAATATACATCGGAATATCCTGTTGCTGAGCGCGGGCTTCTGCAAGTGCTTCTTTTAAAAGTGCACGTTCTTTACTGCCTGGGCCATAATTTAATATAGGTTCGTTTACCGGAGTGGGTACGTTAAAAAATCCTTTAAGCATATTTTATTTTTTATGATTTGCGCAAAGATAAGGCTTTTTGAGCTAGGCAATTCTATAATTCTATAAAGAAAATAGGGCAAACGTTTGTGTGTGCAATTGAGTTGCGAAGCGGATAATTTTAAGGAAGTTATGGTTAAAATGCAGTTGATTTGGGGTTTGATTCCACAGATTACTTATCCTTTAGCTTATTTTGCCACGGAAAGCACGGATTTACACAGAATAGCCATGCAGATCGTCATCTCGACCGTAGTGGAGAGATCTATCTCGGGAAAGACCTTTTAATATGTTATTTTTA
Source organism: Pedobacter miscanthi (assembly GCF_003315595.1). GTDB lineage: Bacteria > Bacteroidota > Bacteroidia > Sphingobacteriales > Sphingobacteriaceae > Pedobacter > Pedobacter miscanthi. The sequence goes on along the minus strand of NZ_QNQU01000011.1, from coordinate 180,036 downwards.
AATCTAAGTTAAAAGACTTTAAAGTTGTTACATTCATATTTCCCACAGAATTCGCAGAAAAATGACGCTGCTTTTTAGCAAATAATTAAAAGTAGCAATACCTTCGCCTAACTCCTAACGCCTAACGCCTAACGCCTAACGCCTAACGCCTAACGCCTAACGCCTAACGCCTAACGCCTAACGCCTAACGCCTAACGCTTTGCTCTCTGCCCTTTGCTCAACATATCAGCTTCTGCTTCATTACATCCAGAAAATCCTTCCGGTAAGTTTCACCAATGAGTATCTCTGCTGAAATTCCTTTTAGTATGATACGGTTTCCGTCTATTGAGGTAATTTTATTACCTGGTACCGTAATCCCGAAATTTTGATTTTGGATGAAGCTACTCCTTCATTGGACACGGCTTCTGAGCAATATGTATAACGCACGATAGGGTTATTGCAGGCACAAAAGAAAACAATTATCATCATCGCCCACCGCTTGCCTGCGATTAGAAAAGCCGATAAAATCATTTTACTGAATAAAGGAAAGGTAGTAGAAGAAGGAAGCCATGCCGAAATGATTGTTGCAAACGGGCATTATGCCAATTTATAGAAACAGCAGTTTGGAGATGATGATCTGCTCGATTTAGTAAAACCCTTATCAATATTGGTAAATGGCAATATGATGACCAAATAAATTAAACCTGCTCACAAAATAACATCACTATCACTTAAGAACAGTATCTTCAAATAAAAAAGTCGTATAATATTTTAATACGGCTTTTTTATATTGGCCTTAACCTTATGAATTTGTTTACCAGGAAAAGTATAAAATTTTACATTGTATTCTTATCATGCCTGTTGCTGAAAATATTTTTCAGTTATTTATTCAGCTATATTTCTATACTTTTTTCAATTGATGCTAAAAATTCTAATCCATTCGAAAACGAGGATAAAAAATTTATTTTTTTAACCGTAGTATTCATCGTGCCTTTTTTAGAAACACTTGTTTTCCAATATGTACCGTATCATGCGCTCCGGTTAATTAAAGTTCATAATTCCTTGTTTAGGTTATTGATACCGACACTTATTTTTGGGTTAAGCCACTATTATAGCTGGATGTATATTGTTGTGATGTGCTTTATGGGGAGTATTTTAAATTATTTCTATCTGTATTGTGTAGACAACAGAAAGAGTGCTTTCATGTGGGTGGCTATACTTCATTCGGTATATAATCTTTATCAATTAATTTTTATGCAATAATTACTTGTTGCCATGGTTCGTGCCTAAACTGTCGTGGTTCGTGTCTCCACGAATCACTATGATAGTTGCAATGCTTCATACACCAAAGCCAAATACCTTCCATGATGACTTACACAACCCGGATTGGTACTTTTGTAATCGAAAAGATGATTCGGTGATTCGTAAATAGCAATCTTAATTTTCTCCAGTTGATGGCAATTTGAAGAAGCGATAGTATGTACAAATGCAGTTTGTAAACTGCTTTTTGTGAAATAGGTATCGCCGTCAATATTTACCTCGCCATAAGTGTTAGGGTGAATAGTGCAATTTAGACTTTTTGGCGCAAAATCACGGATACCGGTTTTACGGTTATGGATTTTATAGGCCGATTCTTTCATACTCCAAAGTAACCACACCATCATATCGGGATTTTCTGCATCAGAAATGAGTAATTGTTCTTCGGTTGTAAAAATCTTATCCAGGTAGTTTTTACGCCGCCAGTTGCTCTGGGTTTTGGCCAGCTCTAAATCAACAATATCATTGCCCAGCACGCGCTTCCAGTTTTGCTGCTATGATATCTGTTGTGGCTTTTACGTTGAGCATTTTTGCCATCGAATCATTGTCTATTTCAATGTTAAATTTTTCTTCAATATCCAGGATAATATCAACCAGGTTGGCTGAATTTATTTTTAAATCATTAATAAAATCAGTGTTTTCATCGATATGTGCCAAAGCTGAGGTTTCTTCGCTGTAGGGTTGTACGATGGTTTTTAGGGCATCGATAATCTGTTCTTTATTCATGAGGTATATTTTTTAAAGATAACGCAGGCGTTAATGTCGCCAAATCCGAAACTGGCTTTCGCTAATATATTAATTGGTTGCTGGATTAAGGTTTGAGGAATGCTTTTTTCAGGAATTAAAGTCTTAATTTCTACACTTAAATCTTCACAGTTAATATTCGGAAAAATAAACCCTTCAGAAAGTTCGAGTATGGAAGCCACACATTCTATACTTCCCGAAGCAGCAATACAATGGCCGATCATTCCTTTCAACGAATTGATGTAAGGAAAACGTTCGGCAGGTAGTTGTAGCGCTTCTTTCCAGTTTGCTATTTCGAGTGCATCTTTGGTGGTAGCGGTAAGGTGGCCATTAATCACATCTATTTCTGAAGCTTTTATTCCTGCATTTTGTAAGGCTGCTTTTATACAACGTTGTACGGCAACAGGGTTTGGCGCAGTCATGGTTCCCAATCCCCGCTGTCCGCCTGAATTAATATTTCCACCCAGTACCTCTCCATAAATTTTCGCTTCTCTGGCGAGGGCACTTTCCAGCGATTCTAACACCAGTGCTCCGGCACCACTTCCCGGTACAAAACCACTAGCGGTTTCACTCATCGGCCTGCTTCCTTTTTCTGGTTCGTGGTTATGTTTAAAAGTACATACTTTCATGGCATCAAAACCTCCCCATATATAAGGACCACTATCACTGGTGCTACCGGCGAGCATTTTGGTTGCCTGACCAGTTTTAATCCTTTCGTAGGCCAATAAAATACTTTCGGCACCGGTTGCACAGGCTGATGAATTGGTGCTCACCTGATTACCCAGGCCGAGCTTGCCGCTGATAAAAGCGCTCACACCACTGGCCATGGTTTGTATCACTACCGAGCTTCCAAGTTTTCTGATTTCGAGATCATCAATTTTATTGATGGCCCACCTGAATTTATCGATTCCAGAGGTGCCGGCGCCGAAAATGGTTCCGCTGTTCCAATCTGGCTCATCGTTGTTTTCAATGGTTAAACCAGCATCTTTCCAGGCGTCTAAACCTGCAATCACACCGTAAACAATGCCCGAGCTGTTTAAATTGCGAAGTTCGAGCGGGGTAAAATACTGGCTGACCCGTTCTTCGCTCAATTCGGGTTTACCGGCAATCTGACAGGAGAAATTTAAAGCTTCAAGGTCAGGCTGATGACGGATACCCGAAATCCCATTTTTAATTGCTTCGGAAAATTCAGCGAGGGTAGTGCCATTGGGTGCACATACGCCTAAACCTGTAATTACAACCCGGTTATCCATTTTCTTTTGAAATTAACATGCCCGAAATATTTCCTTTGCACACTAGCTCACCAGCCATATTTACCATTTTAACTTTGCAGCTTAATTTGTTAAACCTGAAATAGATTTTCTCACTTGTTACCGTTACTTTTTCGTCTGGATAAACCGGTTTTAAAAAGTCGATCGCGTTTGAGGTCATAGCAACTGATACATCCTGATCAATATCTTTAACAAGGTAAATCCCCAAACATACCAGGCCAATCTGAGCCATAGTTTCAGCAAGGATTACCGCAGGTGTAACCGGATGATTTTTGAAATGCCCTTCATAAAAAAAGAGGTTTTCAATATAAGTAAATGTTCCTTTAGCGCCGTTTTCGTCAACATGCAGTAATTCATCAACAAATAGAAATGATTTGCCGTAAGGAAGTTTAGCTAATATTTCGTGTTTTGTCATGAATGATTAAATTATTGAATATAGAATAATTGAATGAAAGAATGAGTGAAGGATTGAATGATAGAGAGGTGAATTATAAAATGATTGAAATGTATTTTTACCATTGCAATAATATTCTTTGCGCCGAAAAACCAGGGCCAAAGCTCATCATCAGTCCCTTTTCTCCTTTTGCCGGTTTTTTATCCATCATACGTTCTAAAACATAGAGTACGGTTGCACTGCTCATATTGCCATATAACTTTAAAACGGCTTTGGTATCATCTATGTTTTTGCCCAGTTCGCTAAATAATTCTTCTACAATCTGGATAATCTTTTTCCCACCGGGATGAAAAATCAAATGGTCTATATCTTTAATTTCGAGTTCATTTTTTGCCAGAAAAGGATGGATAATATCCGGGAAATGACTTGCAATGGTTTCGGGTACGGCAATATCCAACACCATTTGCAAACCGGTGTTAGTGAGTTGAAAACCCATCATTTCTTCTGCATCGTAAAAATGGTACATTTCTTCGGCCACAATTTCTGGCCCGCTGTCTTCTTCGGCCGAACTTAGCAGTACACAAGCAGCACCATCACCAAATATGGCTGCACTTACAATGTTGGCCATAGAAAAATCGTTGAGCTGGAAAGTTGCTGTGGGCGATTCTACGGCTACAACTGCAGCACGTTTGCCCGGATTCGCTTTCAGAAAGTTTTTGGCGTAAATCATACCCGATACCCCGGCTGCACAGCCCATTTCGGTTACGGGTAAACGAACCACATCCTGACGCAGTTTCAATAAATTGATCAGATAGGCATCCAAAGAGGGGATCATAATCCCGGTGCAGCTTACCGTAATGATATAATCAAGATCCTGCGCCTGCCAGCCCGCTTTTTCGAGTGCTGAGCTTAAACATTTAGCACCTAATTTTATGCTTTCACGAACATAAATATTGTTCCGTTCTTCAAAGCTTAAATCGCTGAAAACTTCTTCGGGCGACATGATGGAATAACGTTTATCAACTGCTGCACCTTCGAAAATCTTTTTCACCTTTCGGATAAACCGCTCATCCTGATCTTTTAACCAAATATCCAGAAATGGTAAAATATCTTCGGTTGATCGCCAGAATTCGGGCAAAGCCTTGCTCACTGCTTTTACGGTTACGCTCATATTGTTTTAATTATCCATTGGTAGCGGAAAGCCCATTTCCATTTAACCGAACTCGATTTAAGCTTTAATTGTTTGCTATATTTAATCAGATCTGCTTTTTTAAATCCACGCAGAATGGATACCAATCCGTCCTCGCGCGACATATCATTTAAACGGAATACGTAACATATCGCCTTAAACAGACGATAGGCCAGGGCACTCCTATGCAGATCGTTAATTACAATGCCCAGTTTCGCCGATCTTTTAAAATTTTCCATCAGCTTAATAATTTCTTCATCCTTAAAATGATGCAGTGTTAAAGTACAGAGCATAATATCGCAGGGATCATTTTTACCTATATCGTCAAAAATATCGCTGCAATAGTAAGTGATATTGGGATAATTTTCGGATAAACTTTTAGCATGATCGATGGTAAAACCATTGGCATCAATTCCTTTTAATACAAAATTTAAACCTTTGGTTTTGGCATAATCGGCCAAAGTGCGCAGCATATCGCCGTTTCCACAGCCAATATCAGTAATACGTATCAATTCGCCCTTTGGTTTGCTGCGGATCAAGCTTTTAATACCATTTAATGTAACTTTATTACCACCAAGCAGTTGGTTAATGCGGGCAATTTTATCCAGCGCATCGCGTAATATTTCGCCTTCCATGGCAAAATCATCCATAATTTCGGGGGCGGTGCTTCTATATGTGGTGTCTACAGCCATTTATTGTGGGATGGTGATGGGTTTTCCATGGGTTTGTTTAATAATTGTGTTGAGCAGGAAAGGCATTTTACCTAATGCATTCATCGCAAAATTTTCGAGTGTATTGTTTTTTAGCAAGGCAGATAAAAACCTGCCCATTTTTAAACGGGTTTTAAATTCGCGGTTCCATGCCATGGTATAATTTTGCTCCAATGCCGGTCTTGAATTGATTGTACCTTCGAGAGTTTGTTGCAGCAATGTTGAAACAATTTTTGCGCTATGGATGGCCATAGCCATTCCGTTTCCACAGAGGGGATGAATGAGACCGGCGGTATCACCAATCATTAATATGTGGTTATAAACCGGTTCTTTTGCCTCAAACGAAATCTGACTGATGGTTAAGGGTGCTTCGAACAAACTTTCTGCATTTTCAAATATAGTTTTCAGGTGAATGTTTTTATAGAGAATATTTTCCTGGTAAGTCAGGATATTTTTGTGCTTTTTAAAGCTTTCGTAATTGGCCAGGTAACAGATGTTTAACCGATCGTTTTCTACTTTGGAAACGCCGCAGTAACCTCCTTCGAAATTATGTAAACTCACAATGTTGTTAGGGAAAACGGACTTGTAATGTGCCTTTACGGCCAGATAAGGCGATTGTTTATTGATAAATTTTCGTTTCAGTTTTACATCAATGGCCGATCTTTTTCCATAGGCTCCGATCACGTAACGCGAAACAAAATGGCTTGTTGCTGTTTCGACTGTGAACTGATCATCTGCAAAATTTACCTGTACTACACGATCATGCACCACTTTTACATTTCTTTTGAGGAGTTCAGTATAGAGGTAATTGTCAATAGTATAACGGCTTAACCCGAAACCACCGAGGGGTAATTTGCTTTGTATGCTTTTACCCGAAAGGGAAGTAAAAAGCAGATCGCTGATTAAAGCAGGGGCAAGGCTTTCGATGTCAAGACCGAGCCATTTAAAATAAGGCAAAACTTCGTTCGAAATGTATTCGCCGCAAACTTTATGATGGGGATAGGTATCTTTCTCGATCAGTATTACATCTATTCCCAGCTTATTCAGGTGAAGCGCAGCAGTTAAGCCTGCCAATCCACCACCAATAATTAAAATTTCTGTTTCGGAATGCATACGATGAGATGGAACGCTAATATAACATTTAAAATGTCTGTTTGTTCCATGTGCGTATCTTTAACTCGCTTGCTTTCGTTTCCAAACGAATGCAGAAATAGTTTTACGATCCATCGTTAGCAACAATGAATAATTCAGCGCGCGTTAAAAGTGAGCCTTTGCAAAGAAAAAAGTTGATTATTTCTTCTACCAGGTTCAAGCCTTTTAATAGCAGCTGTGTCAGTTGTAATTAAACGGGATTGAAGCGATATCCTTTTGTTTTCCTTCAAAAACAAAAGATTTAGCGGAAAGCCCGGCTAACATTAACCTTGGCTGCTGCCATTGCTTTCCTAATGATTAGGATGTATAATCGCTTTACGATTACATCGTTTAAAACGATGAGTTATTCAACGCTCGTTAGAAACGAGCGTTAGCACTACCTGTCGCTCCGTTCTTCCATATTTAAATCGGTATCGAAGGGGCTTTTGGTAAAAGGATAAATAGATTGTTTAATAAAACCTTTCGGATAGGCCGCTTCATGCACACCTGTTCCGGCCGGCCACTCTTTTCCGGGTAGATAATAAGTGCCAAATATCATATCGATAAAAGGGAATATCGAGGCAAAATTATGCCCGTAATATTTCGGGTCTTCACAATGGTGCCAGTGGTGATACTGTGGTGTGGTGAAAATATATTTCAGCGGTCCGAAATTGATGCGGGTATTGGCATGGATCAATACAGCGTGTATTGCGATGAAAATAATGTATACATTAAAAACCGTCGACGAGAAACCCAGAACATAAAGCGGGATAAACGTCATGGCACGGGTAAAAAAGATGTCGATAAAATGCGTACGGCTTCCGGCCAGCCAATCCATATTCTGGGTAGAGTGGTGTATCGAATGGAAACGCCATAAAGCTACACGGGTATGAAAAAAACGGTGCGCCCAGTATTGAAACAAATCAGTACTAAAAAATGCCAGAAACAAGGCGACTATAAAAGGTAAACCCTGCACCCAGGCATGTACTTTATCCAAACCCATCCAGCCGAAAAACAATACGGCCGGCTTTTGGGTAATAATGCCAAAGAACTGTATAAAAAGGTGACTGATTACAAAATACGTTAAATCCGTACGCCATTCTTCGTGAAATTTGGTCTGTTCATTGTTTTTTGGAAAGAATAACTCCAGCGGAACAAATATGGCAACCATTAAAAGCAGGTCCAAAATCATCCAATCCAGGCCAAAATGCCAGCTCGATTTTGCCACATCCCTTCCTTCAACACTTAATGCACCCAATATTACCGCCAAAGCGCCCAGTGCAAAGCCTGGCCATGCCCATTTAATTTTTTTACTAAGGATTAAACTTAATAAAGAGAAAAAGAAACAGGTAATTACACCACCAAGCATTAAAGCTTCCATACTTTCTTTGGTGTATATTTCGCGAAATTCGGGTGTGGTCAGTTTTTCAGGATAATGAAAACAAAGGATCCCTAAAAGTGCCAGTACGGCTAAGAAAATAGAAATATAACCACTGATCTGGCCCTGGCCAACAACTAATCTTTTACTAGGAGACATTAAATTATGTTTTGATAGATAACAATGATAACAAAAAATCTTAAAATATTAATTTATTAGTTGATTTGTTCACTTGCCATTAGTTCATTGGTGAGCATGATGCAAAAAACTTTTCAGTGTAAATCAGTGCATCCGTGGCTAAATTGTTCATTTGTCATTCGTTCGTTGGTAATTGCCAAATGTTAACTGAAAACTGAATATTGGTTAATCGGTTGACTGTAGCGATTACTCCCAGCTCCGAACACCCATCCCCAAACTTATTCATATTTCACTTGTCATTGGTTTATTGGTCAATGGTTCATAGTTGATGGTTAATTAGCGATTGGTCTATTGAACATTGATTATTGGTAATTGAATGTTCGACTTAGGACTTCAGACTGCCGACTTCGGACTAAATTTACTTCCTGATGAAAACCATTTCCTTCGCTCAGCGGTTGATTAATGAGGCTTGCTTACTCAATGCCTTTCTTTTTTAAATAATCAGTATTTTTGAAACCACGATATGTTACTAAACTACCTGCGTCTTTTACTGCTCCCTTTTTCATTGATTTACGGAATGGCCATTGTGCTCCGCAAAAAGCTTTACGATTGGGGGCTTATGCAATCTGTAAAGTTCGATCTGCCGGTAATCTGCGTAGGTAATCTTGCCGTTGGCGGATCGGGCAAAACACCGACTACCGAATACCTGGTTAGGCTGTTGGCCGGTTATAAAATTGCGATTTTAAGCAGGGGTTATGGTCGGAAAACAAAAGGTTTTATCCTTGCTGATGCCAGCTCGACTGCCGAAACCATAGGCGACGAACCATTACAGTATTACCAGAAATTTAACAACGTAACGGTTGCAGTATGCGAAGACCGGGCAAAAGGAATTAATCAGTTAAAAGAAAACCACGATTTAATTATTCTCGATGATGCCTTTCAGCACCGCGCTGTACAGGCAGGTTTTAATATCCTGTTGTTCGAATTTAGAAAATTGGGCACTTTACAGTTTTTATTACCAGCCGGTAATCTACGCGACGTTTTTTCTTCAAGAAAAAGAGCCGATGTATTATTAGTTACCAAATCACCCGTTCCATTGTTGCACGTAGCACAACAGGCCTCCGTAAACGAACTACAACCCAATGCCTCTCAGCCAGTACTTCATTCCTATTTAAAATATGGCAATCTTGTCCATCTGTTTAACAAAGAAAGCCTTACACTCGAATCGATAAAAGATTTTGAGATTTTTCTCTTAACCGGAATTGCCAACCCCGAACCACTGATAGAAGAACTCCAAAAATATTCCAAAACAATCAGACACGAAGATTTTCCCGATCATTATGCTTTTAAACACGCCGATATCAGTAAATTTAAAAATGCTTTTTTGGCCGGGATTAAAAAAGAAAAAATCATCATCACAACAGAAAAGGATAGCAAGCGTTTAAGAGCTACCGGATTTGAAGATTTACTGGTAGATTTACCTGTATATTATTTACCTATAGAGGTTGAATTATTTGAAGAAGATAAGATTACCTTTGACGAACTCATTTTAAATTATGTTAAGAGCAATAGAAGAAACCGTTGAGTATATAAAACGTAAAACAGAGAACTTTAAGCCAGAAATAGGCATTATTTTAGGTACAGGTTTGGGAGGCCTGGTAAAAGAAATCGAAGTTGAGCATCAGTTGATGTATTCTAATATTCCGAATTTTCCCATTTCCACTTTAGAATTTCATAGCGGTAAACTTATTTTTGGTACACTAAACGGAAAAAAAATAGTTGCCATGCAGGGCCGCCTGCATTATTACGAAGGTTACAGCATGCAACAGATTACCTTCCCGGTGAGGGTAATGAAAGGCCTGGGCATTGAAAACCTGATCGTATCCAATGCAGCAGGTTCCTTAAACCCCGAATTTAAAAAGGGCGATTTAATGATTATCGAAGATCATATTAATTTACAGCCCGATAACCCTTTACGTGGTTTAATCGAAAGTGAGTTAGGCCCGCGTTTCCCAGATATGAGCCAGCCTTATCAACGCGATATCATTGCAAAAGCTTTTGAAATTGCCAAAGATGTTGATATTAAATGCCATAAAGGAGTTTATGTAGCCGTTTCGGGTCCGAATTTAGAAACCAAGGCCGAATATAAATATTTACGATTAATCGGTGCCGATGCAGTTGGCATGAGTACCGTACCTGAAGTAATTGTAGCGAACCATGCAGGTTTGCCGGTTTTTGCCATTTCGGTACTTACTGATGAAGGTTTTCCTGAAGATTTGCAACCCTTTAATTTAGACGAAATTTTGGCTGCGGCAGCCAAAGCTGAGCCAAAGATGACAGAAATTTTAACCCGCTTAATTTCTGGTTTATAAGATGCGTAAAATCGTTCAAATCTGTTTTTTAATCTTTATGCTTGCCGGCATCGGTAAAGTATATGCACAGGATTTAAAAACAAGTGTGGGTACAAACAAAGAGCTCGATTCGGTGAGGAAGAAACTGGATGGAGGGAAAGACTCTGTAGTTTTTACGGCGAAGTATATCCGTTATACCAAAATTGGGCTTAGTAAGGATAGTATTGTATTATTGCCTCTGGATACCTCTACCGTTAATATCCAGAACTACAGTCCGCTGTTGCAGCCCATGCACCCTACCATCAGCAATGGTAATATGGGCCTGTCAGCAAGGCCTTTATTATACGAGCCGAGTAAACGGATCGGTTTTGATGTAGGCTTCCATTCGTTAGATTATTATGCGCTCACTCCTGAAGATATCATTTACTACCAGGCGCGCACGCCTTTTTCCAGTTTGTATTTTGTTAGTGCCGGACAAAAGGAACAACTTTTTAGGGCCCTGCACACGCAAAACATTAAAAAAAACTGGAATGTTGGTATAAATTTTAATCGTGGGGACTCTAAGGGCTTTTATGCAAGGCAGCGTGGCGATAATTTAAATGTTGCCGTATTCTCCTGGTATCAATCACCGAGCAAACGTTATAATATGTGGGCATCTGCCATTTTCAATACCATGCGGGCTTATGAAAATGGTTCGGTTGTGGCAAAAAACATATTCGATCCGGGCTACAACGCCATTAGCAGAGATGCAGAGGCGATAAACCTTTCGGATGCCCGGAATATGTATAAAAAAAACATTCTGTTTTTAAAACAGACCTATTATGTAGGCCGGATAGATACTTCAGCCAATGCAGCCAATGCTGTTTTGCCAACCAATAAAATTACCTATACAGTTGAGTACAATAACGAAAGCTACGATTTTTTAAAAATTGGTACCGACCCTAACAATGTATTACCTCCGGGAATCAACAGTACTACTTTTACAAACGATTCGACTCATGTACAGCACCTTAAAAATGAATTTATATATAGTTTCTTTTTAAGACCTAAAAGTTCATCACTTATTAAAAATGAATTAAAGGTTGATGCCGGGATCAGGCATGATTATTACAAACACGAATTTTTAGGAATTAAGCAGGACGGAACCAATTACGAACAGAGCCGTTTCGCCTATCAGAATATCACCATTTTGGGCGCTGCAGGTTACCGGTTTTCATCCAATATTGATTTTAACTTAAATGTTGAACAGATATTGCAGGGCGAAAATGCAGGCGATTACCTGTATGAGGCCAAAAGTAAAATCCTGTTGAGCAAAACAATTGGAAGGATTGAGCTGGGAGCTTATGTACAAAACCAGAGTCCGGCTACTATTTTTAACTATTACCATGGTAACCATTACCAATGGTCTGATAACGATTTTAAAAATACCAAAATTGCCAATTTATCTTTTAATTATATCAACGATAAATATGCCTTTACTGCAGGTGCCAATTATTTTTTAACCAGTAACTATCTTTATTTTGCCGCCGATCATTCAAATGGTACCACAGCAATTTTACCTAAACAAGAAACTGCCGATATCAGCCTAATCAGGATAGATGTTTCTAAAAAGTGGAAGTTTGGCAGGTTTGCGATGGAAAACTATGTGGCTTATCAAAAAACAGATAAAAATGCCATTTTAAGAACACCTGAATTTTATACCTACAATAGTATTTATTTTAACAATACCTTTTTTAAGGTGCTAAAAGCAAATATTGGCTTTGATGTAAGGTATAATACCACTTATGCCAATTACCTTTATTCGCCTGCAACAGCACAGTTTTACATCGATGAAACCAATCCGGTAACATTTGATTCTAAACCGATTGTAGATGTTTTCTTTAAAGCGAATTTAAGGCGGGCAAACATATTTGTAAAATACGACTTTATCAATCAGGGTTTATTCCAAAGAGGCTATTATACCGTAAACCGGTACCCGATGCAGGATGCGCTTCTGAAATTTGGTGTAACCTGGAATTTTTACGATTAATTAAAACCGTCATCTCGACCGAAACGCAGTGGAGCGGAGAGATCTATCTCGAGACAGATTTCCCGACTACGTTGCACTCCGTTCGAAATGACGTATCGCAAGGATGACCTAAATCTCAATCAATCCAAAGTTTATTCCATAAAAAAACCTCCCGATTTTACATCGGGAGGTTTTTTGTTTTTAAGCTATTCTCTTAAAAAGAATAACCAACTGTAAAACCTAACACGCGGTTAGTTGCTTTATTCGCATTTGCCTGTCTGTCTTTAGGTGTTAAATCAGTTAAACCTAAACCATAGTTAGCACCAACCAAAAAGCCAGAAGAAGTACGGTAAGCTAAACCAAAGTTTGCACCGAAATCTGTACTACCCTGATCTTTGTCGTTCGCGCTACCAAAACTCAAATCTCTATCATTACTTGCGGTAGTGGTTACGCTGGTGTTATTGCCGCTATTGGCAACAGTTGTAGTAGTAGTTCCTTTATTTTTACCAGAAATGTTAAAACCTACATATGGACCCGCACTAATCTGTACCGCACCAGTATTACCCGTAGGGATGTTAAAAACCGCGTTGATCGGCACCTCAATAGCCATTACATTGGTTTTAAATGAAGTTGTTGTTGTGGTGGTAAGGTTACCGGTTGTTCTAACATCTGTACCTTCAAATTTAACACCCTTATTTTGCAATGAAACTCCCGGTTGGATAAAGAAGTTATTAGCCACACCAAAATCACCAAATGCAGTAACATTATAACCTACATTGTTTTTTGCATTGTCGTTGTAAGCATCAGCATTATCACCACTTACATGAATTTTAGCCAGGTTAACACCCGCTTTAATACCAAAACGTGAAGTTGTACCGGTAGTAGTTTGAGCGAAAGCACCTGTTGCCAATAAAATAACCGAAGCGCTTAATAGTAACTTTTTCATAATATTTTTCTTTTAGAATAATCTTGTTAAAAATAACAGGCTCTACCTGTTGTTAATTACTGGGCTTATTTCCAAAAGCTGTGCCAAAGTATCAAGTCTGTTACATTTTGTGGGCTAAGGTATTGGTTTACAGGGTGTTTTTTGTGGTGTTTTGATCGCATTTCAAAAGCAATTAATAAAGCTGATAACAGCAATTTACTGTATACATAACAGGAATTTAAGGTGAATTGCTCAGGTTTTTGAACCTAAAACCGATAATGCCAAAAAAGCTGATCTTATGAAATCTATGTTTTTTGAGGTTTCTTTTTTGCTGCGGGGAACAGCACATTATTTAATATTAAGCGGTATCCTGGCGAGTTGGGGTGCAGGTTTAAATCTGTTGGTGGATCGCCAACCGCATGCTGGTAATCTTCCGGATCGTGACCACCGTAAAAAGTAAACTGGCCTTTGCCAATTTCACCATGTAAATACCTTACCTCTGCAGCGCCTTTATTTTCGCCCAAAACGGTTACACTTGTTTTTACCAGGCTTTTTCTGAAAGCGGTAGTTTGTCCCATAAAACCTTTAATTACCTTATCATGGTCTTGTGTAAGCATTGTAGGCACCAGATCCCATTTTGCAGAAAAATCGAATAAAGTAAAATAATCGTTCGTTTGGTTTAAAGTTCGGGTTTGTGTAGCGTCTATGTCCGAGAACTCGTAATTCATCGGATTGTTATCCAGTTTAAAATTCTGAAAGGCCAATGTTTTGTTAAAATCCAGTTTGGATTGCGCATTCGGGTCGGCTGGATCGCCATCGAACATCTGCGCACAGATATCTACACCTTCAGCTGCAAGTGCAATATCAAAACTATCGGTTCCCGAACACATGGCAAACAGAAAGCCACCACCCGCACAATATTCTTTAATGTGTTTGGCCACAGCAAGTTTCATTTCAGATACTTTTTTATAACCCATACGTTTGGCCAGGCTTTCCTGGTTTTTAACATCTTCCTGGTACCAGGTTGCATACCTGAAATTGGCCCAGAAACGCCCGTATTGACCAGTAAAATCCTCATGATGCAGGTGTAGCCAGTCGTATTTGCTTAATTTATCCTGTAAAATATCGTCATCATAAATTACATCATAAGGAATTTCTGCATAAGTAAGCACCAGGGTAACGGCATCATCCCATGGTAATTTGCTTTTAGGAGAGTAAACGGCGATTTTTGGTGTTTTCTCCAGTTTTACCATTTCCATGTTTACCGATGGATCGCTGATTTCATTTAACAGGCTCACTACTTTTCCATCGGCCATCACCTCGTATGATACACCTCGGATCTTTAATTCATCCTCAACAGTTTTGTTGTATTTGATTAAAAAGCTTCCGCCACGGTAATTCAAAAGCCAGTCAACTTCCAGCTGTTTGCTGATCGTCCAATAGGCAATTCCATAAGCTTTCAGGTGATTTTTTTGGTCTTCATCCATGTAAATTAACAGTGATGAAGCCCTGAGCCCTAAAGAGCAAAGCAGGCAAATGAGCAGGATATAATATTTCTTTATCAAATCGGTATGCTTAAAACACTAAAATACCGCATTTAAACTGGATAGAAAAATTTAATGATGTTATAAGTTATACAATTTTGTTATTTTTGCCCTCTACCAAAAAAAATGAAAAATTTTTTAGGGAGTTAAAATTTAAAATTAGTACCGATATTGATATGAGTAAAGCAATAATAAAAACAGAAAAAGGCGAAATGACCGTAGAATTCTACGAAAACGATGCGCCAAAAGCCGTTGCAAACTTTAAAAAATTAGCTAAAGAAGGCTTTTATGATGGTGTAACTTTTCACCGTGTAATTCCTAACTTTATGGTTCAGGGTGGATGCCCGAATTCAAAAGATCCGGCTAAGGCACATTTAGCAGGTACTGGTGGCCCGGGTTATAAAATCGATTGCGAGCTTGACGGAGAAAACCAATATCACGACCGTGGTGTATTATCAATGGCGCATGCCGGCCGTAATACTGGTGGTTCGCAGTTTTTTATCTGCCACAGCAGAACAAATACTGCACATTTAGACCGTAACCATACCTGTTTTGGTAAAGTTGTAGAGAATGTAGATCTTGTAGACGATATCCGCCAGGGCGATAAAATTTTAAACATTGAAGTTTTAGAAGATTAGGCTCGATGCGTTTAACGATAAGCGTTTAAGGCGCTAATTGCTCATATTGAGATTTTAAAACATTAGAAATACGTTATGCGTTTGGCGGTAGGCAATTTATTTCGCTAAACCCCAACCGCTAACCGCTAAACACACATAATATGAATTTAAGAGGAATTGTTGCCGTATCCGGCAGACCAGGTTTGTTTAAACTGGTTGGACAAAATAAAGTAGGTTACATTTTAGAAGGCTTAGATGCCCAAAAAACTAAAATTGTAGCTAACATTACCAATACAAAATTAGCTTCGCTGGAAGATATTACGGTATATGGTGAAGATGAAGAAATTAAACTGGCTGATATTTTCGCTAAAATTTCTGATAAAGGATCTACTCCGGATCTAAAAGGCGATTTGCGTGCGTATTTCCTTGAAGTAGCACCAAATCACGATCAGGAGAAAGTTTATGCTTCGGATATGAAGAAAATCATTACCTGGTATAACCTGTTAAAAGATCTTCCGTTATTTACCGAAGAAACTCCGGAAACACCGGGTACAGCAGCAGAGGTTAAATTATCAGAAGAAAAAGCAGCAGCAGATAAGAAAACTAAAGCTGGCGGTGCAAAGGCATCTGCTAGTGCTAAAGCGACGACAAAAACTTCGGCTCCGGCTAAAAAAGCAAGCATGACGAGTAAAAAAGGCGTTTAAGCTTTATTTACTTCCTAAAAATAGAACACCAGGCCATTCGTCTGGTGTTTTTTTATGTTTTTAATCGAAGAAATACCATAGCAAAGCAACAATTACCAACGAAACAATTATGCTGATCCATAAGTATTTATTGTTGCCGTTCTGGTCGCTTTTGTATCTGTATTCCCTTTTATATTTATCGAGTATCATAGTTTCTTTTATTTAATGATGATTTTAATCCTGTTTTTCCATATTTACATCGCCCACATTCTACGTCATCCATCTTCCATCATCCATTTTCCATCCTCCCTCATCCATCTTTATGCGTGATGATAGGGCTCTCCCTTTAAAATGCTGAATCCCCTGTAAAGCTGTTCTACAAAAAACAACCTGATCATCTGGTGCGAAAAAGTCATATCCGATAGTGAAATTAAACCGTTCGCCCTTTTGTAAATGCTTTCGTCAAAACCGTATGGTCCGCCAATGATGAAAATTAAATGCTGCACACTGCCCACCATCTGTTTGTTTAAATAGTTGGAAAAATCAACCGACGAATATTTTTTCCCTTTCTCATCCAGTAAAATTACAACATCACCATTATTGATTTGTTTGTGTAGCAACTCTGCTTCTTTTGCTTTCTGTTGCGCCTCACTCAGGTTTTTAACGTTTTTTACATCAGGTATAGCTAAAAAACTAAAGTTAATATAGTGCTTCAGGCGGTTGATGTATTTATCAATTCCCTCAATGAGATACTTATCTTCGGTTTTGCCAATGGCGATCAGGGTAATCTTCATTTAATATTTTGCCTATCTTTAGAATTTCGAGTTCCAAACTTAGAGAAAATTGTAACAAAAAATACAATCTATCCATCTGATAGCTTCCGAAATATATAGAATAAAATCATGCTAAAACGACAAGAAGACATAATAGCCGCTTACGACCTTAAAATTAAAGAAGTTACTTCAGATATTAGTCAGACTAAAAAGTTGATCGATCAGCTTTCTTTTGTGCGTATCGGTTTATTCCTGGCCGAAATTTTATTATTTGTCTTAATGGTAAGCTCTGCTGACGATGGACTGCGGACCTTAATACAGATCGGCTTAATATTGCCTGTAATTGCTTTCGCATTTGTAGTGCGCAAACAAAGTAAACTCGATCGTGAAGTTGATTATAAAAAACAGCTTTTATGGACTCACCAGAATGAATGGAAGGTTTTAAATGGAACAGCTAATGGATACGACCATGGCACAGCTTTCGAATCTGAATTGCATCCTTATACTTCCGACCTCGATATTTTTGGAAATGCTTCTTTATTTGCACTGATTAATCGTTGCAGTACTAAAAGCGGTAACCATATTCTGGCCAAAAACCTGGCTGAAAAATCTACCAGGGATAAAATGCTGCTTCGCCAGGAAGCGGTGAAAGAAATGATTGAAAAAATTGAAGAAACCTATAGTTTCAGGGCCAGTCTTCATGGTTACGATCCCGAAAAAATAGAGCAGATCAAAATGCAGCTGAAGCATCAACTGGGGGCACAACTGGAATTCGTAGCCGGAAAGTTTTTAAGGTTTTATGTAAAGCTGGTGCCTTATCTTTCTGTCGCCCTGATTTTAGCAGGATTATTTATAAGTGGCATTTTTTGGCAGATACTGGTAATGTTTTGCATTATACACGGTGGGTGGAATGTGCTATTGGGCACCAGAATAAATAAGGTTTTTTATAGTTTCGGTGGAAGCTCTAACCTGCTGAACGGCTATGCAAGTGCCATTTTATGGACAGAAAATCAAAGCTGGAAAAGTGAATATACTTTAAGTTTGCTCGATTCGGAAATTCCGGCGAGTAAAGAGATCAAAAGTCTGTCTAAAATCATCCAGAATTTTGATGCACGACTGAATATCATTGTTGGCGCTATTTTAAATGTGCTTTTGTTATGGGATTTAAAGTGTTGTGTAAACCTCGATACCTGGTATAAATCTTCGTCAAAAGATGTCGTTTCTGCACTTGATCACCTAGGCGATTTTGAAGAACTGATTTCGCTGGCTACTATAGCCTATAATCAGCCCGATTGGGTTTTTCCGGTAATTACTGATCAATTTGCATTAACAACTACCCAGGTTGGTCATCCGCTGATTAAAGAACAATTAAGGGTAAACAATGATTTTAACTTAGCGGTAAAACCAACAGTTGATATTGTAACAGGCTCGAACATGGCTGGTAAAAGTACCTTTTTACGAACTTTGGGTATTAACATGGTATTGGCATACGCAGGCGCACCTGTTTGTGCCAAAAGCATGCAATTATCCGTTTTTTCAATCAATACTTATATGCGCATAAAAGATTCGCTGAATGAGAGCACTTCTACATTTAAAGCAGAATTAAACCGATTGAAAATGATTTTAGATAATGTGGTGAAGGATAAAGATACTTTTGTGCTGATCGACGAGATGTTGCGGGGAACAAACAGCAGAGATAAATATCTGGGATCGAAAGTTTTTGTAGAAGAACTGATAAACGAGAAAACACCTGCGCTTTTCGCCACCCACGATCTTCAACTGGCCGATCTGATTGCCGATCATCCCGAAACTGTGCGCAATTTTCATTTCGATATACAGATTACCAATGGCGAAATGAAATTTGATTACCTGTTAAAGCAAGGGCCCTGCAAAACCTTCAATGCAGCAATTTTATTAAAGGAGATCGGCTTGACTTTGGATTAGTGAGGTGTGAAATATTTCTATCCAATGCTTTAGAGCATTATAACGTATCTGCCTGATCAATTTTTGATTGTATATTATTAAAATAAGCCGTGTATGCTCTTAAATCTGGATTAATCCATTCTATAATATCATGTATGTCATTTAGTACTTGGGTCGCAATCGAAAAGTCAATGTTTGAGCCTGAGAAACAAATTGGCTCGTTATGATAAATTCTGTTTCTAAATTCCCGTATTTTTCCAAATTTCATGGCAAGCAATGCACGATTGATATGCGGCGGTTTGTACGGAAAGGCAGTTAATGGAGCGCCGCCAACAAGAGTGAAATGATGATTGTCAAAAAATGCTGTCCAAAATCCAAAGGTTTGTTCAGCAATTACTCTACTTGCACTAACTGTTTTTACTCTTTTGAATATATCTGACTCTGCTTTTTTGACTTGATTTAAGAGATAAAATTTAGACTTGATCAGCTTTGGGCTGCTCATAAAACCAGCTTTTTGATTAATGATCCAATCATTGTCTTTAAAATAAACAGCTATTTGATTGTATATTGCATTTCTGATAAAAGTTTCAAACAGGTTCATTATCGGATAAAATGACTGGGCAACCCTTAAATTTATTCTGTAAAGTTTTTGTGCTTTTGTTTTAGAATTGCCACAGGCCCTAAGAAACCGGTTTAACCTTGGTTGTGAAATATATGATTCGAGTTGAGCGTAATTCATTTTTTTAAAAAAAAAGTAGTTTAATTAGAAAAAATAATTTAATTTTGTATCGTTATGCTTAGTAAAGCCTCCTTTTCTTCAGGAAAAGCGTAACTAAGTAAAGTTTTAAAGCCTCGGTCGCATCCGGGGCTTTCTTGTTCCCAATATATAAAAATCCATACAATTACACTTTGCCGGCTCTAATCTTTTTGTAATTAGCTAGTTATACCTATTATCCCTGTACTTTTTCGGCGAAGTACCCATAATGCTCGAAAAAAGTCTGCTAAAATAATACGGATCTTTAATCCCGATTTTCTGGGCAATTTCATTGATCCGTAAATTGGTAAACAGTAAATATTGGGTTGTTTTCTGGATTTTAAGCTGGTTAAAGTAATCAATAGGAGAGGTGCCCGTTTTCTTTTTAAATATGGCCGATAAGTAAGATGGCGATAGGTAAACGGCCAAAGCCAGTTCCTTTAAGCTGAGCATCTTTTCGATATTGTTTCGCATAAAATCGATTACCTCTTCCACCTTATCTGGCGCTATTATCTTATCGTTTATTAAATTTTTATCTGTGTAAATAATTTCAGCAATGTAGTGGTGCAGGCTTAAATTAGCCGCTATTATGTTCTCCCGGCTAAAACCCCTTTCCAGGCGGTTATAAATGGTATCAAATAACATATTCCTTTCCTCATTAAAACCTGCATAAGCTTTGTAATGCTGTAGGGAGCCTACAAGCTGATCGGCACCCGTTCCTAAAAAATGAAACCAGTAAATTGTCCATGGTAAAGATGGATCGGCCTGATAGATATGCGCTGTTTTTTTAGGGATGATGATAAAATTGCCAGCTTCAATATGGTAATCAGTATTCTTAAAAGCTACCATTCCTTTCCCTTCAGTACAATAGATTAGAATATGCTGGTCGGCACCATTATCTCTTCTTGCATAATGATTCAACGCTTTACGGTAATAGCCAATATCGGTTATAAATAAGTTATTGATAATCCTGTTTTCATTACACTGCTTTGCAAGTACATTCTTCGGAATGATAATGGCCTTTTGAATATCAAAACTATTTTTTTGCCTTGCCAGATGTTTCTCCATGTTTCAATCTGAAAAAAGTAAGATAATCCATTTTTTGAGCAAGTTAATACATTTTTGTACTTTATATTTTTCTTGATCTTTGGTTTAAGGGAAACGAATATGTTACGATTTTTGCTAATAATCGTCCCACTTATGTTTTTATTAATGTTTAGCTTAATTTAACTTTGTATATAAATACAAAACTGCTAAAAATTAGTTTAAGTTTATACTAACCAAATGTTACTGAACAGGAAAATATTATTTGCCGCTGGCTTTGTGCTTGTTGCTGTTGCTTTAGCTGCCTTTTCGCTTTTTTCTTCCGAAAAGGAAATCGATTTTAATTCGCAGGTAAAGCCTATTCTCAATAAAAAATGCATTGCTTGCCATGGAGGGGTGAAACAGCAGGGTGGTTTTAGCGTTTTGTTCAGAGAAGAGGCCCTGGCCAAAACAAAAAGCGGTAAAGCAGCCATTATTCCGGGCAATCCGGAAGATAGTGAATTTATCAAGCGTTTAAAATCCAACGATCCGGAAGAACGCATGCCATATAAACATCCTGCTCTTAATAATGATGAGATCGATCTGCTCAGCAGTTGGGTAAAACAAGGTGCAAAATGGGGCAAGCATTGGGCTTATGTGAGTGTAAAACCGACTGAAGTACCAGATGTGGATAACGATTGGGTGCGCAACGACCTTGATAAATTTATTTTTGCCAAACTTGAAGAAAATAAACTACAACCTTCTAAAACAGCTGACAAAGCTACTTTATTAAGGAGGGTGAGTTTGGACCTGATCGGTACATATCCTTCTGATCGATTGGCAAGGTTTTACCTCAGCAGTAAAAACGAACAACAAGCCTATAACATATTGGTTGATAGTTTGCTGGCTTCACCTAAATTTGGCGAACGCTGGGCATCCATGTGGCTGGATATTGCCCGTTACGCCGATACCAAAGGTTACGAGAGTGATCCTAACCGTAATATATGGGCTTACCGCGATTGGGTGATTAGGGCTTTTAACCAGGATATGCCTTATAACCGCTTTATTAGCGATCAGATTGCCGGCGATCTGTTCCCCAATCCAACCGATGCACAATACATTGCCACAGCGTTTAGCCGAAATACCCCAACCAATGATGAAGGTGGAACCAACAATGAAGAATTTAGAACGGCTGCTGTATTAGACCGTGTAAATGCGACCTGGGAAGGTTTAATGAGTACCACTTTTTCTTGTGTACAATGCCATAGTCACCCATACGATCCTTTTAAACACGATGAATATTATAAATTCATGTCGTATTTTAACAATACAAGGGATGAAGATGTACCGGAGGAATATCCTTTGTTTAAAAACTTTAACGATAGCCTTAAAAATCAGCTCAGCCATTTAACCGGATGGGTTAAAACGGTTTCGGGTAAGGAGAGAGCAGCAGAAATGGAACTGTTTTTAAAAACCGGACAGCCGGCCATCAACTCTACTACGGCCGATCAGCTGGTTAATTCGGTAATCGGGAATAATAATATTGCATTGTATTTTAAAAACAGCTCTTCGGCCAGGTTAAAATCTGTAGATCTCGAAAATGTTGATCAATTGATTTTACGCTATAATTGTAGCAAGGCGAATGGTACTATGACCCTGCATGCCGGTTCGCTAAATGGCCCTGTAATCAAATCATGGAAACTGGCTCAAACCCAGGGTTATCAGAATGTAGAAATCAATTTTCCAAAGCAAAGCGGTGTTAAAGATGTGTATTTAAAATATACCAATCCTTCGGTAAAAAATCCTGATGAGTTTATGGTGTATTTCGATTGGTTTTACTTTACCAAACAGTTCCCCGGAAAAGGCAGGCCGGAGTATTTAGCTTATAAAAAAACATTTACCGGTTTAATGGATGCCCAGGTACCTACAACACCCATCATGGTCGAAAATCCATTAGCTATGCGACGTAAAAACTATGTTTTTGAACGGGGCGCGTGGACATCAAAAGGTAAAGAGGTTAAGGCAGCTGTGCCTAACTCGCTTGCTTTTGCCATGCCAAAAAATGCACCCGATAACCGGATGGGGCTGGCCATGTGGCTAACCGATAAAAGAAATCCGCTGGTTTCACGCACCATGGTAAACCGCCTGTGGGAACAACTTTACGGGGCAGGTTTGGTGGAAACGTTAGAAGATATGGGAACACAGGGTATGGCCCCCACCCACCAGGAACTGCTCGATTTTATGGCTTACCAGTTTATGTACCAATACAACTGGAGTGTTAAAAAAATGCTGAAAGAGCTGGTAATGATGGCCACTTACCGGCAGGACAGCAAAGTTTCGGAAGAATTAAAAGAAAAAGATCTTTTCAATAAATTTTATGCCCGTGGCTCGAGGGTGAGGCTGAGCGCCGAGCAGATTAGAGACCAGGGTTTGGCTGTGTGTGGTGTGCTGAGCAACAAAATGTATGGTCCGCCGGTAATGCCATGGCAACCCCAGGGTATCTGGTTTTCACCTTACAACGGTGCAAAATGGATAACCAGTGGTGGTGAAGAACAATACCGCAGGGGGATTTATACCTATTGGAAACGGACAGCCCCATATCCATCGGCCATTGCTTTTGATGGCGCATCAAGGGTGGTATGCAGTCCGAGGCGTATCCGTACCAATACGCCTTTGCAGGCATTGGTTACCCTAAATGATAGTGTTTATATCGATTTGGCCAGAAAACTAGCCCTTCGGATGGAAAAAACCGGAGGAAACAATAGTCAGGCTAAAATTGCCAGGGGTTACGAAATGATTTTGTACAAAAGTATCCCGCAAAACAGGTTAAAAGTATTCGAAGACCTGTACACCAAAGCTTTTGAAGAATTCAAAAAGAATTCGGCAAGCGTATCGGCATTTATGGGCGATAAACAAAAGAAATATAAGCCAGAAGAGGCAGCGATGGTTTTGGTGGCTAATGCCATGCTCAATCTGGATGAAGTAGTTACCAAAAATTAAGTGGATCGGTTATGACAAGAGACGAATTAAACGCACATCGGTTAATTAAAGAAGCACACGAAGCAAATGCAAGGTTACATTCCAGACGGCATTTTTTAAAGGAAAGTGCCATGGGCCTTGGTGCTTTGGCCATGGGGTCGCTTTTAGGTAGCTGCGGTAATCTTTTTTCCGGTAAACAAACTAAAATTGCCTACGATCCTGCACATCCTTTATTACCTAAATCACCTCCGCTGGTTGGTAAGGCTAAAAGTGTAATTTATCTGCACATGGCCGGAGCGCCATCGCAACTCGAATTATTCGATTTTAAACCCGAACTGATGAAAATGGATGGACAGGATTGTCCGCCATCATTGCTGGCAGGTAAAAAATTTGCTTTTATAACAGGAGTTCCTAAAATGCTTGGTCCGCAGGCTACTTTTGCCAAACATGGTCAGTCTGGTTCTTTGGTAAGTGATAACCTGCCCCATTTTTCAACCCTGGTTGATGAAGTAACCTTTTTAAAAGCCGTAAAAACCGATCAGTTTAACCATGCACCGGCTCAATTACTGGTGCATACCGGATCGCCGCGCCTGGGGAGGCCGAGTATGGGCAGCTGGGTAACCTATGGTTTAGGATCCGAAAACCAGAACCTGCCGGGTTATGTGGTATTAACCAGTGGAGGAAGTTTCCCTGATGCTGGTAAAAGTGTTTGGGGAAGTGGCTTTTTACCCTCAGTATATCAGGGCGTGCAATGCCGAAGTGAAGGTGATCCGGTATTGTTTATTAAAGACCCTGAAGGAATGAACAGGGATTTGAGAAAAGCCTCCATCGAAGCGATAAATAAAGCCAATGAGCAGCAATACCAGGAATATAACGATCCCGAAATTTTATCGCGGATTGCCCAGTATGAAATGGCTTACCGCATGCAGATATCTGCCCCTGAAGTAATGAACATTAATGATGAACCAGCTTACATACACGAAATGTATGGCACACAGCCCGGAAAAGCCTGTTTTGCCAATAATGTGCTGCTAGCCCGAAAACTGGTAGAAAAAGGAGTACGTTACATTCAATTGTTCGATTGGGGATGGGATGCACATGGTGATAATCCGAATAATTCGCTAAATATCGGCTTGAAAAATAAATGCAGAAGCATCGACAGGCCAATAACCGCCTTATTGCTCGATTTAAAACAACGCGGATTACTGGAAGAAACACTGGTAGTTTGGGGCGGCGAATTTGGCCGTACGCCTATGATGGAAAACCGCAATGGGATTCAGAATCCGTTTAAGGGAAGAGATCACCATACCGAAGCATTTACCATCTGGATGGCCGGAGGTGGCATTAAAAAAGGTTTTACGCACGGCGAAACCGATGAAATCGGTTACAGTGCCATTAGCGGCAAAGTTGATGCTTTTGATATTCAGGCGACCATTTTAAATCAATTGGGCTTCGACCACGAACAGTTTACCTATCCATTTCAGGGCCGGCCGTTCAGGTTAACCGATGTGGCGGGGAAAGTTATCAGGGAGGTTGTTGCTTAGTTTAAAGTCGGAAGTCCGCAGTCCGGGGTCCGCAGTCCGAAGCTAAGCAATTCTCAGCACAGTTGTCATCCTGAGCATGAGCGAAGGATCTGTAATGGATAAGCGATGAGCGGTTGGCACATGTTCGACGTATCACGACAGTTAACCAATTTATACAATTAACCGATTAACCATATCCAGTTTTCAGTTGGCAGTTTGCAGTTACCAATGAACAAACGACTAATGAACAAGTGAACCAAATGAACCAGACAAGAAGAAAATTTTTACAAAATACTGCGGTTGTAACGGCCGCCTCGCTATTAAGCCCAATACAGGACATCAGCGCCAATACTCTTAAAAATGTAATGGCCAAAGCAGGTTACGAATTATTATTTATGCAGACCGATTGGGGTTTTGAGGGAACAAGGGACGAGTTTTGTGCCGCTGCCAAAAAAGAGGGTTATGAAGGGATCGAAGTATGGTGGCCGGGCGAAGAGAAAGCTGTGAAAGAACTTTTCGATGCCGTTAAGAAATACAAACTGAAAGTAGGTTTTTTATGTGCCGGCTCGCAATCGAATATTGCAGAGCATTTGGCTTCTTTTAAGAAAAGTTTAGATGCCATTTGCGCCAATACTTATCAAAAACCCGTTTATATCAATTGCCATTCGGGGAAGGATTATTTTACATACGAAGAGAACAAACAGTTTATCGATTATGTAACCGCCAAAAGAAAATCGTCGGGGATACCGATTTATCACGAAACCCACCGTAGCCGCATGATGTTTGCCGCACCCGTTGCCAGGAATTTTGCGGAAAAAAATCCGGAGATCAGGTTTACCCTGGATATTTCGCACTGGTGTAATGTGCATGAAAGTTTGCTGGCCGATCAGAAACAAACCATCGATTTTATTTTAGAAAAAACAGATCATATCCACTCCCGTGTTGGGCATCCCGAAGGACCGCAGGTAAACGATCCACGTGCACCAGAATGGACAAAAGTAGTAGAAGCCCATTTGGCCTGGTGGGACAAGGTAATCGAACGCAAAAAGAAAAACGGCGAGCGGATGACCATCCTTACCGAATTCGGCCCGGCAGATTATATGCCAACTTTGCCATACACCCGTCAGCCGGTTGCAGATCAATGGGCAATAAATGTTTATATGATGAATTTATTAAGAAAGAGGTACCGGTAAAATGTTAGAATTTTTTGGCCGTTTCCATCCGGTTTTTGTCCACCTGCCCATCGGGATTTTAATATTGGCCTGTATCTGTATCCTTTTGTCCTTTAAGGCGAAATTTGCCGGCCTAAAACCTGCAATACCGCTCATGTTACTTTTTGGGGCATTGAGTGCAATAATTTCGTGTTTCACAGGGTATTTTTTGGCCAATAGCGGCGATTATGAAGGTGATTTAGTGAGTAACCACCAATGGATGGGTATTAGTGTGGCCATTTTATCGGTTATTTTATCGGTAATTTATAAAAAGGTCCAGTCGAAGGCTATTTTGGGGGCATTTGCTACCCTTCTTGCCATTTTAATATCTGTTACCGGTCATTTAGGCGGTTCTTTAACCCATGGATCTGATTATTTAACCGCTCCCCTAAAATCAGGTGCTGCCAAAGACGGTTCAGCTATTCCGCCTATTCCCAATGTACAGGAAGCTTTTGTTTACCAGAATGCAATTCAGCCACTTTTGAAAAACCGTTGTTACAGTTGTCACGGTAGCGAAAAACAAAAGGGCAAACTTCGGCTCGATCAGGAAGCCTATATTTTAAAAGGTGGAGAAAACGGGCCTACACTTGTAAAAGGAAAAGCCGATGAAAGTGAGTTGATTAAACGCATTTTACTGCCCTTAAATGATGAAGACCACATGGCACCTAAAGAAAAACCCCAGCTTACAACCAATGAAATTGCTTTGCTGAAATGGTGGATTAATAATGATGCTGATTTTAAAAAGAAATTTAAGGATCTCCCGCAAACAGCTGAAATTAAGCCTGTATTAGCCGGTTTGCAAAAAGGCGAAAATGCAGAGGGGGAAGTTAAAAATAGTGAAATCGCGGCAGAAGAGGTTTCGGCTGCCGATGATAAAGTTTTGAAAAAACTGGCAGAAGCGGGAATTATTGTAGTGCCTGTTGCGCAGAATACTAATTACCTGTCGGCAAATTTCGTTAATGCACAATCGATGGATAAAGACGTTTTAGCTCTTCTCAAATCAATCGATAAACAACTCCTCTGGCTTAAGCTGGAAAACAGTAAGGTAAACGATCAAGCCTTAGCTGCCATTAAAGGTTGCAAAAATCTCTCCCGTTTAAGCCTGAATAACACCGCCATAACAGATGCAGGTTTAGCACAATTAAAAGATTTAGATCAGCTTCAGTCGCTAAGTCTGGTCGGAACTAAAGTGAGCTTTAAAGGTATAACCGAACTAAAGAAACTTAAAAATTTAAAATTTCTTTATCTGTACCAAACCCATATCAGTAAGACCGATCTGGCCGCAATAAAAAGACTATTGCCTAAAACCAGTTTAGATACCGGCAATTATAGCGTGCCGATGCTGGCGCAAGATACTGTAGTGGTTAAAGCACCTTAATAAGGGGAACCATTAAGCTATTCGATTGAACAATCATGCTTTTAGGTTAAATATTTAAGCGGTGAGATCAGTTAATCAGGCCCGAAGGTGAAGAGATCAGGCCTTTTTGGTAAATGTTTAATCTTTTAGGTCAAATGTTTAGGCTTTTAGGTTAAATTTTTAAGCCTACCGGTTAAACGATTAGGTTCCGGGGATAAAAAATTAAGCGCTGAAGTTAAAAGAATAAGCTTTTAGGTCAAAAGATTAGGTGCCAGGGTAAAACGTTTAGGCATTTAGGTGAAATGATCAGGCCCGGGGGCTAAAAGAATAAGCTTTCTGGTGACGCGATAAAACACAGCGGTAAATGAAATAAACTTTTAGCTTTAAAAAAGGAAGCGCAAGGCTTAATAGCAAGCCCTTTTAATAATTCAAAGAGGTCTGCCCCAGACAAAAATCGTTTTCTATTCGTTGTTAATGATTTGTTAATATTAAACTTGCAACTTATGGCAATTAATTGGTAAACAATGATTAATGCGAGCGATTTTGGTCAGGATTTTCTGTGGGGAGTGGCTACTGCTGCCGCCCAGATAGAGGGAACAGCAACCCAATACGGTAAAGGTCCTTCCATTTGGGATACCTTCACTGCAAAAAACGGGAAAATAAAGAAAAACCATAAACTGGATCCCGCCTGCGATTTTTACCACCGGTACACCGAAGATGTGGCGCTTGTTAAACTTTTGGGCTTTAAAGTGTTCAGGTTTTCCATTGCCTGGTCGCGGATTTTACCAGCAGGCAGGGGAGAAATCAACCAGGAAGGTGTCAGGTTTTACCATAACCTCATTGATGAATGTTTATCAAACGGAATTACACCTTATATTACCCTTTATCACTGGGATCTACCCCAGGCCTTGGAAGATGAAGGTGGTTGGACCAGTTTTAGCATCAATGCTGCCTTTAATGCTTTTGTAAGTATCTGTGCATTAGAATACGGCGATAAAGTGAAAAACTGGATTGTTTTGAACGAACCATTCGGTTATACTTCTCTCGGTTATATGCTGGGCGTACATGCGCCTGGTAAAACAGGCCTGAGCAATTTTTTTCCGGCAGTTTTACATACCGCTTTGGCACAGGCCGAAGGCGGAAAAATTTTGCGTGCTGAAATTAGCAAAGCCAATATTGGTACCACCTATTCCTGTTCAGAAATTATACCGAATACCCAGAGCGATAACGATATTCTTGCAGCAAAACGCGTAGACTGCTTAATGAACCGCTTGTTTATAGAGCCTACACAAGGAATGGGTTTCCCGACAGCAGGTTGGGATCTGCTTGAAAAGTTTCAGATCGAATATGGTACCTGGCGGCTTCAGGAGCGGATGAAATTCGATTTTGATTTTATCGGCCTTCAGAATTATTTTCCCTTGGTGGTAAAATACAATGCCTTTATCCCGGTAATCCAGGCCTGGGAGGTAAAGGCCAAAAGCCGTAAAAAGCCACATACCGCAATGGGCTGGGAAATTAATGCCGATAGTTTTTATAATATCGTAAAACAGTTTGCGGCTTACCCAAATGTGAAAAATATCATCATTACCGAAAACGGAGCTGCTTACCACGATAAACTGGCCAATGGTAGGGTAGAGGACCCTGAGCGGATCGAATATTTTAAACTTTACCTCGAAGCGTTGCTAAAACTTAAAAACGAAGGTGTAAATGTTACCGGTTATATGGCCTGGACGTTAATGGACAATTTTGAATGGGCTGAAGGCTTTACCGCAAGGTTTGGCCTGATTTATAATGATTTTAAAACGCAACAGCGCACCATTAAAGATTCGGGCTATTGGTGGCAGGAATTTTTGAAGAAGTAGCGCTCTCATTCTAGCCATGGATGCATAGAAAACACCAAACGTTTATCTGTTGTATTATTCCCATTCAAATATTTCAATGCTAACATCTTCAATGAATCTGCGTTTTTTATCATTTTAAATCTGCGGGAACATTTTTTTTTCTAAATTAACATCATGAACGATAAAACCGTTGTTTACAGCACTTTTTATAATCCCATGGAGGCGAATATTATTAAAGCCAAACTGGAAGACAGTGGTTTTGCCTGTTTCCTGGCTGATGAAAATGTAGCTACCCTAAATCCACTTTATAATCAGGCCATTGGTGGCGTAAAACTGATTGTTTTTGAACGGGATGTAGAAGCCATTAATCATTTGCTGGCGGAAGATAATAGTTTAGGTCCAGAGTCACCTGAAGAGCTCATTGATGAGGAAGAGCCAACGCAAGAACATGCAGTCTGTCCAAAATGTGGATCAAAGAATGTAGGTTATGGAATGGCAACCGGGAAAAAATACAGCCTTTGGGCTACTATACTCGCTTTTTTAACATTTACCACTCCGATTAAAGCCAATAAATGTAACCATTGTTACGATTGTGGGTATGAGTTTGAGAAGAGCTAATCTTCGTATCCATGCCGTCATTTCGAGCATAGTATAACGTATTCGGGAAATCTGTCTCGAGGGTAGATCTCTCCCTGCCCGATGCAGGCGGGCGCTTCGCTTTGCTTCAGGTTAGTCGGGATTTGTAATCCCGATTTAATAGTAAAGAATTTGTAATCCTTATAAATGGATTATAAATCCAAAGTTCAAAGATCCGGATTGCAAATCCGGACCAACATTAAATCAACAGTTCGAGGCAAAACATTCTAATTTTATTGAACAAGCCTACGTTAATTAAACCCGATATACGCGGATGCTGGTTTTTTTCTAAACCAGCAGTAGCATTAGCGGGACCAACCCCAGCCTAAGAACCACTGTACCTGCTTTCCAAAAAAAAATAAATGAGTTAAAATTTTAGCTTTAATCTCTCGATTGACGCATTTTCGCAATAAAAAATCCCGTTCTGAATTAACAAAACGGGATTGATATTATCTATATCCAGACTTCGGGTTAGTCGGGATTTGTAATCCCGATTTAATAGTAAAGGATTTGTAATTCTTATAAATGGATTATAATCCAAAGTTCAAAGATCCGGATTGCAAATCCGGACCAACATTAATCTGTCTCAAGATAGATCTCTCCCTGCCCGATGCAGGCGGGCGCTCCGCTTTGTTTCGGTCAAGATGACGACACGTTTTAGTTTACCCATAATCGTCATCCTGAATTTATTTCAGGGTCTATCTAGCAGGAAGGATGCTGAAATAAATTAAGCATGACGGCCATCGTTGAGCTTCTCCGGCAAGATTGACTTCTTGCTCTATCAAAAAGTAACAAAAAATCCCGTTCTGAATTAACAAAACGGGATTGATATTATCTATATCCAGACTTCGGACTACCGACTCCGGACTTTCGGACTAACTAAAGCGCTGCTTTAGCTGCTGCCTCAGCCCTGATGATATTTAATGCACCACCAGCTTTAAACCAGTCAATCTGTTGCGCATTGTAACTGTGGTTTACCGGGAACGACTCTTCCGTACCATCAGCATGGTGTAAAACCAAGGTTAATGGTGTATCAGGAGCAAAGGTTGTTAAACCTAAGATATCGATGGTATCATCTTCCAGAATTTTGTCGTAATCTTCCTTGTTTGCAAAAGTTAAACCCAGCATACCTTGTTTTTTAAGGTTGGTTTCGTGGATACGGGCGAAAGATTTTACCAATACCGCACGAACGCCTAAGTGGCGGGGTTCCATAGCAGCGTGTTCACGTGATGAACCTTCGCCGTAGTTTTCGTCGCCAACAACGATAGATCCTAAACCAGCCGCTTTGTAATCGCGTTGTGTT
This sequence comes from Pedobacter miscanthi, assembly GCF_003315595.1. Taxonomy (GTDB): domain Bacteria; phylum Bacteroidota; class Bacteroidia; order Sphingobacteriales; family Sphingobacteriaceae; genus Pedobacter; species Pedobacter miscanthi. The sequence goes on along the minus strand of NZ_QNQU01000011.1, from coordinate 148,334 downwards.
GCCGGTACCGGACCATATTCGCCGGTTAATTCATTTTTAACGGTATCGGTTTTATCGTTGAAGAAGTTAACCGCTCCGATAAGCATGTTGTTGGATATGTTATCTAAGTGACCACGGAATTTTAACCACGGACCAGCCATCGAAATATGATCGGTTGTACATTTACCTTTGGCTTTGATCAACAGTTTTAAACCTTTTAAATCAGTACCTTCCCAAGGGGTAAAAGGATCGAGCAATTGTAAACGGTGAGAAGTTGGCGAAACCAAAACTTCCACTTTAGAGCCATCGGCTGCCGGTGCCTGGTAACCTGCATCTTCTACAGCAAAACCTTTGGTTGGCAGTTCGAAACCGGTAGGCGGATCTAATTTAACCTCTTCGCCTTTATCATTTGTTAAGGTATCAGTTAATGGATTAAAACCTAAATTACCTGAAATGGCAATTGCAGCAACCATTTCCGGCGAAGCTACAAAAGCAAAAGTATTCGGGTTACCATCCGCACGTTTAGCAAAGTTTCTGTTAAACGAGTGTACAATTGTATTTTTTTCTGCTTTTTCTGCACCTGTTCTGTCCCACATACCAATACATGGTCCGCAGGCATTGGTGAAGATCGTTGCGTCTAAATCTTCGAAAGTTTTTAAGAAACCATCACGGTCTGCAGTGTAACGTACCTGTTCCGATCCCGGGTTGATACCGAAAGCAGATTTGGTAACCAAGCCCTTTGCAATAGCCTGATTAGCGATAGAAGCTGCTCTTGATAAATCTTCGTAAGAAGAATTGGTACAAGAACCGATCAGTCCCCATTCTACTTTTAAAGGCCAGCCATTTTTCTCTGCCTCCACTTTCATCTGTGAAACCGGGGTAGCTAAATCTGGTGTAAACGGACCATTTAAATATGGCTCCAGGGTATCTAAGTCAATTTCGATTACCTGATCAAAATATTGTTCCGGATCAGCATAAACTTCATCATCGCCGGTTAAATAAGCGGCTATTTTATTGGCTTCATCAGCAACTTCATTCCTTCCTGTAGCACGTAAATAACGTTCCATGCTTTCATCATAACCGAAGGTAGAAGTGGTTGCACCAATTTCTGCACCCATATTACAAATGGTGCCTTTACCTGTACAACTCATAGAAGTTGCACCATCGCCAAAATACTCTACAATTGCACCGGTACCACCTTTTACAGTAAGGATACCTGCAACTTTAAGGATAACATCTTTAGCAGCTGTCCAGCCGTTTAATTTTCCGGTTAATTTAACACCAATCAGTTTAGGGAATTTAAGTTCCCAGGGTAAGCCGGCCATTACGTCACATGCGTCAGCACCACCAACACCAATGGCAACCATACCCAAACCACCGGCATTTACCGTATGAGAGTCGGTTCCGATCATCATTCCACCCGGAAAAGCATAATTTTCTAAAACCACCTGGTGGATAATACCTGCACCTGGTTTCCAGAAACCGATACCATATTTGTTGGATACCGAAGACAGGAAATCGAAAACTTCGGCACTTTCGGTTTTAGCATGAGGTAAATCTATTGCAGCACCTTCTTTGGCTGTAATTAAGTGATCACAGTGAACCGTAGAAGGAACAGCCACCTGAGGCCTTCCTGCCTGCATAAACTGCAATAATGCCATTTGTGCAGTTGCATCCTGCATCGCAACGCGATCTGGAGCAAAATCTACGTAATCAGAACCACGTTTAAACGCCGTTTTAGGATCTCCATCCCAAAGGTGTGCATACAATATTTTTTCAGATAATGTTAAAGGTCTGCCAACTACTTTACGCGCAGCCTCTACACGGCTACCAAAGTTTGCATATACCTTTTTGATCATTTCTATATCAAAAGCCATACTTTATTTTTTAATAATTATTGTCAATTATGAGACTATTCTAAATTAAACAAATTTTAACAGACTTGTTTTTGTGAATTGTCAAATTGTGTTATTTAAAAACATTCTATGCAAATTTTACATAAAATAAAGAGGCTATCCGGTTTATCAGATAGCCTCTTGGTTATTAACAAATGATATGCTTATTTGTTATTACTGTTTGGTAGAAACTGGTGTAAACTTGGTTAAGTTAATACCTTCTACCGCTACTTTGTACTCTTCGATGCTTGGGATACGGCCTAAAATAGCAGAAAGCACCACTACTGGTGTAGATGCCAGTAATGACTCTCCTTTTTTACCATCTTTATCTTCTACCACACGGCCCTGGAATAAACGTGTAGAGGTTGCCATTACGGTATCGCCTTTGGCTGCTTTCTCCTGGTTACCCATACAAAGGTTACAACCCGGACGCTCTAAATACATAATGTTTTCGTACTCGGTACGTGCTGTAGCTTTAGGCAGCGCATCGCTAAATTCGAATCCCGAATATCTTTGCAGGTATTCCCAGTCGCCTTCTGCTTTCAGTTCATCAATGATGTTGTAAGTAGGGGCCGCAACTACCAATGGTGCTTTAAATTCTACCTTACCGGTTTGTGTCTCTATGTTTTTCAACATCTGAGATACAATTTTCAGGTCATCTTTATGTACCATGCAAGAACCTACGAAACCAAGATCTACTTTTTTATCTCCACCGTAATAGGTTAAATCTCTGATGGTATCGTGTGTATAACGTTTAGAAACGTCTGCATTGTTCACATCCGGATCTGCAATCATTGGTTCCTGGATCAGATCAAGATCAATTACTACCTCAGCATAATATTTGGCATTATCATCAGGCATTAAAGCTGGTTTAATACCGGTTTTAATTTCCTCGATACGTTTATTTGCCTTATTGATCAAACCTTGTAAAACCTGGTTATGGTTGTCCATACCTTTGTCTATCATGATCTGGATCCTGCTTTTCGCAATTTCCAAAGACTGGATCAAAGTATCGTCCTGCGAAATACAGATCGATGCTTTAGCTTTCATTTCTGCGGTCCAGTCGGTAAAGGTAAAGGCCTGGTCGGCTAATAATGTACCGATGTGTACCTCAATAATACGACCCTGGAAAACGTTTTCGCCATCAAACTGTTGCAGCATCTGCAATTGCGTGGCATGAACCACATCACGGAAATCCATGTGCTGTTTCATTTCACCTTTGAAGGTAACTTTTACCGACTCAGGGATGGGCATAGAAGCCTCACCAGTTGCTAATGCCAAAGCTACCGTACCCGAATCGGCACCGAAAGCTACACCTTTCGACATACGTGTATGTGAGTCGCCTCCAATAATAATTGCCCATTCATCAATGGTGATGTCGTTCAATACCTTATGGATAACATCGGTCATGGAGTGATAGGTACCTTTAGGGTCGCGTGCTGTAATCACACCAAAATCATTCATAAACTTCATCAGTTTAGGAATGTTTGCCTGGGCTTTTTTATCCCAAACAGATGCGGTATGGCAACCTGATTGGTAAGCACCGTCAACAATCGGCGAAATAACTGTGGCAGCCATTGCCTCTAATTCCTGCGCCGTCATTAAACCGGTAGTATCCTGCGAGCCTACAATATTTACTTCTACACGTACGTCAGAACCGGCATGTAAAACCTTGCCCGGCGCTAAACCTACTGCATTTCTATTGAATATTTTTTCTACGGCGGTTAAACCCTGCCCATCTATAGATACTTCTTTAGCAGGAGCATATACCAGCGGAGCTTCGATACCTAATGTTTTGGCTGCAAAGGTTTGGATTTTTTTACCAAATACGATGGCGTAAGAACCACCTGCTTTAATAAATTCTACCTTTTGTGGCGTTAGGGCTTTCGAAATATCAATCAGCTCCTGGTCGCCATTGTATAATTTTTTGGTTTTGGTATTGATGGTCAGCACAGTACCTGTTTCAACAGAATAAACCTGCTCTAAAATTGGTTCGTCATTTTCGTTACGGATCACGTTGCCATTTTCATCTGTTTTCTTTACCCAGTTTTTAAGGTCGATACCGATACCACCGGTTACATCAACTGTAGTTAAGAAAATTGGCGAAATGCCATTGGTACCACCAACAATTGGGGCAATGTTTACAAATGGAACATAAGGACTTGAGCGTTTACCTGTCCAAAGTGCCACATTATTTACACCCGACATACGCGAAGAACCTACACCCATGGTACCTTTTTCGGCTACCAGCATTACACTTTTATCAGGATGTTGTGCCTGCAATGCTTTTATTTGCTCCTGGGCTTCAGGTGTAATCATACATTTACCATGCAATTCACGATCTGAGCGGGAGTGTGCCTGGTTGCCCGGTGACAATAAATCGGTAGAGATATCACCAATGCCGGCAATAAAAGTTACCACTTTTATTTCTTCAGGAATGGCAGGAAGTTCGGTAAAGAATTCGGCTTTAGCATAGCTTTCCAGAATTTCTTTAGCGATGTCATTACCATTGTTGTAAGCTTCTTTTAAACGATCGGTATCTGCATCGTATAAGAAAACCTGTGTTTTAAGCACATCAGCAGCTTTATGTGCTTTATCACCATTATCGGCTAAAGCAATATCCAATAACACTTTGATTGAAGGTCCGCCCTTCATGTGAGATAAGAGTTCGAAAGCAAAATCAGGTGTAATTTCTGCAACGATAGTTCCACCTGAAATAATTTCTTTTAAAAATTCTGCTTTTATACCAGCTGCTGCGGTAGTACCCGGCAAAGTGTTATATATGAAAAAATTAACAGCATCAGCCCTGTTAAAATTATTTACATTTTTAATCTGATCGATGATTTCACTTAATAATTCGGAACCATCAATAGGTTTAGGGTGAAGACCCTGGGTTTTCCTGTCTTCAATTTCCTGGATATAATCGTTATAAATACTCATCTTAGATATGCTATCCTTTTTGCGCCAAGCTTGTACAACAAATGCACTTGCTTTTCATCAAAAGAATACTGCTTTTATATATTAATTTGTGGTTTTTTGACCAAAAAACTCAATTTTTTGACTGAAGCCAAAAATAGCAAAAAACAACTTTTAAATGTAATTTGCACAGGGGATTAAGTAATTTGGAATTATTCTAAATTGAGAAAATAATGGTTGGTGTTAAGTTTTAAGTACTTAATAATCAGAGAGAAAATATTTTTAGGTTTTATTCGGTTGAATATGTTTAATAAACCTTCTTTTTCTAATTCATGATTAGTTTAAAGCTATCATATCACATTTATAGCATGTCCGTAATATGGGGCAATATGTTAGGTTTGATTATTGACTTTTTTCTTTTTACTGGAAAATTTCTTCTGTTGGAGGCTTTTATCGCCCATCAACTTATGCTCGTTAATATTAAAAAGATATTTTGTTACCAATAGAAAAAAGCCAAAGAAGTTAATGGTAGTTGTTGTAATTAATGCAATTAAAACTTTTTCCGAAAGTGAAAAACATTTAATTGCCTGTAGGAAGATAAAAATAAAAATTAGCAGAGCCCAAACACAGGTTAATGAAAAAATATACCAAGCATATTTTTTTCTTTCAATAGCGTTGGTGTTTAATGTGGAGTTATATAGCTGCCAGGTTTTTATCTGCTCTCTTTTAAATTGTCGCTCTATTTCTTTATCAAGCTCTTCTGCTTCGTTAAAAGAATTCCCTTTTGGCTCGACAGATTCTTTTTTAACCTCTTCTTCAATCTGATCAAGATCAATTTTTTTCCTAGCTGGCATGCTTAATGAATTTTGAGAAATAAACTTTTATTTCATCTTTGGGGATAATGATATCATTAACGCCTTCTTTGTAGAATTTATGCCATGGAGACCCTTCATTGTGTGTCCAGTTCGAAAGTTGTGTTCCCGGTATATCTTTGGCTATTTTCCAGGCATCGTCTATAACTGAACTGGCATTATAATTTAAATCTGTATTCAAAAATCCTGAAAAATCATTGAAATTCATCAAGGATAAATCCTGAATAAGTGAACTGCCGTATAATTTATAGTCCTGATATATAATTGGTATAACTGGTCCATATTTCCAAGCTTGAAAATCTTCTCTAATCAATGATAATCCATCATACATAGATAAATGCAGGCCTTGCGCCAAATAAACCATTTTTTGTAGTTTCATTTGCGTTAAAGGATTGCTTTCTTCAATACCTCTTTGCACGAATTTATATGCAATTAAAGATGCGCTGTACATACTCAAATATAATAAAAAATTAACAAGGGTCACAATTTTTTTGATTTTTTTACTAAAAATAATAGCAAGTGTTGGATTGGTCCTATACTACCGTACAATTCCGTACAGTGTTGTCCGATTTTGAACATCTAAAAATTAATAGTACCTATTTTAAATTATTGTAGTAAGTATAACTGAGTCTGGCACAACTATCGCTCAGCCTTACAGCGTTGAAAAAGTGAAACCTTTTTCGGTAAAATAGGCTAATACTTTAGGGAGTGTATAAGATAAACGGTCGAATGCCTTTAAACTATCGTGAAAAACAATGATGGAGCCATTTTCTGTATGTTTAATCACGTTTTGATAGCATTTTTCGGGTGCGAGGTTAATATCGAAGTCGCCACTAAGCACATCCCACATAACGATTTGCAGTTGGGAGTTTTCAGTTTTCAGTTGGGAGTTGGACTGTGGACTCAGGACTAAGGACTTAAGACTTTTAACCTGACTTTTCTTAATCCTCCCGTAAGGCGGACGGAAGAGGTTGGTTTGTGTGAGTTGCTGGCATTTTAGTGTATTTTCGAGATAGGTTTCATCATCGGTTTTCCAGCCCCTTAAATGGTTAAAAGTATGGTTGCCGATGGCATGCCCGTCGTTTTTAACACGTTCAAAAACTTCGGGGTGTTTAACGATATTATCACCGATGCAAAAAAATGTAGCTTTTGCATTAAATACTTTTAAAGTTTTTAATACAAAATCTGTAACATTGGGTATGGGTCCATCGTCAAAGGTCAAATAAATAACTTTTTCGGTGCGGGATTTATTCCATAACAGTGATGGATAATACCATTTTAGCAGAAGCGGTGATTTGATCAGGTACATTAAGAACCAAAGTTAGTAAATGCCTGTACAGATTGAAATTATTAAAGTTGTTTATATAGATTTGAAACAAATTATGAAGATGTTTACCAAGAATAAGTTAATTACCGGATCTGCGTTATTAGTTGCATTAAGCTTTAGTCAGCAAATTAAGGCTCAAGAAGTGATCAGCATACAACAGGCTGTAGAAAATACCCTAAAAAACAATCTGAACATCAAACAGGCAGCCTTTAATGCTGCGCTTAGCGAAGAAAATGTGCGCCAATCCAAAAATGCCCTTTTACCTACATTAAATGGCGGTATTGAACAATCCATGAGGTGGGGAAGAAGCCAGCAACAGACTGGTTTATATGAGAACCGTCAGAGTTATACCATGAATCCTAGTCTAAGTACGAGTATTTCTTTATTTGAAGGGGGGACAAAACTTAATCAGATCAGGCAGAACAAGATATTGCTTGCAGCAGATCAAACCAATGTAGAAAAGGTAAAAAATGATCTTATTTTGCAGGTGGTAACGGCTTATCTCCAGGTTTTAAATAATCAGGATCAAGTTAAGGCTACGCAACAACAATTGGAGGTTGCCAATTCAACATTAAAAAGAGAGCAGGCACTTTTAGATGTTGGAAATAAAACGCTGGCCGATATTTCGCAGGCCAAATCGCAGGCTGCAACCGCCGAGCTTAATTTAACCAATGCGCAGAATCAGCTAACCATATCTTATTTAACTTTGGGACAGTTAATGGAAATCCAGCCACCAATGACATTTAAGGTGCAGGCACCATTAGTCAATGAATTGAACAACATTCAAAATACCTATGTTCCGAGTGATATTTATCAGCAAGCGCTTAACACATTTCCGGATATTAAATTGGCCGGACTGAACAGCAAAGCAGCAGAAAAAGCTATTGATTTAGCAAAAGGTAGTTATTTTCCGAAGGTATCCTTAGGGGCTGGATTAAATTCTGCATATTATTATCAATTTAATATCGATAAAACAAACCCACTCTACGCGGGGGTCAATAATCCTTTAAATGATCAGTTGTCAGGTAACTTCGGGCAGTTTGTAGGTATGAGTATATCTGTTCCAATATTCAACGGTTTCGCCGCCAGATCAAGCGTAAGAAAGGCTAAAATAGTGTTCCAACAGCGTATTACTGATGAGCGGTTGGCTAAAAATAACCTGATTAAAGTAATTAACCAGGCGGTTGCCGATTTAAATGCCGCTCAAAGTAGATACAGCTCAACACAAAATGCTTTTCAGGCGCAAAAAGATGCTTTTTATGTAATTGAGCAACGTTACACGGTTGGTTTGGTAAATTCATTGGATTACAGCACCGCACAAACCAATAGAAATAAAGCAGAAATAGATTTTATCCTGGCTAAATACGATTTGCTATTCCGTGCCAAAGTAATTGATTATTATTTAGGAAAACAGATTGTTTTTTAAGACCAAAGCAAAAAGACCAAAGTCAAAAGACCAAAGGATAAAGCTGGAAGGATATGCCACATTAGAACCTTTACTTTAAACATTACAACATAATCGAAACAAACGAAATACAATATAAATTATGAAACTGAAGCATATTATTATCACCATCGTTGCTATCCTAGTCCTTGTGATTATACTTAAACTAGCTGGCGTGATCGGTGGAGATAAAACCGAAAAAGTAACTACAGAAAAAGCAGCAGATAAAACTGTTGTAGAAACGGTTACCGCAAGTGGTAAAATTCAGCCGGAAACCGAAGTTAAGTTAAGTTCGGAAGTATCGGGAGAGGTTGTAGAATTAAAGGTAAAAGAAGGTGATATTGTTAAGGCTGGTCAATTGCTTTGTAAAGTACGTCCTGATGTATTGCAATCGGGTTACGAAAGAACCGTTGCTACTTTTAATGCGCAAAAAGCCAGTGTGGCTGCAGCACAGCAACAACTTGCACAAAACCAGGCCAACTTTGTAAATGCTGAGGCAACCTACAAACGTAACGTTGAGCTTTTCAATAAAAAAGTAATATCTGCTTCAGAATTTGATTCGGCCAAAGCTGCTTTCTTAACTGCAAAGGCAAATTTGGCCAGTGCAAAAGAAAATGTTACCGGGGCTAAATTTACTTTAGAGCAAACGGGTGCAAACGTAAAAGAAGCTGGTGCTAACCTGGCCAAAACCACTATTTATGCACCGGTTGATGGTGTAGTATCTAAATTATCGATTGAATTGGGCGACCGTATTCTCGGAACATCACAAATGGCTGGTACCGAAATTATGCGTATTTCTAACTTGTCATCAATGGAAGTTAACGTTGATGTAAACGAAAATGATATTACCCGCGTCAAAGTTGGCGATAAAGCTTCAATTGAAGTGGATGCTTTCTCTGATAAAAAATTCAGGGGTGTGGTAACCGAAATTGCAAGCTCATCAACAGCTGTGGGTACTGCGGTATCTACCTCGGTAGATCAGGTAACCAATTTCTCGGTAAAAATCAGGATCAGCGAAGAAATGGAAGGTAAACAACAATCTATTTTCCGTCCGGGTATGTCGGCTACGGTTGATATCGAAAGCGAATCTTTAACAGGTTTAGCCATCCCTATCCAGGCCGTATTTACTGATAACGGAAAATCAGGCGATGGAGCACAAAATCAGGGCAACCAGGAAAACACCGATAAACAAAAATCAAAGTTGACCGATAAAAAGGTAAAACAATTTGTTTATGGTTATGATGCTAAAACCAAAAAAGTTAAAAAGACGGAAGTTACAACAGGTATTCAGAACGATCAGTTTATCATCGTAAAATCTGGTGTCAAAGCAGGTCAGGAAATTGTAACCGGTCCTTATTCAGCCATCCAGAACAAATTGAAAGACGGAATGATTGTAGAAAAAACCGCTAAAGACCAATTGTTCAGCAAAGACGGAAAGAAGTAGCCTTTTGAGGTTTAAGGTTAAAAGTGTGAGGTGTAGGGTTTTGCCTATTCGCCTCACACTTTTATCGTAAATATTCTATAAGAAATAGTAACTTGCGGGCTTGAGACGTAAGATTTTAGGGGAGAGATGTAGTTCTCCGGCTTAAACTTGCAACTTTTACCTTAAGCTTTAGGGCGTAAGACATAATAACCTTATGCCTTTTACCTTAAGCCTTATACCTCTTTAAAATATGGTACCTAAAATAGCAATGATAGGGGGCGGGAGCTGGGCTACTGCCATTGTAAAAATGCTTGCAGATAATTTAACTGAAAAGGAAATTTTTTGGTGGATGCGTAATGAAACTGCTATTGAGCATATCAGAAAATTTAAGCATAATCCCAATTACATCAGTTCGGTAGAAATAAAACTCGATGAAGACGACCATATTTCATCTGATATCAATGCTGTCATACAATCTGCAGATTTCGTAATTTTAAACGTTCCGGCTGCATTTTTAAAAACTACGTTATCTTCCATCAAACCTGACGATTTAAAAGGTAAAAAAATTGTTTCCGCAATAAAAGGAATAGTACCCGAAGATAACCTGATTATCGGCGAATTTATGCACGAAAATTATGGTATTCCTTACCACGACATTCTGGTTGTGAGCGGTCCATGCCATGCCGAAGAAGTAGCTTTAGAAAAATTATCATACCTCACCATAGCCTGTACCGATGTAGAAAGGGCTTCAACCTTTGCTTCTTTCTTAAATACCCGTTATATTAAAACCAATGTATCCGACGATATTTTCGGGACGGAATATGCCGCCGTTTTAAAAAATATTTATGCCGTAGCTAGTGGTATCTGTCATGGTATTGGTTATGGCGATAATTTTCAGGCTGTATTGATCAGTAATGCCATCCGTGAGATTAAACGTTTTGTTGATGCCGTGCACCCCATCGATCGTGATATTAAAGAATCGGCTTACCTGGGCGATTTATTGGTTACCGCTTATTCGCAGTTTAGCCGCAACCGAACCTTTGGCAACATGGTAGGCAAGGGGTATACCGTTAAATCGGCACAGCTGGAAATGAATATGGTGGCCGAAGGATATTATGCCGTAAAATGTATGCACATTAAAAATCAGGCTTATAATGTTGATATGCCGATATGCAAAGCCGTGCATAGTATTATTTACGAAAACCGTTCGCCCCGGATTGAGATGAAGCTTTTAGCAGAAAAATTGAACTAATTTTTTCTCGCCCGATCGTCACCCTGAATTCATTTCAGGGTCTTTCAAGCTTACTGGTCTTAGCATCCCCCTAAGGTTTTGTTGTGTGTTTCTATAAGAATTTAATTTTAGCCACGGATGCACGGAAAATACGGAATTCTCATCGCTAAATTGATATAGATCTCTCCACTCCGCTATGCTTCGGTCGAGATGACGACCGTTTTATTAAGTCATCATCCTGAGCATAGTCGAAGGATCTCCATTTCACTACGTTTCAGTCGAGATGACGACGCAGAATGAAAACCCTAAAACTCATCCGGAAATTTCTTTTTCTGATATTTTAACGGTGACGTATCCGTATGCAGTTTAAACTGGCGGTTAAAATAAGAGATATTTTTATAACCGCTTTCAAAACAGACATCCAGGATACTCAATTTCTTCTGTTGCAATAACCTGCAGGCATAACTGATCCTGAGTTCATTCATGAATTCGGAATGTGTTTTCCGCGTATGTTTTTTAAAATATCGGCAAAAAGCTTCTTCCGAAAGGTTGGCAACTGAGGCAATTTCAGCAAGACTAATATCCCGTTTAAAGTTATCAAGCAGAAAATGATAAACCCTGCTCATCCGTTCTGTATCGCGGTGTATGGCATGCGATTTATAATCATAATGCGATAACAGTTCGTATTCGTTCGATTGGCCAAGTAGGTTGAGTACTGAAATGAGGTTAGCCACCGATTCGGCTTCATCAGCCAGCAACATTTCTTTAATCTTCCGGGTCGCTTTATCCTTGACAGTACCGTTAAAGCAAACACCGTGAAGTGACCGTTCGAACAGACCTTTAATTGCTCTAAACTGTTCCAGGTTGAAAAAACCTTCCCCCAGCATATCCTCGTTAAACTGAATCACAATCTGATGTACCTCTCTATCTGCAGGTAAATGTTTATTGTAAAAAGTATGCGGTAAATTCGGACCAAACAAACACAGGTCGCCCGAAGAAAAGGTATCAATACTATCACCCACATACCTTTTACCACTGCTTTTTAAAACGAGTATGAGTTCATATTCGGGATGAATATGCAGCGGAAAATCATTATACGGAAAGTTTTCTTCTTTCAGTACAAAAAGTTTATCTCCCCTGAGGATGGTTTCGGTAAGTAGTTTCATTTATATCGTATTGATCGGTTATCTGTTAAAAAATCAAATTTGTATTAAAACAGATCAACACAGCGCAATTATTTTACATTAATGGCCTGTATTTTTGACTAAATTACCAATAATTGATCAAACCAGAAATAACGATGAGTTTTCGCCATTTAACTTTAGCAAAGTATTTAACTGTACTATTTATTATTACCTGCCAGTTATGCGCAGCACAAGAACAAACAGCAAAAAATACCGGGCCGATACAGCCAGTGCCACTCGGCGCTGTAAAAATTAATGATGGTTTTTGGTCGCCCAAATTTAAGGTTTGGACTAGTAAAACGATTTATGATGTCTTAGATAAGCTGGAAGGAAAATATGAACCCGATCAGGAAGATATCATTAAAGAAAAAACCGATCGTGGAAGAACCCCTAATGCTTTCCTGAACTTTGATCTTGTTGCACAGGGGAAAAAGGGAATCGGGACGAGTGATGGTCCGCCATGGTATGATGGATTGGTATATGAAACCATCAGGGGCGGGGCCGATCTGCTGGTTTCGTATCCGGATGCCAAACTCGAAAAAAAGCTGGATGCATATATCGATCGCATTGCTGCGGCCCAAAATGCCGATCCCGAGGGATATATCAATACTTATACTACCCTTAACAGGCCAACGCAAAGATGGGGCTTAAACGGCGGCGATGACCGCTGGCAACATGACGTGTATAATGCCGGTATGCTGGCCGAAGCCGGTGTTCATTATTATCAGGCAACCGGAAAAACAAAACTTTTAAGCGTTGCCGTAAAAATGGCCAATTATGTAACCAAGGTAATGGGCGCTGCGCCAAAACTGAATGTTATCCCTGCGCATGCCGGTCCGGAGGAAGCATTTTTTAAGCTTTATCTTTTATTTAAAAGCACGCCAAACTTAAAACAGAAGTTAGGCATCGCCGTACATGAAGATGATTATTATGCCATCGTGAAGTACTGGATCGAAAAACGAGGTGTTTTTGCCGATGCTGACGGATCGAGGGCGAGAATAAGTTTTGGCAGTTACAATCAGGATCATATTCCTGTTTTTGATCAGCAAACCATCGAAGGACATGCGGTGCGCGCCACTTTGCTTGGAACGGGTATTGCTGCCGTAGCCAACTATAGCAAAGATGGAAGGTATATTAACACAGCAAACCATTATTGGAATAACATGATAGGCAAACGCATGTTTATTACCGGTGGCGAAGGAGCTATCGCAAATGATGAGAAATTTGGTGCAGATTATTTTCTGCCAGAATCGGCCTACCTCGAAACCTGTGCATCAATTGGTGCTGCTTTTTTCAGTCAGCAGATGAATGCCATACATGCCGATGGAAAATACATGGACGAATTTGAGCGGGTAATTTATAATAACCTGCTCTCGAGCGTAGCAGCCGATGGACAGCATTATCATTACGAAAATCCGCTGATTTCTAAAGACCGCAGGCGCTGGAACTGGCACAGCTGCCCATGTTGCCCGCCAATGTTCCTTAAAATGATCGGTGTGCTGCCACAGTACATTTATGTGCATGATAAAAGCACTGTATTTGTAAATTTATTTATCGGGAGTGAGGCGAAAGTAGATCTTGAAAATACCAGCGTAAGCTTAAAACAAAGTACTTCCTATCCATGGAAGGGTGATATTAAACTCCATATCAATCCCGAAAAAACCTCCACATTTAGCGTTGCCGTGAGGATTCCGGGCTGGGCTAGGGGCAACGAAAATCCGTTTGATCTTTATCATTCAACTGTTGTTGAAAAAGTGGGTATAAAAGTGAACGGAGAACCGATCGAAGTAAAACCGGTAAATGGTTATGTATCCATCAACCGCAATTGGAAAAAGGGTGATGTTGTTGAGTTAAACCTTCCGGTTGAACCAAGGCTGGTAACACCAAATAACCTGGTAAAAACAATCAGCGGTAAAACGGCAATCGCGGCTGGTCCGGTTGTTTACGCCATAGAAGGAGTAGACAATTCGGTGATCGATGCGGTGCGCTTAAATAACAATCAGACATTAACACCCCAATATACATCAGCTATTGCCAATGGTGTTAATGTAATCGCTGTGAAAGCGAACAATGGTTCTGCGTCAGTAAATTTTACGGCTATCCCATTTTATGCCATCGGTAACCGTGGTGTATATCCTTATAAAGTTTGGTTAGATCAGTAATGATGGATAAAATGTTTAAAATATTAAGTTTTTCGTTTGTAGGGGTAATGCTTATTCCATGCGCTTTATATGCCCAAAATGCGGTGATCAAAATCAATGCAGATAAGGTTGAAAATAAGATTAGTCCTCTTATTTACGGTTCCAACATCGAAGATGTAAACCACGAAATTTATGGTGGTTTTTACGATCAGCGGATTTTCGGCGAAAGTTTTGAAGAACCCAGTACAGGTGTTAATTTTAATCAATGGAGGAGGTTTTCGGGCTTTTGGACAGGCAATAATGGCGTTGTTGCTATAAAACCGGGTAGGAATACCAAAAGTGAAGTAAAAATGAACGGCATCCACCATATCAACGTAGAGCCCGATCATAGTGCGAAGCTGATTTATGAACCTCAAAATATTGCTGATGGTGCTGTTGAAGCCGAAATGAGGTTTACCCATAAAGGCGACGGCGGCGGACTGATTTTCCGCGTTTCGGATGAAGGTGTGGGCGATGATGCGTTTAACGGGTATGAGGTGAGTTTGAGCGCAGGTGGGAAAAAAATAGCATTGGGCAAACACCTTCAAAATTTCCGTTTGTTAAAAGAAGCATCGATTGATTTTTTACCACAAAACTGGAACAAACTGAGACTGATATTGAAAGGCAGACGGATTGAGATCTTTTTCAATACAAAACATGTGCTTTCATTCACGGATAATGATCAGCCAATTTTATCTGGAAGGATTGGTTTACGTACCTGGAAATCGGATTTGGAATTCCGGAATATCAGCATTTCAGATCAGGATAAAACCGAACAGATTAAACTACTTAATGCGCCGAACGAACAGGTGAGTTACAATTGGGACCTGATTAAAAGTGGAAATGCAAAAGCAACATTCGAAATTGATTCTGCTTCGGCATACAATGGAAAAAAATCGCAGGTGATTAATTTTATCGGCGGGAAAGGTAAAATTGGTGTAGCCAACCGGAGTTTAAACCGCTGGGGAATTGCCGTTAAAAAGAACCAGTTGTTTCAGGGCAGGATTTACCTTAAAGGCACAATTGAAGGAGCGGTTTCGATCGCTTTAGAGAGTAAAGATGGTACAAAAACCTATGCAAAACATCAGATAAATGCGGTAGGAAAAGATTGGAAGAAATTTGTTTACAACCTTAATTCAAATGCAACTGATGCAAACGCACGTTTGGCTGTTTATCTAACTTCAAAAGGAAAATTATGGATTGACCAGGTGGTACTAATGGTTACAGGAACAGATCAGTTTAAAGGATTGCCGATCCGTGCCGATATTGGTAAAATGCTGGTTTTGCAAGGCCTAACTTTTCTCCGCTACGCAGGTACCATGGTAAATGCGCCCGATTATAAATTTAAAAACATGATCGGCGATCCTGATAAGCGGCCACCATACCGGGGTCATTGGAATTGGTACACCTCCAACGGATTTGGAATTGAAGAGTTTTTAAAATTTTGCGAACAAACCAAAATAACACCCTGTTTTGCTGTTAATATTTACGAAACACCTGATGATATGGCCGATATGGTAGAATACCTTAACGGAGATAAAAATTCTACCTGGGGTGCAAAAAGGGCTGAAAACGGGCATCCTGAACCTTATCATGTCAAATACATCGAAATTGGCAACGAAGAAGTCATATTTAACGGAGATAGCAAGGCCGCTTACGAAGAATATGTAAAACGCTTTAAAATCCTGGCTGATGCGATGCGAAAAAAAGATGCTTCATTAAAACTTGTACAGGCAGCCTGGTGGCGCCCGGATTCTCCGAATATGGAATATGTTTTTAAGGAATTAAATGGTAAAGCCGATTATTGGGATCTCCACGTTGGTGGCGACGATCCATCAGCAGGTACCGAAACTGATAAACAATTGACTGATATGCTGGGTCGTTTTAGAAAATGGGATCCCAATACCAAAATGAAAATTGCCGTATTCGAAGAAAATGGCAGTAAACACGGCATTCAGCGCGCACTTGGCCATGCCACCAATATGAACGCTATACGCAAGCATAGTGAGGATGTGTTAACCTCTAGTCCTGCAAATGCCTTACAGCCCGACGGGCAAAATGATAACGACTGGGATCAGGGGCAGATCTTTTTTACTTCAGATCAGGTTTGGGGTATGCCACCCTTTTACGCGCAGAAAATGCAGGCCGAAAATCATCTGCCTTTAAGGGTGAACACAGTTGTTAATGGTAATTTGGATGTTAGTGCAGCGAGAAGCGAAGATGAAAAAGAATTAGTACTATATGTAATAAATACAGGCGCTGAAACGATAGATGCCAGATTAGAAATTACAGGCTTTGAAAACAGAAAACCAGAAGTAAATATTGCAGCATTATCAGGTAATTTACAGGCCTGTAATACAGCAAAAAAGCAAAAAGAATATAGTACCAGATACTCGAAAGAGCTAATACCTGAAAATAATCCTGTATATCGTTTTCAGCCATTTTCGTATACCATTTTACGATTTACAAAAAATTAAAGTTGTATAATTATTTATCTGTTTTGAATTGAAAACAAATTGCATTACCAGGTGTTATGCTATAAATAAAATATAGCTGTCATGAAAAAGAAATTAGTAATGGGTTTATTAACGCTGGCCTTGTTTGGCGGTGCTGCCCTAAGTGTAAATGCTCAGGAGAAAAAGAAAACCGAAGTTGGTAAAGCATTAGATCATACCGGTAAAGCTATCGGAAAAGGTGCAAAATCGGTAGGTAATAAAACTGCAGAAGTTGCTGTGAAAGGAAGTTCGAAAGTTGCTGATAAAACCTGGAAAGGTAAAATGGCACCTGATGGAACAGATGTTTACATTAATGCAAAAAATGAGAAATATTATGTAAACTCAAAAGGCGCCAAAATCTGGTTAAAACCTAGTCAGATTAAAGACAGGCCAGAACCTAAGAAATAATAATAGAAAAGTCCCGATAATTGCATCGGGACTTTTTTATGTAATATTAATCGCCACTATATTTTTAACCTATAAATGCTATCCATGTAGGAATTGGTTCCGGTTGGAGCTTCTTTTGTAGCTTCAGTTTTGTCAATCAATAGTTTTTCAATTCGATTGTTGTTTACTTTCAAATTAAGCTCGTAAAGTTTATCATCACCTAATTTAAGATAAAAACTGTTATCGATACTTTTAGATAAATAAGATATTTCCCCGGAAGTGAGCTGATAATAATCAATTTTCTGGTTGTTGTTATAGCTAAAAGGCTTACGGATTTCGAAGCTAATTTGTTTAATCACGTTATTGGCATCTTTCGAATACAGCTGTATCTTGTTTTTGTCGAAATAACCGGTAGTGTTCGGGTTGAGTAAATCCACATCTGTACTATTTTTAATTACGAGTGCTAATGGTTCGGTTGTAATCGGTGAACAGGCACACAAGCGCTCTGTTTTTTTACAACCTAAATTGGCGATGAAAATCACCACGAGAACAATTAAAATTTTTTTCATAAGGATTAATATCTGGTTTTTTAATCTTAAACGGGTAAAGAGCAGTAATTGCTACAGTTGAAAACAGATGACTTAGAATTCAGCAGATGGTTTCAGTCTAAAGAATAATATGCTTAAAGCACGATGGGGAAGGAGTTAAAAATCACCAAATTTTGGTTATTGTATTTTTAACCTGTAAATACCTTCGAGATACATATTGCTTCCTGCCTGAGTTTCTTTCGGGACTTCAGCTTTATCGATCAATAATTTTTCAACCATATTCTTATTTATCTTCATGTTTATTTCAAAGAGCTTATTATCGCCCAATTTAAGATAAAAAGTATTGTCGATACTTTTAGATAAGGTAGGTAACTGGTAAGACGTGAGCTGATAATAATCCAGTTTCTGATTATTGCTATAACTAAAAGGTGGGCGGATTTCAAAAGTGATCTGCTTAATTTCGTTGTTCGCATCTTTCGAATACAGCTGTATCTGGTTTTTATCGAAATAACCCGTTGTTTTCGGATTAAGCAAATCCACATCGGTACTATTCTTAATTACCAAAACTAAAGGCGGCCCACTGAGTACAGAACAGGCACAAAGGCCTTCTCCACCTACATTGGCTTTTTTACAACCCAGATTGGCGATAAAAATCACCATGAGCACAATTAAAATTTTTTTCATACGAATAAGTTTTGGTTACAGTGGTTGAAGCCGTTATAACGAATTACAAAAGCTTTATATCTGGTTTCAATCTTAAACGGATAAAGCGCTGTGTTCGCTACAGTTAGAAAAGAAATAACTTAGGTTTAATGATAGACTTTTAGGGAAGGACGGTCTTACTGAAATGTCACGAATATTTGGGAGAGAAATCTAAATCAAAAACATTGTAGAGATAGATCTCTCGACTGTGCTCGAGATTATGGGCGAGAATAAAAAGCGTTAATGACGGGTATTTGTGAAACAAAAAAGCCCGGAAACATTATTTCCGGGCTTTAATATTTTTTATGGTTTTTTAAACAATTGTTCCGTACAGGTCGAAATCTTCTGCCCGGTCTATTTTTACCTGGACAAAACTTCCGTTTGCAGCATAACCTGTCGCAGCATCAATCAAAACTTCGTTATCTACCTCTGGTGAGTCGAATTCGGTTCTTCCAACAAAGAAATCGCCTTCTTTTTTATCAACCAGTACTTTAAAAGTTTTACCTACTTTTTCCTGATTGATATCGAATGAAATACCCTGCTGAATTTCCATAATATCATCCACCCGTTGTTGTTTTACTTCATCCGGGATATCATCAACCAAAGTATGTGCATGGGTTTTTTCTTCGTGCGAATAGGTAAAGCAGCCCAAACGGTCAAATTTGGTTTCAGCAACCCACTCTTTCATTTCTTCAAAATCATATTCTGTTTCGCCAGGATATCCGCAGATTAAAGTGGTGCGCATGGCGATGTTAGGCACTTTATCGCGGATCTGGTTTACCAGATCGATTGTTTTTTGCTTAGTGGTACCACGGCGCATTGATTTTAGCATGTTATCGGTAATGTGCTGTAGTGGCATATCCAGATACTTGCAAATGTTATCGCGTTCGTTCATGGCATCTAAAATCTCCATCGGGAAACCAGAAGGGTAAGCATATTGTAAACGGATCCATTCGATACCCGGTACATCAGATAAGCGGCGCATCAGCTCATCTAACTTACGTACACCATAAAGATCCAAACCATAGTAAGTCAGGTCCTGTGCAATTAAAATCAGTTCTTTTGTGCCGTTTTTAGCCAAAATTTTTGCTTCGTTAACCAATTCTTCCATCGGTTTACTCATGTGCTTGCCCCGCATTAACGGGATGGCGCAGAAAGAGCAGGGGCGGTTACAGCCTTCTGCAATTTTAAAATAAGCAAAATGAGAAGGAGTGGTAAGCAAACGCTCGCCGATAAGTTCGTGTTTGTAATTGGCACCCAGCTCATGCAAAATATTCTGTAAATCGTTTGTACCGAAAAAAGCATCAACGTTGGTGATTTCCGATTCCAGTTCTGGTTTGTAGCGTTCGGATAAACAACCTGTAACCACTACTTTGCCAATTTTACCGGCTTCTTTAAGTTCGCTGAACTGAAGGATGGTATCAATCGATTCCTGTTTAGCATTGTCGATAAAACCGCAGGTATTGATTACTACAATATCATCTTTGCCCATTTTGTCAGATTCGTGCACAACATTTAAATTGTTGCCACGCAACTGGCCCATCAATACTTCCGAATCGTATATGTTTTTTGAACAACCTAATGTAATGACATTGATCTTAGGTTGTTTGATTGTAGTTTTTTTTATTGTTTTGGTATTCATGTTATGTGTGATAGCACCGATATAAAATGATTACACCGATTTAGGTGAGTACCGATGATATATTTAGACGGACAGTCGTTTTACTTCGCAGCTTGTGTTGCCAAAGTTAATCAATAATCCTGTTTTAATTTTGCTTGCTTTTAAGTATGATATAAGTTGACTTTGAAATAACTTAGGTTGGTAGCCTGTTACTGATTTTAATTCTACTATTACTTTATTTTCGACAAAAAGATCACACCTGAATTTTCCTATAATTACATTCTCAAATGTGACATTAAACTCTTTTTCAGCCAGGTAACTTAAACCTGCTTGTTGAAGTTTAATTTTTAGAGCGTTCACATAGATTTTCTCTAAAAAACCCGGACCTAGCTGATTGTGAACTTGATAACAACAGCCTATTATGGTTTGCGTAAGTGTATCTTTTTCATACTCGATCATATATAAATTTATATAAAATCTGTGTAATCCTCAAATCGGTGGAATCAACCACGAAGTGAACCTTGAATCTACTTAAATAAACTATTCACAAACTCTTTTTTGTCAAAAAGCTGTAAATCGCCTATTTTTTCACCTACACCGATATATTTAACCGGAATCCTGAACTGGTCTGAAATACCGATTACTACGCCGCCTTTTGCTGTTCCATCTAATTTGGTAACGGCCAATGCATTTACATCCGTAGCTTCTGTAAACTGTTTACATTGTTCAAAAGCATTCTGCCCGGTTGAGGCATCCAGTACTAATAAAATTTCGTGCGGAGCGCCAGGAACAACCTTTTGCATCACCTGTTTAATTTTACCCAGCTCGTTCATCAGGCCGATTTTGTTGTGCAAACGTCCGGCCGTATCGATAATTACTACATCTTCACCATTGGCTACGGCCGATTGTAAGGTATCAAAAGCAACTGAAGCAGGATCGGAGCCCATGGCCTGCGCCACAACTCTAACGCCTACACGTTCGCCCCAAAGTTTAATCTGGTCAACAGCGGCGGCCCTGAAAGTATCGGCAGCACCTAAAACAACTTTAAGACCTGATTCTTTCAGTTTATGCGCCAGTTTTCCGATAGTAGTGGTTTTACCCACACCGTTTACGCCAACCACCATAATTACGTAAGGTTTATGGTCGCCATATTCGAACTGACGAAAATCATTACTGTTATTTTCTGATAACAACAACTGGATTTCATCGCGGAGAATAAAGTTAAGTTCAGAGGTGTTAAGGTATTTATCTTTTGCAACTCGCTCTTCGATGCGCTTGATGATTTTTAAGGTAGTACTTACGCCTACATCAGAAGTAACCAAAACCTCTTCGAGGTTATCAAGTACCTCATCATCAACAGAGGATTTTCCTGCTACAGCCTTGGTAATTTTACTGAAAAAACCATCTTTGGTTTTCTCTAAACCTTTATCCAATGCTTCCTGGGCTTCAGGGGCAGTTTCTTTCTTTTTGAAAAAATCGAATAAACCCATTAGTTATTTTTATGTTTTTTAAAAAAATCGGTAGGTGTTTAAAAGCTACAATTGGGTGAATGTATTAAATGCCCAGTAAGTTTATTGAGAAATTTCTGAGGATCTTTCTTGAGCAATATTTTGTTCCGTCTGAACTAAAATAATGACTTCAACTTCTTTGTTTTTTACATCAAATCCTTCGGGAACAGAAATAGTTCCATTTTCAGAAACCTTTGTCTTAAACTTGTACGCTTCCATGGTTATGCTTTTAATCAAAGATAATCAATTATTTCCTACCGTAAATTTCACTAACAAAAAAAGCCCTTCCGGATAAAACGGAACGGCCTTTAATATTTTTATATTAAAAAATATTAACCTTATTTAGATGCGATAGCATCTTTTACGTGGTCGTTATGTACGATAAGTTCTTTGAATGAGTAAGCACCGGTTTTAGGTGATTTTACCATTGTGATAACTTTCGAATATTCTTTACCTGTACCTGTTTTAAGGGTTGCAACTACTTTCTTTGCCATGTTCTTATAAAATTTAATGATTGAATGATAGATGGATAGAATGGGGGGAATGTATACCCTAAGCCTTCTACCTTTACACCATCAATCTTATTTAATCTCTTTATGTACGGTTACTTTTCTCAATACCGGATTGAATTTTTTCAATTCTAATCTCTCAGTAGTGTTTTTACGGTTTTTGGTAGAAATATATCTAGACATACCTGGCATGCCACTTTCTTTATGTTCGGTACATTCTAAAATAACCTGAACTCTGTTACCTTTTTTTGCCATTTTATTATAAATTGAAAACTGTTAATCTCAACAGTTAATGTTTTTTACAAAAATCCTTTTTTTACGAAACGGTTAATAGCTTCGCTGATACCCACTTTGTTAATGGTTTTGATCGCTGAAGTAGAAACTTTCAACGTAATCCAACGGTTTTCTTCAGGGATATAAAATTTCTGAAGTTGTAGGTTCGGGTAAAATTTGCGTTTGGTTTTAACGTTTGAGTGAGAAACGTTGTTACCTACCATTGCTTTTTTTCCTGTTAAATCACAAACTCTTGACATGACTTGTAAATATAGTTGTTAATATCGTCCGCTTAATTTTTTTAAGAGTGTGCAAATATCTGAATAATAATTGTAAAAGACAATAGCGTAGCTAATTATTTTTATAATTTCCATTTAAAGGCTGTGCAGGTTTCGAGAATGTTTGTTCCTGTTCAATATTTAAATTCAACTGCAACGAATATGATTCCATTAATATTTACAAGGAACGATAAATTAAATCCACCACATATAAAAAAAAATTCTGATCAAACGTTTGATATTTATTTTGATACGATTAGACTATTTCTCCTAATTATTATTTATTTAAATTAGCCGGAACTAATCCAACATATAAAACAGAGCAATGCAGATTACATCTTTTAAGCAGTACGAAGAAGATTATAAAAAAAGCGTAGAAAACCCCGAACAGTTCTGGGGCGAAGTGGCACAGAATTTTCAGTGGCGTAAACCCTGGTTTAAGGTTTTATCGTGGAATTTTAATGAACCCAATATCAAATGGTTTGAAGGCGCTAA
Source organism: Pedobacter miscanthi (assembly GCF_003315595.1). Taxonomy (GTDB): domain Bacteria; phylum Bacteroidota; class Bacteroidia; order Sphingobacteriales; family Sphingobacteriaceae; genus Pedobacter; species Pedobacter miscanthi. Next base: position 125,067 of record NZ_QNQU01000011.1, on the reverse strand, counting down.
ACTTAATATTACCGAAAATTGTTTAGACCGTCATCTTGCAACTAATGGGGATAAACCGGCCATTATCTGGGAACCTAACAACCCTGAAGAAGAAAGTGTAACCTATACTTATAAGATGTTGCACGAGCGTGTTTGCCGTTTTGCCAATGTGCTAAAACGCAATGGCGCTAAAAAAGGCGACCGCATCTGTATTTATATGCCCATGGTGCCCGAGCTGGCCATTGCGGTTTTAGCATGTGCCCGGATTGGTGCGGTGCATTCGGTTATTTTTGGTGGATTTTCAGCAAAATCAATCGCCGACCGCATTAACGATTCGCAATGTAAAGTGGTAATTACGGCCGATGGTTCGTATCGTGGCAATAAACAGATCCCTTTAAAAGATGTAATCGATGATGCACTGATTGGTTGCCCGACAGTTGAAAAATGTATCGTATTAACCCATATCCGTACGCCTGTTTCGATGCTGAAAGGCCGCGATGTGTGGTGGGAGGATGAAGTAAAACACGTAAACGATATCTGCGAAGCCGAAGAAATGGATGCCGAAGATATGCTTTTCATTCTGTATACCTCAGGCTCTACCGGAAAACCAAAAGGGGTAGTACATACCTGTGGGGGATATATGGTTTACGCAGGTTATACATTCTCAAATGTGTTTAATTACCAACCGGGTGAAGTTTATTTCTGTACGGCCGATATCGGATGGATTACCGGTCACTCATATATCGTTTACGGACCGCTTTCGCAGGGGGCAACTTCTGTCCTGTTCGAGGGGATCCCAACTTATCCAACGCCATCACGTTTTTGGGATATTGTAGAAAAACACAAAGTAAACACACTTTATACTGCTCCAACGGCCATCCGCTCGTTAATGAGTTATGGCGATGAGCCATTAAACGGAAAAGACCTGAGCACCATCCGCGTTTTAGGTTCGGTAGGAGAGCCGATTAACGAAGAAGCATGGCATTGGTTCGATGAGAAAATCGGTCATGGTAAAGCGCCTATTGTTGATACCTGGTGGCAAACGGAAACCGGAGGAATCATGATTTCGCCTATTGCTACGGTAACGCCAACCAAACCTAGTTTTGCAACCCTGCCTCTGCCGGGTATACAGCCGATTTTGGTGGATGAAAACGGCAATGAAATTGAAGGAAACGGTGTAATGGGTAACCTTTGCATCAAATTCCCTTGGCCAGGCATGTTGCGCACCACGTATGGCGACCACGAACGTTGCAAACAAACTTATTTCTCTACTTACGAAAACCTATACTTTACCGGCGATGGCTGTTTACGTGATGAAGATGGTTATTACAGAATTACCGGTCGTGTAGATGATGTTTTAAACGTTTCGGGGCACAGGATTGGTACCGCCGAGGTAGAAAATGCGATTAATATGCATGCTGGCGTGGTAGAAAGTGCCGTAGTGGGTTATCCGCATGATGTAAAAGGGCAGGGGATTTATGCTTTCGTAATTTACCCTGATATGCATGGTGAAGCAGAATTATCAAAAAAAGATATTCTGCAAACCGTTACGCGTGTAATCGGTGCCATTGCAAAACCTGATAAAATATTGTTTGTTTCCGGATTGCCGAAAACCCGTTCGGGTAAAATTATGCGCCGGATTTTGCGCAAGATTGCCGAAGGCGATACGAGTAATTTAGGCGATACATCTACATTGCTTGATCCAGGCGTGGTAGAAGAAATTATCGAAGCCGCGAAGAAACTTTAGTATATTATTTTATAAGCAAAGAAGGCCTCCTGATATGATCGGGAGGCCTTCTTGTTTATCGGACAATATGTTAGTAGCCCGGATTTTGAATCAACTTTGTATTGGCGTCAATTTCTCTTTGTGGTATTGGAAAAATTAATTTAGTTGAGTTCCATGGCAAACTACCAATATTGGTTTGGGTCCTTTTCGCATCGTGCAGCGAAAATCCTTCAAAAGCAAACTCAAGTTTTCTTTCATTAAGGATATCTGTCAGTGTAGCCGTTGTTGTGGTTAAACCGGCCCTGCTTCTCACAGTTGCCAAATCTTGTAAAGGAGTTACACCACCAATAGGGGCAGCAGGTGTTAAACGTACATTACTTTCTGCCCGGATTAAATACATTTCTGCCAATCTGATAACCGGAACATTACCGTACTGATTACCGAATTTAGCAGTGAAAATATCATCATCATCGTAAAAAGCATTAATTCTGTCATCATCTGCAGCATAAGTTGCATCAATCCAATCTTGCGAAATTACGGCATCCCCACGTCCACCAAAAGTTGATGAACCATAAAACTCGTTAAATCCATTAAATCCGGTAAGCGTTGTTACCTGCATGGCAAAAACATCTTCCGTGGTATTGTCTCCGGGTTTTGCTGGTTTACCACTTTCCGGCATTTTTGGAAAAGCATCAAGGTAATTGCTGGTTAAATGATAATTTCCTGATGTAATTACACGGTTTGCAGCATTAGCTGCAGCAGCGTAATTACCCATTTGTAAATATAATCTGGCCAGCATAGCAGCCGCAGCCGATTTGGTTGCAAAAAAACCATTAGTTGCGGGAAGTTTAGCTTCGGCGTCTGTTAAATCGGTTATAGCCTGGTTGTAGACAGCGGTAACGGTAGCCCTACTTACATAGTTCGCCTCGCTGATGAGATTGGTTGGTGTTAATACAATTGGTACTCCCAGATTTGTAGTTGGCGAACCATCATTATAGGCTTTCCCGAATAATCTAACCAATTCGAAATACGCAGCACCCCTAATAAATTTAGCTTCTCCCTCAACTCTATTTTTTTTAGTTGGTTCTAATTTATCAAGTGCAGCAATTACGTTATTGGCGTCATTAATTGCGGTATAACCTGCTGCCCAAACATTATCAACAAAAACATTTGTTTTCAATAGCGATTTATTAATGGTTTGCGTTAATTCCTCATATGTGCCAAACCATTCTACCGCATCCGTATTAGCTAAAAAATCAGCCATCAGAAATGGACGCCCACCAAAAAAATTACGGCTGCCAAGATCTGAATATGCCCCCACTAATGCTCCCTCTACATCTTTTGAGGTAAGCAATGCATTTTTTTGTTCTATGGTATCAACAGGATTTATATCCAGTGCTTTCTTACAAGATGATAAGATCATCAGTAATATGAAGGCAAATATGATATTATTTATATATGTCTTTTTCATTTTGATTCTTGTTTAATTATAGGCCAATGTTTATACCAAATGAAATTACACGTGGCTGAGGTGCAGAATAAAAGTCGACGCCCTGATTGATGTTGGTTGATTGATAATCAGCATTAACCTCAGGATCCCAGCCGTTATAACCGGTTATAGTGGCTAAATTCTGAGCGGTAGCATATAATCTTAATTTGCTCAGTTTAATTTTCGTTAATATCGAAGCTGGAAAGGTATAACCAAGGGTTAATGTTTTCAAACGAAGGTATGAACCATCAGACAGGTATCTGGTAGAGTTACCGATACCGTTTCCAGCAAACAGTCGCGGTTCGGGTACGTTGGTAATATCACCTGGTTTATCCCAATAGTCCATCTGATCTGCTGTTTGATTATCGTAGCCATTTGAGGCATTGGCACTCATATACTGGCCACCCGAATTGAAAATCTTATTACCCTTTACGCCCTGAAAAAATATTCCCAAATCGAAATTTTTGAATGAAAATGTATTGTTTATCCCGAAAGTATATTTAGGGTTAGGGTTACCGGCAAATATTCTTTGTGCCTTATTGATATCCGTTGTGGTCGATCTGTCGATATTGCCTGAACCATCAGCTGTGTTTAGGTAATATAAAGCATCTCCATTGGCCGGATTTACCCCAGCATACTCAGGAAGATAAAATACGCCTATTGGTTGACCTGAAATCGCAGCGTTTATTTCGTTACTGTTTAAAACCTGTCCCCCTAAATTAGTGATTTTATTATTGTTGATCGCCCCTGTTATAGCTGTTGACCATTTAAATTCGCCTACGAAATTTTCGGTATTAATGCCTAACTCGAACCCCGTATTTTTTAATGAACCTAAATTTTGGGTTTTGGTAGAAAAGCCCGTAGTTTGGGGAATCGGAACATCTAATAACAGATCACTGGTGTTTTTTTGATAGAAATCAAAAACTCCTGTAATCCTGTTTTTGAAAATACCGAAGTCGAAACCAATATCCAGTTGTTTGGTTTTTTCCCAGGTTAAATCTGGGTTCGCAATCCTCGAAGGTGTTTGGCCTGGCAGACCACCATAAGCGCCTGTTCCGCTATATAAACCGCGTGCAGAATAGTTTCCGATTTCGGCATTACCTGTTAAACCATAACTTGCCCTTAGCTTTAATAAACTGATGGTTTCACTTTGTTTTAAGAAATCTTCTTCAGATGCAATCCAGGCCAATGACCCTGCCGGAAAATATCCATATCTATTGTTCGCTCCAAAACGTGATGAACCATCAGCCCTTACACTAAAGCCTACTAAATAACGGTCGTTATATTTGTAATTGGTCCTAAAAAAGTAAGATAAAAAGCTAAATGCGCCTTCGTTACTCGTAGCAATAACTTTTGTTGCCGCAGATCCTAATTTGATATAGGAATCACTTGGAAAATCCTGACCTTCTAAAGTACTATATCTCGTCGTCGATTTTTGATAACTTGTACCTAAAACAAAATCGAAGGTACTTTTTCCAGCGGTTGTGTTGTAACTGAAAAAATTATTGGTATTGGTGTTGATTACGAAAGTAGAGATATTCTGTCCGTCTCCATTTGATGTACCTGTATTTCTGAAAGTTAATGAGCCGTAGTAACTTTCCTCATTTTGATTTAAATTATCAATTGAAAAGTCTGTGCTAAATTTTAACCCTTTAGCAAGGTTAATATTAGCAAAAGCCTTACCAATTGTTCTGTACACTATTGCCTTGTAGAATGCATTATCGGTACTTATAAACGGGTTATAATAAACAGGGTAATTGGAAGCTGCACCAGGTAAAGTTCCACTCACCAAACCTGATCTTGGATCAATAAAAGGTGTAATTGGTGATAAGGCTACAGATTGTAATGGGCTGGAAAAAGCATTATCGTTTGATAATCTGTTGTTAATGCTGTTTGAAAAATTAAGGTTAATACCGACTTCTAAAAAATCAGTCACTTTATTGGTCAGGTTTAGCCTGCCACTATATCGTTTATAGCTGTTCCCGATTATAATTCCCTGCTGATCTAATGCCTGGCCACCCATGTAAAATTTGGTCTTTTCATTTCCACCGGTCAGGTTAAGATCGTACTGTTGTGTAACAGGATTATCCTGAAATGAAGCGGCCTCCCAGTTAGAATTTACTTTATAAGTTTGATAATCATTATTGCCAGCCGAGTATCGGTTCAAGCGTGCCTCAACACTGGCACTATAATCATCAAGTGCTTCCTGTAAAGTAGCATAATCGCCATTAAGGAAATCTTGATTAGCCGCTCCCTGTCCTGCTCTCCTTAATATTTTAACATATTGTTCTGCATTTAAAAATTCACGGTGATTGGAAGGCGTACTTACTCCGCCTAAAGCATTAAATTGAATAAGCGTTTTTCCTGCTTTACCTTGTTTGGTTGTAATTAACACAACACCATTTGAAGCCCTTGCACCATAAATTGCCGATGCTGATGCATCTTTTAAAACTTCGATAGATTCAATATCATTTGTATTCAAATCTGCTAAGGCACTTGTTGGCGCTGTAGTACTTGAAAAGTCGCCAGAAGTAATAGGAATTCCATCTACTATATAAAGAGGTTCACTACCAGCCGTAACCGATGCTGCTCCCCGTACCCTTACTGTAATCCCCTGGCCTAATTTTCCGTTTTGAGCTGCAATCTGTACACCAGCTGCTTTACCTTGCAAAGCCTGTTCAAAACTCGTTACCGGTAGGTTTTCAAGATCTTTAGATTTTACTGATGCTACAGATCCCGTTACATCGCGTTTGTTCTGCGTACCATAACCCACCACAATTACATCAGATAAGGTGGTGTTTTCTTCATTCAGGCTAACGTTAATGGTTTGTCCTGTAATGGGTAATTCTTTGCTTTTATAACCAATAAAGCTGAATACAATTATTTTTGCGTCATCAGCAACGGTTAATTTAAACGCTCCTGTAGCGTCGCTCTGTGTGCCGGTAGACGGCGAGCCTTTTACAAAAACGCTGACGCCCGGAATTGGTCCTGAGGCCGACGTTACTTTCCCGGTAATTACTTTGCCCTGCGCGAAAGCAAACGAAATTAAACCGAGAAAGAAAATCATACTTAATAGTAGTTTTTTCATCAAAGTTTTTAGTTTAGTTAATAATGTTTAGTTTTTGTAGATACGTTACTATTAAGTTAATCAAAAATATATTCAAAACCCCGCGATGTAAAGGAAAATATCACCAATATTCGGTTGATTGCGTTAAAATGAAAACAAAAAACCAGTTAAGCGTGTTAAATAATCAGAAATAAAAGATTAATTATATCAAATACCAACGTCATGGATAAGTTAGAATTAAAAGGAAAGTGGAATGAAATAAAAGGAAAGGTTAAACAAGCTTATGCTGATTTAACTGATGATGATTTAAAGCATGAAGAGGGGCATGATGATGAATTGTTGGGCAAACTTCAGCAAAAAACCGGAAAAGGAAGAGAAGAACTGGTGAAATGGATCAACTCATTATAGTATCAATTCTATAGCAAAAACAGGCGGTCAGTTTTGATCGCCTGTTTGCTTTTAAAACCTTTTTTATGCCCGATATTGCTAAAAGATTTGCAGAAAATCCAATTCTTTGCCCAAAAGATCTCTCGCCCAGTATTGTTGGATTAGAAATTCTTTGTTTGTTAAATCCGGGAGTTTTTACTTTCGAAGGGAAAACCTGGCTTCTCATCCGCGTGGCCGAACGACCTGAGCAAAAGAAAGGCATCATCTCATTTCCCATATTAAAAGAATCCGGGATAGAAATTAGGGAGATTGATGAAAACCATCCTGAACTGGATGATGCCGACCCAAGAGTGATTAATTATAAAGGTGCTGATTATTTAACCACGCTTTCTCATTTAAGATTGGTTTGCAGCACAGATGGCATGCATTTTTATCAACCACAGGGTTATCCCTTGTTACAGGGCATTGGCGAAGATGAAGTTTTTGGTATTGAAGACTGTCGCGTTTCGCTAATTGAGGGTACTTATTATTTAACCTTTACGGCAGTTTCTGAACATGGGGTAGGGGTAGGCATGCGGACTACAAAAGATTGGAAAAATTTTGAAAATCATGGCATGATTATTCCGCCGCATAATAAAGACTGCGCCATATTTGAAGAGCGGATAAATGGTAAATTTTATGCTTTGCACCGCCCCAGCAGTGTGGCTTTAGGGGGCAATTATATCTGGCTAGCCGAATCTCCTGATGGTATACATTGGGGAAAACACCGCTGCATTATTAAAACCAGGCCGGCCATGTGGGATAGCGCACGTGTTGGCGCAGGTGCCACACCGATTAAAACAGCCGATGGCTGGCTCGAAATTTACCATGGTGCAAACGAAAAACACCAGTATTGTTTGGGCGCTTTTTTAATGGATTTAAATGATCCATCTAAAGTATTGGCACGTACAAAAGATCCCATTATGATGCCTAAAGAAGACTATGAACTGCATGGTTTCTTTGGTGAAGTGGTTTTTACTAACGGGCATGTGCTTAACGGCGATGAATTAACCATTTATTACGGTGCTGCCGATGAATTTGTTTGCGGAGCTAAGTTTTCATTGAAAGAGATTTTAGAAGAGCTTAGCTATTTTTGACCACCAAAGCACGAAGACAAAAAGTTTGTTTTTGCAGCATGCTACTATTGAACTAATGGTAAATGAACCAATGGATTGGTAAAGCATTTGGCGATTTGTGTTTGGCGACAGTTAACCGATTTAAACAATTAACCGATTAACCATACAAATGAACCAAACAAAAAAAGCGGTCCCTTTTCAGAGAACCGCTTTGGTTTTTAAGCTTTAGTCTTTAAGCTTTGGTCTTTTACCTTACACCTTAAGCCTTCTACCCTAAGCCTCTTCCTAGTATCCAAAAATCTGTTCTAAACTTAATTTAGTTACCGGACCGAATTTTGCTAAATCGGCCATGTTGATTTTTTTCTCTGAAGCAACAATACAATAACTATACGGCTTGCCTGAAAGGTTATTTTGGTGAAACGATTTTACATCATTAAAAGTTAATGGTTTTAGGTTTGCATATTCATCAACCCTCGAATCGTGGTCGAAACCTAATTTTTTATCTGCTAAATAGGTATATATGATGCCATCTTTTGTAATGCGACTTGTTTCTATACCGTTTAATGAGTTGGTTTTTGATAAATCGAATGATTTGTCTGATTCTGGTAGCGTAGTCAGCAATTCGTTCATACCGGCAACAGCTTCATTCATTTTATCAGCCTGTGTACCTACATAAGCAATAATGGCATTTTCTTTATCCTTGCTGTTTGGAGAAGAATATACTGCAAAAGTAGAGTAAGCTAAAGCTTTAGATTCGCGGATGGTTTGGAACACAACAGAACCCATACCACCACCAAAATAATTATTGAATAAGGCAATTTTAGCTGAGTTGGCCGGATCGTACAATCCACCATTGCGTACCCAGCGGATTTCTGCCTGAACCATATCGTAATCGGCAAAGTAAACCTTGTTCGAATCGGTTTTGGTGTATACAAATTTCTTGATAGGAGCTGCATCAGTAAATTCTTTCGCCAATGGATGTGCCTTTACAATATCAGCAGAAAATGCAGCCAATGTTTTCGGACCGCAATAAGTGATGGTGTGTTTGTAATTGGTAAGATTATGCAGGATGTAGATCAGATCAGCCGATTTCATGTTCTTAATCTCATCGTTCGTTAATCCATAGTTAAAAGGATTGTCTTTTCCATATTGCGCATAACTCATTAAACCACCAAGGATTGATGATTTGTTCAGTTTTGCATTATCCCTCGATTTTAACAAACGACCTTTTAAATCTTCCAAAGCTTTTTCGTTTGGTTTGCAATGTGCCAGAACATCTTCAAGCAATGCTACCGCTTTGTCGAAATTTTCCTGTAAACCGCTGATCGAAACCGTGGTAACATCGGTGCCTACATTTACATTATAGCTGCAGGCGATGTTATAAAATGCTTTGCTGATATCTTCTGCTGAATATTTATCGGTGCTTAAAAATGCTAAGTACTGAGCAGCATAAGGCAATAATTTATAGTTGTAAGAGCCCATATCGAAACGATACCCTAAACGGAAAATTCCATTTTCGGTGTTCTGAACGGCAATTACATCGGCAATGCCTGCTTTACCAAACTGAAGATCTTTTGTATAATCTAAAAATTTAGGTGCAATTGGTTTTACCGGTGCTGCTATAACTTCTTTTGTAAAAGGAGAAACTTCGTTTACATTGGTTTTTACAGCTGTAATAATCGGTTTTTCCACTTTGATGATGCTCTTATCTTCACCTTTATGTTTTAAGATAGAAACATAATTGTTGATGAAAAATTTATTGGCAAAATCTACAATTTCCTTTTTGGTTACTTTGCCCATGGCATCGGTTGAGGCCAAGGTTTTATCCCACTCTGTACCACGGTTCTGTATAAAGGCATTCATGGTAAAATCTGCACGTACATCGTTGTTATCAAAGTTCTGTAATTCCGATAATTTAATATTAGCAACGGTTGCTTTGATCAGGCTCTCATCAAATTCGCCTTTTTTAAGTAATTCTACCTGATCCAACAACAATTTCTGGGCTTCTTCCAAACTTTGACCTGCTTTTGGCGAGCCGGATAAAATGAAAATACCATAATCTTTCATTGAGTTATATCCTGCACCTGCCCTTAACATTTTTTGCTGTTTGTTAATGTTGATGTCCATTAAACCCGCTTTGCCGTTAGCCAAAATGCTGCCAATTAAATCCAGTAACAAACTTTCGTGCGTGTTTTGGGCAAACCCCCTGTAAGCAACGTATAAGTTTTCGGCACTTGGACCATAAATATCAACTTTTTGTACCTGGGTTAAAGGTTTCTCCGGGGCCGGGTTATATAATGATAATGGTTTCGATTTCATGTAAGCAAAATCCTTATCAATTTTTTTAATCAGGTCATCATAATTAATGTCACCACTCATAATTAAGGCCATATTATTAGGCACATAATATTTATCGTAATATTTTCTGATTTCGACTAATGATGGGTTTTTTAAATGCTCAATGGTACCAATGGTGGTTTGTTGTCCGTAATTGTGTGTTGGGAACAATGCATAAAGCATTTTTTCGTACATTTTACGCCCATCATTATCCATACCGATGTTTTTTTCTTCATAAACCGCTTCTAATTCGGTGTGGAAAATACGGAAAACCGGTGCACGGAAACGCTCAGCCTGTACCGCTAAAAATTTATCGATGGCATTTGATGGAAGATCTTCTTCATAAACGGTTTCTTCTACCGAAGTATGCGCATTGGTGCTATTGCTTCCGATCGATTTCATCATTTTATCGTATTCGTTCGCGATAGAATAATTAGAAGCTTCGCCCGAAGTTTTATCAATTTCTTTATAAATCTCTTTACGTTTAACCGGATCGGTGGTTTTGTTATAGGTTTCGTAAAGCGCTTCGATCTTATCCAGATATGGCTTTTCTTTGGCGTAATTTAAAGTTCCGAATTTATCGGTTCCCTTAAATAAAAGGTGTTCTAAATAGTGTGCCAAACCTGTATTGGTGCGTGGATCGGTGTTACTACCAGCCCTAACCGCCATTTTGTAGGTAATATTCGGCTCTTTGTTATTTTGCGATAAAATTACCGTTAATCCATTCTTCAAAGTATAAAAACGGGTTTTGGTCGGGTCGTTGGTTACATACTTATAGGTATAACCGCCTGATGTTCCTGTTTTCCATTGGTAGGTTGTTTGCGCCTTGGCTATCGAACCTGTAATCAGAAAACAAGCTAAAGTAAATAGTTTGAATTTCATTGTTTGGTTTTGGTTTTATGATCATGAGTAGTATCCGGTTATTTAAAGATAGCGCCAAATACAGTGTTCATTTTTAATAAGTTATTTATCCAAATATAAATGCTTTCTCTCACCGAATGAAAATATTTTTTATTTAAGAACTAAAAGGGTAGGAATAAATGATTTTAGCATATAAATGACGGTTTATTGTGCCCTGAAATTATAATTCTGTATTTTTACCGGTATGACAAAGCAGGGCACAAAACCAAATATTTTAGTTGTAAACGATGATGGTATTACAGCTACAGGTATCAAAAATTTAATGGAAGTAATGCAGGAGCTGGGCAATGTAGTGGTGGTTGCACCCGATAGTCCGCAGAGCGGCATGGGGCATGCCATCACCATTGGAAAACCGATCCGTTTTGATAAAGTTGAGCTTTATGAAGGCGTAGAAATGTATAAATGCAGCGGAACTCCTGTTGATTGCGTTAAAATAGCTGTAAATAAAATTTTCAAAGGTAAAAAGCCTGATTTATGCGTGTCGGGTATCAACCACGGTTTAAATAATTCCATTAATGTGCTGTATTCTGGCACCATGTCGGCCGCAGTAGAGGGCGCAATTGAAAAAATCCCTTCAATCGGTTTCTCTTTGGATGATTTTGCCGCCGATGCCGATTTCAGTCACACTAAAAAATACATTAAAAATATCTGCGAACAGGTGCTGACCAATGGCTTGCCTGAAGGTACCTTATTAAACGTAAATTTTCCGAAAGATAACATAAAAGGGGTTAAAATCTGCCGTCAGGCCAATGCCAAATGGATGGAAGAGTTTGAAGAAAGAACCGATCCTTACAAACGTCCGTATTATTGGCTCACGGGAGTTTTCGAAAATTTTGATAAAGGAGAAGATACCGATAATTGGGCATTAGAACACAATTACGTTTCTATTGTTCCGGTGCAGTTCGATTTAACAGCGCACCATGCCATACAGGCATTAAACAGCTGGGATTTTATCGGAAATAATGATTCGAAACAGGGTAGTGCAGGTACAAAAGTTGCCGCACCAGATGGCATTAATTTAGGTTAGTGCTATAATGATCGATCGTTTAAAGAAGTTAAATAATTCGGTATGGGTAGGTTTGGGCATTGGTTTGCTTATCCCTGCAGTCTTTTGTTCTATCGCATGGTACATTATCCACCATATAGCCTACCTTGCCAAAGCAGATTTGTTATACATTGGTGGTATTGCGGTTAACGCCTATGCTATGCAGATATTTTTTAAATACAATAAAGAAAATATCGGAAGAGGCATACTGGCGGCAACATTTTTATGCGCTTTTGTGTTTTTTGCATACAAAGTAATGTAAAATGGAAGATGTAATATGGATGATGGGAAATTCCATTGTCCATTTTACATTTAACATCATCCATCAAACATCATCCTTAACTATGAAATACTACCTCGTAGCCGGAGAAGCCTCAGGCGATTTACATGGCGCTAATTTAATGAAAGCCTTAAAACAGGAAGATGGCGATGCTGTTTTCAGGTATTTTGGTGGCGATAAAATGCAGTCCGAAGGTGGAGAACTGGTTAAACACTATGCCGAAATGGCTTTTATGGGCTTTACTGAGGTAATTTTGAATCTGAGGACCATTTTCAGAAACCTTAAAGCCTGTAAAGATGATATTTTAGATTGGAAACCCGATGTACTGGTGCTGATCGATTTCCCTGGCTTTAACCTGAAAATTGCCGAATTTGCAAATGCCAACGGCATAAAAGTGTGTTATTACATTTCGCCAAAAGTTTGGGCCTGGAACCAGAAAAGGGTGCTTAAAATAAAAAGAATTGTAGACCACATGTTCTGTATCCTGCCTTTCGAGGTCGATTTTTATAAAGGCTGGGGAATGGAAGTAGATTATGTTGGCAATCCGCTATTGGATGAAATTGCACAGTTTACACCCGATCTAAACTTCCGCGAAAACCATCAGTTAGGTACTGAAAAAATTATTGCGTTATTGCCCGGAAGTCGTAAACAGGAAATAGAACGCTTGTTGCCGGTGATGTTGAGTATTAGGGAAGAATACCCTGATTATATTTTTGCCATTGCGGCAGCACCAACTTTTACCGAAGCTTATTACCATCAGTTTACTGGCGATAAAAAAGTTAAACTGCTTTTTAACAGTACCTATAATTTATTGCACCATGCCCATGCAGCCATTGTGGCATCGGGAACAGCTACGCTCGAGACTGCGCTGTTTAAAGTGCCACAGGTGGTGGTGTATAAAGGAGGTGCTATTTCGATTGCTATTGCGAGGATGCTGGTAAAAATTAAGTTTATCTCGCTTGTTAACCTCATCGTAAATAAAAAGATTGTAACCGAACTTATCCAGGAAGATTGCAATACCCAAAAAGTTAGCAGCGAACTACAGATTATTTTAGGCGGAACGGGTAGGGACGCGATGTTGAAAAACTATGGTGAACTACTTTTATTAATGGGCAAACCTGGCGCTTCCGCTAAAACAGCCAAATTGATTTTTGAAAAATTAAAGGGCTAGGGATTACTTCAAAAAGCATTGTCATCTAGACCGGAACGCAGTGAGGTGGAGAGATCTATCTCGATAGATTTAGCTTCGCTGAGCAATATGTGGTTCTCGGCTTCGTTAAACTCCGCTCGAAATGACGTTTATATAAATAACTGATAATCAATATTCTTTTTTTACCATAGGAGACATTTAAGGACCATGTAAGCTTACATGGTCTAATATATCTTATATGGTGTAAAAGCCGAAAAGGTTATTGAAAGACTTAGATGTTATCAGGTGCAGGTGGTGGATTAAATTTGTTAGCTTATTTTATGACCATCTTAGATACCTTAGCTCACCTAAGTTTTACATAGTGCAAAATATTAAAGCCGAATGACGTTAAATTTATGCTGGTCCTGATTTGCAATCCGGACCTTCGGACTTTGGATTTAAAATCCAATCATAAGGATTATAAATCCTTTACTCTAAATCGGGATTGCAAATCCCGACTAACAGAAATTTCCCTGGCCGTTAAACTCATCCAAGACAAGCAATAACCTAAATGGAATCATATCCGTAATCTGATTTCTCTGCATTTTATTAGTGAATTTTTGTTTTACCTATAACGTAACATTTTAAGTGCTGTTAAATTTTTTTTAAAACAATATGCCCTTTAATGCGTTACTAAATCGTTTTGCGGAAACCCTATAAGTAACTAATTAATCCCATTGCTCTTATTAATTTAGTAAAATTTGGCCGCATAGCGATAACTAATTATAAACTAAACTAGTGAGTGCCAATGAAAAACATTTTACTCAGGATGTCAGGATTCCTATGCCTGATCCTACTTTCAAGCCCCCAGTTGTTTGCGAAAATGAAGAGCGAAAAAGTCAAGTTCGACCGTTATTATTTCCAGCAGGATACAACTAAAAAACAAGACACAACAAAAAAAGTTCCGGTTGCCAAACCAGCTGATTCGGTAAAAGTACCACCAAATCCGCTGGGTGGTGCACGTCCAACCACCAGTCCGGCACCCGCTCCAGCCACACCGGCTCCTGCAACCCCTGTTGCTGCCGGGACATCTGCTGCGCAAAAAACAATTACCGGTACGGTTGTAGATGAGCAAAAAATAGGTTTGCCAGGTGTTGGGATTAAAATCCAGGGCAAAACAGGTGGAAGCGTAACCCAGGAAAACGGTAAGTTCAGTATTAATGTAACTTCGCCAACCGATGTGCTGGTGTTCAGTTATATTGGTTACCAAGCTAAATCTGTTCCGGCCGGTAATGGTGCTACACCATTAACTATTGCTTTGGTTCCGTCGCAATCACAAAAACTTGATGAAGTTGTGGTTGTAGGTTATGGAACATTAAAAACAAAAGAGGTTACTTCGTCTGTTGCTCACGTAGATACTGCACAATTTCGGCAAAGTGGTGCCCGAAATGCATTAGATCTGATTCAAGGTAAGGTTGCCGGTCTGAATATTACCCGCGCCAGTAGCTCTAATCCCAACTCTGGTCCCAGCGTACAGCTACGTGGAGTGGTTTCAGTTACCGGAAGTGCAAGTCCACTTTTTGTAATCGATGGTATTCCAGGTGGTAATCCTGATCTTCTTACACAAGATGATATCTTATCTGTTGATGTATTAAAAGATGGTTCGGGTGCTGCCATTTATGGTACCAGTGCAAATGCCGGTGTAATTTTAATCACCACAAAAAAAGGAAAACCAGGCGCACCAACCTTTAATTATTCTGGTTACCTGCGTAAAGAATATATTCAAAACCGGCTGGACTTTTTAACTGCGGATGAATTTAGGTCCAAAATAGCTTCAAAACAGATTGATGCGCTTGATAGGGGCGGAAACAATGATTTATATGATTTATTGGTCAATCATGGTAATTTATCTCAAAACCACAATTTATCACTATCGGGTGGAACGGATAAAACAAGCTATAGGGCGAGTATAAATTACAGGGATTTAGAGGGTATTGCTAAAGAGAACGAGCGGAAAGAATATACTTTAAGGTTAAATGTAAATCAAAAAGGACTAAACGATAAGCTAAATATTCAATTAAACCTTGCTACCAACTTCAATAATGCAAATTTATTAGGTGGTGGCGGTTGGGAGGAAGAAGCTGCCAAAAACCCTACTACACAGATCTATAATCCCGATGGCACCTATTATTTTGATAATCAGAGTACCAATCAATATGCCCGTTTGTTCCAGGAAACAAATTATCGTAAGCAGCAAACATCAAGCGCCGATATGAAGGTTGATCTGGATATCATTAAGGGATTAAAAGCATCGGTTTTTGGTTCGGTGCAAAGGGATAGTTATATTGATGGTGGGTATGCCATTTTAGCAAGTGAAAATTCTGTAGAAAACACTGATTTTCCTAATGGCGGTTATGCTTTTAAAAGCAATTTCCTTTCGCAGGCCTTTGCCTTAGAGCCTACACTATCATACAGTACGGTACTGGGAGGCAAACATTCCATAAGCGCTGTAGCCGGTTACAGTTATCGTTATTATATTGAAGAAGGATCAGATGCCAATAACCGTGGTTTTTTAAACGATCAATTCAATGAAGATAATTTATTTCAGGGCGAAGCACTCGCACTTGGTAAAGCATCCATCGGAAGTTTTAAAAATGACAATACATTAATTGCATTTTTCGGTCGTGTAAATTATGCTTTTAACGGAAAGTACCTGGCCCAGTTTATTTTAAGAAGGGAAGGTTCTTCCAGATTTGGAGATAATAACAAATGGGGTAATTTCCCTGCAGTATCTGTAGGTTGGAATATTTCTGAAGAGAAATTTATGCAGAATGCCAAGTTTATCAACAACCTGAAAATTAGGGCCGGTTATGGCGTTACAGGTAATTCTGGTTTCGAAAACAATGCTTCGAGGGTAACATTGGGTACAGGAGGCAAATATCTTTATCCGGATGGTATTTACCGCGAAACCTACGGACCGACCAGAAATGCAAATCCTTTCCTGAAATGGGAAAGTAAACGCGAAATTAATGTGGGTGCAGATTTTGCCATGTTTAACAACAAGTTAACAGGATCGCTGGATTTGTTTAAAAGAACGACCAAAGATCTTTTGGATACCTATACCACTCCACAGCCACCTTATGTGCAATCGAGTATTTTTGCCAATGTTGGTCAGATTTCTTCAAAAGGTATAGAGCTGGCACTATCTTACCAGGCAATTAAAAACAAGGACTTTACTTTTAGTATGGATTTTACCGGTAGTACCATTAAAAATACATTAGATTCCTATTCTAATGATATATATACCGTTAAATACAAAACTTTTGCCGGTATTGGTGGTGCAGGTGCCCTGGGCGATGCCATTACCACATACGAAGGCGAAGATTTAGGTGTATTTTATGGTAAAAGGTTTGCTGGTTTTAATTCAGCAGGGAAATGGTTGTTTTACAATAGAAATGGGGTTGCTGTGCTTAATGATCAGATCAATATTTCTAAAGATAAAAACCTTACAGATCTTGCTCCGATCGGAAATGCAATCCCGAAATATTATGCATCATATACTGCAAACTTCACTTACAAACAATTCGATTTAAGGATCTTTTTGAGGGGTAAATTCGATTACCAGATCCTGAATACTACTGCATTAACCTATGCAAATCCGTATGTAAAAGGATCAAATTACTTAAGTGATGCCTTTACCAATCCAAAATACAGTCAGATCAACGATACTTTTATGTATTCTGATTATTATATAGAAAATGGTACAAACGTTAAAATTGATGAGGTAACACTGGGTTACAATTTCAAATTAAAAACCAAGCTTATCCGTAACCTGCGCGTATATGCAACCGGTCAAAATTTAGCTACCATAACCGGTTATTCGGGTAATGATCCCGACTTTATTCAAGATACCGGCCTGGGTCCGGGGGTAGATAACAGAGGTGCGTATCCAAGCACAAGGTCATTTCTTTTTGGTGTTAACGTAGGCTTTTAAATTATACAACAATGAAAAACAAATCAATATTATATAGTGCATTAATTTTATTGGTTAGTGTAGGCTCTGCCTGTACTAAACTGGATGAAAATGCTTACGATCAAATTCCTGCAGATAAATTTTATACCAATAAAAACGAGGTTTTATCAGCTGTTTTAAGGCCATATACCCATGCCAATGCATGGGTTACACCATCTGGTCAGGATGGATGGTGGCGCATGGCCGAACTTTCCGGCGATCAGCTGGCCTGGCCAACTAAAGGTCCGCATGGTGAAGATGGGGGTAAATGGAAAAGATTGCACTACCATAGCTGGACCGTTGATGAGGATGGGTTTAATAATGCGTGGTCGTTAATGTACGGTGGGGTAGGTTATTGTAACGATCCGATAGCAAACATCAGTACCCGCGATATTTCTGCAATGGGTATTACACAGGAAGA
This sequence comes from Pedobacter miscanthi, assembly GCF_003315595.1. Classification (GTDB taxonomy): domain Bacteria; phylum Bacteroidota; class Bacteroidia; order Sphingobacteriales; family Sphingobacteriaceae; genus Pedobacter; species Pedobacter miscanthi. The sequence goes on along the minus strand of NZ_QNQU01000011.1, from coordinate 107,159 downwards.
AAAGAACGCCTATGTTTCAGAATTAAAATTGCTCCGTGCATTTCATTTTCTAAAATTAATGGATCTGTTCGGTGGGGTGCCTTTGGTAACCGAACCTGCCGATCCGGCCAATCCAATCTATCCGTCAACAACAAGCAGAAAAGATGTTTTCGCTTTTGTAGAAAAAGAAATCAAGGATAATATCAATAACGTACCGAAACTTTCAAGGGCACAGTTGGGAAGAATGAGCCAGGCCAGTGGTTATGCCATGTTGGTCGAACTTTACTTAAATGCCGAGGTTTGGACGGGTACGCCACGCTGGGATGATTGCATTGCTGCGGCAGATCAGCTGATTAATAATCAGGCGGGCGGGCAAAATGGTGCGATGGCTTTAGATCCAAATATTACCGATCAGTTTAAAAATACCAATGATTTATCAAACGAGGTAATTTTTTCTATTGCTTATGATTATACCCGGGCCAGATTTGAACCATCATGGACAGGTGAGTTTTATCATTTTGCCCAGAAAGATATCTACGGTGGAGGTAGAAACGGTAACGATGGTATTGTGCTGGTTCCAGGGGTTTATACTACTTTTGAAACAGACGATCTCCGTAAAACTACCTGGTTGTCTTTTGGTCCCCAGATAAAATTTTCGGATGGTGTTAGCCCTGTTACCGGTACAGTCGAGTATTCAGGAAAACCTTTGGTATTTGTTGATAATATTCAGCAAAATGCAAAAGGATCTACCGTTTCCAATATGAGTGAGGGAGAAGAGAATAGTGGTGTGCGTTTCAATAAATATAAATTGGGAAACTCCATTGCTGGTGTTGTAAATGGTGTGAAAGTAGCGGCCGATGCAAATTACAACAATACAGATTGGAATGTTTACCGTTTAACATGGGTCTATTTCGCCAAGGCAGAAGCCATTATGCGTAAAAATGGTGGGGTTGCCACAAGCGAAGTAACCAATTTAATAAACGCCTGTAAACAAAGGGCTTATACTCCAGCTACCTGGCCTGCACATGCCTATACCACTGCTACGTTAACTTTAAACGAGCTATTGGCCGAACGCGGAAGGGAATTCATTTTCGAAGGTTTTAGAAGAGACGACTTAATCCGTTTTGGAAAATTTACTACGGCAGCCTGGTGGGATCACACAGCATCATCAGCTACCAAAGCATTATACCCCATACCGCAAAGGCAGCGAGACCTAAATCCTAAACTCACCCAAAATCCCGGATATTAATTTTGATACAAAAGGCGCTCTTTAAGCGCCTTTTGTTGTTTAATGGCTTCATTTTTATTTCCCTGTTAACCTTTAACCACGGTTTCTAAAACGATTAACATAAAAAATGTTAAATTGCACTATTTATAAAAGGCAAAATTTAAAAAATGTAATTTTTATTTAGCTTTGAATCGATTAACTTAAAAGAATTCCAACCAAATGAAATCGCTTTCCATCAAAGATATAGCTGTTAAAGCAAATGTATCCATTACCACAGTTTCGTTTATTATTAACGGTAAAGCAAAAGAGAAGTCGATAAGCGAGGCAGTAATCGAAAAAGTAGAAAAAATTATTGCTGAAAGTGGTTACAAGCCCAATCAGATTGCCAGGAGTTTACGTACCGGCAATTCAAACATCATCGGCCTGATCATTGAAGATATTTCCAACTCTTTCTTTTCAAGGATTGCGAGGTTAATCGAAGATAAAGCCTATAAAAGAGGTTATAAAATTATCTATTCCAGTACCGAAAATAGTGTTGATAAAGCAAAAGAGCTTATTAACATGTTTAAATCGCGTAAAGTTGATGCATATATTATTTCGCCCATTAAAGGGATAGAAGAAGATATTCAGATGCTTTTGGATGATGGCAACCCGGTAATCTTATTTGATAGGAATTTACCTGATCTTAATGTAAGTTATGTTGGGGCCGATCACTTTAATGCTTCCTATCAATCAATACAGAACTTTATCGATCAGGGTAAAAAAAATATAGCACTGGTAACCACCGATATTAATGTTGAGCAGATTATTGAACGGTTTGAAGGATATAGAAAAGCACTGGAAGATAATGGTATAACCTATAATGATGAACTGGTTGTTAAAGTACATTTCAATCAGGATGAACAAACAACAATCAACCAAGTAAAGGATTTATTTAACTCAAAAAATATCGACGCAGTTCTTTTTGCAACAAACTATTTGGCTATTGGTGGTTTAAAAGCATTAAAGCAAATCAATAAAAAAATCGATGATGATTTTGCCGTTATTGCTTATGATGATCATGAGGCGTTTGAACTGCATACCCCAAGTATATCTGCTGTTCAGCAACCTTTGGAGGAAATCGCCGAAACCATTATCAAATTGATTTTAAGTCAGCTTGCTTCCAAAAGCAAATCGCCCGTTGATCAGGTAATTATACCAGCCCGTTTGGTAATCCGCGATTAAAGCATTCCAACTAAGCTTTTTTTGTAATATTTTTTTTACAAATAAAACGATTTATTGTAATAAAAAATTTCTAACATTGGTTTACTAAAACGTTTTATCGTAACCAAACTAAACTTATGAGGATTACAGAGGGCCACCACTGTATTTTAAAAAAAAGAAAATCCTGGCATAAATCATTGTGCGGATTCTCAGTTACTTTCAATTCTTGTCATCGCAATTTTCAAACCAGATAGATATTTATAGGAAATGTTCGGAAAATAAAATCCGACCCGGTCATTTTCATCCACAGATAAGTAAAAACCAAGGAAAACAATAACTAATCATTTTATAATTTAACAAAACCGTAAATGAAAATTAATTTACTCAAAATTACGGGGCTGTCTGCTGCAATAGTTTTGCTGAACAGTCCTGCGTTTTCAATGAATTCGGATTGGGAAGCTTCAAGGGCGTTCTTAAATGGGAACATGCTTACCAGACTGGTTCAGGCGCAAAAAAATGTAACCGGAACAGTGGTCGACGAGAACGGCCAGCCTGTACCAGGGGTAGGCATTAAGAATGTAACTTCGGGTAGAGGCGCTGTAACGGATGTCGCCGGAAAATTTACTATCGAAGCCAACGTTGGAGATGTGATCAGGATCACATACATCGGGTACCTTACGCAGAATATTACCGTCGGAGCATCGAACACCTTGAACGTAAAATTAGTTGTATCAACCGATACCAAACTTGACGATGTTGTGGTGGTAGGTTATGGTACATTAAGAGAAAAAGAGATTACTTCAGCCATTACTAAAGTAGATTCTACTAAATTCAGACAGAGCGGATCAAGAAACCCTTTGGATTTATTGGTAGGTAAGGTTGCAGGTTTGCAAATCTCCAGAAACAGCTCTAATCCGAACAGTGGAGTAGGTATTCAGTTAAGAGGGGTTACTTCTGTAGCGGGAACAGCATCTCCTCTAATTATTATTGATGGTATCCCTGGTGGTAATCTTGACCTTTTACAGCAAGACGATATTGAGTCATTCAGCGTTTTAAAAGATGGATCTGGCGCTGCAATCTATGGAACCAGAGCGAATGCTGGTGTAATTATCGTTACTACCAAAAAAGGTAAAAAGGGGCCGGCACGTTTTGATTATAATGCTTACGTTAGAACTGAAACCCTCGTAAAAAGACCTGATTTCATGAATGCTACTGAATGGAGGGCACGTATTGCAAGTGGTGAATACAAAGTGGTTGATAAAGGTGGCGATTTTGATTACTTCCAGGATCTGATCAATAAAAACAATATCTCAAACAACCACAATTTAGCAGTATCCGGAGGTGGTGATAACTCCAGCTATAGGGTAAGTGCGAATTATAGGGAACTTCAGGGTTTTGCAAAGGAAAACGGACGAAAAGAATATGGTATCCGTGCAAGCTTAACACAAAAAGGTCTGCAGGATAAGCTTCAGGCGCAATTCAATGTTTCTACCAATTTTAATAATGCCAACCTATTAGGTGGTGGCGGTTGGGAGAACGTATTGACAAAGAACCCAACTGAATCTTATTTCAATCCGGATGGTTCATATCAATTTACCCGTACAATTACCAACGAATTGGCTAGATTGGAGCAAGAACGCTATGGTTTGCAGCAACAGACTACTTCTGTAGATGGTAAATTGGATTTAGAAGTGATCAAAGATTTAAAGATAGGTGCCTTCTTTGCTGCTCAAAGAAACAATAGAATTTGGAGTGAATATCGCGATAGGGCCAGCCAGAACTCTGTTGAAAACGGAGATGCACCTAATGGTGGATATGCTGCAAAAACTACTGAACTAAACCAAAATATCAACTTTGAACCTACTATTGAGTATACCAAAACTTTTGGTAAACATAAACTTTCAGGTATTGGAGGCTATAGCTATCGTCGTGAAATCAATGAGGGCTTTAACGCAAATAACCGCGGTTATGTGAATGATTTGTTCGAAGATAATAATCTGGGAAGTGTACCGGTAAAAGTTACAACAATTGGTATTGGAAGTTTCAAAAATGAAAATACCTTAATTGCTGTTTTCGCCAGATTGAACTACTCTTTAAACGACAAATATTTTGCCCAAGCCATTTTCAGAAGAGAAGGTTCTTCTAAGTTTGGAGCCAACAATAAATGGGCTAACTTCCCTGCTATTTCAGGAGGCTGGAACATCACCCAGGAGGAATTTATGAAGAATGTAAGCTGGGTGAACAATTTGAAGCTCAGGGTAGGATATGGGGAAACAGGCAATTCGGGTCTAGCAAATGATGCATCTCTGGTAACCTTAAGTGGTGGAGGTATCTATCTTTTCCCAACAGGCGAGTATTTACAAACCTATGGCCCGAATAAAAACCCTAATCCCGATCTGAGGTGGGAAACTAAGAAAGAAACCAATATTGGTATAGATTTTACTATCCTAAACAATAAATTAACTGGTTCGATTGATGTATATAAACGCAAAACGAAAGACCTTATAGATACATATACTTCTCCTCAACCTCCTTTTGTAACATCATCAATTACGACAAATGTTGGATCAATTTCAGCTAAAGGTATTGAGGTTTCTCTAAGTTACGCAGCTGTTAAAAATAAAAATTTCAGCTGGAGCGTAGATTTTGCAGGTAGTACGACAGAAAATATCCTGGATACCTACTCAAACAGCGAATATCGCAGAGATATGAGGACTTTTGGAGCAATTGGTGGTTTCGGAGCGTTGGGAGATGCATTTAGGACCTATGAAGGTAGGAAAGTTGGCGAATTCTGGGGAAAACGTTTCGCCGGTTTCAGCCCTGATGGCAAATGGACTTTCTTCAACAGAAATAATGAAGTGGTAACGAATGCTCAAATTAACACCTCCGTATTCAGAGACCAAACAGACCTTGCTGTAATTGGTAACGCAGTTCCAAAGTATTATTTATCATTAACAAACAACTTTGCCTACAAAGGATTTGATTTAAGGGTATTCTTGAGAAGTAAGCTTGATTTTGATGTGCTCAATACAATGGCCATTTCTTATGGCAACAAAAATGGTGCTTCTACCAACCTCTTAAATAGTGCTTTCACCAAATATGCTGACTTGAAAGATACCTATATGTACACGGATTACTATTTAGAAAGTGGTAGTTTCCTTAAATTAGATGAGGTAACACTTGGTTATACCTTTAAACTTAAAACTAAATATGTGAGAACGCTAAGATTGAACCTGACCGGACAGAATTTAGTGACCATTACTGGTTACACAGGTAATGATCCAGACTATATCCAAGATACAGGTTTAGGGCAAGAAATCAACGGCAGAAGCTTAGGTATTGATACCAGAAGCCCTTACCCTGCAACAAGACAATTCTTATTTGGCGTTAATTTCGGATTTTAATTTTTAAGCAATGAAAAGATATAAAAAAATAATAATAGCAACGCTTTTGGCAACACCAGCATTGCTACTAAATAGCTGTTCTAAACTAGAGCAACCCATTTATGACCAGTTAATTGCAGATAATTTCTACAACAATAAAAACGAGGTTCTTTCGGCAGTATTAAGACCTTACACACACGCAAATGCCTGGGTTACACCATCGGGTCAGGATGGATGGTGGAGGCCGGCCGAACTCTCAGGAGATCAATTGGCCTGGCCAACTAAAGGCCGCCATGGTGAAGATGGTGGTAAATGGAAAAGACTGCACTACCATACCTGGTTAAGCGATGATGGACCATTAAACAATGCCTGGGTTTTGATGTACTGGGGAATGGGTTTATGTAATTCTCCAATCGAAAACCTAGAAAAGAAAAGTATAACAGAAATGGGCATTACACAAGCAGAAAAAGATGCCTACATAGCTGAGTTAAAACTACTCAGGGCTTTCCATTATTTAAAATTAATGGATCTTTTTGGAAACATCCCTGTTGTTACCCAAGTAGGTATTCCGGCTAAACCAGTAACATTGCCAAGGGCACAGGTTTTCGCTTTTATCGAAAAAGAAATTAAAGAAAATATCGATAAAGCACCAAAACTATCCAGAAACATGATCGGTAGGATGAGCCAGGCTGGTGCTTATGCCATGTTGGTAGAATTATATCTTAATGCCGAAGTTTGGACAGGTACTGCAAGATGGGATGATTGTATCGCAGCAGCAAATAAGCTGATTGCTGGTGATGGCGGTGCCCAGAATGGAACTATGCAGTTAGATCCGAACATTACCGATCAATTTAAATCAAGCAACGACTTATCGAAAGAAGTAATTTTTTCAATTGCTTACGAGTTTGCTAAAGCTTCATTTCAACCATCATGGACAGGTGAATTCTTTCACTTCCAGCAGGATCAGATTTATGGTGGTGCCAGAAATGGTAATGATGGTATTGTTGTAGTGCCCGGAAATTTCACAAAATACGAGGATGAAGATTTAAGAAAGAGAACCTGGCTCTTGGAAGGTCCAATGGTTAGATTCGACAATGGTCAACCAGCGTTAGCAAGAGGTGGAAACGAATATGATGGGCAACAGATTGTTTTTGTAGATAATATAAGAAAAAACAAAACCGGATCTCAGGTTTCTAATATGAGTGAGGGGGAAGAAAACAGTGGTGTCCGTTTTAACAAATACAAATTAGGTAATCAGGTGGCTGGAGTTGTAAATGGCGTTGCAGTTCCTGCAGATCCTAACTATAATAATACAGATTGGAACATTTACAGGTTAACCTGGATTTATTTTGCGAAAGCAGAAGCCATTATGCGTAAAAACGGCGGTATTGCTACTGCAGAGGCGGTACAGTTAATTAACGACTGTAAAAAGAGAGCCTTTACCGATGCAAATTGGGCAACAAGAGCTTATACCACAACATCGTTAACCCTTGATGAACTGTTGACTGAAAGGGGAAGAGAGTTTATTTTTGAGGGTTATAGAAGGAATGATCTGATCAGATTTGGAAAATTCACTACTGGAAGCTGGTGGGACCATACACCTTCAGCGGCATTCAGGAATATTTTTCCAATTCCTCAGGTTCAGCGTACACTTAACGAAAACCTGGCACAGAATCCAGGTTATAATTAAAAAATAACCGTTTAATTAATAAAAAAGCCGCATCATAGTAATATGAAGCGGCTTTTTTATTTTAATAAAATTTCTTTTACAGTTTTGAGCTAAACTAATGTAATGCATATGTTACGTTTGGTCAGTTTACAAAACAATGTTTTTTTACTATAATTGAAGTTAGTAAAACGTTTTACTTTTATTGCGGCTTCAACGAGCGAAAATCCATATTAGCTAGAATTATCATCCTCATCTTCATTCAATTTCAGAATAAATATTTGGCAGGTAAATCAAGTAAAACGATTTATCCATTGCAACGAACCAAATATTGAACTATGAGAAAACTTTCCTTACTGGCAATTTGCTTACTTTTTATTTTTATCGCTAAGGCACAGGATAAAGCACCTGGGTATCCGTTGATTACCCACGATGCCTATTTCAGCATCTGGTCTTTCGGCGATGGCTTAAATAAATCCGTAACCAAACATTGGACGGGTAAGGAACAATCTTTATTGGGCGTAATAAAAGTAGACGGTCAGTTTTACCGTTTTATGGGGGAAGAAAGCAAAACCTTTAAAACCATTCTCGCGGCTGCCGATGAAATTAAGTATCAGGCCAGTTACACCTTCGATCAACCACAAAAAGACTGGGAAAACAAAACTTTTAGTGATGCCGCATGGAAAAAAGGAGACGCACCTTTTGGTGATGACCGAGCAGATAAAACCAAATGGAATACCGATAATTTGTATTTCAGAAGGACTTTCGAAATCACCGACCTTAGCACAGCAAAAAAGTACCTTAAACTCAACCACGATGATAATGTAATTGTGTATTTGAATGATAAAGTGATTTACAAAAAAAATGGCTGGGTTTCTGATTACGTGTATCTGCCGATTGAGGATGGCATTTTGCAAAAAGGTAAAAATGTATTGGCCATTCATTGCAAAAATACCGCTGGTGGCAGGCACCTCGATGCCGGGATTGTAGAGGAAGATGCCCAAAAGGTTAATATTGGCCCTGCAACCCAAACCAATGTTTCAATAGAAGCTACCACAACAAAATATAGCTTTAACTGTGGTAATGTGGCTCTAGAAGTTAGTTTTACATCGCCGTTACTGCTTAACGATATCAAATTAACCGCCCGCCCAATCAGTTATATCAATTATTCGGTAAAATCAACCGATGGTAAACCCCACAAAGTGGATGTTTTCTTTGGTGCATCATCAAATATTGCCGTTAATACCCCAACCCAGGCCGTTTCAGCATGGAAAAGCACCAAAAACAACCTTTCTATCCTGAAAACTGGTACGGTTGAGCAACCTGTACTGAAAAAAAGAGGCGACGATGTGCGGATTGATTGGGGTTATTTATATGTTGCCATTCCTGCAAAATTTAATGCCACTCAGTTTATCGCTTCTCAGAATGAAAGTTTAAAAGGTTTTATGGGAGCGAAATACCCAAGCCAAAATCAGGTTTTAAATGCTAAAAACTTAAACCTTGCCAGCGTAATCCCTTTTGGTACCGTTTCTTCTACAGCAGTAGAGAAATATATAATGCTGGGTTACGATGATCTAAAATCGGTTGAATATTTTGGCGAAAAATTATCTCCGGTTTGGAGACAATCAGGTTCACAACAATTTGAAGATCAACTGGCTGATGCAAATGCTCAATATCCCTCATTAAAAGCAAAATGTGCTGCTTTTGACGTCAAACTTTATGCCGATGCCGAAAAAGCAGGCGGTAAACAATATGCAGAGATGTGTAAACTCGCCTACAGACAAGCTATTGCTGCACATAAAATTGTTTATGCACCCAATGGCGATATCCTGTTCCTTTCTAAAGAAAATTTCAGTAACGGATCAATCAATACCGTTGATGTAACCTATCCGTCGGCACCACAGTTTTTGGTATATAATCCCGAACTTTTAAAAGGCATGTTAAATGGTATTTTCTATTATTCGGAAAGCGGAAAATGGAAGAAACCTTTTGCCGCACACGATTTAGGAACCTATCCTTTAGCAAACGGTCAAACTTATGGTGAAGATATGCCGGTAGAAGAAGCCGGAAACATGATCATTTTAACCGCAGCTATTACTAAAGCTGAAGAAAATGCAAAATATGCCGAAAAGCACTGGGAAGTACTTTCAACCTGGGCAAATTATCTTTTACGAGAAGGTTTCGATCCTGCCAACCAATTGTGTACTGATGATTTTGCCGGTCACCTGGCCCGTAATGCAAACTTATCTGTAAAAGCCATTGTTGCCCTGGGTGGTTACGCCCAGATGGCGCAGCTTTTGGGTAAAACCGATGTAGCTACTAAATACCGTACCGCTGCATTACAAATGGCACAAAACTGGATTAAACTGGCCGACGCGGGAGATCATTACGCTTTAACTTTTAACGATAAAAATACCTGGAGCCAGAAATACAACCTAGTTTGGGATAAACTCTTACAACTGGATCTTTTTCCGAAAGAAGTATACAAAAAGGAAATCGATTTCTATTTAACCAAGCAAAAGGATTTCGGACTTCCTTTGGATAGCCGCAGAACCTATACCAAATCTGACTGGATTATGTGGACTGCAACTTTGGCCGATAACGGAGCAGATTTCCAGAAATTTATCAGCCCCATTTACCGCTATGCTACCGAAACGGAAAGTAAGGTTCCATTGAGCGACTGGCACGAAACCACCAACGGAAAAATGACGGGTTTCCAGGCCAGAAGTGTTGTTGGTGGTTATTTTATTAAAGTACTGGCCGATAAATGGAATATTAAATAAAAGCACTAATCAGCCTTGCCTGCACCATTTACCTATGCAGGTTAAAGCTGATTTTTAATATAGGGCCTGATTATACAGGTTGATAAGAATAATACACAAACAAACACAAATGAAACTTAAATTAATCGCATCCATTTTATGCTGCTTTGCTGCCAAAGGGTTATTGGCACAGCAGAAAGATTGGGTTCACTATGTAAACACGCTCCAGGGAACCAATTCCAAGCACGAACTTACACGTGGCAATACCTATCCTACATCGGCTTTACCATTCGGTATGCACACCTGGACGCCCCAAACCGGTAGAAATGGAGATGGCTGGAAATACCAATATTTCAAAGATAAAATCAGGGGCTTTCAGCAGGCGCACCAATGCAGTTCGTGGACGCGCGATTACGCTGTTTTCTCTTTAATGCCGATGGTTGATGAGCTGGTTGTTGACGAGAATCAACGAGAAACGCGTTTCAGCCATAAAGATGAGATTGCCAAACCAAATTATTATAAGGTAAAGTTCGAAAACGAGATTACTACCGAAATTTCTCCTTCAGAGCGGGGTGCGCACCTGCGTTTCAGCTATCCGAAAGGCAAAAGAAGTTTCCTGATCCTGGATGGATACACCAGGCTTAGTGGTGTTCAGATTTATCCTAAAGAAAATAAAATTACTGGTTGGGTAAACAACGGGGAAGGTTTTAAACGCGGCTGGAAAAGTTATTTTGTGATTCAGTTCGATCAGCCTATAAAAGCTTATGGTACCTGGGAGAACAAACGCAATACCGTAAATAAAGATTCGCTAACTGCTGAAGGCTTAGGCAAAGGTGCATTTGTACAGTTCGATTCCGGCACGAAAGTACAGGTTAAAACGGCATCTTCTTACATTAGTTTAAAACAGGCCGAACTGAATTTAAAAAGAGAATTGGGAAATGATAAAAATTTAGAAGATACCAAAGCTAATGCCGCTGCGGTGTGGAATAAATCACTTGGTAAAATAGAAGTAGAAGGTGGATCCAAAGCAGATATGGAAACCTTTTATTCCTGCTTTTTCAGGGCAAGTTTATTTTCGCGTAAGTTTTATGAACTGAATGAAGCCGGAAAACCATATTATTTTAGTCCTTACGACGGAAAAGTACACGATGGGTACATGTTTACCGATACCGGTTTCTGGGATACCTTCCGTGCGCAATTTCCATTAAACACATTGGTGCAGCCCGAAATGCATGGGCGTTACATGCAGGCCATGCTCGATGCTTATGAGCAATGTGGTTGGCTGCCTTCGTGGTCGTTCCCGAGCGAGGCAGGAAGTATGATCGGCAACCATGCCATTTCCCTATTGGCCGATGCATGGGCAAAAGGAATCAGGACCTTCGATCCCAAAAAAGCATTAGATGCCTATTATCATGAGGCAATGAACAAAGGCCCATGGGGGCCGGCAAACGGGAGGGATGGCGTAACCGAATATAACCAATTGGGTTACGTGCCTTACCCAAAATATAGAGAGGCTACCGCTAAAACCTTAGAATATGCCTACGATGATTATTGCGCTTATCAATTGGCCAAAATGATCGGCGATAAACATTATATGGAGGTTTTTGAAAAACCGATGTACAATTATAAAAATGTGTACGATCCTTCAACACGTTTTATGAGAGGCAAAAATGCGGAAGGCAAATGGTCGCCAAATTTCGATCCAACAGAGTGGGGCGGACCTTTTACCGAAGGTAATGCCTGGCACTGGCAATGGTCTGTTTTTCAAGATACCAAAGGACTCATCAATTTAATGGGAGGAAATAGTAATTTTACAGCCAAACTCGATTCTGTTTTTACTGAACCGAATAAAGTAAATGTTGGTTCGTACGGAGGTATGATTCACGAAATGACCGAAATGGTAATGGCCAAGATGGGGCAGTATGCGCATGGCAACCAACCGATCCAGCACATGGTATACCTCTATAATTATGCGAATCAACCATGGAAATCACAGTTCCATGCCCGCGAGGTGATGCGAAAACTGTACGATGCAACCGAAAACGGATATCCGGGTGATGAAGACCAGGGACAAACCTCATCATGGTATGTATTAAGTGCATTGGGTTTTTATAGCGTAACGCCTGGTACAGGGGAATATGTTTTAGGCAGTCCGGTATTTAAAAAAACGACAATTAATTTAGAAAATGGCAAAAAGTTCGTGATCGAAGCAAACGGAAATGATTCCGAGCACGTATACATTGAATCTGCGACTTTAAACGGTGAAAATTTTACTAAAAACTTCATTAATCATAGCGATTTGTTAAAAGGTGGAGTATTAAAATTAGAGATGAATGTTAAACCTTCGTTAAATAGGGGCATTTTAGATAGTGATAAGCCGTTTTCACTCAGTAAATAGATATTGAATTGCTATTTTTGGCGAACTATCTGATTAAATAAGAAAATAGATAACAGAAATATAGATATAGAATGGAAAAGCCTGTTGCATTAGGTGTAGATATTGGCGGCTCGCATATTACGGCCGCATTGGTGGATTTAGAAACAAGAACTTTGGTCGAAAATTCCATTAAACGTAGCCCTGTGAACTCACAGGAGAATAAAGAAGTGATTTTATCGGCATGGTGCGATATTATAAGCAAGGCTTTTCAGAACATTAAAAACGGTGCAAGGAATGTAGGGATTGCCATGCCCGGTCCGTTTAATTACGATCAGGGAATTTCACTGATCAAAGATCAGGATAAGTTTAAATCACTTTACCAGGTTAACGTGAAAGAAGAACTGGCCAAACGTTTGGATATTCCTACAGAAAATATCCACTTCATCAACGATGCCGCTGGCTTTTTACAGGGTGAGGTTTTTGCCGGTGCCGCAAAAGGAAACGCTAACGTATTAGGACTTACTTTAGGCACAGGCCTTGGCTCATCACTTTGCTTAAACTATAAAGCCTTTGATGCAGACCTTTGGAACTCTGAATTTTTAGATGGAATTGCGGAAGATTACCTTTCTACGCGCTGGTTCGTAAAACGTTTTAACCAACTTAGCGGAGAAGTTGTGGATGGGGTAAAGGAGCTTGTAGAAATTGTAGATACCAACCATTTTGCCACCAGGGTGTTTATGGAATTTGGTTATAACCTTGCCCAGTTTTTAATTCCCATTATAAAAAAACATAAAATCGATACCGTAATTGTTGGTGGTAATATTGCACAATCTTTTAGTGCATTTTCGCCTGAGCTGATTGCAACTTTAAAGGGTAATGGTATAGAAACTGATATCAAAATCTCAGAACTTAAGGAACATGCAGCCTTAATAGGTGCGGCGAGTTGCTGCGATTTAAGTTTAACATAAGGTATTTTGCCAGAGGGCATTAAATTCTTTCAGTTTTCTTAAAAATAACGGTAGAATTGTAATATTAATAAAGCAATTCTACTGTTAATCCTCATTTTTTCTTTTTTCTTAAGAAAAGCATAATTTTTGTAGGATATTTTCATTTGTTTTTCTCCTATATCTAATCAATTGACACATTTTTCATATTTTCTTATTAAAAAAAAGATATATAATTCTTGTTTTATTAAGAATATACTTATTATTGCTTAATAAAACGTTTTAGTAGCCAGCTGTTTATAATTTTTAAGCAGCAGATATACAGTCAAAAAATTGCCGGCCATATCAGGCATTTTTTTATCGAAAAAAACTAAAACGTTTTAGTCTAACTAATAACTAACTAATCATTCATACAGAAATACGAGGAGAAACTAAATGAACTAAAATTTACCTGATAATTATCCCCATTCCGCTTTAAACGGGAAACCAAAACAAACTAAATACTCATTTCATTTAAAAAAACATTAACCAGAAGTGGCATTGCCGCAGGCTACATGATGTTTTTTATTCAGCTAAACCAGTACAAATGCAAGCCTATGGCTCAATATGGTTTATCATTATAGGGTGTTTTTGGCAGTACGTAAAAAAGCTTAACGCACTTAAACATTAAAGTTCCTGATCACTTATTGATCTGCGATTAACTATTGCACATTTTAATAACTAACAAACTATAAATTAATCAATTATGAATCTTTTAAAAATGACCAAGAAAGCTGTCGGGCTCTGCTTTGCTCTAACTTTACTTCTTGGATGTGGTAAAGAAGAGTATCCGGCAGTGGATCTTTTTACCTGGAAAGCAAAAGTAGATGTGACCGCTAAGGCTGTACTTTCTGTTAACATCGAAAACGGTGCCGGTGCATCAGGGGGAGAAGGATCTTTAAAAGTGGTGGATAACGACATCAATTCAAAGTTTTTGATCAATCCTTACCAATCAAGCCTGTACATGCAGCTAACATTCCCTTCGCCCCAGCAGGTGGCATCCTATACTTTAACATCAGGTGATGATGCTCCCGACAGGGATCCTAAAAACTTGAAACTGAGCGGTTCTACAGATGGTAATAACTGGGTAGATCTTGATACCAGAACTGGTGAAACATTTTCGAGTCGCAAACTAACCAAAACATACAGCTTCAAAAACAAGGAACTGTATAAATACTACAGATTGAGCATTACAGCGAATAACGGTGGTGCTTTATTTCAATTGGCTGAATGGAGAGTAATTGAGGTGCCGGAAGAGCAGCAGTAGTGTTTAACTGTTTTTGTAAATAACATATCAAGATTTATACTGCCATTTAACGGCAGAAAATAAAATTTTCAACTGATCAATAGACCAAATAACAGCATTGCTGTTAACAACAAAAATTTTATGAAGAAAAAAAATACTAATTTAACTGGGGGCAGGCTCAGGCTTAAAGATTGTGCTTTTAAGGCACTTGCTTTTACAGTGGCCTTAAGCAGTGGTTTTTATGCAACAGCACATGCTTCGGCCATTAATTTAAGCAGTTCGGTTGTGGTTAACCAAGCCATAGCTGACATTGTAATTCGTGGTATAATTAAAGATGAGGCAGGTCTGCCGTTACCCGGTGCAGGTGTTAAAGTAAAAGGAAGTTCTACCAGTGCAGCTGCAGATACAAATGGCGCATTTACTATTACAGTTCCCGATCAAAATACAGTATTAGTTATAACTTATGTTGGTTATGATACAAAAGAAATCACAGTGGGTACTCAAAAGGTACTGGATATCCGCTTAAAGGAAACAACCGGTGCTAACTTACAGGAGGTTGCTATTGTTGGTTTTGGTACGCAGAAAAAGGAAAGCTTGGTTGGTGCGCAATCATCAGTAAAAGCTGAAGAATTAAAACAGCCGGTTTCGAGCATGAGCCAGCTTTTGGCAGGTCGGATTCCCGGCGTGGTTAATGTAACTAGAAATGGGGAGCCCGGTGCTACAGGTTCTGATATTTTTATACGCGGTATATCTTCACTAACCGCTAATGATCGTGGACCATTGGTAATCATTGATGGTGTTCCTAATCGTAACCTTAACGATATCAGTGTATATGATGTAGAAAACTTTACTGTACTTAAAGATGCTGCCGCAACAGCGGTATATGGTATCCGCGGAGCAAACGGGGTAATCCTGATCAATACTAAACAGGGTAAAATCGGAACACCTAAAATCAATGTGGAGTATTACGAAGGAGTAAGCCGTTTCACTAAAAGGCCACAGTTAATTGATGGTGTTGATTATATGAATTTAGCCAATGAAGCTAAATATTCTGATTATTTAAGAGGTGGAGCTGCTGGCGCATTTAACCCGGCTTATACCATAGATGCGATACAGAAAACAGCTGCTGGTACCGATCCGATCCTTTATCCAAATGTGAACTGGTTTGATGCCATTTATAACGATTTTGGTAGAAATAGGTCTGCCACGGCTAACCTTTCAGGAGGAGTAAGCAATGCCAAATATTACGTTTCATTAGGCTATTATGGTGAAGATGGTTTGTTTAAAACCGAAGAGGCAGCTAATTCTGCAGTAAAGCAAAACTTCAGCAGATATAATGTAAGTGCCAATTTAAACTGGGATATTACAGGAACAACTAAAATGGATTTGGGTATTAAAGGTATTTTAGGGCAAACTACTTATCCAAGTCAATATAATGCCCAAGATATTTTTTCTCAGGCTTTCCAGATTAATCCAACGTCGTTTCCGATTCTGTATCCAAATGGCAGCTTGCCAGGCATTAGTCCTCAAGCAGATCAGCGTAACCCTTATGGCGATATTACCAGAAATGGATATAAGGAGGGATATAGTAATCAATTGTATTCTAACCTTAGGTTAACACAAGATTTAAAAGCAATTACGCCTGGTCTTTCTGTTACTTCGATGTTTTCTTTTGATATTAACAATTCGAACACCTTAACAAGAGAAAAAAGAGAATCACTTTACCGTATAAATCCTATCGATCCGTATAACAAAGCTGGTGATCCTACATCAGGATACAAATATGGTCTAGTCTTACAGGGTCAGGATTTCTTAAATTACGGTATTGCCAATAGCGGCGATAAGAAGATGTATTTTGAAGCAGCCGTTAACTATAACCGTACTTTTGGCAAACATGCTTTAAGTGGCTTATTATTATATAACCAAAACGATAATTCAAATCCGTTTGCAGGTAACCTAACACTTTCTCTTCCATATAGGTTGCAGGGTATTGCCAGTAGAGCTACTTATGCTTACGACAATAAATATTTCTTTGAGTTTAACGTAGGTTATAATGGATCAGAAAATTTTGCACCCGATAAACGATATGGTTTCTTCCCGGCACTTGGTGTGGGATGGTTATTATCGAACGAGAAATTCTTTGAACCCCTTAAAAATGCTATTCAGATGGTTAAATTCCGTTATTCGGATGGTATTGTGGGTAGTGGTGGCAGTGGTGGCGGATATGCACAAAATGAGGGTGACCGTTTCTATTATTTAACAAAAGTTGGAAATTCAACCGGTTATACCTGGGGTCAAAGTGGAAATGTTACACCAGGAAACTCTACAACTACAGGTGGTTTGGGTGTAACGGCTTATGGTGTAGATGTAACCTGGGCCGAAACCCGTAAACAGGATTTAGGTTTTGAAATGAAAACCCTAAATAATAATCTTTCATTAATTGTAGATTTCTATAAAGAAAAAAGAGATAACCAGTTTATAACCAGAGGAACTGTTCCTAATTACATTGGTTTGGCCAATACGCCGATTGGTAACCTAGGTATTGTAGAAAATAAGGGTATTGATGGTACCTTACAATATGATGCACAGTTAGGCAAAGATTTCTCGATTAATTTCAGGGCTAATTTTACATATAACAAAGATAAGGTAATTGAGAACGACCAAGCACCTAAGGCATATCCATGGTTAGAGCAAAGAGGTTTAAATATTTTATCTCGTTTTGGTTATGTAGCCGAAAAATTATTTGAAACCCAAGCCGAAATTAATGCTAGTCCAACACAATTTGGACCACTAATACCAGGTGATATTAAATATAAAGATTTAAATGGCGATGGTAAAATAGATTCATTTGACCAGACAGTAATTGGTAGAGGTGATGTTCCAAGTACAACTTACGGTTTTGGTTTCTCTTTAACCTATAAAAATTTTGATTTTGGTTTATTCTTTCAGGGGCAGGATAATGCTGATATTTTATTGAATATCCCTTCATTTGCTAATTCTGGCGGTTTGGGCAACATGTTGGCAGTAGCTGCCGATCGCTGGACCCCGAGCAATCCAAATCAGAATGCGGTTTACCCACGTTTATCTTACGGCGGTACCAATAACAATAACTACCAACCAAGCACCTGGTGGAAACGTGATATCAGTTTCTTAAGGTTAAAAAATGCAGATTTAGGTTACACGCTTAAAGAAGGGATTAAATCAATCGGTGTTAAACGCTTAAGGATTTATGCAACTGGTTATAATGTATTTACCATTAGCAAATTTAAACTTTGGGATCCTGAGCTACAAACCACTAATGGTACCAGATACCCTTTAACCTCTAATTACTCTTTAGGTCTTACCGCTAATTTTTAAAATTAAAAGGATGAAAAAAATATTTATATACTCAGTTGCGGCATTGCTGATTGTTGGCAATTATGGCTGTAAGAAATTTCTAAATCAGGTACCTGATGATAGACTTACATTTGATCAGGTGTATGAAAAAAAGAATACCGTTGATAGGGCTTTGTCAAATATTTATGCCACAATTCCAAGTCAAACTGAAGATCGTTTTCCAAGTCAGGCTGGTAATATCGGTCCATGGACAGCTGCATCAGACGAAGCCGATTATACTTTGCCTAACTTTAGTGAGGTGGTAAACTCAGGTGCCTGGGATGCTACAAGAAATGAGGTAAACTACCACTGGCAAAATTTTTACCGTGGAATACAGTCTGCAAGTGCATTTATGGCTAATGTAACTAAATGTACAGATTGTAATATTGGCGGTATTGACTTTGTTAACCGTTATTATAATGAGGCAAGAGCCTTACGAGCAATATATTATTACTATCTGGTTAGACAGTACGGACCAGTGGTTCTGCTAGGGAACGATCCGATAGCTTCGGATGCGCCACTCGAAGCAATCAGTAAACCACGTAACTCTATGGATGAGTGTATCGATTACATTGTAAGCGAGTTAGACGCTTCAATTAAAGGTTTGCCTGCAACACCACAATCGGCAGAAGACTATGGGCATATTAATGGTTCAGTTGCCGAAGCTTATAAAATCAAAGCTTTATTAACAGCAGCTCGTCCATTATTTAATGGGAATACGGATTATGCAAGTCTTAAAAATAAAGATGGTAAACAACTGATTAACCAAACTTATAGTGTTGCAAAATGGACCAGGCTGGCAACAGCAGCCAAGGCGTTCTTAAATAACTCTAACTACGCCAGTTATACATTATATACCGTAAGTTCAACACCTGCTGGTGTGCCAAATACAGCATTTAACAGAGCTTTTATAGCCACCAGAGATGTAATGCTGGCAACCTGGAATTCTGAAATAATTTTCGCTAGAACTGGAGATGCTACCAATTATCAATACTCAGTGACGCCTAATCACCTTGGTGCTCCAGACACAGATAAGGGAGGTTCGTTCTTGTCTGCTTCGCAACAAATGGTTGATGCATTTTTTACGGTTAACGGCTTGTCTATTCAGGATGATCCTAGTTATAGCGCTTCCGGAACTTCAGCTTATCAGGCACCAGATCAGAATGATCAGGGTGCAGCTAGAGTAATCAGCAATATGTTCGTAAACCGTGAGCCCCGTTTTTACACAAATATTACTTATTCAGGTCGTAGATGGATCAATCCACAATCAACTATTATTACTAGCTTTGAATTTAATGGTAATGCGGGTAAATCAAATATCTCAAATACCGATTATACTAAAACAGGGTACACGCCGAGAAAACACATGGGAGTTTCTGGTAGAAATACAGGCAGACCAACATTCAGTGTAATCAGATTGGCTGAGATTTACTTAGACTATATTGAAGCTTTGCAGGAATCAAATCCTTCAGATCCGGACATTTTAATTTATCTTAATAAAATTCGTACCAGAGCTGGTATTCCTATTTACGGGAGCGGTGGAATCGCCGTGCCGACAGATATGAGAGAAGCTATTCGTAAAGAAAGACGTGTAGAACTTGCTTTTGAGTTAGACCGTTATTTCTACACCAGGGAATGGAAAATTGCCGAAACTACAGATACGCAGATCAGGGGTTTAAATATTTCTCAAAATGCACCTGGATTTTTCACACCGGTGGTTATCGAAAACAGGGTTTTCCAAAAGAAACATTATTTATGGCCCATACCTAATGGCGAAGTTCAAAAAGTTCCTTTAATTGTACAAAATACAGGCTGGTAAAATAAAAAAAGCACCGGGTGTTTCACCACGGTGCTTTTTTTAAACCCATTAAATATAAATGCTATGAAAAACATTCTCCCATTATCAGCCATTGCAGTGTTTGTACTACTTGCTTGCAATAGTAAAAAAGCACCTGTTGAAACCGTAAAACCGGCCCCTCCGCTTGTAGAAACTGTAGATCCGCCAGATGCACCACCCAAAACCTGGAAAGAACACTGGTTTGAACACATTCAATTGTTAAACCGCGTTTATTACGATACCAGTGTTGTGGTTTATTATGATGGCGACGTTAAATCAACCATTACCTGGCCAAAAATCTACATGGCAGAAGCCTGGAACTACACCAAAAAAGCCTATGGAAAATTTGGCGACGATAGCCGTTTATTTGTGATTTATCATGCCGGTAAATACGGTGGTGGTCATCCGGGTACTTATCTTGATGCAGGGCATGATTACCGGAATGTTACCGATTGCGGTTCTAACGACCTTGATGCCTGGGTAACCGGGCTAGATAACGATATTGATTTATCAACGCACGAAATTGGCCATATCGTAGAAGGTGCCTCAAAAGGGGTAAAAGAATCTCCCGCTTTCGATATCTGGCACGATAGTAAATGGATGGAAATCTATCAGTACGATGTATATCTGGGCTTAAACAGACCTGCCGATGCACAACGCTGGTCTGCTAAGATGATGACCACAACCGATAGTTATCCGAGAGCAGGTACACAATGGTTTAAAAACTGGTTTTTGCCGATTTACGAAAACTATGGTAAAACAAAAGTGCTAAACGGTTTTTTCACCCTGTTATCACAACAATTTCCTAAACAAGCCATTACTGTACAGGGCAAAAGTTATCAGCAATATACCCGCAAAATGAACTTTGGCGAATTTATCCACTTTTGGAGCGGCGCAGCCAAAGCAGATCTGACTTCGCTGGCATTAAGCGCTTTCGGACCGAAAGACGAAAAAGGTGCAGATTGGGCACCAATGCTTGCAAAAGCTAAAACCGATTTCCCTAATATTAGCTACTAAATTTATTACAGCGAAAGATTCAGCATAATAGGCTGGATCTTTCCTTTTTTATCAAAACACACAAATAACACATGAAAAAGAAATTTTTAATCCTGGCGTTGGTATCATTCTTAACAGGAACTGCTTTTGCTCAAAACAGAGAAAGAGAATATAAAATTACCATCAACAACGATAAAGACAGTGCAACTAATGTCATTGTAGATGCCAAACTAAAAGCTGCTTTTTTTCAGGTTTATCCAGGCTTTGCGCAGGCAGATGGTTACCGGACGAAAAGAAATGTGGTTTTGGATTTTGTAACTGATGAAACTCCAACAATTAAAGCCAAAGCCGGCGAAATTAAAGTGAACAGCGAATGGGTTAAAAACAAATCTCAAAAGAAAATCCAAAAGGAATTGTTCACCGCGCTTTCTAAAAACTGGGTTTCATATAGTAAAGAAAAACATAAAGGATACAGTTTAACTTTCATCAGCAAAGACCCGAATTTAGATCCAAACGTTAGAAAAAACTTAATTTCTACCTATTTCGAAATCTATCCAACTTTGGTAAAAACGTTTAATGATAAATCTACCCACGATGTACTATTCGTGGTAGATACTGCCTACAAAGCCGTGGCAGAAGCCAGTGGTAACAGAATTCTGTTCAGCGCAGGTTATATGAAAGCACACCCAACTGATATTGATGTGGTTACACACGAAACCATGCACATTGTTCAGGGTTATGGCTATAGTGCTGGTCCGGTTTGGTTAACTGAAGGCATTGCCGATTACGTACGTTATAAATATGGGGTAGATAATGTAGGCTCGAAATGGAGTTTGCCGGCTTATAACGAAAAACAGAGTTATACCAACAGTTACCGCATTACTGCCCGCTTTTTTGCCTGGTTAGAACAGAATGTAAAACCTGGATTAATTGCCACATTAGATCAGCAGTTAAGGGCACATCAGTATACCGCACAATCGTGGGAAACCTTAACCGGGAAGACCCTCGATCAGCTTTGGGCAGATTATGGAAATGAACCACAAAAAGTAACCCTTACCTATAGCAGCAAAAAATAATAGAGAAGTCAAGTTTGATTGGCAATATGCACGTAAAAACTTGACTTCTCTTAACGGGTAGTCGTCATCTCGACCGAAATGCAGTGTAGCGGAGAGATCTATCTGGAGATAGATTTCTCGACTTCGTTGCACTCCGCTCGAAATGACGATAGCTTTTTAAGCCCATTTTGTAAAAATAACCATCACTAAAGTAAAATTTTTGATCATTTACTAAAACGTTTTACATAAAATATTTAATTTGCAGAATTAAACGCTAACCAAAAACACTAATATCCCATTATAAATGAAAAAAATATCAATTCTATCGGTTTTTGTGATGCTTATTTCGGCCTTATCAGTGCAGTTGAAAGCGCAGGAAATCACTAAAAAAGGCGGTTATACCTTGTCTTTCGAAAGCAACTTCAAAGAACTTGATCCGCAACTTAAAAAGCGCCTGATCAAAACCTTTTTCGAAGTTTATCCTAAACTGGCGAAAGAATATAATCCCTCTACCATTAAAGAAGTAAAGTTTTTTGTAGATACAGCTTATAAAGGCGTAGCTGCCACCGCTGACGGTAAAGTAACTTTTAGTTCGATGTGGATGATCAAACACCCCGAAGATATTGATGTAGTTACCCATGAGGTAATGCACATTGTGCAGGATTATGGCCGTAGTGTTGGTCCGGGCTGGTTAACCGAAGGTATTGCCGATTATGCACGTTATAAATTCGGCGTTGATAATGCTGGTGCCAAATGGTCGCTGCCTGCATTAAAACCTGATCATAGCTATAAAAACAGTTACCGTATTACTGCCGCATTTTTTGCCTGGATAGAAAAAGATGTAAAACCAGGTACCATTAAAGCCGTTGATGCTTCTTTAAGAGACCATACCTATACTAAAGAAATCTGGACCAAATTAACTGGTAAAGATTTAGATGGACTTTGGGCAGATTACGTTAAAAATTCGCAAGTTTAGAAAATAATTATACGCATATAAAACACAAACACAACAAATGAAACGACTATTTATCGCTTTATTGGGTTTTGCGGCAACAACCAGCTTCGCACAAACAATAGGCAAGGTTACAGACCCGGTTGACTGGATAAACCCTTTAATGGGAACAGCTTCCAAGCCGGCATTGTCAAACGGAAATACCTACCCGGCAATCGGATTGCCTTGGGGTATGAACATGTGGACACCACAAACGGGTAAAAGTGGCGACGGATGGGCTTACACTTACGAAGCCGATAAAATCCGCGGTTTTAAACAAACCCACCAGCCATCACCATGGATGAACGATTACGGCGCTTTCTCTATTATGCCCGTAACCGGGAAATTAAAATTTACTGATGACGACCGTGCGAGTTGGTTCAGCCACAAAGCAGAGGTGTCTAAACCATATTATTACAGTGTTTATTTGGCAGATGCTGATGTAACCACCGAAATTACCCCTACAGAAAGAGCTGCTCAATTCAGGTTTACTTTCCCTAAAACCGATAGTTCTTACGTAGTTGTAGATGCCCAGAACAGGGGATCGTATATTAAAATCATTCCGGCTGAAAGAAAAATCATCGGTTATACCACAAAATATGCACGTGGTCCGTTGCCTAAAAATTTCAAAAACTATTTTGTAATCTATTTCAATAAAGATTTCAAACTGGCCAAAACATGGGATGACAAAAAATTAAATGATAAAGATTTAGAACTGACTGTAGATCACGCTGGTGCTGTTATCGGTTTTGCTACGCAAAAAGGCGAGCAGGTAATTGCAAAAGTAGCTTCATCTTTTATCAGTTTCGAACAGGCCGATCTTAACTTAAAAAGAGAACTGGCTAACGATGGTTTCGATGCTACAAAAGCAAAAGGCAGAGCAATCTGGAACAAAACGTTAAGCAAAATTTCGGTTGAAGGTGGTACCATCGATCAGGCCCGTACTTTTTATTCGGCCATGTACCGTACCCTGTTCTTCCCGAACAAATTGTACGAAGTTGATGCACAAAATCAGATTGTACACTGGAGCCCATATAATGGTCAGGTTTTACCGGGTTATATGTTTGCCGGTACCGGTTTTTGGGATACTTTCAGGGCTTTATATCCTTTCTTAAACCTGGTTTATCCTTCTATCAACAAAGAAATGCAACAGGGCTTAATCAACGATTACAAAGAAGGTGGTTGGTTGCCAGAGTGGAGCAGCCCTGGTTATGCCAACATTATGGTGGGTAACAACTCTGCTTCGGTAGTTTCTGATGCATACATCAAAGGCATGCGCGGTTACGATATCGAAACTTTATGGCAGGCGGTAAAACATGGTGCCAACAACGAAGGTCCGATGGAAGCTGTTGGTCGTGATGGCGTTAAATATTACAACGAATTGGGTTATGTGCCTTTCGATGTGAAAAAGAACGAAAATGCGGCTAAAACTTTAGAGTATTCGTATGATGACTTTACCATCTATCAATTGGGTAGGGCTTTAGGTAAACCGGCATCGGAGATCGACATCTATAAGAAAAGAGCCATGAATTACAAAAACCTTTTCGATCCGGCTTCTGGCTTAATGCGTGGTAAAAACCAGGACGGAACTTTCCAAAGCCCGTTCAGTCCGTTTAAATGGGGTGGTGCATTTACCGAAGGTAATAGCTGGCACTATACCTGGTCGGTTTTCCAGGATGTTGATGGTTTAGCCAAATTAATGGGCGGACATGATAAATTTGTAACCAAATTAGATTCGGTTTTCTCTATGCCTCCGGTATTCGACGAAAGTGCTTATGGTGGTGTAATTCACGAAATACGTGAAATGCAGATTGCAAATATGGGCCAGTATGCACATGGTAACCAGCCTATCCAGCACATGATTTACCTGTACAATTATGGCGGTGCCCCTTACAAAACGCAATATTGGGTACGCGAAACCATGAACAGAATGTACAAAGCTACACCTGATGGTTATTGCGGTGATGAAGATAACGGGCAAACTTCTGCCTGGTATGTTTTCTCTGCAATGGGTTTTTACCCGGTAACACCAGCAGTTGATCAGTATGTTTTAGGTGCACCTTTGTTTAAAAAGGTAACCATTACTTTAGAAAACGGTAAAACTGTTGTCATCAATGCACCAAGCAATAGCGATAACAATCGTTACGTACAAACCTTGCAGATGAATGGTAAACCTTATTCTAAAAACTGGATCAGTCACAGTGGTTTGCAAAAAGGCGCCGTATTAGACTTTAACATGACCGCAACGCCAAACAAAACAAGAGGTACAAATCCTGCTGATTTCCCTTTTTCATTATCAACAGAAAAATAAAAAACAATCAAGGCTGTATCATAAATATAAATTTGTCATCCTGAGCGCATCGAAGGAAAAATCGAATAGTAATTATGATACAGCCTAATACTTAAGGAAACCTTAATCCCTGAACAAGGATTAAACTAACAAACCAAATATATGAACATCAACGTCTCGAAGACGGGGTTTACAGCCATCATCTGGCTCTGCGGAACCCTGCTGGCATTCGGTCAGCGTATCGATCTTAAAGATCTTTCTGCCTTCAAAAACCCTTCAAATTCATGGTCGCTTGCCCAAAATGTGGTTGCCGATCTTAATGCCGAAAATGTTTTAAAAACAACCAAAGGCGAAGGTATATTAGTAAACCAATCTA
This sequence comes from Pedobacter miscanthi, assembly GCF_003315595.1. Lineage (GTDB taxonomy): Bacteria > Bacteroidota > Bacteroidia > Sphingobacteriales > Sphingobacteriaceae > Pedobacter > Pedobacter miscanthi. The sequence continues at coordinate 81,412 of NZ_QNQU01000011.1, read as the reverse complement.
CCGCAAAAAAAGCTGGTTCTGATTTGTATACGGTTAACGAATATGGCGATGTAGCTGTAGAACTGGATTATTTAACTGCTAAAGGAACCAATTCTGGTATTTACCTTCAGGGGAATTACGAAATCCAGATTGATGATGCCTGGGGTTTAAAAAATGCTACCTCATCAAACAACGGCGGTATTTACCAGCGTTGGGATGATAGCAAACCCGAAGCCGAAAAAGGTTTTGGAGGTATTGCACCACGTCAGAATGCAAGTAAAGCACCTGGTTTATGGCAGCACATTAAAATTATTTTCCAGGCACCAAAATTTGATGCTTCCGGAACAAAAACACAAAATGCAAAAATCATCAGCGTTGAATTAAACGGTGTATTGATCCACGAAAATGTTGAACTTTTTGGCGCAACCAGAGGTGCGGCAGGTGCTGAAAAAGCAAAAGGCCCGTTACGTTTACAGGGCGATCACGGTTCAGTTGCTTTTAAAAATATCTCAATCACCGAGTTATCTGATATTCCAAGATCAGAACAAAGGGGAGGTGCCGATCCGATTTATATCGAAGCGGCAAGCAATAACATGATCAGAAGTTTTGTTGATGTGGTTCCAGGAGTACGTTCGGTACATGCCATTTCAGTAGGCGGACCAGAAAAAACGGCTTTCAGTTACGATTTGGATAACGGAACCTTATTACAGGGCTGGCACGGTAATTTCGTTGATGCTACCCCAATGTGGGATGGTCGCGGTAATGGAACCTCACGTCCGTTAGGCAGTATTACTCGTTTTACCAAAAAACCGGTTTTGGCCATTGCGAAATTAGCAAACGATCAGGCGGCCTGGATTACCGATACTACAGGTACAGGTTTCAGAACCAAAGGTTATGTTGTAGATAATCAGGAACGCCCGGAATTTAAATACATCATTAACGGAACTCATGTTACCGATGCGGTTAAAGTATTGGAAAACGGACAGGGTTTAAGCCGCGAAATTTTGGTTGATAAACCGTCAAAAGACCTGTATTTCTTATTGGCAACTGCTTCAAATATCGAAGAAGCAGGTAAAGGTTTATACCTGGTTGACGATAAATCTTATTACATCCAGTTGGCCGATGGATCAGCCAAACCCGTAATTAGAGATGTTGATGGCAAAAAACAATTTATTGTAGCCATAGGAACCAGGTTAAATTATACCATTTTGTTTTAATTGTGATGACAATGAGAAATACATTCAAAAAATTAGCAATACTGGCATTAAGTTTTAGCTTTTCTACAGTTTTTGCACAGGAAACCCCGAAAGAAGAAGATTTTTTCAAAATAAATAAAGTACGCGTACCAGAAGGACCGATTTTAGAAGTTGGTGGTTTAATTACCATGCCAAACGGCGATCTGGCCATTTCTACCCGCAGGGGAGAAGTGTTTATTGTAGAAAACCCAACCAGTGCCAAACCTTACTGGCGCAGGTTTGCCTACGGACTGCACGAAATTTTAGGTATTGCCTATAAAAATGGTGCATTATACGTGGCACAACGTGGCGAATTAACCAAACTGGTTGATAAAGATCAGGATGGTAAAGCTGATGTATACGAAACCATTTATGCATGGCCTTTAAGTGGTCACTATCACGAATATAGCTTCGGACCGAAGTTAATGCCTGATGGTACCTTTATGGTTACTGCAAACGTTGCCTTTGGCGATGAAGAATGGTGGCGTGCCGAAAGCCGTGTACCCATGCGTGGTTGGGCCATGAACATTACCGAAGATGGTAAAATGAGCCCTTATGCTGCGGGTTTCCGTTCTCCTGCCGGTATCGGTAGCATCGACGGTAAATTTTATTACACCGAAAATCAGGGCGACTGGGTAGGATCAGGCGGTTTGTGGAAAGTAAACAAAGGCGATTTTATGGGACACCCGGCAAGTTTAAGGTGGACAAATCTTCCAAATTCTCCTGTTAAGTTACAATCCGATTTCTTCTATTCACAAATGGACGAACGCCGTATTAAAAACGAACAAGGCCGGTACATTAAACCAGAAAACAGGGTAAACGAAACGTTCAAAACCTTATTCGAAATGAAAAAGGTATTCCCTGAACTGCGTTTACCGGCAGTTTGGTTACCTTACGGTATTTTGGGTATCTCTTCTGCAGAGCCTGTTAAAATTCCTGCCAATACATTCGGTCCGTTTGCCGGTCAGATTTTAGTTGGCGATCAGGGTATGAGTATCATCTCGAGGATTTTTATGGAAACCGTAAAAGGTGAAGAACAAGGTGCAGCCTTCCTTTTCCGTAAAGGTTTTCGTTCGGGAGTGTTAAGATTAGAGTGGGGTACCGACGGATCATTATTTGTAGGCGAAACCAACCGTGGTTGGGGATCAGCAGGTGATGCCAACGAAGGTTTGGAAAGATTGGTGTACAATAACAAAACACCATTCGAAATGAAAGCGGTTAGGGCAATGCCTGATGGTTTTGAAGTAGAATTTACCATGCCTGTTGACCGTAAATCAGCAGAAGATCTGGCTTCGTACAATGCAGAAAGCTTCATCTATAAATACCACCCGGTTTATGGTTCTCCTCCGGTAAATACCGAAAAACTAAAAATCTCAGGTGTTAAAGTTTCGGCCGATGGATTAAAAGCAAGAATTATTGTTTCTAATCTCCGTCAGTATTATATCCACACCTTAACCCTCGATGGTATTCGTTCGCAGGATGGTTTTTACTCTCTGATTCATCCAGTAGCCTATTATACCTTAAACCAGATTCCTGATGGAAATAAACTTTCTGCCAGCGAAGTAAGCACTAAGAACTCTGCAGCAGCACCAGCTGCACCTGCAAAAAAAACAGCGGTACCAAAAGGCACCACGGGTAAAGCACCAGAAGCCAAAGGAGCAGCTGCAACTGAGGCTAAACCAGCTACAACAGCAGCAAAAGCACCTACCTATAAAGAGGTAGAAGGCCTTTTAACTAAAAATACCTGCCTGGCCTGCCACAACCCAACCAAAAGACAAATTGGCCCCCCGTTTGCAGAAATTGCTAAACGTAAATATTCACCAGAAAAAATATTTCAGTTGATCCATAACCCTCAGCCTCAAAACTGGCCGGGTTACTCAACAGAAATGCCTCCAATGCCGCAGGTAACCAAAGCAGAAGCTTTAAAGATTGCAGGCTGGATCAATTCTTTAAACAAATAAGTTAGTTAGTATAGTTGTTAGGAACGGTTAGTAGAAATGCTAGCCGTTTTTTTACTTTTACAAGAAAAAAATGAAGAACATTTTAATGTTAATAGGGGTATTCCTGTTAACCTGTTTTGCAGCCGGTGCACAGCAGAATAATATATCGGGTACCGTAAAAGATGATAAAAATGAAAGTATCGCCAATGTAACTGTGCGGGTATTAAATACCAATTTATCTACGGTAAGTAAGGTCAATGGTGCTTTTGAAATCACAAATGTTCCTGCCGGGAAATTAACGTTAAAATTTAGTGCCATTGGTTATGCTACTGCCATTAAAACCGTTAGCAATAACCAGAGTCTGGATGTTGTACTATCAGAAACCAATTCCCGACTGGATGAAATAACCGTTTCAGCACAAAAAACCGAAGAAAATGTACAGAACATTCCGGCCGCGGTTACTGCATTTTCAGCATCAAAAATCAGCGATTACCGCATTCAGAATACGAGGGATTTAGCCACACTTGTACCCAACTTGTACAGCAGTAATCCTGGCGATGGTCGAAATGTAACGTCGATAAGGGGAATCGGTACCACTTCTTATGATCCGGCTATTGCAACTTATATTGATGGGGTAAACCAGTTTGGTTTAGATACCTACATTTCGTCATTATTTGATGTGGAAAGAATTGAAATACTCCGAGGTCCACAGGGAACATTGTACGGCCGCAACGCCATGGGAGGCGTGATCAACATCATCACCAAACAACCTACTAACTTAACTACAGGTTTTGCTGGCATTGATTTGGGGAATTATGGTCAGCAACGTTACAGCCTGGGTATCCGCACTGCTTTAATTAAGAATAAACTCTTTTTTGGTGTTGCCGGATTGTACAACACGCAGAACGGCTTTTACACCAATACTTTTAACAACACAAAATTCGATAAACTGCATGGCTTTTTGGGTAATTATTACCTGAAGTTTTTGGCTACATCAAAATTTGCCCTTACATTAAATGTGAAACATAACGAAAATAGGAACAATGGTACTTTCCCTTTAACCGGTTCGGTTGATGAAGCATTAACCAATCCATTCCATTTAAACCAAAATTCGACAACAGAAATGGTCGATAATTTATTTAACGCTTCGTTATCTGCAAACTACAGTGGAGATGATTTCAATTTCACTTCGCAAACAGCTTATCAATCCAATTACAGGTATTACAAACAGCCAATTGATGGCGATTTCTCTCCGGCCGATATCGTTTCTATTGTAAATAATTATGGTAAAGACTGGAATAAAGTTAAAGTATATACCCAGGAGTTTAAATTCAGTTCGCCTGCATCTGGTACTTCAAAATTTAAATGGGTAGCCGGTTTGTATGGTTTCTATCAGAAAAATCCGGTAAAACAGGGCTCATATTTTGGTGCTGATGGCGCCGTTTATGGTGCTGAACCTAATACCACTGCCGTAAACATTAATTCGGGTAAAAGCGCTGGTTTTGCCGCTTTCGGACAACTTTCTTATCAGGTAACCGAAAAGTTAACGGCTACTGCAGGCTTGCGTTATGATTACGAGCATAAAAAATTACTGGCTTCGGGCGAATACCTTATCCCAACAATGGATCCGATTGTTACACAGGGCGATACGTTAGCCAAAGCAAATTTTAATGCGATCTCGCCTAAATTAAGCCTGACTTATGCACTAAGCCATAATAATAATGTTTATGCAACTTATAGTCGTGGTTACCGTGCAGGAGGGATAACGCAACTGGCATCTGATCCAACAACAAAACCGCTTGATACCTATAAACCGGAATATAGCAATAACTTCGAAATCGGTACCAAGAATACCTTTTTCGATCAGCGTTTAACCGCAAATATTGCAGCTTTTTATGTAAATATTACCGATGCCCAGATTCCCGTTCTCATATTGCCTGAAGCCTTAACTACTACGCGCAACGCCGGTAAACTGGCGAGTAAAGGTGTAGAGCTTGAGCTTTCTGCCCGTCCTGTAAAAGGTTTAAGTGTCGATTATAATTTTGGGTATACTGATGCGCGTTACAAATCATTAAATGTGTCAAAAGGAGGAGAAACGGTTGATTTAGCAGATAATAAACAGATTTATACACCCGAAACTACTTCTATGCTTGCCTTACAGTACAGCTACGAGGTAGATAAAGCCTCTAAGTTAAATGCCATTGCACGCGGCGAATGGTTGTTTACAGGAAATCAGTTTTATGATTTAAGTAACCAGATTCAGCAAAAAGGTTATAGTGTTTATAATGCCAAAATCGGTTTTTCTGCTAAAAAGTATGATCTGTTTTTCTGGGGAAGAAACCTGGCCAATAAAACCTATGTCGATTATGCCTACGATTTTGGAGCCGCCCATTTAGGTAATCCGAAAACCTATGGAATAAGTTTGGTAGGAAGGTTTTAGTAGAGTTTTCTTCGCGTGTTGTCATCCTGAGCGTAGTCGAAGGATCTTTTATTTCGGCTAACATCAACAGCGATCATTTTAAGGTTACTCCCCCGAAAACCTCGGAAGGCTCTCGGCTGAAAAAGCCTTCTCGCAATTGTAAAGGTTTAGTAATTCTGTTACCGAATTACTAAACCTTTACAGCAATGACCTTTGTTTTAGAATGACAGTAATCAAAAAAAAGAAATGGGGATTCCACTTATGCAGAATCCCCATCATCTAAATTAACCCTGTAAACAGAATTTATTGCATAAACAGTAATTTTTTGCTCCATGCTTTTCCACCCCGCTAGGCCACAGCACAGTATCTCCGTTGTACTTAAATCCGGCCTAATAAATTTTTCGGACTCCACTGACCCAGCCAAACCACTAACTTTGAAGAAAAATTTTCAGCCGGTGTTTTTTGTTTCTTTTTGACAGCAAAAAGAAAGAGCCCATCGGCGGTGGCGAGCCGAGGCAAGGATGGGCAATGGACAAATAGAGATCATTCGATTCCAATCAAGGATGACAGTACGCAAAAAAGAAATGGGGATTCCACTTATGCAGAATCCCCATCATCTAAATTAACGCTCTCATATACATAAACGTTATAAACAGGATTTATTGTATTGGGCTTAATTTTTTTTTCCAGCCTTAATTCGTGTCTGCACGAAGCAATCATTTCTTCCCATCTTATTTTGTGATGTTTAGCATTTAAACCTATTTTTACTTTATGGCTACGATAGATAAAACCCAACAAGATGCTGAAAAACTAACGGCTGCCCTGGCTGCCGTAAAATATGTCAAAGATGGCGATGTTGTGGGCCTTGGTACAGGATCGACTACTACTTTTGCTATAAAAGAACTTGGTAAACGTGTAAAAGAAGGATTAAAAATCACTGCAGTGGCAAGTTCTATCCGCACAGAAGAACTTGCAAAATCCCTCGGCATCGAGATCCTCGATTTGGGCAGTTTAAGTACAATTGATATTAGTATTGATGGTGCCGACGAGTTTACCGAAACACTCGATCTGATTAAAGGTGGGGGCGGAGCGCTATTCAGGGAGAAAATTATAGCCTCATTAAGTAAAAATGCCATCATCATTACCGATGCTTCTAAAAAAGTAAAAAAACTGGGTGCCTTTACTGTTCCAGTTGAAGTAATCCCTTTAGCTTATCAGTATGTTTTCGATCAGGTTACTGCACTTGGTGGAAAAGGCCAATTAAGATCAATAGAAAATAAACCATTTATTACTGACAATGGAAACCTGATTATTGATGCAGATTTTGGCCTGATTGATGACCCTGCAAAACTTGCATTCGATCTCAACCAGATCAACGGATTGTTGGCCCATGGATTATTTATCAACCTCACCTCGAAAGTAATCATGAGCGACGGAACGGATATTATTGTTTTTGAATAAATTAGTTCAGTGGTTCATTAGCCATTAGTTCATTTGTCTGGTTTATCGTAAATGCGAACTGCCTAATGGATTGTTTAATTGTTGGATTGCTGTATGGTGAACTGAAATTGTTAAGAATGGTTAATCAGTTTGTTGTAATGCAAACTGCCTACTGGATTATTTAATTGTTGGATTGCTGTATGGTGAACTGAAAATTGCCAACTGAAAATTGTCAATCGGTTAATCGCCGCCAATGCGAAGTCCGTCATTGCGAACCGAAGGGTGGTATTATGTGGGCATTGTGAAGCAATCTTTATAGCTCGTGAGTTCATTTGTTATTAATAATGTAAACTGCCAATTGAAAATTGTAAACTGATTACTGGATAATCGGTCAATCGTCGCCAACCGCATCATGCTAGGCGCCACCCGCTTCACTCACCGATAAATTTTCCTTCCCAGAAATTCCTCAAATTATTTTACCGACAATTTTATTTCACTCACCGATAAAACCTTACAACTAAGGGAAAAGCCATTCTCCGGCCTGGGTTTCCGTAGTACATTTGAATCATAAAACAAACAAGTCATGGAAACTTTAATCAAAAAAAATCACGCAGATAAACAATTAGGTTTAGGCATTTTAATCCTGGTAATCGGTTCGGTATTCTTCCTTAGAAACACTGGAATTGATGTTCCACACTGGATATTGAGGTGGCATACCATTATGCTGGGTGCAGGTTTGTGGATGGGTTACCGCAAAAACTTTCAGGGAAGCGGCTGGTTGGCATTAACCATTATCGGTGGCATATTTACCCTAAGGGCAATCAGCATTTTTGATTTTAATTTGTCTGGAATTACCGTTCCGGTAGTATTAATCGGATTGGGTTTATATGTGATCTTAAAACCTAAAAAAGTTCAAAACTTTGATCAGTATTTCGAAAAGAAACCAGTTGACTTTACCGAAAAAGAAAGCTAAAATTCTTAACTCCATCATATATCTTAAAAAGGGACATTTTTTAACAATGTCCCTTTTTCGCGTGGCGCTAAGCGCCATGCGCTTTGTGAAAAAAGAAACGGGGATTCCACCCTTAGGCAGTATCCCCGTCATCTAAATTAACGCTCTCACATACATAAACGCTGTAAATGGAATATATTGTGCTAGGCTTAAATTTTTTTATTGCATATCATCATTTTTTTCGTGTCGTCATCTCAACTGGAGCGTAGTGTAATGGAGAGATCTATCTCGAGACAGATTTAGCTTCGCTGAGCCTTCGGGTTCTCGACTACGTTGCACTCTGCTCGAAATAACGATATTTTTTCATCTGCGATCGTCATGCTGAATTTATTTCAGCATCTTTCATGCAAGATAGACCCTGATCCCGAATATTCGGGACAGGGTGACGACTCTGATATTAACAATTGAGATATACCCAAAAAAAGAAACGGGGATTCCACCCTTAGGCAGTATCCCCGTCATCTAAATTAACGCTCTCACATACATAAACGCTGTAAATGGAATTTATTGTGTTGGGCTTGAATTTTTTTATTAAACCTGTAAAACCGGTGCCGCTTTATGGTATTTATTCCGGTATTCAATCGGCGTTAAACCGGTTATTTTCTTGAAAACGTCTCTGAACGATTTGGTATCCGTATACCCCACATCAAACATCACTTCGGTAATATTTTTCCTGCTCGATTCAAAACTGCGTTTTGCAGCCTCAATTTTTACCCTTTGGATGTATTCGATTACTGTATTTTTTGTGGCGCTTTTAAACCGCCGCTCAAAACTCCTTCTGCCTAGTGCAAGCATATCCGCCAGCTGATCTACCGTAATCCGTTCCTGATAATTTCCGTCAATAAATTCCTGTGCTTTTTTAATTTTTGCATCCTCATGTCCTTTTTGTCCCTGAAACATCATAAAAGCAAGCTGACTTTCGCGATCAATATCTATGGCGAAATATTTTGCCGCTAAAATAGCCGTATCTCGGTCGGTATATTTCTCTACCAGGTATAAAAGCAGGTTCCAGTACGAATTTGCACCACCGCTCGAGTATAAACCCTGCGCATCGGTAATAATGCTGCCATCAACCAATTCCACATCAGGGAACATTTCCCTGAATTGATTGGCAAATAACCAGTGCGTAGAGCATTTCCGGCCGTTTAATAAACCTGTAGAAGCCAATAAAAAGGCACCCAAACAAAGCGAAGCTACTTCTGCACCTTTTGCATGTTGTTTTACAATCCAAGGGATCAAATCTTCGTTCGCTTCCATTGCATAGCCCACATTTCCACTTATTGCAGGTACAAAAATGAGGTCGGTATGTTCTACTTCGTGCAGGAGTTTATCTGCATGGACCGAAAACAGGCTATTATTTAATTTTACCTCTTTCGTCATCCCCACCAGCTCGACTTTAAAAAGCGGCAGTTTGCCTGATGCCTGTAAAAATTCATTAACAGCCGTAAATAAATAACGGGGATCTGCTATGGCCTCGATCACGGCAGTCTCTGGAATTAAGATAGATACATGTTTCATAACTCAAATATAGCAAGCCTGTTTGTCGTAAACAACCCCTGCAATTGACGTTTCTGCATGTTTAGCTTTTTGCAATCTCCCCGTATGTTTGTGTTGTTAAAGGCTGATGCCAAAATGTATAATAGAGGAACCGATGTGCTGTAGGGCATCAAAAAATAATGAAATGGCTAGTATAAATTCATATCTCACATTTAATGGCAACTGCCGCGAAGCAATGACTTTTTACAGGGATTGCCTCGGCGGAGAGTTAACCCTCGAAACCATTGGTGAATCGCTAGAAGCAGATAGAATACCCTGTATTATGAAGCGGAGTATTATGCATGCTGTATTAGCTAAAGATGAGCTGGTGATTATGGGTACAGATATGGTAGAAGAGCGTGGATTGATAAAAGGTAACTCCATCTCCATGATGCTCAACTGCAATTCGGAAGAAGAGGCTATAGCTTATTATAATAAACTTTCGGCAGGGGGGAGGGCATCACATCCTTTACAGGAAACTTTCTGGGGAGCACTTTTTGGCGATTTAACAGACCGTTTCGGCAATAATTGGTTAATTAATTACGATAAAAACAGGTAAGATGAAAAAGTTGAATACATGGTATTGGATTGCGACCATTATTTTCGCATTAATGATGATTATGGATGGTTTTGGCGGGATAACCCAACAAGAAGCCGGTAAAGAGGTGTTTAAACACCTTGGTTACCCCATGTACCTGCTTATTATTGTTGGTATAGCAAAACTGTTAGGTGCAATATCCATCTTACAGAATAAATATGTAGCCATTAAAGAATGGGCTTACGCAGGTTTTGCCATTAATTTTATCGGGGCTTTTGCCTCCAGGGCCTTTGCAGGAGATGGAGTATCACTACTAATTCCACCTGTTATTGCGTTGTGTATTATGTTTATTCCCTATATTTTATGGAAGAATTTAACAGGAAATGTTAAAAATAGTTAAAACTAAATAATTAGTTTTAATAAAGCTTTTTCAGAACCAAATATTGTTAACTTTGGGTATTGTAAACAACCAAACACAATTGTGGAACCGTTTTGATTTTCAGTTCAGATCATACTGTTTCACCATCCCTAAAAACAATTTATACGAATGAAAAAGAGCCTTTTATTCATAATCGCTTTATTATTTACCACTTCGGCATTTTCGCAAAATGTAATCCAGCTGTTTAACAGTGCAAATGACTTTTTTAAATTATTGCAGGAAGAAAAATTTACCGATGCGCATGCCTTTTTTGATGATACCTTAAAAACCAAATTACCGGAAGAAAGCCTAAAAAAACTCTGGGGCGACATTGGAAATAAATTTGGAAAAGCCGAATCGTTTGATGCCATTCAGAGTAAAGCAGAAGGGCAATTTTTTGCAGTAACCGTTGAAGGCAAATTTGCCAAGGGCGACCAGAACTTTATTGTAGGTTTTAATAAAATGCAAAAGATTGTAGGGATTTTCCTTGCACCTTCAAAAAAGATAACCACCTATTTAAAGCCAACTTATGTAGATACGGCTTTGTACACCGAAAAATCGGCATATATTGGTCCTCCGGGAAAACAACTGGCAGCCATTATCACCATACCCAAGAATGTTAAAAACTTCCCGATGGTTGTTTTTGTACATGGCTCCGGTCCGGGTGATATGGACGAAACGGTAGGTGCCAATAAACCTTTTAAAGATCTGGCCGGTGGATTGGCTTCTAAAGGAATAGGTTCTGTACGTTATGTTAAGAGAACCCTTATTTATGCCAATGAATTTAACGTTCCTTACACCGTAAAAGAAGAGGTGTTGGATGATGAAGCCGCCGCAATTGCAGCTGCAAAAACAGCTGTTGGCGCCGATCCGAAAAATGTTTATGTATTTGGCCATAGCCTGGGTGGCATGCTGGCTCCAAAAATGGCAACATTATCGCCTGATTTGGCCGGGATTATTTTAGCAGCTGCACCAGCGAGAAAACTAACTGATCTTATTGTAGATCAAAATAAATACATGTTCGAGCAAGCGAACGATACGTCGGCTGTTTTTAAACAACAACTGGCCAATGCGATTGCAGAAATTGATAAAAGCAGGATTTCTTCTTTGGGAACAACCATAAAGCCTGATTCAGTAATATTAGGTTTGCCTGCAAAATACTGGGCCGATTTAAACAGTTATGATCAGGTAGCAGTGGCGAAAACTCTATCAAAACCAAGAATTTATGTTTTACAGGGTGGAAACGACTTTCAGGTAAGCAAAACCGATTTCGATTTATGGAATGAAGCTTTAGGTAAAAAGAAAAATGTGACCCTTAAATTTTATCCCGAATTAAACCATTTGTTAAGTCCGCAGACCGGAAAAGGTACTATGGCTCAATACCAGGCTGCGGCAAGTGTTTCGGATGTTTTGGTGAACGATCTTGTTACCTGGATCAAAACAAAATAAGGCATCATTAGTCATATTTTAATCATGAAAGCTCCGGTTTACCGGGGCTTTTTTTGTTGCTATTGTTACATAATGAAAAAACAATTCAAAAAATGGGCGGTTTAATTTAGAGAATATCATCAAAACCGTTTTATTATGGCAGCAAGGAACAAAATCACTTTAAAAGGAATCTGGGGTGTTTTAAAAGCATCATTTACTGGTTTTAACGACCATAAGGTAACCAAGCTAAGCGGTTCGCTGGCTTATTACACCGTTTTTTCTATGGCGCCTTTATTAGTGGTGATTATTTCTCTGTGTGGTATATTTTTAGGAAGAGAAATTGCAGAAGGGCAGGTATATGCCCAGTTAGAAGGTTTTTTAGGCAGAGAATCTGCCACATCTTTGCAACAGTTGATTAAAAATGCTTATCTGGACGGAAAAAGTACCATTGCATTAATTATTGGTATTTTTACGTTATTGCTTGGTGCAACTACAGTATTTGGCGATATTCAGGATTCTATCAATACAATCTGGGGTTTAAAACCAAAACCTAAAAGGGGCTGGGTAAAAATGTTGCAAAATCGTTTTCTGTCGTTTTCGGTGATTATAAGTCTTGGTTTTGTGCTGTTGGTATCACTTGCAGTAACTTCCGTTTTGGATGCTTTTAGCAACCGTTTACAGGCCAGGTTTGCCGAAGTATCGGTTATTGTATTTTATGTGGTTAATCAGATTGTAACCCTTGCCGTAATTTCGTTAATATTTGGAGTAATTTTTAAGGTATTGCCCGATGCGATTATCAAATGGCGAGATGTAATTGCCGGTGCAGTGGTAACAGCCATACTTTTTATGATTGGTAAATTTGCCATTTCTATTTATATCGGACAAAGTAACGTGGGTGGCACTTATGGTGCAACCGGATCGCTTGTTGTGGTCCTCCTCTGGACCTACTACTCTTCTATTATTTTATATTTTGGTGCCGAATTTACAAAGGCGTATGCTGTAGCTTTTGGGTCGGAGATTTATCCTTCACATTATGCAGTTACCACCAAAGAAATCGAAGTAGAAACAGATGGTAAATCTATACAGGATAATCACCCTGAAATTAAGGAAGAAGTGAAAAAAGCATAAACTTATTCTCCCCAGGCAGTAATAATTAATCTTCTTTGTCCACCATGGTTACGGTGTTCACAAAGATAAATGCCCTGCCAGGTACCAAGGGCCAATCTGCCGTTTCTTATAGGAATAGTAACCGAACTGCCTAAAAGTGCCGCTTTTAAATGTGCAGGCATATCATCTGATCCTTCGTAATCATGCTCATAATCAGGGTCATTCTCTTTAACGGTTTTATTAAAGAACATTTCGAAATCCATACGCACAGTGGGATCGGCATTTTCGTTGATGCTAAGCGAAGCCGAAGTATGTTGTATAAAAACCTGGCAAATGCCAATATTGATTTCATCAAGCTGGGGTAGGGCATCTTCAATCTCATCGGTAATGATGTGAAAACCCCTTCTTCTTTCTCTAAGTGTTAATGCTTGCTGGTATATTTTCATTGGTTTAATATCATAATTTGTCATCTCAACTGTAGCGCTGCGAAATGAAGAGATCTGTGAAATATCGTTTATAGATCTCTCCACTACGGTCAAGATGACGACTGGCCTACTTCAAAAATTCTACATTCCATATCTTCTCTGCTTTCCGGCCAATTAACCAGAAAGAAGCCGCCAGTACCGAAAAGAATAAAGCCTTATGCCAGCTGTCCCAAAAATATTCGAAATAGCGTGTATAAAGGTTAATAAAGAGAAATGTAATGCCAAATTCCCGCGCAATATCATCATGGTATTTTAAACCAAATAACGTGCTTGCCACGCAGATGGCTGCCGAAATTAATGCCCAGTAAAACAAACTTAACTGCCTAACGGTATACCATTCTTCCAAACTGGCAAAATTACCGAATACCGATAAAGCCCAAAGCGATACGAATAAGTAAACCATACCTGCTATATAGGTAACCTGAAAAAAGTTTTGTGTTTTGGGAAAAGCTTTCATGATAAAAGATGCTGCAGTTAATGCAGCCCCGAAAACCACAAAACGTAAAGGATAATTCATACCCAGGAAATAATAATTCCACCTGCTTAAATAACCCGTTTCGGTACCAAACCAGGCACCCAGAGAGATTAAGGCGAAAATCCAGATTAACCTTGAGTTGAAAATAAAACCTAAAGCGCCATAAATAAATACCGATACGAGGATAAGAATAGAAAAATTGCCTGAACCGTTATCGAATGCCTTTCCGAAATAAGCTATGGCATTCGCCGTTAATAAAATCGCCGAAAAAACTATGGCCTCGTTGCTGAACTTTAAATGGGGGAGTTTCTTTTTCCGTCTGAAACCGAGTATATAAAGCCACGCAGCCAATCCGCCTGAAACAATGGCTATAACGATATTTGGCGTATTGTAAACCCGTTTTAAATAGTTTAAAATTGAATTATCGATAAGTAAAGAACCGAGCGCAATAAAACCACAGGCCAGCGCCACCCAAAAAGCATATTGCGCCAGACGCAGCCAATCGAAATTTTTAGCCTCGTAACTTTTACGGAGTTTATTTCCTGTTTCTTCATTGATAATGCCATCGCTTTGCCACTGCTCGATCATATCATCAAGAAATTCACTCTTTTCTCTGTCGACTTTCATAGGTTAGGTTATGTACGAATATAGGTTTTTTGGTCCGAAGTCGGAAGTCAGAGGTCCGAAAGTAAAAAACGTAGTAATTATGCATCCAAACTTCCGTCTTCCGACCTCAAGCCTTATAAAACCTCTTTCACCTTCTTATTATTCCCTACGATCCAGATTACATCACCGGTATCAAAAACAAAATCGGATGATGGATTTAGTATCCGATCGGCACCACGCTCTATACCTACAATCAAAGCCTGTGCTTTTTCGCGGATACCCGCATTTCTGATGCTTAGCCCATAAACCGGCGATTCGGCATGTACCACCACTTTTTGTAAGGTCATTTCCTTATTCGGGAAGTTATCTTCTTCGGCAATTTCCGGTGTATCAATTTCTAAGAGCGCCTTAACAGCAGCCAGCTGGTCATCGGCACCAATCAGCAATAATTTATCGTTTGGATAAAGCCTTTCATCCCTTCCCGGAGTTGGGATATTGTTTCTTCCTCGTTCAATTAAAGCGATATTTACACCATATTTTTCCCTGATCATCAATTCGGTAAGTGTTTTTCCAACCACTTCCGATTCGGGCGAAACCTTAAGCTCGGTTAAGTGGGTATCCCAAGGTAAAATATCAGGTTTTTGATTCTCGCGTGCATTTAAATTCAGCATGAAACGCCTTTCGAGTTTATCGTAAAACGATTGAAGTTTTCTGGAGAAGATAACCATTCCTAAAACGATCAACCCGAGGGCAATTACGGCAGCAATCCAGGTGTCGAAAAATTCGTACATCAAAAAACCTACAAAGAAAATCCCTAATGCAATCCTGAAAAATTCGATTGCAATTAACGGACCGCGTGTATATTTTTTATTCAGCCAAAGATGGGAATATGCGGTGCGTTGGATTCTCCGGATAGATAAGGCCCATAAAAATGGCGACATTAATATAAAAGATACCACCACACTGATGATAATGGAGGTTAAACTATTGGCAATGTTGCTTACAATAAACGGCTGTACATACCGGTAAGCTAAAAAGATAATGGCGATGATGATTACCGAATGGATGATGGTATTAAAGATGTACGAACGTAATAAAATTCTCCAATCGCTCAAAGTGGTAATGCCTTCGGTACTTGAGCTGTACCGCTCGATCCCATCCAGCCATTTTTTTGGTAAAACACGGTTTAAGTATTGATAAAAAGGCTCCGATAATTTAATGAGGTAAGGAGTAGTAAAAGTTGTAATGGCTGCTGCAGCTACCGCGATAGGATAAAGGAAATCACTCGTTACTTTAAGGGTTAAACCCAACGAAGCTATAATAAACGAGAACTCACCAATCTGGGCCAAACTCATACCCGATTGTACTGAGGTTTTTAACGGCTGACCGGAAAGTAAAGCGCCTAAAATCGTGAATAAGATTTTTCCAAAAATAATAACCACAGTGGCAACTAAAATCGGAACGGCATATTTAACCAGCATGGATGGATCGATAAGCATACCTACAGAAACAAAAAATACTGCTGCAAATAAATCTTTTACCGATTTGGTTAAATGTTCAATCCTTTCGGCCTGTGTGGTTTCGGCCAAAATGGAGCCCATAATAAATGCACCCAAAGCCGGAGAGAAACCAACCTTATCGGCAAGTAAAACCATTACTAAACATAAAGCCAGCGATACCACGAGCATGGTTTCATCATTCATTAATTTTTTGGTGGCTTTAAGAAATGAGGGCACTACAAATATTCCACCCAAAAACCATAACACCAGGAAAAAGGCCAATTTGAGAATTGAATACAGCATTTCGGTACCAGCCGATTGCTGGCTAACCGCCAGGGTAGAAAAAAGCACCAATAATAAGATGGCAACCAGATCTTCTACGATCAAGACACCGAACACCAGTCCGGCGAATTTTTTATGTTTTAAGCCCAGTTCTTCAAAAGCCTTGATGGTAATCATGGTAGATGAAATGGATAAAATTCCACCTAAAAAGAGGCTGTCCATATCTTTCCAGCCCATCGCTTTACCAACCAGATAACCAGCCAGGATGATGAATAAAACTTTTACAATAGCCGTAATGGAGGCAGAGCCTCCTACTTTAACCAATTTTTTGAAACTAAATTCAAGGCCTAAGCTGAATAAAAGGAAAATTACACCAATTTCGCCCCAGATGTTAATGCTTTTGGTGTCGGTAACGGAAGGAAAAAAATCGAGGTGCGAACCAACCAGAAGTCCGGCTAATATGTAGCCCAAAACGAGGGGCTGTTTAATTCTTTTAAATATAAGTGTAGTTATCCCTGCTGCGGCAAGGATTAAGCCTAAATCGGCAATTAAATCAGGTAAATGCATCTATAAAAAATGGGTAATGATATTAAATAATCTATTTTCGGGCATGGAGTGTGCCCGACATTTATTAAAATTCCAATAAAATGAAATTACTTACCAAAAAACATGTTTTGGATAGAGTGTCTTAAACAGGCACCAATAATTATATTTTAATCTCTTGATTACAACTTTGGTATTAATGGCTTTGTTCTTTAAAAAAAGAAACAACAAAAATGAAAGGAGGATACAGGCACCTGAAACGGTTTTTAAAATAGAGCTGTTAATAAAATCCCTTTGTAAACTCTCGTTATCCTGATTAAAGCCAAGGTTGGGTTTGACGTTTTTTTTACAGGAAATGAAACTGATTTTGGTGTTTTTTAATGCGGCATCATTTCTTTTTTCCTGCGATGCGATAGCCGCAAAATTTATGGAAAGGGAAAGAAAGAAAATGATGTAAAAAAGCCTCATTGCCGCTAATATAACGAAAATAAGGCTTTTTTGAAAGCGAAATATGATTTTAACACACTCAATCCTTTGATCTTGATCCCTTTTTGACATCAGACATGCCGCGTGTTATTCTGGAAAATAATGATTAAATTTGTGTAAGCTATGCACAGTAACATTAAAAATAAATCTAATGAAAGAAGTAACCATCAAATATAAAAGTAATAAAACACTTGAGGCTCTTAAAGAATTAGGTAAATATTTAAATTTCTCTATTTCTGATGATAAGGCTAGAAGTACTCCTCAAAAGCAATCTAGCATTAATGGTATTCCAATTATTATTGGAGATGCTAAAGTAGATATTGCTGAATTGCATGATGTTTTTACAGGAAAAGATCTTAGTGCTGAGAAATTGAGAGATACAGCATGGCAAAGGAAAAAATAATTTGTGATACTGATGTATTAATAGATTATTTTGATAAAAATCAAAGCCGGAATGCATCTGCAACAAATATATTAGAATCGCTTATAGGACTTGATAATGTGATCATTTCATCCATTACTAAAATGGAATTGCTATACGGTGCCACCAATAAACTAGATCTTGGTATCATTAACAAAAAAATCAAAAGGTTTAGTATTGTATTAATCAATGAAAGAATAAATCTAACAGCTATTGGTTTAATACAGGAGTTTAAATTAAGTCACGGCCTGGCAATAGCCGATTCATTAATTGCAGCTACAGCAATTGAAACTAAACTAAGATTGTTTACATATAATTTAAAAGATTTTAAATTTATCAGCGACCTGACGTTATACTCAGAAAAGTAACTTACCCGTTAAAATAAGCCAGCGTAGCTTCCTTATCTTTTTGCAATTGAACGGTTAGCGCTTCTAAACCTGTAAATTTTACATCGTGACGTAAGAATTTCAGGAAGTTCATTTTAATATCCTGTCCGTAAATTTCCTGGTCGAAGTCGAAAATGTTGACTTCAATATTTCTCGTCATTCCGTTAATGGTGGGGCGCTGCCCAATGTAGGCCATACCTCGGAAAGGTTGAAGGCTGAAGGTTAAAGGTTGAAGGTTGGACGTCTCGGCTCCGGACTTCGGACCTCCAACCTCTGATTCCATCTCAACTGTTACGGCGTAAATGCCATCACCTGGAATTAATTTATAGGTTTCTTCCACAAAGATATTTGCAGTTGGGAAGCCGATTGTCCGGCCGATTTTATCACCTTTAATTACTTTTCCGAAGATGGAAAACGGATAGCCCAGGTAATCATTGGCCAAACCTACATCGCCGGCCAAAAGGGCCTCACGGATTTTCGTAGAGCTTACGGCTACATCATGGATATCCTGTTCCATAATTTCTTCAACGGTAAAACCATAGTGTAAACCTGCGGCTTTTAAATCACTTAAATTACCCAAACGGTCTTTACCAAAGCGATGATCGTAACCAATAATAATGTGTTTAGTGCCAATATTATCAACCAACGTGTTTTTAATATAATCTTCAGGCAGCTGATTAGAGAAATCGCGGGTAAAAGGGGTAATAATCAAATGGTCTACACCCAAACCTTTTAAAATATCGGCTTTCTCATTAATGGTATTGATCATTTTAAGATCCTGGTTTTCCGGATCGATGATCATTCGCGGATGCGGGAAAAAGGTTAAAATAACACTTTTCCCCTTGTCGGCTTTTGCCTTTTCTACCAGTTGTTTAATGATTTTTTGATGTCCGAAGTGTACACCGTCAAAAGTGCCAATAGTAACAATGGCATTATCTAATTTTTTAAAATCCGAAAGGTTATTATATATCTTCAATGGGATAGGAAATTAATGTAAAGCGTGGCGTTTTACAACCCCGCCTTTTAAATCGGCAATTTGTTGCTGTATAACAAAGGCATCCGAATCAATCTGACGGATAGCACTTTGTAATTTGCTCATTTCAAGCTTGGTAACTACGGTGAAAATAATATCAATATCTTTCTTTTCGCCATAGCCGCCTTCACCTTTATAAATGGTAACACCACGTTTCATTTCGTTGATGATGAAACCTTTAATGGCTTCCTGATGTTCCGAAATGATGGTTACACCGGTATATTGTTCGAGCCCGTTTACTATAAAATCGATAGTGCTGGATGCAGATAAATAAGTTAAAATGGCATACAGCGCGGTTTCGATATTCAGGAAATAAGCAGCAAAGGCAAAAATAATGATATTTAAGATCAAGATGATGTTTCCTACTGTCAGAATACTGTTTTTACTGATGTAAAGTGCTAAAACCTCTGTTCCATCAATTACGCAGCCACCACGCATGGCCAAACCGATGCCTCCGCCTAAAAATAAACCACCGAAAAATGCAATAAGCAATTTATCGTGGGTAATGGGCTGAAAAGGCAGAAAAATTAAGGCTACTGAAAGGGCTGCAATGGCAATAGCTGTTTTAAAAGCAAAGCCTTTACCAATTTGCCGGTAACCTAAAATCACAAATGGAATGTTAATAATTGCAATCAGATATGATAAATTCCATCCTGTTAATGTACTTACCAAAAGGGAAATACCGGTAACACCTCCATCTATAAAATGGCTGGGCATTAAAAAGCTTTTTAAACCAAAACATGCCGAAGTTACACCTGCAATAATTAAAAGAATTTCTTTTATAAACCTGGTGTGCCTGTTTTTGATGTGATTCATACCTCTGCCTGTGTTTTAGCTTCTTCTTTTTTGCTACGGATATAATTAACAAGTTCTAATACTTCAAACGCATCTTTAAGCAAAAAGTTTCCGCTACGGGTTCGGGTAAGTTTAGAAAGATAAGCGCCGTTGTTTAGCTGTTTACCAAAATCGGAGATGAGCGAGCGGATATAAGTACCTTTACTGCACACAATCCTGAAGTCGATTTCCGGTAATTCGATCCTGGTGATTTCAAATTCAGGTACACTCACAAAACGTTTGCGCAATTCTACTTCTTCGCCCAGCCTGGCTTTAACGTATAAACGTTCACCATTTACTTTTACGGCAGAGTGTGCGGGTGGATATTGCTCTATATCGCCGATAAAAGGTTTACAGGCCGCATAAATTTCATCTTCGGTAATGTTGCTGATCCCGAATGTTTCATCTACCTCGGTTTCCATATCGAATGATGGGGTAGTGGCCCCTAAAATCATGGTTCCGGTATATTCTTTTTCTTCAGCCTGAAAAGTATCGATCTGCTTGGTTAATTTGCCTGTGCAGATGATCAAAAGGCCTGTAGCAAGCGGATCTAAAGTGCCGGCATGACCAACCTTTAGCTTTAAAGGTTTTAAAGAATTACGGATTTTGCCCACCACATCAAACGAAGTCCATTTGTATGGTTTGTTGATCAACAGCAATTCGCCTTCAGCAAAATTGAAATCTTTAAATTTTGAATTTTCGGTACTCACAAATCTTTTTTGCGCAAAGATACGGATTCAATGTCGTTTTTTACCACAGATGAAAAGGATGCACGCAGATAAGAATCATCAGTGTTCATCTGCGTAAATCTGTGGTTAATATTTCTGGATTATATAATTTGTAAGTTATGTCCGCTCAACAACAGGATGATAATGATTAAACCTGCAGCAATCCTGTACCATCCAAAAACCCTGAAACCATGTTTGTTTAAGTATCCGATAAAGCTTTTAATGGCTAAAAGTGCTACCACAAAAGCCACAACGTTACCGATAATTAGCATATTGGTTTGATCGTGGGTAATAGTGTGACCTTCTTTATAAAAATCGTAAAGTTTTTTGGCGGTTGCAGCAAACATTGTAGGTACTGCAAGGAAAAATGAAAATTCTGCAGCCACTTTACGGCTTAATTTCTGACTCATACCACCCACAATGGTTGCGCCAGAGCGCGATACGCCAGGTAACATGGCGATACACTGAAAAAATCCGATTTTTAAGGCCGTTAAATAGGTTACCTTTTCTTCTTCCAGTACAGTTGGTTTACTAAACCACTTATCAACAAATAATAAGATCACACCTCCAATCAAAAGCGAAATGCCTACAGCCATCGGACTTTCCAACAATTCGTCGATTTTTTTGCTTAATAACAACCCAAATACTGCTGCGGGGATAAATGCAACCAATAATTTAATATAGAAATTTATTGATTTAAAAAACCTTTTAAAATAAAGTACAACCACAGAAAGTATCGCGCCAAGTTGGATTACAATGGTGAAAAGTTTTACAAATGGTTCCGATGCAATGCCCATCAGTGATGATGCAATAATCATGTGACCAGTGCTCGATACAGGTAAAAATTCAGTTAATCCTTCAACAATTGCAAGGACAATGGCTTCAAAAGCGTTCATATTATTTAGTTAATGGGTTATTCCCACTGTAATTTTATTTTATAGTTTTTTAATTTTTTATCTCTCGAAATCAAAGTCAGGTTTTCTGAAATGACCTGTGCTACAATAATCCGGTCGAAAGGATCATTGTTTATAAATTCAAGATCTAGTAAGGTGGTGAGATGGGTTTCGTTAATGGATATGACCTCGATCTGATTTCTTTCTGCAAAGCGGAAAAGTTCTTCAAAGCCTATTTCAAGATCGAGTTTTCCAATCTGCTTTTTAATGGCAATTTCCCAAAATGAAGCAATGCTTAGGAAACAAGATTCATCGATGTCTGAAAGCTTTTTTTTAACTGAAGACGGTAGTTGATCATCACCGGCTACAAACCATAAAAAAGCATGAGTATCTAATAAGTAGGCCATTAAACGTAATCTGCAAACATTTCTAAAGGTTCATCAAAATCATCAGATAATTTGATTTTACCCTTTGCATACCCAAATTCGCGCGATTTTAGTTTTGGTTTGTTTTTATGTTTTGTTTTTAAAAACTCAACAAAATCTGCAACTTCCTGCCTGAGATTTAGGGGAAGTGAGTTAATTTCGATCTGCAGATTTGTTGTCGTCATATTATAAAGTTAACAAACAATTGGCGCAGGCAAAAATTATTTTTTTAAGATGGCGTAAATTCCGAAAACAAAACCTGCCAACACCACTACAGGTGCTAATAAAGTTCTTCTGAAATCGTAAATGTCGCCGGTAGTGCCCATCATCAGGATGAAACCTACAACCACAATTGCAATGCTGATCAATAACAATTTGTAGTTCTGCGTAGTGAAAACCAGTTCGCTTTCGTTTTTGCCTTTAATGTCCTTTAAAACCGGACTTGTTTTTTTTTCTGCCATTATCTATAAAGATGATAAGATTTTAAACGTAAATACCTGCTTACCGCAAACCACGTACTAATGCCTGTTATAAAAATACCTACAATTAAAAGGCCTATAAATACGAAGCCAAATTCCTGGTAGTTATTTAAAATAATAATTTCGGGCACTTCTTTGCGGGCATAAATTAAAGTGGCCAACAAAATAATGATGGCTATAAATGCAGCAATTAAACCATGCAAAGCAGCATACAGTAAGAAAGGACGTCTGATAAAATTTTTCGTTGCACCAACCAGCTGCATACTTTTAATTAAAAAGCGCTGTGAATAAATGGCTAACCGTATGGTGTTGTTAATCAGGGCAATAGAAATAATTAAAAGCAATACTGCAAAAGCAAAAATAATCAAACCAATGGTATTAATGTTCTTATTTACCATATCAATTAAAGAACTCTGGTAAACTACTTCTTTAACTACGGGGTTTTTAGAAATACTTGCTTTTAGTGCATCGATGCTTTTATTGTTTGCATATTCTGCTTTTAAGTACACATCGAAAGTTGAGGTTAAAGGGTTGTAACCTAAAAAGTTAACAAAATCTTCGCCTAAATCCTGTGTTAAGTTTCTGGCCGCAAGTTCCTTATTTACATATTGGGTCTGTTTTACCTCGGGCTTTGTATTCAACTCCTTCTGAAAGGCCAGAACATCAGCTTCTTTTGCGCCTTCATCAACAATAATGTTTAATACAATGTTTTCTTTAACGTAGTTAGACAGGTTTTTGGCATGTACAAGTACCAACCCAAGCAGTCCCAGCATTAATAAAACCAATGCAATACTGATTATAGTAGAGATATAAATGGTTTTGGTTTTCTTAGATGCCTCACTTACTTCGAATTCTTCCATGTATTTCATTTTTGTTTCTGCGAAAATATAAATTATACCTGATAAACACCAATTAATGATTGTTAAATGAATATAAACGCATCTGTTTAGCTTTTAGTTTGAAGATCAGGTGATGTGATAAAATTAGTTTTTTAAAATTTACGGTACGAAATTTGTTGAAAGCGCGTTAATTAGATATTCTTAAACCTAAATTCACTATGAAAAGACAAATTACTCTCCTAAGTTTGTTAATGCTGCTCACGTCGACCATTTTTTCATGTAAGAAAGATACTACTTCTTTAAAAGCCCAGTTGTTGGGCAGGTGGACTTTAAACCGGGTTGTAACTACTGGTTATACTGCAGAAGATACCTTAAAAGACCCTAAAAAAGTTAATGGGGATGTTAAGTATGGCACTACCAGTGATTATGTTGATTATAAACCCGATAACGATGATACTATTGAGTTAAGTTTATCAGGAAACAGGACAATCGGCAGTTATTCGATCATTTATTCTGATCAGTTTACGATGTCTATCAATGATGGTTTAAATTATTGTCAAATAAACAGCATTTCTGCAGGTCAATTGCAGTTTACAGCTAAAATTGATAAAACAAACGTTACCAAAGTATACTATTTATCGAGATAAGATATTAATCAACAGGTTATATAGCTGCCCCATTGGTTTTTTTAGATCAATGGGGCATTTTTTTATGTAATATGGTGTTAGTTGTTAACTGTGAAGCAAATTTTACACCTGCCTCGCTGAGTTACCAATAAATCATTTTTGACGAAATAAATTCGCAAAAAATGATTTCGCTATCTAGTTCGATGAAAACTATAGTATATTTTTTCTTGTACGAGATGCATTTATAGCCCATCAAAATTCTTTGCGGCTCTCTACAGGCTCTATATTTTTTTCTATTGTCACCTAATGTTTCAATGAAATCGTAGATTTCTTCGGCAAATTTTTCTGCTGTGGCGGGAAGCCCTTCAGATTCTAGAAACCAGGAGATTTCGGCAATACTCTCTGCGACAGATTCTTTAATCGTTATTTTTCTGTAGCCCATTTTCCGATTAACTTTTTACTATGGGCTCTCGCCTCATTAATAGAAAATGTTTTTTCGGGATGATGTTTTAAGGCTGCTGTTTTTTGTAGCTCTTGATAACTTTCTTCAGGGATGAGTACGTATTTCTTATTTTCAATTGTAAGATGTGTCATGGCCGCTCATTTTTGATATACGAAGATACTAAATAATAAATTAACCCATTTATTTCGATTTAGTTTCTTTTACAGGCTGTTGCTGGCTATGGTGTCGATTTTTGATAGCTGACCTTAAATAAACTTTTTAGCCTAGAAGGATCAGATGGTAACATCTGACAGCACACCTAATTCTGCATTTTTCTTGGCAAAATAATATCGTTTATCTGCTTTTTTAAGCCCCTTAATTTCCGTATTTTCGCCCCTTTAAAAATTTAAAACTTGCAATGGATTATCAATTCAAAGAAATAGAGCAAAAGTGGCAGAAATTCTGGGCAGATCATCAAACATTTAAAGCCGAAAGTAATTCTGAAAAGCCAAAATATTATGTGTTAGATATGTTTCCTTATCCATCAGGGGCAGGTTTGCACGTTGGCCACCCACTGGGTTACATTGCATCTGATATTTTTTCGAGATACAAACGCCTTAAAGGCTTTAACGTATTGCACCCAATGGGATACGATTCATTCGGATTACCTGCAGAGCAATATGCGATACAAACAGGGCAACACCCTGCCATTACCACTGAAGCAAACATTGCAACTTACCGCCGCCAGTTAGATCAGATCGGTTTTTCTTTTGATTGGAGCAGGGAAGTGCGTACCAGTGAGCCATCTTATTATAAATGGACGCAGTGGATTTTTATGCAACTATTCAACTCCTGGTATAATATCGAGAATGATAGGGCAGAAGATATCACCACGCTAATCGAAAAATTTAATGCATCCGGCACCGCCGATGTCAAAGCGGTTTGCGATGATGATACCAAATCTTTTATGCCGAGCGATTGGGCAACCTTTACGGATGAGGAAAAACAGATCGAATTGCTAAAATACCGCTTAACCTATCTTCGCGAAAGCACCGTAAACTGGTGCGCTGCCTTAGGAACGGTTTTAGCCAACGATGAAGTGAAAGATGGTTTCTCTGAACGTGGTGGTTTCCCGGTTGAGCAAAAGAAAATGATGCAGTGGAGCATGAGGATTACTGCTTACTCCGACCGCTTATTGCAAGGTTTAGATACTATCGATTGGCCAGAGCCGATTAAAGAGATGCAACGCAACTGGATTGGTAAGAGTGTGGGTGCATCAGTGAAATTTCAGGTAGAAGGAAACGATAAGCAGATTGAAGTTTTCACTACCCGTGTGGATACTATTTTCGGGGTCTCCTATCTTGTACTGGCTCCGGAACACGAATGGGTTGCCGAACTAACTACTGCTGAACAAAAACAGGATGTAGAAAATTATATCTCGCTAACCAAAAAGAAATCAGAGTTAGACCGTATGGCCGATACCAAAACAGTTTCGGGTGCTTTTACGGGTACTTATGTGATCAATCCGGTTAGCGGAGAACGTGTACAGTTGTGGATTGCCGATTACGTGTTAGCAGGTTACGGAACAGGTGCGGTAATGGGCGTGCCAAGTGGCGACCAGCGCGATTGGTTATTTGCCACACACTTTAACCTACCGATTGTACAGATTTTAGATGCACAAAAAGATATAGATGTTCAGGCCGACCCAACTAAAGAAGGCACATACATCAATTCTGGTTTCATTAACGGATTAAGCTATAAAGAAGCCGTTGCGTTTTTAAACAACTGGTTAGAAGAAAAAGGAGCAGGCAAGGCAAAAGTGAATTTCCGCCAGCGTGATGCGATTTTTGGTCGCCAGCGCTATTGGGGAGAGCCAATTCCGGTTTACTTTAAAGATGGATTGCCTTATCTGGTAAAAGAAGAAGAATTGCCATTATTGCTTCCAGAAATTGATAAATATTTACCGACCGAAACAGGTGAACCACCTTTGGCGAGGGCCGAAAACTGGTTGCCAGAAGATGGCGGTCATTACGAACTGAGCACCATGCCGGGCTGGGCCGGAAGTAGCTGGTACTGGTACCGTTACATGGATGCCAATAACAATAACGATTTCGCTTCGAAAGAAGCAGTTGAATATTGGAAAGATGTGGATTTGTATATCGGTGGTTCTGAACATGCTACCGGTCACTTATTATACAGCCGTTTCTGGAACAAATTTTTGAAAGATTTAGGTTATACCAAAGAGGAAGAACCCTTCAAAAAACTGATCAATCAGGGCATGATCCAGGGCAGAAGTAATTTTGTTTACCGTATTAATGATGAAAACGGAAAACCAACCAATACTTATGTTTCTGCCGGTTTAAGAAAAGATTATAAAACCTCTGCACTGCACGTTGATGTAAACATTGTTGAAAACGATATTTTAGACCTGAATAAATTTAAAGCCTGGAGAGAAGAGTATGCCAACGCAGAATTTATTCTTGAAGGTGGAAAATACATCTGTGGTGTTGAGGTAGAAAAAATGTCGAAATCAAAATTCAATGTGGTTAATCCGGATGACCTGATTGAGCGTTATGGTGCCGATACTTTACGGATGTATGAAATGTTCTTAGGTCCGTTGGAGCAGAGCAAACCGTGGAATACCAATGGTATTGAAGGTGTATTTAAATTCCTGCGCAAATTCTGGCGTTTGTTCCACAACGAAGACTGGACTTTCCATGTAAACGATGCGGTACCTAACAAAGCAGAATTAAAAGCATTACATAAAATCATAAAAAAAGTGCAGGATGATATCGAGCGTTTCTCGTTCAATACTTCTGTATCGAGCTTTATGATTGCGGTAAACGAATTAACCGATCTGAAATGCAAAAACCGTCAGGTTTTAGAAGATATGGTGGTTATTCTTTCACCTTATGCGCCACACATCTGTGAGGAGCTTTGGGTATTATTGGGTAATGAAGCCGGAACTTTATCATACACCGCGTATCCGACATTTAAACCCGAATATCTGGTAGAAGATGAGTTTGCTTATCCGGTTTCGATCAACGGCAAAATGAAAATGAACCTGAACCTCGGTTTAACTTTAGCTCAGCCAGAGGTAGAAAGCATTTTATTGGCTGATGAAAACTTCCAGAAGTTTTTAGATGGAAAAGCGCCTAAAAAAATCATTTTCGTTAAAGGAAAGATTATTAATGTGGTGGTTTAGGTGAGCTGAAAGCTTATAGACCAAAGCAGAAAGCTTCCTGCAATTTTTATAAAGAGAATCCCCGAGTTGAGTTATTAATTCGGGGATTTTTGTTCTCATTTTATGATATTTTAATCAGTTTTTTAGAATACAGAGCTCGTCACCCTGAATTTATTTCAGGGTCTATTTTGCGAAAGATGCTGAAATAAATTCAGCATGACGATCGATCTGGACTAGGCATTTATAAAACATTATTTTCAACAAATAATTATCATGTTCGCATGTGTTAAAAAAACAAACCCAAGCTGTATTTTACAACTTGGGTTTTAATATATATGTGGGAAATCTTTAGTCTTTCCGCCTTAGTCTTTAAGCTTAAAAACTAATCTCTTTTCCTTCTGTTTCCGCCAAATCTCCTGTTATTACTGGCGTTGCGCGGTTTGCCGCTCATGTTGCCATCGCCGCTCTTTTTGGCGCCGCCACCACCTTTTGATTGCGCTTGTGGTTTGCGTTTAACCTGGTTTTTGGCCAGCATGTTTTCCCAGCTTAAGGGATAAGGATGATCATCAACAACCGGAAGGGTAATTTTAATCAGTTTCTGAATATCCAACAGGTATTCGTTTTCTTCGGCATCGCAGAATGAAATGGCTATTCCGTTTGCACCCGCTCTACCTGTACGGCCAATCCTGTGTACATAAGATTCAGGGATATTCGGTAATTCGAAGTTGAAAACGTGAGATAACTGATCAATATCAATACCACGCGCAGCAATATCGGTAGCTACCAGCACACGGATTTTGCGGTCTTTAAAATCGGTTAAAGCTCTTTGACGGGCATTTTGCGATTTATTTCCATGTATGGCAGCTGCTTTAATCCCTGCATGGGCCAAATCTTTCACAATCCGATCGGCGCCATGTTTGGTACGGGTAAATACCAGTGCCGTCTGGATATTTTTATCTTCCAAAAGATGGATCAGTAATTTTTTCTTATCAGGCTTATCAACAAAGTAAACCGATTGAACAATCGTTTCGGCTGTTGAAGAAATAGGGGTAACTTCTACTTTCGTGGGGCTTGATAAAATGGTGTTGGCCAGTTTCTGAATTTCATCAGGCATGGTTGCGGAGAAAAACAAAGTCTGGCGTTTTGCAGGTAATTTGGCCACCACTTTTTTCACATCGTGGATAAAACCCATATCGAGCATACGATCGGCTTCATCCAAAACGAATAGTTCGATGGTATTCAAACTGATAAATCCCTGGTTCATTAAATCCAATAAACGACCAGGTGTTGCTACTAAAATATCAACACCTTTTCTCAGTGCTTCTACTTGCGAGTGCTGGTTTACACCTCCAAAAATCACTAAGTGACGCAGGTTTAAATGGCGTCCGTAAGCTTTAAAACTTTCTTCAATCTGGATGGCCAGTTCGCGTGTAGGCGTTAAAACCAGGGCCTTAATGTTTTTGGTAGCTTTGGTATTGATGTGTTTTTCGTGCAGTAACTGCAACATCGGAATGGCAAAGGCAGCGGTTTTTCCGGTACCGGTTTGTGCGCAGCCCAATAAATCTTTTCCTTTTAATATGGTTGGGATAGATTGCTCCTGTATAGGTGTAGGTTGTGTATAACCTTCGGTCTCAAGGGCCTTTAAAATCGGCTCAATGAGGTTTAATTCTTTGAATAACATGTATGTTTCTATGTAATATTTATCGAAGAAGCTAGAACGATCATTTATTGAAGGACTAACTTGCGGAGAGAATATGTCATTCAGAATGACAAGCCCTTATTCCTGCTTCGGCGGCAAAGGTACAAATTAAATGTGGAAAACGTGAACATATACAAAGCATTGCTCTTTTTCGCGTTCTATCGATTTGAATGCGTAGCCTATTGCCACTTAAAACTGAATTTGTAGTAATTTAATGTATCTGATAATTTTATTTTTGTATATTTATTTTGTTATATGTGTATTTTTTAATTTTATTACATTGTATTATAAATTAACTATGTAGATAATATAATTATCCCACTTCTATCTAACCAATTACTACACTATGAAAAAAACAGT
Source organism: Pedobacter miscanthi (assembly GCF_003315595.1). Lineage (GTDB taxonomy): Bacteria > Bacteroidota > Bacteroidia > Sphingobacteriales > Sphingobacteriaceae > Pedobacter > Pedobacter miscanthi. Next base: position 51,635 of record NZ_QNQU01000011.1, on the reverse strand, counting down.
ACATCCCAATTGTAAAAAGTCGATTTTGAAACATCTGCTCCGCATTTAGCAGATTTAAGCATTCAACTTTATTAGTGAAAAAAGCTGCAAATATTATAGCGGCATGGCCATGTATTGGCAATTTTTTAAGTGCAAAGCCCATAATAATCATTAACTATCATTATAACCTATGAAACAAAACCTATCTTTCTTCAGGAGGAGTTATCTTCTCTTGTGCCTCGGTATGCTGTTTGCAATTGAGGCAGGTGCCCAATCTAAAGTAACAGGGAAAGTTACCGCAAGCGACGATAAACTTCCTATAGTTGGGGCCACAATAAAAATCAAAAACGGAGCTGGGGGTACCACAACTGATGCAACCGGTGCATTTTCTATTGCGGCAAAACCAGCCGATGTGCTGGTAATATCGTTTATCGGTTACGGATCAAAAGAAGTTACTGTAGGCAGTCAGAGCAATATAACTATCGTTTTATTGGCCGAAAACAACAAATTATCTGAAGTAGTGGTAACCGGTTATTCGAGTCAGCGGAAAAAAGATCTTACCGGTGCGGTAGCTGTAGTGAGTATGGGGCTGTTAAAAGCCCAGCCGGCAGCCAGTGCGGTTGAAGCTTTGCAGGGTAAGGCAACCGGGGTACAGATTATAAATGATGGAGCACCGGGTTCTACCCCGCAAATCCGTATCAGGGGTATCAGTACCATCAATAACAACGAACCACTATACGTAATTGATGGAGTGCCTTTTGAAGGTAAGTTATCCTGGCTTAATCAGAACGATATCGAAAGCATGCAGGTTTTGAAGGATGCTTCTTCCGCATCTATTTACGGATCGCGGGCCAATAATGGTGTAGTAATCATCACCACCAAAAAAGGGGTAGCCGGACCGCCAAAAATTACACTCGATTCTTATTATGGCACGCAGGCGCCACGGAAAGGAAGTTTTCCTGAAATGATGAACCCTCAGCAATATGCCCAATATGTGTTTGATGGCTATAAAAATGCGGGAAAAGCCATTGCAGCAGGAAAAAATTATGGATCGGGACCCACACCTGTACTGCCCGATTACCTGGTGGCAGGCTCAAAACTGGGGCAGGATGTTACGGCTGCTGATGCCGATCCGTCTAAATATAACTATAGCCGCGATCCCAATCTGTTTTACCAGATTACAAGGGCAAATAAGGAAGGAACCAACTGGTTTGATGAGATTACAGAATCTGCCCCCATCCAGAACTATCAGATCAGTGCCACTGGGGGTGGCGAAAACGCTACCTATAGTTTTTCGGGCGGCTATCTTGATCAGCAAGGAACCATAAAATATACTGGTTTTAAAAGATATAATTTCAGGTCGAATACCAGCATTTCTGCTTTTAACAAACATGTCCGTTTTGGCGAAAATGCGCAGTATAGCTATTCGGAGGGCTATGGCTTTGGTGTTAATCCCAACACTCCCGGAAGTTACCAGGACCAGGGCAGTGCATTGGGCTGGGCATACCGTATTCCAACCATTATCCCGGTTTATGATATTGCCGGAAATTTTGCCGGTAGTCGTGGAAGTCAGTTAGGAAATGCCGAAAATCCGCTTGCCTTTCTTTTCAGGGCCAAGGACAATAAAAACAAAAGCAACTTTTTCTTCGGAAACGTTTTTGCCGAAGGCGATATCCTTCCGGGCTTAGTTTTAAGAACCAACTTTGGTTTGCGGTACGAAAATTTTAACGGCCTGTCTATGCGTTATCCAAATCTGGAATTTTCAGAAGGTAACAATTCCAACAACCTGAACGAATATCAGGGCTACAATACGGAATGGACCTGGACAAATACTTTAAATTACAGTAAGGTTTTTAACGAATTACATCGTGTAAATATACTTATCGGTACAGAAGCAATCAGATCACGGTCGCGACAGTTAAACGCAGGTAGAAATGACTTTTTTATTATCGGTAATCAGGATTATTATTACCTCAGTACCGGTTCTTCCAACATCAGCAATACGAGTTTTGGCTCTATCGGTTCGCTGTTCTCTTTATTCGGAAAAGTAGATTATTCGTATCACGACCGTTATCTGGCGAGTATTACCTTCAGACGTGATGGATCTTCGAATTTTGGACCTAACAATAAATACGGTAATTACCCGGCAGGAAGTGTGGCCTGGAGATTATCGGAAGAGGAATTTATGAAAAGTGTTAAATGGATAAGCGACCTGAAACTTCGTGTAGGTTATGGCCAAACTGGAAATCAACGGATACCTCCCTATCAGTATATTAACCGTTTCCAGAGTTCGATCATCAATTCGGCCTATGCTGTTGGAGGGGGAAATGGACTAACCACCGGGGTATGGCAAAATGCTTATCAAAATGCCGACGTAAAATGGGAATCGTTAAAAGCGCTCAACATCGGACTTGATTTTAGTTTACTGGGCGGAGCTGTTGATGGATCGGTTGACTGGTACAATAAAAAAACATCAGATATGCTTTATAATCTTCCTTTACCATCCAGCGTGGTTGGTTTGGGCAGTTCGCCATTTGTAAATATCGGCGACATGAGCAATAAAGGGATCGAATTTAATGTTGCTTATCATTATGGAATCAAGGATGATAGCCCATTTAAATTTGATGTTGGGCTGAATTTCTCTAAAAACAAAAATGAAATCGTAAGATTGGCCCCGGGTATTTTTAATCAGATTTATGGTAATTACAGAAGTTTGCAAACCAGTGTATTGCAGGAAGGTGCACCCTTTGGATCGTTTTTTGGATATAAAACTGCAGGGATTTACCAGAGCACTGCTGATATCCAGAACAATGCATCCTATTCAGGCGCCAGGGTTGGTGGTTTACGCTACCAGGATATTAATGGCGATGGGGTAATTGATCCGAAAGACCGGACCATTATCGGCGATCCGAATCCTAATTTTACCGCTGGGATAAATTTAAATGCATCTTATAAAAACTTTGATATTGCCGCATTTATTTATGGCGTTCAGGGCAATGATATTTTTCAGGCCACACGCTATTTTACCGATTTCCCATCTTTTGATGGTGCCAAAAGTACCAGGTTATTAAATGCCTGGAGCCCTTCAAACCCAAGCAGTTTAATACCTTCTGCTTATGCCGGTGCTTCGGATCTGGAGTTTGCCTCATCGAGCTATTATATTCAGGATGGAAGTTTTTTAAGGTTAAAGAACATACAGCTTGGTTATTCGATCCCTACTGCTAAAGCATTTGGTGCAAATTCGCCCATCAGCAAATTGAGGGTATATGTAAGTGCAACCAATTTATTTACAATCACCAAATATACCGGCATGGATCCGGAGGTGAGCCAGATTACGGATACCTTCTCTGCGCCGGGCGTAGATCAGGGTGTTTACCCTTCTCCCCGTCAGTTTTTAATTGGTATTAATGTTGGATTTTAATTAAAAGAAACAAAGATGAAACATATAAAATATATCCTGCTCTCTTTTCTGATCTTTTCTACTTTCTCATGTAAAAAGGAATTTTTGAACCTGCAGCCACAGGGCGAACTTACCGAAGAGCAATTAACCACACAGGATGGTGTAGAAGGTTTACTGGTAGGTGCTTATTCATTGCTTAACGGTAATGTAAATGGTACTTATGGCAATTATGGCGCCGCACCCAGTCAATGGCTGTTTGGAGAAGTGGCTTCAGATAATGCTCATAAAGGCAGTAGTGTTGGCGATCAGCCCCCGATGAATGCCATTGAACAACATTCGCCAACCAGTACCAATGATAATTTATCCAACCTTTGGGACAGGTGTTTCGAGGGGATCCAACGCTGTAACAACACCCTCAAAATACTGGCGAATTTACAGTCAGGTAATGGCTCAGCCAAATTTGCTGATGCCCGCGCTAAAGAAATACAGGGCGAAGCCCGATTGTTGCGTGCACATTATTATTTCTTTTTAGTGAGGGTATTTAAAGTGGTGCCTTATGTTACCGAGGCCAGCAGCGGTACCTTTGTTCCAAACGATAAAGACATTTACCCAAATATTGTAGATGATCTTCAGTTCGCTGTAGCTAACCTGAGCACCATCAAACCTAAAAACCAGAAAGGGAGAGTGGATAAATATGCTGCACAGGCTTACCTTGGTAAAGTGTTTCTGTACCAGAAAAAATATCCGGAAGCCTATGACCTGCTGAACGCTGTAATTTTGGCTAAACCTGATTTAACCACCATGCCTTATGCAGATAATTTCGACATTACAAAGGAAGACGGGCCTGAAACGATCATGTCTGTACAGCATTCGGTTGGTACCGATGGTACGGGTGGAGACAATGGAAATGTAGGCGATATCCTGAATTTTCCTTATGGCAATACACCGATCAACTGCTGTGGTTTCTTCCAGCCTTCTATTGATCTGGCCAATTCTTTTAAGGTAGATATAGCTGGTTTGCCGCTATTGGATGGCAGCTATCGAACCAATCCCTATAAATCGGATTTTGGATTAACCGGAAGCGCAAAAGACAATTATGTGGTAGATAAAACCCTGCCTTTTGATCCGCGTATCGAATCTACCATAGGCAGGCGTGGTGTTCCTTACCGCGATTGGGGAATAATGGCCGGCGATACCTGGATCCGTGATGCTTCTAATGGAGGGCCTTTTGTTGCCGTTAAAAATACCATTGAGGCAGCACAGATTACCAGCGGAACAGCACCGGGAACCACTAACGTTACCGGCTTAAATGTAAACCTGATCCGTTTGGGCGATGTTTACCTCATGGCTGCCGAATGTGCGGTAGAAAAAGGCGATCTGCCAAGAGCTTTAACCCTCGTAAATATAGTAAGGGCCAGGGCAGCAAAAATCACCCCGCAACAGGTAAATGGTGCACCGGCAGCAGCATATAAAGTAAGTCCGTACACTTCATTTCCAAATGATACCTATGCCCGGAACGCAGTTCGGTTTGAGCGCAGGCTTGAGCTGGCGATGGAAGGACACCGGTTTTTCGATCTGGTACGCTGGGGCATAGCCAAACAAACACTTGAAAGCTATTTTTCTTTTGAAGGCGGATATTTCGACTATTTAAAAGGCATTAGTATAGAAAGCAGGGACGAGTATTTTCCTTTACCTCAGGATCAGATCGACCGGAGTAAGGGTACACTTAAACAAAGCCCGGGCTACTAAAAATACTTAATAAGAATGCTGTACATGGGCAGGGTGAAGTGGTGTAGTGCCATTATTCTGTCCATGTATTTTATGCTAAGTTGATGATTGATTGCAGAAGTTTTTAATTTAGGCTAAAATCGAAGCTTATTTTATTTGGCTGCTGCTGCATTTCCAGATTTAGCTTATTAACCATATTATTAAACTCCTGGTTATTGATTACTTCATTATTTGATAACCATGCAAGATTTTGATGGTTTTGCTGATAACTAAGACTAAAATTTGTTTTACCGTATTTATTGAGCAAGAATTCATTTCTGGTGGTTTTAAGCGTTTCGATAAACGCATTAACCTCTGCTTTTGATGGTTGATGCTGTAAAAACTCAATGGGATCCACATTTCCGTATTTTACCAGATAAAAATTCCTTTTATAGGTAACTAAAAATAAAATAAAGAGTATCGCTGATAATCCTGAATAGAATAAACTGGCCGAACTTTCCACATCTTCTCCTTCATTTCTGAGTACATACATTAATACCGAAATCATACCCAGTATTGCTGACGAATATAAGAGACCATAAATACCCCTGTTATCTGTATAAGTTCTCGTGCCAACATTTTCGTACGTGATCAGGTATTCACTCGATGAAAGCAGGCTTTTTTGCTTTACCTCAAGTCCGTTTTCGGTAATTAGAAATGATTTATATCTTAATCTAAAGTCTTTTTGTATGAGTGATTCGTTCATTTCTCAAAAAAATATATCCGCCGAATGCTTAAACCTTAGCGCTCAGCTACCTCTCTTCTTTAAATCTACTAAAAAACAGCAGGGCAATTAAACAAAGCCCAAAACCTACAATACCGTTTAGGCGCAGCCCGAAATCATTTCCCGGATCTTTACCATAAATGGTGAGCATGGCGAAAATAGCAATACCCAATGTTTGTCCAAGTTTAACAAAAAGATATTTAACGGCAAAAAACATACCTTCGTGGTTTTCGCCGGTCTCCAGCGTATCCTTTTGCGCAATATCGGCGAGGATTGCCGTTGGTAAAATTCCCAAAGCCGCTAAAGGAAAAGATGCTGATAATACCAGTATGTAAATCTGTGTATGCGGCCCGAAAGGCAATTTGCCTAAAAAGAAAATGGTTACAAATATCAGGCAAAGTACTGCAAAAGCGAGTAATACAAATGGTTTTTTGCCAATTTTTGCCGAGCCAAAGTTTACAATGGGGTAAAACAATAAGGAGGCCATTACCATAGCGCCCATAAACTTGCCGCCTTCCGATTCGGGTAAACCCAACAATACGGTACAGAAAAATAACAAACCACTCGAAATAATGCTCAACGCGGTATAAAAAGCAAAATCGGAAATCAGGTAATATTTGAAATTACTGTTTTTAAAGGTGCTTTTTATAGCTGGCCATAAGGGAATATGCGTGGGCTTGGCGACAGAAAATTCTTTTTCGTTAATGAAAAAGATCGGTAATAACATGACAATTCCCGATAAAATACATAAACCCCAAATTGCCGTTTGAATGGCCTCGCTGCGGTTAGCCACGTGGAAATTGGCTTCAACCAGATCGGCAAAGTTGTTGGTACAGGCCGATAAAATAATCCCGATCACGAAACCAACCTGCTGGTAGCTGGATAGTTTAACTTTTTGCCTCGGTGTATTGGTTACTTCGGCCAGTAAAGCATTATACGGGATAATATAAGTGGTAACCGATATAAAAAACAAACAAAGTGTAAGGGTTAACCACCAGGCATTATGCAGGCTTTCTGTTTTTTGGATAGGATAAAAAACCAGTCCGCAGAAAAGCATGGCCGGAACAATGGCCCATTTCATAAAAGGCATCCTGCGGCCGTTTTTATTTGTGCTGGCATCGCTCCTCGAGGCTATAAAAGGATCGTAAATGGCATCAACCAGCCTGCCCGATGCGGCAATGATAGAAAGGATATTGAAAGCACCCAGTAAAACAAGTTGTGGCACCAAAGGTGGTAAGCCTGCGTTGCTTGGTGGCAGGTAAAAATAGGGGAGCATTACAATGATAATGTTTGTCATTGTACTCCAACCGATCATACCGGCAGCATAAGCAATTTCCTGTTTTAAAGAGAGTGTTTTGTTCATTAAAAATGCTAAAATTAATTCTTTATTTTTCGAAAAGCAGGTTTCTGTGTTTATAGGTTAAATCAGTCCTGCTTTCCATTTTATCCCGATGAAAAATCGGGATGTTCATTCCAATCAGGTTTATTTTACTTAGGTCTGCCTAACTAAACCTCGCAGGTTTTTAAAACCTGCGAGGTTTGAACCGGGAATAAAACTATTTCTTATTAAACCACCTGCTCACAAAATAGATTGCCAGAAAGCCAACAAAAATATATAAACCATTTAGTGCCGCATTTTGGTCATCAGCATAAATACTGAAGGCCACAAATGTATAAGCAGCAATAAATATGATAGGCAATATAGGATATAATGGAACAGTATAGATGGTTTTTTTATCAAGATGTGCCGTTCTTTTCCTCAGGATAAAAATTGTGGCTGCCGAACTGGCCATACTGATGCTTTCTAAAAAGATGGTATAATTTAAAATCTTGTCGAAGGTTTTGGCATAAAAGATAATGACCACCGCAATTACCGTAAAAACGGTTAAACTCACTGTAATTACTTCGGTTTTTTTATTCATCCGGCTGAATATTTTAGGCAGGGCACCTTCTTCGCCCATGGCAAACATGGCCCGTGGGTTGCTCAATAAATTTACATTTACATAACCCATTACCGAGAAAAAGATGATTACTGAAAGTGCGCTAAAACCCGCCGGACCAAATATTTTTGAAGCTAAAATTGCCGCAATGCTTTCGGCCGATTTTAATTCTTCGAAACCGATTACTTTTACATAAACATAGTTGATGGCCAGGTACAAGGCAACAATAATGGTTAAACCGATAATGATAGAACGTGGAATTACCTTTTTAGCCTCTTTAACCTCACCACCAAAATTGATGGTTTGGGCATAACCCGCATAGGAGAACGAAACGGCAATCAGGCATAAACCCAGCGCTTTTCCGTAATCGCTCCAGGTAGGTGAAGCTCCTGTTGCCGTTTTAAAAACTGGAGTAACTGTTTCTGTTTGTCCGCCGAAAAATACCGCACAAATCAACATTAAAATCATTCCGATCTTAATTACCGTTAATACATTTTGCGTTTTAGAACTCGCTTTTAAACCTAAAAGATTAATAATATAGAATACCAGAATGGTGGTGATGGCTATGGCTACCCGGTAAGTTTCGGTCTGATTGGCTGCTGGCAAAATAATTTTACTCAGGTACTCTGCACCAATGATCGAAATGGCCGCTACCGAAGCTGCACTCGAAATAATTACAATACAATTAATGGCAAAGGCAATAGAGGGATGATAAGCAGAAGAAAATATTTTATAATAACCGCCCGTAACCGGAAAACGCGACCCGATTTCGGCGTAGGTTAATGCGCCACAAAAAGCTACAAAACCACCGATAAACCAGGCAAGATAAAACAGCTCCGGAATCTGCGCTTTGGCGGCAACATTTACCGGTGTACGGAAAACGCCCATTCCAATAACCAAACTCACCACAATCATGGATAAATCGAATAGCGAAAGCTGCTTTTTTTGTTGCATTGATAAGGGAATTAATTATGGGATGAAGATAGGGAAAATTGAATGATTGAATGAGAGAATGTTTGAAGGGTAGAAGAGCTACTCTGTTCGATATGTTGAAATGTTTTGTTCATTAGTTCACTGGTCATTTGTTCATTGTTAAATATGTTGGAAAGTGGAACTATTTTGGATGTTGTGATTTGTTTACTGGTTATTAGTTCACTGGTCAATTGTGTATTTGTTCGTTTAGCGCTTAGCCCATCATCCATTTTACCTCTTCCATCATCCATCACTTTCCATCATTGTTCACATGTGGAAATTTTCATTTGCCAGCCTCGCATAATAAATTTATTATTGTAAGATAATTCTGACGGGCATATTTGAAAATATTTTTAGTTTCAGTCATCAGGATTATTTCTACAAAATCTTCATCGCTTTGCAAATCAAAAATGCAGGGTTTTCAAATGAAGAGCAGATAAAACACAGTATGGCAGAAGTAATTTATAACGACGACAGTATCCGTTCATTAGATTGGAAAGAGCACATCAGGCTTCGTCCGGGGATGTACATTGGTAAACTTGGCGATGGCTCTGCCCAGGATGATGGTATTTACGTTTTATTAAAGGAAATTGTAGATAATTCTATCGATGAATTTGTAATGGGTACCGGAAAAACCATTGAAATTACCCTTTCAGAGCAGAAAGTAAATGTTCGGGATTATGGTCGGGGTATTCCACTGGGTAAGGTAATCGATTGTGTGAGCAAGATCAATACCGGTGGTAAATACGATAGCAATGCCTTTCAAAAATCAGTAGGTTTAAATGGGGTGGGTACCAAAGCCGTAAATGCCCTTTCTACAAGTTTCACTGTACAATCGTACCGCGATGGAAAAACCAAAAAAGTAGAGTTTTCTAAAGGTGAGATTGTAAATGAGCAGCCCGTTATCGATACCACCCAGCGAAATGGTACGGCAATTACTTTTTACCCTGACGAAACCATTTTCAGAAACTACCATTACATTCCTGATTTTGTGGAGAGCATGGTTTGGAATTATGTTTTCTTAAATACCGGTTTAACCGTAAATTTTAATAACCAGAAATATTTTTCGGAAAGAGGATTATATGATCTGCTTTCTAAATTTAATAAGCCTGAAGAAATCCGCTACCCGATTATCCACATGATTGGTCCGGATATCGAAATTGCCATGACCCACGGACAGCAATATGGCGAAGATTACCACTCGTTTGTTAACGGACAGCATACTACACAGGGCGGAACACACCAGGCAGCGTTTAGGGCTGCGGTAGTGAAAACCGTTCGTGAGTTTTACAAAAAAGAGTTTGATGCAGCCGATGTGCGCTCATCAATTATTGCAGCGATTTCTGTTCGCGTACAGGAGCCGGTTTTCGAATCGCAGACTAAAACTAAATTAGGTTCGCAGAATATGGGACCAGAGGGGCCATCAGTAGCTACTTTCATCAACGATTTTGTTAAGAAAGAACTGGATGATTACCTGCATAAAAACAAAGAGGTTGCGGATGCATTAGAGAAAAGAATTCTACAATCTGAGCGTGAACGTAAAGATATTGCCGGGATTAAAAAACTGGCTAACGACAGGGCTAAAAAAGCATCGTTACACAATAAAAAGCTCCGCGATTGTAAGGTGCATTTTAATACCACGCACGAGAAACGTTACGAAACTACTTTATTTATTACCGAGGGAGATTCGGCATCGGGTTCGATTACCAAATCGCGTGATGTAGATTGCCAGGCCGTATTTAGTTTAAAAGGTAAACCGTTAAACTGTTACGAATTGACCAAAAAAGTGGTTTACGAAAACGAAGAATTTAACCTTTTACAGCATGCTTTAAATATTGAGGATGGCTTAGAAGGGCTTCATTATAACAACATTGTCATTGCAACTGATGCCGACGTAGATGGTATGCACATCCGTTTGCTGATGATGACATTCTTTTTGCAGTTTTTCCCTGACCTGGTAAAAGCCGGGCATGTTTATATATTACAAACACCACTTTTCAGGGTGAGGAACAAAAAGGAAACGATTTATTGCTATAGTGACGAGGAACGTAAAAATGCCATCGAAAAGCTTGGCAACAAGCCTGAAATTACACGATTTAAAGGTTTGGGAGAGATCTCACCAGATGAGTTTGGCTTATTTATAGGAAAAGACATCAGGCTTGACCCTGTTATCCTGAAAGACCAGACCATTAAAAGTCTGCTCGAATATTATATGGGTAAAAATACACCCGACAGGCAACAGCACATTATCCGGAACCTGCGTATAGAGAAAGATGAGGTAACAGAAGAGGCTAAAGTAATTACAGAAGAGGTAGCGTAAAGAAGATTATTCCGTTTCGTGGAGACACGAACCGGGGAGTAGTTTGTTATAGTATTTTCATAAAGAAGTCAAGTTTTTAAAACTTGACTTCTTTTTTACCCATGAATCGTCCCGATGAGACAGCCAGGAAAAATAATCCTAAATCGTCCCGTAGGGACGTTTCGTGGGTAGCAAATAACATTTTGTTATTTGCGCAACGTTCCGTAGGAACGTTTGGTATTAAAAACGTTAATAGCATCCTTATCCCTGCCACATAAACCAGATTGGCGCGAATGCCGATTTTTTATCGGCAGCAGCGTAAAGCAGGACCGAACAATCCTAACTACCATTACACCTGCTTTTCTAAAAAAGGTATATAACAAAGAAGTCAAGTTTTTAAAACTTGACTTCTTTGGTTTAGTGCATCGCGACTATCAAATCACCCTGATCAGATAGCTATCGGATTTATTTCAGTGTCTGTTTTGCAAGAAAGATGCTGAATTAAATTCAGCATGACGATTTGCGTGGGAATACCTGCAAAGTTAGGCCTTACTCACATCCACCGTATCTTCAGGATGTTGCGGCGGCAATACATCAACCTTTTTCTCTACAATAGTGATTTTAGTAAACACGGCATATTTACTGGGGGAGATGCCATTATCGTATTTTTCAGCATAAGCCTGGGTAAATTCGGCTCCGAAATATAAAATAATTGAGGTATAATAAATCCACAGCAGTATCACAATGATCGAACTGGCAGCACCAAAGGCAGAGCCCGGATTACCTTTTTCAATATATATCCCAATCAGGTATTTACCCAAACTGAAAAGAACGGCTGTAAATAATGCCCCGATAATGGCTGATTTCCACCGGATAATTACATCGGGTAATACTTTAAAAATAACAGCAAATACAGCTGTAACAGCGGCTAGGGTAATTACATTGTTCAGGATATAAATAATCAGGGCCATCGTATCATTTGCTACCGGAATTACCTCATCTATCTTGCTTTGCGAAAGCAAACTGGCCAGTTTAGAACCCAAACCTACTACCACACTGTTTACCACCAAGGATACCAGTAATAAAAAGCCCATAGAAACAATCAGCGAGAAGGAGAGGAGCCGGTTGGTGAGCATTTTTATCCAGCCTTTTTTAGGCACGGCTTTTACTTTCCAGATCATATTGATGCTATCCTGTATTTCGATAAAAATGGCTGTAGAACCAATAATCAGTACCACAATACCTACAATTAGGCTAAAAGTAGATTGACCGGTTTTATTGGCATGTTCTACAAAGCCCTGTATCTGGCCTGCAGCATCTTTTCCTACAAGTTCGGTAACCTGTCCGAAAAATTTACCCCTTGTTTCTTCATTTTTTTTATCTCCTAAAAATAGGGTAGCTGCAGAGAGGAGGATAATGATTAGCGGTGTAAGCGAAAAAATGGTGTAATAGGCAAGCGAAGCGCTTAATTTGGTTACGCGATCCTCTACAAAACCCTTTCCGGCGGCTACAAACAAATGGTAAAGTGCGATAAAGAAGTTTTTGATCCTGGTAATTACTTTCATCGAAAAATTAAAACGGATAACCTATCCCAATGTTAAAAATTAAATTTTGTCTGCGCCAGTCTTTATTTCCAAAAGCTATATCATCAAATACCCATCGCTGTCCTTCGGGCAGGTAAGGTTTGCGCACAGGGAAAGCCACATCTAAACGTACCACAAAAATAGTAGCATCAACACGTAAACCTGCACCGGTACCAACGGCTAACTCGTTAAATGTGTTTTTTAATTTAAAGCCTGATCCAAGTCTCGCAGTCTCTGGTTTGCCGGGTTCACCAAGATCTTCTTTCCTTAACCAGATATTACCTGCATCAACAAACAATGCGCCATAAAGTACACTCACCAGTTTAAAACGCAACTCTGAGTTAAGCATGAGTTTGATATCACCACCCTGATCTGCAAAAATTGCATCATCCGGTACCTTATAGGTACCCGGACCTAAAGTACGCGCCGGAAATGCCCTGATATCGTTACTTCCGCCTGCAAAAAACTGCCTTACAAATGGCAATGAGGTACTGTTTCCATAAGCATAACCATAACCTAAGTTTAAGCGGTTGGCCCAGATCAGGTTGCGGTTAATTTTATAATAATCCCTCAAATCAGCTTCGGCCCTGATGAACTGGGTAAGTGGTGTATTGAATAAAGTTTTTTGTCCCTGGTCGTTTTTAGATGTAAATAAGCCCCAAACATTACCTCCTGTTTCTAAACCACCGTAGAAATAAACATTATTACGGCGGTTGGTTTCCATCTGGTTGGTATAGGTAAAGTTGTAATTACTACCTATGATAAATTGATTTTCAAGTGTTGTTCTTAATAATGGGTTTGCTTCGAATAAACTATCTTTTCTATTAGTAGGAAAACTTGTCGAAATATAACTGATCGAAATAGGATTAAAATTATGCTCCTTATACTGGTTCTCTTTAAAATTATAACCATATTCTCCTTTTATGGCATGTAAGGTGTATTCAGAACCACGGTTAAGCATCTGGTAAGAGAGCGAAGTAATGGTTTTCGGGATAAAAGCAGTTGTACTGTTTGGTTTATAAAAAGGAACGATAAATCTTGGGAAAGTCAGTTTTGCTTCAGCTGTTAACGATAGCGAATTGCGGCCTAAGGAAGTTCCTCTGGTTTGCGTTTCGAAACCACCACTCACACTCACATCCAGTTGTTCTGCATTTCTGAAGAGGTTTCTGGTGGTTTGGGTAACTTTTACCTCCGAACCTACAAAATTGTTCGATTTACTGGTTCCGGTAACCGAAAAGCTCAAAGAATTTTTCTTGAGTGGGGTAAGGTAAATATTCAGATCCAGTTGGTTGTTTTTGAAACTGTCGATTGGTAAAAACTCCGCCCTAACATCCCTGAAAGCACCCACATTTACCATCCTGTTTAACGATTGATTGTGGTCTTTACGGTTATAAGGTTCACCCTTCTGAAAGAAAACTAAACGGTCGAATAGTTTTGGTTTAAAGGTATTGCGGTCATCGTAAATGCTGAAATCGTGATATTCAATCGGTTTTAGCTTTCTTAATATGGTATCTCTCCGCAGGCTATAGCTTGGGTAAATATTAATATTACGTATGCTATAAGGCTTTAAACCGGCATCAGGTGCAATATCTTTAACCTTAACAGTAACGTTTACCAGGTTTTTGCCAATGGTACTGTCAATCTGGAGGATCAGGTAATCAGGACTAAAATAGAAATAACCCTGTTCTTTCAGGTCGTTATCTATCCTGATGCGTTCATTTTTATAGGTATCCAGGTCATAATAGTCACCTACTTTTAGCAGGGTTTTATCCTTGTTCTGGTTGATGATTTTGGTTAAGATGCCACTATCCGGTGGGAAAGTAACTTTATTTATTTTGTAACGGTTCCCGGTTTCTGCAGTGTAAACAGCCTTACCTTTTTTTCCTGTAATAACGGTATCTCCGGTAACAGCCGCCTGTAAATAACCCTCACTAATCAGGTAACTGGTTAATACATCATTATTGTATTTCAGTTTAACTTCATTTAAAAGCACAGGGGCTTCACCTTGCCTGCGGATCCAGTTTCTGAGCCCTTTTGGTTTTTTAGGTTCGCCGGCCAGGTTATAAATGCCCAACTTATATTTAATACCCAAAATAGATTTGTTGGGACGGGGTCTTGTTTTGCTTTCTAAATCACTTTTTACCTGTTTTTCATCATCAATCTTGCCTGATGAATCCGGATTGATCTTTACTTCGGCACCTGTATATAAATATTGTCCCGGCTTTAACGATTTCGTAGAGCTACATGCAGCCCAAACTAAGCAGGCCAGTATAAATAAAATTGGTCTAGTTAGTTGTTTCATTTTTAGGTTTTTGTTCAATGTTTCTTCTGTTTCGTTTTTTCTGGAAAATCTCTCTGAATTTATTATAATCTACAACGAGTGTGAAACCTAATCCTGTTTCAATAATCTGTCCCTGTACAATTACATCGTTCTGGTTGCGCCTGTAAGCCCGCAATCTATATCTTCCATCCGCCGATAAAGCATATTCTACGTTTACGTTACCGCCAATATCTGTCGATTTTTCGCCCGGTGCCTGAGGTCCTTCTAAAGCGAAAGAACTTCCAACGGTTACAGTTAACCTGTCGTTTAGTAATTTTTTAGATAAACCTACTTCGAGATCCGTTTTCTGTTGCAACGATCCGGTAGAATAATCTTCTGATGAGTTTACGCCAAAGTTAAGTTCTACACCCTGTATCAGATCAGACGCAAGGTTATTTAACTGCTCGGTAAGCAATTTACTTACACTCGATCTTGCTAAGGTAGAAACACCACCGCCGCCACCGGCCAAACTTTCGAACGGATTGTTGGCGATAAACCTGTTTAACGCCAATAAGGCAAAAACCTGTTTGTTCAGTTCGCTTTCATCGCGGTTTACATTAATCAGTTTAGTATAAACAGTTCCGTTTAAGGCGCCACGTTCATTTTCAGGCAGATCGAGTTTGAAAGAAATGATCGGTTTCAACAATTCGCCTTTCATCATGAGGTAAACCTGGAAAGGTAATTTCGTTTTGGCCTGGATATTATCGGGTTCGTTAATCAGATCGATAGGAGCAGCATTTACTTCGTACAGTGCGGTTAAATTAACATTTGCCGAAGTTGGCTCACCTGTCCAAACAATGGTACTTCCTTTTACCAGTTTAAAAGCTTTTTTACCCAGCGGACCAACAGATAAGTTGTAAGAACCATCAATAATCTCGTAACGACCGGTTAAACTGATTTTACCGCTCGGATCCATTGTTGCATTAAGATCAGCCTCCCCTTTAATGTTCAGCGCATCGCCGTTTGAAGGATCAACTACCACATTAAGTTCGGCTTCGGGATCTATTTTTACTGCTGCCACCAGGTTTATGCCTTTTACAGGAGATTTGCTTATGCTATCAACCTTTAATGCTTTTTGTCCGTTAAATGGCGGTGCATCAGCATCGATAAACTGTACGATACCTTCCTGATCGATAATGGAAGGATCACTATTTGGCAGTGCAAAGAAAAATTTAGTGCCTTTGTTTACATTAATGTTCATGTTCACATCAGGCTGGTTCAGGTCTCCGCGTACTTTAATATCGCTGGTAAGGAAAACCGTTCCGTAAATCATATCGTTATCTGCCGAAGTAGAATTAATCGCCCTGAAATTGTTCATTCTGATATCTAAACCAAAGCGGTAATTCTTGAAATCAGTAGTATAAACATTTCCGTTAATGGTAGCCTTTTGGTTTAAAGAATCGATCAGGGTAAAGTTGTTAAAACCAATTCCTTCATTTGTAAACGAAATTTTTTCGTTTGGCATGCGGAAATATGAATTTACATAAGCTACTTTAAAGCCTGCGTTGTTGAATGTTAAATCGCCCAGGATTTTAGGCGCAGTAAGTGAACCTTTAACGGTAAGTGCTCCGGTTAAAGTTCCGGTGCCATTTTTAAGCTGACCTGCCGATAAACTTTCAATGTTTTTCATCTCGATCTTATCAATATTCACCGTAAGATCAAGTGCGCTTTGAGGTGCGGTATAATAAAATCCATTTACCCTCAACTCGTGCACACCTGATAAGGCCACGTTTACCTCGAAAGCATTTTCGGTATTGTTGTTTACCGCTAAACGCAGGGTTCCCAACTGGTCTTTCTGGTAACGCAACTGATCGATGGTTAAGTTGGCTTCAAATTTTGGAGTTGATGCTAAATCTTTCACATTTGCTGTTCCGTTTAAGCGGCCACCTACCAGTGTAGTATCCGTTTCGGCAAATTTGGTCAGGGTTTCTAACTGAAAATCCTTAAACTCTACTGCTAATGGTGCATTTGGTTGTGTTGGATTGCTGTTGATGGAAAGCGACTGACCACTGTTGCTGATCTGGAATTGGTTAACCAAAATGCCCGAAGCCCCAAACTGGATATAATTATCCTGCGAAACCACCCATTTCTGATAATCGAGCAATAGTTTCTGTGGATCTAAAGTGAATTTAAAATCTTTGTTGATTGACTGGAAAGTACCACCGATTACATATTTGTTTTTAAGCTGCCTGTCGCGCAGGAAGATATTAACACCTAAATTGTTGTTCGCCGCATCGCCGCTTACTTCTGTATTGAAAAGTGCAATGGAAGGGCTTTGCAAGCTTTTAACCGTTAAGCTATAATCTAATTTGTTATTGTCGTTATTGATGTTTAAAACAGTAGTATCTACCTTAAAATCGCCATAAACCACCTGCGGGAAATTTCCTTTAATCTGCAGGCTGTCTTTTTGGGTATCAATCAAACCATAAAACTGCGATTGTTTGAATACAGTGAGCTGCGGAACAAAGTTTTTAAGCAGTTTAGAATCGTAAATCTGTACATTGAACCTTAAACGCTGATCGGGAACTTTAGTAACGGTACCAAAAGCATAATATTTATTGATTTCGTTGATTACCGCACTGCCCACTTTGGTTAACTGGTATTTACCATCAATTTTGGCGGATAATATTTCGGATTTTAAGGTCAGTTCGTTTTCGGTAGCGGTTGATTTGGCACGAATTGAAATGGTATCAACATTGATTTTTTGTTTGTCTTTTACGAGCTGAAGACCTGTAACATCAACCGATCCGTTTAAATAATCGGCATCGGCAGTGGCCAGATCTACTTTAACTACACCGGCAGCACTTAAAACGGTTGGGCTAAAATTTAAAGCCTGAAGATTAACCTGTTTTAAATTTAAATCGGCTTTTACTGCCGGATATTTACCTGCAAGATTTACTTTGGCATCTAAATTAAAGTTTGCATTGCTATCAGGCATGCTGCTTTTAATGCTGATATTCTGGTTACTGTAATTTCCGGCAAGCGTTAAATTGCGGTAGGTGTATTTATTATAATAGGCACTTAATACCCTTGCATTAAATTTAGCATTGATTTTTTTAGGATCGAGACCGGTACCTGCCACATCGGCTTTTACCGAAACACGGCCAAGTTTGGGCTGCATTTTTAATAACCTGCCCACGTTAAAGTTGTTCAGGCTGATGTTTGCTTTGTAACTTTCTTTACCTTTTGGTCCGTTCATACCTGCAACAACCACAGCACCACCCATATCTGTATTAATATTCAGGTTGGTGTTAAAATCCGTCATCGAACCTTTGAAGTTTCCTTTGGCGTCGATTACATTAGGCAAATCTATTGATGGGGGCAACGATTTTTTAGGTACAGCCACCAGAATATCGCCTTTGGTTACATGGAGTTTTTTGATGTTTAAATCGAGAAAGGTTTTTTTGATATCAGGCAGGCCCCTGGCTTTTCCACTGATGTCGATCTGCGTGTTTTTTAGTCCGCTAATCTGTAATTTCGGGATGTTCAGGTTATTTAAGTAGCCGTTCACATCTGCATTTATTTTTATTTTTTCGTTGCGGTAATTTGCAGGTACGGCATTGCTAAAGTAGCCGGCATCTTTTAAGCCAATGGTGGTATTTTTTAGGGCAATATTTAGTTTTACGCGCTCAGGATGTTTGGTTAAATCTTCCATCGAGGTGAAATTTAACTCCGTGGCATTTTCTATCGAGGTATTAGGCGTTTTCAGGATGAAATTTGTGAGCTTAATCTGCTTATCATTATACACCGCATCACCACGCAACTCATCGAGTACAAAACCGCTTTTTTCTTTCAACGATCCATTTTTAACATTGGCTTTAATTCCTGCTGCACTATAACTTACATTGCTGGCACCCAGATTAAGGTTGTTGATTTTGAGGTGGTTAAAATCCATACCTTTAGGTGCAGGTTTTGCACCCAGGTTATCAAATTGTACATTGTTATCAGCTAAACTGATATTCTTGATGATTAGTCCCAATGGCGATTGCTCGGGTACAACAGTATCTTTAACTTTCTTTAAATCGTTGCTTGGCGCAGGTTTAAAGGCAAAAAGGATATTTGATTTATTTAAATGCGCATCATCAACCGCATATTTACTGTTGGTTAAATCTACTTTCAGGTTTGCCAAACCAAGATCGTTCACATCGGCTATCGCTTTTGTAGTCGAGATTTGGTCGTCGTAATTAACCTTCACATTACTGAAAACAAAGTTCTGCACTTCTATCAGCGGTAATTTTCCCTGTTCTTTCTGTGTGCTGTCTACGCTATTGGTAATGTGCTGAACTAGTTTTACGAGTGGTTTCTGCTGTAAATAACGTAATGAAGTGTTAACCAGGCTTAATTCTTTAATCACATAATGCTGGTTGGCAAGATCGAAATCTTTGATTTTGGTTTTAAAGGCACCTAAATACAATTTAACATCATTACCGGCAACATCGTCGCGGTAGTTGATGCCGATATCTTCGAACGAAACTTTATCAACAGAAAATTTTAAGGTAGAAGTGGTGTCTTTCTTTACCTTTTCTTCAGGCTTTTTCTGATCGCTTGCAAAGGCATCTACCAGAAAAGAAAAATTGAATGTTGTATCGGGGCTAATACGTTTTACGTTTGCGCGTACGTTTTTTAGTTCAATATTATTCACCTCGACCGTGTTTTTTAACAGCTTAAATAAGCTGATATCAACCGCAAGTTTTTCTGCATATAATAAGGTATCGCCTTTGCGGTCTTCGATATAAAATTTGTTTAAAACCACATCTTTGGGCAAAGCGATTTTAATGCTTTCGAGGCTTACTTCTGTCTTGGTTTTGCTTTTAAGGTAGTTAATGGCCTTACCCTTAACAAAATTCTGAACGGCTGGGATATTTAAAGAAAGGGCAACACCCACAACCAGGATGATGATGGAGGCAATTACCCACAATAAGATTTTTAGACTTTTACGTACGTATTTATTCAAAGCTACGGGTGTTTGGTGAGTCACTTAAATGCCAAAAGCATGCCATTTAAAATTAAATTTAAGGCACTTTTTACTAAATAATACAAAAAATAACTTAAATTGTTCGCCCGCTATAAAAATTTAACACAGGCGGTGATGTAAACAGTTAAAAATGAAATCAATAAATCTAAATATAACCTTTGAGCAATATAATGGTATCACAGAATTAACATTGGCAGATAGAACGCTTTGCGAACTTTCGGAAAAGGCTTTAAGTACTTCTTATTCACCATATTCGAAGTTTAGGGTAGGTACGGCCATCCGTTTGGCATCGGGCGAAACCATACTGGGCAGCAATCAGGAAAACCTGGCGTATCCGTCAGGACTTTGTGCCGAACGTGTTGCACTTTTCAGTATCGGTTCTACCTATCCGGATGCCGTGATAGAAAGCATGGCGATTACTGCACAGACTGATAATTTTGAAATTTTAAAACCGATTACTTCATGTGGTGGCTGTTTACAGGTAATGGCAGAGTTCGAACGTAAACAGAAAGCACCAATTGAGGTGATTTTTTATTGTTTAAACGGCGAAGTCTTAAAAGTACCCAGTGTGCAGAGTTTACTGCCTTTTGCTTTTGTTGAGGATAGGTTGGAGCGGTAGAACAGGCTGTTATTTTGAGCGGAATAACGCAATTCGTCATGCTGAATTTATTTCAGCATCTTTTTAGTATGGAAGACCCTGAAATAAATTCAGGGTGACGACCCTTTTTAATTGAGTCTGTTAACGGTAGCTCTGCTATTTGATCACCATATAAATTTAGAACAAGTAAACTTATATGGCTCTCGTATGCCTTATATGGCAAAAAAAAGCAATGCTTTTACCAATTGACTAAGCAACTATTTCTTCCGACCTCCGACCCCAGACATCCGACTTTTAGTTATATTTGGTTTTTTAACCATAATGAAGCACCTCTACATCCTCATTTTTACTATTTTTATTTCTTGTAACCTGCAGGCGCAGGGCGTACTTAAAAGTAACGCTGTTTATAAGATAACCTACTTCCGTTCGGCCGATGGAAAACCTAAGGAAGACCGTAATCCTGCCATCACAATTGTTTCCGCAAAGCAGAATTTAATCAGTAACGCCAGTATTTTAGACCGGAAAGCAAAGTATCCTTTTGAGCAAAGCATCGTAACCAAACCCGAAAATATATTATTTCAGGTGGCCGATCTGGATGTAAATAACCAGATTGCCACTACTGATAGTGCTTCGATTGCTAAACAGGTTTTCGAATTTGGTGCAGAAACTAAAGTGATTTTAGGCTATACCTGTAAAAAAGCTTCAACGGTGGTTAATTCAAACCAGATCGATTTGTGGTATACTACAGATGCAGGTATTAAAGCTGCGCCAACCAGTTTAGGTCAAACACTTGGCTTGGTTTTGGAACAGGTACGTAATGGAAACAGTTATGTAACCGCTACCAAAATTGAAGAGGTAAAGAAGGTACAGCCTATTGATTTGGAAAAAATAAGTTCTAAATTAACTGATGGACTTACCTATAAAGATCTGCTATGGAAAAGTAGATTTACCACTTTAAATGTTTTTAACAACGAACAGATAAATTTTATTGATAAACCACAATCGAACGATTCTATTTTTCGTTATGCCGGCGGAACGGTTATCGCCCGGAAAGTTAAATTCCCGGCATTGGCCAACCCAAATGTATTTGTTGATTTAACAGAACAATCAAACGGCGACGCCTACGACAGGACGGGTTCTGTATTTATCATCCCAACGGATAATCAGATCAGTTTAATGGATGCACTTAAAAATTCGGTTAAAGAACTGCCGGTTTATGATAATGGGAATGGAAAGAAATACCAGGGCGTTGTAGCCACTGCAAATTATAATCCGGTAATTGAGCTGATGCGCTTTTTTACGCCATTTGGTGTAGGTAAATACAATACTTTAAAGTTGAAGGATAAAAACTGGGCTGAAAAAGTATATTACCGTCAGGATGTTTCGGAATTATTTCCCTTGGTAAACGGAAAGGAAGTTTGGGTAGCTGTTTTTATCGGTAACTATGATAAAGGCGGTCACAAAGTTTCGTTAAACATCACATTACATAACGGCGGGAGGCCAAAAGAAGCCAAAGAAGTCATTTTACCGCTATTCAATTCGACGAATGTAATGGAAATGGCCGGACAGGAATATGCAACCATGTTTAGCAGTGAAAAAGGATTGGAAGTCTCTTTCACTTTAGCAAAAGATTTAAAGGATGCAAAACTGCGCTACATTACCACCGGACATGGCGGCTGGGGAAATGGTGATGAGTTTGTACCGAAGAAAAATACGATCTGGTTAGACGAAAAAGAAGCTTTTGCTTTTACACCATGGCGGCAGGACTGCGGATCGTACCGTTTATCAAACCCGGCTTCAGGTAATTTCGAAAGCGGGCTATCTTCATCTGACTTAAGTCGTTCTAACTGGTGCCCGGGTACGGTTACCAATCCGAACTGGATCAGCCTGGGCGATTTAAAAGCCGGTGTGCATACTATAAAGGTAACTATACCAATGGGTAAGTCTGAAGGCGGCAGCTCAAGCGCATGGAATGTTTCGGGGGTATTGTTGGGAACGGAATAACTAATCGGTCTGTCATCCTGAGTGCAACGAAGGATCTTTTTCTTTTACGAAACTTCATAAGCATCGTCATTTCGACCGTAGCGGAGAAATCTATCTTGGAACTACTATTGGGATAGATCTCTCCGTTCCGCCGAGGCTCCAGTCGAGATGACGTTTTTTTAATGAAGGATCTTTTCTTTTACCATACTTTATAAGTTATCGTCATTTCGAGCGAAGTGCAGCGCAGTCGAGAACCACGAAGTGCTCAGCGAAGCTAAATCTGTCTCGAGATAGATCTCTCCGCTTCACTTCGTTCCGGTCGAGATGATGCGACTTATGTTTAACCTTTTGAAGGATCGAAATGTGAATAACCTCACTTCATTCTGTGCAATCATTTTTATTATATTTACGGCTGCCAATTTTTGTAAATAAATGAGTGAAGAATTAGATCAAAACGTAAACGAAGAGCACAAACATACCATAACCCCAATTAACGGTTTATACGAAAACTGGTTTCTCGATTATGCGTCTTATGTAATTCTCGATAGGGCGGTTCCGCACATCCACGATGGTTTAAAACCCGTACAGCGCCGCATTATGCACTCGCTAAAGGAGATGGATGACGGGCGTTTTAATAAAGCGGCCAACGTAATCGGTAATACAATGAAGTATCACCCGCATGGCGATGCTTCTATTGGCGATGCGATGGTGCAAATCGGGCAAAAAGACCTGTTGATCGATATGCAGGGTAACTGGGGCGATCCGGTTACGGGCGATAGTGCTGCGGCACCGCGTTATATTGAGGCACGTTTATCAAAATTTGCCAACGAAGTAGTGTTTAATCCGGATACTACAGAGTGGCAGCTGAGTTATGATGGACGTAACAATGAACCGATTACCTTACCGGTTAAGTTTCCTTTATTGCTTGCGCAGGGCGCCGAAGGTATTGCTGTTGGTTTGGCTACCAAAGTAATGCCGCACAACTTTATCGAGCTGTTAGATGCCTCAATTGAAGCATTACAGGGGGTTCGCCCTAATATATTGCCCGATTTTTTTACGGGTGGTATGGCCGATTTTTCAAACTATAATGAAGGTCAGCGTGGAGGTAAAATCCGTGTTCGTGCAAAAATTACCGAGAAGGATAAAAAGACACTTGTCATTACCGAAGTACCTTTCAGTACCACTACGGGTTCGGTAATTGATAGTATTTTATCGGCCAACGATAAGGGCAAAATCAAGATTAAAAAGATCGAGGATAATACCGCGGCCAATGTAGAAATTGTGGTGCACCTGGCGCCGGGTATTTCGCCAGATGTAACCATAGATGCACTGTATGCTTTTACGGCCTGCGAAGTATCTATCTCGCCGAATACCTGTATCATTCAGGGTGATAAGCCACACTTTTTAAGTGTAAACGACATCCTGATCGAGAATACAAAACACACTAAAAGTTTACTTAAAAAGGAGCTTGAAATCCGTCTGCATGAGTTGCAGGAAAAGATTTTTTTTAGCTCTTTACTGAAAATATTTATTCAGGAGGGGATGTATAAAAATCCTGAATACGAAAATTCGAGTAATTTCGAGACGGTAGTAGAGGTTTTACATATTTTGTTCGACCCTTTTA
Source organism: Pedobacter miscanthi (assembly GCF_003315595.1). Taxonomy (GTDB): domain Bacteria; phylum Bacteroidota; class Bacteroidia; order Sphingobacteriales; family Sphingobacteriaceae; genus Pedobacter; species Pedobacter miscanthi. The sequence continues at coordinate 27,471 of NZ_QNQU01000011.1, read as the reverse complement.
AACCCTCACTTTACCGCGAAATATTGCCCGAGGATTTCAAAAAGCTGATCGATAAGCCGATGAGTAGCATCACCCGTTTTGATGTGAAAAAGGCAGATGAGCAGATGAAAAACCTGGAAGATGAAATTAAAGTGGTTAAAAACCATTTAAAACACCTTACCGATTATGCGATTGCCTGGTACCAGAAACTGAAAGATAAATACGGAAAAGGCAGGGAACGTAAAACCGAAATCCGTTTGTTTGATCGTGTAGAAGCTTCGAAAGTGGCATTGGCCAACGTTAAGCTATACATGAACAAAGAGGATGGTTTTATCGGAACCGGATCAGGATTAAAGAAAGATATTCATGTTGCCGATTGTTCGGATATTGATGAGGTAATTGTTTTCCGCGAGGATGGAAAATGTATTATTACCAAAGTGGCCGACAAAACTTTTGTGGGTAAAAATATCATCCACGCGCAGGTATTTAAGAAAAATGATGAACGTACCATTTACAACATGATCTACAAAGATGGTGCTAGTGGTACAGCCTATATAAAAAGGTTTGCTGTGGTAGGGGTTACCCGCGATAAGGAATATGATTTAACCAAGGGATCGAAAGGCTCGAAGGTATTATATTTTACGCCAAATCCTAACGGTGAAGCTGAGGTAGTAAATGTGGCACTGAAACCGCATTCTAAACTGCGTAAACTTCAGTTCGATCTCGATTTTGCAGAGGTGGCCATTAAAGGCCGTGGTTCGCAGGGGAATATCGTTTCGAAATACCCGGTAAAGAAAATTGTACTTAAAAGTAAAGGGGTTTCTACCTTATCAGGACTGAAGATCTGGTATGACGACCTGCTGAAACGTCTAAATGTTGACGGACGTGGAAAATATCTTGGCGAATTTGATGGCGATGATCGTATTTTACAGGTACACAAAGATGGTTATTACGAGTTAAGTTCATTCGAGCTGAGCAATCACTTTGATGATGGTTTGCTCCTGATTGAGAAGTTTAATCCGGAGAAAACTTTTGCTGCGGTACATTTTGAAGGCAAGGCGCAGAATTATTTTATCAAACGTTTTGTATTCGAACTTCAGGCCAACGGCCGGAAAACCATTTTTATCAGTGAAGAGCAGAAATCGAAACTATTATACCTAACCTCTAACCCTGGGGCAAAAGTTATTGTTGATGTGCTGAAAGGAAAAACACAGATTCCGGAAACTTTAGATTTAACCCTCGCAGAGTTGATTGATGTTAAAGGTTTAAAGGCTAATGGAAACCGCTTATCGCCACATGATATTCAGAAGGTAACACTTGAAGAACCGGAAATAGTAGAAGAAGAAGTTGAGGAACCAGTTGCAGACGGGGGTGAGGACGATGGACTGGTTGATGAAGAAAATGCATCTGAAGAAAACACACTGGAAGAGGAAACACCAGTTGATGCCGAAACAGAGACCGAAGTAACGGATGCCGAAATAACAGAAAAACCTGTAGCCGAAAAACCAAAACCAAAATTCGAACGTACGGAACCTGTTGCCAAAACCGAAAAGCCTGAGGCAACCGAAAAACCTGTTACCGTGAAGCCGAAGCCGGAACCGGTTAAAAAGGAAGAAGCCAAAGCAGAAGAAAAACCTGAAACAGAAGAAAAAACGGCTAAAAAAGTAGATTTCGAAATCACCAATCCGGATGATATAGATATGGATGATAAAGGGCAGCTGGGGTTGTTTTAGATTTTAAAGACGACTGTCTTATTTTGCTTTAAATAAATAGTCGTCATTTCGAGCGTAATGAAACGTAGCCGAGAAATCTATCCCGAGATAGATTTCTCCGTTCCACTGCGTTCCAGTCGAAATGACGACTTTTCTTCTAAAGTTCGTCATTCTGAACTTGTTTCAGGATCTTAATTGCAGGATAGATGCTGAAATAAGCGCAGTATGGTATTTTGAATTTGTTAGATCTGCGGGAAACTATTGATGTGGGCAGATGCCGCAGAAAAGAAGCGCAGATTTGAAAAAGAGGATAATCGTCATCTCGACCGCAGTGGAGAGATCTATGTAATGGTATTTCTTAACTAGAGAGTTTTTGACTTCATTTTCATTAAGCTTTCAAAATAATCCTTTGTTGAAAGCCCATTGGTTTTTGCAATATTTATTGCAATTTCCTGAGCTTTAATAGCTCTCCTAAAACTTTTTAATGAGTAAAATAAATGTGCCAGCGTATCGTAGTTATTTGCATTTGGATCTAACTGAACAGCTCTTTTACTCCATTTTACAGCTTTTAAAAGGCGTTTCTGATTTCTGGTCCCAGATGAATAAAAGTTCCAGGCTGCCTCATTTAATCCGTTTGGAAAAGATTTGGCTTTCCATCCCGGATTAAAACGTAATGTACTGTCTGATTTTTCTAATAATTTTAATCGTTTAACACTATCCATTTCAATACTCATGTAATATTTATCGTAGTGATTGGTAGCTATTTCAAAATAGTTAGCGGTGTCCTTAATGGCATTATAATAAAAAAGCATTTTTTCATTGTAAATTTTTTGCCCGTTATATTCGTTATTTTTCCATTGGTTTTTATAAAAATTAGCTGTGTTCTGAGCATCGGCCAAACAAATTGTTTTTATTGCATTGGTCATTGTATTGTTGGCGATAACATTTAAGATAAAACCTCTTTTTTGCGATGATTCCTTTTTAAAAATGCTATCAATAATAGTTCTATTTGTAAAGGCTTTATTGTAAGCGATTCTGTTAATTGTTGGACCTGCCTCAAGAATATATAATACGGTTTGATAATCATCAAAAGAAGCCGGGCTTAGTTTTTTTGCATATTGTTCTATATAATATGCGTTATTTGTTACGCCCTGTTTTTTAAGTACATCTATTAACTGTTTTAATTTAGTTACATCTGAAGTATCTTTTAGATAATCTTTTTTCGCTTTCTTAATGGTTATTTGTTGTGAGGCTTCTTTTGCATAATTCAATATCTGTTCAAATCGTTCTTTGGGAGCATCTACTTCTAGGTTTCTGTAAAACAGCTCCATATTACTATGTAAAAAAAGATAGTTTGGACAGTTTTCGATATTATAATACTCTTTTATTGCTTTTAAAGTGGTATCACCATAATTTGTTTTATAAGTGATAAAATGAAGATTTATTTTATTAATGATTTCCTGATCGCTAAAAAGTGGATTTTCTTTTTCATTATTTGTGTTTTCTGAATTCAGGATTATCAAAACATCCTTTTTTAAATAATGTGCTGATAGCAAAGCTTTTTGCAAAGAAGTGCTGTAATTTAATTTTTGAGCAAATAAGATTGAGGGACAGAAAAATAAAAGAAAGAATGAGAGTGAAATTTTCATGATAGTAGCTTTTTATAAATATAGAGCAAACCAATTGAAAAAAGAAGAGTGCTGCCTGATGATTAGAAAAGCTCGCCAAAAGATTGATTTGGAAATCACCAATATAGATGATAAAGGGCAGTTGGGATTGTTTTAATACTAGATAATTGTCATTTCGAGCGGAGTGCAACGTAGCCGAGAAATCTATACCGAGATAGATTTCTCCGTTCCACTGCGTTTCAGTCGAAATGACGACTTTTCTTCTACAGATCGTCATCCTGATCCGATAGCTCCTATTGGATGGAAAATCTCAGATGTAAGACCCTGAAATGAATTCAGGGTGACGACCGCCTTTATTGTGCTTAAAAAATAGTCGTCATTTCGAGCGGAGTGAAAGGTAGCCGAGAAATCTATCCCGAGATAGATTTCTCCGTTCCACTGCGTTCCAGTCGAAATGACGACTTTTCTTCTGAAGTTCGTCATTCTGATCCGATAGCTCCTATTGGATGGAAAACCTCAGATGTAAGACCCTGAAATGAATTCAGGGTGACGACTCCTCTTTGTTGTTATTCAAAAAGAGTCGTCATTTCGAGCGTAGTGAAAGATAGCCGAGAAATCTATCCCGAGATAGATTTCTCCGTTTCACTGCGTTACAGTCGAAATGACGACTATTTTTCTGAAGATCGTCATCCTGAACTTGTTTCAGAATCTTTCTTGCTATAAGACCCTGAAATAAATTCAGGGTGACGACCCCTCTTTGTTGTTATTCAAAAAGAGTCGTCATTTCGAGCGGACCCGTTGGCTCGGTGCAACGTAGCCGAGAAATCTATCCCGAGATAGATTTCTCCGTTCCACTGCGTTCCAGTCGAAATGACGACTATTCTTCTGAAGATCGTCATCCTGATCCGATATCTCCTATTGGATGGAAAATCTCAGATGTAAGACCCTGAAATGAATTCAGGGTGACGACCGCCTTTATTGTGCTTAAAAAAGAGTCGTCATTGCTAGAAGGCTTTTTCAGCCGACGAAGCAATCTTTCTTGTAGGATTGATAACCGGAAAGATTGCTTCGTCGTACCTCCTAGCAATGACGATTTTTAATAAAATACAAAAGGCCCCGGATGTACATCCGGAGCCTTTTCCCTTAAAAAATATAGAACATTATTTAATACTTACCAATACCTGGATTTTTCCAACAGTTTGCTGGTTAAAATCCTGCAGGGCTTTTCCTAAAACCTGACCTACTTTAACCTTATCTAAATCGGCTTTCATGGCTATACCACTTTGCGATGAAGTTACGAGCATATCGCCTCTTTTAATGGCACCACCTTCTAAACAAACTTTAGTCGGGATTACGCCGATAACGCCCATTGGCACTTTACCAACAAGTTCCGAATCAATATTCTCTTCGGTTAATAAAACACCTGGTTTGGTAGCATAAACTCCTGCTACCAGGTTAGAATAAGCGCCGTTTGATTTTTCTACCGCTCTGTCTTTGTCAGTAGAAATAATTAGTATATCTCCAGGTTCGAAATCTGCTGTTGCGCCGTTTACATCAAATGCCTCGGCTATGTCGGCTCCACTGTTTTGGGTACCATCATTAAAAAAGCCTTTACCAGCTTTATTGATCCTGACAACATTTGAGCCTCCGCTTTGGCCGATGAAGACATTTCCTGATGGACCGGTGTGATTGATCAGCAATGCCGATCCGGTACCGTTGGTAGATACATGAACAGTTGGCTGTCCATTGGCAGCATTAAAATTTGCAAAACGGCCAGCTCTTCCAACCCCAAAATTAGGTGTCCATCCATAAATAGCGTTTCCGGTTCCATCCGCAGTTGCTTCAACACCATCACCGTTTTTACCAGCATTTGCGGTAATTCCGTTTCCGTTACCTTCGGTAAGTGCAAGGAGTGCAGGTCCGTTTCCACCAGCATTTGAGGAGTAAAATAATCCACCATAACCACCTGTGCCTGATGACAAACCATAAACCCCGGCTGTACCGAAATTTGCAAAAATAGAATTTACCTCACCTTTCACCGCGGGAGAAGTGCCCGTAGTACGGTCTACTTTAAAATTACCCGCTATTCCGTTTCCAACTGTTTTGACGGTTAGGGCTTCCGTTTCATTATCTAAATTGTAGTTTTCGAAGCGGCCAGCCCTTCCTCCACTAAATGAAGGTACCCAACCATAAACGGCTGTACCTGTTCCATCTACATTGGCTTCTACAGCATTACCATTTTTGCCTGCGTTGGCTGTAATTGCATTGCCATTACCGTCGGTTAAAGCAATAAGTGCTGCACCATTACCCGCCGGGTTAGAGGCATAAAATAAACCTGCCCTTCCACCAGTACCAGATGACAATCCGAAAATACCTGCTGCACCAAAATTACCGAATATGGTATTTACCTCTCCACGAACAGCTGCACCAACACTATTGGTATTATCTATCTTAAATGAAGCAGCATTGCCGAGTGTATTATCAGGTATATTACCATTACTATTTGATGTAACTTCTAATATATTTACATCAGTATTGGCTGCATTGGTATTGATAAATCTACCGGCCCTGCCTTTACTTCCGGAATTTCCAACCTCTCCCTGAACAGCTACACCGGTACCTGTGGTATTCGTAGCTATAAAACCGCGCACACCAAATCCGCCACCATCATTACGCCCAACAACTGCTCCGGCAATATCACTGGTGGTTAAACCAACAACAGCTTCACCTCCGCCTGTATTCTGACCAAGTACACCTGCCGAAGTTTGTGCGCTGGTAATTCCGTTAATAGCCAAACCGCTGCCAGTTGAACTTTTTATTCCAATACCACTTCCACTTGTTGTAGCGTTGATTACCGTTCCATTACCTAATGTATTAACGGTTAATGCCGTATTTGCATTAGAATTATTTAAAATAGAAACGTTGGCAGCAGGACCATTGGTTGATGTTCCATACAAACCTGTACCCGAATTACTATTACCATATACGCCATAACCTGCTGCGGTAGAGTTTCCATAAACTCCTAAGCCATTTGGCGTTACCCCGTAAACACCCCAGCCGCTTCCTGCTTGACTGCCCCAAACGCCGATACCTAAGCCTCCTGAGCCGTTATTGATACCCTTTATGCCTGCAGAAAAACCTCCAGGGGCAGTAGAATTAACAATGCCCCTCACTGCTGCAATACTTGCCGTAGTGGTATTGTTAATGCCCTCAACAGATGTTCCGTCGCCATCGTTGGTGATGGAAAATAAAGTTGAAGCATTGTTCTCGGTTGCGATATATGGAAGAGCAAAACCTCCACCCGAAGCATTAGCCGGAGCCCAGTTTGTTCCGTTATACCTTAAAACCTGACCATTGGTTGGCGCGGTAGCTGCAACAGCAACATTCTGTAAGCCTTTTACAACCGGATTAGGATAGTTTCCACTCAAGTCGCCACCTGCAGCTCCTGTTAATGAACCTGCGGGACCAACAGGGCCTATGGGGCCAGCCGGGCCGGTTGCTCCAACAGGTCCCTGAGTACCTTGAACACCCGCAGGACCTACCGGACCAATTGCGCCTGTTGCACCGGTTGCTCCGATGGGACCTATCGGACCTACAGGGCCAGCGGGACCTTGAGCGCCGGTAGCTCCAGTAGCACCCGTTGCTCCAATGGGACCAATCGGCCCTGTAGCTCCTGCAGGACCTACCGGGCCGATAGCACCTGTTGCACCTACAGGACCAGCCGGACCTATCGGACCTACTGGACCAGTTGCTCCAGCCGGGCCAACTAAACCCTGGGGACCAATCGGGCCTGCAGCTCCTGTTAATCCAATCGGGCCTGTTGCACCTGCAGGACCTACTGGTCCGATAGCACCCGTGGCACCCGTAGCGCCAATTGGTCCCGCTGGTCCGGTTGCGCCGGCAGGGCCTACAGGACCAATAGCGCCAGTAGCACCGGTTGGTCCGGCTGCACCCGTTGGTCCGGCCGGACCTGTTGCACCAGCAGGACCAGGGTTACCTGAAGCTGCATATAAAGCAAAAGGTACACTCATTAATTGAGTTGCCCCCAGATCGGTAAAAGCACCGCCACCGATAGCGAGTTCTACTTTTAAATACTGATTTGCATTTTGCCAGGGCACGCCTGTTAAAGTTCCTGTTGATGGGCTTCCTTTTCCAATCTGTAAGGTAAAAAGACCTAATGTATTTGTGGTAAGGTCGTGAGTTTCCTGATATTGTACAGGGCCACTGGCACTTGCCCCAAGTATAGAAATCCTAACCTTTACATTTTGTTTGGCAAGTACGGTTCCATCGTTATTGCGGGCAACTGCCTGATAGTTTATTCCTGTTAATCCGCTTTGGGCAAATATTTTCCCAAAAAAGATGAGGGTAACCGCAACTATGAGCGTAAACTTTTTCATGTTGAATAATTTAAGTAAAGAGGTATTAGATGTATATTTTACTGTTTTGTGCTGGTTTCCTGCTGCATAGGAGGCTGTTTAACCTCTGCTTTTGGTTCATTTTTATCAACTTTGATTTCTGCTTCTGAAGCTGTTTTGATATTACTTACTGCTGCTTTGCTTTTTGCCGCAGAAAAAGAAGACCGCTGTGTACCCTGGGTATAATTCTGGAACAACCTCTGTTTTGTAGGTGTAGAAACATCCTTTTTTGATGTGTTATCCTTAGCGTTCAGTTTTTCAATTTCTGCAGCTTTATTGGGGAACAAAGTGTTAATGGTAGATTTTTGGGCTTTTGCATTTGCGATACCGATAACGGTCAGTATCAGCAGGAAAAATAACTTTTTCATTTTTTATAGCTTGTTTAGTACGGTTTAACAATTAATCAATGGCATAACTTAAGGTAAATTTAACGCCGTTCCGGAGTACATAACGCCTGGCGGTTGGAGCAACATAACTCATATCAAACTGGAAGGGCTTTAATTTTAAACCCAGCCCAACCGAAACATGTTGTCTGTTACCTTTTTCAGGGTCTTCATAAAAATACCCGGTGCGGAGAAAAAACTGGTTCATGTAGGCAAATTCCATCCCTCCGGCTATGGTAAACTCTGATATTTCTTCTCTAAAACCGCCCGGTGCATCAAAAAGAGAGGTAAATAAAGCACTTGGCACACTTCTGTAAGGATCTTTGCCTTTTTCGATTTCATTGGTAGCAATTCCGTTTGCATCCAGTTTGTATCTGGGTGGGGAAGGTACCATTAGCTTGTTTACATCCACCAGAAAAGTGAGGCTGTTATTTGGGTTTTTTAACAAGGTATAACCACCTCCAATGCGCAGGTTCATGGGTAAAAAAGATTCACCACCCGGAGATGAAGAATATTTTAATTTGGTACCTACATTGGTTAAACTCACCCCCCAGGCATAACGAGAGTTGTTTAATGTATTTTCCGAATACACACTAATATCAGCCGAATAGGCATTAACGGCATTTACCTGCAGGCCATTAAACGTTCCGTTGCCTAAATCGCTCCTGATAAAACGGCCGGTTAAGGCAATGGCTAAATTATTCCCGAACTTCCTTGAATAAGTTCCGTCTATCGAAAATTCGTTCGCATTGTATTGCTGTAAAAATGTACCATTTTCATCGCGGAAATTAATGCTACCCTGGTCAAAATATCTTAAAGAAACAGCTAAGACCTCCTTTTCATTTAACTGGTGGTAAGCATTTAAGTTGCCAAGGTGCATGTTTTTATCAATTTCCTTCATCCACGGCACATAAGAAACACTTATGCCTGTTTTATTTGCGAAGGAAAGTTTTGCCCCGTTAACAAAATTAGAATTTGCATCGCTTGTTAATCCGGTTCCGGCCTCTGCAACACCCGAGTTGCGCGCATCAGGACTGATTAATAAAAATGATGCGCCAGTAGTTACCGTACTATATTGATTTTGAAGCTGAGCCTTTGCATAACTGACCGAACAGAACAAAATCAGTGCAGCATATGCAATTTTGGTAAGCGTTTTCATAAACGTTGTTTAGATGGTTAACAGTATTTTATTGAATAACAAGCTTTTCGGAAAATGTACGGTAGTTAACGTACAGTACCACATGGTACATTCCGGAAGCAAGTCCGTTTAATGGTATTACATATTCTATTTTACCGGCCAGGCTGGTAACCGAACTCGAATGAACAATCTGGCCAGCGTTATTAACCAGGTTAATAATCACTTTGCCATCAGTCAGTAAATCGAAATCTACTTTCGTTTTTCCAACGGCAGGGTTAGGGTAAACCCGCATATTGCCCACTGCATTTGGGACGAAGTTAGAAGCTATAATTTCGGGCTGCTGGAAACCCTGGGTTAGCATTACGCCTGCACTCTGGAGGGTTAAAGTGGCAACCTCTCCAACGGTAAACTGCACTAAAGTTGCTCCAACCTGTGCGCTCGAACCGGTACTGGCCACTACACTTCGGGTAAGCGTAGCCTGGCCATAAGATTTAAATAAAAAAAGAAAAGAGATTGATAATAGTAAAAATACCTTCTTCATAGAGCGCCAGAAATTTGATTAGTTATGGTTTATTTTAGAACAATGTTCTATTGGCGCAACCACAAGCATCACCTTCTGCCGGTTTTAAAAGACGAGTGTTAATGGATGACCATTACAAATTGACTGAAAGGAAACTATTATTTCAATACGCTTTTTACGGTATTTTGTAAATGAACATGAATGAACAGCGCTTACTGCAAGCCGAGGAACGCTTTATTTTCTAAAGCATATTTAACCAGTAAGGCCGTATTATTTAGGTTTAACTTGTGAAAAATATTTTTACGGTGAGTATCTACCGTTCGGGTACTTAAAAAAAGGAGTTCAGCAATTTCTGCATTGGTATTGCCATTCACAATCAGGCTTACAATTTCCAGTTCGCGGGAAGAAAGCAGTTGTTTGTTTTTTTTGTCGGCGTATTTACCGCTGGCCAAAAATTCATCCAGAATATGCTGCAGGTCTTCCGATACATAATACCCACCCTGGTTAATCAGATCTATAGCTTTAAACAGGTGTTTGTCGTCTGTATCCTTAAACAAATAACCTTTTGCACCGGCTTCGAGCATATTCAGTACATTTCTTTTGTCATTCAGCATCGAAAGTACGATTACCTTAATCTCAGGATAGTCTGATTTCAGAATTTCAAGGGTTTGATAGCCATTTAAAACCGGCATGTTAATATCCAGCAGAATTACATCGGGGCATTCACTTTTAACCAGATCTATAACCTCCTGCCCATTATTAGCTACAGAAATTATTTTAAAATCACCTCTAACGGCAAAAATCAGTTTTAATCCGTTAATTAATACATTATGATCATCTGCAATTAATATCTTAATCATGAGCTTTTGGTTTTAAAATCCTTTTTAGACTTATTGAAATGGTAACCGCAACACCTTTTCCCTTTTCCGAATCCATATCTAATTCGGCCCTTATGGCCTTAACAAGTGCTTCAATATTAAACAGGCCATAACCCCGTTTCACCGTATTATAATCGTAACCCTCGCCATCGTCTTCATAAAGTAAAATCAGTCTTTCATTTCGGTTAATAATCACGATATAGATATTTTTTGCCCGGGCGTGTTTAATGGTATTATTGATCAGTTCCTGACAGATCCGGTAAATGGCATATTCGGGCGTACTTTTAAGTGCAACCGTAAAACCCGAATGATCGAAATGGATCTTAATAATCCCCAGTTTGTTTATGCTGTTTATGAGATCTTCCATCGCGGTTACCAGGCCATTTTCATCAAGTGTTTGGGGGCTAAGGTTAATCAGGGTGTTTCTTAGCACATCAATCGATGAATCAATATATTCAGTAGATAATATCCGCAGTTCTCCGCCATCAATCATTTTGTTGATATCGCCTGCCAGAAGATAATGCTTTAGTGTAGATAGTTTTAAACCCAGTTCATCATGCAGGTCGTCGGCAATTCTTTTTCTTTCAGCTTTTTGAAAGTTTATAATCTGCCGCAGCTGTAATACCTGCCTGTATTTTACCCATCGGAGGTAAATAAATAAAGCCAGCAGCGAAATGATAATCAACGCGATAACACCAAGAATGATAAACCAGGTTTTTTGCCAGAACGGTGCATTGATGGTGATGGATAAAACTGTTTTTTCGTTACTGTAAACATCCATTAACACCAGTTTAAATTTTCCTGATGGCATATTGGGAAAACGGATGCTGTTGCTGCCAAAAACACTTACTTTTTTATTGTCGTAACCAATCATCTGGTAAACAATTTTCCTTTGTGCAGGATCGATAAAATCCATTGTACTAAAAGCAATTGTTATGGTGTTTTCATCGTGACGGAGTTTTAAACCGGTAGTGGTAAGCGAATTGCCAATACCAGGCAGAGGCTGGTCGTTGATGAGTATTTCAGTGATTTGTGGTTTTGAATGACTGGTGTAAACACTTGATTTTACAGGATCGATTATATTAATGCCGTTTATGCCACCAAACGCCAGATAACGGTTATTAAGCGCTACAGCAGCATTTTGATTAAAAACCATGCTTTGTAAACCATCGCCAATGCTATACCGGGTTTGGGTGCCGTTTTTAATATGATAAAAATATAAGCCGTTATTGGTACCCAGCCAAAGATTTTTATTTCCATCAAGCAGTATACTACTACAATTCGCATCGATTAAATTCGATTTTGCAATGGTATTTGTATTAGCACTGTAGGTTAAAAGACCCGAGGTAGTGGCAATATAAAGTGTATTGCCTGCTGTAATACTTCCGTTGATACCGTAAGGAGACTTTGCAATCTCTTTTTTTAAAATAAATTTCCCATCTTTCCATTCGGCCAGGTATATCGCAGTATAATAAGACTGGATAATGGCCTTGGTTGCTGTAATGGGTATAATGGTTTGGATATTTGCCCAGGGAATTGAGTGGTTAATGCCCTGATCCATTTCGAAATGAAGTTCGTTTTTATCTTTAAAGATTACTTTAGCTACCCCATATTCAGTAGCTGCAAGTAAATCGGCCCCGAATTTTACAATCTGGTTAATCTGCACTTTTCCGTTTACAACCTCCGAAAAACTCGTTTTTAATGGTATAAAATTTTGTTTTTTAGTCTCGTAAATAAAAAAAGTGCCGTTAGAAAGTCCGGTTAAAATGTTGCCATTATTCAGTTCAATCAGTTGCGAAATCCCCAGTTTTAAAAACTCATGTTTTAAGGGTTTGTTTAAATCTTTGTTATAAATGAGTAAACCGGATGTTTTTGTGCCGCACCATAACTGACCATTTTTAGCTTTGATGATAGTGCTGATATCATTTTCAAAATTGGGCGAAAGAATATCGGTTTTATCTATATAACGCGAAAAAATTACTTTGTTTAAGTTGGTGTAATCCAGTCCGTAACCATTAATGCTTAAAAATAAATTCTGTTTTTTATCGACGTAAATCTTCCGGATATAATTGCCCGATAAGCTAAATGAATCATCAGCCTGGTGTGTATATTCGGCAAAGAATTTCTTACTCACCAAATCAAATAAAAGCAGGCCGTTATTTCTCGTACCAACAAAAAGCCAGGGTTTGTCAGGATATTTTTCCAGTGCGGTTACGGCGATGTTTTTACTCGTTTTACTGCTATTAAAGCGCTCGTGTGTTTTGGTTTTAGTATTCAGTTTAATCAGTCCTTTATCACTGGCCAGCCAAAGCACGCTGTCTGATGTGATGTAAACATCGGAAATATGGCTGTTAAGCGCTTCGTTCCGGCTGTTCATAAAAAACTCCTGAACATGTTCTTCCTTTACATCATCTGTTTTATTGATATAGATACCTTTTACCCCCCTGCTGATAAACCAATCTAATTTATGGTAAAAAGGGACAGGGGTAAATTGATATCCGTTAGAATAAGTGGTGATATATTTGGTGATACTGTCCTTAATGCTGTGTTTATACACATTACCAGCCAGGTAAACCCAAAGGTCTTCCTGTTTATCGATATAAAAAGGGAAAGCGTAATAATTTTCATTTAGTTTAATCCCCTTTTTAAAATTATAGGGCACAAAACTATCCTGTTTCCTGTTATATTTAACCAGGTTACTCTGCGAACCGATAATCAGATCGCCGTTTTTATCTTCAATAATATTGGTAATGTAGTTGCCCGGAAAGGCTGCGGAGCGATTATTTTTTTTGTAGGTAATACAGGTTTTTCCATCAAAACGGTTTAGCCCGTTTTCGGTACCCATCCATAAAAAGCCGTCTCTGTCAACATGTAAGGCCTGTACTGTTGGATCACTTAAATCATCTTCTGGTGTAAGGTGTTTAAATAATAAAGTTGGTTTGCTTTGGGCCAAAACCAAAAAATGTAAAGAGAGAAAACATAAAATACCACATATCCTTTTTAGCAATCTGAAGCAGAAAGAACGGTTAATATGGTACATGGGACGTTAAAATAGGATGATTTAAGGTTTTAAAGATATAAAAATATAATATTCTGCCTTCTGTTACTCCTGATAATAAGTAGATTATGTGTTTATGTTACATAAAATTCTATTATGTTAAAAAAGCGTATATTTGTAAATGCTCAAAGGGGTGCTTTTTGATCGGGTAATGTCTGTTACCGTCAATTTGCTGAGAATACACCCATTTAGAGGCTTAAGGTAAAAGGCTTAAGGTGGAGGGTTTAACCTTATACCTTTAACCCCACACCTTATACCTTCTAATGAACCTGATTCGGATAATGCCGACGTAGGAAGAGGTTAATTTATATTGCTGTTTCGCCCCGAAAGCAGTGCTCAAATTTGTATTATAAATGAATTTTCAGGACTGGTTCAAGCTTTTTCAAGAGCAGATTACACATACCTCAATAATAGAATGGTTTGCGGTTGGTTTCGGAGTTGCAGAAGTTTTACTGGCAAAAAAAAACAGTATCTGGCTATATCCAACAGGCATTGTTTCCATACTGTTATCGATGTTTTTATTGCTGAATGTAAAATTATATGCAGAAACACTATTGAGCATTTATTATCTGGTAATGAGTGTGTATGGTTGGGTCATCTGGAAAAAAAGAAAACTGGATGGCGAAAACCAGGTATCGTGGTCAAATAACATCGAGCTTACTATAGCAGTTTTAATTTCGATTATTGGTTTTGGTGCACTTTATTTAGTATTAAGGCATTATACCGATTCGGATGTGCCATTGTTTGATGCTTTTGTTTCGGCTACGGCCTGGGCAGGTATGTGGCTATTAGCTAAACGTAAAATCGAAAACTGGATATTCCTTAACATTTCCAATATTGTGGCCATTCCATTACTCTTTCATAAAAAATTGCCTTTAATGGCCTGTTTAACTACATTTTTATTTACTGTAGCCATTTTTGGCTTTTTCGACTGGAAAAAGATCATCAATAAAAACAGCTTTAAACTGGCTCAATCGTAATGGAGAATATCAGTATGCAAGATTCATTAACCATCACCTGGCAGGAAAAGGTAAAAACCTATGCAGCACTTTCGGAAGAAATGGGGAAACTTCACCCCGAAATTTTAGAACTGGCTTATCAGGAAAACTGGTTTAAACTTTTTGTACCCGAGGTTTATGGCGGACCGGGCAAAAAACTTCCTGAAATTTTAAAGCTGGAAGAGGAATTGGCTGAAGCTGACGGGAGCCTGGGCTGGACAGTTACCCTATGTGCAGGCGCAGGCTGGTTTGCCGGCTTTTTAAATCCTGTATTGGCTGCCGAAATCTTTACCGATCGTGAAGTTTGTTTCGCCGGGAGTGGGGCAGTAGGCGGAGTAGCCGTTAAAACCGGGGATGGGTATCTCATAAACGGTAAATGGAATTATGCCAGTGGTGCTTTGCACGCAACCATATTTACTGCTAACTGTGCGCTTAAAAATGAAGATGGTAATGATATTCTGGACGAAAACTGTGAGCCCGAAATCATGTCGTTTATTCTGAAAAAAGAAGAAGTTAATCTTTTACCGGGCTGGTCGTATTTTGGCTTAATTGCCACCGGAAGCCATGCTTTTGAAGTAAAAGATTTAATTGTGCCCGAAAACCGGACCTTTAAAATTAACAAACAGATCGAAATAGCAGATCAGGGTTTCGATTATCCTTTTTTACAGCTGGCCGAAACAACTTTAACGGTTAATACTTTAGGGATGACCAATCATTTTATTAAACTGGTTGAAGATGCCTTTTATTTACGCACCAGCTTAAAACGGTATACTGATGAGCAGGTTTTGTTTTTTACCGAAGAACTTAATCGATGTAAAGATGAGATCCAGGGCCTCCGCCAGGCATTTTACAATGCATTTGATCGATCCTGGAATCAATTGATTAACAATTCTGAAATTACAGAAAATACCTTAACAGAGGTGAGCGCAATCAGTAGAAAACTGGTCCATACCTGTTGGCGAAACGTAGCTAAACTTTACCCTTACTGTGGTTTGGAAGCCGCAAAAAAAGAGTCAGAGATTAACCGCGTCTGGCGTGATATTCACACTGCAAGCCAACATGCATTATTAACCTTTTTGGTTTAATTATTCTAATAGCTCAGGTCTGATTTTATCTTTAAATTCTTTTACAAATTTGTTCAGCTTTGGCTGTATAACAAAGGCACAGTAGGGTTTTTCCTGGTTATCGCTGAAATAATTCTGATGGTAATCTTCGGCTTCATAAAACTCCATTGCAGGCAAAATCTCGGTCACAATTGGTTTATCGAATACATTTTCACGCGTAAGATCGTTTACGATCTTTTTTGCCTGTTCCTTTTGTTCCTCATTTTCAAAGAAAACCACCGAGCGGTATTGTGTGCCCATATCATTTCCCTGCCTGTTTAAGGTGGTAGGGTTATGGGTTTTAAAAAAAATGAGTAAAAGCTCAGGGAAAGAAATCACATTTTCATCAAAAGTAATCTGAACCACTTCTGCATGGCCGGTATCGCCATTGCATATTTCCATATAAGTTGGATGTTTTAATTCTCCCCCCATATAGCCCGATGTAACCTGGCTTACTCCATTCAACGTTTGAAAAACGGCTTCGGTGCACCAAAAGCAGCCTCCGCCAAATGTTGCTGTTTGCATAATCCTACATGTATTAAATCTATACCAACTTTGTTAATCAAAACAAACGTTTTTTTAATAATGAAGGTATGGGTTAACGACTGGTTATTCCTGTAAGTTGTAATTGTTTGACTTACAGTGGATCAATATAAGATTTATAAGGAATACAGCAAACAAATAATGTTTTTCTGTTAATAAATATTTAATAAAGAAAAGGCCCGTGATGTTTATCAAGGACCTTCTGTTTTATAAGCTAAAGTGCTTTTGCCTTTATTTTTTTAAGTTCCGACTCGAGACTGGCAGTTGGTGTTTTTTCGGTTTTTGCTCTTTCTATTGCCATTTCCTGAGTTTTAATTGCTTCTTCGTTATAACCTAAGCGATAGAGGATATGTGCAAGTGTATCATAATATCCTGCAATGGGATTTAATTCGATAGCTCGCCTGCTCCAGATCATAGCCTTACTAAGGTAATTAAGGTTTTTAGTACCGATCTCGTAAAACTTCCATGCTGCATTATTTAATTCGTTGGCATAACTGTTAGATACATTTCCAACGGTAACTACCGATTGGGTAACCATCGTTTTTCCGTATACTTTTTGTAAACTATCCAGCTTCTCTTTCGAAATTTGTTTTTGATAGGGCATTGTAGCGACATGCCTTTGAGTTAAGGCTTCACGATTTTTTAATTCTATCTTTTTTATACTATCCGCACTGATATTCATGTAGTAGCTATCGTAAAAATAGCTCGCTGTTCTTAAATAGCTTGCAGTATCTTTTACTGTACTGTAATACCATAAAATCTGGTTATTATAGGCTTTTTCTCCGTTTCTGTAATCTCTTGTCCAGGTGTTCCGGGCGAAATTGGCTGCAGAAATTGCCCTGGCTGTATTTTTGTTTTTGGCAGCATCAGAAATCGTGTTCGAAATAATAACATTGTTAATTCCTGTTCTTTTTTGAATTGGTTCGGTTTTATATAAACTGTCGATGATTTTACGGTTTGTATAAGCCAGTTTATAGGCATTTCCATCACTGTATGGACCAGCTTCCAGGATATAAAGTACCGTTTGATAATCGTTAAAATCTCCTATTTTCAGGTTGTTTACATACTTTTCGATAAGTTCTGCATTGTTTGTAATTCCAAGCTTTTTTCTCGTATCAATTAATTTTTTCAGTACTGCGTTATTGTCTTTATCGGCATTATATTTGGTTTCCAGTTCGGAAATAGATTCTTCCTTTAAGGCTGCTAAGGCCTTGTCGACCATAGAAATGTATTTTCTTTGATCGGTAGAGTTCCCGAAATCTTTAAAGAAAATATCCTTATTTGTACGAAGAAAAACAAAGGCTGGAAAAGATTTTACGTTTGCTTCGCGAATGATAGATCTGATACTGGTATCGGTCATTACGGTTTTATAAACAACAAAATTTTCGTTGATCCTGTTTATAACCTCGGGTTCATCCAGGGCCGATTTAAAATTGATTTTTGCGTTTCCAGGCATATTGGCAGCCTTGGGGATGCCGGTAGCTTCAATAATAAGGAGTATAGGCTTTTTAGATGATGATGATTGCTCCAGGGCAGTTTTTAATGATTTTGAAGTTTTTAGGTCCTGTGCCTGAGCAGAAGAATACGTTATTAATAACGCGAATGCAAGTGCGATAATAGTTTTCATTTTTGAGAGCAGTTTATGTTTTTAAATAAATAACGCCCCCGATATTATATCGGAGGCGTTTGAATATTATTGATATTGAATGTATATCGGTTTTGGGGTAAGTTTTAAAAGCTCCTCAGGCGTCATTAAACGCTTTGGTTCTTTTTTAAGGTCATTTTTATAGAATAATTTAAAGCCTGTAAACTGCACCGGTTCTCCCTGCACAAAGTGGCGGTAAGTTCCTTTTTTCAGTTCCGGTTCGCCCCATCCATCCATGTGCACCACTACCTGTACCTCAGGACGTAATTTAATGCTTGCAGAGTTGGTTACCATTTTCTTTGTAAAACGGTGTAATACAAATACTTTCGGAGGTAAATTGTGTTTTTTAACAATATCAGCAAGGTATTGCGTAACATAATTTACATCGGCAGCATCGTAAGTGCCGATTTTTTTACCCGGTAACGAACCATCTTTCATTGAAAATTCAGGGTCGATGCCTAAGTGTACATAAGGTAATTCAAGATATTTTTCAATATGCGGTAATTCTGCTTTAATGGTACTTAAAGCCACCTGAAGATCTAAAAATACGATTGTATTCGGTTGCATTTTTGCAATCGACAGAACAGAATCGATCTGCTTATTGCCCATTCTGTTGATGTATTTTCCATCTTTTCCGGGTGTTCCGCTAGCTACAGCAGCAATATAGTGCAAACCTGGTTGTACAGGGGTAGTCGGATCGGCTTTTTCCCAGTGTTTAACTTCGGCGTTCAGGCGTTGCCACATTTCTTTAGGTGCATATTCGCCCAAAGCACCCATTTTTTTTGAGTGCAGGTTTCCATAATAAACTACAATACGTTTAAATGGTAAAATAGCGCCTGCCAAAGGATAAGGTTGTTTTTTTACCGGCCATTTTCCGGTGGTATCGCCATTGGCCAGTTTTTTAACCAACGAATCGTAAAGTTTTGGATCAACAGGTTTCATTACATTTGCTGTTGAGTCGGTTTTCTTTTTAGTGGTATCAGAAGAGAAGATTTTACCAACGCCGCTGCCGCCCTTACCGTCTGAATTACAGTTGGCGAACAAGCTGATTGCGGCAAAACCAAGTATTAGGGTGCCTGCTAATTGAGGGAATTTCATAGATATATTAGATAATTAAATTTAGTCTTTTTCCGGATCCAATGAAAGTAGGGTGGAAATCTGATAGTTTAAAATAAAGTAATCAACATTTACACATTGCAGAATTTACCAAAAACACCTAACGGCAATTTAATACCAGAGGTTGCCTGTAAATAAAGCTCTCCGGTTTCGAGGTTTTTAACCGCAGGGAATGAAGTACGGATTAAATTTTCGACAATTACCGAAGAAAAACCAAGTGAGTAGGTATTCAGGATGAGGAAATGTTCTTTTTCATCCAGTAACTGTACAACATCCTGCATCATTTCTTGGATATGGTCTTCCAGCTTCCATTTTTCGCCGTTTGGTCCGTGGCCATAAGCCGGCGGATCCAGGATTATGCCATTGTATTTTTTGCCTCTTTTCAACTCTTTTTTTACAAATTTCAAAGCATCTTCAACCATCCAGCGGGTATCTTTCAAACCAGAAAGTTCCTGGTTTTCATTCGCCCAGGTAACTACTTGTTTAATAGAATCAACATGTGTGGTATCTGCGCCAGCCGCATTTGCAATTAATGATGCTGCACCGGTATAGGCAAAGAGGTTTAAAACTTTTGGCTGTGGTGTTTTAAATTTTTTGATCGATGATGAAATAAAATCCCAGTTTACGGCCTGTTCAGGGAAAACACCAACATGTTTAAAAGAAGTTAAGCCTAAACGGAGTTTAATGGCAACTTCGTTATTTTTATATTCTACATGCCAGCGATCGGGGATAGACTGGTTTTTCTTTACCCATTCGCCCGATGTAGCCGAGCGGCCCCTGAATGTAATGTTGGCTGTTTTTTTCCAGTCCTGCTCTGATAATGTTTTTTTCCATACCGCCTGCGGTTCAGGACGGATCAGGATTACGTTCCCAAAACGTTCTAATTTTTCAAAATCCCCGCAATCTATCAGTTCGTAATCTTTCCAGTGGGTTGGGGCAAGTAATTGTATCATTTATTATTTGTATAGTCCGTCATTGCGAGGCACGAAGCAATCTTAATGCGGTAGATGTATAGAATAGATTGCTTCGTGCCTCGCAATGACGATTTATTTTATTTAAAATCTAATGGTTTATTAAAATCTTTAGGAATAATAAATAGACCTTTTGCGGCACCGTATAGGCTTTTTGGCTCTTCAACTATTTTATTTTCCTCAATTTGCGATTTAGGAAAGCTTTTGGCATGTTTGGCTTTCAAAAAATCAATAAAATCTTCTACCTTGTTTACCATGCTATCAGGTAAGGTTTCCAATTTGTGAATGATATTTTTTGTGGCCGTAGTCATCAAACAAATATACGATTTTTCTTAGAATTTATCTTTTGCAGCCTTCATAAAGCGGCTGGCAAACACAAAGTCGTTCAACTCTTTAATATCGGTATGTGCAATTTCCTTATTGCTGCCTTCCCAGAACTTTTTCCCTTCGTGCAAAAATAAAATATAATCACCAATCCCCATTACCGAGTTCATATCGTGTGTTACCACAATTGTAGTGGTTTTATATTCTTCGGTAATTTCCTGAATCAGCTCATCAATAACAATTGATGTTTTTGGATCCAGACCGGAGTTGGGCTCATCACAGAACAGGTATTTCGGATTCATCGAAATAGCACGCGCAATACCCACACGTTTTTTCATCCCGCCCGATAATTCTGCGGGAAATAATTTGTTTTTACCTGCAAGGTTAACCCTTTCCAGACAGAAATTTACACGGTCTATTTTTTCACTTCGGGTTTGATCGGTAAACATGTTTAAAGGAAACATAATGTTTTCTTCAACAGTCATACTGTCAAACAGGGCAGATCCCTGAAAAAGCATACCAATTTCTTTACGCACTTCGATACGTTGTTCGTAGCTCATTGGGGTAAAATCGCGGCCATCGTACAGTACCGAGCCCGAATCGGGCTGGTGCAAACCCACCATACATTTAAGCAGGGTTGTTTTTCCTGATCCCGAACCACCAATAATTAAATTGGTTACGCCTTCCTCAAACTTTCCGGAAATGCCCTTTAGTACATTATTTCCGGAGAACGATTTATAAATATCTTTAATTTCGATCATTACAATAACAATTGGGTCACGATATAATCGCAAGCTAAAATAGAAATACAGCTAATTACAACAGCCCTCGTACTGGCCTGCGAAACTTCTAAAGCGCCACCACGAACGTAAAAACCTTCGTATGCCGGAACCGATGTAATGATAAAACCAAATACAAATGCCTTTACCAAAGCAACGGTAATTGTATATGGGTTAAAATCGGTTGTAATACCCTGGATATATTCTGCAGGGGTTACTGCGCCCGATACCGAACCACCGATATATCCACCGGTAATGCTTAAGAACATCGAAATGATTACCAACATAGGTACCATGGTTATGCCCGAAATAATTTTAGGAAGGATTAAATATCCGGGAGCGTTAATGCCCATAATCTCCAGTGCATCAATCTGTTCGGTAACACGCATCGAGCCAATTTCTGATGAAATGGCCGACCCGATTTTTCCCGCAAGCACAATTGCACTAATGGTTGGACTTAACTCCAGAATACTCGAATCGCGGTTTACCGAACCAATAATGGTTTTCGGAATAAAATCACTAACCAGCTGGAAAGCAATCTGCAAGGTCATTACCGCACCGATAAAAGTAGATATGATGGCAATAAGACCTAAAGAGCCTACGCCAACATAATCCATTTGCTTGGCGATTTCCTTAAGGTATATTTTCAGTTTTTCCGGCCTTCTGAATACAGACTTGAGTAGCAGGATGTATCTGCCGAAATTGGTAAAATTCATTCCGTATGTTTTTGCTTAATTTAAATGAACATTCTTATACTACTACAAAGAAACGATAAAAATTTGTCGCTCTTTGCTAATTGCAAAAATATTCGTGGTTTTGAATATTAATATGGTTTTTTGTTAACAAAAATTAAACCACAAAATATGAAAGCTGTAATAACCGGTGCAACTAAAGGAATTGGAAGGGCCATATCGCTAAAATTAGCCCAAAAAGGGTACGATTTAATTTTGGTGGCAAGGGGAGAAGGTGATTTAAAAGCACTTAAAGATGAGTTAACACCTTATGGGAATACGGTTTTAACACATGGCGCTGATTTTTCGGTTAAAGAAGAGATATATGCCTTTTTAAATTCAACTGCTATTGATTTTAACGATGTAACCGTTTTAGTAAACAATGTGGGCATCTTTTTGCCCGGTAGTATGCTCGATGAAGACGACGAAACTTTCGAAAAACAGCAGCATTTAAATACTAATGCCTGTTATTATACCAGCAAATTTTTCGGAAAAAAAATGCGCGTTGTAAAACAGGGCCATATATTTAACATTTGTTCGGTGGCCAGTAAAGCGCCCGTAAAAAATGGTGGCAGTTATAGTGTAACAAAAGCAGCGATGCTAAGTCTTAATCATGTATTGCGGCAAGAGTTAGCCCCTCACAACGTTAAAGTTACAGCGTTTTTACCAGGCTCTACCAGAACTTCATCATGGGAAGGAACAACAATCCCCGACGAAAAATTTGTACAGCCTGAAGATATTGCAGAAACTTTGTTCACCATTTTAAACTTAAGTAAAGGTGTAAACGTTGATGAGGTTTTAATTACCCCGCTCGATTTTTAAACACAAAATGAACAACGTTATGGAAAAGAAGCTTTTTAGAAACGAACACGATAAGATGATTGCCGGTGTAGCTTCGGGACTTGCAGATTACATGCAGGTTGAAGTTACCATAATCAGATTATTGTTTGCATTATCGGCCATTTTTATGGCTGGAGGTGGCTTAATTGCCTATATTATCATGTGGATTATTGTTCCGGTTAATAATGATCCGGCTGCAAGGTTCTCGAAATTTAACGATTATTTTAATAAGAATAATCCTGGCGCAAACCCCTTTGGAAATCCTGATCCGTTTGCAGCAAATGCCGGAGCCGGAACTCCAAACTGGACACAGCCTGTTGATAATACTCAAAAAACACCTTTCGAAACACAGGCCGATTTTGGTAAATTCAATAAACCGAACGATACCGGTCGCACCATAGGTGGTTTAGTGCTACTGGTGGTAGGATGTTTTTTCCTGATGCGCGAACTGGATTTTATTCCTTACTGGTTTAGCTTCCGCAATTTATTCAGGTACATGTGGCCATTGATATTTATTGCTTTAGGTATCAGTATTATCGCCAAATCAAAAAGAAAAAACGACTGGGCAGCTTTTCAGCACCAGCAACAGGAGGCAGAACAACAAAAAACTGCCGATTTTTCTGAAACTGTGGTAGAAAATGAGCCTGTAGCACCCACTAATAAAGACGATCAATCAACATCCCCTAACCCTCAAGTATAAATAACATGAAACTAGATAGATTAATATGGGGTATCATCCTGCTTTTTATCGGCGGTGTACTTCTACTCGAAAATTTTGGCGTAATCGATTTTTATTGGCGCAACGTTTGGAGCTTTTGGCCTGTATTCCTGATTATAGCAGGTTTAAATATCCTTTTTAACAGGAACAATTCGCAAACAGGCAGCATCATTTCTATTGGTGTTTTGGTGGTAGCCCTATCCTTTCTTTTTTACAGAGGTCAGCAGGTGCCCGAGCACAGCTATTGGTGGGGAAATCATTTCAAAAAAGACATCGATGTTAATATCGACCACAACGATGGTGATGATGACCATGATAACGACGACGATGATAACAACAGAGATTCTTCTTATCACCAGTTAAAATTAACAGAGCCTTTTGTGGCTGCCGACAATGCCAAAAGAACAATATTAAACATTTCTGGCGGCGGTATTTCATTTAACCTTGATGGCGAAACTTCTTCATTAATTGATGCGGATATCAAAAAAAGACGCGGCAATTTCTCGTTGAAAAAAGTAGTTAGCGATTCTGCAACTGTACTTACCTTTAGTATGGATGATAAAAAAGGTAAATGGAATTTTGGTGATAACGGCAATGATGTAAACTTTAAATTAAACAAAGAAGCTACCTGGGATGTACTGATGAAACTAGGTGCCGGAGAGGCCAATTTCGATTTTTCTCCTTACAAAGTACGCACTTTCCGCTTTGATGGTGGCGCTGCTGCGCTGGATATTAAAATTGGCGACTTGCTGCCGATTACGGATGTAGTTGTAAAATCGGGAGTAGCCGATGTTAAAATTAAAGTACCTAATGGGGCAGGTTGCCGGATTAAAACCAAAACAGGTTTATCGGCAAAAGATTTTGACGGATTTGAAAAATTAAGCGATGGTGTTTACGAAACTTCGAACTACAAAACATCAACCAAAAAAATCTTTATCAGTTTAGACGGCGGATTGAGTAACTTTGAGGTAAGCAGATACTAGAAAGGTTGAAGGTTTTAAGGTGGAGGGTGTAAGGCTAAAGTTTTGCTCGATGAAACTTTTTATCAAACTTTGATCCTGTAATCCAACAATCTTATGAATCCTGATCAATATGTAGTCGTAATTAATGGTAAGCCGCAGGGACCGTATAGTTTAGCCGAACTAAAGGATTTAAACATCAGTGCGAATACTTTTATACGCAAACCCGGAATGGACGATTATAAAGAAGCTCACGCAATGCCCGAATTGCGTGAGCTTTTGGGTTTTAGCTATCAAAAAACCGCTCCCCAGTATTTTGCTGCTTTTGATCAGCGTTTACTCGCTTCGGTAATCGATCATTTTATCATTTTTGGGTTTTACACCATCATTATTTTAATCAGTTACATCTTTATCGAAGGGAAAGACCAGCGGATAATGGCTTTTATGGTTCCTTTTCCATCGATATTTATTGTTAAACTGATTTATGGAAGTATTGCCGAAGCATCAAAGAGCCAGGCAACAATAGGCAAAAAACTGCTCAACATTAAAGTAACCGATTTAGAAGGGAGCAGGCTTTCTCTTGGTATTTCTTTGGTCCGGAATTTTTCTAAAATATTATCGGTAATTCCTGTCTTTTTTGGGTATCTGTATAGTTTCTTGAACAAGAAAAACCAATGTTGGCACGATATAGCGGCCAATACGCTGGTAATAAAAGACAGATTGATTTAAGTAGTATAAATGATCGTCATCTCGACCGCAACGCAGTGGAGCGGAGAGATCTATCTCGAGCTAGATTTCTCGGCTTCGCTCGAAATGACGGAGACTTCTAGGAGTTATTTGCGTTAATGTCTCTGTCAATAATATTGATTCTTATCAATAAATTATTCTTCGAAATAACGTTAACCAGATGGGGAATTATATACGTTGCTTTTCCATTTATCTAACGGTTGATTTAATTACAACATTACAACATCAAAAATTCCAACAATCCTTATCTTTGCAAACAGATGGAAAATATATTGGCAAAACATGATCTGGCTGGCGGATATTGCAACAGTTTAACCGCTTATTCTAGGTATTTAACACGTGAAGTTAACATCGGCGATATTGCACTGGGAGGGCATAACCCGATCCGGATCCAATCGATGACCACTACCGATACCATGGATACCCTGGGTACAGTGGAGCAGACTATCCGGATGGTAGAATCGGGTTGCGAATATGTACGTATTACCGCACCCAGCATTAAAGAAGCCGAAAACCTTGCCAATATTAAAAAAGAACTGCGTTACCGTGGTTATCATGTTCCGTTAATTGCTGATATCCATTTTACACCCAATGCTGCCGAAATGGCCGCGAGGATTGTAGAAAAAGTACGCGTAAATCCCGGCAACTATGCTGATAAAAAGAAATTCGAAAATATAGAATATACTCAGGATGCCTACAATGCAGAGCTAAGCCGGATTTACAAAAAGTTTATCCCATTGGTTAAAATTTGTAAAGAGTATGGCACAGCCATGCGTATCGGTACCAACCATGGTTCGCTTTCCGACAGGATTATGAGCCATTATGGCGATACCCCCCGCGGAATGGTAGAATCGGCAATGGAGTTTATCCGTATGTGCGAAGACCAGAACTATTATAACCTGGTCATCTCGATGAAAGCCAGTAATACCCAGGTAATGGTGCAAGCCTACCGTTTGCTGGTAGAAACCATGGCTAAAGAAGGTATGAATTATCCTTTACATTTGGGGGTTACCGAAGCTGGCGACGGCGAAGACGGCCGTATTAAATCGGCTGTTGGTATTGGTACTTTGCTGGAAGATGGGTTAGGCGATACCATCCGCGTTTCGTTAACCGAAGATCCCGAATTTGAAGCACCCGTAGCTAAGGCTTTGGCAGATCGATATGCTTTAAGGAGTCCGATGTCTGAAGCCGGAGGTCCGGAGTCAATAACTCAACGCTCTTCGCTCAGCGCTTATCGCCCAACTTACAGTCCTTACGAATACAACCGCCGCATTACCACCCCTGTACAACATATCGGCGGGCATCACCATCCGGTAGTGATGATTGATGTTTCGAAAGAAAATTTAAAAGATCCTTACTTTTTAAGTTCGGTTGGTTATAACTACAGCGCGGGTTTAGATAAATATAACCTGGCCGATCAGGCCTGCGATTTAGCTTATCTGGGCGATAATTTGCCTTCTTTTTCTTTCCCCGGAAATTTAAAACAGGTGTACAACTATCAAACCTGGCTAAAACTTAAAGATAAAAATAACTGTCACCCTTTATTTTCGCTGGAAGACCTTATCAAAGCTGATATTAAAGACGAATTTTTAAACTTTGTTGAGATTGACTCAGAACAATTGAACAATTCAGCAATTGAGCAATTGGATGATACGAGTGTTTTAATCTTAAAAACATCTTCAATCCACGGAATGGCGGAGCAAAGAGCGTTTTTTGTTTCGTTGCAGGAGAAAAACATCCAAATTCCGGTAATTATTAAAAGAACATACCAGCATGCGGATGCCGATCATTTAATGCTTTATGCGGCTACCGATCTGGGTGCCTTACTTACCGATGGTTTTGGTGATGGCGTATGGATTGATGCTGAAGGTCAAAATCTTTCGTTGATTAATTCTACCAGTTTTGGGATTTTGCAGGCTACACGCACCCGAATCAGTAAAACGGAATATATTTCGTGCCCAAGCTGTGGCCGTACCCTTTTCGATTTACAGGAAACCACCCAACTGATCCGCTCGCGCACCGACCATTTAAAAGGCATCAAAATCGGTATCATGGGCTGTATTGTTAACGGCCCAGGCGAAATGGCCGATGCCGATTACGGTTATGTGGGTACCGGACCTGATAAAATTACTTTATACCGAGGTAAGGAAGTGGTAAAGAAAAATGTAACTACCGCTTATGCTTTGGATGAACTGATTGATATCATCAAAGGCGACGGCAATTGGGTGGAAAAGATTTAATCATTCGCCATGGTCTGTGTCTCCACCAATGCTATTAACTTAGTGT
>NZ_QNQU01000100.1 GCF_003315595.1 Pedobacter miscanthi | reverse complement strand
TTTTTTGCAAAATGAGTATGTTGTTGGTATTTATAGTACAGCTACAAAAATTTATGGGATTGTGGGAACTCTTTTAATTGCTGCTACTGCTGCTACGATTCCTCGTTTGGCAATGTTCATGGGTCAAGGAAGAATGTCAGAGTACAATAAGCTTCTGAAACAAGTAATTAATATAATGATATTCCTTGTTTTACCTGGAATATTAGGTTTATTTATGGTA
>NZ_QNQU01000010.1 GCF_003315595.1 Pedobacter miscanthi | reverse complement strand
ATAGCTTAAGTTAATAGCATTGGTGGGGACACAGACCATGGGTTCAATTGAAACGGTTTGGGTGATGCCCGGGCCGTTTTTTTGTTCTTGCAGATCGTCAACCCTGAACTTGTTTCAGGGTCTATTTAGCATGATAGATGCTGAAATAAATTCAGCATGACGACGGCTTTTAAACAAAAAATGGATGATGGTTTTTAACTCCATCATCCATTTTACATCTTCCATCAATGTTTATCCTTTATTTTCAATCCACTTACGTGCATTTACAAAGGCTTCCATCCAAGGCGAAACTTCGTCTTTACGACCCTTCGGATAATTTGCCCAGTGCCATTGGAACAATGAACGCTCAATGTGCGGCATCATCACCAGGTGACGGCCGGTTTCATCACACATCATTGCGGTGTTGTAATCAGAGCCATTCGGACTTGCCGGATAACTTTCGTAAGCATATTTTGCTACGATTTTATATTTATCTTCTGTATAAGGTAGCGAGAATCTTCCTTCACCATGTGATACCCAAACCCCTAATGTGCTTCCGGCCAGGGTTGATAACATTACCGAATTGTTTTCCTGTAAGGTTAAAGAAGTGAAAATACTTTCGTGTTTGCCACTTTTGTTGTGCAGCATTTTAGGTTTTTCTGCATGGTCTTTATTGATTAAGCCCAACTCCACAAATAACTGGCAACCGTTACAAACACCAACCGATAAAGTATCAGGACGGGCAAAGAATTTCTCTAAAGCCAACCTTGCTTTTTCGTTGTATAAAAATGCACCAGCCCAGCCTTTTGCCGATCCTAAAACATCGGAATTGGAGAAACCACCAACAGCACCGATAAACTGGATATCTTCTAAAGTTTCCCTGCCAGTGATTAAGTCGGTCATGTGTACGTCTTTCACATCAAAACCGGCTAAATACATGGCATTGGCCAGTTCGCGCTCTGAGTTACTTCCTTTTTCGCGGATAATGGCCGCTTTTGGACGTGGTTTAGTTGCATCGATTACCGGTTTTTTGCCATCAAATTGGGTAGGGAAAGTATAATTTAAAACCTGGTTTTTGTAATTATCGTAACGTTCTTTGGCTAAACCATTACCAGTTTGTTTGCTATCTAACAGGTATGAAGTTTTGAACCAAACATCACGTAAATGATCAATATCAAAGCTGAAGTTATCTGCAGCATTTTTAACTTCCAATTTAGCTGTTTGGTTTACTTCACCGATTTTATGAAAAGTTATACCAGCTTGTGTAAAGGTTTCTTCAACCGACGCATCAGCCTGGAATACAATACCAATGTTTTCTGCAAATAATACTTTAATGCTGTCGGCTTCTGCCAATGAAGATAAATCAATCGATGCACCTAAATCACGATCAGCAAAACACATTTCCAATAGGGTGGTAATCAAACCTCCGCTACCGATGTCATGACCAGCCTGGATTTTATCTTCCTTAATTAATTGCTGTAGGGTATTAAAAGCCGTTTTAAATTGACCGGCATCTTTAACGTCAGGGGTTTCTGTGCCGATTTTGTTTAAAATCTGCGCGAAAGATGAACCGCCTAATTTATAAGTATCGTTTGATAAGTTGATGTAATAAATTGATCCGCCATTTTTCTGTAATACCGGTTCCACTACTTTGGTAATATCATCACAGTTAGCGCCTGCAGAAATAATCACCGTACCGGGTGCAATCACATCACCATCTTTGTATTTCTGTTTCATCGATAGTGAATCTTTTCCGGTTGGGATGTTGATTCCTAAATCGATGGCAAAATCAGAACAGGCTTTTACGGCTGCATATAAACGGGCATCTTCACCTTCGTTTTTACAGGCCCACATCCAGTTGGCAGAAAGTGAAACACTTTTTAAACCATCTTTTAAAGGTGCCCAAACAATGTTCGAAAGTGATTCGGCAATGGCATTGCGGCTACCTGCTGCAGGATCGATCAGGGCAGAAAGTGGCGCATGACCAACCGAAGTGGCAATACCTTCTTTACCCTGAAAATCTAAAGCCATTACACCACAGTTGTTTAACGGTAACTGTAACGGACCTGCGCATTGCTGTTTGGCTACACGGCCACCCACGCAGCGGTCTACTTTATTGGTTAACCAATCTTTAGCTGCAACTGCTTCTAACTGAAGCACCTGCTCTAAATAGGTGTTTAATTCGTTATTGTTATACGTAACAGCTTCGTAATTGCGATCGATCGTCTGATCTTCAATTACGATTTTTGGAGAACTGCCAAACATAGCGGCCAGTTCTAAATCCATCGGTTTTAAACCGGTTGTTGCTGATTTAAAGGTAAAACGGTGATCGCCGGTTACTTTACCCACAGTGTACATTGGCGAACGTTCGCGATCGGCTATTTTTTGAAGAGTTTCGATATGTTCGTTACCGATTACCAATCCCATTCTTTCCTGCGATTCGTTACCGATAATTTCTTTGGCCGAAAGGGTAGGGTCGCCAACCGGCAATTTATCTAAGTCGATTAAACCACCGGTTTCTTCAACCAGTTCTGATAAACAGTTTAAGTGACCGCCTGCACCGTGATCGTGGATCGAGATAATCGAATTATGATCGCTTTCTACCATGCCACGCACCGCATTTGCCGCACGTTTCTGCATTTCAGGGTTCGAACGCTGTATCGCATTTAATTCAATCCCAGTACCATGCTGACCAGTATCTGCAGATGAAACTGCTGCACCGCCCATTCCGATCCTATAATTTTCGCCACCTAAAATAACGATGTTATCGCCTTCCTGTGGTTTAAGCTTTTGTGCCTGGCTGGCTTTACCATAACCAACACCCCCGGCAAGCATAATTACCTTATCGAAACCTAATTTTCTGTCTTCTTCTTCGTGTTCGAAAGTTAAAACTGAACCTGTAATCAGTGGCTGACCGAATTTATTTCCAAAATCGGTAGCGCCGTTTGATGCTTTGATCAGGATATCCATTGGGGTTTGATATAACCATTCTCTTTCTTCAACGCCTTTTTCCCATGGACGGTTATCTTCTAAGCGCGAAAGGGCTGTCATGTAAACCGCTGTTCCTGCCAAAGGTAACGAACCTTGTCCGCCAGCTAAACGGTCCCTAATTTCACCTCCCGAACCTGTAGCCGCCCCATTAAAAGGTTCAACAGTAGTTGGGAAATTATGGGTTTCTGCTTTTAGTGAAATTACCGACTCGAAATCGCTTGTGGTATAAAAATCAGGCTCATCAGCACGTTTAGGTGCAAATTGCTGTACTTTAGGGCCTTTTATAAAAGCTACGTTATCTTTATAAGCAGAAACAATATCGTTGGGATTTTCTTCAGAAGTTTTGCGGATCAGCTTAAATAACGAAGTAGGTTGCTCAACACCATCAATTACGAATTTACCATTGAAAATTTTGTGACGGCAGTGTTCTGAATTTACCTGCGAGAAACCAAAAACTTCCGAATCGGTTAATGGTCTTTCCAGTTTTTGCGCCAGTGAGTTTAAATAATCAACCTCTTCATCGCTTAAAGAAAGTCCTTCTTGTTTATTGTATGCTGTAATATCGGTGATTTCTAAAATCGGTTCAGGTTTGATATTGATGGTATAAACCTCCTGATCCAGTTGGTTGTATTTTTGAGAAAGCATCGGATCATAATCTGAAAAATCCTCGTCAACCTGCTTAAATTCTTCTATCCTGATGATTCCCTGCATGTCCATGTTCTGGGTAATCTCTACTGCATTGGTGCTCCAGGGAGTAATCATTGCTGCTCTTGGCCCAACGAAAAAGCCGGTTAGGGCTGTTTCCTGCGACATTTTGGCGCCGCCAAATAACCATTCGAGTTTAGTAATATCAGTGGTAGAAAGCGCTTTGTCTGTTTGTAGAACAAAAATCGCCTTCGATTGCCCTTCGCCAGGCTCAGGATGACAATGGAAGAAATGAATCATGCTTTTTTTTTGAAGTTGCAAAAATAGCGTTTTTAAATTTAATGACAGAATGAATCATGGAATGATTGATAGAATTTTGAATGATTGAATAAGTAATGATTGAATCAATGAATTTTGAAATGAAAGAATGTGTATAGATAATTTAATACTTTAAAGCAAGAAAGAATTTTGGTTAACTAATAAGGATATTTTGCAACTTTGCTTTGTAATTCAATAATCCATTTATCATTCTATCATTCATTCTGTTATTCAAAATTCAATTATTAACTTTTATGCTTCGTATCCACCACATTGCCATTATCTGTTCTGATTACGAAAAATCGAAAGATTTTTATGTAAATAAATTGGGTTTTACAGTTCTGGCCGAGGTTTACCGGGCAGAAAGAAAATCGTACAAACTCGATCTGGCGGTAAATGGTGTGTATCAGATCGAGCTTTTTTCGTTTGAAAATCCTCCTGCAAGGCCGTCGAGGCCAGAATCACAGGGTTTGCGTCATCTGGCTTTTGAGGTAACGGATATCGAAAAAGAAATTGAAAGATTAAACGAACAGGGAATTGTAACGGAGCCGATCCGCGTTGATGAATTTACGGATAAAAGGTTTACTTTTTTTGCCGATCCGGATGGTTTGCCTTTAGAATTATATGAAATTTAGGATGAGTATTTTTAAATTCAAACAATTCGATGTAGACCAAACAGGCTGCGCCATGAAAATCAATACTGATGGAGTATTGCTTGGTGCAACAGTTTCTCATCCTTCGCCAAAAAGGATCCTGGATATCGGAACCGGAACGGGTGTAATTGCTTTAATGCTGGCGCAACGTTTTCCTGATGCATGTATAGAAGCAGTAGAAATTGATCAGCAAGCTGCCGAAACTGCGTGTAGAAACTTTCAGTTATCAGTTTTCAGTAAGCGACTGAATATTAACCATGTTTCAATTGAACAATATAACAATAAGGAACAATTTGACCTGATTGTTTCCAATCCACCTTTTTTTGTAAATGATTTAAAGAACGAAGAAATCAGAAAAGGCATTGCCCGGCATGCCGATGAAGATTTTTTTAGTCTGCTGGTAGAAAAATCACACTCGCTTTTGGCTGATGAAGCTCAAATCTGGTTCATTCTCCCGATAAAACAAGCAGATGAAGTGATCGATATCGCTTCCCGTTATGGTTTATCACTTGCCGAACGCGTCAATATTCATTCTGATAAAAATAAACCTACTTTCAGGCAGATCATCTGTTTAAAAAAAGGAGAAGTGTTTTTAAATGAAAGTGATTTCAATATTTATGAGTCTTTAAAGGAGCATACGCAGGAATACAAAGTTTTACTTAAAGATTTTTTCCTGGCTTACTAAGTAAATAGTTTGAAGTATTCACCTTTTCTAATATTTCATTTGTAATTTAGGCTCAAATCATCTCACCTAAATTTAATGAAACGTATCCTAAATGTATCCTTGCTATGCCTGATTGCACTGTCTTCTCTCGCTCAATCAAAAAAGCAAAAAACTGGCGATCCTTTAGCGGGGATCGATACCTTATTAAACAGGGTATTAAAAGATCAAAAGGTGGCCGGTTTCGCAGTTGCAGTTGTAAAAGGCGATCAGGTAATTTATAGTAAAGGTTTCGGATACCGTGATGTGGAAAATAAGAAACCGGTTACGCCGAATACACTCTTTGCCATTGGTTCGAGTACTAAGGCTTTTACCTCATCGCTTATCGGTTTATTGCAGAAAGAAGGAAAGCTGTCGTACGATGGTATTGCAACTTCTTATCTGCCGCAACTAAAGTTTTATAATGATAATATGAATAACCAGATTACGGTGCGCGATATGATGTGCCATCGTACAGGTTTATCACGTTACGATTTATCCTGGTTCATATTCAACACCTCCAACCGCGATAGCATCATACACAGGGTGCGTTATATGGAACCAACAGCTGGCATCCGCGAGAAATGGCAGTACAATAATTTCATGTTTTTGGCCCAGGGCATGATTGTAGAAAAACTGACCGGAAAAACCTGGGAGCAGAACATTAAAGAAAAGTTTTTTGATCCGCTGGAGATGAGCCATTCTAATACAAACATTTTCGAATTCGAAAAAAACAGCGAAGCCTCTTTGCCTTATATGGTAAATGATAAAGGCGCCATCGAAAAGATTGATTATTTCAATATCGACGGAATGGGGCCTGCAGGGAGCATCAATAGCAGTGTAAATGATATGACTCACTGGTTAAAGGTTTGGATCAATGGCGGGCAGTATAAAGGGAAAGAGATTTTATCAGCATCTTATATTGCAGAGGCAGCCAGTTCTCAAATGTCGATGGGTGGTGGTTTACCGGCAGAAGACGATGATATTTACCTTTCTACTTACGGTTTTGGCTGGATGATCAGTTCTTATCGTGGACATTATATGGTGGAGCATGGAGGCAATATCAATGGTTTCTCGGCAAGTGTATCCTTTTTTCCTACCGATAAATTAGGGATTGTGGTGTTAACGAATCAAAACGCCTCTGCTGTTCCGAAAATTGTATTCAGTAGCATTGCCGACAGATTGTTAGGGCTAAAAAACATCGACTGGAATGGCAGGGCGAACAAGGAAAAAGCTGAAGCGAAAAAAAGAGAAAATGCTGCAAAGAAAACAGCAGAAAATGCCCATGTTTTAAATACCAAACCTTCGCATCCTTTAAAAGATTATGATGGTTTGTTCGATAATCCTGCTTATGGGGTAATCAGTGTATCGTTTAAAAATGATTCACTTTTTGCTGTAATGGGAAAGGAAAAACTTTTGCTCAGGCACTATCATTACGATGTGTTCAGTATCAGTGGTATTGATAAAAATGGTAAAATTGACACTGCAGTAAGTGATCTTCGGTTTAATTTTATCAGTGGGGCAGATGGTAAAATTGAAAGCATCAGTATTCCGCTCGAAAAGGGATTGAAGCCAACCATTTTTAATTTCAAGCCGAGAATGGTTGAATTAAGTGCTTTAGAATTAGAAAATTATACCGGTAGTTATGGCGAAAAGGGGATGGTAAAAGTTTATTTAAAAGGTAGAGTTTTATTTGTTTCCGTACCTGGCCAGCCCGAATATGAAACCGTTTCAGTTGGAAGCGATACTTTTAATTTTAAAAATTTAAAGGGTTTTAGTTTAAAGTTCGAAAAGAAAGAAGGCATGTCAAAACCTTTGTCGGTTTCGTTTGTACAACCCAACGGCACATTTAAGCAGGTAAGGCAGAATTAATTTTTTCTTTGAAATGATACCCTGTTCTAATGCTAATATCCTATAGATAAAATTAAGTGCTTTCTTCGGGTTTTAATGATTTTTCAAGTTAAAAAGTTTGTTTTTTCTGAAAAAATTAAACAGGCAGAAAATAATTTGTTGCGATGTTTAATGTGGGAAACCGGATTGATATTACCTTTGATTTATGAAAAAAATAGGATTAATTTCTGATACGCATGGTTTTTTGGATGAGGCCGTTTTCAAACATTTTGATGGGGTAGATGAAATCTGGCATGCGGGTGATTTTGGTCCCGATGTTGCCGAACCCCTGGCGGCATTTAAACCCTTGCGAGGGGTATTCGGAAACATTGATGATGCAACAATCAGATCAGCCTTTCCTGAACAAAATCGATTTAGCTGTGAAGCGGTTGATGTATGGATGACCCATATAGGTGGTTACCCCGGAAGGTACTCTAATTTTGTAAAACCAGAAATATACACTAACCCTCCAAAATTATTCATCACCGGGCACTCCCATATTTTGAAAGTAATGTTCGATGAAAAAATAAAATGTTTGCATATAAACCCCGGTGCGGCAGGGAAACACGGCTGGCACAAGGTGCGTACACTGATCAGATTTTGCATTACTGACGAAAATATTCATACCTTAGAGGTTATAGAGTTATCGGGTAGATAATGTAAAATATACACTAAGTATGGTTTGTGGCGTTAAAACACTAGGACAATTTATTATAGAAAAACAGGCAGATTTCCCTTATGCAAAGGGCGAACTTTCGAGGCTGTTAAGAGACATCGGCATTGCTGCAAAAATTGTAAACCGCGAAATCAACAAGGCCGGTTTGGTTGATATTCTTGGGGATATGGGTACCACTAATATTCAGGGAGAAGAACAGAAAAAACTAGATGTTTATGCTGACGAGCAGTTTATTGCAGCTTTAACCAGTGGTGGCGAATGTTGTATCGTAGCTACAGAAGAAGAAGATGAAATTATCCATATCGAATCGCCGGTTTCGCAAAATGCCAAATATATTGTGTGTATCGATCCTTTGGATGGCTCTTCCAATACGGATGTAAATGTTGCTGTTGGTACTATTTTTTCTATTTACCGCCGCAAATCGGTTGATGGCAGGGCCAGTTTAGATGATGTGCTGCAAAAAGGAACAGAGCAGGTTGCTGCGGGTTACATTATTTATGGTTCGTCTACCATGCTGGTTTATACAACCGGGAAAGGTGTTAACGGGTTTACCCTTGATCCATCTATCGGCGAATTCTGCCTTTCACATCCGCAGATGAAAATACCGGAAACAGGCTATTTATATTCAGTAAACGAAGGTAACTACGTGCATTTCCCTGATGGGGTTAAAAAGTATATCAAATACTGCCAGGTAGAAGATGAGGCTACTAAACGGCCGTACACTTCGCGTTATATTGGTTCGATGGTGGGCGATATTCACCGGAATTTAATAAAGGGTGGAATCTATATTTATCCTACTACTTCGCGCTCTCCAAATGGAAAATTGAGGTTATTGTATGAATGTAACCCTATGGCATTTATTATTGAACAGGCTGGGGGTAAAGCCAGTACAGGTTTTGAGCGGATACTGGATATTAACCCTACCGAACTTCATCAAAGGGTCCCGATTTTTATCGGCTCAAAAAAAATGGTCGAAAAAGCAGAAGAAATGATGTTTCTTTACACTGCAAAATCGATCTCGGTTGATGAGAATGTAGAAGCTAAACTTGAAGATTTAAATGTAATCGGCGGAATTGACTAAAAAAGGTTTGCCTTACTTCTTTCTGCTTCAAAAAAAGTATCTATCGCTAAATTTTGTTTGTCTTGCGAGGCAAATACAGCTAAACGGTCGCAACGCTCATTCTCCGGATGATCGTTGTGACCTTTAATCCAGATAAATTTTACCTTATGCAGTTTATATAGTTCGAGGAAACGCATCCAGAGATCTTTGTTTTTCTTGTCTTTAAAACCTTTGCTTACCCAGCCGAAAACCCATTTCTTTTCAACGGCATCAACCACATATTTAGAGTCCGAATAAACGGTTACCTGCTGGTTTAGGCTTTTTAATGCTTCTAATCCTTTAATTACAGCAAGCAGTTCCATGCGGTTATTGGTGGTCATCCTAAAACCACCGCTCAGTTCTTTATAGTGCTGTCCGGCCCTTAAAATAGTACCCCAACCACCTGGTCCGGGGTTTCCGCTAGCTGCTCCGTCTGTATAAATTTCAATCATAAACGCTGTAAAGTTATGTTTTTAGCTTTAAAATCGCCTATTTTATCTGCTGCTGAAATTTTTTTTCAATTTCAAATAATTGAATGTTAAGGAATTAAAAATTAGTTGTAAAAACATTGAAAAAAATATTTGCAAGGAATGTTAAAAGTCGTACTTTTGTGACATCAAAAAAACGGTGGCTGTAGCTCAGTTGGTTAGAGTATTGGTTTGTGGTGCCGAGGGTCGTGGGTTCGAGCCCCATCAGCCACCCTTGACGGGGCAAAGAGTTTTTAATAACTTTTTGCCCTTTCTTTTTACCTCCTAATTTGTTGTTAATCAAATATATACGGTCGAATGCATAAGTCATTTGAGCGGTTCGATGTTGTACGTTCTCAAAATTGAATTTTTCCTTGAACATCGAACCAATCAGCCTCCTTTGGTCTTCTATGCCCGATTTTGTGAAAATCGTGTATAAATCACAAAACGTGTTTATTGCATCATTCAGGATGGGCTCGAGTTGTGCCTTGCTGTATTTTTTTCGGCCGAAGTCCTGAAGTTTCGCCTCAATTCTGATAATAATTTCATCGCATTCGGTTTTTATTTTTTTATATTCACTGCTTTCCAGATCTCCTACCAATAATAATTCTCTGGCTCTGGTGAGTTTGTTATTGGATTCTGTGAGTTGTTTAGCCAGCTGGGCTTTGTATTCTTTATTGTTATCTGAATCATTTGAAAATTCATCTAGGATGACCAGTTTAAATAACTCAGCGGTTTTCGCATTAAGGCTAAACTCCTTTAGTAAGTCCAAAAATTCCCTGTTGACCATTTCTGCTCTTAATCTGCATCCACATGCAGAACTGCAGTGGTAATAATAATAATAGGCACTTCGTCCTTTGGATGCGCTACCGCATAATGTACGGGTACACTTTGAACAGGTTATGAATCCTTTTAAAGGCAGGTGTTCATTCGCAAGGATTTTGGTTTTGATATTCTGTTTTTTTCCAGAAATTACATCTTGTACCTGGTAGAAAAGGGCGGGTGATATAATTGGTTCATGTAAACCTTTTACGGTGTAGGCCGCCTCATCTTTGTGACTTGCGATCTGAATGATACCGCAATACATTGGGTTTCTAATCTGGCGTAAGAAGTTATTTTTGCTACAGATGAGACCCATTTCGACACTCCTTTTAAATACCTGTTCAATCGCATATTTCCCTTTAGATAATTCTTTGAATGCCCATTCCATGAGTTTTGCCTGATCTCCATGCTGGGCGATATATTTTTTGCCATTTTCAGCTGTTCTGTTGATATATCCTGTAGGCGCAAGTCCGGTCCAGCGACCTTCTTTTCGGGCTCTTCTCAATCCGTAAAAAGTGTTGAGACCACGGCGATCGTTTTCAATCTCTGGTGCAGTTAGGTAGATGGCCAGCATCATTTTATTTTCTGGCACGTCCATATCCAGGGGCTGTTCTATAGCCTGTGGTTCTACGCCCAGTGATTTCAACATTCGGATCATATTATAGGCATCAGGTGCGTTTCGGCTAAAGCGATCCCATTTGGTAAATAGCACCAGTTCGGTTTTACCACGTTGTTTGCGTAGTTCAACTAGAAGTTTCTTCCAGGCGGGGCGTTCAAAAGTTTTAGCAGAGTGATCTTCAAAGATGATTTTTCTTACACTGATGCCAGAATCTCTACAATGTTTTTCGAGGCGTTCAGCCTGATCACGCTGGGAATAGCCTTTGTCGGCTTGTTCATCAGTACTTACCCTGATGTATAAGTCAGCTGTTTTCATTTTTTAAAATTTTGATTTACAATCAATTTAGCCAATTGATACATGAGTTCCAATACTTCTGCCGCATCATCTTTTTCTATATTTATGCCGCTCTCAAATAAGATTTTCTGTGCCTGGTCTACAGTTATGTTATGCGCTTGATTGAGATTGGGTAATTTTGGAATAGCTATGTGGTTTGTTGTCCTTATGGTTCTGCTACCTGGTCTCTTGCGATATTCTGCTTTCATCATCATGCATTTTTAAGCTACAATTCTGCGGAAAATTACAGGGATCTCATCCAATATTGGAAAGGAAGTCGAAGGTATTAGATTTATTTTGTAGGCGGGTTGGGTTTCTTCAGGCTAGACAATGGCCTATGTTTTTTTAAGTTTGGTTTGTTCTTATTCAATTCTGTTACAAATTTAAGGTTCAGTTCTGGCACGCAAAGGAATTTCCGGCATAAACGCTCCTGTGGCCTTTGCCCGCCCGGCCATTTATTCCGTTCCTCCTTTTGCTTTGGCAGAACCTGAACATTGTCGGGCGCCATAATTAAATCAGAAAATTATGGAAAATATAAGTTTTAGGGTAGCAGAGATCGAGATCAGCTACCGTCCGGCATTTAAAGTGGCAGAGCGGCCACAGATTACTTCTTCAAAACAGGCTTACAGGATATTGCTGGGGAAGTGGGATGACGGGAGGTTGGAGCTATTGGAGGAGTTTAAGGTTATATTGTTGAATAGGCAGGGTCGGGTGCTGGGAATTGTGAATATTTCTCAGGGTAGTTTTTCTGAGGTGATGGTAGATCCGAAGGTGATTTTTGCCGTGGCCTTGAAAGCCTGCGCGAGTGCTTTGATCATGGTGCATAACCATCCAAGTGGGGAGTTGCGGCCAAGTGAAACGGATATACGAATGACCAGAAATTTAATTAATGGTGGGAATATCTTAAATATTGAGATTCATGATCATTTGATTGTGTCTCGATATGGTTATTACAGTTTTGCAGATGAGGGGTTGATCTGAAGTTTTTCTGTCAAGTTATTTGACCTTTCTTTGCTGTATCTGGCTTTAACGGTACTATCAAAAACTAATTAATCTTGTTCTGTTTACTAATCATGATGATAGTATTGTAGATGAGCTGGACTCAATCAAATTGGTTAATTTAGTTCGATACGGCCAGTTTTTTGATAAAATAGTGTAGATTTTAAAGTAAATCTCACATGGAAATTATTATTTTGTGTTTTACTTTGACATCGGCTATGGCTGAAGAATTATTATTTTACAATACCTCTCAAAATTAAATAAATGAACTGGGAAATAATTTCTGGAATATGTGCAATAGTCGGTGTTGGTTACTTAATCTACCAATTCACTTTCCTGCCGAAAAAAGAAAGTGATGAATCTAAACTTGCGTTAGCGGCTAAAATTGGCACATCGCAGCAGTTAATCCGTAATCTAATTGCGGAATTGAAAGCATACGCACTTCTTCATGGAGAATCGGAACTATTTAGTGATAGGTTAACTGTCGGCGGATACATTCGGTATTTGGGGGATATGGAACGTATTGAGCTTTCTGATGATATGTATCGGAAGCTTAAAGAAATTGATTTAAGTAAGGATATGATTGTTTCGATGTCTGATTCGCTATCTCAGCAAATCTTGAGCTTCAATAAATCGATGGCTTACTTCAAGACCAGCTTTAAATATAAGTAATCGTGAGTCCATATTTCCTGAACTTTTTAACGTTTGATTTGGCTATTAAGATTTGGATGATATATTGTAAAAAAATGCCTTTTGCGCTATTGCGAAAGAAGATTTTTGAATGAAGTGATGCTTTTTTGAAAAAATGACGGAGGCACTTAATTAGTAATTTTATATAAATAGTGTAGTGTGACATCTATAAAATCAATTATACAGGACAAGGGACCAATATTAACTTCCAGACTGATCGAAGAGTTGAAGGCTAGTGGATCGAGCTTATCGGATGATGCAATTCGAAAACAGCTATCACGGTTTAAAGATGAAGATGTATTCAAGTTAAAGGGATATTTTGCTCATCGTCAAACTTTGTTTTATATCAAAGATGACTTTTTTGATGATGTATTTACTGAGGGTTTGCGAGCAGCGCTGAAGTCTGATGCTAAGCAATACCACTATCTGATTAAGGCTTTAGAATTTCATCGAGGGGTTTTACCTAAAGAACAGTTTTCTGCATACGGCGTCAACCCGGTTATTAATGTAAAAGGTCACGTAACTAGCCATTCAGCACTTGAGAAGCTACAGTCGCTTCAGTTAATATATAGTGGAGATTCCGAAATTAAAATAAATGAGCAGCGGACAAATGTGCTAATCAACAAAAGGCAGTCGATGGCTGTTCAATTGGTAAAAGATGTTTTGCTTTTGCAATTTAATGATTGGGCTAGAAAATTATCAATGACCAGTTATGATTCCTCAAGTTTTTATTCGCCATTTGGAAATTTCTCTTTTGCATTTGTTGCTCCTTCCTACATTAGTACGATCACGACCTGGTCAGACAAAGTCTTGAAGCCGGGTTTTGTGGTGGCTGATATTTTAATCGGCAATACAGTAACGGCTGAACATGTGGAATTTTTTATTAAAAAAATAGAGATATTAAAGGCACAAAAAAATACACTTAAATTTCTGCCTTTTTTGATCGTTGATAATTTGGAGCCAGAGGCATTAAGTTCCTTAAGGAGCAATGGAATTATTGTCGGTATGGTAAATCAGCTCTTTGGTGAGGAATATACAAACTTAATATCCTCATTAATAAATATTGTTGTCAACGCCGGGGCAGTGCTCAAAAAAAATCCAGAGCAATTTATTGATCTCTTGATAAAATTGAAAGCATTGGTCAGCGGTAAAACTAATAATTTGAGGGGCGATCTATTTGAAATGGCGGTTGGATATTATCATTCTAAAATGGGGTGTGGAACACTTGACATTGGTAAACTAATTACTTATGATTATGTTCAGCGAGAGATGGATGTTTACGCTGTTTATGGAAATAAGGTCGTGGTGGCGGAATGTAAGGGTTATAATTATCCTGTGGGGAAGGCTGACCTAGAATCGTGGTTAACGGATAAGGTACCGATAATTCGCAAATGGATTCTAGACCAGCCATCTCTAAATGATAAAGAAATCCATTTTCAATACTGGTGTACAGGTGGATTCACTGAGGATGCGGATTCATATATAGTCAGAATGGAGGCAGCTAAAAAGTTTACAGTTGAATTTTTTAATGCTGAAAAAATAGTAAAAATTTCTGCCCAAGCTAAATCAAAAAAGTTTAATGATATTATGAATGAATATTTTATAAAGCATTGTTGATTCTGCCACCTCATTGTTAATCGGTAATTTTGACCAAATAAATAGTTAGGTACAGCAGGAGTTGATCAAGTCAAAATATCAACTCCTGTTAAAATACACTAAAATCAAGAAAGTGTTTCTTGATCTAAACAATAATTGTGTCCAACATGTCTATAATTTTTCTAGCATGGGTGAAATAATCTTGAACATTTACAAATGAGGCTGACGGCTGCCCTCCATGTGCAAATTTATTTCGTTCTTCATTTAGTGAACTTAAAGAGGTTTCAATTTGTGCTTTGTCAGTGTGTGCATTCACGGCATTTTTAAAGGCAGTCGTCCACGACCCGTCAAATTTTTTTAAGAGTGAGCAAATGTTTGAATAATTAGGATTCATTGAGCTTTTCCTAACGGTTTCATCAATATAATTTTTAACTTGTTGACTCTGACCGTTGCTACTATGATCTGCAATTATTGTCTTAAAGCACTGTTCGATTGTTCCACAAGCTTTGATAATTGCATACTTAGTAAGAAATGGTACTGCGTCGTTGAATTGGCCAAAAGCCTGAATAATTAGATCTACCTTAGCTAGCTCATCTCTACAATCATCGAGGTATGTTTGAGCGTTCGAATTATTCATATTTTATTCCAAAAAGGATTTCTGATGCTTTATTTATTCGACCTTTAATATTTTCTACATTTGTAGTGCGAGTAGAGGTAAACGCCTTATAATCTTCGTCTTTGAGCAGGTTGATCCTCTTTGTAGGCAAATCGGATATTTTTGTCACATCGATTTTTTGGTTGATGGCATTAATTAAAGCAATTCCTATTGAGTCGAAAATCGTTGGATGAAACTTATTTATCAACTTCCCGTCTTTTTGGGAGATATTGTGAAATGCCTGCTCACCCCAAATGGTATTAGCTAGACTAATTACCTTAGTAAAGGTACTTTCTCGTTTTTCTAAAACCTTTTCATTTTCGGATTCTTTAGAACCCATGTATTCATTCAAGAACTTTTTCAATGAGATCTGACCTGACTCCTTCTTTTTAATTTCTTCTGATGAAAGTGCAAATAGCCTAAGTATAAATTCCAAATCCTCCATCCTTGGATCATCTGTGTCTAATCCATATAGTTTGCGCCAAATGGGATCACTGTTAAGTGTAAATAGCAATGTGTTAAATTTGCCCTGATAAACACAATTCCTTATCTCTTGAGGCTTCAAAGTTCTCCCACTTGTATTAATCCTTTCAAATATTTGATACAAACTGGTATCGTTGTCAATTGGTTTTTTCTGCTGAAAAATTATTGCATGTATTGTTGTGCTTCGGATCTTTTTTTGATCGTTATCGTTTAGCTCAATATACGCTTTACCTCTCCATCGTTCATTAATCCTTTTGGTATTTGAAAGCTTAAAAACCTTCCCGTCAGTAGAAAAAATGCCCTTAACAAAATCATAAA
This sequence comes from Pedobacter miscanthi, assembly GCF_003315595.1. GTDB lineage: Bacteria > Bacteroidota > Bacteroidia > Sphingobacteriales > Sphingobacteriaceae > Pedobacter > Pedobacter miscanthi. Next base: position 219,218 of record NZ_QNQU01000010.1, on the reverse strand, counting down.
CAGTCATTATTCTCTGATAGCCATCGATAATTAGCTTATTATCATTTGGCTCTTTTGCTAAAAAAATAGACGGTACTGGTAGGCCTAGTAAGATTGAATCAATGAATCTACTAGCTTCGGTCTTGTCCCATACATATTTTCTTTGAAGTTCAGGCTTTAGTAATTCTCCTTCTTCGTACATTGTTATTAGTTCTCTAAATGACAAATCAGCACCCCAAGATGTGATATTAAATAAGTCATCATTGGAATAATCGTCATCCTGCTCTGCAGGAATGTGCACTACATTTTTTGTTTCCTCTTCGTTCATTAGTTATTGTTTCGAAATCAGTTCCTAAATTATGTAAAATATAGCTATTGGATATTTTTTTATGTTTTTTACTCACTTTTAGTAAAAGTTATTGTCTCAATTTAGTAATGTGAACCTATCGGCATCTTCTATTGTTTAGCAAATCCAATCTATCCAATATTGGATAAGCGCCAGTTTTTCCTTGCCAATTTTGATTATCAAATTGAAAAAAACATGGAAACAACGGTATTGGAGTTCTTCACTGCTCTGGAAGTTGGTTACGAACCTAAAGATTATTCTTATGCCAGAGAAGAGATTCCTCTAGGCAATTATCACGCAAAACTTGACTTTATGTTATGGTCGAAAAGCGGGCTCACCATAAATTGCTTTTTTAGCTTGCAGGATTCCGGCAAAAAAATCACCTTATCAGTTTATAAAAAATCTTCGCGTCAAGGCAGGTATATGGCTGGAGATACAGAAGTGCGTTTTTTACCCTTTTGTACTGAACTTAAATTGACTGTTGAGCAAAACGAAATCGGTAAGCCAATATTAACGGATGCTGTGGTGAGAAGTACTAACCAGGACCGAAAATAACAGCAACAAATTCTATTTAATCGCAGCGTCTCAGGTTCTTCGCCGCTTGTCCTTTTCCCCTTCAAAGGAAAAGGAGCAAGCCGAAGTAAGGCGGAGCCTAACTTGTGCCTCTAAGCTAGCGTTAGAGGCGTTTTGAGAATCCTCCGGGGATTCTTATGGGGCCTAATGGGCTGGAAACAATGGAAAAGGAACCCTACGCGAAATGCTTAGGGAATAAAAAGCTTGAAAAATGGAACCCTTAAGGACTATAAAATTTAACACGACAACAGATCAGAAACTGGATAAGGTCGCTCTGGCATTGGGCCGATCGAAGCGGCTGGTCTTTGTGCAGATGGTGGATTATTTTCACCGCAATAAAAAAGATCCTACTGACCTGAACGATGATCTGCTGAAAAATTCGCTGTCCAAAAGTCATAAAACTTACATGGGTTTCATCAAGTCCCAGGAAGATTTATTGCTCATTCCCATCAAACAGGGAGTAGATAAAATGATAGGAAACCAGCGGGACATTGTTAAATTTTTTAATGAACAGGTACTCGGGGCCAATAAAACCCTGCTGAAAAATCAGCAGCAAATGTTGGATAAGTCGGCGGAAAGCGATAAAGTAATCAAATTAGTGTTTCAGCGTATGGAAGTGGCGGACCAGTTAAAGGCAAAATTCCTGCAGATTTTGAATGGTTACATTAAATCAAGGGAAGAGCTGGGCAGTTTTAAAGGCAGGGAAAAAGAAGAGCTGGCGGAACTGACACGTAAACAGGTGGAAAACATATAACTATGTACATCAATATCACGGATAGTGACACAGGAAATAACAAGGGCAGTAGCGGGGCATTGGTGCACTACCTGGATAAGGAAAGCTGGATGTTCGAGGATGCTGATCCCGAGTTGTGGTTTAACGGCAGTGCCAGCGGCATCGAATCTTACCAGGTCAGAAACTTACTGGATAAAAATATCGCCAAGCTTTGCCATGATGATGCTAAATTTTTCCTGATCAATATTAATCCCAGTCAAAAAGAGATCACGCACCTAAAAGGTTTGTTCGAGGACGGTACCAAAGCGGAATTTAAGGCTTTCGCAGTTAAGATAATGGATGAATATGCGCGGAACTTTAAACGTGCCGGGGTGACCAGCAATGAGGATCTGCTCTGGTTTGGAAAACTGGAGAATCACCGTTATTATTCTTTTAAAGATAAAGAAGTGAAAACCGGTACAGTGAAAAGAGGAGATCTGAAACCAGGAGAGCAGATGCATATACAGGTGATCGTCAGCCGCAAGGATATCACTAATAAAATCAAACTCAGCCCGATGAACAATTCCAAGGGAAGAAACGTGGAGCATTCTAAAAAGGTGGGCCAGTTTGACCGGACCGCATTTAAGGAATCTGGGGAAAAAGTGTTTGATGAGACTTTTGATTTTAAGCGGCCACTGACAGATACTTTCCGTTATGCCAACACACAGGCAAATGGCTCGCTGGCCGAGCGGATGGTGCTGGCCGGGCAGCAGAATGAAACAGGGGACAGGAACACCGGGCCGGGCACAGAAAAGAACACAGAACGGGAACGGCTTGAAATTAAAGGTTTTTTTAATGCGGTTGAATCCGGGATACTGGACCTGCTGCTCGAAAAACCGGATTACGATCCCTTAAATCCTGCACTGCAAAAGAAAAAACGCAGAAAAGGTAAAACCCAATCACAGGAATTAACAATTTAGATTATATAAGATGAATACAGGCGAGGACACGCAGGGGCTACGGAAGATTACTGATTTTACCAGGCTCATCAGCCTATTTATTTTGAGCATCCATTTTTACATGGGCTGCTACATGGCCTTTAAGCGCTGGGGTTTTACCGCAGAAATTACCGATCGTTTGATTACAGGCATTGCCAGGACAGGACTCTTTGAAGGTTATTGGATAGCGAAATTAGCAGCATTACTATGCTTGCTGATTTCATTGATGGCAGTGAAAGGGCGGAAGGATGAAAAGATCCGTTATCGTGAGATTGGGGTATATTTAATTTTAGGGGTGATTTTTTACTTCGGGAGCACGATCTGCTTTCAGCTGAACATTGAACCGGAGCTTTTGGCCGGAATCTATATCGGGATTACCGCGACTGGCTACCTGTTAATCCTCTCTGGTGGTACGCTGCTTTCACGTGTACTTAAAGCTGGTTTGATGACCGATGTGTTCAATACCGAGAATGAGACTTTTCCGCAGGAGGAGCGGCTACTGGAAAATGAATATTCGGTTAATCTTCCTGCCAGGTATAACCTGAAAGGAAAAATCAGAAACTCTTTTATCAATATTATTAATCCTTTCCGGGGTTTGCTGGTTACCGGCAGCCCCGGATCCAGGTAAGGTCAGGAAAAAGTTATTTTGTGATCCGGCATGTGATCACCCAGCACATTAAAAAGGGCTTTTCGATGTTCATTTACGACTTTAAGTTCGACGATCTTTCCATAATTGCCTATAATGCGCTGCTGAGGTATAGGGGAAATTATAAAGTGAAACCCACTTTCTGGGTAATTGATTTTGACCGGATTTATCACCGTTGTAACCCGCTGGACCCGCAGAGCATGGATGATATTACCGACGCGACTGAAGCGAGCCGTACGATTATGCTGGGGCTGAACCGGGACTGGATTAAAAAGCAGGGGGATTTTTTTGTAGAGAGTGCGATTAATTTTGTGACGGCGGTCATCTGGTTTTTAAAGAAGTACAAGAGTGGTAGATACTGTACTTTGCCGCATACAATAGAACTGATCCAGGCGGATTATGATAAGTTATTTGCCGTTTTACAGCAGGAGCCGGAGATCAGGGTTTTGATCAATCCTTTTATTTCTGCTTTGCAGCGTAAGGCGATGCCTCAACTTGAGGGACAGATCGCTTCTGCCAAGATCGGTCTTGCCCGGCTTTCTTCGCCACAACTCTATTACGTTTTGAGCGGGAATGATTTTACGCTGGATATCAATAATATTGATGCCCCGAAGATAGTTTGTATGGGCAATAATCCGCAGAAGGTGCAGACTTACGGTGCAGTGCTGTCGCTTTATGTAAACAGGATGCTCAAACTGGTGAATAAAAAGGATATGCTCAAAAGCAGTATTGTCTTTGATGAATATTCTTCCATTTTTGTTGGGGGGATGGATAGTCATATTGCGGTGGCGCGTGGCTATAAGTGTGCTACCACGCTGGGCTTGCAGGACTTTTCACAGCTGAGGAAGGATTATGGCCAGGAACAGGCGGATGTGATTACCAATATTGTGGGGAATATCATCAGTGGCCAGGTGTCGGGAGATACGGCAAAGAAGTTATCTGAGAATTTTGGAAAGATTGTGCAGGATAAGGAAAGCAAGAGTATCAATAGTTCTGATATTTCAGTCTCCCGGTCTACACAGCTGGATTATGCGGTGCCATCCGCTAAGATTGCTTCACTATCTTCTGGGGAGTTTGTGGGGATTGTGGCGGATAATCCGGATCAGAAAATCCGATTAAAGATGTTTCATTCGGCCTTGCAGAATGACCACGGAGCTATTGCCAGGGAGGTGGAAAGCTATGTGGCTATTCCGCGTCCGCGTGAGGTAGGGGCAGCAGAAATTATGGAAAATTATGCGCTAGTTAAGGCTCAGGTGGAAGGGTTACTGAAAGAGGAATGTGAGAATATTTTGGCAAAAACGGATCGTGGTGAAGAAGAAGTAGATAATCGCAGATTGGATGGCGGTGATAATGCAGATCAGGTTCGTGATTTCCGCAATAAGCAAAGCCCAGTAAACGTCAGCGCAGAAGATGATAGTGCTGATCCGGAGCAATTAGTTTCAATTTAGCAGGAAATGGACTGGTATAAACGACTTGTTCTAACTTTTGCAAAAGCTTTGCTCAGCATCGTGCATTAGCAGTTAGTTTAATACCTTCAATAATACAAATAATTGAATGCTCAATGTGGGGTTTTTTTTAACTTTACCCTCGAGAGCGTTAATTTAGTCGGGACTTGTCCTCTGACAGTTACCGGCTTATTTTTTAACTGATTACTAATCCATAGGTTGGATACCTTAAGCAGACATCCGGTTAATATGTAATACTTCGGTATGTAAGCGGTATTTCCAATCTCCTAATAATATTTAATCACCTAAGTAAGCCCTAACCGCGAGGGGCTGGGTGATATTAGGGCCGGAACTATTACCCGGCCCAAAATTTTTAACTGTCTCTATTTCAGGTGGGATGTTAAGAAATAATACTATACAAAATAGATTTTTAATTGTGTTTCGAATTTGCTGCCAATCATGCCGTAAACAAAATGATGCCTGCCTGTGTAAGCATGTTTAAGTCTGGCACTGATATTATTCATTCCATTTTTTCTACCTGTAGTTTTGCCATTTGTTTGCGCAAGATTGCTGGTCGAAAAAGATATTTGTGTTTCATCGCTGAAGATCTCAATGTTGGCGGGGTGATCCGGATTGTTTAATATCCCATGTTTGAAGATGTTTTCTACCAGTGTCAGCAGGATAATCGGCAAAATTACAGCCCCTTCATTCCTGACGTCCCTGGAATAGTTAAGATGAAGTAGGTGTTCAAAGCGCAGACGGTTGAGCTTGATCAGGTTTTCCATTTGTTCAATCTCCCTGGTTAATAAAACAAAGTCACTTTTGCTATCTTCCAAGGCATACTCCATTAGCCCAGTTAATCCTCCAATGGCTAATGAGGCATTGGGCAGGTTATTTTTTGAAGCATTCCTGATAAAGGCCAGTGTATTGAAAAGCAGATGTGGGTTAATCTGGGCGCGCAGAAAATCTTTTTCCGCAACAACCAATTGGTACTTTAAACCTTCAATCTCCAGCACCCGCTTCATCTCGCCATCCTTTCTTTCCAGATACCGGTTCAAATAAAAATAACCGGTTCCGTACATGGTAAAAAAAGTTGCCCTAAAGAGGGTAATGCTAATGTATTTTAAGCTGAAATCCAATGGGGAGGGTTTTAGTCTGAAATATTCCAGCAGTAGGTTGACTATTGTTACCCCCGCCAGGTATAAAGCATAAGCGAAAAGTAGTCCCAGCAGAAAGTATAACAACCGGTTTTTTGACTTTTTATACAGAAGTGGCATCACCCATAGGGAATGGAAATAGAATATCCCGATGTTGATGACATAAAACAGCGCATAGAAAAAAAAGCTATGGAATTTTTCTGCGATAAAACCTGCAAGTACAACTTCCACAAAAATGTATACCAGCCAGCAGATCAGGTGGATCCGTATTTCTTTTTTACTAAAATTTACCATCTCATATAGTGGTTAAGGTATGTTATATAATAGAAATGTTCAGGGGATTACCCTTGGCTAAAATTGGTCAATCAATCCCGATAGACCATGAAAAACACGGTAACAAAACTTCAAAAAAGAACGGTATTTATTTTTAAAAGTATCAGTAATCCGGTAGGATCAACTGAGCCTACAACAACCAGTACGGATCCAACTACGGTATTGACCACAACCGTCAATACCAGTATGGCCAAACGCTAACCACCGCTGAGCATGCCTTTGCGCAATATTTGCGTAAAGGCATTACGGTATTTTTCGCCTATCGGGAGACATTCCCCGTTGGACATAAAAGCCATATACCCCTCCACTTTTTTTAGGTAATTGATGGAGATCATGTGTGATTTACCAATCCGGATAAAGTCGGGATGGCGCATAAGATCCCTTTCTAGTTGCTTGAGACCCAGATAGGTAATTTCTGTATTTTTGACGGTGATAATTTTGATATGGTTGAGTAGCGCTTCAAAATAAACAATCTCCTGGTAGAATACCCGGATGAAGCTTTGTTTGGTTTTTCCTTTCACAAAGGCAAACTTCTTTTCTCTGTATTCTTCCCGGCGGCTTTTCTCCTGAATTTCCTTTAACTGTTCTACTTTTTCAATTAACCTTTCATGAATGATCGGTTTGACCAGATATCCTGACGCTCCTTCCTGAAAGGCTTCCTCCCCATAATTGCGGTGGGCAGTAGTGTATACCAGGTGGTCACAATATACCTTGAGCATCTTCGCACCCTCGATGCCATCGGTAACTGGCATGCTGATATCACAAAAAACAATATCTACCGGCCCGAATTCCTGAAGATGGGCAACTGCATCAGTGACATTATCAAAAGTTGCCAGCAGGTGGGCTCCTGGAGTGAGTGATAAAAGATCCCTAATTTCAGAAAGGGCATGTGGCTCATCGTCGATGGCAATACTGGTAAGTTCCATAAGCAGAAAAGTTAGATAGTCTGCAATATCGTAAATGTCTTTTAAATCAGCAAGTTATTGGTTGAAATGAAGACAAAAGTCGCGATGCCTTTTTTGTCTGTTTCATATAGTGGTTTATGCTTTTCATATAATAAATTGATTTTTTCACTCCTTTGGGGCATATCTTGAGCGCTGAAATAATCAATTTTTAACCGATCATTTTGGCCATCGTTCTTTAAACGGATCCTGTTGGATCTATGGATACTCAAAGGGGAGCCGATAGGCTCCCTTTTTTTTGGCCGGGTGTATAGTCTATTTAAGTTATGGTTAGTCAAGAATACTTCGGGCAACTGCTCCGGATGCTGGAGCAGCTATGTCCGGTATCAGCTGAGTTTGAAAAAGCTTTAAATCCCTTAATCGTTTTGCGGGAGTTTGGTATGGTAAAAAACATGCTCAGGGAAGGGGAAGTACAACAGCAGATCTGGTTTGTAGTGAGCGGTCTGGTAAGGGAAGTCAGTCCTTCAGCGGATACAGCTTCAGGTAGAACTTCCTGGTTCTGGTACGAAGGGGATTTCGTATTTGCGCATCCAGGTTTTTTCGCCGGGCTACCGAGCCTGGTCGAAGTTGAGGTATATGCCGGAACAGTTCTTTTGGAATTGTCACGTGTAGATCTTTCGTTATTAATACAGAATTTTAAGGAAGGCTCAGTGCTGGTCGAAACACTTCGTTACCGCAATCAGGCGGCAAGGTCTGCCCATATTTCTGATTTGGTCAATCTAAAGCATGCGGAAATGGTACGCAGATACTATCAGGAGCATAAAGCCACTTTCCTTACCGCAAGGGCGAAGGATATTGCTTCATTTCTTGGTATCAAGGACAATGGTATTCACCGATTTCTTCGGGGGATTTAAACGGCAATTTAAAATGCGGCAAATGTCGCTGACGATCTAGGCAAAATCATACGCTGAAAAGTTGAGCTACTTGCGAGATTAGTACCAGGCTTTCCAAAGCTAAATATTAAAAAGAAAAGCATCTGGTATGGACAGTAAAAACAAAACTAAATATGAAGGTAATGATTTGCTCCAATTATTGTCAGCAATATTGCTGGTATTGCTTTGGGGCTATGCTGGTTTTTCCAAGCTGGCGGATTATGGCCGTTTCGTGGAGCAGATGAAGCTCGCACCAGTGCCATTGATGAAACATTTGGCACCGCTACTAGGAATTGCAGTTCCGGTTGCTGAACTCGTTCTGGTTGGGTTGCTGTTTTCTGAACGTTTTAGAAAGACTGGCCTCTGGTTATCTTTTCTTTTGCTGCTTGTCTTCACGCTCTATATCTCCCTGATGTTATTGTCAGGCTTGAGGCTGCCCTGTACCTGTGGGGGATTAATTTCTAAACTGGGGTGGCGGCAGCACCTGATATTTAATGCTTTTTTTATGCTCATATCTCTGCTGCCATTTCTATGGGGGCGTATTTTTCCAAAAGGATATTCACCGCGGAGTATATATAAATAACCAATTTTTAAATCTTTAAATGTTAAACAAAATGAAAACAAATCTTAAAACCGCAATTCTGGGCATTGCATTAATGGCCAGTGTTACAGGAGCTTTTGCTGCTGAGATCTCAACCTTGTTCAATGGCAAAGCTGCCAACACCCACAGTTGGCAGAAATACCTGCCTGATGGCGTTACCCCTGATGGCGATCCGCAGCTCGGTGATTCAACAGGTCCATTTGCCGAAGAATGTGCTGGCGCTGACAATGTTTGTGCAGTAGGTACGCCAATTGCACCTGGACAACAGACCATCACTTTACGCTACGAAGATTAATTCGCAAGGTGATTATTTTCAAGCCCCTGGCCGTTTTGGTCAGGGGCTTATTTCGTTTATTTACTCATCGCAGGTCATTGATCTGGAGTATGGGGAAAAATTCATTTTGTAGCTTAAATGTCAATCCATACTTGGCTAGTTCCTGATATAACATTTCCGGCTTTACACCACTAAGGGCGATTCCCGGTGCATCAGAATAATCTAAATCAATGTCGAATCGGAGATCATTGCTAGCTGTACGGTCGATAAAGGGATAAGGTAATGTTCCAGGCGGTATTCGGCGGAAAAGGAAATCCAGTAATTCTGGAATATTCGAGTTGCGGACAATGAGCTTATGATCGGTGGTAAAGGTAAATTGTGGTGCAAGTTTGGGATTTGCTGCCCGTGGCAGCATCTGCCCTTTGCCTTTGCTCACTACAATGCATGGAATTTTTCTACTTACGATTTTGGCTTTGACCATAAATATGCGCTCGATATCTGAATAGATATAACTGGTGAAAAGCGAGTCAGGTGTCATACCAGGCATGGTCAGCGAATAACAGAAAAGATTTTTTCGCTCCCAGTCTCCACGGTCCTGATAAGGATATTTTTTATAAAAGCTGGTATCCCGGGTCTTTGGCCCAAAAAAGCGGGAAGAATCACGGGTATGCAGTTCTAACATAATTGGCCTGATCCCGGTATTGAACTGGCTATAGGCTCCCCAGAGCGCGCGCGTGATACTTTGATTAAACTGTGTATATTCTTTCATCATTCCCCTTTGTGGTGATTTTTCACCTGAAGGGATTCCTGGAACGAAAGCAGAAACTATGGAGCGATAGGTATAAATAGAATCGGCAAGGTGAAAAGGTTCTTCGGGACGGAAAGTGAAATTGTCTTTTTTTGTCCTGACGGCAAGTGCTGCGGGATCCCGGCTGAAAGCAAGTAGGTTTTTTTCGCTGATCTCCTCTCCAGAAGTAATTGCCCTTACAATGCCATCCCGATCGATCCAGACGTTGTGGGGGATTCCCCGATGCGGAAACATTTTTCTAAGCAAAGTATCCCAGGGTACGATCCTTTCAGATATTGCAGTAAAATCATTGTTAGCAGGTCGCTTCATATATTGGCTGATCACCTCTTTAGTTTGATCGGTGGCGAGGATAACATTGAACTTCCCAGGTTGTTTTTGGTTAAGGGAATCCATTAACCTGATCTCCTTAATACAGGGTACGCACCAGGTAGCCCAAAAATCTATGATCAGCGGAGTTTTTTGATAGAGCTCAGCGAGCCTGATTTTCTTTCCACTGTAGGTAATGACTTCGAGATCGGGCAGTTTATCCCCGATTTGTAGCGGGCTTTGCTTTTGTGCGTAGGTGGTGTAATAGCAGCCAATAATTAGTGCCATGACAGTTGTTGTGAACTTAGTAACCATTGTTTTGTTTCAAATTAGGATTGTAAATAATTTCATTATTGGGAATTGGAAAAACTTCTGAGGTACCGGTTTTCCAACTGGTTTTAATCGGTGCCATGATTCCTTCAAGCTTTGCGTAGCGCTTCAGGTCAAAAAACCGGTGCCCCCATTCACCAAATAGTTCGGATTTTCGCTCTTTAAAAATAGCTTCCAAACAGTTTTCCTGGCTTAGGTTCTGGTTTAAAGGGACAAGACCGGCCCTGGTGCGGATGAGGTTCAGGTCATCTACAGCGCTGCTGATCTGGTTCAATTGCGCTTTTGCTTCAGCCCGTATTAGGTATTGTTCGGAAAGCCTCAAAGCCATGGCGAACTCGGGTTTAGCCGTGCTGGCAACCCGGTTTTTGTACTTGGCAGGGTAAGCATATACACGTGTTTGCCCGGCACTGTTTACATTCGCCAATGCGGTCCATTTGCTTTTTCGCTGGTCGCCAGTTTCAAATCCGGAATAAAATTCTTCCCTCAATGGATAGATTGGGAGCGTGGTTGGGGATGCCGGAATGAGCTGCGCAACATCAGTCAAAAATCCATTTACCATCCATAACTGAAGGATAGCTTCCGAACTTCCTGCAAGGAAAACATCTTCAGCTTTGACTGTTGTGAGCTGATAGACGCTATTTTGAATGACTTTTGAGGATTCACTTATTGCTTCTTGCCATTTACCCCTGTAGAGATAAGTACGGGCCAGTAAGGAATGGGCGCAGGTTTTATTTGCGCGGACCCGGCCTGCTCCTAAATATCCCTCCTGTAAGTCGTTACTGCTTTCGGTAAGATCTTTCACTACTTGGAGATATACCGCGTCAGTAGTTGCCTGAAAAGCGCTGCGGTTGAGTGTAACATTGGTGGAAAGCAGTAAGGGAACTTGATCATAGCAGTTAACCAGATAGAAATAGGCATAAGCGCGCAGAAATTTACCTTCGCCGGAAAATTGCTCTCGAGCTGCAGGAGATAATCCTGTGCTACTTTCGATGCCTTCCAGCAGGTTATTGCATTGATAGATCACTGAGTAAAGATTATTCCAGAGGGTATTATTATTGGTGTTGTTACTGAGCAGTTTACCATTTGCGTATTCCAGATTGATCAGCGCGCTGGAGGTCGTATTGTATTCATCAGCATATAGACTGATGAATTTCATCGAGCTATGGACGGTGCCCAAAGTGTAGTAGGCTCCTAGTAAAGCGGTATTTACTGTAGTGCTGTCGGCAAATACGGTCCCGCTCTCTATCTGGTTCTTAGACGGTGGTATTTCCAGTAGTTTTTCACAGGAAGAGTATAGAATAGCGAGAGGCAGTAGTAAGACTACTGTTAGTTTTAAGTTTGTTTTCATATTCGTATTATAAACTGATTTGAAGCCCCATAACAAAAGTTTTAAGTGGCGGGATGTTTCTGCCGGTTGTGGTAGAAATCGCACCGGATTCAGGATCCATAACTGCGGAATTGTGGTGCCACCAGGTGTAGAGGTTCTGTCCTTCTGCAAATATCCTGAGTGTGGTAAGCCCCATTTTTTTTGCAGCCTCTGCAGGTAGCAAATAGGAAAGGGATACGTTTTTTAGCCTGAGGTAGGAGGTGTCAAAAATATTAGCGGAGGACTGGCCGTAGTAAAAGTCAAACTGGGTGGAGGGCGGAGGGACAGTTGAGGATGGATTGGACAGGGACCAGGGTTCCAGATCAAATTCATTAAAGGTCCCGCCTCCTCCCGGATTCCGGTTAATGCCGCCTTTGGTACGCTGCTTCACAAATTGTAGAAATACGCTGAACTCAAAGTTTTGGTAGGAGATGGTGTTGCCAAGCCCGCCATAAAAGTCCGGTGCGGTTTTGCCAAGGGTAAAGTTGGAATAGGGTGCTGCTGAAGCCTGGCCATCCCGGCCGGCATATAGAACCTTTCCGCTTGCAGGGTCTATGCCCAGGGACTGATAACCCCTAATGCGGGTGATATCATATCCCAGTTCGTAAATGGCAGCGTAGCTGGAATTCTCGAAATTGTCAAAAGATTTGAGCTTATTTTCTGGGATGGTGATGTTAAAGTTGGTTGACCAGGCTATTTTTTTTCCTTTTAGGTTATTGGAGTTAACGCTGATTTCCCATCCGCTGTTTTGGATAACTGCAGGTAGGTTGGCCTGGTAGCTACTAAAACCGGTAATTAAGGGGATGGCGTAGTTGACCAGTTGATCTGAGCTGCTGGAGCGATAATAGTCTGCAATAAGGCTCAGGGCATCCTTAAAAAAGCCAAGTTCAACCCCCAGGTCCATTTTGCGGGTGTTTTCCCATTTGAAATCAGCATTGCTGATCCTGCTTGGCCTGATAATCGCAGTCCCCTGATAGACGGCGGATCCGGGGCTACTAAAGGTGGAGAGGTAGCCATAATCCGGGATCTGGTCATTGCCGCTGGTACCCAGGCTTGCCCTGAGTTTACCCAAGGAAAGTACGGGAAGTTTTTCCCGGACCCAGTTCTGGTTGGAAAAAATCCAGCTCGCTCCGATAGAGCCGAAATTACCATAACGGTTTCCCGGTCCAAAACGGGAGGAACCATCACGTCTTAAAGTCGCGTTTAATATATATGTGTCCTTGAGGTTATAGGTAATCCTGCTGAACAGTGATGCGTACTTGTATTGGGAATCACTTCCCGTACTGGCTACGGTTCCGGCAGATCCAGGATTCTCCATCAGGCTTTCCAGGCTAAAGTTACTGGCGATTACCGACATGCGTTCACTGCTTTTGTGTTGATAGGTAGCCCCAACAAGGAAGCTCAACTTGTGCCTCCCAAAGTTTAAGTTATAATCGAGCTGTGGTTCGGTGATAAAAGACTGTGTGCTGCTTTTGGTAAAGTTGGTGCTGTTGATGCTGCCCGGTGGTAACGATGAAGAGGGGGAGATAAAAGTCTGGTCATAACTGCTCTTGGTATAGCCTGAGTTAACTTTAAAACTTAAGTTGGGTAAAAACCGGTAAGCAAGTTCTGCACTGGTAATGCTGTTGTCCGTTGTATTTTTGCTTCGTGCCAGACTTTCCGCATCTATATTTCCAGCATACCAGTTTATACTGCCATCCGGCAGGGTAAGGGGGTAATTGGGAGCAATAAGAAAACTTCTGTCGATGTTGTTTACAATATTGCTCAGATCGCTTTGCTGCCTGCTGAGCTGGTTTGAGATCCTGATACTGAATTTTTGGTTTTCGGAAAAATGCTGGATATCTGAAGATAATCCGGTTCTGTAATAGCTGTTGTTTCCGGGCAGGACCGTCCCTTCATTCCTGAAGTTTCCGTTGACAGAAAAGGTCGTATTTCCTTTTCCTCCGGACACCCTTGCCTGGAGATCGGTTGAGCTGGCTGAACTACCGAAAATGTAATCTACCCAGTCGGTACTTTGGGTCTGGCTCCATAGGGTAAGATCGGGGGCGTAACTGGTAGATGCAGGATCGGATGAAGGGATGAGTTTATCGTTGGAAAAGGCATTTTTTCGCATCTGCAGATAATCCTGCAGGTTAAGCAGTTTTGGTTTTGCGCTGATGGTACTGATACCCTGGCGGAGATTAACATCGATTTTGGTAGCTCCTGATTTTGCTTTTTTGGTCGTAATCAGGACAACCCCGTTTGCGCCCCTGCTTCCGTAGATAGAGGTGGCATCGGCATCTTTAAGAATAGTGATGTTTTCAATGTCAGCAGGGTTTAGGTTGCTCAGGGGGCTAACTGCGCCCGCGATATTGATCACGTCTGTATTTCCTTTACCGATTGGCGTACCGTCAAAAGGGACGCCGTCAACAATGTAAAGGGGATCGGTGCCAGCTACTATTGATCCTTTTCCCCTGATCTGGATATTGATGTTGCCGCCTGGCAGCCCGTTGGCTGTCTGTATAAATACGCCGGGCATACGGCCGGATAGTGCAGCGACTACATTTCCAACTGGCTGCTGCTGGATTTGTTTGGCGCTGATGGAAGATACCGATCCGGTATTTAACCGTTTGGTTGTTTTGCCATAGCCGATAACCTGTATGTCGTCGAATGCTTCATGGCTTTCCTCCATGCTGATTTTTAGATTATTTATAGGGCCGTTGAAGCTGATTTGCTGGGATTTATATCCGGTATAGCTAATAATTAACGTGCCGGTTGCAGTTTCAGTTTGGATGGTGAATGAGCCGTCTTTTGCTGACTGGACTGCGGTATTTGAATTTTTGATACTGATCGTGGCACCTGGAAGGGGATTTCCATCATCGCTGGCGAGGACCCGTCCACTGATCTGTGTGCTGGTTTGGGCACTTAGCTTTAAATTAGGGCAAAGCGTGGCCAGGACAATTAATAGGATTAATTTGTTCATACTGTTGATATGGTTAGTTGATTGGTTTACTGTGTTGTACAAACCAGGACGGGGGCCATGGTGAAATAACCATTAACCGATAAACATGGCTTCCCGCCTGGTTGTGGGACGATTCGGGTAAAATTCTTTATACTTTGGTTAGTCGTTTTTGGTTAGAGATGTGCTTTTGGCTGATTGTTTTGGTGAAAGGCATAGCCCGGCCCGTGAATACATTATTAACGAACCAGTGTTTTTTGATTTGAGGGACAGGGCTATGCCAAAGCTAGATAGGGTTTTTGGGTTTGATGGCGAAAAGCCTGTCAAACGGGTAGGAGGATTGGGGTTTCTGTGTATGGAAAGGAAAAAACACGGCAGTGCCATTAGCCAGTGGGAATAGCTTAGATTGGGTTACCGGGTTGTTTTTTCTTTTCATGCTCGTATGGTTGATACGAGTCTGTTGGTAGGTAAAGCACTATAGCTGGGCTCTATATACCGCCTTGCTAGGCTTTCGACGGCCCATGAAACGGATTTACAATAGAGCCCATAGCGCTATAGTGCGCACGAAAATACGCAAAATATCACTATAGGCATTATCTATTGTCCCGTTCATTTGCATTTGTCGAAATTTAGCAAGCGAGACTCTTTTAATGCCTTAATTATAAATCAAATATACCAATTGTTGTGTTAAAGCACAACAAAAAAAATCCTTTTTTCACGGAACTTTCCTGAAAGCTTTTTTGTATATGAATGATGTAGCTGCGAATACCTTGAAGAGGTTTGGGGAGACTGTAGGAAAAATTAAAAAAAATAAAAAATTATCATATCGAAAGATTGCGGCAAATTGTAATATTGAGCATAGTGATATTAAACGATATGTGGATGGTAAAATTAATCCAACCTTGCTTTCTATTATTGATCTTGCAAAGGGGCTATCTGTGCATCCAAAAGATTTGTTAGATTTCTGATTATTTTGACTTTAAAAGTTTATAACCTGACAGATAGAAAAGGTAAAGATCCGTTTCAGATCTGCGTAAAATGATAATAAATGCAACCTGAACCAGTCATTATGGATAGCTTTTTAAATAAGAATCAATTAAACGACACTTAATAATTTTTGATCTATGACCGAAGAATTGTTTCTGAATGCAAGAATAATGTTTCTGTCACGTTTCAGTTTTACGAGTTGTGCAGGAGTAGGCGTAAAACCTTTGAAAGGCACGTTTTGTAAAGGAAGTGAAACGATTAGATAACTAGTGTTTTGTTTGGTAATTATTCCATGCTGAACATAATAATGCCTTGTTCGATATAATTGACGTATTGCCTTTTTAATTTGTTTACTGTTTTTTGTTGTATTGTTTTGACAATACTTCAATTCAGAGAAAAGTACCCATGAGTCTGTTGTTGAATCATGTGGGAAAACGACACATTCACATTGGGATCTAGGATTACCACCGCATATAAAGCTAGAATTATCAAAAGGTATACCACCAATTTCTAGTCCAATGTTGTTTGTAAGAGTAAAAAATACATTGTCTGCTGGGGCTGTTCCTAAATGAAATTCAACCCCGCGCTTAACTGTTGAGGTTTTTGTTTGGTCGGTATAATCGGCTATGTAAAATGAATCGGTTGTAGTAACGTAGCCAACATATTGATGTGGAAATTGAGTGCTTACGGCCAGCTTAATCATAGTGGTTTAACATTGCATAGAAATCTTCCATTAAACCATTCATTATCGTATCGAAGTAATTGGCTTCAATAAGACCGTCTTTTCCTTGGATATGATTGATTTTGCCATCAACCAACTCGTAGATTGATATAATTTTAGGTGAGAGTTCTGAATGAGTACAAATCAAAGTTTTGTGTTCTGCCTCGCTCAATTTAGGTTTAACCAAAGAATACATTATACAGCTATTTATCGCATATAGAATGTAAGGGCTATGAGTAGTCAAAGTCAAGCTATGTTCATGTGGACTATTGATTATCTTTTCCAGTAGACTGTAGACAAAGGTTTTCTGTGTGGCTGGAAATACATTTTGTTCAGGCTCTTCAATAATCAGATCAGACCCAGAGGTCCTAAATAAGTTGTCCATAATTCTGTGATATTGATCTATGCTTTTTTGCAATTCACCAGTTGCATGTGAAATTAAGGAATTGATATGGTCAATTTCTTCTTTTGTCAAGGACTCTGTATGATATTTATCTGGATAAATCTTACCTATTATAAACTCATAAAGAAGCTTTCTGGAAGTATCCCGCCTGATTTCGTCGAGCTCAAAAGAGGTTGATTCCCCATTATAAATCAATGATGTGTTATATTCAATGGTGGTCAACATTGGAATCAATGATTGCAAACCACTAGACGCGTCACTTAAGTGAATATCGTTCGTCCGATTCTTGCTAATCACATGGTTTTCCTTGTGAATGTCGTTAAAATAGTAAGAGTAATCTAAGTCCAAAACTTCAAGATTATTGTCTACGTTAAAAGCCTTGCGGGAATCCAACCAATCAAAAAGGAAACTTCTGAGATTATTATGCGGAAGTTCTACTTTTTCAATTTCTGGCAAAATAACCAAATTTCGCTCTGATGGTATGTAGGAAATCTTTTTGCGTTTGTATGCGTACCTGTCTTTCCACTTAATACTGAATTTTCTGTGCCGGTAATCAATGTCTAAAGCATCACTGGAATACTGGATTTCACTATTTTTATTAAAATATCCATTGAGTTTGTGAAAACTGGTTAGTCTTTTTTCGAAGAAATCATGATCATTCTGATAGTCATCAAGAGATTGATTTATCGATACATTTTTCTCCACCCAGCTGCAATAGCTGATTATCTTAGCTATGGTACTTTTTCCACTACCTTGGGGACCCATAAATACATTAACCTTGTTCAGGTCGATCGCTATTTCTTTTAATGGGCCAACATTAGCTATTCTGATAAATTTCATTTAGGATTTATTATTGATAAATGCTTTTAAAGGCATGGTTTTGTCACTATTATAATTAATGTTTAAATAATCCCTGTTTTTTTAAAGGGCTCCCCGAAAAAAACTATTGACTTGTTTATTAAACCTCAATGGTGTTTTTAACGCCAAAGTTAGAAATTATTATCGAATCTCATTGTCAAGACCCAATTTTCGAAGTAAATCTTTTTCGATGTAAAAACTGTGTTTAACCGGTGAATTTAGTGAAAATCGACTGTTTTATTGTTTAACTTTTAAATCCGTTATCTGAAAGTATCAATTTTTGTCTTTTTAAAATCAGAATATAAAAGAATAGCATAGTCTCTGTGACCAGTACGAATGATAAATAAAAGGTATATCATAGATTGGTTTTGTATTCTGCCGTTCCCATAAAAAAAATGGATTTAAAGATAGATATTTGTGTATCTGGATTTTTTTCTTAATAACACATCTTTCTCTACATATTTAAAAGTGCTGCTTGTCCTTGTTTTTTGAATATGTTTTTTGATAATATGGACTGCTGTTGATAGAAATGATTTTGTTTATTTTCATTTTTCAATTAATTAAAATGCACTTAAATTTCTGAAATCCTTCAATAAGACTCATTTACGCATTGCTATAATTGAGTTTCCAAAGTTAATTTTTATCGAGTTTTGTTATTATGATTTTTTCCCTTTTTGTGTCTGGTGACACATTTCTAATTTTTTTCTACGGATTCGGCTGAGTGTTTCGCGGCTGATGCCGAGATAAGAGGCGATGTTTTGCTGTGTGGTTTGCTGTTCGATTTGAGGGTGGTTTTTAAGTAGGAGATTGTATCTCTGTTCGGGTCTTTGTGTACGTAATAAGATGGCGCGCTCTTCACCGAGGATGTAGTATTTCTGGATGATGATTCTGCCTAGTAGGTTGCCTTCTTTGAAGTCGGCATAATAGGCATTAAGCTCGAGCCATGTTAGGGATTGAAGCGTGCAGTCTTGAAGGACTTCGATGTACTCATTTGCGGGTTGCTGGGTGAAAAAGCTGGATGCGGAGGCCATTAGATCTCCTTTAGTGCTAAACCAGGTGGTACATTCCTTGCCATCTTCATCGATGAAGTAAGCACGCAGGAAGCCGCTGCGGATAAAGTAAATACGGCGGGCGGTTTCGCCTGGTGATAACAGAATTTTTTTGCGTTCGAATGTTTCGATAAGGCTTTCTTCTTTAACCCGGTTTTGCATTGGGGTTGGAAGGGGCATAATGAAGCTTAGTGTTTCCAGTAGGTCGGCTTCGGAATTGTTAAAATGCTGCATGTTGATCGATTGTGTCACAGATCAACCATTATTATTTTTAAACGGACTAATATTGTCCTTGCGGAATGGATACAATTGGTTAACGCTTTATCTGAAGGTTTAGTATAAGGATCAAGGTAATAGGTTTCGCTGGTAACTGGAGACTTGGGATGGGGATTATATTGGTGTGTTGGACGGCTGATGTCCGGTTGATTTTTGATTCGTAAATTTTTCCTGCCTGTGAGAGTTGTTGCCGGTTAACTGGCGGGGTGGGAGTTACTCTAAATATCAAACCTATGTACAACAAGTTTAGTGAGAATTTGATGGACGGGCTCTGTCCGCTGCTGGAATCATTCGTTTTAAAGGAAAGTAAACCTGATCTATTGGTGAGGGCACAGACTGCCGCCATTGCCGATGCTTTAAATACTTTGTCTGATTTTGTGTTGGAAAACCCCTTTGTGGATAACCTGTCAGAAATTAATTATTACAAATTTATCTATCCCCAATTTAAATCTTTACTCGTGTATTATACTGAGCACTATAACTTTTTATCGGCTGTCCCAAATATGGGGATGAAGGCTAAAAAGCGTTATTTCCTTATTAAGCTTAAGGCTATTGCTGATTTTTTCGAGCAGAACCGTTTGCATTATGATTATTTCCGTTTGGATGGCGGTATGTTGGATGAGGTTTTTTATACCCTTGGGGATCCCGGTAATGTACTACAGCCAGTGGTGATGGGTTATGATCCTTTTTTAGGAACCCGGATGTCGGAAATGGTGAGTTGGTTTATCGCATATGAACGTTTGCGCAATGAAATTTTAGCACTGTTGCATACCCTTTCTGGAAAGTTGCCGGTATCGCATACGGTAGTAGATCCGTCCGGTGGGCTGCAGCATGAGATTAGATGGACGGGCGGAGATATCCACCTGATCGAATTGGTGCATGGAATTCATTTGACCGGACAGGTAAATGATGGGCAGATAGGGATTGTAGAACTTTTTAAAGTGGTGGGTGATTTTTTTGGGGTAAACCTGCGTGTACCCAAAAGGGGCTTTGATGATTTGAAGGCTAGAAAGACGATGAGCAAGACTGCGTTTCTGGATATGATGAAGGTAGCGGTTTTGAAAAAAATGGATGAGGATGATGCGTATGATCCCAGGCGGGCAGCCCGTAGAAATGGGTTTTAATTTACTTTTAGGGTGGATCAAAATTCCTTTTTTTCGATGGTATGCTGTTTATATCTGTTTGTCTGATAGTTAAGGTAATCAGTTTTGAGTTACCGCCTTGTTCTTTGACGTAATTAGATTTGCCTCATGTTGGTGGGGAATCATAAAGGGCTTATTGGGCAGCTCGGGCTACCGGTTGAGAATAACCGGGATGTGCTTGCAGCGGTAATCAGACGAATGCAAATGTGATCGTGACCAATAACCTGAAGGATTTTCCAGAAGAATACGTCGACACTTTCGGCATGAAGGCGAAAAGTGTCGATGATTCTCTCACGGACATCGTTGATCTGAACCAGAAGCAGGCGATCAAGGCTTTCCGGGAGTTGGTCCTTAACAGAAAGAATCCTGCGATGGATGAATATCAGCTGCTTGAAAGCCTGCGTAGGAATGGTCTTATGGACACGGCAAATTATCTGTATGTGCTGTTGTAAAAGTAAAGGATAAAAATGGCCAATCTGCCACAAGGACCTCGCATAATATATGCCAGGCACTTCTGTTAAGCGCACACCTGATAGGTTTTTGAGTTAATTTCATTTTTCAAGGCGCTATCTTTCTTGTGTTGCTTTCGGATTGATTACTATCCCTTCTTTGATTTTTGTGCTAAAGATATCCGAGGGATGGCATCACTTTGCTTTATATCTAAACTTAATAGCGCTTTTATATTGTAAAAAATCATCAAATCCCTTTGTGTTATCAGACAAATTTTGGAATTATCATAATCAGTATGTCTTCTTTTATTTATTTTCGACGAACTTTAAACTATTAACGCTTCATGAAATACGATTTAAATAGACTTCAATCCTACGATTTTGAGCATTTGGTTCAATCAATCTGTAAAAAATATATAGGGTCAGGTTGTACATCTTTTGGCGAAGGACCTGATGGTGGGCGAGAAGCTACTTTTCAGGGAAGTTCGCCATTTCCATCAGAAAAAGAAAATTGGACAGGCTATTGGGTTATTCAGGCTAAGGCACGGACAATTACAATTGAGGCCCAGGGGAAAGATCACAAGTGGCTGAAATCCGAGATGGAAAAGGACTTAAACAAATATGTAAATAGGAAGCAATCTGTTCCATTGCCGGACAATCTGATTTTTTTTACAAATATTATACTGACTTCTGTTGCCAAAACTGGTGGACAGGATAAAATCAGCGCCTTATGTAGGTCATTGGAAATTATATACGGCATAAAACATATTCATGTTATTTCAAACCATGATATCCAAGATTTTTTAGATCTGAACAGGGATCTCGCCATTGCATATGCACCATTTGTCTTACCTGGAGATGTGCTTGCGAAAATGCTGGAACTTTTGGATAATGATAAGGAACGCCATAAACATGTTCATGGAGCAATTTGCAGGTTTTTTGAAACCGAGTTTATGGAGGATATCCAGACAAAACTCGATCAGGCTGGGAAACTTGTAACTGAAAAAGTTAACCTCGAAAAAGTATTCATCGACCTCGATGTTTCATCTGAAAAGAACCGTTATCACAATTTTAGGTTTGTTGAACATATTGTAGCGCTGGGAAATACGATCCAAAAATGGAGATCAAATGAAGAGATAAATAAATTTGTCCTAAAAGCTGGGCCAGGACAGGGAAAATCTACCTTAAGCCAATTCTTAGCCCAAACTTACAGGGCATATTTCCTGCGTGACTTGGATGAAAGCATCTATCCTTCTGAGCCCATATTGACTTTTATAGAAGATTATAGTTCTTTGATTTCCCGAACTCCTGAGTGGCCTAGACTACCCTTTAAAATAATTCTAAAGGATTATGCAGGATGGATAACAGAAACCCATAAACGGGACAAAACAGAATCTATTTCCATTCAGACCTATCTATCCCGGCTGATAAACAAAAAAACGGGAATGAATGTCAATAGCTATGAAATTGAAATTCTTCTAAGAAATATGTCAAGTCTATTTATTTTTGACGGACTCGATGAAGTTCCTGTTTCGAGTAATAGGGAAGTGGTACTTCATGAATTAAATCTTTTCACAGAAATGATCCTGAGGAAAATGGATGCTGATGTCATCATTGTAGCCACTACCAGGCCACAAGGCTATTCCAAAGAATTTGATGTTACCAAATATAATCATCTCAATATCCAGGATCTTACCGAAGATAACTGCAAGATTTACTTGGAAAGATTATTGGCAAATACAATAGATAATATATTGGTCAGAGAATCAAAGCTCGCAATACTTGAACGTGCACTGGCAGATTCACAAGTTTCAAGAATTATGAAATCCCCATTACAGGCATCTATAATGGCGATACTAGTCAATAGCGGCGGCGAACCACCAACGAATAAGTATGACCTTTTTAAACAATATTTTACTACAATTCTAAATAGGGAAAAACAGAGAGGGATATCTGAAATACTACAATCTGATTCCGCCTCCGTGACTGAAATTCACTATAAGCTTGGCGTATACCTACAGGCAATTTCGGAGAAAAGTACAAACCCATCAGCCTCTATCGACATTACCCAATTTGATCAGATTCTAACTCATTACCTAATAGACAAGGAATTAGATGAACAAAAAATTGAACTATACACACGCGACATTCAAAACGCTGCTATTGATAGACTGGTTTTTATTTCCCAACTGGAGGACCAACGGATTGGTTTTGCTATAAGATCACTGCAGGAATACTTTGCAGCTAATGGCTACGTAGATAATATTGACGATAAAGAGGTTCTGGAAAGAATAGCCAAAATTTCAAAAAATGCCTATTGGAGCAATACCTTAATTTTTATAACCGGTTATATCGCCGAAAACAAGAAATATCTAACCGATAATATTCTTGCTCTTTGCGGAGAGTTAAATGGAGATGGGTTAAATCCTGGTGACCAAAGTTTAACATCTATAACTAAGCTGGGTTCCTGGCTTGCCCTTGATATTCTTAATGAAGGTATTTTTAGAAACATTCCAAAGCTAGAAAACCGCTTTTGCAAATTCTTAGAGCCACTTTTTTCATTAGCATCAATTGATAAGCATGAAGAATTTAGTATGCTTTCAGAAAATATCGTCAACAAGTGGGTGCTGGGATTCTTGGAAAAAAAATTAGAAGAAAATCCGAATAATTCAACCTGTTGGCTGATTATGTCTCTTCTTTACTTTGAGAGAAAAATAGACACCACCACACTGATTTCTCTAATGCCAAAAGATCCACAAACTGAAATTGAATATATCATCCAGATTGCAGATAATGGTCGGTATGATAAACCAATTTTAGAGTTATTTGATAGCAACTTTCTCAATTACTCCCAGCACACTCTTTATGATTTTTTTTCCGATGAAGATAATTATGGGTTTATAAGTGCCTTTTTAGCGATTGCAAGTGTTGATAATATAGCGAAGGTATGGGAGCTTTTATTATTCGCAACCTACCACAGTGATCATACAAGGGCTAATTATGCAAAGCTTTACGCGCTTATAGGGATTTTATTAACAAACGAAGAAATTGAAAGCCAATCGTTCTTTCAGCGTAGTATGCGGATTCTTAACATAGATATAGTAGGCGGATACTCATACGACATTAAAGGTTACTACCCTGATGAAAATATTATATTAGATAGAATCACCACATTTAGCCGTTCAAAGGGTAGTAAATTAAGTATATTATTGTGCAATTATCTCAATCAGCAATCTTTTGAGAATTACCGCCTTTTGATTCAGGAAATCGATTTACAAGAACCAGCATACTCAAATGATCTGAAATCTTCGCTGTCCTCTTTTGATTCGCTCGGAAGAACTATTCTGGAGGAGAAGGATTGTGAAAAAGTATTTTTTGATCATACTAGAAAAGATATTTTTGATATTATTTCGGGAGTTGAAAACCACAATTCTGAAAACGTTGTACTCAACTACAAATACGTGTTTGAAACTGCGTATGAAGGACGGGCAAGATATAATATAATGGATTTCTACGAGCGATATAAAGACGCAGATGTGAATTCTATAGCTATGCTTTTCAGAAACTTTGTTAGCTACAGTGTGTTTAAAATGAGTGTTTCGCAGTTTGAAGAATTAAGGGAGGATGACGGATTCATGTCGTTTTACAGGGGTGTTTATAAATCTGAAGAATATATCCAGCCTTACTATTCCTCCTATAGGATATTGGACACTTTATTCTTGTTGCCAGTAGCAGAAATAATCGATTTTTTAAATATTCGCAGAAGAAATGAGCGGCCAGAACTAGAATATATAGTTTTTTACGACCGAAAACAGGTTGAACCCCAGCTGCTGAGAATCTGTTTAGATAAATGTATTAAGGTTATACAATTACAATTGCTTTCAGAGAAACTTGCCTCATATAAATGTCTTTTTCAAACCATTATTTACTATGTAAACTCATTCGATAACCTTGCTGAGGTTAGCCTTCCGTTTTCAGATATGGCGGATGATGAAAACATTGACCGATATGGAATGCTGTTAATGCTTTTTGATATAAACATCTCATCAAAAACAATAAAAAAACTAGGAGACTATTTGAAAAACAATTTAGATAGCTTAAAACAATCTGATTTACCCCAGGCAGTGAGATTCATTTTAAGAAATATACCTGTGGGGCCTCAAAACGAATCGATACTTCTTATGCTGAACAGTGTTTTTATAGAAAATAACTTTATCAAAACAATGGTCCTGGAGGCAACCAAAGATTTTGTTCAGAGTCAGCCGAGCCTAATTGGAATAAATGGATATAATGTATCCTAATTTGTGTGAGGACTTTTAGCTAAAATTTATAAACATTTAGGAACGAAAAAGCCCTGCTCCAAAAGAAGTGGGGCCTACCATTTCCAAAACAGTTTAACTGTTTTTATCTGTTTTCAGATCCGCCCCTCCCTCTCTTCCAACCCGAGTCAGAAGCTCTAATTCTTAATTGGCCTTTATAAACCCGTTCCGGCTATTTATTACTGTGGTGGATGCTAAATGCAAATTCGGCAATAATGCCGTTCTAATGCGCAATTAGCTATGTGCAAAATCCAATCTATCCAATATTGGATAGGAAGTTTTCGCTCTTATGGAACTTTGCTTTATCAAATCCCGGTACAATGGGGTGCCGGGAGATAAAGCTTAAGGTTTATGTTACATGGTTTTTCTACTGCTCAATTTTTGACCGGGCTGGTGCTTGTGGGAGTGCTCTGGTACGGCGGGGTATATCTGTTTTTTTATTTGAAAAAGAATGGGGGGCGATCGGGAACTGGTCTTAGTGGAGAGAGTGGTGCTTTGGGTTTGGCAGATAAGGGAAGTGGTAATCGGTTGTCTGATGATATTTCGTTGGATGCTCTTGGTGATGATATGATGGGTAAGGCTGGTCTTCCCGAAGGAATGAGTATAGTAGGAGTGGATCAGATTGGCTTTGTGGACTTGGACAAAGATGCGGATAAGGTGGACCAGCTTGGTCTGATACCGGATTTATTGGAGGAAATTAAGTCGGTGTTTATGGTGTTAGCCAAAGAAGATGGATCAAAACGTGATTTTGTAAATCTGATGAAAGTAGTGAAGGAAACTTATCCGGGCATGGCCTCTTATCCCCGGATTAGGGTGATCAATGACTTTATTGCTGATCATGCCTCCTTTCACATCAGCAAAGAGGAGCTGGAGAATCTCTGGTATTAAACCGGTTTTGCTTTCAGTGCTGTTCATTTATTCATCGTTTTTATCCTAATTCTTTTATGAAAAATCAATTTAATAGCGCTGCCGCGCGATATATAGCTAAGTTTTTGTTGCTGGCCTATGTGCTTTGTACCTATCAGTTTTTATGTGCTGTACCACTTTTCGCCCAGGATGGTAATGCCGGGATTCAGGAGGCAACAAATAAGGTGGTGGGGTATTTCGATACCGGTTGTGATTTGATGTATGCAATTGGTGCAGTTATGGGCATCATTGGCGCTGTCAAAGTCTTTAACAAATGGAATGCGGGCGAGCCGGATACCTCAAAGGTGGCTTCGGCTTGGTTTGGCTCTTGCGTGTTTTTGGTGATTGTGGCTACGGTTTTAAAATCATTTTTCGGGATTTAACGATGGCAACGGTATATCAGATCAATAAAGGGGTTGGCCGGCCGATCATGTTTAAGGGCTTAAAGGCGCAGTATATCGCTTATCTGGCCGGGGGATTGGTGCTCTTGCTGATTGCTTTTGCGATTGGCTATGTTTCGGGTGTTCCGCTGGTTCTGCTGATGGCATTAGTGGTGGTGTTAGGGACTGGGCTTTTTGTGGTGGTGTTCCGCATGAGTGCCCGTTTTGGGGAGCATGGACTTTTGAAGTTTTTGGCTAAACGCAGTTTGCCTTCTCATCTGGTATTTCGCTCGAGAAGGATGTTTATTTCTTTAAAAAAATAAGGGTGATGGTAGAAGCAGCAAATATTTTTCCGGTTTATAAAGTACAGCATGATTGTATACAGTCAATGGCAGGAGATCTGACGATCGCTTTTCGGGTGGCGCTTCCCGAACTGTTTACGCTTTCGGAAAGGGATTATGATAGTTATCACAAGGCCTGGGTAAAGGCGATCCGGGTTTTGCCTTCGGGAACGGTGCTACATAAACAGGATTGGTTTTTAGAAAGTAAGTTTAAGGCTGATTTTAGTTTAGAACATAGTTTTCTGTCAGGGGCTTCGGAAAGGTTTTTCAATGAACGGCCGTTTTTGGATCATGAATGTTATGTGTTTTTAACAAGCCGTCCGGCTGGTCGTAAGCTTTCTAGTTCTGCATACAGCAATATTTTGCGCAAGGGCATTGTGCCTTCGCAGGTCCTGGATCCTGCGGTGTTTGGTGCCTTTCTAGATTATGCGGGGCAGTTTTCGAGGATTTTATCGGACAGTGGTTTTGTATCGCTGGTTCGCTTGACTGATGATGAACTGGCTGGAACAGCGAATAAGCCAGGGCTGTTGGAGCGTTATTGTTTTCTTTTGGGCAGGGATGAAATGTCTGTAGTCTCGGATATTCATTTGCGGGATGAAATCAGGGTTGGGGATAAGCGCTGCGAGCTGTATACGCTTTCTGATGCCGAGGATTTGCCGGGATTGTGTGGCCCGCGGATCAATTATGATAAATACAGTTCGGACCGGTCGAAGTTTTCTATTGGCTTTGCAAGTCCTTTGGGTTCGCTGTTATCGTGTAACCATATTTATAATCAGTATGTATTTATTGGTGATAGCCAGAAAACGATAAAAAGACTGGAGGCAAAGAAGCTTCGTTTGCAGTCGCTTTCGGCTTATTCCCGCGAAAATGCTTTGTCGCGAGATGCGACCAATGATTTTCTAAATGAGGCTGTCGCCTCGCAGCGGCTTCCCGTCAAAGCGCATTTTAATGTGCTGGTGTGGTCGGATGATAAGGTTAAAGCTTTAGACCTGAAGAATCTGGTAAGTTCGGCCATGGCGGGGCTGGATGCAGTAGCCAAACTGGAGACCGATGGACAGGCACAGGTCTGGTGGGCAGGGCTGCCCGGAAACGAGGCAGATTTCCCTATGAATGACACTTTTGATACTTTTTTAGAGCAAGCTGCATGTTTTTTTAACCTGGAAACTGGTTATCAGAGTTCGCTGAGTCCTTTCGGGATCCGCTTAGGGGACAGGTTAACGGGAAAGCCGGTGCATGTGGATATTTCTGATGAGCCTTGGGAAAAGGGAGTGATTACCAATAGGGCAAAGCTGCTGATCGGTCCATCAGGATCGGGGAAATCTTTTGCGGTGAACCACATGATGCGCTCTTACTATGAGCAAGGGGCGCACTGTATTCTGGTGGATATCGGGCACAGTTATAAAGGATTATGTGAACTGGTAGGCGGCTATTATTTTACCTATTCGGAGGAAGATCCGATTAAGTTTAATCCTTTCTTTTTATCCCAGGGCGATGTCATGGATACCGAAAAGAAGGAGAGCATTAAAACTTTGCTTTTGGCACTTTGGAAGAAAGACGATGAGCCTTATCGCCGCTCGGAATATGTGGCGATATCCAATGCTCTGAAACTTTATTACGAGCACTTATCGGTTCGGCCGGATATTTTCCCCTGTTTTAATTCCTTCTACGAGTTTTTAATGTCGGAATATATGCAGGTGCTATCCGATGGTAAGGTAAAGGAAAAGGATTTTGATATTGGAAATTTCCTTTATGTGCTCAATCCTTATTACCGGGGAGGAGAATTTGATTACCTCCTTAATGCGGCTAAAAACCTGGATATGTTAACCGAGCGATTTATTGTCTTTGAGCTGGATAATGTGAAAGATCATCCCATACTTTTTCCGGTGGTCACGCTGATCATTATGGAAATGGTGATTTCCAAGATGAGAAAGCTCAAAGGGATCCGCAAGGTAGTGCTGATTGAAGAATGCTGGAAGGCGATAGCCAAAGAAGGTATGGCAGAGTACATTCGCTACCTGTTTAAAACCATGCGGAAATTTTTTGGGGAACCGATTGTGGTGACCCAGGAAATTGAAGACGTAATTTCCTCGCCCATTGTCAAGCAGGCGATTATCAATAATGCGGATTGTAAGATCCTGCTCGATCAGAGTAAATACCAGAACAAGTTTGACCAGGTACAGGAATTGCTGGGGCTGACCGATAAAGAAAAGGCGCTGGTGCTCTCGATGAATAAAGCGAATGAAGTTGGAGGGAAATATAAAGAGATTTTTATCTCGCTGGGTGGACAGATGAGTAAAGTGTACCGTACCGAAGTCAGCCTGGAAGAGTATTTAGCTTATACCACTGAGGAGCGGGAGAAGATTAGGGTACAGGAATATGCCGCCCGTTATGGCAGTATCCAGAAGGGGATTTCAGTATTGGCTGGGGAGATGAGGGCTGGTAATTTTTCTAAATCTAAAACTTAAAACAACAATATCATGAAAACAAAATTGCTTCATTTTTTTATCGGGATAAGCCTGATTGGTGCTTGTAGCCGTAATGATGTGGTTTCCTTTATACCGGGTACTTATGTGAGCTTTGTCAGGGGGGAATATAGCGAATCTTCAGATACGCGGGTGATCACGGAAGTGAATAAAGAGGTTGGTATTTTTAAAATTATTCGAAAGAGTGCTTTCAGACGTTTTGAATCAGGTAAGGTTGGGAAACTGGAGCATCAAACATCGAATTATTACGGGATCTGGGATAAAGAGAGCGAATCTCTTCAGATACCTAGCAGAAGTAAAATAGTTCGCTTTTTTCCAGACTCCGGAATGCTGGTTCTGGGAACCAGGGAGTTTCGTAAGATAATGTAAGATCAGTACAGGCCATTCTTGGTCAACAGGTGTCAAGTTTATAAACTACATATAACATGATGGAATTGGGATTAAATGCTGGGCTATTGGCCTGGCCAGGGAAGCTATGGACTAAAATTTTGGGATGTATGAAGCAGTATATGGTAATCCTGCCGGTGAGTACAATGACATTGATCGTTGGCCTGCCAAAAGGGGCAGACGCACAGATCGCAGTAGTGGAAGTGATCAAAGCAGGGGTTAAAAAGGTGATCAAGGCAGTGGACTTGAAGATCCAGCGATTGCAGAATGAAACGATCTGGCTGCAGAATGCGCAAAAGGTTTTGGAAAATCAGCTGTCCAAACTGAAACTTGGGGAGATTGCAGACTGGACGAAAAGGCAGAAGGAATTGTACAAAGAGTATTATGAAGAACTCTGGAAAATCAAATCAGCGATTGCATATTATAAAAAGGTAAAAGACCTGACGACAAAGCAGATTGCCATAGTAGATGAATACAAATGGGCCTGGAACCTGTTTAAAAAGGATTCTCATTTTGAGCCTTCAGAGCTGGATTATATGCAAAAGGTGTATTCAGGGATCCTGGATGAGAGCATCAAAAACCTGGATCAGTTGCTGCTCGTGGTGAATTCTTTTAAAACCCAGATGAGCGATGCGGAGCGGCTGGAGATTATTGCCAAAGCATCCCAGCAGATGGATGTCAATTATTCTGACCTGAAATCCTTTAACAGGGGAAATGCAGTATTAAGTATACAACGTGCTTCTTCGATGGAGGAAAGCGCAAAACTCAAAGAGATTTATGGAATCGATGAATAGAAATTTTGGTTGTGGTTGGGCGCTTTTTGGAAAAGGGGCCAGATTTAAGGTGATGGTTTTTATGGCCGGTTTGGCTGTGGTGTTGATGTCGCTTATCGGTGGAACCGCAAAAGCGCAGACCTGGGGAGAGTTTTTTAGCCAGAAAAAAACGCAGAAAAAATACCTGTTGGAGCAAATCGCGGCTTTGCAGTTGTATATCGGTTATGCCAAAAAAGGCTACGAACTGGTGGATGGAGGTTTAGGCACGATCAAGGATATTACTCATGGTGAGTTTTCGCTTCATGATACCTTTATTTCTTCCCTTAAAGCGGTGAGCCCTTTGGTGAGGAACAACATCAAAGTGGCGCAGATCATTAGTTATCAAATCGGTATGGCTAAGGCTTTCGCAGAATTCAGGTGGGAGGCGCTGCTCTCGGCCCCTGATCAGCTCTATATCCTGGATGTGAAGGCTGGGATCATGGCTGAATGTGGGAAAGACCTGGAATCGCTGCTGATGGTGGTGAGCTCTGGCAGGCTGGAAATGTCTGAATCTGAACGGATCAGGCGTATAGATGCGCTCTATCTATCCATGCAGGATAAAGCTGCTTTTACCGCAGACTTTCTACTTGGGGTATCGCGCTTGGTACGGGACAGAGAAAGGGATGGTCTGGATATTTTAATCGGGAGGAAGCTTTATGGAATTGATTAGCAGAAAGTTTTTGGTGACTATATTTTTGATGGTGGGGCTTTTGGGCGTTTCGTGTGCCCGCTGCTATTCTCAGTCCACTGAAGTGCAACAATTGCTGTTAAATGTTGAAAAGTTAAGCCAGCTAAAAAACATTTTATCGGACATGAAAAAAGGCTACACGCTGGTTTCTAAGGGTTATAAGGCGGTCAAGGATATCGCACAGGGTAATTTTTCCCTGCATGAGGTATTTCTGGATGGGATGATGCTGGTGAGTCCGGAAGTGAAAAAATACCACAGGGTGGCTGACATTATTAATGACCAGGGGAAAATCCTGGCAGAATATAAGGCTGCTTTCAGGCGCTTTAAAGCATCGGGTAATTTTTCGGATTCCGATATCGCTTATCTCTCCAGCGTGTATGGACAGCTTTTTGAGCTGAGTAAAGATAACCTGGATGAACTGCTGATGGTAATTACCGCATTGACTTTGCGCATGAGTGATCAGGAAAGGCTTGCGGCAATTGATAGGATCTTTGCCGATACCGAGGATAAATTGCAGTTTTTGCGGGCATTTAATGATCAGGCTGGCATGCTGGATTTACAGCGCAGAAGGGAAAGGGATGATATCAAAGGCCTTTCGGATGTATTTGGACATTGATTTTTTGGTGGGTGGTTAATGCTATTAGCTATGAAAAATAAGATTTTTTTATCAGTGATTTTTGGGGTATCAGTGCTGCTATTACCATGTGGATCTTTTGCCCAGAGTGCGGCGCAGAGTATTTCAGGTTTGCAGCCTATATTGGATAAGGTGTATAGTGAGATGCTGCCACTTTGTTCCGGGATGATAAACGTTGGTAGGGGGCTGGCCGGTTTTGGAGCATTGTGGTACATCGCGGCTAGGGTATGGCGGCAGTTGGCCGCTGCCGAAGCGGTGGATTTTTATCCCTTGTTGCGGCCTTTTGCATTGGGGATGGCTGTGATGCTTTTTCCCGCAGTACTGGGGATGATGAATGGGGTATTGCAGCCAACAGTTTCATCGACCAATGCAATGGTGGCGGATAGTAATAAAGCAATTGAGCGGCTCTTGAAAATGAAGGAAGCGGCGATCAAAAAGAGTAAATTCTGGCAAATGTACGTTGGGGAAAGTGGTAGTGGTAATGTTGATAAATGGTATAAATATGCTTATCCGGATGACCCTGACCGTGAAAAGGAAGGTTTTTTGGATGAACTGGGTCATGGGCTGGAGTTTAATGTCGCCAAAGCCTCTTACAATTTTCGCAATTCCATCAAACAATGGATGAGCGAGGTACTCGAAATATGTTATGCTGCTGCTGCGTTATGTATCAACACTGTCCGAACCTTCTTTTTGATCGTACTGGCGATACTGGGGCCTCTGGTATTTGGATTTGCGGTCTTTGATGGATTCCAGAATACGCTAACAGTTTGGATCGCCCGGTACGTGAATATATTCTTGTGGCTCCCGATTTGCAATATATTTTCCAGCATCCTGGGCAAGATACAGGAAAATATGTTGCGCCTGGATCTTTCCCAGATTGAGCAGCAGGGAGATACTTTCTTTTCCAGTTTAGATACCGCTTATCTCATATTTCTAATTATTGGCATTGTAGGTTATTTCTGTGTCCCTAATATAGCCAATTACGTGGTGCATGCCGGAGGAGGAAATACGATCCTGCAAAAGGTGAATTCTATTGTCTCTTCCAGTAGTAGAGCTGGGATGCAGGCGGGCAGGGCAGGTGGGGGAATGGCAGCGGATGCTTTGGGAGATGGTTACCGGAATTTAAAGCAAAGTTTTTCTTCAGGAGCCCAGGGGGACTATTTTCCTGATAATCCTCATCAGCAACAGCGGATCGAAGGAAAGTAGCCGCGGGGCTGGCCCCTGGATAATGGAGTTGTTAAGTGTTAACCCTTTGATTTTATTTTTATGTTCACCCAATTTAAAAATATCGATACCGCTTTTAAGCATATCAGACTGTTCAGTTTCTTTCTGATCCTGGCCTGCGTCAGTATAAGCTGCTTTGCGATCTATAAATATTATGCATTTTTCAATTTAAAGGACCAGCGTATCTATATCCTTTATAATGGTAAGGTATTGACGGCGCTGGCTTCTGATCGGAAAAGTAATCTGCCGGTAGAACTCCGTGACCATATCCGAACCTTTCATCAGTATTTTTTTTCGCTCTCACCAGATGATAAGGCGATTAAGGCCAGTGTGACCAGGGCACTTTACCTGGCAGATGAATCCGCTAAAAAACAGTACGATAATTTTCAGGAGAATGGCTATTACAATAATTTGATTGCTGCGAATATCTCCCAGGAAATCGTGGTAGACAGCATACAGCTGGATGTTGACCGTTTTCCCTATCCTTTCAGGTGTTTTGCAACCCAGAAATTGGTGCGGTCTTCTTCAACGGTTTATAGGAAACTCATTAGTCAGGGCGTGGTGGATGACCTGAAGAACCAGACCGATAATAACCCGCATGGTTTTTTAATCCGGGGCTGGGAGATTTTAGAGAACAGGGATGCGGTAAATAAACAAAAGGTGGATTTATGAGCTGGCTGATCAATAGGACAACCGGGAAAAAGCCTTTTCACAATCGGAACGAGGAGGTGTCTTTCAGGATAGCTGCAAAAATACTTGCCCTTCAAAGGCAGCTGGCGAATTATCTGAATACCAGGACCCGGGGCATTTCCTCGCGGGGTTGGCTGGCGATATTGGTCTGCTTTGTAGGGACATTCGGTGCTTACTGCCTGTATCTGTTGTTAGGCGCTCTTTCGGGCTGGTTTTAGATTATTTATTTTTTAATTAAACAATCATTATGGAAAATAGAACAAAGGTAAACAGGAAAAAAGTGCTGCTGATTTTTTTGCCACTACTCGCGGTTGCGGTATTGACTATCGCATTTTTTATGCTCGGCGGATTTAGAGGTGATGATTCAGGTACATCTGTGGTGAAGGGCACTGGCGTAAATTTTTCATTGCCGGATGCGAGTATTAAAAAGGCGCAGCCTGCCGATAAAATGGGTTTTTATGAACAGGCCGGGAAGGATTCAGCGGCCAGCCGTTCTGCTTCACTGGAAAGGATGGCCGGAAATTTGGGATTTGGTAGTGCAGATGCTGGGCAGGAACGTGAAATATCGATGCGTCTGGATGCGCTGAACACGGAAATTAATAAACCTGCAGCGGTTTCTGCTCCTATAGGTGGAGGACGTTTGGGTATGGCCACTGGTTATGGAGCCGGATCTTCGGATATGAAAAATGATGTGGACAGGCTTGAAGCACTGATGAAAGCAATGCAGGAGAATAAGAATGCTGGCGAAGATCCGGAAATGAAGCAGCTGAATACCGTTATGCAGAGCATTATTGATATACAGCACCCTGACCTGGTAAAACAGCGTATGGAGATTGTTCGCAAGGTGAACACTGATAGCCTGTTCAAAGCGATCCCGGCAGTGATCGCATCAGATAAGAAAGTGGTTCAGGGAGCTACAATCAAGCTATTGCTGCTAGATACTTTGCGCGTAAATGGGGTGCTGGTTCCTAAAGGCCATGAGCTTTTTGGAGCCTGCAGGATTACCAACCAAAGAGTTCTATTGGATATAAAGCAAATCCGTTTGGGTAATGCGATTATTCCAGCCGATTTATCGGTTTACAGTTATGATGGGATGTTGGGACTGGATGCACCTGAAGCAGTACTCGCCAGTTCGGTAAATGATGGAGCTGATAACGCCATTGGTGATCTTTCGCTAAATAATTTCGATGGCTCACTGGCAACCCAGGTGGCGGGCGCTGGGATTGATGCGGCGAAATCGATGCTTTCTAAAAAGCTACGCAAGGTAAAAGTTAAGTTGCGTGGCGGTCAGGCGGTGCTTTTGCGTGACAATAAATTAAAGCTACGTTAACGATGGATCCAGGGATAAACAGGGCTGAGCAGCTGTATGTGGCCTGGGAGCAGCGTCGAAAGGAACTGGAGCGTGTGATGGGCACCTCGCTGGATGCGCGGAAAATGCAGGAGCTCAAATATTCGTTTTTTTTAAAAGGGCTTTTTAGGGTTTCGGCGAAAGCGAATGAACAGGAGCGGCTCTATATCCAGGTGCTTAAGGTTATCGTTTTAAAGCTGCGCAAGGTACTTTATCCCAGTCCCGTTTTAAGGTTTTTGATTGCGCTTAAGGAAAGGGTTTTGGATGGGCCGCTGCATTTACGCGGGTTTGGCATCCGCAAGGAAGAAAATATTGTATCGCTTTCCCAGCAGCTTTCTGAGCAAGGGTTAGGCGGCCTTGCAGCTGATTTATCAGTAAAGCTGGATTATGAGCGGCAAGGTGTTTCGCTTGAAATGCTTAGGGGTATTTCCACAGGGGAAAAACTGGCAGTGGAGGCTTCTTTTTTGAAGGAAGGCTTAGGACAGTATCGCTTTACCGGTTTTCAGGCGAGGCTGATGGCCATTGATGGTAATGTGCGGGAGTGTTTTTTTTCTGCAGAAAGCAGACTTAACTTATCGCAGGCACTTAAGCTGCTGCACGGTGGGTCAATATTGAAAAGTAATCAGGGGCTAGATGGGCAGTGGGAGCAGAGTTGGGTAAAACTGGAGCAGCAGCCAGGGCATGCTGAACTTTCGCTGCTGGTTTCCAGTAACGTTATGGCTGGTTTTGATTTGAAAAAGCAGTTGCTGGATCATGCGATCGCGCTTGAATGTTATGCCATCAGTAGCGATACCGTGTTACGGGAGCTGGAAAGTGGTAGTATGGTAGCGATTTCGATGACCGGGAAAGATAAGTTCTATATCCGTGCTGGACCTTTTGAAAACCGGCTGGAATTCTTTGATGCGAATAAAAAAGAGATTGCTTTTGATAAGTTAAAATCGCAGTTGGTCCCGAATCAGGTTGCATCCGTAAAGGAAGTATCGCTATTTGGCCAGGATATAGGTAATGATAAACAGCTGGAAATAAGCCGCTAGAAAATAAGGCTATTATGGTAAAACTGATCGAAAAAGTGGGGCTGGCTGATGAGCTACTGGAATTTCTTCAGGAGCAGGTTTCCGCCGGGTGCGACTGGGTGGTCTATGATAGTGATCAGCCGCTTTGCACTGTGTTTGATTTCAATTGCTTTACTGACGCAGCGGAAGCTTTTGCCTTTGAAAAGCGGTATCAGCAGATTTTTAACTGGCATCTGGCGGTTCCTGTGGGGGATATGATCAGTTCGCTAAAAATATTAATCAATAATCCTAAACAAGATTTAAATACAAGAACTATGAATTTAAACAATTTAGAAGACCGTAAGGACGAAATGCTTCGTCTGGGGGCATCTGAGCAGACCATTTCAAAAATGGAGGAGCAGATGAAATTGGGCTCAGCCCCGTTTAAACTACATGAGCCGCTTGCAGCCATTAAAGGGCAGGTGGATGTGGAGTTTCATTTTCAAAAATCCAGGCAGTCGGATTTTTATTATCTGAACCGCTTTACTGTTTCGCATAACTTGGGCAAACCCTTAGAGCAGGATCAGCATTATCTGATTATTTCTCCCAATGCGTCAGGTAAAGGCAATTCGGTAAAGACTTTTAACCTGGTAACTGATGCTGTGGAGGCCCTCAAAAAAAGGGACGGGGATGCTGAGCTGGCAATCGGCAAAAATGCCGCAAGTAAAGTGACTGTTGCAACGATGGAAGCCGGTAAGGTAAACTATGTAGCCAAGTCTTTCAGGAGTACTTTTTATGGTAAGCCCGCATCGCAGACCATCTGGCCGGAAAGGGGAAAGGGTTTTACCGTGCAGCAAACTGCACAGATGATCCAGGGGCATTCAGTTTTTCGTAATGATCTGGTGAATTTTACCTCGGGTGAGGTATATGCGGCCTGGGTAAAATTTGATATGGATAAAGGTGCTGGTGCCAATGGTAATTTCAACCTGCAGCAATATCATGTTCCCCAATATGGTTTTGATCTCTCCAAGGTGCTCGATAGCTATAAGATCAAAGAACTCGCTGTTCCGGAAAAACGTGAAAAGCTGGAAGTGGAGCTGCGTAACGGGATGACACCGCTGGTGAGCGTGGAAAAGGATGGACAGGCGGTAAAGCTACTGCTGGAAGCTGTTCCCAGGTATAATAAACTTAACTTTTATACACCGGACGGCAAGATGGAAAAACGCGAGCAGTTCATGACCAAGGAAGCTTTGGCGAGCGTGCTGGACACAGGTCAGGATAAATCAAAAAGCAAGGAAAAAGTGCAGGAAGCTGGCATGGGAATAGGCGGCTAATTGTGTTTTTCTGTTTTGGTTTCGGTTCAATGAAGTTGGTTCATGAAAGAAGAAGGAAAAGGGTTGTTGGCGGTTGGGTATGCCAGGATCGGGCGCTCCGGTGATATGCGTGACCTGGACAGGCAGGCTGAGCAAATCTACAATTTCTGCCAGAAGCATGGGATCAAGCTGAATCTGGTGCTTTCTGAGCAGGGGGAGCGGGGCATGTCCTGGAAGATTTTAGAAGATATACTAAAAGAGTCTAACCGAAGGCTGGATATGGTGGTGGTAGCAGAGATGGGTAATTTATCACGTGACGTGGGTTGGTTGCTGTTAAAGCAGGCTGAATTTGAAAGCCGCTATGGCGTGGAACTGATCTCGGTTCGCGGTAGCCAGCTCAGTGTTGATAAAAACGGCGAGATGAGGATGGGCTAGCCTGGTTTGTTAGCGAGGTTAATTAATTTGTTAAATTTTAAAATGAAGGTTATGAAAACATTTGATTCGTTGAAGGGATTAGTTTTGGGGGCAGAGGAAGATGCCCTGAAATTTTTTGAAAAGGGAAATCAGGCGGCTGGGACCCGGCTTCGCCTGGCGATGCAAAAGGCTAAATTACTGGCTCAAAGTCTGAGGGTTGAGGTGAGCGAAAGCAAGAAAAAGAAATAGGTTGGTTTGTTTTTGGGTTTGTTTGGATGCCCGGTCATTTGGCCGGGCATTTTTTTAATCAATGTCTTACTGATTTCAAAGATATGATTGGGGAAGACTCTTTTTCAGTGAAATACACAGTCTTTAAATAATGTTGAGGAGCTCTAACTATTTTAATTTCTTGTCATCAACTAGATTCTAATCTTGCTATTTAATTATAATTGAAGGATTATTTGTTTTTAATATAAGTATTCCTATTTTGCGTTTAAATTAACATTATGCTCATCACTCTATTTAAAAGACCCTTTTATATATCTTCACATAACTTCCTTTACAAGGAGAATGCAATATCAATTTTAGCTGTTGAGGACTTCTCCTTTAGTTTTTAGTTCTTGATGAGTAGTACACTAGATAAGTTTGACATTGCCTTTCATGGTACTTTAGGTAGTTTTTGCCCAGAAATTGACGTTTCGCTTGTCGATGGGAGGGAGGTGTTGAGTATTCTCAATGATTATTCTGATGAGGTCTGGCAAAAGCAAAAATTTCTGAACTTTATTTGGAATAACATCGCTTTAACCGCACTCTCAAAGAATGAGCGTGACAAATTAGTCGATGGGAGCTATTCCGCATTAATTGCAGCTGCAAAGAAACTTAGGTTACTAGACCGAACAAACGGAGATCAGGATACGGAGGGGAGCGAATTGGCTGAGATTATATTATATGGCATCATGCATCATCATTATGGAGCACTTCCAGTTGTCCCCAAGATTTTTAATAAACAAAATGCCCAGGATAATGCAAAAGGTGCTGATAGTATACACCTAGTTGCAGATAAACATGGTGATTTTACAATTTGGCATGGTGAGGCAAAATTTTATAATAGCATAGAGGATAATCGATTGCCCAAAATCATCGAATCAGTATTGACATCTTTGGAGAAGTCTGCAATTGTCAACGAGAATAGAATCATTTCAAGTAGTAGCGACCTGAAATCTTATTTGAAGGACAACACGGATCTTTATGAAAAGGTAATCAGAATTTTGGATGATGAAGCATCAATAGACCCAATAAAGGCAAGGCTTAATGTGCCAATTCTTTTCCTCCACGAATGTAAGATAACAGGTAGTTTCAAGGAAATGTGTGAGGAGTATATTCAGCAGGTATTGGACTATCAAAGAAAGCGTGCATCCCAGTTTCATAAGAAGATCCATTCAAAAGCTAGCAAGGATGATGGAAAGAATATTCCTGTCATTAATTTTGAAAAGATAAAGCTGCACTTTATTTTTTTTCCTGTGCCGGACAAAAAATCAATTATCAGTGAATTTCTGAACGAAGTTGAACATTTTAAATCCAAGGGCTAATGGATACATTCATTGAGTGCAAGAATATTTATAAACTCATCAATAACAATCAACTCGCTAAGGCGAGGGATAGTACGATTTCACTTCTTCAGAATATCAAGGACTCAAATGGAATTTATGACGAACTTATCAATACGCTGATCAGGGAAGTAGGCCTTTATCAGTATATTGATGAAAAGACGTCCAACTGGAGCGACCGTTTTGCAAAAGAGATGTTCAAGGTAGATACCGGCGGCGAACGTCAGGCTATTCACATCGAACAGTCCGATGTTTTACGACGATTGATAAATGGTGAAAATATTGCGCTAAGTGCACCCACAAGCTTTGGCAAGAGTTTTATTATTGATGCTTTCATAGCTCAAAAATCACCTAAAAATGTTGTTATAATCGTTCCGACGATCTCCTTAACTGATGAAACACGGAAAAGGCTAAATAAAAAGTTTTCCCATAGTTACAAAATTATCACGACGCCCAATATTACTTTGGGCGAGCGAAATATATTCGTTTTTCCCCAGGAACGTGCTGTAATGTATGTCGAGATAATAGAGGAGATAGACCTCTTGATTATTGATGAGTTTTACAAAATCAGTAAAGAAAATGATAGTGAGCGCGCATCTAAATTGCAGCAGGCACTGATAAGGTTAGACCATAAGGCAAAACAGAAGTATTTTTTGGCACCAAATATTTCTACGATCAAGCAGAATCCATTTACAAAAGGCATGGTTACGGTAAGAAAGTTGGATTTTAATACCGTAGTACTAAAGAGCCACAAGTTATACAAGGAGATAAATGACGATCTGGAAAAAAAGAAAACTCATCTGTTAAAGATTTGTCAGAAAGATAAAAATCTCGTTTATGCTGCTCTCTTTAAAGAGATCGACATATTGAGAGAATTGTTTCTGGAGAAATATATCATAAGAAATCAACGGCAGATTTTGCTGTTCTCAGAATGGCTCAAAAAAAATTATCATCCGACATGGACACTATCTGATCTGATATTAAGGGGAATTGGAATTCATAATGGAAGGCTACACCGGTCTATTACCCAGTTGCAGGTGCTTCTATTTGATGATCAGGAAAGTGGGCTGGATACCATCATTTCTACATCGTCTTTAATAGAAGGAGTGAACACTTCTGCTAAAAATGTGATTGTTTGGTCGTTCAAAAGCGGAAAGGCCAATCAAAACCTGACTCCACTTTCTTACAGGAACATTAAAGGTAGGGCAGGAAGAATGTTCCGTCATTTTATTGGAAATGTTTACGAGCTTGTAGAGCCCAAGACTAGAGAACAAGATAGTATCCAACTCAATATTGAAATCGACGGCTCACTGATTAGTGGAATCACTGATAGCAACTATCTTTCTGGTGTCACCAATGATCAGCAGGCTAAATCAGAAACTTTCATTGAAAAAATTGATGCTATCCTTGGGACCGGTGTATATAAAAGCCTTCGTTTACATAATCAGCTTAATACAAGTAATGAGGAACTTGTCTATAAAATTGCCGTTGAATTAAAGGATAATTATGGTGAGTATAAAAGTCTTAAAATGCTGCATGCTGCTAAACCGGAAAAATGGGACTATATACTTGGAAAACTTATTTTTTTAAATGCACAATCAATCAGGTGGGCTGAAGACAGAGAGGGTAAACAATATAAGGACGCCAGAAAATATATTCAGGTGCTTTCAAAACAATGGACAACATCAATTAGTAATTTGTTAAAGGAGCTCGAGCCAGATGAAATTGGAATCGAGGATTTCTTTACACTCGAAAAAAAGGTTTGCCATTCCTTTGCAAGCTACCTCCATGATTTTAATGTGCTAAACAGAATTATTAATCCTTTGGATTTTATTGATATCACGCCTTTCATTACAAAATGCTCAAATGCTTTTATGCCTGGTGTTGTACTCGAATTGGAGGAAT
Organism: Pedobacter miscanthi; assembly: GCF_003315595.1. Lineage (GTDB taxonomy): Bacteria > Bacteroidota > Bacteroidia > Sphingobacteriales > Sphingobacteriaceae > Pedobacter > Pedobacter miscanthi. The sequence goes on along the minus strand of NZ_QNQU01000010.1, from coordinate 178,244 downwards.
ATGGACTACCAAGGATGATTACCAAAAAAATTCACCACGTTAATGTAATCCATTTTAATGAGACAATGAATATTGATACTGCAATAGTAAATTTCAAACGAGTAGGTAAAAAGTTGATTGTTGAAAGATGTGGTAAATTTATTGAAGAGTTTGATGAGTTTATCTTGGACAATTTTTATGAAAACATCTAGGAGTTTGTGACGGATTTTGGAAACCGGAATATAGAATACTAATGTTCATTGCAAACACAAATCAGGTTTAAGAGCGTTACAGAATCCATCCTAAATTAAAGTTTATCTAAAAAAAAGTATTGGACCGGGTTGCGCCACCGGCTGAGCCGGACTTCATCTCTGACACCCAAACCAGGGTGTTGAATTCTTTGTTTGACGTAGCTAAATTAAATAAAATGGACGCAATGATTGCCCGCTTCGGTTCAAAAGCAATGTCTTTAGAGAACTATGTAGTATTTTGCATCATAACATCTGGTCTGAATTTGGGTCTGCAAAAACGCTGAAACTGGATCGGTACAGAAGGAACCTTCAAAAAGCATGCTTTGAAAATATTATCGGCATGATGACAACCAAGCAAGGTGAAGCCACAGAAAGCGATTTCTACTCTGTTGTAAGGGTAGATCTGGACAGGCTAAGAACAGAAATTAAAAAAGTTATCCCAAGAGCTGGCGATAAGATGGCCAGTTATCACCTAAAAGATAGGGATCAGCGAATAGCATCATTATTAAAACCAAACTCTTCTATGTAGTAACCATTGATCTATACTTCCAATCCCCGTATACTTAAGCATGTTACTACGGATGATGGTGTGTTGGTAAACCTATAGATCAGTAAATTACTAGGATAAAAAAAATGTAAACTAAAGGTAACGGATGGTTACCTTTAGATTACGTTGTATTTACGGGAAAGAAATTCCTGTTTGCTGCGTTGCATATTCCCATAATAATGCTCCCTGTTTCTGGTCGGTTACCGCTGCGGTGATTTGCGCCTTTGCGGGATAGCCTCGAAGTTCGTCTTTTCCATCCGGACCAAAATATTCCCCGCCCGCGACCTCTTTAGAAATTCCGGCATAAAGCGCTGGTAAAGCGCCTTGCCAGGCTGGCATAAGCTGGCCAAACTGTTGTAACGCCGCATCATAATCGCTCTTGGCCATAAATCTGGATAAGGGGGTGTCCGTAACACCTGGATGTGCCCCAAGTGAAAGTATAGCGTCTCCCTTTGAATCTGCCAGAAGCTGCAGGTGGCTCATGAACTGAAGGTTTGCCAGTTTACTGACTGCATATTCCCGGTAGGGATTATAAGCTTTTTCAAGTCTCAGGTTGTCATAATCAACACTTTCCACGGACTTAAACGCGCCGCTGCTCAGATTGACAATCCTTCCGCCATTACCTGATTTTATCAATGGGTATAACTGACCGGTCAGGGTAAAATGGCCCAGAAAGTTAACTCCGAATTGCATTTCAAATCCATCATCCGTTTTTGATTCCGGTGGGACCATAACTCCGGCATTATTAAACAATATATCTATATGATCGTATCTGCTGCCTATATTTTGTGCAAACTGACTCACCTCACTCAAGTTGGCAAGGTTTAAGATTTCAAGGTGCAGGTTTCCTTTCCCACCTCTTTTTTCCAGTTCCCTGATCGCTTTTTCACCATTATCCCTATTTCTGGATCCGATAACCACATTGGCTCCTTTCTCAAAAAGCGCATGCGCAATTTCAAAACCAATACCGCTGTTTGCGCCGGTGACAACTGCTGTTTTTCCCGATAAGTCGGGAATATCATTTTTAGTCCACATATTTTTTTTATTACAAAGTTCGATACTTTTATCTCCGGAAGGGATATAGTATCGAATCATTCAGGTATAAAAATCAATCATCGTTGGGTTTTCGAAATTCAGTGGGGCTTTGCTTACTGTACTTTTTGAAAAAGGAAGAAAAATGGTTCGACTCCTCAAATCCCAGGATCCAGGAAATTTCTTTTATCGACTTTGGGGTATTACCCAGAAGATAGCTTGCCTCTTGAAGTATTCTTTGGGCGATGAGCACTGAAGTGCTAAAACCGGTAAGCTGCTTTAGGACTTTGTTTAGATGATTGACATGGACCCCTATCCTTTGGGCATATTCTGAAGGGGAGGCATGCCTGATTCGCTGGCTGGACTGCGCAGAAAGGAAATCACGTTCCAGGTGATCGAGGAAAATCGATACAATTCTTTCGGAAGGACTCAATGCGGCAGCTGATTGATCCGCGTAGCCTGTAATTTTGTTGGAATGGTGGATAATTTCCATCATCATGCAGGCTATAAGCTCATACTTTTGCAAGTAGCTCTCCTCAAGTTCATCCTTTATACGTATGAAAATATCTTCGAATAGGGTATACTGATGTTCGGTCAGTTCTATCACGCTATACTGGATATCTTTAAAAGAGACGAAGTCTGTTACTGAACCGAACCGCTTTAAAAAACCGGAGGTAAACAGCGAGACATAACCATGCTGGTCCGGTGTTTCCTTTTCCCATTTGTAGGGCAGCATGGGGTTGGTGAAAACAAGGGCCCGTTCGTTAATTTTAAATTTGACGTCAGGATATTCAATCCGGCTCTTTCCCCTTACCAGACTGATTTTGAAAAATTCCCTCCTGGTGTAACCCGGATATTTAGTATTGTTGGGAAGGTCTTCAACCCTGATCAGATTGAAACTTCCGGAAAATATCGAATCTGGATGTTTTAATCCAATTTGCTCGTAAAGACCATTTAATGTTATCACTGGGATCATCCACAAAAATACATAAATCAAATATATTAGGGCCGGATTTCTTTTTCTTTCCAATTCCAAAATGGTGGGCTATTATCTCTTTGTATTTCGCGCGTATGAGTAGTTAATAACGATATATCGCCTTACCTATTTAGATTATTTATATGTAAAGCCTTTGTATTCAGTTGTATAGCTTTGTGGTATTTATGTTGTCTTGCTACTTTGGTATAAACACTGATAGATATTATGAAGACATTTAATTTGGAGATTACGAATCCCAGCCCGATTCTTCGGGATTTACAGTTAAAATTCAGTAGCAATGAACCCACTGAAAAGGTTTACCTCAAAATGCCTCTCCAGGAAGATTATGCAAATCCATTGAATATGGGGTTGAAAAATAATGCACTTGGGATGCGTGAATATATTTTGCCAGAAATTATCCATGCCTTCGGGATCAGGAGCCTTACCCTGTTCGGTGGTTATGACATAACAGCATTGAATCAGCTTGGAAACGAAATATTCTGGAATGAAGATCTGCGCCCTGAAGATTACCTGCACAATGTCCAGCTCACCGCTATGCTCAAGGAAATATTCGCCAAATGCCGGACAGTTGCCTTTGATGACTGGACTGATTTTAAAGACGCTGCCAAGCTGTGGCCGGAACTTCTGTCGAAGGTTTTTTTACCAACTGAAAATCCAGGTATCGAATTCATATTCTACCTGGGGGACGCATCAAAAAAAGATCGGTTTGATGTTGGCCAGGCACTTGAGGTAATGGCCGGATTCTCCGGTGCTGGAAGCGTAACCTTAGCCCTGGACGAGCGTGAAGCTTTTAACCTCTGGAAACAATTGAACGGCGTAGGACCGGAACTTAATCTGTCTACGCAGACAGTCGTTGAGCTCAAACTGAAGTATTTCTCAATCTACAATACAATAGGGGTATCCCGCCTGCTTATATATTCCACCAGTAGCGCTATCTTGATTTCACATGAGGAACAGTTCATCTTGTCCAGAAAGGTTGAAAATGCCGAAGTTGAGCTTGGCAATAATGCCAGGGTCAATTTTATTTCCGGTTATAGTGCAGGCCTTTTGTTCGGTCACAGTTTACCGCAAAGCATCGCGCTCGGCCTGATCGTCTTCGGCGCATGCGGAAAGTATGAAAACCTGCCAGACCTTGATGCGGTTCAATCCTATATTTCCGGTTGGGTGAGCGACCTCGAGCGCTATGATTCAATTTACCTTTATCAATAACACAGAAAAATGACTGACATAAAATTTGAATCTAACCAGAATGGGGATCAGTCTTTCGGCCTCTATGTTGATGGAAAGAGAACCGGTGAAATTGCCGTTCAGGTCGACGGAGATGTGCTTACTTCGGTACATACGCTGGTAAATGAGGACCAGCAGGGAAAAGGCTACGCGAGAAAATTATTTGACCAAATGGTAGCGTATGCAAGAAAAAACAAGATGAAAGTGATTCCCGAGTGTCATTACGTTGCTAGCCTGTTTAAATCCCATCCTGATCTTTACAAAGATGTATGGTTAAAAGGTGATGAGGATTAGACCAATTTTTTAAGCGATTTATCTACAAGTTCGGGTATAAGATCACGGTAGTGTCATCAAGCATAATAAAATACTTTTTTGTCTTTTATTATGCTTTTTACTTATACTTTTGTTTGTCAAGTACAAAATTCAGCGGTTAATAAAAGATAAAAAGATATTAATATATATAATATGATAACTCAAGAACAAAAATCCCTGGTTAAAGCAACAGTTCCTTTTCTTAGGGAGAATGGGGTAGCCCTCACCGATCATTTTTACAAGAGGATGTTTAAGCATAATCCTGAGCTCAAGAATGTATTCAACATGGGAAACCAGCAAAACGGAAAACAGCAGACTGCGCTGGCCATGGCAGTTTTAGCTTACGCAGACAATATTGATAACCCTGCGGTGCTAATGCCTGTGGTTGATGGTATAGGCCATAAGCATGTGAGTTTAAGTATCCGGCCTGAGCATTACCTGATTGTCGGCGAACACCTGCTTGCCGCAATCGCCGAAGTGGTTGGATCTGGCGCTACAGCCAAGCTGCTGAAAGCTTGGGAAGTGGCCTACTTTCAGCTCGCTGACCTGATGTCTGGTCATGAGGCGTCATTGTATCGGGATAAGATTGGCCAGGTTGGCGGCTGGTCGGGATGGAGGCCTTTTCTGGTAAAATCAAAAATCATAGAATCGACAGAAATCACATCATTTTATCTCTATCCTGCAGATGGTGGGGCGGTTGCAGAACATAAGCCTGGTCAATATATCAGTGTAAAGGTTTTTCTGCCCAAGTTAAATCTTTTTCAGCCAAGGCAGTATAGTATCTCAACCGCACCGAACGGGAAGTACTACAGGATTTCTGTTAAAAAAGAGCTATCATCGGATCCGAATCTGAATGGCATGATCAGTAATTATTTTCATGATGATATTTCAGAAGGAGATCTGGTTGATGTGTCCTCGCCTTCAGGCGTCTTTACCCTCAAGGATAGTGATCGTCCTGCTGTTTTTATCAGTGGGGGGGTAGGTCAGACACCCTTGATAGCGATGATGGAACAGTTGATCAATTCAGGATCGATGAGGGAAAAGGTCTGGATTCACGGAAGTAAAACCCCGGAGGCACATGCATTCAATAAACAGGTATCTCACTGGACCAATCAGGATCAGGCCCTTAAAAAATATATATTTTACAATTCAGCTGACGGTCAGGTTACCGGTGACCATTATTCAGGCTGGGTAGAATTAAAACAACTAAAAAAGGGAATCAATGCTGATGCTGACTTTTATCTCTGTGGTCCAAAACCGTTCATCGAAAAACAGTACAATGATCTTTTACAATTGGGGGTCAATGCCTCCAATATCCACTACGAGGAATTTGGACCTCAATCGTTACAATTAAACTAAACTGATATGGAAGCAAAATCAATTTCAGGCAGCAAGTCTGTCTCAAGGGTAAACAGTAACCTGGCCGGTGATCTGTACATAAGTTATATTTCGCATTTGGACAAACAGAATGAAAACCGCCTTCTGTGGTTTTTTCTGGCATTAATGATCCACGGCGTTCTTTTCCTGGCTTCGCCCGCCATATTGATAGGCTATTTTGGGGCTCCGGTTTTAGTACTTGCCATAACTATCATTAATTTTTTCGCAAACCTGATCGCCAATATGGGAGGGGCTGGGATAAGGACAACAGTAAGCTTATTTTACCTGGGCCTTATAATCAACCTGGCGCTGATAGTTTTCTACATTCTTTAAGGAAATCCTGCGATGGGCCAACCGGCCCATCGCAGGATTTTAATAGGCTACGGTAAAGCGTTGTCTGATATGGTTTCCCTTTTCGAGCTCATCCAGTAATGCCACCACTAAATCCTCAATGGAAATGGCACTTTTGCCTTGCTCATCACGTACCGGCTCATCCAGACCGATTCTGAATTTTCCTGTCCTTTCCCCGGGTTCAAGAATTCCTGGTGGGCTTAGAACTGTCCAATCCAGATCTTGCTCTGTTTTTATGATGTTCAGGTATTCCCTGGCAGCAGTTGCCCCTGGTCTAATTTCAGCTGGGAATCCTTCCAGATCCACAATCTGTTTTCCGCCAATAAACAAACTTCCGGCTCCTCCTATGATGAGTAGGCGCCTGACCCCGGATTTTTTAACGGCCTCCTGGATCGAAGATGAACCTTTCAGAAAAAGGTTATAGATATCAGGATTTCCCCACCCTGGGTTATAGGCACTGATCACCGCATCATGACCTGCGATTGCCTGGGCTAGTGCTTCGGTCTGGAAAATATCTACATTAATTGTGTTCAATAAGGGAGAAACAGGTAGTTTTTCAGGGTTTCTGGCGATGGCGGTGATTTGATGGCCTCTGGATAGTGCTTCAATCACAATTTTTGATCCGACAAAACCGGTCGAACCTATGATAAGAATTTTCATATTTTATCTTTATTAGGGTTGATGGAAAAAGTGATTTTCGCAACTGGTCTCGTCAAATCCAAAATATAGGAAATCTCCGTCCTCTATTGCCGGTCTTTTGATGAGCAGGGGATTGCTGTGAAGCATGGCAAGTATATCGGCTTTCTTTTTAAGCCCCTCTTTTGCCTTACTATCCAGTTGTTTGTATGCTGATCCCTTTTTGTTAAAAAATATATCATAGCCTACTTTATTGTCTCATTCCGAGAGCTTATCTTCGGTGATGCCTATTTTTTTGTAGTCATGGAAAATGAAATCTATATTGTTTTTCCTCAGCCAGGCCAAAGCTTTCTGGGTTTGACGGCAGGTTGTTATGCCATAGATGACCAACATGGCTATTTATGATCAGTAGTGATGAATGGTTTCTTCGGGTCCCCGATGAAATATACCAAAAGTGCCGCAGGTTTGGTTTTGCTCATGTTTTTGGTGGCTGCGTGTAAAAGATTAGGGTCTTCATAGAAAGATTCTCCTTTTTTAAAGCGTTTTACTTTTCCGTCAAAGGTCGATTCAATCTCCCCCTCCAATACGTAAGCGATTGCAGGTATCGGATGTCTGTGCGCACCTGAGATTTCACCTGGTGCAAATTTTACCAGCACTAGCCTGATTTCCTGATTATCAATTTTGTCGGTCTTTAATGTTTTACTGAATACTACCGCGAGTGGTGATTGGGTTATGGTCTTGGTAGGGTCCGAGTGCTGGGCTTTAGATGTTAATGAAAATCCTGCTAACAGCAGGCTTATTCCTAAGGCGATTTTTTTCATAATAAAATTTTTAAGGCACCATCAGCGATGCTCCTGCAAAATTACCTGACCTGGATTAGGGTAAATTGGTCCAAGGTTCCGATTTTGAAATGGTCCAGCTGGTTAATTCACTTGACAACTGACAATCTGGGATTGTTTGATAACCTTTGAGATAGGTCAGTTGCATTGGAGGTTATTCTGTTTGTAAAAGAGGTAAGGTACCCCTTCGCTATATATCGACTGCCAAAAAGGAGCTTTGACGATATATAGTACTCATAAGGGTTGTTGGGTGTGTGTAAGTATCTTTTAATCAGTTTGTTGTGTCTTTGGTCTGCGCTTTGAATTATCAGCGGCATGTTAAGATGAATTATTATGAAAAACAATCAGCCAGCACCCTTATATCTTTTGGTAAGTAAGCTTACATTTAAAGCTCATGGAATATTAAATATTGTCATGAAAATCATATATACCTATTATTTATAAACTATTAACAAAGCAATGCCATGGAAAACCAAACTATCTGTACGGATATAGAAAAGATCAAAATTTTAAAACAGGCAAGCTCGCACGTATGTGAAGCGTGTGCGAAGATCGGAGGAAGATGGCTTCACTTAAGGACCTGTCAGACTTGTGGGGTAACGCTATGCTGTGACTCTTCTCCAAACCAGCACATGACCGCTCACTTTCATCATTCCGGCCATCCTACAGTCAGCTCTGCCGAAAGTGGTGAGCGTTGGTTATGGTGTTACGAGCATGAGATATTTTCAGAATATTAGGTATAATTTTTCTAGAAGCTGCCTGATCGTATTGGATGTGCTGCACAAAAAAAAATGGCAATTTCTGTTTATGGAAATTGCCATTCTTTTTGCCTTCAGTTTTATAAAGGTAACGCTTAGATTCTGCCTGTGGATCAGCGTTATTGAATTGCTGTTTTTTTGGCTTAGGCTTTTGGAACCGGGACTGTAAAGTCAGGATCCCATCCTGCTAGGGTTGCACCTATCTGATAGGTACTATTCAGAAAGGCCAATAGTTTCTCCTGAGGATCTTCAGACTCCTGGACAGCGGAGTATGGAAGTATGTACTCTCCCAGTGTTTGGTGGTAGTAGGCTTCGTAAGGTTCCACTTTTCCGGTTTTATATCCATCTGGTTCAGGATAGAGATAACAATAGAAGGCCGCTTCAGGCAGGCCATCATTTCCAGACCAGAAACCTGCGTCCCTGACTTCATGGGAATAAGCATCCTGTAGTACCCAGTCAGGCATGCCCACCATTTTTCCAGGATGATGCGGAGCACGCTTTCCGGAGAAATATGCCAGCGAGAGATCAAATCCCCCCCAGAAAAAATGGATGGGGCTACTTTTGCCGCTGAAGCTGCTGCGGTGAATCATAAAAACTTCCTGAATCTGAAGAAGCGCAAGATGAAAGGCGCTTGCATGCTCGCGCTCATAAGTGTTATGCAGTTCGTCAAGCTCAAAAGGTATCGGATCCACAATTTCGGAAGGTAATGTCATAATATCGATCTCTATACCAAGCTCTTTTAACGCGGTAAATAAGGTATTATAAAATCCTGCAACTGAGGTATTTTCCAGACTGAGTTGACTCAGATCACCTTTACTGGTAGAAATCTTGAGCATGTGCTCGATCAGATCGAAATCAATCTGAAAATTCATATCCCCATAGGGCATTGTCTGGGTTGTAAATCCACTTGTGGTAATATGCAGGGTAACGTTCCAGGAGTGGTTTGCCCAGGGCATGGTTGCAAGTTTAATTTTGCCTGCCATCTGGGTGAAAAGCTGAAGGGTATCGTAAGTTTTCCTGCCTTTTTCATAAGATAGCACTGGCCATTGTTTTTTCATTTTAGTCTAATTTTAAAATATTAATAACTTTGTTGTTGTGCCGGTTTATAGGTTTTGAAGTAGTCCAGTGAGCGCACTGGTCAGCAGGCCGTTTTTGGTTTCAAACTCCTTAAGGATACTGAAGTGGTCGGCGCCTTCCACAATCAAAGAAAGGCCAAGGTTTCCTGCGCTGCGCCAGGTGTTCAGGTAGTTATCCGATTGTAACCTGAAAGCCCTGGTTTCCAGGGATCCCCAGCTTACCGTAATGGGTACCACGCTTGGTTTGATCAGCCGGATTGGGCTGGAGTAAAGGATCTGATCTGCGCTTATTCTGATCGCTGGTTGAATAAAACTATGCGAGACTGGTTCCAGGTCGTATAAGCCGCTGACCGCCAGAACACCCTTTACCGTATCGGCTGCTAGATCGTAATCTGACCAGTTGGTAAGCGAACTCATTGCTGCAAGATGAGCTCCTGCTGAATGTCCGCCAATAAATAGCTGTTTTGCGTTGCCATTAAAATTTTTGATATTATTGGCTGTCCAGGCTATCGAGGCCCTTACCTGACGGATAATCTCTGGAATGGTGACTTTAGGAGCCAATTCATAATTGATTACGACCACGGTAAATCCCGCTTCAAGGGGACCGGTTGCAATGAAATCGAAATCTTCTGCTGCACCCATCCTCCAGTATCCGCCGTGAACGAATAAAAAAACAGGAGCTTCAGCTGAGACTCCCGGATAAATTGTGAGGCGCTCTGCAGAGGTTGGTCCGAATTTCAGGATCTGCCTGTTTGTTAAAACATTCCGGGCCCTAACACTGGCCTGCTGGTAATATTTAATATATCCCGGGAAATCAGCTACGGCCTTCTCGACATTATATTCCTCATCGAGGGATTCCTGGCTGCTGAATGGGCCGTATAGGCTTGTCCCAGACAATGCCGGCCTGAACCGTTCATTTTGGTTTGACATCATATTATTAGCGTTTGCTCCTGCTCATCTATTTGGCAGGATACAGCATTGCCCTAATAACTATGCCTATTGTTGTAATGTGTTGTTTTTCAGTTGTTTGTGTTTTTGTTGCGTGCTTTCTATTGAAACGAAATACCGCGGATATTTCTCAATTGACGAAATGCCAAGTCTTTCCAAACAACAAAGTGATCCTTTTGGTAATCACTTTTGTCATAAAATGTTCTGATCGCGTTTAACATACGCTTCACATTTAGGATGTTATACCGGAAAATAATCCGCCCGGGTAATTCCAAGTTTTTTCATCTTGGAATGAAGTGTTGAAGGGGGGATCCCCAGGACTTCAGCGGCTCCGGTTGGACCGGATATTTTGCCTTTGCAGGATTTGAGCATTTCAATGATGTGGAACCGCTCAATCTCCTCCAGGGTCTGCCCCATATAAACTTCATGCCCGATAGCATCTTCTGGAATTACCTTGGGAAGATGTACTGACTGTATGGTACTGCTGCTTGACAATAAAATACTCCGCTCAATCAGGTGTTCCAGCTCTCTGATATTACCTGGCCAGGAATAATTCTCCAGATCGGATAATGCTTTCGGAGATATCGAATTAACTCCAATCCCTGTTTTCTTACTATATCTGGTGATAAAGAATCGGGTGAGGGGTTCAACATCTTCCCGGCGGTCGCGTAATGGGGGTAAAGTAATCGGAAAAACGTTTAATCTGTAAAACAGATCCGATCGAAATTTACCAGCGCCTACCTCTACAGCAAGGTTTCTGTTGGTGGCAGCAATAATCCTGACGTCAACTTTCAATGTTTCCTTTCCTCCAATCCGCTCAAACTCTCTTTCCTGCAGTACCCTCAACATTTTCACCTGGAGTTCCAACGGAAGTTCGCCGATTTCATCCAGAAATAACGTGCCGCCATGTGCCAGTTCAAATTTTCCGATCCTCTTTTCATATGCACCGGTAAAGGCGCCCTTTTCATGTCCAAATAATTCACTCTCAATTAAGTGGGGCGGCAATGCCGCACAATTTATCTTGATCATGATTTTTTTGTTTCGTGGAGAGGCATTGTGTACGGCCCTGGCAATAAGTTCTTTACCTGTGCCGGTTTCCCCATGTATAAGTACCGTTGTGGCCGAGTCGCTGACCGCTGACATCATGTGGTAAACATTTTGCATGGCTGCACCTTCTCCAATAATTTCAGAAAAGTTATATAGGCCGCGAATCTGTTCATGAAGATGTGTATTCTCGATTTCCAGTTTCTGTTTATAGTTCCAGATTTTTTCATTTGCCAGGATGTTGGATATTGCGATTGAAATCTGGGCACACAGCCCTTTTAGCAAGGTCATGTTGATATCGTCGATCATAAGCCACAGCGTACCGAAATTTTTATTACCTACTCTCAAGGCCGCACCGAAAGCATTACTGAATCCGGCATTCTTCCAGAATTTAATGTAAGGGGAATTATTGCCTTTTGCTTCTTCTTCTACGATATTGAAAATTACGGGCTCTTTTTGTTGCAATACCCTCGCGCTCAGTACTTCACTGACCGGGATTTTCTGCGAGGCCTGTTTTTTGAATTCCTCATTGCCATTGCCAAACATTCGCTCATCATACATATACGGCTCGAGCAGTTCTCCCGCATCATCGATTACGCGGATCATCGAAAGCCGGATGCCAAGCATGCGGTCCAGTACACTCGATATTGACGCTTCTAAATCATCCTTTTTTCTCACCGCAGCAATATCTTCAGCGAAATCCAAAAGAAATGCCTTTTCTTTCTCTTTTTTCTGGATATTTTCATTTGAAGATATATTTCTCACTATACCGGAAAGCGGACTTGATATGCGTTCAATAATTTCTACAACCCGATCATCAAAAGTGCCCGTTTCATCCGCGAAAAGTACAAGTGCGAATTTTTTCAAATCTGCGTTTGGAAGCATCTTTATTAACATCTCCCTGGAACCGACTGCATAGTTCAATCTGAACCAGAGCGGGGTTTTTCGCAAATCCTGGGCCTTCATATCAAATACCACAGCATGGTAAGAGTGTGAGGCCACGTTGTATATCCCATCTTCGATGGAATTTGGCTCAGCAATAGCTTTAATGTATTTTGATTTTTCTTCAGAACGGGATTCCGTGTCGAGTGCAAAAGCAGAATATGTTTTGCGCTCATCATCCGAGACAGTGATCAGGCTATGCGAAAACTCAAATAGTTTGCGAAGGCCATTGTTTAGTACTTTGACGACTTCCTTTCGGTTGCGCGAGGTAGCCAGATCATTACTCAGAGATAACAGGACTTTATTGGTGAATTCCCGTTGTTCTATCTGCTCATTGGTTATAATGTGGGCGACAATATTGGCAAGCAAAGGAGAAATGCCAATCATAACCTGCCGGAGCTGGTTGGTGAATTTTCCGGCCTGGATGGCATAAATATTAATAAATCCTATCGTTTCCTCTTTGGTGGTCAATGGTGTGACCAGAATTTCGCGGATACCACCATCATAATTTATATTCATGTATGGAGGAATCTTCGGGTCATCTATAATTTCATCGAGTAGAAAACTAACAGGTTCATCACTGTTGAGTACACTTTGAATATACGGTTCGTGCAGGTTGAAATTGGCGACCGAAAGTTTTTTGTAGGATGGATGATCCTGGATAATCCCTGAAGGGTCCAGAAGAAAAGGATAATAATGTTCCCTTTTCTCATCAATAAGGGTTATGGTGATATGACTGAAGTAGAACAGCTTTTTTATCCTGGAGGAAAATACATTGATCAGATCAGTCTTGTTACGTACCTTGGTGATATCATTACTAAGGGTCAGAATGATATCGCGCTCTCTTTTCAAACTTTCAATTTCATTTGAGCTCTCGCTTATTTGCGGAGTTATAGCTTCCCCCTTTTGGGACAGGCCAGGATTTTTTGAAACCGGTTGGTGAGTTGCAGACTCCTTGGGAGGTTTTTCCATGTTTTTTATTTTATCAGATTGGAGAATGTTCGGAAAGCCCGATACTAAGTTACAAGAAAAATGAGTTAATCCGTATAGCGCCCGGTCAGCTATGATTATTGAATTAAGCTGTCATTGCCTTGATTTGTGGAAAATCACTGTGCCGGCATATCTTGGATTCAGAGAGGTTGAGGGTGCAGTTGTGCATAATCTCTACCGCTCGTTTGATATCTTTTTCACTCAAGGATGCAAAACCGAACCTTAGACTGTTATCTACATGATGCCCGTATTCCCAAAAAAGTCCCTGTCTTGAGGTCGCTTTTAGGAATTTGTCCAACGGAAAGTTTTCTCTGAATTTAAGCCATAATCCCAAACCTGCTTTAGGCCTGCTGAAGCTCAGCACATTCCCGAGTTTAGCCATGAGTTGTTCACAGAGTATATTGCATCTCTGGTTGTATAATTTCTTACTCTTGATCAGGTGCCTGTCGAAATCACCACTGATGATCATTTTGCAAAGCATGGTTTCCATTTCAACCTCCCCGTGGTGATCCATAAGCCCTTGAAGGTATGATGCCCTGGCCAGTATTTCAGGACAGGCAATTAAAAATCCCAGTTTTATTGAACGGGAAATCGTGCGGTCAAAGTTACCGATATAGATAAGCTTTCCTCCATGGTCTGCGCTTGCCAGGGGTAAAATGGGCTTACTTTCAAAATCAAAATCGTAACCCAGATCTTCTTCTATTACCCAAAAATTATAGGTCCGAATCAGCGCCAACAGTTTTCTTCTCTTTTCAGCGCTCATCACCGCTCCGGTAGGGTACTGGTTGTGGGGCTGGATGTGCAGGAGCGTAATGCGATGGATCTGGAGTGTTTTTTCGAGATCATCCAAATCTATGCCGTCTTCACAATGCCGGATTCTAATCAACTCTCCTCCGGCATGTTCCAGGATCTGGCTGGCCATTGGATCGTTGATCTTTGCTACCGCAATTTTATCGCCGGGCTTTATTAGCACGCTTGCGGTGATGTACAAAGGCATTTGGCCACCTCTTGTAATCACGATTTCATCTGAAGATATGTTGAGCCCCCTTGAATCATTCAGCAGCTCACTTGCCGCTGATTTAAGTGTTCGCAAGCCTCCTTGTGGCCGGTAGGGCAGCAGCTGTTTCTGTGCGGTGACAGTTGTCTGCTCGCTATATACGCGGTTCATTTCCCGGTAGGGTGAAAGTCTTGGATCAGGATAACCGTCATCAATGAGTATGTCGGAAAACTTAAGCCGCTGTTCACCATCGAGATGGGGCATTACGTTTTGTTGATATTTATAGTTTTTTTGGAAATAGGATGGACCAGGCTGAAAGCTCCGGGGCCGTGTTTCAGGTAGATTAGCGGTCACCCGATAGCCTTTTCTTGGCTCAGATTCCAACCAGTTCTGTGCAAGCAATTCCTCATAAACCTTAATCACCGTCTTGCGGTTGACCAGTAGCAGTTCACCCATCTGGCGTGTTCCGGGTAGGAACACGCCAGGCTTCAACATACCGGCACGGACAAGTTCGACCAGTCTATCGGTAATCTGCCTGAATATGGGTAAGGGACTTTCCTTACTAGTAGCAATCAGTGTCTGAAACGGTAGCATAATGACCTCCTGTAAAATAATTTATTTCAATACCGGAAGAACCACTTTTCTATTCCCGTCTTCCATTCTGATGAATCCCATCCGGCCTTCATTGAAGTCACTCATAGCCTTTGCCAGTTCATCGTTTGAACCCATTGTGAGACTTCCGTGAGCAAAAATCTCTTCTTTGAGGGGCGCTCCTGAAATGAAGATCAATTGGCATCCGCCATTTGGGGAAAAAGTAACTTTTTGGTTTTCAAGGGAAGAGAAACATATTACTGAAGACTGCTCCAGGAGTCTTTTCTCTTCACCCACAGCAAGCTCGGTTTTTCCGTTTACCACGTAAACTGTTCCATTCCAGCCAGATGGCAACTCATGGGAAAAGCTTTCTTCGCCAGTTAAAAAAATATGGAGAAAAGTAATGTCCTGAGGGATAACCGCCTGATTGATTACCGCTCCGCTACGGCCTGTGACAACTCTCACACGAAAGCCTGCAGAAATGATTTCGGGAATGTCCGGTGAATTGATGAAAGTTCCCTTCGGCGCTGTTTGCTTTTGTTTGGCGGGCATATTAATGAAGAGCTGCAGCCCGTGGACTTCGCTTCCTTCAGGGACAGGAAATTCGGTATGTACAACGCCGCGGCCTGCCCATGTCCACATCAGACTACCAGGGGTAATCATTACATCTGTTCCTATCGAATCCAGGTTGTGATAAGGAACCGAATCTTCAAATAGGTAGCTCAGCGCCGACATCCCCGCGTGGGGATGCGCTCCAAAAACATCTTTTGTGAGTTTGAAATGGTCAAAGCCTATCACTGGGTCCATCAGGCCTCCAAAAAGCTGGGCTCTGACCTTCTCTGCAGAAAATGAAATGTTTCCCGATGAGGATGCTTCTACGGTATCTGAAATATTTAAGTTTTTCATTTTATGAATATTTAGTGGTTTGAAATTTTATAGAATAATCCGTCTAGGCTTAATCTGCCCGATCCGGAAAGAATGATTGATAAGCAGATGCCAATGACCAGTAAGTGATATTCAAAACCTTCACCTTTGAGCGTTCCCGTCCAGTTCATGAAAAAACCGATAGGCCAATGGGCGGTGATGATCATTCCGATGAACATGATCAGTATCGCTATCGCAACGATGCGGGTATATAACCCGACAAAAACCATCAATGAACCAAAAAATTGAATCATAATGACTAAGAAGGCAATAATGTAAGGGAGTCCGCCACCTTTAAAATAATCGATAGTGGAAGCATATCCGGCACCGCCAAACCAGCCCAGCAATAGCTGAGCGCCATGGGGCCACAAAACAACGGCCAGCGTAATTCTCAGAATTAACGGAGCGATCTTTTCATCGGTTTGGGCAATCTGTGTGATGACTTTTTTCATTCTTTCTATTTTTAGTTGTTTAATAAGAGCATGTATAATATGTAGGGTATATATGTTGAAAGGGCAATCAGAAGAACTATGGAGGCACATTTCAACGCAAAATATTTTCTGCCCAACTCCACCCCCCTGAGATAATCCATTTGTAGCGCATCGCCGCTAAGGATCGCTTGGGTTACAAAGCGTTCAAGCAAGGATTGTTCATAGTCGGCAAAAGAAAGCCTATGGAAATGACCAGCGTACAAAAGATTGATTTTTTCTTCTTCCTGGGAGCCCTGTATAATCATTTTCGGCTTACCGATTTCTGCCCTCAGGGAGATGAAAGAGATGATAAGCACGGCAATATTACAGCAGGTGAATACGGCCAGAGGGAGCATCCGGATCGATTCGGGTCTGGAAAAAGCGATAAACAGGGATAGGGTAAACAGCGTGGTACTCACCATTGCCATAACAGTTGCCTGCCTGTCAGCATGATCGCTCAAGTGCCAATGGTTCTTCAGGTTGGATTCAAAGAAATTTGCGATTTCCTTTTTCTTTACCTTTAATTCCTTTTTATTTTTAATTTGTTTATGTGACATGTATTGAGATCTGTTAGGTTTAGCTTAAAACTATTTTTCGAATACAAGGAGCTCCGCCTTTGCACCTAATGATGCAAGAATTTCATTTACCGATGCAATCATTGGGTCAGGACCACACACGTAAAAATGTTTACTGAAATCCTTAATTTCGGTTTTTAAGAAGTTTGCATCGATTCTCCGCTGATCATGGATGCTCTCTTTTTGACGGGTAATGGTGAAATGGGCATTATCACCCAATATTTGCTTTAACTCACCAGCCAGAATAATATCATCGTCCGTTTTATTGGTGTAGAACAGCTTGTTCTGATTGGCCAGCCCCTCTCGCTGTAACTGTCTGAGAATGGCAAGAAATGGAGTGATACCTGCACCACCCGCGATAAAATAACCTGGTCCTTTGTACTCGATACATCCCCAGGGATCGCGTAAAATCACCTCATCTCCGGCATCCAGCATACTAAGCTGCTCGGTAATACCATGTCTTTCTGGATAAATCTTAATGGTGAATTCCAGATAAGGTGAATCACTCAGGCAGGTGAAAGTAAAAGGATTATGTCTGCCAGACCATCCGGGTTTGTTAACGGAGAGTTCGGTGGCCTGGCCGGGTTTAAAAATAAAGCCTTCTGGCCGCTCGAGCCTAAATTGCCTGACATTATGGGTTACATATTGAGCGGACAAAATTTTTACGATTCTTTTCATTCTGAATTATCTTTTTTGAGTTGGGACTGGTGTACGTTCCGGGCTGCGTAGCCAAGGCTGATTCCAATCAGTGCAATCTATTATCTTTAATTGTGCCGATATGTTAACTTATTAATAAACAGTGTTTTGTGTTTATTTGAGGGTGACGAAATAACGCCTGATGCCAATCTGCTCGCGAAATACAACGAGTTTATTTGATCGGTTTGTTGCGCTCTTTGCCGATTTTTTTGCTTGATGAGGATGTTTTTGGACACCAATACATAGAGAATTTTTACGCTTTGGAACAGCTGAGCTCTTTTCTGATGATAACAAGTCTCGAAATGTCAATGATTGAAAAGTTAAATACTATATATCACTACTTAGAAACCGATAATTTAACTTGTAAATGCTTGTTCGTTAGGTCTTTGTGTTTTTGGGTGCTTTTTTGTTCTTCTGAACTAAATATTTAAATCCGATATAAATGAAAACTCAAAAAAATCATTCGCAAAAGGTGCATGCACTAAAAGGCGAAAAAAGGAAGGTTCTGTTAACCTTAGCTATTTTACTGCTAGCGCTTATATTTATCGCTAGCCATGCATTCGCCCAAACCCCGATGACAAAATCCACACCTGGAGAAATGGTGGGCGCGCTGAATGCTGCTTTCGGGAAACATCCCCATGCCCGGGCAGTACATGCAAAGGGGATAATTATGGAAGGTACTTTTAAGGCAGTTCCCCAGGCAGCGGAACTCTCTTCCGCACCACATTTCAGTGGCAAGGTTATCCCCGTAATCTTCCGCTTTTCGGATTTCACAGGGATCCCCGATATACCTGATACCGTTGGCGCGAGTAGCCCCAGGGGACTTGCTTTGAAATTTAAATTACCAGGGGGAGGCAGCACAGACATCGTATCACATAGCTTTAATGGCTTTCCGGTTGCTACTACCGATGAATTTAGGGAATTTCTACTTGCCATATCTAAAAGTGGTCCCCAATCACCGCAGCCAAAGCCCCTGGATCAGTTTCTCTCTAGCCATCCTATAGCAAAAACATTTTTACAGAGTCAGAAGCCCTTAAGCGTGAGCTATGCCACTCTGGACTATTTTGGGGTCAATGCATTCAAGTTTACAAACCGGCAGAACAAATCTGTTTTTATCCGATACCAGTTTTTACCTGTCGATGGAGAAGAATTTCTTACCGACAATCAACGGCAGTCAGCAGAACCGGATTATTTGGGCAAAGAAATCCGTAATAGACTCGTGAAAGGCCCGGTCAAATACAAGATGTTCGCCCAGATATCTCAGGATGGAGACCAGATAGAAAATCCGGCCATCGCCTGGCCGGAGAGTAGAAAGCTCGTTTTGCTCGGCATCTTAACGATTTCGAGGATTACAGAGAATACCGATGAGCAGGACCGCAGGCTGATCTTCAATCCAGGGAATCTTCCATCGGGGATTGAGATCGCCGACCAGATGCTTCTGGACCGACAAAAGGCCTATCCTGTATCGGCAGCCCAGCGCAATCAGTAGGAAAACGAGAACAGCGTGCATTCTTTTTCGCATGGGCGGATAAAAAAAAGTAAAAAAAAATAAAAAAATGTCCAGAAACGGAATGCACGATTGTCATCAGTTTATATATCACAAAAATTAATTAAATTACAATGGAAAAAAGATTAAATGTTTTCGCAAAAGGATCAAATGCTATCAAACCTTTATTTGAAATCGGTGGGTTTCTAAACAAATCATCATTAGGGCATAACCTACTTGAACTGGTGTTTTTCAGGGTTTCACAAATCAATGGCTGTGCTTATTGCCTGGATATGCACTCAAAGGAACTTAGGGCGGCAGGTGAAGACGAGCAACGCCTGTATGGTTTGAGTGCCTGGAAGGAGGCACCATATTATACCACAAAGGAAACTGCCGCCTTAGCATGGGCAGAGGCAGTGACTGCCTGCCATGTTCCTGACGAAGTTTATCAGCAGGCATTGGGCGAGTTTTCAGAAGAAGAACTTATAGCCTTGACAATGGCGGTGACCACTATCAATACCTGGAATAGATTGAACATTGCTTTTCCAAATACTCCTGGAACCTACAAGGTGGGAATGTTTGGATAGTAAAATACAAAAAAATAACATGGACGAATTTTTATTAATCTTCCGCCGGGCTTTCATGAGCCCCGCGGATCAACCCTCGCCAGATGAGCTTCAGGCCTCAATCAAAAAATGGCAGGACTGGTTCGGTAGCATTGCTGCCCAGGATAGGCTCGTTAGGCCTCTGCAGCGATGGGATCTTGAGGGTAGGGTAATTGACAAGGACAGAAAAGTAACCAATGGGCCCTTCGCTGAAATTAAGGAGTCTATTGGGGGACTAATCCTGATCAGAGCTGAGGACTATCAGCAGGCGCTAAAAATCGCTGAGGGCTGTCCGATCCTTGATCTTGGCGGCACCGTTGAAGTCCGTCAGGCAGTCTGATGGCATGGTGATCCAGAGCGGGACCAGTTAAATGTCTCCAGCCCTGGATTATTAATTTTCTTCATCCATCCAGTTCAACCGGTCAGACTGTGCATATTTCCATGGCGCCTGATTGTTCTCGATGTTGGTCATAATCGTATTCAATGCCGGGGGAGCACTGGATTCTTCCATCACAGCGTACCTGCGCAATTCAACGATAATAGATAATGGGTCAATATTTACAGGACATTCCTGAACACAGGCATTACAGCTCGTACAGGCCCAGATTTCTTCTCTGGAGATGTAACCATCTAATAAAGGCCTTGACGATTCTGCATTCTTTTCCCCCCTTTGCAGCGATGATCCGAGTTCATCCAGACGGTCTCTGGTATCCATCATTACTTTTCTGGGTGAAAGCAGTTTGCCTGTTATATTCGCCGGACATACGCTGGTACAGCGTCCGCATTCAGTACAGGTATAAGCGTTGAGGAGCTGTACCCAGCTCAAATCCGTTACATCTTTTGCCCCAAATTTAGATTCGGGCATTTCTACGGGCATATAAGTGGGTATAAGCATTGATTTAACCTCATTGGTAACTGAGGCCATATTTCCCATATCACCCATTGGTTCCAATTTGGAGAAGTAGGTATTGGGGAAAGCGAAAAAAATATGCATGTGTTTGGAGTAGGGCAGGTAGTTTAAAAATATAAGGATGCCGATAATATGAAACCACCAACATCCCCGCTCAATTAATATCAGTACATGCTCTGCACAAGGAAGCATGTCAGAGATGAACTGGCTAATCAGGAAAAATCCTTCAGGTCTGTAGCCGGCCGAGCCCAATAGTTGTAGCTTGTAGTCCGCGGCATTCATGATCAAAAAAGCGTTCATTAATGAAATCTCGGCAATGAGGATCATTTTGGCATCCGTTTTTGGCCAGAGTTTCATTTCAACACCCGAAAAACGCCTGATTTTGAGCATACTCCTACGCACCAGAAAAATCAGGCAGCATAACAGAACCGCTATGGCGAAAACTTCGAAACCCGCAATGAGTATATTGTAGGGGAGGCCCAGAAAGCCAAATATCCTGTGCGTGCCCATCAGTCCATCCACTATAATTTCTAAAACCTCAATGTTGACGATTATAAAGCCCAGGTAAACGATAAGGTGTAATGCCGCCGGGATTGGATGGATGGCCATTTTGGATTGGCCCAGGGCAACTCTGCTCATCAAGGCCAGCCTTTTCCACGGCTGATCGAATCTGTTTAGTTTTTTTCCCAGCTGGATATTTCTGATCAACTGACGTAATTTCAGGCCAAAAATCCAAAAGGCTGAAAGTAACAATAGGGCGAAAATGGTTCTGGATATCATATCGATAGCGTATAGTACTGTTAAAATTTATACCGCCACCCAGATGGCATCGGTAAACCAACTTCTGCTGTCATGGAATTTCCTTTCTGGGATAAAGCCCGATATTTCAGCCAGTTCATCAATTTCACCGGCATTATATTTCTGGGAGATTTCCATATAAATTGCTTCATGCTTTTTAAAACCAATTTCCAGGCCTTCTATATTTACAATTTGGTCATCCATGCTGATCAAATAACTTCTGCAGGCTCCAGTTATGGGATCGTAACTTGGAAAATGTGTGAAAGAACCGATCTGAAAATCTGCGCCAAGTTCCCTGTTGATCCGTTTTAATAAATTCAGGTTGAAAGCTTTTGTCAATCCTCCCTTATCATTATAGGCAGCAAGAATTTCTTTAGGTTCTTTTTTTAGATCCATTCCAAGGATAAGCTGATCTCCGGGTGCCAAGATCCTCCTAAGCCTACGGCAGAAATCAATGGCATCTACCGGGGACATATTCCCTAAATTTGAGCCCATAAAAAGGATAACCTTTTTATTGCCGGAATGCGCTGATAACTTTTCAAGCATGTCAAAATAATCTCCGTTTAGACCTTGAACATTTATTCCAGGGATAGCCTGTGGGAGGTTTTTCTCGATAAAAGTGATGACGTTTGTCGATATATCTATTGGCAGATAGGTGAATTTTACCTGATCCTGGGTAAGTTGTTTGAGCAGGTAGATGGACTTTGAGCAGTCACCGGGCCCAAGCTCGATCAGGTCAATAGCAGCACTACTTTTGGTAATTTGTGCTACAATCTCAGGGGCATGTTGTTGAAATATTTCCAGTTCACACCGATAAGGGTAGTATTCCTCACAGTTCATGATATATTGGAAGAGGTTATCGCCAAGCTCATCGTAAAAATATTTCGAGGATAGAAATTTTGGTGAGGCTGATAAGCCCCTGATCACCTCATCAAGAAAATCTGACTGAATTTTTGCTGTAGATACTGTTGTACTGGCGCTGTTATGTACACTGATGTTATTCATTTTTAAATATGTTCTTGTGTCGCTTCAGGTAAACTAAAGAAAAATATCGAGCCACCACTTCTTGAGCGCTGGACCCATACCCGGCCACGATGGGCATGGATAACCTCCCTGACAAGGTATAAGCCCAGGCCCATGCTCGAGCGATCCCCGGATCCTGGGTCTGACTGGTAGAACCGCTCAAATATTTTCTTCTCTTCCCCACTGTTTATACCTATGCCCTCATCTGATATTCCTACTTCGATTCCCGAGATTGTAAAATTGGTCAATACCGTAATCCTGGAATCTTTGGGTGAGAATTTTATGGCATTGTTCAAGTAATTGATTAATACCTGTCCAATTTGGGATTTATCTCCATAAACGATGTGCCTTTGGGAGGATGGCCATAGGAATTCGAATCCATTATGGAGCATCCGGAAATCTTCAAGGGTGGAGGCGATGAGTTCTCCTATGTCGAAATAGGAGAAGCCATAAGTTTTCTTCGCTTTTCCATTATCAAGATATCGCTCAAGCAGCATGGTAATGGCTTCAACATTTTTTACTATCACACTTGCCAATGTAGCGGGCGTGTAACTTTTGTTTGAAATAGCCGCTTTTGCAAATAGCTGGGCATTAAGCTTAATGACAGCTAAGGGGTTTCTGATCTCGTGGTTCAGCACCTCTATTATCGACTTTTCGTTGTTGACCTCATTGGTAATATCTTCTACAATACCTGAACTGCCATGGAAGGTTTTGCCCACTCCACCCTGTACGCCAATGGTTAACTTCAACCATTTCCAAACACCCATTCCTAGCATGATCCTGATTTTCAGGGGTTCATTAACCTGGGGTTGATTCCACAGTTTCCTAAGCCACTTTTTAAAAGCAGCCAGGTTAGTATTGTCAAGATATTTAAAAATACTCCGAAGACGCAAGGTTGATTTGAAAGGAAGCAGAAGGATTTTTTTTAAATTAGGGCATATTAAAAGTCCATCGTATGAAGAGGCCATGCTCCAATAGCCTCGTGGATGTGGTAGACTCTCACTATGGGCGACAAGGGCTAGCGGTTTGTCTTCCCAATCGGTATTGTAAAAAAGATGATGCATATTTTTGTTGGTTTATGAACATGATAACATGTCCGCTTTTATTGTTAGAAAGCTGTATGGATTTTAGATGAGAGTAGAAGACCCCTTTCTCCTGTGGAAGTTTCAACGGTATGCAGGTACATGTAGGCTTTACTAGGGTGGTGGAGGCACTGATCGACTAACTTCACCTCTGCCTCCCCGTGCACCACTGGCAGATTGCTCTGACCCGATATGAGTTCATGGTCACCCCTTTCAAAAAAATCTGCATCATAACCTTTACTATGTAACTCCATAACCCGGTTGGCAATGCTACCGTTGAATTTTGATGTTGGTTTAAAAAACTTATTTATCATCGCTTGTGATATTTAATTCTTGGATTGCCAGCAGTCATTTTTAAGCTAACTCAATCTACCGGCGGGATTTCTTCAATCATTTACTACTATCTATTGATATTCTTTATGTAAAATTTATGCCATGTGTATAATTTGCTGATTTATATTGTTTTATGTGTTTTTTTATGGCGTTTGAATTCGCGACATTTCGCATTCTTGTATGATACTCGTTTTATTTAGCGAATAGATAAGAAATGGAAACCTTATTTTCAGCCCCATAATTCTTAAAGCAACTTAATAAGCTCATCATTCGTTATACCGGGTGCTGTGGACACCTGTTTTTCAAAACCTAACATGCTGAAATCTCCCAGCATTCCCTTTCCCAGTAACAGA
Organism: Pedobacter miscanthi; assembly: GCF_003315595.1. Lineage (GTDB taxonomy): Bacteria > Bacteroidota > Bacteroidia > Sphingobacteriales > Sphingobacteriaceae > Pedobacter > Pedobacter miscanthi. The sequence goes on along the minus strand of NZ_QNQU01000010.1, from coordinate 154,095 downwards.
TGTGTAATTCCATGCGCTAAAGCTATCTTTTCGATGTGATCCAGCAATAGTTTCTGGTAATAGCTAACCCGTTCCCCGGGTTCAGTAAACATCCTGTGTACTTTGAGCCCCCTGGTGTGGATCCCGGTTGAAGCATAGGAAGCAAAAGCGATGGTAATGTTTTCCTGCTTGATCAGCAGGTATTTTAAATGGTTGTTCATGATTTCCAGACGAATTTTAGTCTGAGAATGTAACAGGCGAAAAAGCCGGTGTTGCTCTTCGAGTCCTGCATCAGTTTTTAAAGTACCTGCATTCCAGGTATGCTCCATGATGTTGTATATATCTTCAACATCATTTAAGGTCGCATTTTTTAGGATGTAACTCATTTTATTTTCGTTTACTTATCTCTTCCTAAATCATGCCTTGTTTTTAAATGTCTGATATACAGTGTTTTGTTTATTTTTACAGAAACGATATCTCGCGTAAGTAAGTTGCTTAACGCGAAATTCAACGGACTTTTTTCAGGGGGCTACCAGTTTATAAACCCCGGCATGATGAAATCAGCAGAAAAAAAGGGGTTCAATATCCGTGTTTATCGCTAACATGAAAAGTTGTGGCGGGAGAAAAATATGGGCCAAACTTTAAACACTCATTTGCTTTGCCGCTGGTACGCTGGTAGCGAAATCTGGTATTTTTTACGCCGTATTTCAAGAGCGAAAACGCGCAGTAGCGAAATATAGCCACCTGAATGAACCTGGCTTAATTTTAATTTTCTGATTAGCAGTTGTTTATGGTGATGGCACACGGCTTGCCTATCCTGAAATATGCTGGGAAGTTAGCTGTATTTCAACCTACTGACCAATAGCTGCATAAGTCTAATGTTAAACTTAAAATTTACAAAAAATGAAAAATCCAAATTCAATCAACGACAATGAGGAAAACACAAATGATGATTTTGCCAGTCCATCACATATGGGTATCCATGAGCATGATTTAAGCGGTGGCGGTGAATTTCTGAACGATGGAATGAGAATGCATGAACAGCCCCTGTCCATTGGGGAGATCAACGACTGAAAGACCAGAAACTATTTATAATCATGTATTAGAGTAGGAACAAAAAAACAAGTCAATTATGAATGAATTCTTATTAATCTTCCGACGTGATTACCAGACTTCAAGCCGTCAACCTCCACTTGAGCAACTTGAGGATCATCTTGCCAGGTGGCAGAGCTGGTTTTCTGAGCTCGCCTCATCTGATAAACTGGCCAGACAGCTTCAGCGGTGGGATGGGCAGGGTAGAATAATTACAAAAGATAGGATAGTCAGTCCGGGCCCCTATGTAGAATTAAAAGAGTCGGTTGGTGGCCTATTGATTATCAAAGCAGATGACTATGCTGAGGCAGTAGAGATTGCCCGTGCTTGCCCAATCTTTGAGCTTGGTGGAAACGTTGAAATCAGGATGGGAGGACTGAACAGGATTTAAGTACCTCATCCGAGCCTGATTTTCCAGTCAATGGCATCAGCAGCGGCTCTACTAAACTACGACTTTCGGCTTTGTCTGGAAGCGGCCTTGCAGATTAGGGCAGGCCGTATAAATGATCTGTGACGTTTAAACCTAAAACATCCACATATAACAAATTTGATAACCTATTAATTTAAAACTTAAAACAATGAGTGAATTCGTATTAATATTCAGAAGAGATTACAAAACTCCATCCGCACAACCCTCACCAGAGCAGATGCAGGAGCACCTTGGGCATTGGCAGAACTGGTTCGGCAAACTCAAAGATGAAGACAGGCTAACCCGTCCGGTTCAGAGAATCGATCAGCAGGGAAGAATTTCCGGACAGTATAACAGTGTGCAAACTGGTCCGTATACCGAGGCTACAGACTCAATCGGTGGACTGGTTTTTATCCAGGCCCAGGATTACGATGAGGCAGTAGCACTTGCAAAAACTTGTCCGATCCTGGAACTTAACGGTAGCGTTGAAATCAGAATGGGACTATAATTCCGTAAAAAAATAACTATTAATTATTTACTTAACATTAACATTAAAATCATGACCGAGTTCGTACTGATATTCAGAAGAGATTACAAAACCAAGGAGATCCAACCTACGCCAGAGCAGATGCAGGAACACCTTAAACACTGGGCCGAATGGTTCGGAAACCTGGCAAGTAATGATTTGTTGGCAAGACCTGTTCAGCGTCTTGATGCAGAGGGAAGAATTGTAACAAAAGATGCTGTGGCCAATGGGCCGTATATTGAGGTCAAGGAATCCATTGGGGGACTTGTCATCATAAAGGCTAATGATTATGACGAAGCGGTAGAAATCGCAGAGAGTTGCCCGGTTCTTGAATTGGGAGGCAATGTTGAAATCAGAATGGGTGTTTAACTAACCATCTGAAAATCTAAAATGCCTTTGACTTAAAACCCAAAGGCATTTTTTTATCCGTAAAAATTAAAAAGAAATAATGTATATAGGAAAATCATACCGATTATCGGAATTTTTGATCTGGACCAGAAAGAGCATTTACCGCCTTTTATTATTGGGGACCATTCCGGTGATTCTCTACGTGCTGTTTGATATTAAATGGATAGCCATCCCCTGGACGGTTGTGGCGCTCTTAGGAACTGCGACAGCATTCATTGTTGGTTTTAAAAATACCCAAACCTATGGACGCACAGCGGATGCCCAGCATGTATGGACCCATATTATCAATTCAAGCCGCTCATGGGCATTGATTGTACGTGATTTTCTGAATAATCCCGAAAAAACAAAATCACTTATCTACCGCCATTTTGCTTGGTTAACGATCCTGCGTTTCCAGCTGAGGGAATCGCGGGAGTGGGAGTCGACAAATAAAAGCCATAACGAAGAATACCAGAAATACTATACCATTCCCGAGCGTGAATCGGAAATAGAGGCTGAGTTAAAAAAATACCTCCCCCCATCAGAACTGGAATATATCCTGTCAAAAAAAAATCCTGCGGTACAGTTGCTTGGTCTACAGAGCAAAGCCGTTAGGGAACTCTTTCAAAGTGAAGAGATCGTACTCCTCCAGTTTACAGAAATCCAGAAAGCTGTCCGTGAATTTGTGAATTGCCAGGGGAGATGTGAAGAGATTAAAGACTCACCTTATCCCAGACAATATGCAATTATCAATACCTTTCTGGTCAAATTGTTCTGCTTTATGCTTCCTTTTGGTATGCTCAAAGAGCTTGATAAGTTGAATGAGTCGGTTGAGGGGCTGATGAAGGGTAACATGGTCTGGCTGGCTGTTCCCTTCAGTGTATTGATATCCTGGATGTATACCGCTCTGGGACAGGTGGGGGAGAGTACGGAAAATCCTTTTGAGGGAAGTGCCAATGATGTGCCCATTTCGCAGTTCTGTGAAATCATTGAAATTGATCTTCGGGAGATGCTGGATGAGAAAGATATTCCGGTACTTACCCCAGCTAAACATGATATTATCTTGTAAGCTCTAGATGGGGAATAGGCAAGCACTATAATTGATAAGCCATTACCGGATGTATTCAGTTTTACTGAGGAGGGAATGATAGCTTGATGAATTTTGTTAAATTCGGAAAATCGATAAATTGTATAAGATGAAATTCGTATGAGAACAAGATCTGTTGTGGTTATTGCCATGCCAAATGCTATGGCTTTGGATATCATATGTCCCTCGGATGTGTTCCACAATGCGAACCGTATGATGGCGATGGACAAAACTGCGAATGCAGTTTCCTATCAGGTTACAATTGTCTCGCCGACAAAGGACCTGAATGTGGTGACCAGCAGCGGACTTGTCATCAGGTGCGAAAAGACAATTTATGAAATTGAAAGTCGGATAGATACGCTTATCATCGGTGGTTTTTCAATGGACTATAATTGGAGTAGTCAGCCAGATCTTGTGGCCTGGCTAAAGGAGAACTATATGGGTATACGCCGCCTTTCGGCAGTATGCATTGGCGCATTTGTATTGGCCGAAGCGGGGCTTCTGGAAAGCAAAAGGGCGACAACACATTGGCTGAATGCAGAAGATCTAAAAAATAAATATAAAGGAATCCTGGTGAATACCGACCCAATTTTCGTAAAGGATCAGAATATCTACACCTCTGGCGGAGCAACCGCAGGAATAGATCTCTCTTTGGCCCTGGTGGAAGAAGATAACGGTCGGGAAATGGCTTTGAGAGTGGCTAAAGTGCTGGTGCTCTATTTAAAGCGGCCAGGCAACCAGTCCCAGTTCAGCGATATTCTGTTGCACCAGGAGGCAACTAAAAAGCCAATATATGATCTCCAGCAATGGATTAAGGATAATCTTCGGGAAGATCTGAGGGTGAAAACACTTGCAGAACGTGTCTTCATGAGCGAACGTAATTTTGCCCGGGTATTTTATGCTGAAATCGGTATGACCCCCTGCCAAATATATTGAAAAGCTCAGGCTGGAATGTGCTAAGCGTTTGTTGGAGGATTCTGGGGAATCCCTTGAGCTCATCTCCAGGCAGTGCGGATTTAGTGGTGTGGACAATATGAGGAAAATCTTTCTTAGAAACTTTAAAACAACCCCTTTTGAGTACCGTAATTTGTTTGGTAGGATTTAGCTTATTAATGCGGGATTCTATTCGGTTGATTTCTGCCACCACATTGGCAGAAATTAACTGAAATTTGACTGATATGATGTCGGTTCAACCCTTACTTTTGAATAATCTATTAAGCATTCTACTGTCATCCCGTCTTTTCAAATAGATGCAGGTAAGCCCATCCTGGAAATAATTTTTATTTCCGTTCATTGGAAATCCGCTTCCATACGTATTAGTCTCGATGCCTGCGGATAAACCCAATGCTTTGGATGTGATGCTATTCATCCTTGGAGAGACAGTATTATGCATGGTAGCAAACAAACAAATGTAAAAACTTATAGTAATGATAAATCTTTCAGACAAATTCCTGAAGATGCAAACACACCTTAAGCCAGGTTTGCAATCTCTGTTAGAGGATTTCTCGACAAGGTTCGGGGCGGATTTTTTGATGTTTTCTCTCATGGATGAACCTGGTTCCCAGAACACTGGTAGCAGGATTTCCTTTTCCTCAAATGAATCGGTCTTTCCCGATCCACAGCTAATGGCAACGCTACAGGCTAAAATTATTGAACTTCGGGACCCTTTATTGGTGGATGCAGAGCAGCTGAAATCCTCGGGCGGGGATTATCGGTCGCTAATTGTAATTCCAGTTGAACTGCCCGATGGACCGCGCTGTTTCGTTTTGACCGCTTTCAGGGAGCCAATCGACCGTATACCGGAAACATTCGGTATTTATTCTGCCGAATTGGTCTACAGAATAAATGGTATTCTTTTTCACTCCGCCATTCAGCGCGAAGAAACCCGAAACAACTTTTTGCTTAGTTTTGCCAAAGGTTTAGGAGAGATAAGGGACTGTAAACAGCTTTTTTATTTACTTGATTCCTCACTGAAACCTTTTATCGGGTACACAGACTGCACAATATTCCTCCTTGATGGTGAGAATGGCCAAATGAACAGTATCTGTCCTGAAACAGATTCAAGACTTCCTGGCTTTCCTTTCAGGCAATCCATCAATGTCACCGCAGTTCCTTTTTATGGTATAATAGAAAACAACAACCATGCTGCAAATCAAAAGCAGTCATCTTTTACTTATAGGAAGATAACCGAAAATACGGAGATAGGTCCCTTTATCAAAGAGCATGCAGAAATCTCCGGTCGGACAGGGCATATATTCAACCTTTTTAGCAGACAGGAAGTCATCGGGAACTGTATTTTTCTTTTTGACGAGCACCGGGACATCATCGATGACTTTTCTCCGGTTATGCCAATAATCGTCAACCTGCTGACCAATGCAGTGATTAACATCACCGCTATAAAGAAAATTGAAACCACTAACCGCGAGCGTGACATCCTTCAGGCTATCAATACCGAAATAGCCTTCAATAAGGATAAATTCACCCTGCTAAAGTCCATAAATCCAAAGTTAAGGCTGCTGATGGACTACTCTCACCATTTCGTAAAAGCGATTGATGAGGGTCAGTTAACGGTTACCGGACTTTTGGGCGATTTGGACTCAAGGGCAAGATTTCATCCTGGATATGCCAAGATGGTCAGTGATAAATTCCTGATCAGCGATCAGGTATTCAAGGTTTTATTGTCCAACGATCCATTGATTTTTGATCTTGAAGAACTCGCAGCGCGCCAGGCCCTCCCAGAATATATGCGTATAAATCATGAAGTGGGTATCAAAAAAATGGCGATGCTCAGTCTTCGTGTTGGCTCTCAAATCATTGGAATCTGGGTAATCTGCCTGCTGGAAAACCAGGAACTGAATGCCTACCAGCTTGAACTGCTTAAAGGAATATCCCACCAGCTATCAGTTGCGGCTGAAAACATTAAGGCTGCAGATATTGTAATCAAGAAAAACCAGGAGCGTGAGTTCTTATCCAGAATAACGGCCGATATCACAGCTATAAGGGAGCGTAAGGATCTGGATAAACTTTTCAACCGGACCCTAAAAGCCAAACTCCTGTTTCAGGAAGCTGTTGTGATGATCAAAGGGGATAATGAAACCTATAACAAATTCATTTACACCCCTGAAATGTTTGGCTCGGATCCAGGTCATAACGTCGATTATTCCGGAGAACGCTTTTCTTTGAATGATCAGGTTTTCTGCCGGCTGATGAAAGATGGTGGAGTGATCGTTTACGATATGCAGCAGCTCACCCAGGATTTGCAAATACCTGATTATATTACAAAGGAATACAATGCCGGAGTACGTACTAAAGTAGGTGTGAAACTGGTTAGGGACAAACAAGACATCGGTGCTGTATTCTTCAACTTCAATAGTTATCATGTAGTAGAAGAAACCGAACTCTACACCAATCTCTCTTACCATCTCTCCACTGCAATATCTAATGTACTACAGAATGAGGAGGTTATAAAAAGGGAAATCGAGCGTGAATTGCTATTTTCACTAAGCACTGAAATTGCCTCCATCAGGAATCCAAATCAGCTCATCAGGATCGTTACCGAGAAGTTAAAGACCTTTCTTGGTTTTAGTTATCTCGCTATAGGAACGATAAGCGAAACTGGTGAACTTTTTGATGTTATGCGGTTCGATCCGGAATCTATATGTAGAAAACATCCGGAATACAAGGATCTGATGAAAATGGTATTTCCGGTAAATGATGGTGTAATCAATAAAATATTGATGTCTCCTGCTCCATTAAGTTTTGATCTGGCAGAAATAGCTTCAAAGCATGAACTTACACCATATTTAAGAATTAGTAGGGAAAGCGGGGTGAAGCAGGTCATCGGTATGAGGTTTTTCAAAGACCTCAATCCCCATGGGTGTATGGTGCTATTCTTTGAGAATGAAATGCAGTTAACTAGTGGAAAGATCAGTCTGATTAGTGGAATAGCTAATCAAATTTCAATTGCAGTTGCTAACATATTTGCCAACCAGGAGCTTCAGAAAAGGGTGGATGACGATGAAAGATTACATCTGTTTCAGGCGGAGCTCCGCCCGGTTAGGGATTTTGCTTCACTTACCAAAGTGCTCAAAGGACAACTTTCAGAGCTATTTGGTATCCAGGATTTCAGCATATCAGCAATTAGTGAGGATTGCCTGAGCTATGATGAGCTGCTTCATTTTCACCAGGATAAAGATCTTACGCAATGGGCTCCATCAAAGGTTATGGCCGATGCCCGTGCTATAGAAGGTAGTCAGTTCGAGGTAATTCTCAATAGTGATGATATTGTCTTTTTTGATCCAGTGGAGCTGGGAAACAAAAAACAGTTTTTGGAATTCCTGGATTTTTCTAAGGAACAGGGCCTTTCTGGTATTATCGGTTCAATTATAAAACTTGGACAGCAACCAATCGGGTTCATCGTTTTCCCCTACGCAGGACCTACAGAAATCCATAGGCAACGAAAACTTTTTGAAAGCGTAACCGCGCAGATTGCGATCATTGTTTCAAATATCCTGTCTCATCAAAAGATCGAAAAGCAATTGCAGGAAATCCAGGCATACAAACAACAATTGGAGGAGGAGAAAATTTATTTGACAGAAGAAATAGAGACCATTCATAATTATACTGAAATAATAGGGGGAAGCACTGCTTTGAAAGATACTTTTAAACTTGTCTCACAGGTATCAGGCTCTGACAGTACGGTACTTATTTTAGGGGAAACAGGCACTGGAAAAGAACTTATCGCAAGGGCAATCCATAACAACTCACCCCGAAAAAATAAGATCATGGTTAAGGTGAACTGCGCGGCCCTACCCGCAAATTTAATTGAAAGTGAGCTGTTCGGACATGAGAAAGGCAGCTTCACGGGTGCGACAGAGCGTAGGCTGGGCAAATTTGAGCTGGCCAATAACGGAACACTGTTTCTGGACGAAATCGGGGAGATGCCGATAGATTTGCAGGGTAAACTCCTCAGAGCTTTGCAGGAACGTGAGATTGAACGAGTGGGAGGTAAGGAAACCATTAAGATTGATGTGCGTATCATTGCCGCCACCAACCGTGATTTAGAGAAGGAAATTGCTGAGGGACGCTTCAGGAACGATCTCTACTACAGGCTCAATATATTCCCGATATCGCTTCCACCTTTGAGAGAGCGCAAGCAGGATATAGAGCAGCTGGCGCTTCACTTTATTAAGCAATTTAATAAGAATTGTGGGAAGAATATTAACTCTATCAGTAGCAGGGCAGTGCAGGAGCTTATGGATTATGAATGGCCGGGTAATATACGCGAACTTGAACACCTTATAGAACGTAGTGTTTTACTCACCAACGGCCCGGTGCTAAAACAGGTACTTTTGCCTCCTGCAGAAGAGCAGTTGGTTTTGAAGGCCAAAATTGAAGATTTTACCCTCAAAACCATCGATGAAAACGAGAAGGATTATATCTTGAAAGTACTTAAGCATTGTAAGGGAAGAATTGCCGGAAATGGCGGGGCGGCACATATTCTTGGCGTACCGCCGACAACGCTTAACTCTAAAATTAAAAGGCTCGGAATCAAACGCGAGCATACCATGTAATATGTCAGAAGAACAAAATACCAAGATAGGGGGGCTGAAATCAGGAAACAGCCAGGCTGCCCTGGCCCAGCATTTCAGTCCCATGCTGGCTACCCTGACTGATAAACCTTTTGATAGCCTGCAATGGCAGTATGAGATAAAGTGGGATGGCTTTAGGGCATTGACCGCGATTGATAATGGGCAGGTTGATATTATTTCCCGCAATGAAAAATCCTACAATGCCCGTTTTTTTCCACTTTTGGAAACTATGAAGCATTGGTCAATAAGGGCTGTGATTGATGGCGAAATTGTAATTGAAAAGCCTGACGGTTCATCTGATTTTGCCTCCTTGCAAAGCTGGCACAGTCCGCAGGATGGAAAACTTGTTTATCATGTTTTTGATATTCTTGATCACAATGGTCAAGACCTGACCATGCTTCCCCTCTCCAAAAGGCTTGAGGTACTTTCTTCCATTTTACCTGAAGATCCCAACGTGAGGATTAGCCAGGTCTTGGGTGTTTCGGGAATTGAGGCTTTCCAGTTTGCTAGAACAAACGGCCTGGAAGGGATTATAGCCAAAAAGAAAGACAGCCGGTATTATTCAGGAAAAAGATCCAGAGAATGGTTGAAAATAAAGGTGAAAAAAAGGCAGGAGGTTGTCATCTGTGGATATACCATCAAAAATGACAGTCCGCGTCCCTTTAGTGCCTTGCTGTTGGGTATTTACTTTGATTCCTCATTGATGTATATCGGTAAGGTAGGTACCGGGTTTGATGAAAAACTCGAATCAACGCTTTTGGCGCTTTTCGAGCCACTTAAAACTGAGCATGCGATGTTTAAAGTACCTGAAAACACGGGCTCAGAAAGGGTGGACCAATTACAAAGCCATGACCAGAAGGTGATTTTCCTGCAGCCTGAACTGGTCTGCGAGATCGAATTTGCAGAAATTACCCGTGATGGTTTCTTTAGGCACCCTTCATTTAAAGGGCTGCGGGTTGATAAAATTGCTTCCACTGTTACCAGGGAACTCGAAATTCCTCTTGCGGGACTGTTGAAAGCATGAAATAATAAAGTCAAAATTTGCAATAAAATTATGGTAAAGGCTCTTTTTATACAAAAAAATCTGGATCACCAGCTCATTGATATCAATAATCATCAGCTTGATTTTATGCATTTGAGCAAAGTTTATTGGCCAGGGGAAAATATTACCAAGGGGGACATGCTTGAGTATTACTACCAGATTGCTGATTTTATACTTCCATATCTCAAGGGACGTCCCCAATCCCTGAACCGTTTTCCGGACGGCATCCAGGGAATGAGTTTTTATCAGAAAGATGTGGCTGGCAAAGCGCCAGACTGGATCAGCAATTTTGCCTACACTACCCATGAAGGACTCATTCGTAGCTATATTTTGGGAGATGGTATTGAAACACTGCTTTACATGGCATCTCTGGGCTGTATAGAGATAAATCCCTGGTTTAGTTCAGCCACCAGCCCGGACTTTCCGGATTACTGCGTAATTGACCTCGATCCGGATGCTAATAATTCATTCGCTCAGGTAATCCATGTTGCTTTGATTGCAAAGGAAATTCTTGATGAACTCTCCATCCAGGGATATTGCAAAACCTCGGGTTCTACCGGGATCCATATCTATATTCCACTTGGCGCAAAATATACCTATGAGCAAAGCAAAGCTTTTATCAAGATGGTTTTAGATCAGGTTCACGTGCGGCTTCCAGAATTCACCTCAATGGAAAGGAACCTGAAAAAGCGTGAAGGAAAATTGTATCTCGACTATCTTCAGAATCATGCTTCTGCTACTGTTGCCAGTCCATACTCGCTCAGGCCCAAGCCCGGCGCACCGGTTTCCACCCCTTTGGACTGGAAGGAGTTAAGGCCGGGGCTTTCGATGTATGACTTTAATATAAAAACGATTTTTGAAAGGCTCAACCGTGTAGGCGACCTTTTTTCTGGGGTGTTGGGACCTGGTATTGATCTGGAAAAAGCTATGGTTTTGGGGAATCGTATATTCTGATTTTTCTGCATGGGGGCTTTAGTCGGGCTGGATCCCTAAAGGATTCGGCCCATTAAAGTGAAGACTATGCATGTTGCAAGTGGGCCCTGAGCATCCACGCCATTGTTTCATGTTTTTCCAATAGCCCTGTGATGTAATCACCAGTACCGGCATCCTTCAATAGACCATTAAACTTGTTAACGTTTTCCCTGAGGTGAACTGAAATACTCTCATGATCAGCAAGCAAAATTTTGATAAAACCCTCGCTATTATTTTTTTCTCTGTCCTCCTCGCTCAAATGGGTGAGCTGGAGAAATTGCTTAAGTGTTGCAGGTGCAAAATGGCCAAGTTTTCGGATTCGCTCGGCAACCTGGTCAATGATTTCTTCCAGCGCTGTATACTGCACTTCGAAGAATTTATGCATGTTGTAAAAATCCGGGCCTTCGATGTTCCAGTGCGCCTTTCGGGTTTTGGTATAGAGCAGATATTCATCTGCAAGAATTCTGCTCAGTGAATGTGCGACCTCTGTGAGGTGCTGTGGGCTAATGCCAGTGTTAGTATTCATAAACTATAAGTTAAATCAATATGTAAACAAGCGTGGTAATTTAATCCGATTGCTGTTCGATGCAAATTAGCCTGATTTTGACCGGTTATACTGGTCCAGTTGCTTTGCTTTAAATGGACCACAGGGATTGATGTTTCAAACGCTAAATTCGATCATTGAAATAAAGAAAAATATGAAAGTATTCGGAATGACTACCTGTGTTCGGACGCAGAAAGCCCTTGAGTGGTTCAGGCACCATGAGGTGGCATTTGTTTTCCATGATATCAGGAAATGGGGGCTTAGCGAGCACCAGATACGCGATTGGGACTGCAAGGTTGGGTACAGACAATTTTTGAATACCCATATACAGACCTGGAAAAATCTCTATCCAAAGGAAAGAGCAATGACTGAACACAAAGAATTTGCGCTTTCGCTCATGCACCAGAAGCTGGCATTGATCAAAAGACCGGTAATTGAATCCAATGAGGTGCTTATGTTTGGTTTTGATGAGCAGCGTTATACAGCGCAATTTTTGAAAGAAGAATCACATAATCTTAATCCATCAATCTAAAAAGAAATTTATGAAAATAGAAATTTGGTCCGACGTTGCATGTCCTTACTGTTATGTGGCGAGCGTGAGACTCGCCAGGGCACTCGAGCGCTTTAAACATAAAGAATCAATTGAGATATTAATAAGAAGTTTTGAGCTCGAACCAGGTATATCAAAGGATTCAGGAGAAACCCAGCATCAGGCGGTGATGAGAAAGTACCGGCAAACTGCATCCGGAGCCCAGCAGACTTTGGACATGGCAGCTTCTGCTGCAAGGGAAAGCGGGATAGTGATCAACTGGGATCAGGTGGTTACTACCAATTCATTCGATGCCCATCGCCTCATTCATTTTGCTGGCAGGTTTGGTAAAACACAAGAGATGAAAAAGCGGCTTTTTGAGGCCTATTTCACCGATGGTATCAACATCTCAGAACCAGAGTCACTTATTGCCCTGGGCACAGAACTTGGCCTGGATTGCCGGGCAGTAATAGAAGATAATATATTTTCTGAGGCTATCCGGAGTGATGAGCAGGAGGCGATCCGACTCGGGATTACATCTGTACCCTTTATGCTTGTTGAGCGAAAATTCGCAGTAAGGGGTGCGCGTATGGAGGACGAATTTCTGGACTTGCTGGAAGAATTTTATCAGGAGGCAATACGGTGTGAGATCATTGAAAAACCACAGGAACCTGGATGCGGGGATGGTTCCTGTTCGGTATAAAGCTTACGCAAAACCATACTCATGCGATATTTTTAAATCTTGCATGAGTACGGTCATTCTAGTTATATATAAGTGTTAGGTCTTTTTGTTTTTCTTAGTGCATCCAGGCTCCACCTGTAAAATGGGATCAATGCAAGAATGTAGGATGCTGAACTAAATACCAGTACCGAATAATTGAATGGCGCCCTGAAGCCAACAAATAAAATCATGCTCAGTGAGAAGATCAGCGTGAGTATCATGCTACCATATGCAGCTAGACGAATCTGAAATCCAGCAATAAAAGCCAGTGCGAAGACGGCCTCGGCAAGTGTTGCAAGTCCGGCGAAAATACCTGCCGCTCCTTTACCAAAATAAGGCATCAGGGTATTGGCATAGCCGACAAAATTTTCCCAGTTACCCCATATATTGCCGTTTACACCTGGTCCCCCAAATATCCCTAGCCGGTCCATAACTGGTAAGAGATAGCCTATACCCATGGACATTCTTAGAAAGAGCTGTGCCCTATCATAAATATTATTGTTCATATCTTTTTTTTTCGAATTTACCCATCACGCCGGAAGAATGATGGACCAGGGTGTAAAATGAATAGGGACCAGATTACTTGAGATAATTGTTTTTGTATCTTTACTGTTGATAGATGATGGACAATCAAAATAAGCTACTTCCCCAGTTATTCCGAAATGAGTTTAGGAAGATCGTATCTGTACTGACTTTCCGTTTTGGGATCGTTCATATTCAGGCAGCAGAAGATATCGTGAGCGACACTTTCCTCTCGGCCAGTGAGAGCTGGAGCATTCAGGGAACGCCAGAAAACCCGGTAGCCTGGTTATATTCCGTAGCCAAAAATAAAGCCCGTAATTACCTCAGCCGAAATTCCGTTTTTGAAAATAAGGTTACCCCAGCTTATCAGCTTGGCTTGTCCGGGCACCTGGAAGCAGAAATTGATTTGTCTGAAGAGAATATCAATGATAGCCAACTTGCCATGATCTTTGCCGTTTGCAACCCCGAAATCTCTGAGCAATCCCAGGTTTCCCTTGCACTGAACATCTTGTGCGGTTTTGGGATTCAGGAGATTGCGGATGCTTTTTTGACCAATAAGGAGGTTATCTACAAAAGATTAAAACGTGGAAAGGAAAAACTTAAGGAAATAAATCTGGAGGTTCGCTATCCCTCAAAGCCGGAAATCAAACAACGGATTGATGGGGTGTTAACAACGATTTATTTGCTCTTTTCCGAAGGGTACTATTCTAATTCCCAGAATAATGTCCTTCGAATGGAACTTTGCAGGGAAGCCATGCGACTGAACCATCTCCTGATAGACAGCCCGCTGACCAATCTGCCACAAGCGAATGCACTGCTTTCACTGATGTGCTTTCATTCATCCAGGTTTGAAGCCAGAACAGGCAGTGATGGTGAATTTATACTATACGCAGATCAGGACGAAACACGCTGGAATCAGAAACTCATCCATCAGGGGAGTTATTTTCTGGAGCAGGCTGCGACGGGCAACGATTTATCTCATTTTCACCTGGAGGCCGCAATTGCCTATTGGCATACCAAAAAAGAGGATAGTACCGAGAAATGGGAAAACATTCTTCAGCTCTATAATAGCTTGCTCATTGAAAATTATTCACCAATGGCTGCATTGAACAGAACGTATGCGCTCTTTAAGACTTCAGGAAAAGCGGCTGCAATTCTCGAGGCGGAGAAGCTAACGCTTCATGAAAATCATTTTTACTTCCTGCTCCTGGGCGACTTATATACAGGTGTCAACAATGTTAAGGCTGTTGAAAATTTAGAAATAGCCTTCCGTATGACCCTGAGCGATAGTGAACAAAAAATGATATCCAAAAAACTCACCTTATTGAGGGGTATGAACTAGAGAGCACCTGTGTTTATTTGGATTTTTTTTTATTGTTGAATGGTAAGTCATCTTCTGCTTTTCTTAAAGCGAGGATACCTCCAATGAGCTCGTCGTTAAATTCACCAACTGTGATCCGGCTAAGCATTGAAGTTAATGTTGATCTGATTTCTTTAAACTCATTATGCAGCGGACATGGATTGAGTTCGGAACATTGCTTCAGTCCGAGTCCGCAACCCACAAATAAACTGTCTCCATCGATTGCTTTCACAATCTCAATTATGGGCTGGTTGAGCATTTCTCCGGTAATGAAGAAACCTCCGTTTGGCCCCTTGGCAGAACTGATCAGTCCCCTTCTACTTAGATCCTGCAAAATCTTTCCTAAATAGAGCTCAGGGGAATCAATTCCAGCAGCGATATCACGGATACCTACACGTGTGCCCACAGAAGTTTTCTGCGCGATAAAAAATACAGCACGGATAGCATATTCGCAGGTTTTGGAAAAGATAGCCATATTAGAAACAAATATAGACAACAATAAAAGATATAATTGTCTTCTTCGCGAAATTTATTAGCCAGGGACATCATTCTGGATAAGCTCCGTAAAATCAACGGAGCTTATTTTAGGATTTAAGAGAAATATTGTGCGTTGAGTTTCCTTTTCAATGGTTCGGTAAGCTTATTGTATTCAGCATCCAGCCCCTGGGCTATCGGGTCCACGGTTGTTCTTATTGGGCGGGTTCCTTTCTTCATCTCAATTAAGGCAAGGGCAGCGTCTGCAATATCTGAAGGTTGAGGTTGATATTTCTGCAGCGCCCCGCCAAGCTTTACACCATAGCCGCTCATAATTATTGCTGTATCCTCGCCATATTTTCCTTCAATTTCCGCCTTGTCTGCATCAACTCCCTGCTTACTGTACATCTCAGTCAGGAATGGCCCTGGCTCGATCATTACCGTTTCAATACCGTGAACAATCAGTTCAGTATACCCACCCTCTGTTGCCGCCTCAATAGCGAATTTAGATGCATTGTATGGAATCTGAAAGGGAGGGGAGATGCGGCCTGCATAACTTGAAATATTAATGATCAGGCCATCTTTGGCTTTTCTCATTGAAGGTAGCAATTCGTTATAAACCCTTAAAACACCATAGAGATTCACGTCCATAAATTTGTGGAATTGCTCGATACTATAGCCTTCTAGCAGTCCAGAGCCTTGTATGCCGGCATTATTGATCACAACATCCACTTTTTTAAATCTTTCAAGGACTTCTGCTACCGCAGTCTTAACAGATTCACTATCTGAAACGTCCATGTCCAAAACCGTCACATTTTCCAGTTTGGAAAGATCTTGTGCAGGCTCTATATTTTTTCCGGTTACGTCCCGCATGGTTGCGACAACCTGGTGCCCAGACCTGGCGATTTTTTCTGCCATCTGGTATCCAAAACCAGAACTGGTTCCTGTTATGAGAATTACTTTTTCCATAATTTTTTTTCGTTAATTGCCGGACCGGTTGGACCAGCGGTTATAAAATAATTAGAATATGACACGAATGTCCAGGCCCATTAGATGATCAACTTTTTATTTTAATCTTGCAGCAGAATGAAATATGCGGCAACAGTTTTTTGATTCTAGCAGCGTTCACTAACAGCACTGTAGTCGGCCAGCTGTTTTTTAAGTAGCCGGCGGGCCTCAAATATCCGCGTTTTTATTGTCCCGATAGGTGCATTGGATTCCAAAGCAATTTCATAATACTTGTATCCTTCAATATAGCGTATAAACGGTTTGCAGAGGTATTCAGGAAGTTTGGAGAGCGCATGCCTGATATCTTTCATGACTAACCGATTATCGCAACCGTTCACAGTGCTGCTCATCATAAGCTGGCTGTAGTTAAGGGACTCGCTTTGTGTAATTATCGCATTTATGGCAACATTACGCTTGAATCCGTTGATAAAAGTATTGCGCATGATGGTAAACAACCATGCTCTTATGTTTGTGCCATCCTCGTACCTGGCGTAAAATCTAATGGCCTTGAGCATCGTGTCCTGTACAAGATCTTTCGCACTGTCCAGATCATTGGTAAACTTTAGGGCAAATTCCTGTAGGGCAGGAATTTGCTGGGTCAGGTTGTCTATTTTTGGGTTCTGCACCATATTCGTTTTTTTTGTTTGATAAATAATAGGATCCACATTTATCAAAGCACATTCATAGATCATGCCCATTGTTTAAGTTGTTGACCTTAAGTGTTTTATTTGTTTTTTGTGATTTTTTGATGCTATTTTATTTCGCGGATAAGGTGGCATGCTCTCTAAATATCGAGAGCTGAAAGCTGGGTGCTAAATCTCTGTCGAACCGTTTAGCATGCTGAGACCAGACAAGCTGAATCTTCAAAGCGAAAGCCCCGGCTATTACGGCCAGGGCTTAAACAAACAAACAAAACTGCTAATGTAATTTAGCGGATTATCTTAAGTTACCCGGCAGGGCAATCCAGTCATCGTAACGCACTGAGCCAATCCTTGCATTCTCAGCAGGGGTTAGCGAAGAATCATTGATTTCAACCCCGAAATATGGTGTGTGGCTGTCGGCAATAAGTGTTCTGGTATCGCCTTTTAAGCCCATATATTTCTTAACCAGTTCGCTCAGGCCAATTTTCTCAGGACCGGCAACTTCTACTGTTGTGTTAATTGGGGAGCCTATGGTAATTGCAGTCATTGCAGCCACTACATCGTCTGAGGATATAGGCTGTATCATTGCGGGAGATACATGAATGGTGTCTCCAACAGTGCCCGATTGTATAATCCCCCCAACGAACTCAAAGAATTGTGTAGAGTGTAAAATAGAGTATGGAATTCCAGATTCCTTAATTAATTTTTCCTGCGCTAGTTTTGCCCGGAAATAACCGCTGCCCTGAAGCCTTTCTGTACCCACCACCGAAAGCGCAACGTGGTGTTTTACACCCGCTTCTGCCTCTGCAGCCAAAAGGTTCTTGCCACTCGTTTGGAAAAAATCCATAACCGCATTGTCCTCAAATGAGGGTGAATTGGCAACATCAACCACAACATCAGCACCTTTTAGCGCTTCTTTCAAACCTTCTCCGGTTATGGTGTTCACACCGGTCTGGGGTGCACCCACTATTACACCATGTCCCAGTTTTTCAAGGCTGGCTACTAATTTACTTCCTATAAGGCCCGAGCCTCCAATTACTACAATCTTCATATATTGATGATTTTGCGCCACTAGCAGTGGCTGGTTTATAATTACTTATTTAAGATTTCCGTCAACCGCTATCCAGCTGTCATAGGAATACTTTCCTACAATCGGGCTGTTTCCAGGAGTCAGGGTATCACTGGTTACAGGTGCGCCAAAATAATGCGCATCGTCATCGGTAACTACTTTACGTTGATCTGCTTTAAGGGTAAGGTATTTTATCACGATCTCATCAAGACCAATTTTTTCTGGTCCCGCGATCTCAACAGTTTCATTCTTCGCGGGCTGGCTAACAAGCCCTGCAAGTGCTTCTACGACATCAATGGATGCTACAGGCTGGAACTTTGCTGATGAAACATGCACATCATTACCAACCATCCCTGATGAGGCGATTCCGCCTACAAACTCAAAGAACTGGGTTGCCCGTAAGATTGAATAAGGGATGCCAGATGCTTTGATAAGTTTTTCCTGGGCAAGTTTTGCCAGGAAATACGGGTTGGCACCCTCGCGGTCAATGCCAACTATTGACAGGGCAACATGGTGTTCAACTCCGGCAATTTTCTCGGCTTCCAAAAGGTTTTTTCCTGACACAGTAAAAAATTCCATCACCGCTTTATCCTCAAAAGAAGGCGAATTTGCCACATCCACAACAATCTTTGCGCCACGGAGCGCATCAGCCAGACCTTCCTTGGTGATGGTGTTTACTCCAGTATTTGGTGAGGCAGCAAGGACATCATGTCCAAGACCTTTCAATAGTTTAACCAGCTGGCTTCCAATAAGACCAGTACCGCCTACAATTACAATTTTCATTTTTCTTTTCTCCTAATTTATTGCCCAATGGACAGGTTTTAAATAAAATTCATTTCCGCTGGATCTCATCGCCCATCGCTCATGTCCTGTTGCTGATCGGTTTTCCGCGGGGACACCGCGCCGACGTTGGTTAGTCCCGTGCACGAACGGGTGGAAAGTGCACATACCATTACAGCCTCCTGGACAAACTGACACCCGTCATCTTCGTTGCGATGGGCGATCGGCAGATTTTCCGGGCTGTTCTTTCCCATATATACTGCTTATCCAAATTATCTTTTCTTGAGTTTTCATTGCTCGAATCTGAAGCCTAAGATTAATAAATTGTCATCAGAATTATTTTTCTCTAAAGCCTTTGATGGATCTGCTAATCCGGTTTGCAAACTATGTGCCTTAAGTTTTAATTATCTTTAAATCAATTTGTTGTGTTTTTATGAGCATTGTTTCTGCTCGCGGTATATAGCTACTTGACAGACGGACTCGCGAAATATCAAGACTCTTTATGACTGGGCAAGCACCTTCGTAAATCGGGACCTATTCAAAAAGAATTCCTTTACATTGGAACGGCAACTTAAGGTGTTACGAGCTTGTTATGCACAAGAAAAACACGATATGAGATTAGAGAAATACGTGCAGAATAGGAACTTTTTCCAAACGGGGAACCGCAGGGAAGTTCGGAAAAGCAGGAAGATAAGCTGCGCTTTGTGATACAAAAACCTGATGCCACAAAACTTCATTATGATTTTCGCCCGGAAACGAATGGCGTATTGAAAAGCTGGGCAATTCCAAAAAATCCGAGTCTGGCTCCAAAGGTAAAGCGCCTGGCGATGATGGTCGAAGATCATCCACTTGATTACAGGGATTTCTAGGGCATTATTCCAAAAGGCCAATATAGTGGAGGGATAGTTGTTGTCTGGGATCAGGGCTGGTATGACACCATCGCACCCAATGACGCACGCGCCGATCAGGAAAAATTTCTACCCGAAGAGCTTGGCAAGGGATCAGTCAAAATAAAAATTAACGGTAGAAAGGTCAATGGGGAATTTGCGCTGGTCAAAACAAAGGGAATAGGGCCAAATGCCTGGTTGCTCATAACACATTGATGAATTTGCAAGTTCCCTTGCTTTACTTAAGCTCGACCAGTCGGTACGTTCTGGGATCGCCAGATCGGAAATGGGGCAAGGGGAACATTAGGATAAAGGGTACAAATAATACTCAATAATTATTTTGTCTTTTCCAGACATCTGGCATATACTTAGAAGGACGGATCACTGGTGATCCGCCCTTAACATTGATTTGCTATTTGCCAATTAATCAATACCTTAGGTTTTAATCATAAGCCGATAAAAAGGTCTGAGCCGGAAAATCATTCTCAATTTTACCTTTCAAAAAAGCCAGAAATGCTTTGGTATGGGCTAGGGCACGATGGTGTTGATACTCCAGCTCATTGGTGAATACCTCATAAAAAACAAAGGCCCTGTTTCCATTTTTGATGGTGTTGAACAAAAACATTTCGCAGCCCGATTCTTTTCTGCTTTCTGTGCAAATTATCTCAGCCTCCTTCATAATTGAATCCTGAAATCCTTCCAGTGGAACAATCTTGGCCAGAATGATGAACTTATTTAAATTTAACTGCATATACGTTATTAGTCGAGATTGTGTCCGGCTCCAAGGCCGCCGTCAACATTTATTATTGCCCCGGTAATAAATGTGCTCTTTGCCACTGTATATACCATGTCCACGATATCCTGTACTTCACCGACCCTGCGCAGCAGTAGCAGCCCTGCATTTTGATCCTCCATTCCGCCGTGCATTGGTGTACGTATAATTCCTGGAGAGACTG
Source organism: Pedobacter miscanthi (assembly GCF_003315595.1). Lineage (GTDB taxonomy): Bacteria > Bacteroidota > Bacteroidia > Sphingobacteriales > Sphingobacteriaceae > Pedobacter > Pedobacter miscanthi. The sequence continues at coordinate 133,519 of NZ_QNQU01000010.1, read as the reverse complement.
TGTTGACCCTTACGTTGTTTTTCCCAAACTCTGCCGCAAGGTGAATGGTGAGCCCGTCGATTGCTGCTTTACTCGCAAGTTGGGCAGTATGTGGCATTCCGCTCATTCCGTGGTTAATCAGTGGGGAGCCTATGTTGATCACCACGCCATCGTTTTGTTTAACCATTTCCCTGATGGCCGCCTGGCTTGTGAAATAGGTGCCTTTGAAGTTGGTATTCATAAAACGATCCAGATAAGCCTCATCAACCTCTAGAAAAGGTCTGGTTTCAAATAATCCCGCATTGTTGACTAAAATATCTACAGAACCAAATTTTTCCAGGGCAATTTTGACCATTTCCTCCCCGGTCGCTTTTAATCCGATACCCCCAACCACCATCGCGAGGTTTTCTCCTCCTCCAAGCTCCAGGAAGACCTGTTGAAGTTTATGTGCTGTTGTAGAGTTAATCACTACATTATATCCATTGGCTAAAAAATAGCCTGCTATTCCTTTGCCAATCCCTGAGGATGCTCCGGTTACCAAAATTGTTTTTGCTTTCACTGTTTTTCTTTTTTAGTATTTTCAGGCCCTTTGCCAGACCACAAAATTGAGCTTCAGCTGAATGCCCGATATGGTCCAAATCAAAACTTAGAACTGGTCCACCAGTTCGGATTGGTACACTTTCAGCTCGGGCAGCTATGGTAACTGTCCAACATAAATTCCTTAATCAACCTGATGGAGTGGCTCATATGCGTATTTACCGTGGCAACTGAAATACCCAGGGCATTACTGGCCTGCTCATAAGTATTACCATCAATCTTACAGTAGATAAACACAAGTTTACGTTGGGGGCTTAGGCGATCGACTGCCTGATTAAGCAGTTTATACTCTTCCTTTTTTTCCAACATTTCTTCCAATCCTGGCTTTTCGCTGTAAAATGTGATTTCCTCCTGGGTAAGACGCTGCGCTCTGGCTTCTTTTCTGTAATGGTCGTAGATTTTGTTCATGGCAATCTTCAGCAGATAGGCCTTGAGGGATTTTTCCGGATTTATGCTCCGGTGTTTGATCCATAGTTTTAAAAACACTTCCTGCAGTATTTCCTGGGTGAGGTCTTCATCTTTCACAACATGATAAACACTTTTGTAAAGTGGATCAAAATAACAGTTGTAAATCAGTCCGAAGGCGGCCTGTTTACCTGCCACCAAATCCTTTATGGTTTCTGGGGATATTGAATCTGTGAAAGCTGCCATGGTTTCAGTTTTTTAGGTGCGCACATAAATCATTTGAGTGCACGGTGTGGGATATTCTATTTTTTGCTTTCTGTTCATTGGAAATTCTCTATACAGCGTATTAGTCTGTAATGGGAAGATTAAAGACACCAACACAGACAGCCGATGTGACGGGATTGCTTTTAAATGGCATAGATCTCGTTCTGCCGGATAAAAAAAAAATTAGCAAACGGATCATGAAAAAACTTGAAGAGGGTTGGGGAAGCTGCGCCGTCCCCGGGCAGTTTGATTCCAGCAAAAAAAGGATAGAAGAATATCTTCTGCAAAAGTGCTTTAAGCTACAGAAGTAGTACTGATCAATGAATGGGTTACTCTTGTTCATATGCGCAAATCTTTTTGGGAGCCCGCAGGCTTGGATCCAAAAGAGTATTTGCATAAAAAAGGCCAATTCGTATTGAATTGACTTTCAGTTGTTTGTGTTTTGTAGGGTTGTTTTTTAGTCTCGGTCCATCGGGGATTTCTGGCTAGATTAATTAAATATCAACAATTAGAAAATATGAATCGGCCGGAAGATGGTGGGAAAGGCTTACAACGTTCAGGGCTTTTTGATCCCCAGTTTCTTTATCCTCGAATTAAGCGTCGAGATATTGATATCAAGTACCTCTGCGGCTCCGCCGCTACCGTAAATTTTCCAGTTACATTGTTCCAGAACTGCGATAATATGATCCCTTTCGTTTTCCTGTATGGTCTTCATCCGGGTTTCTGTATGTCCACGGGTTTCTGCGGGAAGATATATTTTTTTTAGTTCAGGGCCATCATTGAGCAGTATACTTCGAAATATGATATTTTCAAGCTCCCGGACATTTCCAGGCCAGTGATATCCTGTTAGCACTGCAAGCGCTTCAGGGGATATCCCATTGAAAGATTTATTGGCTTCTTTGGCAAAGTGGCGGACAAAATGTTCTGAAAGCAATGGAATGTCTTCTCGGCGCGCGCTTAGAGGTGGAAGTTCAATGGGAAAAACATTGAGCCTGTAAAAAAGGTCTATACGGAAGTTGCCGGCCGCTGCCTCCTCGGCAAGATCTCTGTTGGTGGCAGCAATAATTCTGACATCGATCTTTCTTGTCCGTCCGCCAATAGGTTCTATTTCCCTTTCCTGTAACACCCGTAAAAACTTCACCTGCATCTCCAGTGAGAGTTCGCCAATCTCATCAAGAAATATTGTTCCTGTGTCTGCTTGTTCAAATTTCCCTGTTCGCTTGGTTGTCGCTCCTGTAAAAGCCCCTTTTTCATGCCCGAAAAGTTCTGACTCTACCAGGTGCTCGGGAAGCGCAGAACAGTTCACAACAATAAATGGATTCTTTTTTCTGGAGGAATTTGAATGGATTTCTTTGGCGATGAGCTCTTTGCCTGTTCCACTTTCACCAAGAATAAGTACCGATATATCAGAATTGGCAACAAGCCCGACCTGTTTGAGCACCTCGTTAATTTTTGGGCTCTTTCCCAGGAAATTCTTAACCAAGATTTCTTTAACAGGCTTTTTAACATTCAAGTCACTAACGCCTTTTTGTTCAAAAAGGTACCAGGCCACATCAAGCATTACCAATACATCTTTTTCACGAAAAGGCTTGACCAGAAATCCCTGTGGCATGGTAGCCTTCGCTTCTTCAAGTATTTTCTTATTTGAGTTCGCAGATAGAAAAACGAACGGGATGCCGAATTTTCCTAGTGTCCTGGCAAGATCGATCCCGGTAAGGCTACCCTGAAGTTAAATATCAAGAAGCACCATATCAGGATGTTCCTTTTTAATAATATCAAGAGCCAGTGGAACAGAACGTGCAATACTACAGGTTGTATAACCAGCCTTTAACAAGATTCGCTCCAGACTGTAAGCTTCTATGAACTGGTCCTCTACAATTAGAATTTTCAATTTCACGCTACAAGCCCTCCTTGAAATGATCAGAATAGGAATCTACCCTGGAAGTGGGAAAAGGGAATAATATGATTCCTTTATAATCTATACCAGCAAATCCGCTGGAAAATCCTGACTTAATTTCTGGCATTTGAGTGAATTTTTCCAGGATAAAACTCGGAAAAAAAAAGCACTTTTTTCCTATGACTGGAAAACCTGGATAAGACTTCTACCAGTTTGACCCCAATACCTGGCTGGAAATAATCATATATCATTAATCTTAGGGTCGTATTGGTGAAATATCAATAATTTTAATTTTGGATGTGCTTTAATGTGTTGATCTTTAATATTTTAAGTGTGTGGTATAACTTTTGATTTGTTCAAGTACAATCTAGCAGTATTATGACAGTTATCCATATACATATTTTTTTATTTCTCCAAAATGGCTGATATTAATCAAACTCCTAATGCTTTCGCTGAGGAAGTAATCGATGGGGCAGCAAAAAAAAACTTTAGGGAACCCCTTAGTGTATCTGAAATTGATACTGTTAACTTATTCCAAATGCTCGCCGAGATGCTCATCTCATCCAAATCAATTACCTGCGAGCGTCGAATGAATGGCTGGATAGCGAAGAATCTGAAAACAGCGGGTATCCTCCGCCATTACTTTATTTCCTACAGAAATCCTGAAGGAGGTTATTCCCATTTCTTTGATAGCGAGAGCCGGTACGCACCCGACCCGGATTTTAAAGAGCTTCTTTTGTGCAAGGATGGATTTGGGGGCATTTTTAACCTTAGGCTAGCCCAGTCGGATCTGGTCCTGGAAGTTGACGTTGCAGAAGCTTTTCACAGGGGCGGGGTCTCACCATGGATATTTTTCCTAAAAAGGATTGGAATACAAAAAATTATAGGCTTGTCGCTGAATGACTCCAAAGGTTATCTGGGTACATTCTGGTTTGAACCTGTGATAAACCATAATGTTTTTTTCAGATCGGTGGCGGCTTTGCTCTCCATGATCCTCAGTAATATCTTTTGCGGATTAAACCTGGTAAGTTCTACTGGTCAGCAGGGGCGTATTCGGGAAGATGCGCATAAGGGAGTGCTAAAATCTGATTTCGAGAAAACCTACTCCGGTAATACCATGATAATCGGTAAAAGTAGCTGTATGCTGGAAATGGAGCAGCTTATCCAGACCGTTGCCCCTTCTTCTGCCACAGTTTTAATCAGTGGGGAAACAGGGACCGGAAAAGAGTTGATCGCCAGGCGAATTCATGAGTGCTCCCTTCGCAAGGAGAACTTAATGGTCAAGGTGAACTGTGCCACACTTCCGGCCAGCCTGATAGAGTCAGAACTTTTTGGCCACGAAAAAGGTGCCTTCACAGGGGCGGTCGAAAAACGGATAGGTAAATTTGAACTTGCACATAAGGGAACGCTTTTCCTTGATGAGATTGGCGAGATGCCCCTTGATTTACAGGTTAAGTTGCTTCGTGCAATACAGGAAAAAGAAATTCAGCGCCTTGGAGGAAGTAGTATCATTAAGGTCGATGTACGTGTTATCGCAGCGACAAACCGTGGTCTTCTCGAAGAGGTAAATCTGGGCCGCTTCCGTAATGACCTTTATTACAGGTTAAACGTGTTTCCTATCCATGCCAATCCATTAAGGGAGCGTTCCGGTGACATTAATGAGCTGGCCACTTTTTTCCTTGAAAAAATAGCGGCCCGGACTCTGACTAAAGTTAAATCACTTTCGAAAAATGCGCTTAGCCAGCTAAACGCCTATAGCTGGCCAGGAAATGTCCGGGAACTTGAGCATCTGCTGGAGAGGAGTGTACTTATAAATGATGGGGCAGTGATCACCAGTGTTTATCTGCCCGATTCCACTCCTCTGAGTCAGGTTGCAAAAAATAACGTACACAGTAAAAAGCTCGGCGATCACGAACGGAGCTATCTTTTAGAGGTACTCAGGCAGCACAACGGAAAAATATCAGGAATAAACAGTGCAGCGAATACCCTGGGGATTCCTCCTTCAACGCTAAGCTCAAAGATCATCCGGTTTGGCATTCAGAAGGATGAGTATAGCTGAAAAGTTGGGTTTAGGCTTAGAAGATCCCAAGAATTCGTTTCATCCATGCCGGGGCCTGCTTTTGCCGTTCAGCCATCGATGCTTTGAAACCCTGCTCGCTTACTTTACCGCTGGCACTTAAAACCGGCTTCATGAAAAAAGGAAAGAGCAATATGCCCAGGTAGGTAATCAGGTGCTGTACCGGATCGGTATCGGGATCGGCCTGTTTCAATTGGGCAAGGTAAGCAGATTCCATGATTTCAGATTTAAAGCGGATTTGGTTTCCAAACCGCTCGGGGTTATGCTGGATTTCGGTTAGTACAAATATTGGTAAGCTGGGTTCATCGATTATCGTAGCTATATATTGTTCGCTCAATAAATCAAGCTTTTGCGAAAGAGAGGTGTCCTTATCGCTAATTGTTGGGAGGATGAAAGAAAAAAGTTTATCAATATTCTCCCGCATGATAATTTCAAACAGGTTCTCTTTGCTCCTGAAATGGTAGTTCATTAACGCAAGATTTACCCCGGCTTTCTCTGCGATATCCCTGGTTTTGGTAGCCGCATAACCATGCTTCATAAATTCACTTTGCGCAACTTGCTTTAGTCTCTGGATGGTAGTGAGACTGACTTCATTTTTTTCTACAGCCATGATTGTCGCCAAATATACCGTAAAATAAAATTAAACACTTAATTAAACAAATGTTTTAAACATCTGTTTAAATTTATTTATCTTTGTATTTAATTTAAAAAGAACATGGTTGAGATTCTTCTTTTATTTATGCTTCCGGTAATCCTGATGCCTCAGATTGCGGCTGGGATTTTAGCCAAACAGACAGGTAGAAAATTTTGGTTTTGGTTTTGGGTATCCTTTGTTATTCCCTTCATCTCACTTATTATCCTTGTTTCTATCGAAGACAAAAGTAAAAAGCCAGATCAGATTGATTCGGGCGACTGACCTGTATCAAAGCATTTATACATCGCTGGGGATACAATGAACATAGGTGCTTAAACTATCTAATCCAGCCTAGGTAAATTGCCACCGGCATCATTGCCAGAATTAAAGGCACGATGATCGAAAAACATAGCCCCGAGAAACTGATTAGCCAATTGTATTTTAAATGGGATATACCCATAGTCGTAAATGCACTTTTAAAGCCATGAAGAAGGTGCCAGAAAAGTGAAAAACAACCCAACAGATAAATCACAACTTCTATAGGATGGCTGAATTTTTCTAGCATCATCGCATAAAGTGGCAATTCCTCACCGGTTTTAAATTGTGCAATGCGGTTAGGTATCCAGAAATTTGAGGTGTGGATAACCAGGAAAAGTAATATCAGCGTACCCAGCAGTGCCATGCTGCGGCTGTACCAGGTACTGGATTTGGAATTATCTTTATAAGCATATTGGACCGGGCGTGCCCTTCGATTTTGCCTCCAAAGGTAAACCCCCTGGATGATATGGATCACAAAACCGAGAATCAGAACGATCTCAAGTGTTCTGATAATGGGATTGGTAGCCATAAAATGAGCTCCTATTGTAAAAATCTCCCCTCCGTCGTTGTAAAAAATAAGTGCATTGATGCTTGCATGGACGATAAGAAAAGTAATCAGAAAAAATCCGGTAAGTGCCATGGTAATTTTTTTTCCAATGGAGCTGCTCATAGATTTAATAAACCAGTTCATAATGCTTTGTGCTTTGAATTTCCAATTTCCAGTGGTTCCGAAAAATGACCATACAAAAATAGGCTGCTCCCTTTACCTGCGGATGGACCAGGGTTTCAGGATTCCTATGGTCCAGGAGCAGGTTCGGGGAGCAGCCCTTATTTGAATTGGGATTGTTCGTTAAATTGACTCTACTAATCTTGAAGTCACAGGCCCGTGGGTGATCAAAGCTTCTGCTTAATCTCCTTGTATTTATCAAGCTTGACGCTATCGAACTTCTGCAGGTCTTCAAGGTATTCCTTTACCTGTTCCCCGTTCAGCTCTCCGGTTTTGATAAGTTTGAGTTTCACCTGTTCGCTGGAAGATTTCAAAAGCAGTTTAACTTCTGCAATTGCCACTGAAGGAAGAAACCTGAGGAACAAAAGGAACATGAAGAAAAATACGCCTATCGATCCAATAAAAACGCTTACATCAGCCCAGGTAGGGTAAAACATGGCCCAGCTCGAAGGAAGATAATCCCGGTGCAGGGAAGTTACAATAATTACAAAGCGCTCGAACCACATGCCTATATTTACAACTATGGATAATATCCAGGTGATCCTGATGTTCGTCCTGATCTTTTTAAACCATAATAATTGCGGGGTTATCACATTACACGTCATCATTATCCAGTAAGCCCACCAGTAAGGACCCGTTGATCTGTTGATAAAGGCATACTGTTCATATTCGGATCCGGAATACCAGGCGATGAAAAATTCAGTCAGATAAGCCACGCCAACAATAGATCCTGTGAGGATAATGATCTTGTTCATCGATTCGATATGGAACATGGTAATATAATTTTCCAGACCCAGAACTTTCCTTGCTACAAGGAGTAAGGTAAGCACCATTGCAAAGCCGGAGAAAATAGCACCTGCAACAAAATATGGTGGAAAAATCGTGGTATGCCATCCCGGAATTACTGAGGTTGCGAAGTCCATCGATACGATGGTATGTACCGAGAGTACCAGTGGCGTAGAGATCCCTGCAAGGATCAGGGAAGTTACCTCAAAACGTTGCCAGGTTTTTACGCTCCCGGTCCATCCAAAAGAGCAAATAGAGTATATTTTTCTGCGCAAACCGGTGCTCCGGTCACGAATGGTGGCAAGATCCGGAAGTAGCCCTGTATACCAAAACAGCAAGGATACGCTGAAGTAAGTTGAGATTGCGAATGTATCCCAGACCAGGGGCGAGTTAAAATTTACCCATAGCGAGCCAAACTGGTTAGGAAGCGGAAATACCCAGTAAGCTAGCCATGGCCTTCCCATGTGAGAGATAATGTATGTTGCTGCACAGATTACCGCAAAGATTGTCATCGCCTCTGCAGATCTGTTGATCGAATTTCGCCAGTTTTGTCTGAACAGAAGCAACACCGCAGAAATCAGGGTGCCTGCATGTCCGATACCCACCCACCAAACAAAGCCTGTGATATCCCAGGCCCAGCCAACAGTTTTATTCAGCCCCCATGCCCCAAGCCCGGTCCAAAATACATAACTTATCGATACCAGCCATAAAAGAGTTCCGGCAGATGCAAGGCCAAATCCCATCCACCAGGCTTTTGTTGCCCTGTTTTCAACAGGAGAAAGGATTTCGTCGGTAATTCTGGAATAGGTAAGATCTTCACCGGTTATTAAGGGCTCTCTCAGGATAGATTCCTTGTTTTCAGACATAATTAAAATTCTTATTTGTTTCTATAGACTTTTATCAGTTATAGATAAGATCATTTATCTCTAACTGCTAATTTTAAGGCAAAGCTAGCCAACCTTAAGCGGGAAAAAGTTAACATAGTTGAAGAAATGATTTTGTGCTAAAAAAAACGCTGGACCACCTTCAAATTGGTTGTTTGGTCCATTTCGGGCTCCCGGTTTTTGCCGAATATTAGGCGAAATTTTAATATGGAAAATTCAGAATTTTTACCGGATATCCCTCCTGCATCTTCGCACACATCTATAGATGGGTTAATTGAGGAGATAGCAATGATTTCACCGCTATCCGTTCAGCAGGAGCGCCTGATTCGCGAAAAGTTTGTTCGCATAAAATATCGTAAAAAAGATGTGGTCCTGGAACAGGGCGCCATTGTACAGGAAATTTATTTTATCGCATCTGGAATTATCTGTATGTACGGGCTGGATGATAAAGGTTCTTCGCATGCGCTTCAGTTCGGCATCCCGGGCTGGTGGCTTACCGACCTAAATGCATTTATGAATGGCTCAGCTGCCGAGTATAAAATTGAGTGTGCTGAACACTGCGAGCTTCTTGCTTTATCCCGCAAAGACTACCTCCAGTTAACCGGGGCAATATCCTCTTTCCAGATTTATATGCATCAGGTGATTTTAAACAAATATAACAGGGCAATAAAAAAAATCGAGCTCTTGATGTGCGAGAACGCTGAAGACAGGTTTCAGAAATTCACTGCCGCTTTCCCTCAGTTTGTAAATCAGGTTCCCCAGTACATATTGGCCTCGGTCCTGGGATTTACGCCCCAGTTTTTGAGTATGCTCCGTTCCCGGTTAAAGAAATGAACTCAATAAGGATTCATCCAGCACTCTTGGCTTTCCATGTCCATAGTGGCATGAACATTTTAGTACCTCAAATATGAACGTTTTGGTCAAACTTTGCCTTTTCCCCATCGATACATTTGTAGCAAAAAACTAGCTATGAAAAATATAAATGGAAAAGTAGTGGTCATCACTGGCGCAAGTAGCGGAATGGGCGCAGAAACTGCAAAGAAATTGGGTGCACTTGGTGCAAAGGTGGTTCTTGGGGCCAGGAGACAGGAAAAGCTCGATTCCTTGGTGGCAAGTATCGGAGATAATGCGCGCTATATGCAGAGTGACGTGACCAAAAAGGAAGATGTCGACAGACTGCTGAAATTTGCTATCGACACTTTTGGGAAAATAGACGTATTGTGGAATAACGCGGGAGTTATGCCGATATCTTTTTTCGATGAAGGCAATCTTGAGGAATGGGAGAGGATGATAGATGTTAATATTAAAGGAGTGCTCTATGGGATTCATGCAGTTTTGCCCCACATGATTAAAAACGGGAATGGACATATCATTTCCACATCCTCTACCGCAGGCTTGAAGATTTTCCCCAGCACCGGGGTTTATTCCGCTACGAAAGGCGCAGTAAAGTCTATTATGGAAGGTTTAAGGGAAGAGATGGCTGGTAAAATCAAAGTGACCACGCTTTATCCCGGAGCTGTATCAACTGAACTGGGTAGTGATATTACCAGCAGGAAGGTATTCGAAATGATGGAGGCAATGGGACAAATCGCAACCATAGATGCCGAAGCGATTGCCGATGCGGTAGTCTATGCCATCAATCAGCCTAATGAAGTAGCGGTAAATGAAATTACCATCAGACCCTTACAGCAGGCGATGTAGCCGGTAGGTATCCTGTCAGGTAGCGGCTGATTATGTTAAATATATCTTAATTGATTCAAATGGAAATTCAGCGTCTCAATATCGGTACGCCAGGTATTGTTTATTCGGTTGGCTGGCATAACCACATGCTCCTTGAGGAACTGATCGATCAGCATCTGATCGTTCATATCCTCAGTGGAGAGATGAGGCTTATCGGACAGGATTCTGATCAACTTTATCGTACAGGGGATACCGTGCTGGTTTGTAAAAACTACTTGATCAAATGTATCGGAGTGGGAATAGAAAAGAGGCAGCGCTATGAGAGCATTGTATTCGTGTTAGATGAAAAGCTGCTTGAAGACTATGCCCTGAAATATGAGATTCCCAGGTCCAGAGGAGGGCTGACTTCCAATAGGGGCATAGTCCTATTAAGTTCATCGCTTGCCCTTAGCAGTCTGTTTGATTCTTTGGATGCTTACAGGAAATCTGGTAAACAGCTTAGCGAGCCCATGCGCAGGCATAAGCTCGAAGAGGCAATCTTAGCCCTGGCTGAACAGGGGCATCACATTTTTGAATCGCTTTTTGATTTCCCGCAACCTGGCAAGATTGACCTCAAGGCTTTTATGCTCAGAAACTATATGTTCAATATCCCAATTAGCAGGTTTGCATCCCTTACAGGAAGGAGTGTATCCACTTTTAGAAGGGACTTTCAGCAGAACTTTGGTATGAAGGCCTCTGTTTGGCTTGTGCAAAAAAGGCTTAGCCAGGCATTACAGCTTTTGAGGGAAGGCAATAGACCAATCGATGTTTACCTGGATGTCGGGTTTGCAGATATATCACATTTTTCCAGGGCCTTTAAAAAGGATTTTGGCTATCCTCCCTCACAGGTAAGGAAACAAATAAATCCCAGGCCCTTGGGGAATTAGTGCTTGGCTTTGCCTATTTTTAACCTTCAATGCCTTAATCAAAATTCAAATGCCAGTTAAACAGTTAGAGGTCTGTGCTTTCAATATTCAGTCTTCCATCATTGCCCAAAGGGTAGGTGCAAACCGGGTGGAGCTTTGTGACAATCCTTTAGAAGGTGGTACAACCCCATCATACGGAACGATAAAGCAGGTCAGAGAGCAGATCTCAATAGACCTGTATCCGATTCTCAGGCCAAGGTCTGGAAATTACTTTTATTCGCAGGAAGAATACCGGATCATTAAAGATGATATTCAAATGTGCAGGGATCTTGGGTGCAATGGCATTTCGGTCGGTACACAGCAAAGATCGGGTAAGATAGACAAGGAATGGCTCAAACGCATTGTTGAATGGGCAGGCCCGATGGGGGTAACCTGCAACCGGGCTTTTGACGGAACCCCTGATCTTTTTCAGGCATTGGAAGATCTGATTGAATGCGGCTGCGAAAGGGTGCTCACCTCGGGAGGAGCAGCTGGTGCCCCTGAAGGTGCACAGGTGCTCCGCGAGCTCACCATTCAGGCAAATAATCGCATAATCATTATGCCGGGAGCCGGAATAAAATCTAACAACCTTAAAAAACTTATTGACCATTGCCACGCAACACAGTATCATGCCTCGGCCAGGGCCATTGTTCCCAACCCGCTCCATTACATCAATTCTTCCATTACCGATTACGGCAATCTTTACGTATCTTCTGAAACAGAGCTCTCCGCGATGCTAAATATTCTTCATCAGGTACACTAAATTATAGCAGTATAAATTAGTCTTTCAAAAAAAATGAAGGGGCTAATTTATACTTGAATTTTTCATGTAATATTTCTTTGCTATCAGTTTGATGTATAAGCACTGGATGCTCACGGGGTCAAATGCCCGGAAATCTCTATAGAATTATTAGACTTAGCCAGTAGACCCTCGCCGATAATCATCAAAGTTGAGGCTTTTGACGAAATGGCGTTGCACAGCTTATTCATTAAAAAAGCGTTTTTTGCGATATTTTTTAAGGTTCTAGGAATACTGCTGATCCCCAAATTGAGTAAAGGAAGCCTATGGCCATTGGCGTTTACTTCCTTTACTGACGATAATTGTCTAATCGGTAATCAAAATTAAAACCAGGGGACGAATTCCACCCGCTAAACAGAGTGTTTTCTGCCGATATATCAATTCATTTTTGTTGAAATACGATTAGGCGTGGGCTTTTGAAGTTTAGTTTCTAGTTTAATAATCTGATTATCAGATATTTATTTTAATGGCATTGATTTGGACTACACATCAGTGGTTAAGCGTATTTAACCTGGGTCAGATAGACCAGGGAATTGTGGCTAAGCGAAGATATGAGTTCATCGAATTTCAGTTACCATGCTGAACTCAGTAGATATTCAGGTTTTCTAAAGCGAAAATTCCTCTGTTCCCGGGTTAGCAAAGCGGCTTAGCCAGAAAAATCAAAAAATGAATTAAACGATTAAAAAATTAAGAATCATGAAAAATCAATTTAAAACAATTGCAGCAAGCTTATTATTTATTTCTCTTATGAGCATCTTGTCCCCGGTTCAGGCGCAAAGAGCGCCTGGTATCCGTTATAGTGCCGGAGTGGAGGGTGGACTTCCCATTTCTAATCTTTCAGATAATTACACCTGGTCTCTGGGCGGTTCTATCCAGGCCGATATTCCCCTTTTAAAACAAGATCTTTATTTAACCTTTAACGCCGGATTCTATAATCTGTTTACCGACAGCAAGACTTCAGGTGTGGTAGAAGACATTCAATTAATTCCTGTAAAAGCCGGTTTAAAGTATTTCCCGGTCGTTAATTTTTATATTCAGGGTGAAGCAGGAGTTTCATTTCTCTTAAATGATAGTCCTATTGCAGATAAGTCAGCATCCTTTACCTGGGCACCGCAGGTAGGATACTTAATTCCAGTTGGTGCAAAAAGTTACATCGATGCCGGATTTAGATATGAGGGAAACAGCAAATTCTATGAGGCTGGGAAGAGCAATGGCTTTTTGGGTCTTCGTGTAGCTTATGCATTTCCAATCGAAAAATAGCTTTCATAAAATTTAATTCAATTAAATCAGATTTCCCGCTTAGTCCGGGAAGTCATTATTCAAAAAGATATGATGCATGTTAGAACTAATGTACTTAGTAGAACCAGATTGGTTATTGTGAGTTTACTGTTGATTATAGCAGCAGTTACAACGGCTGGGGCTCAGGGTAAAGAATGGTATGCCGATGAGCATATAGCCCCTGAAGTTAAAAACTTTCTTCTCGCCCTGAACAATGGCGGTCCAGGTCTGGAAACCCTAAGCCCAAAAAACGCGAGGGCTGTACTGGTAAATGCCCAGAAAAGTGTTAAGGTCGATTATTCGGGAATAAGTGAATCTGAGAAAATAATCAAAGTTGATGGGCATACCGTCACATTGAATATTGTTCGCCCTCAAGGTAAAAATGGTGTTCTCCCTGTTTTTATCTTTATCCATGGTGGAGGATGGGTATTGGGAGATTACCCTACGCATAAACGCATGGTCAGAGACCTTGTTGTAGGATCGGGGGCTGTTGGGGTGTTTGTCAATTATACCAGAACACCTGAGGCTAAATTTCCAGTTGCGATCGAAGAAATCTATTCAGCTACAAAGTGGGTGAGTGAGCATGGTTCAGAAATTGGTGTGGACGGAAAAAGACTGGCCCTGATCGGTAATAGTGTCGGCGGGAACATGACAGCAGTTACCTCCATCCTTGCAAAAGAGCGAAAGGGACCGGAAATAAAAACTGCTGTGATGATGTGGCCGATTGTTGATGCTAATTTTGAAACGCAATCTTACAAGGACTATGGACGTGACAGGTTTCTTACCACTCCGCTTATGAAATGGATGTACGATATGTACATTCCGGATGCTTCCAAACGCGGCGATTACCGGGCCTCTCCCTTAAAAGCAAGTCTCGAACAGCTCAAAAGTATGCCGCCAACATTAATTCAGGTTGCTGAAAATGATGTTTTGAGGGATGAGGGGGAGGCTTTCGGACGTCGCCTTTTGGAAGCGGGTGTGGAGGCTACAACTGTACGTTACAATGGGGTAATCCATGACTGGGGTTTATTGAATGGCCTTGCTGAAATCCAGCAGACCAAAGATGCATTCGCTCAGGCTTCATCGCAATTAAAACGCTATCTGTTTTAATGCAATCATTGATTGAGGTACCTTTTATCGGGTACCTCGATCTATGTGTTATTTGCTGTCAGATGCCTTGTGGTATTTCTAACGCAAAAATAGCTATTGCAGTACAAGGGATCAAAGGCTTGAGTTACACCATAGGTAAGAATGTTTAGTATATGCGATTTAAAGCATAACATTTTCAGATGACTTCAGGAAATCTGAGCTGAAAGTTAAAGTGAGCACCGTTCCATTTTTGTTCTCGACTTTTAAGCTCCCATTGATATCGGCGCTCAAGCCTGCTATAAGTTTCAGTCCAAGGGAACTTAGCTTTTCATTTTCGGGCCGATCAGGAATGCCTATTCCGTTATCCGATATCCTCATGGTAACGGTATCCTCATTTTTTTTCATTACAATAGAAATCATACCTTTCTCTTTGTTCGGAAATGCATACTTTATTGAATTGGTTACCGCTTCGTTGATGATCAGGCCAATGGGCATGGCCTTGCCAACCTCTAAAGACAAAGGATCTACCTCGCTGATGTATTCTATATTGTTTAGTTCACCATAGCTGTCTTTTAGATAGGTAATAAGTTCTCTTACGTATTCAACCATGTCGATGGATTGGATCTCGTCCGATGCGTACAATTTCTGATGGATCAGGGACATGACATAAATCCTGTGCTGGCTATTTTCAATCGCTGCAAGCGCGTCGTCCTTTAGGAATTCGGCCTGTGTGTTGAGTAGAGAAATTACGGTGTGCAGGTTGTTTTTTACCCTATGATGTACTTCCTTTAATAGCCATTCTTTCTCAGAAAGTAGCCGGTTAAGCCTATCGAGAAGAACCTCTTGTTTTTCGTTTTTTGAAAGGATCTCGGCGTTCAAGAATAGCTTTGTCCTATACTGACGGTAAAAGACCAGCGCTACGATCAACAATACAACTGCCCCGATAATCAAGAAATTTCGGATCAGACTTGCCTGCTTAATGTTTGCCAGATCCAGTTGGGATTTCTGCTTTAAAGCCGCAATTTCACTCTGCTTTTTATCGTCCTCATATTCCACCAGCAGCTTGTTTATTTCCGTCCGCTTTTTTTCCCTGGCTACCGAATCACTAAAGTTATGTGTCAGACTGAGGTTTTTTATTGCCGAAAGGTAATTTCCCGCTGCCGAGTCCACCATAAATAACCGGTATTTTAAACTCGATATTGAATTGGGCGTTGTTGAATGGTCTATTCTATGCATTGCGGAATCCAGGTAGGGCTTAGCTTTAGCATACTGTTTACTTTCGATATAGAAATAGCCCATTCTGTCAAATGATGAGAAGCCCAGGTCATTATTTTCCTTAACCACATTGAATCTTTTAAGATAATAAATTTCTGCCTTATCGTATCTTTTCAATGCCAGGTAAATGTTGGCATACATTTCAAATATCGTTCGCTTTTGCTTATAGGCTCCCGGTTGGTTCCCCACCAAAATACTGTCAAGGTATTTAAGCGCTTTTTCCTCTTGCTTCAGGTGTATTAAGCCATAGGCAACCCCCTGAATTGCAAAATACATATCCCATATCCCTGGATAAACCTTATAGTAGGTTAGAGATTTTTGATAAGCTTCAAGTTCTTTGTTGAATTCAGATTCCTGCTTGAAAACGATCGCCAGCAGTTTATAAAGGTCTCCGCCGGACATGATGTCATTATTTTTTTGCATTTCTTTGATACCAGCCCGTAGATAAAACATCGCTTTATCATTCTTACCCTGCAAATTATACATCTCAGCAGTCAGGTAATAGGCATAAGAAATTCCCGGAACATTAAATTTTTTATAATCGGCCAACACATTTTCAATTTCAGCAATGTACTTATCATTTTCACCTTCCTGAAAGGCAGTCAGCGCCAGGCACTGACGGGCGATGAGTTCATTTCGCCTGTTCTTAAGTTTTTGGCTCAAAGGAATTGCCAGGCTAAGTATCCGCCTGCTGTTGCTGAGCAGATCCTTGGTAACCCCTACGCGCGAATTTGTGAGATAAAAACCAAGGGAAACCAGCAGGTCGCACCTGCGTTTCTCATCCAGTTCTTTCAAAAGCCCCTCGGCAGCCTTGAACTTATAGTCACAAAGCAGGCCAAGGCCAATCAGATATTTAGATTCGCTGAATTTTTCCTCGTTTTTCAATTTCTTACTGATTCTGGCCGCATCATCAGCATATTTTATGCTCCTGGCAATATAAACGGGTTTCCTTTCCGGCCGGAAATAGTATAGGCTTGATAAGGACAGCAGCACATTGATTTTATTCAGCTCATCTTTGGTCCTACTCAACTCAGTTAATAGACCATTTTCCATATTCACACCTACCGGCTGCGGAGTGGGGAAGTATTGTGCATTTACATTTGCTGAATAACAAATCAGGCAAAGCGCCATAATACATACCTGGAACAAACCAGAGCGAAATGAGAAACGCATTTTTTTTAGGTAGATCATGTTATTAGAGCTGTTTGCGGACTGTGAATAAAATTCGGTAAAAAAAATGAAAAATATTTTTTGCTGCAGAAAGTTTTCATCCCCTATATTGCCTGAAAGGTAAAACAATTGCCTGATGATGCCTCGGGAGCATTTTTGTCTAATGCTCTGTCTATCAAATACTACCTTTTATTTTTTTGCTGGATCCTTCTAGCTACAACCCAACACGCTTTTTCGTGCTGGGTTAAATTTCGTTCTATTTCGCGGACAAAAATAGCAATGGCGAAATAGAGCAGTTTTGAAAGGTTTAAAAATTAACTTAAGTTGCTGACTATCATAATATTATGTTTTGGGTATAAGCTTTGAAGCCTTGAACGTTGAAATCTGGTAGGTAAAACCTTTGTAGCCCATGGTAAACAAAGAATATAACAAGCGGATTGAGGTATAACTATTCAAAAAATAAAGCAATTATGTCAAACTTAAAAGGAAAAACTGCCCTGGTAACAGGTGCAAGCAGGGGTATTGGTAGATACACTGCAGAGCGATTAGCTAAAGATGGTGCCCGTGTTGGCGTTCATTACGGACAGAATAAAGAACTGGCACTGGAAACGGTAGCAGCAATAGAGGCCAATGGTGGTTCTGCATTTGCCATTCATGCTGATCTGTCTTTACCACATGCTGCAGAAACATTATGGAAAGCTTTTGATGAGCATGCAGATAAAGTGGATATTTTGGTAAACAATGCCGGTGAGGTTGTATACGGAACTATCAGGGAAATTGTCGAAGAAGATTTTGCGAGACTTTTCACTGTAAATGTTAAATCGCCGCTTTTTATTATTCAACAGGGATTATCCAGAATTAACGATGGAGGAAGGATTATTAACCTTTCTTCTGCTGCGGCTTACATGGCTAGCCCAATGGCAACAATGTATTCTGCTACCAAAGGCGCAATCAGTACCTTAACCAGAACCTTAGCCTGGGATCTTGGGGATCGCCAGATTACTGTCAATGCTGTTGCCCCGGGGTTTACCGATACCGATATGAGCAGCTGGTTTGCAAATCCAGGTGCAAGGGAATGGGCAGCAGGACAAAGTGCTCTTGGAAGAGTTGGACAGCCGTCTGATATTGGTGATATCATCGCTTTTTTAGCTTCCGAAGATGGACGCTGGGTGAACGGACAAACTATAGATGCTACCGGTGGTGGTCTATTAGGGGTGACCAAAGCTGGTTAATTTTCGCTATAAAATAAAACGAAATGAAAAATAAAATTTCTGATGAGCGTGCCATTGAAAATCTAATGGTCGCCTACGCATTTGCAAATGATGATGCGGACATTGCCCGTTTGGGTGAATTATTTAAGGATGCAACATTTTGGATTGACCAGATGTCAGCTAAAGGAAAGGAAGAAATTTCCGCGGTTGCAACCAGTATGATCCAGGTTCTGGAAAACGGACGTTCGGCAACTACCCACGAGATTACCAATATCATAATCGAAATCGCGCAGGATGGTTTGAGTGCTTCTGCCCAGGCCTACTGGACGCTTTACAAGACTGTTAGCGGTGAACCAAGAACGGCCGTAATGAGTGGCCGTTACAGTGATAAATTTACCTTCGGAAAAGATAACTGGCATTTTCTGGAGCGTAAGGCTTCGGTGCTTTGGCAACTTGAAAAACCATAAAATTAGCTTATGTCGACAACAAACTATATGGATATCCGGGAATTTACCGAAAAGTTTTTCACTTCTGTAAACCCGCCAAATTCTCTCGAAGAAACCAGGAGCCGTCAAACAGCTTATGGTAAGGGTTCTGCACTGCCAAAGGGTTGGGGCACAAGCCCGATATTGCTGGGGAATGTCCCAGCCCTGGAGATATCAGCTCCAGAGGTAGCGTCCAAAGGTGCGGTACTTTTCTTTCACGCCGGAGGCTATTCTGCTGGTAGTGCAGAGGATCATGCAGGACTCGCCGGGCATATTGGGCAGGCATGCGGGCTGAAATCCTATTGCGTGGATTATCGGCTTGCTCCGGAACATGTATTTCCGGCGGCGGCTGAAGATGCCTTCGAGGCTTATGTTCAGCTCAGGATTAAGCTTGGTAATGATGAACCCATAGTTCTCGCTGGCGATTCCGCAGGAGGAGGACTGGTTATTGTTGTTGCTCAACTCGCTAAAAAAAGGGGATATCAGGGGCCGGCTGCGCTGTATGCAATAAGTCCATGGATTAGTATGGACCTGGATAGTCCATCTTACAAGAAAATTGGCGCTAAAGATCCGATGCTGAGCAGACAAACATTGGGTGCTTTGCGGGAGCTTTATCTGAACGGACATCCTGCTGCTGATGAGATGGCTTCCCCGGTTTATGGTGACTTCGCTGACTTTCCGCCTTTGCTGATCGATGTCGGCTCCAGTGAGGTGCTGTTGGGAGACGCTATAGAGCTGTCTCGCTTGACAGCAATGGAAGGAAATACAGTGAGCTTAAATGTCTGGAAGGATATGATACACATTTTTCCGTGGTTCTATCCGCATCTTTTGGAGGCAAACCAGGCGATACAGCAGGCCGGAGAGTGGTTAAGAAAAACAATAGGCAAATAAGCTTTGATTTTTCTGCTGCTTCCATACCCAAAAAAGATTGAAAGGCCCTTCGTCCCTTAACTGGCTGCAGGTTTTAAGACTTCGGTGGATGTTCGTTTTTTCCCCAGTCGAACATGGCCTGCAAAACGGGAGTAAGGGTCTTTCCTTTTTCACTGATCTCGTATTCTACCCTGGGGACTTTCTCCTTGTAGTGGTTTCTAACGATCAGGCCATCCTGCTCCAGCTCCCTTAATTGCTGGGTCAGTATTTTCTGGGATATACTGGGTATAAAAAGGCGAAGTTTTCCAAACCTGACCGGGCCATCGAATAACTGGACCAGAATTACCGGTTTCCATTTGTTGCCTATTACCTCGACTGTACGTATGATGTGGCAGTCCTTTGGATCGTGATGAATTGTTCTCATGTGTTGCTTAGTTACCTTTAGGAAACTAGTTTTTGACGCTTAGTTACCTTTTGGAAACCAGTAAAAACGGCGATTT
The DNA here is from genome assembly GCF_003315595.1 of Pedobacter miscanthi. Classification (GTDB taxonomy): domain Bacteria; phylum Bacteroidota; class Bacteroidia; order Sphingobacteriales; family Sphingobacteriaceae; genus Pedobacter; species Pedobacter miscanthi. Next base: position 113,650 of record NZ_QNQU01000010.1, on the reverse strand, counting down.
TTTGAATAAATAATGGTCAAACATTTCCTTTGTGCAAGATAATTAAAAAAGAAATTGAAATGAGTAAAGTAATTGTAATAACAGGTACAAGCAGTGGTTTTGGAACACTGATGGTTAAAAAGTTTTCATCGGAAGGATTTAAAGTGGTTGCAACAATGCGCGGTAGCCAAACCAAAAATATAGCTGTTGCCGGGGAGCTTTCAGCCCTTCCGGGCGTGGAGGTAATGGAACTTGATGTAGCAGAAGATAATTCTGTAAAAACTGCAATTTCCTCGATACTGAAAAAATATGGTAAGATTGATGTGATGATCAATAATGCGGCAATCCAGGGGATGGGCCTGCTTGAGGCATATAGCCTGGAGCAATTCCAGAAGATCATGAACATTAATGTTTTTGGAGTTTTGCGTGTTTACAGGGAGCTGCTTCCTGCTATGCGTAAGGAGAGAGATGGTCTTATTATAAATGTCTCAAGTAATGCAGGACGCTTTTCTCCACCTTTTCAGGTTCCTTATAACAGTTCAAAATTCGCGCTTGAAGGCATTACAGAAGGTGGGTATGATGAGCTAATCGGACAGGGAATTGAGACTGTAATCATTGAACCGGGTGCATTCATGACCGAAATGTATACCAAACAGGGAACACATGCCGACCGCGAGGAGATTCTTGCTGAATATGGTGAACAGACCGCGCAGATGATGGCAGGTTTTGGCGCTCAATTGGGAAATGCTCTGCAAAAGCACCAGCCGGACGCGGCAATGATTGCAGATGCTGCGTTAGCACTCGTTAACATGGACAAAAAAACCAGACCACTAAGAACTTCAGTAGATCCAATTGCCCAGGGTGTGGATTATGAGTATAACAATTCAGCGAGTGAACTTAAAGCCAAGTGGGTTTCAAAATACATGTCTTAAATCGCAAAAGCATGTTTTGACATTATATCTGGGATCATTACCTCTTCGGTTTGATTAACGGCTATCGCAGCAATCTGATCACCAGCTATAAACGAGATGAATTTTGAAGTGAAAGATACCGGACTGTGGATTTCCAAAGTCCGGTATCTTAAGTGGGGGCAATTTATGTTGTTTCAGGTATCTGGTAGTTTATAAAACATGTAAATTCCGAACGAATCGCCCTTAGACCTCCTGCGTGTAACAAGCCGGGAGATTCCCTATATGTTCAGGGCTTATTGATGTTTTGCCGGATACTCATCGCAATTACTCTTTTTGATAAACGCTGGTTCTGAGCGTCATCAGAAAGTAGGAATGCTGTATGTTCTGTCATTATTTTTTTACTATTTGACCTTACTTACACCATGAGCCAGGAAAAAATGGCTTTCTTTTTCCCTTGCCTGTGGAGTTGCTAAGGGTAGTAACAGTATCACTGGCAATTCCCGAATTTCTGCCAGTAACTACTTTTTTTCAGGTACCAAAAAAGGCTGCTCCTTGCTGCCAATAAAATAAGCTAGTAATTTAGCAGGTTTTGTCTTGCTCAAATTCCTGGTAGAATTATGCAGGCCATTTGGCTCTTCCCAGAAAGTATCTCCTTTTTTATAAATGTGCGTCTTACCTTCAAAAGTAGAAGCGATTTCGCCTTCAAGAACGTAACCTATAGTCGGTATAGGGTGGCGGTGTGCCTTGGAAGACTCTCCGGGACCAAATGTAACCAAAACCATTTTGACTTCCTGATTTTTGATCTCTTTGGTGTTGATGACCTTTTTAAAGACCACCTTAGGTGGAACCTGAGTCACCTCGTCCTTTGATGCATGTTGTGCGCTTGCACTAAAACTTAGTGCAAGGCTAAGTATAGCTGCTCCTAATAATTTTTTTTCCATTTTTTCTGATTTTAATAATTGAAGATTGTGTCCTAATCAGGTACTTTATTTCACAGTAATCCATCGTTTGCCATAAGCCATGAATTACTATTAATAGCTCATTCAAAAACAAAACCAATTTTTTAAATACCTGTAAAACAGTATTTTGTTTGTGTTTTTCTGTGTTTTTTAAATAACGTTATGCCGTCATCTCGCCAGATATTGCCGAGATGTAGCGGCTTTGAAAATGATGGAATGCAATATCACACCAAAGACCAATAAAGATTCTTTAAAAAAAAAACTATTTTCAGCGTTATAGCAGTTTCTGGGGATCACCTAGACTAAAAAAAAACTGCGCTTTCCTCAAAATCTTTTTTTTGGTTGATTTTAGCGAGCACTTATCTTTTTGTAAGGTGTTGAAATGTCGGGAGTAAATCGGAAATAGCGATATGTCGCGCGCTCTAGTATTTCGTTATTTTTTTAAGTATTTGATTTATAGTGTTTTATTTGTTTGGTATGGGCATTGGTTATACTGGGTAGAGTGAGTTTAACTATTAACTAACAATTTATATAAATTAAAAAAGGAGAAAACAATGAATTTAAAAAACACTTCTGCTACTAAAATCTTACCTGTAATTACAACAACAGGTGAAGAGCTAGTTCCCTCTCGTTATGCATTGAAGATTGGAGAAATTGAAGTTTTGGTTATCAGTGATGGCGTGCTACCACTTCCAACCCAAATGTTGGCACACAACGCCGCCCCGGAAGATAGGGCAGAATGGCTTGACGACATGTTCCTGCCCTCTGAAGCTTTCGATTGGGCATTAAATGTGGTTGTCGTTCGTAGCGGTGACCAGACTATACTAATAGACGCTGGACTTGGACTAGACCCAGACTTGCACCTACCACGAGCAGGGCAGTTAATTAAACGGCTTGAGGCTGCTGGTATTGAGCTTCCATCTGTAACTGATGTGATTCTTACCCATATGCACATGGACCATGTAGGTGGGCTACTCGTTGATGGGGTGAAAGAACGTTTGAATCCGGATCTGCGGATTCACGTAGCCGCTACAGAAGTAAAATTCTGGGAGTCGCCCGATTTCTCACATGTATTTATGCCGCCAGGGTTTCCAGATGCGCTTCGCGCAACGGCCAAGAAATTCAGTGAGGTGTATCAGAGCCAATTAAGACTCTTCGATGAGGAGTATGAAGTGGCACCGGGCGTAACCGTTTCCCGTACCGGTGGTCATACCCCTGGTCATAGCGTAGTAAATCTTCAATCTGGTGATGACCGGTTGACATTTGCTGGCGACCTTGTGTTCGCGGTTGGTTTCGAACACCCTGATTGGTATAATGGCTTTGAACACGATCCCCAAGAGGCTGTGCGCGTCCGCACCAATCTTTTAAAGGAAGTTGCGGCTACTGGCGGGCTACTTGTGGCGACGCATTTACCATTCCCATCAGTAGGACATGTAGTGGTAGATGGAGAAGCCTTTCGTTGGGTGCCAATGTTCTGGGATTACTAACCGAAATGTTGGTTATGGGGGTGTCCAAAAAGGTAGGACACCCCCTGATTTAAAATTACTTCAAAAAATAAATTCAAATCATTGTTTTTCTAAAAGCAATTTTTAATGACAAGCTATATTAGGACGATACGCTGAGCTGATCCTGATTGATGTGGCAATGTTAATCGTCCTGGTATTTCTAATTCCTTTGTGTTCATTTTACGGTAATTGTTTTTTTGAAGTGGATGTCATCGGCAGCCCCACCAATCTGTAATTCAAATTCGCCAGGTTCCACTACATACTGCATTTTGATATTATACAAACCAAGTTCGCAAACAGGTATTTCAAGGTGCACCGTTTTCTGCTTTCCCTTTTTTATCCATTCCTTTTTAAATGCCTTTAGCTGTTGTACCGGGGTAGCTACCGAACTGACCTTGTCATGGACATAAACCTGTACCACTTCCTGTCCATCTATTTCACTGGTATTCTGGATTTCTATATCAACCTTTATAATGTCTTTTGAGGTAAGTACAGAGTCGGCTAAACTACAATTTATATATTTGAAGCTGGAATAGCTTAGACCGTGTCCGAAGTTCCAAAGCGGGTCTGGCCTGTCAAAAATATAATGGCCTTTGGGATCCTCAGTATTGCCAGGGCTATCAAAAGGTTCGTTGCGATCGGTTACAAAATGATTATAGTAGCTGGGTGAATTTCCTGTACTTCGTGGAAAGGACACGTTCAATTTTCCTGATGGATTAACTGCCCCGGTAATGATATCGGCCAATGATCTGCCCTGCATTTCACCACCGTACCACTGACAGATTACCGCATCTGCATTGTCCTTCACCCATGGCATTGCAAGGGGTTTTCCGGCTATAAAAACAACAATAAAGGGTTTGCCTGCTGCCTTGACCGCTTTCAAAAGCTCTTCCTGTACTCCAGGAAGTTCCAGTGAGCTAAGGTCAAAGCCCTCTCCCGAGGTAGAATATTTTGGGCTCCGGCCTAAAAATGTACTGCGGGTGCCGATAGCCACAATTGTGAGATCACTTGCCTCCACTGCTTTTACGGCCTCATTGATCTTTGTTCTGTCTTTGCTCCACCAGTCACATCCTTGAGCATAATTAAGACGTACTTTATTTCCTATAACATCTTTTAGCCCTTGTAGTAAGGTAACTCCTTCTTTGGTATCCCGTCCCGTCCAGGCATAATCGCCAAATACGGTCTGGTCCGCATTAGGGCCGACTACAGCGATCGTCTTATATTTTGATAGGTTCAACGGCAGGATATTCCCTTCGTTTTTCAGCAACACCGCACTTTCGTCGGCGACTTCCTTCGAAATCGCAACATTTTTGGCGCTGCGGACAACTTTTTGTACTTTTGAAGGATCACCGTAGGGGTTTTCAAAAAGTCCAAGAGTGAATTTTACGTTCAGTATACGCCGTACGGCCTGATCTACATATTTCATCTCCAACTTGCCTTCTGTAACCATTTTCTCCAATGTTTCATAAGCGCCGTCAACGTCAAGGTCAACACCAGCTTCCAATGATCTCACTGCAGCTTCCTCTCTCGAGTTCACTGCATGGTGGAAGGTCTGCAACCGCTCAACAGATCCCCAGTCCGAATATACGTAACCCTTGAAACCCAATTCCCCACGCAATATATCGGTCATATAATAAGAAGATCCGCTCACCGCAACTCCATCATAGCTGCTGTAGCATGACATCAGCGAGAGTGGTGAGGTATTTGCTATTACTTTGGCAAAAGGGTAGAGGTACAGGCTCCGCAATTCACGTTCGCCACCGCTCACATTCGCGCAGTTAAGGCCGCCTGAAGGGCTTCCATGGGCAACAAAATGTTTTGGGGTACAGGTGATGTTGTACTGTTGGTAACCCCTGATAAAAGAAGTGGCCATCTCTGCTATCAAAAACGGGTCCTCACCAAAGGTTTCCTCAACCCTTCCCCAGCGGAGTTCCCTTGCAATATCAAGCACAGGCGAGAGGATCTGATGGATGCCGATAACCTGTGCCTCGCTACCTGCTGCATTTGTCATTTTTTGTATCAGCTGCGGATTGAAAGTACTGCCCTGGGCCAGAGCCTGGGGAAAGATGGTGCAGTTGTTCTGCAGAATCCCCTCAATACCTTCTGCGGCAGTGAGGACAGGGATGCCCAAGCGGGTTTTTTTCTGTATATAGGTCTGTAGCTGCTGGTACATATCTGCACATTTCTGCGCAGTCATATTCATTTCATGGGTACATCCATAACTTTGCCCGTTAAAAATCTGTTCGATATCTTCTATTTTTCCTGATCCGCGGTTTTGTAACTGTAGCATCTTTTCTTTAAGCGTCATGCGCTTCAGTAGATCCTCCACACGTAAGGGTACAGGGGCTTTACTGTTTTTGTAAAGCAATGTATCTGAGCGGGAATTATCAACAGCGTAACTGCTGTATGTGATAAGCAATAGCCCCATTGAAGTGAAAAACATCTTTCTCATTTAGCTGGATTGTTGTTGTTTATAATAAATATTTTTTACTGCCTTGCTACCGTATAGCTTTAAATTCTGATTCCTACCGGAGAGGTCAGTTTTTGACTTTTTTGAAGTTGTGTTTAAGGCGCCGGAGAACACTGTTCAATTGTAAAATCTTTTCCCATAGCGGTGTTCAATATATATCTTGCATCTGACTGTTGAGTAACATCAGTGTTTTTATTGTGAAAATATTTTTTGGTTCTTGGATTGCTATAATCAGTATTTTCTGTGTCACGGATATCGTATTCTTTATTTTTTCAAATTATGCTGGCCTTCATTTCGCCTCAATTGGTTTTCGGCCACCTCATGAGCCGAACACTGATCTTTATACATATAAAAGTCATTAGGTCTGCGAAAGAAACCTAAATTACATTGATCAAATCAGGCTGCAAATAGACACAATCCGCAAAAAGATGGATAATACATTCATCTGAAATGATATTTTTTTTGTGTATCGGAAAAATTTATACCCATCTGGCTGGCCTGATTGCCGAACCGTTTTGAGTGACTATATTTATCGCCTATTATCGGGAAATTTGGAAAGCAATATTTATCGGAACTTACTGTCGGAATCCTGGCTGATATGGAACGGGTAAATAGGTTCTATACATCTTTTTGTTACTGCGCTGGTAGCTAATGTTAGTGTTAGGTATGTTATGGGAGCTATGATTTGAAGAGGGCGAAACCTACTGAATGTAAGTACAGGATAATTCTACGGGTTTCCTTGCTCAGAGCAATAAAATGTTTAAACCTGTGTTGATATTTTGCTAATATTGCACCAATAACTAAATTTTATGATAGACTGTTTTAAAGTACTAATATTTAGTGCAGTGTTGTTTTTATGTTTTCCAGCTGGTTCTTTTGCACAAAAGCAAAAACTTAAGTCTGTAAAAATTGAGTGGGAGGACTTTGGAACGGAAAGCTTTGTTGCGGTTAGTTGCACTCAGTTTAACAGCCAGTTTAAAAACTCAAAACAGACAAGGTTGGTTAAGGCAAAGGCCGAAATGCAAGCGTTTGATAATTCTGCAAAAGAATTTGTGATCAATGAGGGAACAAACAGTATCGATGTCCGTGGACTGGTAACCTTCAATTACAGTAAGGTACGGGTGAAATATTGCTTTGACCAATTCGGGCTTTTTTATGGGAAAGGCAATTATTTCACGGATAAAAAACTGATGGCGCTTATTTTAAAATATGTAGCCCCCAAGGGGTAAATTGTATTTCATCTGTTACCCTTACTAAGGAGTGGTTACCTGCGGGGTTCCTGGTTCATCTCCTGTATTTAATTTTGATGCGGGCATCCATTAGGTTTCTGCAATGCCGCCGATAGCTACAATCTGTCCGCCTGTAAATTTAAACTCAATACCGTGTTCGGTGTCCAGGGCATAGCGTATGGATATTTTAATGGTTTCCTCATCCAGGATTCTGATATATATGATTTCCCTGATGTGGGTATTGTGATGTTCGATATTATTGATATTCAGTGCTGGTTGTTCTGATTGAAGTGGGTTTTCGTAATATTTGGCATACAACTTTTGATAGCGGTCGAATGCGCTTTCCTGAAGGGCGATTAGCCTGTTTTCAATGTTAACTATAAAATCTTTGTATGTATCGGCATAACCGGACAACATTTGGGCTGTTGGTGGTTCTTCTATCTCTTCACCATCTTCGTCAAATTCTTCACCAAGGAAGATTTCTATACCGCTGTTTTTAAAGAATGGATGGAAGAAGGTAATTTCGGCAGAGAATCCTGCCCAGTCCTGTTCGACTTTTCCCCAGAATGGATGTGCTGTCATCTATCTTTTACCTGATAAGTTTTTAAATAATGTTGTTTGTTTAAAGGTATAAAAAATAGGGTAAGTCTTCTGGGAAATAAAGCCACTGGTATTAATCAGTGGCTTTATGTTTGGGATACCATACCGTAATATTCACCACATAGGCCGGGAGACCCGGGCAACTGTATATGTTTTGTTTTATGCGCGGGTGATTTAATTCTGATACTGCCTTTTTATATTGGCTGGGCAACTGCCCGGCCACCGCTCATACACACGCAGGCCCTAAGCACGGGCCGGTATTTACTACTGTTCCCGTTGCGGAATAATGGTTAATCAACAATCTGATAAGTTTATCATTAATCAAATTTATGGTCATCGGTAGTACAGGTTCTAGGCTTATTTAGTATACCTGAAGGTAACTGTGTTGGTAGCTTTCACTCCACTGATACTGCTGGAATTATACGAAACTGTGTATTTTTTTCCTGCTTCCAGTTGATAAGCTTTTAACAGGTCGACTTCTGAAGACAGTATATCTTTTGGTTTAATAATAAGGTAGCTGTCTGCTGGAGGAGGCATGATCCTTTTAGCCATTGGTCCTTTATAGGAAGCCTCGTTTCCATTTTCATCTTTGATGTCAAGGTATTTGCTCATCAGGGGCTCAAAAGGTGTGTGCCATTTGCAAAAGGATCTTTCAGTGGACTGGTCGTTGTGAATGGTAAAGTTTAAGGTTACTTTTTCGCCGGTTTTGATGATGTCCTTTATTTTTAAAACGACATAGAGTGAATCACTTTTGCTCTCTGAAGTGGTATTGTGAACCTTTTGGCTACAGCCTGCGAGTACAATCAATACGGCGGGAATAATTAATTTTAGTTTCAGCATATATTTCATAATTTTTGTTAATGGAAACGGTGAGAACCCAAGATATGCTACAGGTAGTTTTTAACTCAAAGATTTCCAGCCTGATTAAAATAATTCCATGGTAGATTTGTTGTCCGGGCGACTGGTGGGGTATCCGCTCATACGGCTGAAAGCTTTATCCATTGTATAGTATCAGCAGTTATACCTGTAAAAAAAGTCTATGAAAGTAAAATACTTTTTCAGGCTTATAGGTTGCTCACTTCGGAAAATATAAAGTTCATAACTGCTTGCAGTTATAAAAAAGCAGTTTAACTTTTAGCTGGGTTTTGAAGGTAATTCCTATTTTTGAGACGCAAACCTTAAGGTATGCACTTTTTTATCTAAAATGGCGCTATCAGGATTGATGCGCTTTTTTTTAAAAACCCCATTGAGAGAGCATATTAATTAACTTTACCTGGAATGTTTGGTATTCGTTTGATGGAAAGTTATCTAGCTTGATAAACCGCTGGTAGTCGCGGATTGTGAAACAAGTGTGCTATTGGATTTTGTAGTGTTTTTGTAGTTTATAAATGCGAATATTGCGTAGGTTGGTTTTCCTCACTTTAATTGGCCCGCAGTCCTCATTTTTATTATCAAAATACCAGATGAAATTATTTCCAGACACCCCTTATAGTCAATTGATCAGGAACCTAGCTACGGCAGAAGAGGTTTACAAAGCTGCAAATTATGGCGCTTTGCACTTGGAGGCTAGTAATCTGCAGATTTTGGAGAAGATGGGACTTGAGAATATTGATCAGGTTCTGAAAAAATCTAAATATAAAGAAGCCATAATTGCACTTGATGCCATTTCTCAAGGACAAAAGAACGTGTCGTTAACGCTTTCGGAGTCTGACGTAGTATTGCTTAGGAAAGTGATGAAAGGAAAACTCCAAATGGTTAGAAACATACCTGCTCTGGCCAGGGAGCAGTTAGTGATCACGTATTGCATTCTGGTGGAGGGCTTTGTTAATGATACGATTAGGAATTTCTTCGAGAAATTTCCCCAAAGTTTGAAATCAAATAAATCAACGTTGAAAGATTACCAGTTAATAGATGCTATTATAGCAGGCAATACGCTGGAAAAGCTAATAAACCATAGGGTGAGAGAGTTGATGTATGATTCCATTACCGGATGGATTGATTTTATGAATGAAAAAGGGTTTTCGATAAAGCATAATACCGATCTGAAGGAGATGTTTCTAATTAGAAATGTGCTCATCCATAACAATAAGAAGGCTGGTTCAGAACTGATCAAAGAAGTGAATAAGAAAAGGTATATTTTGGACAAAAAGATTAATGTCTCTGATAGCGATACCAAAAGGTTTAAAAAAGCCATAGATGAGGTTTGCAGGGAAATCAATTCCAGTTACCACAAAAAAATCAAGGATAGTTCTTTGGCTAAAAAGTCGGTTGGTGAATCTGATGCAGGTTAATGCTAATTTTTGATTTAGCTGACTAGTTTTATCTGTTTGCGTCTTTTATATTAGCTAATTGGTTTTAATTTTTAGAACTTGAAATAAATTAATTTGTGATTATTAAATACTTTTATTAACTTTGAGTAATAATTAGTTTTTATGAAAGAACGAATTTTTTTATCTGCTGAAAAATCTCAGCTAATTGCGAGAAGAGATGAGATTAAAGAACTTTTGCAGGATGTCGAATCCCTTGCCGTGAAAAGCAATGTTAGCATTGAGCTACCGCAGGTTGGTGTAACTGCGTCCGAGGAAGAGATTGTTTCAAAAGAACCGGTCAGTTTATTGCAAAGACTAAAAAAGATTGCTACGGTTTTGAGGGAAAACCTTGAGGTAAGAATAGAGGAGTTTGGCTTAAAGTTTTCTGTTGGTGAAGCTGAACAATGTGAAATCTATCCATTGGCCGAAAGCTGGGAACCGCATTTACTTTATGAATATCTTGGCGATGATGTCAGGATTTTAGAATTTGTTCAAAAGGCGAAGGGAAACTTTTTGGCTGAAGCTGCGCTGCTGCTGAAGAAAAAACTGGAAAAGCTAGAAAGCCGTATCAGGCATGTAATTCGGGCTTACTATAATCTCATGGTTGATAAACGGGCTTCCTTCCGATCGATTGTCAGGCTGATGTTCAAGGATATGGACGATGAAGATCGTACTGTAAATAACCAAAATCAATTCAATTGTTTAAGTTATTTACATTTCAATATCCTTTATGGAATTAGAACATATCAAAAAACTGCAGGAAGCTTTAACAGGACTGCAATCGCAGGATAATCAGAATTTATCCGAGCATCAAAAGAATTTAATTATGGAAGCACAAGTGGCGCTTAACAGTGCTCAGGAGCATTCCGGTAAAAAAAGACCAGATTGGAACGCAATCATATCCCTGGGTTTGCAAGCTGCAAACTTACTGGTGGAAATGTTTAAATCTGGGTAAGGAGCGCTAAAATGAATATTGGCATAGCAATTAAAAAGTTAAGGAAACAAAAATCCCTAAATCAGTCACAATTGGCTGCTGAGGTCGGTATTACCCAGACTTCGCTTAGTCAGATCGAATCTGGAGCAAAAACGCCCAATAGTGGTACGATGAAAAAGCTTTGCACTTTTTTTGAAGTTCCGGAATTGTTGATTTTTCTATTGGCAACCGACCTGGAAGATATACCTGAGAAAAACCGGGGAACTTTTGAAAAGGTATTTCCGCTTGTTTCTGGGCTATTGCTTGAAATGTTCGATCTGCCCAAAACGCTCAGAGATGCTTAAGATCAGATATTAAAAACGGATACCCAGGTGTCCGTTTTTTTGTAAAATACATTATCGTTTTTACTGAGTGCAATGTTATTTTTTTGATTGAAGCCTTCCAGTGGTATCAGTCACCGTATACGGGCATATTGGTTTGATAGGAATGGGGGATGGCCATCTGATTAATGTTATACGCTGCCCTTAAGTTAAATCTTTTGAGTTCCGTTATCACTTATCTTGATGGGATAGTCCCGATTTGTTAACTTTGAGCTGCGCTGGGATTCCCCGCTTTTGATCTAAATTTATATTAATGTCTTTCATCAAAAAGGGTGGAGCTTTTGAACAGCTGGCCAAAGATTTTCTCGAACGCATTTTAAGCGAACTGGGCTATGAGATTGTGCGGTCCAGAACACAGTATTCAGGAACACAGGACGGCTACGATAATTTACTTGAGGTAGTGGATGGAGATCGCGTCAGCCGTAGGATCTATGTAGAATGCAAGGATTATTCATCCAAATTGATTTTTGCTGATGCAGTAGAAAAAATCCCGCATATCGTTTCCACGCACGATCAAATTGATCTTTTGCTTTTTATTTCGCCTTTTGTTGATTTTGCCAATACCAATGAAGAGACTAAGCTTGAAGGTTTCTTTCAGGCAATAGCTTCAAAATGTCCGGTAGACTTTTTGACGCCCAATGCTTATATAAAAGAATATTTTGCACTGTATCCGGATTTGTATCGGGTTGTGTATAAATCTGATGTACAGGCTGTAGAGGGGGAGGAACGGGCGAAATGGCTCCGAAAATTCGAAAAATTGATCTTTTCGGATAAGAGGCTAAAAAAAGTTGTTATCCGGGAGGGTGATCGCGGTAAGTATATCGGTCAGCTCAAAAAAAATAATTTTCATATTGACCGTACTGTGCGCAGGCAATTTGAACACTCACCTTTTTACTGGGAAGAGATTGAACAGGCAATGCGTATTGAAGCGGCACTGTCTTCGTCAAAATGGGGTGTTGTAATGCTGGGAAATCCAGGATATGGCAAAACAAATGAGCTGGAACAGTTAGCGGTAAGATTGTGGGAAGATGAAGTGGCTCGAGCATGGATGCCGAAGTATGAGCATCTTCGAGATTTTCATTCAGCAACACTGATCGAAGAGCTTTTACCCCCTGATTTTGAACATTTAAATCCTTTGCTTCTAATACTGGATGGGATTGATGAGGTGCATGATATCACTGATTTTACAAATAAACTCCGAAGGTTTTCCTCCACGCATGAAAATTTGCTAGATGCAGGCAGCTTAAAGATCCTGATCAGTTGCAGAACAAATATTTATTTAAGATATATCAAGTCTATTCAGGGGCTGGATACTGTCTTTTTAAATGGCGTCACTGAAGGGGGCGCGATTCGCTTTTTATATCAGAAATATGATATTGACCCGCGTAAAAAGAAAAAATTTGATTATTGGCGGTACCGGGATATTTTGGAGAATCCTTTTTATCTGGAGCTTATCGGGCAAAGTTTTGTCCGGGAAAAAAAGGTTGATCTTTCTAGGGCAAAGTTGATTGAGGACTATCTTGAGCGCAGGCTTAAGGAGGATTTCACTGAAAAGCATAGGAATGACCTTACTTTCAGCAGCGAAGAGCAGCTTGGGATCGCAACCCGGATAGCGGTGGCGATGGAGGCTATGCAACGCTCGGAGTTAAAAGAAAATGAGATCTGGAGTTTATCAAACTCCGGTAATATTTTTTTCAAAAATCCTTTTCTCGAACAGAATCCTTCGGGGACTTGGAGTTTTGAGCATAAAAACATTCAGGAATACTTGACGGCCCGCTTTTTATCGAAGTTGTCCTTTGAGGAAATTATAGCTTTCATTGCTATTGGGGAAAATTTTGAGCAGGTACATCCCAGTTGGCACAATGTGATTTCCTTTTTGCTGAACATCGAATTTGATAAGGAGGTATATGCTGCCTTGGTGCAATGGCTGAGCGAAAATGATGCGGAGTTGTTATTTGAGGCCAAAGCTGCTCTTATTCCTGAGCCGAGCAGAAATATGGCATTCCAGGCTTTTTTTCAGGACAGGGTACTAGAAAACAAACTTTGGATTGATGATCTTACACCGATGGCTGAATTTGGAGATACCAACGCGAATGTGGAATACCTGATAGCGGTATTGAGAGATAGGGAGTTAAACTTAAGGTCAAGAATTTCAGCTTCTTCGCTGCTTAAAGAAATGGCAAAAAGTAAAGCCTATCATTTACAGATCGGTGAGGTTGTTCTCCAGGTTGTGGATGAATTTAAAAGGGATCAGGTATTGGTCAATTTGCTCGAAAATGTGCTTGGTCTGATGCTGGAGTTACCAGAGCCTTTTCTTGCATCTCTGTTTACAACTGTTATTGCTGAGCTTGCCGGCTTTGATCAGCGTGAGGTGGTAAGGCCACTATTAAATGGTATTAATGGAGAAAACCTGCACCTTTATTTGGCCTATGTACTGGAAATACTAAGTAAAGCAATCAAGGAAAAACCATGGAATTATTCTTCTAAGACTGGGACGCTAATATCAACCAAAGAGAAAATTTTTGATATTTTCTGTCTAGTTAAAGATCCGTTATTGCTGCTAAAGGTGTTTAGCTTTTTGATCGAAAGGTTTAATAATTACGAACTTAAAGAAAAGTTGTTTGTCTCGTTTTTGGAGCATGCGGGACCAATCTTTGCCGCTAATGTGGCGCTTATTGGAAATGAACTCGTTGATGTACTGACCCTAGCGGCTGGCCGGGACAGGATCCGCTACATGCAGGAGGGGCCACTGATCGCTATGATCAAGGCGTGTAAACTGGAGCTTCAGCTCTATCAACGCATGGTCGCCAGCGCAATTAACTATCCCCCTTTGGCGTATTTTCTGGCAGCAATGCCTCATGCCGAAGGATTTGATTGTATTGTGGATGGGTATAAGCGCGGGTTGTTGAATCAGGAATTCATCAATCGGTATCGGAATCTCATTTCCCATCAGCACGTGGATCTGGCGATCCGATTTGAAAGTCTTATGGAAACGCAAACCAGTCACCGGTTTGAGGATCATATCGATAAGGAGAAAAACCAGGAGCTAAGGTTGTGGCATCAGAATAGGGAACAGCGGGAGCTGGATCTCAGATTTGATCTGCCTGAGCTGCTTTTGCAAATGCAGCGCATTTATGAACTTGCTGGTGTAACCAGGCTTTCGAAGCAACGTATGGAGAAATTTACTGATAGGTATTACCGGGAACATGATCTTGAGCGGGAGATTAATCCCTATTCCAAGCAGCTGCTTAGGGAGCTTATTGCCAATGAATATAAGGGAAGAAAGATGTTAGCGGTAGCTGATCTTAAGCAAGCACTTTTGGCTAATGAGCTGAACAGGATGGAGGATATCAGTCAGGTTTTACCTGCAAAGGAGGGCAGCAGAAAGGTTGCCCGCCCAGAACAAAGGGCAACGGTTTTGGAATGGTGCTTAGCAAACCAAAGCTGCGCTTTTGATTATTATCAGGGGAATTTTGCTGACCATGATGGATCGGCTGCCTTGACAGGTAAACTTATTTTCAAATTTCAACGCTATTTTAAGTTTGTGGAGCTGGATCAAAGACTGCTTCTGGAAATGATCTGGGAGGGGATGGATCATGAAAAGATTAATCTGGACTATATGGAGGGCGTTGTTTCCTCCGAGGAGATACATCAATATTTTCTGGTGCTTCTGGAAGGTCAAACTTTAAATTTGCGGGGCCGTTTTATGCTCTTGCAGTATTTTCGAGAGAATGGATTATCAAGTACTAATTACGAACCGGGTTTAAAAGAAGAGGTTATTACGGCGCTTAATCAGCAAAGTGATTACCTGCCAAAGCAGGTAATCAGGGAATTTTTTGCAGCTGACGAAGAATACTTAAAACGGCTCCTTGAAATTTTTGGTTTTGACACAAGACATCAATATTTTCTTTCTTTTCTTCTTGGGCTGTTAACTGAAACAGCTGGAGAGGAGTACGTGAGCCTCTTCATTTCTGATCATTATGAGCAGTTAGCCAAACTGGGATTAATGAGTGAAAAAGAGATGATTCAAATGTTGATTAAAAACAATAGTCCGCTAGCTTTTAAAAAACTTAGCTTGATGATGCAGCAGCCCTACAATGGAGAAGCCGTGATCAGTGGTTATAATAGTTCGTGGAAAAACTTTAGCAACAAAGATGCCGTTGATGATATTTTAAATATCATTGAAGCCGGTCAACATGGAATGGTTTCTCCGGGGCTGTTTGATCGTAAAACCTCATCTTTTATGCGGATGGCCACAGAAACATTGCTTTCTATCGCTAATGCTCATGATGCTGCGAGCTGCACAGCAATCATGGGCAGCTTTACGGCCCGGAATTTTAGCATGGATTTAGATGACGATGTTTTTTATCTGAACAATTTTAAAAAGGATATGCAGGAATGTTTTTGCAAACATATTTCAAGGCCATTTTCTTTGGCGCAGGCTGCCTTGATGCTCGATAAATACCGTTTTGATCTGATCTGATTATGATGTGGGTGACGCTGATTTTTGCCCGCTGGTTTTGTTTTTATTGATTAGGTGGTCGTTTTAGTATTATAGCTATCTGCTTTTTCTATTTTAGCCCAGATTCGGTTAAAAATTTGTTAACGAAAAACCTGCACATTCCGGCATAGGGCTGCACTGGACTGGTGTAAAATAATAGATTGTCCAATTCTTGATCTAGAATTGCCTTTTGCTCCTCGTCCGGACTGCGGTTGTAGCGGCTGAGTTCCCGCCGGACTACATCGATCTGCTTAAAAAGGAATTGTTGTTTTTCATTCCTCGCCCGCACCAGTTTTGGTCTTCGCAGCGCGTAAACGGCAAGGGATATCTTTGCCCGGTCGCTCAGCGGGATCATCGCTGTTTTGGTGTCTTCATATTCAAAGTGGTCTTCTGGATTTTCAGTTAGATCGCAGGGGTTGATTAATAGCCTGACCTGCTCTTCATCCTGCAGGGATTCTCCATGCCGGTGTACGCGTTTGGTATCATCTGATAATGGAAACTGATCCATCTTTCCAGCGGGAGAGATTAGATCATCGCCATCGAGTAGGTGCAATCGCCGCTGGTTACAATGCTGGCAAGAAAGCAGCAAATTATCCCAATCGTTGGCGAGCCAATAATAGCCTGGGCTCTGCGGATTTTTTTCGTTTACACGGCCTTTTGGGCGAAAATGCTCTATATCGCCATCTGCGCTTTGATCGTATATGCTCTCGCAATAGGCGCATTTGACAAAAACTTTTTTCAACTCTTCTTTCAGTTCAGGGTCACGGTAAGCATTGAACTCAAAATCCCCTATAATGGGTTGGTTAGAGAAATGGTCAATGGCTTGCTGGGTTTCCCTGTCCCATTTATTATCTGCCTGACTCATAAAATCAGGTTTTGCCGGCCGGGTTATTTTGATCATATCCAGTCCAGTCTTTTAGCGGTTAAAAGTTCTTTTACTTCGGCAACGGTCTGCTCTTTTAAGGCCTCTTTTGGTGCAAATCCGTTTTTGATCAGATTTTTGGCATAGACCTCATGCACCACTTCGTAAATCACCTGCTCTTGCGGGGTGTTGCCCAGAAGTTCTTTGCCTGCCAAAAGCTGGATATATTCGCGGAGTTTTTGCTCTTGCTCAGGACTCCGGTCTTCTTTTTTGACACTCAAAAGCTCGTAATACTGTTCAAACTGTTTTTCGGTTTCAATATCCTGGGTATCCAGCAAGCCAAAAAGGTCTGAAGTGAGTAGCTGGTCTATTCTCATCGCATTATGGTCAGGCAATAGGTATTTATCGATAAGGCGTACTTTTTGTCTGCTGTCTGCCATCAGAACCGATACTTCGCCATGAGCCAATCCCCTCAGACATAGTGGTTCGTGTGAGCTAACAATAAATTGTAATTGTGGGAATGCTTCCCGAAGCGCATTGACGATTCTTATTTTCCAGCGGGGATGAAGGTGGTTTCCCAGTTCATCGATTAGCACGATACCTTTTGTGGAGTGATAATTGGCATTATCAGCAGAAAGGGATTTCATGATGTCGCAGGCAAGGGCGATGATGCTTTTGTATCCATCGCTGATGTAGGATAGCGGAAGCTTCGTTTTGCCTTCGTGTATGCTGAGTTCATTGTCATTGAATTCGAGTTTCTGATGCTTTTTAAGATCAAGTAGGTCTGAGAGTGCGGGCAGCACACGCTTTTCTAACATTTTTTTGCCAATTGTATCGAGCCATTCATTTACATTAGAAAGGGGTTTTGTATAATCAAACAGGTTGCGGATGTTTACCAGTCTGTTGCTTTTGGTATTGTCCGTGAGATTGCCTTTTGGCAGTAGTCTGGTGGCACCATAGGCCAGCAAAAATGTTGGGGTCCGCGGTATTGCTTTAACAAAGCCATCAGCAGTAAAAGTAAGTTCAATTTCCTTGTCGCTTTCATAGCTGTTTATTTTAACATATCCAGAGGAGGTTCCCATTTTGAGTACGTCGCTAGCGGTGATGCCTAATTTTGAAATCTGATTTTTTCCGCAAAGTGCCAGAACTATCGCTTGAAGGATTGAGGTTTTTCCGATCCCATTATCTCCCAGTAGTAGCATCCAGGGTTCTTTTCCGCCGTTCTCTATGGAGGGAAGAATTTCCAGTTTGACATGTTCAATATTTTTGAAGTTGCTAATTTCTACGGACTTGATGGAAAACACATTCAGTTTAGAGATGATTTTTTTGATTTTCGGGGATTCCTTATCGATTGATTTAATGGCGTTGTCAAAAATATTGGTCATGGTTGAGAGGACCTCCCGGGCGTCACTTGCCGGGCTTAAATCATTTTCGCCGTTTTTCCATCTTTTATATGCTGAGCGCAGGGGGGCTGCGTGCCCTTGGCGGGTGCTAGAACGGAACAAATCTTCAACAAAGCTTTTACCTTCTTCATCGAGTTGTCTTTTTGGAAGCTCGTGGTCTTTAAGATATGATAGAAACGACTGGACAGCATATTTTCTCGAGTTGAGCAAATCTGATCGGTTTAGCTTTAACAGATCGACAGTTGCCCAGCCTTTGGCTGTTATTGCGGTAACAAATCCATTGATTTCAAATTGCAGGTGAAGCTCCGGGTCATCATAGCAAGGATCAAGCAGCAGCGTGTCTTCTTTCATTACTTCACTCCAATCTGCGCCTACTTTTGCCCGGGTTGATTCATCCAGGATTGGGAAGAAATCCCTTTTGTGTTTGGTGCAAATATTACAGACTTGATAGAGATTTTCCCACTGGTATGCCAGCCAGTAGTAATGGTCCTGGAAAAATGATTGGTCTGTTCTGGATCCTGATCGCGGCCGAAAGTTTTCGATACTGCCATAAGCTGGCGAATGTGCTGAAGATTCGCAGAATGCACATTTGTTGTGAAATAATTTGACCAGATCTGCTCTTAAGGATGAAAAAATGCTGGTATCAAAAAACGCTCTTTTCTGATTATTTTCTTGATGGCTAATTTCTAGCAGCTCGCTGGCTTTTTTATATTCATCCGATCGATAATAGTTTGGAAGTTCGCTTCTTTCGATTTTTATCATTATGGGTAGATTAAGTGTTCTGTCCCGTTTTCAGTTTGTATAGTATATTGCTTAACTAAATAAGGAACTGACCGTTTTTTATAGCTTTTGCAAAGTTGATCCGTGACTTCAGCTTTGGTTTCGTGCAAGTATAAGCTGACTTGTTGGAATTTCTAGTACTAAAAACTAAGTAATTTAAGACTTAATTAGAGGAAGCAAAAGATGGCACTTAGGCATGTATCGCGTAGATTCCTAGTATTTTATTCAAGAACATACCTTAGGCCAAAATATTCTTCATAATCTGCCCAGCACTGGTGAAAGCAGCTTTTCCAGAGCGTCTCATTGCTATCCAGGGCTGCTGCGGTAAAATATTGGGGATTAAATCCAAGGTTTTCAAGATCGGTTTTTTTGACCATTAAGATCCCGTCTTTTTCATCCTGAAGGTGGAATTCTATAAGTATCCGGTAATTTTTTTTGATGGCATTAATCACCTTAGGGAAGAGCTCGTTTTCTGTGGCGCGTTTAAATGAACGAATTCGGCTGTTGTAGTTGTTTTTACAATCTACGTTGCAGAATATTTTTCCTGCCCTGCCATGCAATTCTTTTTCACAATAGCGGCAGCGCGTTTTTTCTTGGGGTGTTGCTTGCTGGCTCATGAGCTATCTATTTGATTTGTATAGGTTACTAATATCTAATATCGGATAATTTTATCTGAAAACCATATTCATTTTTGGTCATCAGATAAGATGATTTTTTATGCTATAAAAATTTGAGGCCGGGTAGAACTTTGTTCCGGAATTAAATTTTATCGTTATGAGAAATATTGTTTTGGTATCAGAAAGCTTTTGCCAGGGAAACAGGAGCTACTTTTTGGATTATCGGCTGGCCAGGAATAACAGCAATTACATCTGTTTTACCAGGAGCGATGCCCAGTGGGATGGTACTTACAGTATGGAGCGTTTGCGTGTATTCGAGGAGGATTTTGAGATGCTGATCGGAAGCTTTTCTTCATTGATGCTCACTACGGGAAAGGTTATGAATCCGTTTAGAACATTCGCCTTTTGAATCAGCAGAAACAGGTGAGGAGGATTAAAGCTATGGAAGTGGAGCTGCGGTCAAGGGAAAAAATGCTGGGAAATGGCCTTGCTGCAATGACAGATACGGAACTGCTTGCCATGCTGATCGGTTCGGGCACGCCCAATGAATCGGCAATTGATCTGGCTTACCGGATATTGGGTAGTGTGGAAGGAAACTTGCTGCAACTCTCTCTTTTGGGTTTTCCCGGTCTGTGCCGTTTTGCCGGAATGGGAATCGCCAAATCAAGTTCGGTTATGGCTGCCATGGAACTAGGCAGGCGTTTGGGAAGGTGTTAGATTATTGTTTTCGGATTTTTTTGCCTTCGGCACTCGTCGAAGGCTTTTTTTTATTCTAGTTTTTTTATGCGTTAAAGCTCAGGGTTTTGATGAATGATTCTCCTGAGATGAATGAGGATAGATGTGAGGGGGTAAGGTGTTTTTAATTGCACAAAATTTTGCTTCTACCTTTTTTGAGCACAAATTTCTGAACAATCCATTTTCCGCCAAGACCGGTGCCCTGCGGGTTTGCTGGAAAAAAATCTTCCCTGTTCGCTAGCGCTCACGAGGTTTTTTTTTCCGCAAAGTCTTGTCTTGAAAAATGGATTGTGTTCAGGTGAGGGTGACTATCAAAAAGGCAGGAGGCTCCTGCCGACTGATATTTTTTAAACCCATAATACCATGAATACAATTAAAGGCAGAAGCCCACCACTCAACTCCGATTTTTTAGTCTTGCACGCTGCGCATGCAGGGTTTTGCCGCCCGATTGGGTGGTTGTTCAATTTTTTTCCATTCACATTTAATTTAAAAATTATGAAAACTACAGTAATTAATTCCAGTGCAATTGCAAATAATGGTTCAGTTGATAATAAAGCTAATGGCTTAGCTGGTGGCGCTGCTGCTGCTTCTACTGGCGGCACTGCGATTGTGCCGAACAAGGATTTTGATAAGTCTTCGGGTAACGGTAAAACAGAGGTAAAAGCTGGCGAGGGGGCAAAAGTGGAAACTTTGCAGGCTAAAATGGATTCCGAAAAAGGGAAAACTGGGGCTGGAGAGAAAGAGGGGGCTAAAACGCATGCCGAGGAGCTTAAGCCTGCTAGAAATCTGGATTCTACGATTAAACTGGCTTTGGATCTGACACGCCGCATCAATCAAAGGGGCAAGCTACTCGAGACCATCGGCACCTTAGAGGCTTTCGAGGTGGCGCAGCAGGATGATGCGGAAGAGACAGATGTTAATTTTTATCAGGGCTGTACGCTGACGATTGAAGATGATAACGGCAGGGAATTTTCGACCAAAAACCCTTTTATCATTAAAGCGGTGGCGGCGGATGTTAACCGTCTTTGCGTGGATAAGTTGGCGGAGATTGAAAGCGAGATTTTTATTCCTGCTTAAAATGCTGATTCCCTTTGGCAAAAGACCAAAGGGCATTTATTTTTTGATTTAATTTTTAAAGAGATGAAACACGATTTTAATGAGCGCAGGGAAAACCGCATTAATTATGCGAGGGCGCAGGCTGCTAAAAACGAAAAAGAAGCCGGTCAGCTTTACAGCTCGGCTTCTGATATGGCTTCGGTTATTCCCATGGCGCAACCGATTTTGGTCGGTCATCACAGCGAAAAGCGTGACCGCAGGTACAGGCAGAAAATACATGACAAAATGGGGAGCTCTGTTGAAAAGCAGAAAAAGGCGGCTATTATGCCGAAAAGGCCGAAACGATCGCCTCAAATGATGCGATTTTTTCCGATGATCCCGAGGCCTTAACAAAATTAAAGGATAAACTTTCCAAGCTACAGGCTTTGCAAAGTTTTATGAAAGCAGCAAACAGGTGTTTGCGCAGACAGAATAAAGCAGCTTTTTTATTGTTACCCTCAGCTACGCCTGAAATGTGGGCACAGCTGAATGATACCAGCCGTGGCGGTTATGTTGGCTTCCCTTCCTACAAGCTGACCAATAACAATGCAAAGATTAAAACGGTAGAAAGCCGCATTAAAATGTTGGAAGCAATCGAGGCGAGGGCAGAATTTGATATGCTGATTGGCGGCGTTCGGATTTGGGAGAACAAGGCGGCTGGGCGGCTGCAAATGATTTTTGAGGGTAAGCCGGTGGAAGAAATCCGTAAGGAGTTAAAACGCCACGGTTTCCGTTGGAGCGGCTCGCAAGGCGCTTGGCAACGCAATATTTCAACTAATGCGCTTTACTGGGCAAAGCTGATCGCTGTCAAAGTAAATTAATGTTTGACCAGCTAGGGGCTTGTTGCCCCTAGCTTAATTTTTCAGATTATGAAAGCTTTACATGAATTAACCAATACGGGCAAGGGGAGACTTTTATTTGAACTTTTTCCCGATGAAATGCCAGCGCTGTTGGATCACCTTGCAGAGGTCTGCACTAATTTCAGAGAAAACCATGAAGAATATAAAAAGAATTGGGATAACGGATTTATGCCCTTTGATTACTGGTTCAGCCTTTCCGAAGAATGTGCGGCATTGCTAAAAAAACACGGCCACACGATGCGTAAGAACAGCAAAGTGTTTTCCGATCAGCTTTTTTATGGGTATACGGCACTTTTTATAGGTGACCGCATTCTAAAATATGCCAGCCATTCGGGCAGTGAAAATTTTAAACAGGCGGTCGCATTGATCTATACTTAGAATCTATAGCCATGAAACAATACATCAGAGACAACGAAGGGAATCTAATTGAAATAGATGACCTGCAGGCGGCCATTTATCAGGTGGCCGATTATATCCATTACCTGCACAGCGATGATGCGCCGGATATGCACCGCTTTGATCAGAAGAGGCAGGCCTATTGGCGCGATATTTTTATAAAGTTGAACCTGTTAAAAAACAGTAAGGAGTCGGGTTATGAGCATAATTAAAACATCCCTGCTGCTAAAACAAAAACTACAAAAAGTGGAAACAGCTATAATTGGCGCAATACAAAACGAACTTATCCGCATCGGCAGGCGAGTGGATAGCAAGGAGTTCGAACATGTTCCTTTTGATGCTGAGCTTGAACAGTATATCGAAGGCTTGCGATTAGATATACACGGGGCAATCTGGGTAGATACTTCTTTTGATGATATCGGGGAAAAACCGCTGATCGGTTTTTTGTCAGATGGGGAGATATGCCTTGAATTTCTACTGGATTTGCTAACCCAGCTCGAAGAAATCAGTTAATTGTTCTTGTTTAGCTACCTAAACCTTGATCGCATTTGCGGGAGGGCTTTTTTTACGGCGCTTTAAGTGATGGATGAAGTGAAATTTATAACATATTGGGAGTGCTGACTAGCGTCTTTTTTTGTCCAAGATTAAAACTTATCCACAATATTTGATTTACTAAAAATTTTAGTATTAATTTTGCTTAAGATTTTATTGTTGCTAATAAAATTAGTTTTATGTAAAAAAGGGGTATTATGGAGGCAAAGCGTGAACTGATCGAAAAATTACAGCAGGATATCCTGCTTTGGCAGGGCTTTAAGGCTTTACCTTCTGGCCATTCAAAATCTGTTGGTCTGGGCAGCATCGAAAAAGCTTTTCCAGGTGGCGTGTTTCCAAGAGGAGTGATCCATGAATTCCTGAATTTTTCGCCAGAACATTCCGCTGCCAGTGATGGCTTTATTGCAGGATTGCTTTCGGTGCTTATGAATGAGGGTGCGGCCTGCGCCTGGATCAGTAGCTGCAGAAAAGTATACCCCGCTTCGCTCAAGGCGTTTAATGCTGATCCCGAACGTATAATCTTTATGGATGTCGAGTTGGAAAAAGATGCGCTTTGGATTGTGGAAGAGGCATTGAAAACAGAAGGACTGGCTGCTGTGGTAGCGGAAGTGAGTACTTTGAGCCTGGTCGAATCCCGCCGTTTACAGCTGGCGGTGGAAAAAAGTGGTGTGACTGGTTTTATCCTTAGAAGGGATGCCAAAGGGCTTTCTTCTACCATTGCTACCGCGCGCTGGAGAATTACACCTTTGCCCAGTGAAACCGAAGATGGGCTGCCTGGCCTTGGTTTTCCGCGCTGGAACGTGGAGCTACTGAAAGTACGTAGCGGAATGCCCGGCAGCTGGACGATGGAATGGGCAGCAGATCAGTTTGCAGAAGTAAAACCACAGCAGAAAATGACCGCTATAGATTACCGCCGGTCAGGATAGCCCCATGAAAAGGTATGTATGTATATGGTTCCGCCAGTTGCTCTGTGACTGGCAGCTGATCCGAAGGCCGGAGCTAAAGGAGATCCCTTTTGTTTTCGCTGCACCGGACCATGGCCGTATGCTTGTTACCGCAGTCAGTGAACAGGCCCTCAACTTTGGCGTTGAAATGGGCATGCGTGCTGCTGATGCTAAGGCCATTTGTCCAGGTCTTGAAGTTCTGGATGACAAGGCTGGACGGGCTGAGAAACTGCTCAAAGGGCTGGGAGAGTGGTGTATCCGCTATTCGCCTTTTGTAGCAGTGGATAGTTTTTTAATGGATGGGCTGATCCTGGAGATCAGCGGCTGTGCACATCTCTGGGGAGGTGAGCGGGAATACCTGAAAGAAATTGTCTCCAAATTAAAAAGTAAAGGTTACACTGCTCGCATGGCAATCGCAGATACTGCTGGTGCTGCCTGGGCGGTTTCGCATTATGGCAAAATTACGCCGATCATTCCCAACTCCGCGCAGGCGGAAGCACTGCTTTCTCTGCCGCCCGAAGCCCTGCGGCTGGAGGAGGTAACTTTGGCCAAATTGCGCAAGCTGGGTTTTTACCAGATCAAAAGTTTTATTAACATGCCCCGCTCAGTCCTGCGCCGCAGGTTCGGTGATGATTTCCTGCTGCGGCTTGGTCAGGCCTTGGGAACAGAGACTGAGCTCATCACGCCTTTGCAACAGGTTGTTCCTTTTACCGAGCGTCTTTTTTGCATGGAACCGATCCGTACCCGCACAGCGATTGAGCTGGCCATTCAACGGTTGCTGGATATTTTATGTGCTCAATTGGCGAAAGAAGGTAAAGGGCTCCGCTCCGGGACTCTGAACTGTTTCCGCATTGATGGTAAAGCGCAACAGGTAAGCATCGGCACCAATGCAGCCAGCCATAGTGCCGGGCATTTGTTTAAATTATTCGAGCTTAAGATCGAGCAGATCCGTCCAGGGCTGGGGATTGAAATGTTTGTACTGGATATCGGTAAAGTGGATGATGTAGCGATCGACCAGGAGGCGCTATGGGAATCCCGGCCGGGATTAAATGATAAAAGCGTTATCCGCTTACTGGACCGCGTGGCGGGAAAAGTAGCACAAAGGTCATCCAGCGTTATCTGCCTGCTACGGCTTATTGGCCGGAAAGGGCAGCAAGGCCTGCTCGCTCTATTTTAGATCAGCCGCTTTCAGACTGGAGAACAGATCAGCCCAGGCCGACTGAGCTTTTGCCACGTCCGGAGCCCATCGAGGTAATGGCACTGATCCCCGATCATGCACCAAAATTTTTTATCTATAAGGGTTTACGGCACCAGGTGACCAAGGCAGATGGTCCTGAACGTATCGAAAGGGAATGGTGGCTGGATCAGGGTGAGCACCGGGATTATTACCGGGTAGAGGATGGAAACGGCTGCCGTTACTGGTTGTTCCGTTCAGGCCATTATTATGAAAGAGAGCGTAATGATTGGTTTATCCATGGATTTTTTGCTTAAATATTAGCGTATGGAATATAGTGAATTGCAGGTGACTTCCAATTTCAGCTTTCTCAGGGGCGCTTCGCATCCTAATGAGCTGATTGATCAGGCGGCGGCCTTTGGCTACCGAAAGATGGCCATTACTGACCGCAATACCTTGGCAGGTATCGTTCGCGCTTATGCTGCGGCAAAGGAAAAAGATATTCAGCTGATTCCGGCCTGCCGTCTGGATCTGCTGGACGGACCCAGCCTGCTTGCTTATCCAACCAATAAGGAAGCTTATGGCAGGTTATCCGCTTTACTGAGTATGGGCAATATCAGGGCTGAAAAAGGAAAATGTTTTCTAAATAAAGCCGATGTCTATGCCCATAGTAAGGGCATTTTATTTATGGCTATAATGCCGCCAATGCTGGATCGTAGTTTTAATTTTGAATCCAGTTTTGTCTGTGCACTTGAAGAATACCGGGAGGCATTGGGGCGCGCTTTATATCTTTCGATGAGCCGTTCTTATTCTGGTGATGATGATAAAAAACTTTTTAGGATCAATCAGCTTTCTGATCGTTTCAACATTCCGATAGTGGCAACTGGTGATATTCATTACCATGATTCATCTCGTCGTGAGCTGCAGGATGTACTAACCTGCGTGCGGGAGAAATGTACGATTGCTGATGCTGGCTTTCGTTTGCACCAGAACGCTGAACGCTATTTAAAGCCAGTGGCAGAGATGCATAGATTGTTCCGCAAGTACCCTGAGGCGATCCGAAACGGGCTGGAAATTTCCGAGGCATGCACTTTTTCGCTCGATGAGCTTAAATATGTTTATCCCGAAGAGATCAATAAAAGCGGCAGGACGCCGCTTGCTGAACTGGAATACCTGACCTGGAAGGGGGCAAAAGAAATCTATGGAGATACGGTTCCCGAAAAAGTTGTGCAGATGATCAACCATGAAATGGATTTTGTCAAACAGATGGATTACGCGAATTATTTTCTTTTTGTGGAAGATATCGTACGCGAGGCACGTAGCCGCGGTATCCTCTGCCAGGGTAGGGGTTCAGCGGCAAATTCGGCGATCTGTTTCTGCTTGGGGGTTACTTCGGTCAATCCCATGAAATTCGACCTGCTTTTTGAACGTTTTATTTCGCCTGCCAGGAATGAGCCGCCTGATATCGATGTGGATTTTGAGCACGAACGCCGGGAAGAAATTATCCAATATATCTATAATAAGTATGGCCGCGAACGGGCAGCAATCGTGGCGACCGTTACCCAGCAGCACCAGAAAGGCGCCATCCGCGATGTAGGCAAAGCAATGGGTTTATCGGTAGATACGATCAATAGATTATCCAGCTCCATCTGGGAGTTTACCGATGAGTGGTTTGAGGGTAAAAGGGTGACTGAACAGGGACTGAATCCGGAAGACCCGCATTTAAAAAAGACCCTGGAGCTGACCTCCCAGATGATGGGCTTCCCCCGCCAGTTGGGCCAGCATACCGGGGGATTTGTGGTAACCAATGGCAAATTGACCGATCTTTGTCCGATCCTGAATGCCAGGATGGAAGACCGCACTAATATCGAATGGAACAAGGATGATATCGATGCACTGGGATTTTTAAAGGTGGATGTGCTGGCACTTGGCATGCTAACCTGTATCCGAAAGGGCTTTGATCTCTGCAAGCAACATTACGGGCTGAATCTGACTTTGGCCAATATTCCCCAGGATGATCCAAAGGTATATGAAATGATCTGTCACGCCGATACGCTGGGGGTATTCCAGATTGAAAGCCGTGCGCAGATGTCGATGCTGCCGCGTTTGCGCCCAAAGGAATTTTATGATCTGGTTATTGAGGTTGCTATAGTACGGCCTGGCCCAATCCAGGGGGATATGGTACATCCTTACCTGCGCCGGCGCAATGGTGAAGAAGCGGTAGATTATCCTTCCCCTGAGCTTGAGGAAATCCTGGGCAGGACGCTGGGTGTTCCGCTTTTTCAGGAACAGGCGATGAAGATTGCGATAGTTGCGGCGGGTTTTACTCCGGCAGAGGCTGACGGGCTAAGGCGGAGCATGGCAACTTTTAAGTTCAAAGGCCTGGTGAACCAATACGAAAAGAAACTCATTGATGGAATGCTGGCTAAGGGTTATACCGAGGAATTCGCCAGGCGTATTTTTAAACAGCTGGAAGGTTTTGGTAGTTATGGTTTTCCTGAAAGCCATGCGGCCAGTTTTGCATTATTGGTTTATGTTTCCTGCTGGCTAAAATGTTATTATCCGGATGTCTTTGCAGCAGCCTTGCTAAATAGTATGCCCATGGGGTTTTACCAGCCTGCTCAGATTGTGATTGATGCACAGAAACACAGTGTTCAAGTGCGTGAGGTGGATATCAACCATTCTTTGTGGGATAACCACTTGGAAGAAATGGCTGGTAAATATCATGCATTACGGCTGGGATTCCGTCAGATCAAGGGCATTTGTGAAGAGGAAATGCAGGTTTTGACCGGGCACCGGGGAAAGGACTATCTTACCATCACAGCGCTCCGCGATGCTGGGGTGTCACTGGCCACGCTGGAACGGCTGGCAGACGCGGATGCTTTCCGCTCCATTGGCCTGGACCGCAGAAAGGCGCTATGGGAAGTTTCTGCCTTGCAGGATATGCCGGAGCAGCTTTTTAAAGGCCAGCCTTCGGAAAGCAAGCTGGAAACGCAGGTGGAGCTGCCGCTAATGAGTGCCGGTGAACATGTGGTTCAGGATTACGCAACTGTTGGACTTTCGTTAAAAGCGCATCCGGTGAGCTTTGTGCGTGAGCAGCTGGATTTATTGCATATCCGCTCGACGCATCATATTAGTACTGTTACCACCGATGGGCAATTGGTCAAGGTAGCCGGCTTGGTTTTAGTGCGCCAGCGTCCGGGAACTGCCGGTGGGGTATGTTTTATCACCATAGAAGATGAGACCGGTTTTTCTAATCTGGTGGTTTTTGAAAAGCTGTTTGAAACTTATCGCAAGGAAATTCTGCAAGCGCGCCTGCTGATGGTGGAGGGACGGCTGCAAAGAGAAGGTGAGGTGGTACATGTGATTGTTAGCAAGTGCTTTGACCTCACCAAAATGCTGGGTAAGCTGGTGCAACGCGAGCAGGATGACTTGCCGGTTTTAACCTTATCGCGCGCGGATGAAAAAAGTGCGCCATATCCAGCGCACAATAAAAGAGCCCAAACCCGCGAGGAAGTTCCCAAAGCAACTTTCCATGCTGGGCGAAATTTTAAGTAAGCTTTGGACCTAAACTTCGGTGTTTTCATCATTCAGATCTTCGCCTTTTTCATGGTTAATGGTAAAGCTGAATAACCAGGACTTGAATGTCATCGATTTCTTTTCATTTGGTTTTATGTTTCCCTTGAAGGTAAATGCAGCGAAGCCAAATATTGGCAATAGGGCTATGATGAGGACAATTATCGTCATATCAATATATTTTAAGGTCAAAAAAAGTGTTTCAATCATGTTCACGAAGTTGAGGCTCAGTATTGCATCCATAGTATTTATATTATGTACTTAAAATAATAAGCACTAAGTTAAGGCCGGACCGGATACGAGAATAGACGGACTATAACCGAATTACCACGCTTTCATCGAGTGCTATTTCATTCTGCAACTATTGGATTATTTAAAATTAGTACCTATTACCGTATAGATAAAATTGTTAAATTTTTTCTTGTGAATTTTGATGGTTTTTTGGGAGGTTTATTTGGTTGAGTCTTATGCCTCGAAAAATATCCAAAATAATTTTAAGCTGAATTCAGGTATTGACATTAAGAATTTTTATTTCTATAATTGTGTAAGCTTTTTGGCAAGCTTGCTCGTTCGTGCAAAGATCTATTCAGCCAATTAATTGTTTAATAATGCAAACCTCCTGCTTATTATCCAAACAAGATTACGAACGCAAATACAAAGGATAGTTAAGTAGGTCTAAACAGGAATGTATTATGACACCTATTGAGTATTTAAAACTCCAAGCAAAAAATCTTCACAAAGATTTCAAAACCCAAACCTCTTCATTTGATCCTAAACTGCGGCGTAACGTGTATGACTACGATCCGAAATTTTTCAAGTTCGACTTGCTCGTACATGACTTCAATATTAATGAAGAAAACTTTAAGTTAGGGAATGCCCTGCATGTAATTGCAAAATTATGCGGCCTGGATAAGTGGTCAGACTTTTCAAAAGCTTCGCCAGCCAAAATTGAGTTATCATTTTTACTTTATGATAACATGGATAGAGTTAGTGTACGGGACTGGGTTGATTACCTTTCGCATATTGAAACTGAAAATAAAGTAAAGCTTGATGATGAATTTAAATTGCAAATCTTTACAGACGTTTTCCTGGAAGGAGAACAAGACATTTATTACGATGATTATCGACTGTTAAAAGACGAAGATATTGAAATTGAATGGGAAAAGGATGACAGTGTATCAAGTGTTCCTACCACAAAAATATCTTCGCTCCCACTAAATAAGGATGACCGTGAAGAATTCATTACGGCAGCAAATCAGGCATTTGAGCGTGTCTTTGAGCGTATCGAACCTGAGAATCCCGAGTTGACCCGTTTGTTATGGGATGCGGAAAAATTCATTGATGAAGATGTATTGACACCTGATATGTTGCCAATAGACCGTAACTATGCGCTTTCTTTAATCGACTCTTTTTCGGTTGGCTATGTTATCCAATTAGCAGCTCAGGCTGATGATCAGTCTTTAAACCTTAACTAAATTATTATTGGTATTTTTTAGTGAAGCGGATAGTTCAGATTTCGCTTCACTTCATTTACCACAAAGCTACTATGGGATTTTAGGACGTTATCCAATGTCATCAGATCTTTGGTAATGAAAGTTAGGTAAATGATCACCGGCTGCGTGCTCCAGCGATGATGCATACATAATAAGTTTATCTCTGGCTTGCAATTTGCTGAACATTATTTGGGTTGCGCCCTTCTAAAATCTTCTATTCAGAATTAAGTTTGGTTTGCTTTTTTTTCGCTAATCAGGTCATTAATGATGAAAATATAAAAGCGCTATATGCTGATCCCCGACAGCAGGCGCTAAGAGCGCAATATCAGAAAGGGAAGCCTTCGCAAAAGTGATGGGCCTCTGTTGTAAAAGTTTCTTTTGTGGATAAATTCCTCCCAGTGATCAGATAATTTTGATCCACACTTTTTACCTTAGGGGAATACATAACCATGGGGGAAATCGCAACAACTTTACAGACTGGAATGAACGGTACAACGTACGAGGATAACGTTGTTGCCTACCTCTCGCTTTGCATGCTCTGCAATAAGCAGCCATTTGGTCCAACATTTGGGACTATCGTCCGCATCGAATTGCAGATGAGAGCGAACGGCTGGTTATTTGATGATGTGGTTTTGACGATGGATTCCGGAACGGAAGAATATAAAATTGGATTTTCGATAAAAAGCAATCAGCATATTAATAATAATGGGATTGATTCTGAGCTAAACCAGCTGTTGTGGCAACAGTATCTGGAGAAAGAAGACAATCCTTTTAACAGCAATAAAGATTACTGTGGTCTAATTCAACCACCGCTGGCCAGAAAACTGGGCGAGGATTTAGATGCGGTGATTCAACAGGCCAGACTTCAGGATGCAGCTGTTTTTTATCAGAAAAACACCAAACACAAAGCAAATTCTGTACAGAAGCGTTCAATATATCTTTCATTTCAGTGTCCGGATTCCTTGTTTGTGCTTTCTGGATTGAAGAAAGAAGAATCTGTGTTGATGTTGTCAAAATTTGTTTTCTTTTCGTTGGACTTAAATGCAGCTCAGTCTACTTCGGCCGAAAGAGCCCTGGATTTTTGTGGTGAATTATTGGAAAACCCCACAATTGAAGAGAAAACAAAGCTTTACGCATTTTTAAGATCTATTCCCAGGGATTTTGCACCGTTTGGTGGTTATCTTGATTCAATAAAACTTATAGGGCTTCTGCTGCCAGTTTTTAGGTTAAAAGATTTTCCTGTCTTCAAAAAAGACTGGGATAAGGTTAGGGAAAGAACAGCCCTGTCAATTGGGATTTTGCAAGATACAATTGGAGGAAAGATTAATTTTTCGAGAACTAATCAGCTGGAATTAATCCAGAAAAATTTTATTAATAATCACATCTGTATACTATCAGGCAGCTCGGGAGCAGGGAAAACGATAGCTGCCAAAAAGTTTGTCCAAACAGTTGCGTCTTCTGCAAATGTAATTTGGCTGGAGGCAGTGGATTTTGAGTTACCCAACTTAAGTAATGGTCTCGGCCTTGAACATAGCCTGGAAGAACTGATTGAGAAGGGTACAACCAGACCATCTTATTTGATCATTGATGGGCCGGAAAAACTTACCAACCCACAACAGCAGGATAGGCTGGCAAGATTGCTCCGGTTTATTTTAGCACTGGGCGATAGTTCCTGGAAAATTTTGTTTACCATCCCTTCCGACAGTGTCAGTGAGGTTTACCTGTTTCTTAGCAGAAGAAATATTTCAGTTACAAGCGATGCGCTTGTTATGGTAGAAAATCTTGGTGAGCGTGAAAATATAGCGTTGATAGAAGCCTTTCCGGAGCTTGCTAGACTGATGCTGGATGAAAAATTTCGCAAAATTGTCAGTAACCTTAAACTTTTAGACAAGCTATCCTATCACATTTCGCAGCTGAGCCATGATGAGGACACTTTTTCAGAAACAGTTATAATTGATTTGATCTGGAGGGAGGAGATTGAAAAAATGGGCGTAAAGCACCCTTCCTTTATGATCGCTTTGGCTTCAATACAAGCAGACAGCCTTAACCTAACTATTGATACCTCTCGGTTTACCACGAGTGATCTGGATCCGGTTGATGATCTGGTTACCAGAGGGTTTCTTCGCTTTCGTGACGGGAAGATAAGTTTTGTTCATGATCTATACGGAGATTGGGCGAGATACCGGCATTTTCGTTCTTCTAGCGATAAGTTCAAAAGTTTTACAGAAGAAAAAAAGGTTTCAACAATTATGTGGGACCGGGCAATACAACTCTACGCTCTTTTTCTGCTAGCGCGTGAAAGTGGCAGTAATGCCTGGCAAAAGCAGTTTATGGGCTTAAGTTCCAGCGAGACCAAAAGTATCATCATACAAGATGTTTTTCTGACAGGACTTTTTATCGGTTCAAACTCAGACCAAAGCCTTGAAACACATAAAGAATTATTGTTCAAAAAAGAGGGGGAGTACTTAAAGCGTTTAATTGAACTATTTCTCATCAAGGCAACTACAGTCAATCCCGAAGTCTTAAGAAGTTGCAGGGAAGTTGGAATTGCAGAACAAAAAGCAATAGATATCGACCGTTTACCAATATTTCACTATTGGCCACCAGTATTGGATTTTATTTTAGGGAATCTTGAAGTTGTTGCGGGCTTGGATGAAATCGGGCTTTCAAAAATGGTATTCATTTGGTTAAAACATGCTCCCAGCTTTCTCTTGCGGGACAGGGCCGTTAAAATCGCAATTCATATTGTTGCCAAAATAGCATCAAAACGTAATACCTATCCAGGTGGTGAAGTGAAGGATGCAAACCAAAAGGCTATTAAAGCCATGTTATTCGGATTTGCAGAAGCAAGGGCGGAAGTCAAGGAACTCAGCCTAAAGCTTGCCTGTAGGGAGAAAGAGAAGTTAGAAAATTACATCCCCAATGATCATAGGACCAAGCCCTGGCCTGATGGACCAACAAGCCGGATAAATGAAGAGTTCAGGAAAGTGTGCATGGAGGCCGACACTTTAACACCCATGTATCTGCTTGAGCCAGGATTGGCTGGCGAGCTACTTCTGGCCTGTATTATAGATGAACCAAATGATATCCCCCCCTTTTATCACCGTCCCGAAGATGGTAATCTTTTTATCGTCAATGATTTTGACTATAATACGCCGTTTTTCTTACGGGGACCGTTTACAAATTTTCTAAAATTTAGCCCCCATGAAGCTATTGGTTTTATCTGTAAATTGACGGATTTTTGCACTGATCGTTATATTGAAAAAAACTATCACAAGGATGATGGCCCCATTGGCCTTTCGGTTGGTATTGGAGAGCATTCGAAATTTTTCTTTGGTGATTACCGGGTGTTTGGCTGGAATAAAGACATGGGAACAGCAGGTACGCCCGATATGTTGATATCGATTCTGATGTCTCTGGAAAATTTCCTGTATGATAAGCTGGAAGAGGCCGTAGATATTTCCCCTTATCTTGAGTATATGCTGGAAAAAACAAAATCCCTCGCCATCCTCGGACTTGTTTTTGTGGTGGGGAAATCCAAGCCTGTACTTTTTGATGCCATCCTGCATGATCTTCTTATTAATTTGGATTTGGTATATTATGACAGGATGTATAACTCGAAGTATGATGCATGGTCTTATATCGGCTTTCCAAAGTCCTGGTATCCGCAAAAGGAAAAGTGGGACAAGCGCAGCCAGCGCTTTACACCCATAACGGCAATTCTCCATCCCAAATTTATATTGGATTCCACATATCGTGAAAATTTTGAGCGAGTGATTAAAGCCTGGAAGTTACGGGCGGAATCAGCCCCGTCTGATAAGAATCTGGGACAGTATGCCAATGACCTGCTATATTATTTTGATCTTGAAAATTATAATTTGGAATGGAGAAATGATGAAGTAATTAGCTACAGTCAAAAACCATTACCAGTACCCAGCACAAAAAAAACACGTAAAAAGAAAACCGAATCTGCTAATCTTTTTGTTGAAGAGTATCAGCAAATGCAGGCAATAAAAGACGGAGAGCTGCTGAATTTGGATGAATCCAAAAAGTATTTTGAATCCTTAACCACTCTTGTTCGAATTTGGGAACAAAGTGGACCGTATAAACCCGATAAATATTCGATCCACTCCCCATATACCCATATTACAGCAGTAGCGGCCAGGTTGATTTTTTCAAGCAAAATCTGGGAAGATGAGCATTTCGGGTACTGGGAATATATAGCTAACACCACATTGGCTATTTTAAAACACAGATTTATTAACCTGGAAAAATCCCATGAATTCGGTACTGGTCTGAACTGGCATTCTTTCCTGTGCATAATGGCACCTGGGCTTTATTTTCATGATACACAATCCAGGCTAGGCCGCGAAATTATTGCCATGTGTCTGCTGCTTTTTAACCTCGATTCTACCCAGAAGGTTTTCCAGTATGCCGGCATGCTAAGAAACTGGTCCGATCCTGAATTCCTTCAATTGCAGAATCTGCTTTTGAGATATTGTTTTCAAAGTAAACCCTATAAGCCAGACCTTTCTGAGGATTTCAAAAACTTGATTGAGGATTTTATAGATAACCGGATAGCCGGTCTGCCCATGGACTGGGAGAAGTTGAAGCAGCATGAAGTCCGCCTGGCTAAGGGCAGGGGAAGACGAGAGGATAAGGAAAACAGTCCGGACTATTCCCGCTTAGCTCCCGCAAACAATGATTATATTTTAGCTTTTTTTAAAGCATTGCCAATAACTTTGGACTCACTATCACCAGAAGATACACAACTGATCGAAGGTTATTGGCTAAAAGGTATTGCCTATATGATCTATCAGATGGGGCCTATTGTGCCCGGTGGAAAAAAACTTGACGATTTTCCAGACGAGCTTTCAAGGTATATGCTAATGAATCTCTGGACAGTTGTTTTTTCAATAGAAGAGGAGAGCCGGCAAGATGTATTCTGGCAGCCAATTCTGCAATACGGCTATATCGGTGTTAAGCAGATTGAACTATTAATGAGGTGTTTCTACCTCAAAAATATCGATAGACCGGCTGAGCATGGTATGATGGTACAGCTGCTCCACCGAATGGTGATATTTACCAAGGACCTAGAGACCTGGAAGATCGCTTCTGTTGACAGGCAAAGTGACTTCCGGCTTTGTCTCTACGGATTAGATCCCGACACAGTTGGTATTTGGGAAGATGATTTTAGTGATTTTACGGCGCGATGTCAGGATCTTTATTCGATATATCTTACCAAATCTAGTCTCAATCCGTACGTAATGCTAGGCCTTTTAAAGTTTTTGCCTACTCCTTCGGGGATTTTTATGCTTTTTAAAGGGCTTTACACGTTGAATCTCTTTTTTGGCATGGCACTTAAAATGAAAGAGAATGCTCCCGAGGGAAGAATTTATGTCGGCCATCCTAAACACGATAAAAAATTGGAAGACTGCTTGAATACATTATGGCATAAATACCGTGCTAACCTAATTGATGAAGATTCGTTAGTGCTCTTTAGGTTGTTGGTAGAGTACCTCGTGTCAATACGAAGTACAGTCGGGATTGAACTTCAAAAGGCTATGATTTCCGTACTTTGACCTAGCAGAAAAAAAGAAATTCAGTTAAAATCTTTTCAATAAAAATTACAATGGATTCCAAAAAACTGAAGGCTAATCTAGAGACATTAAAAAAGAAAATACCTAAAAAGCCAAAAACTAAACTCCCGGTTTATCCTAAAAATATAAGTGAAAGTTTACAATTGTATCTCCGCCACAGAACGATAGATGTGATGCGTTATGCCTGTTGGATTTACGATGAGCACAATTGGCCGCTTCCTTTATACGTTAACCCTGCAAAAATCAAAATTGGATATCTCAATGAGTTTATGTTTACAAAACTTGGAATGAATGATTTTAAATATTTTGATCTGTTTGGCGGGCTTAGATTAAAGATTGATGAAGCATTTGAGATGCCAAGAAACATTATAACCAGATGTATGTGGCTTTTACGTTATCATAAGCGAAAGAAATTGGAATATTTTGATTATCTCATCGTTCCTTTAATCTGTAGGTTTTTCGGTGTGACAAATATTTCAACCTTCAATATTGAATTATTTAATGAAAACTATGATTATCTGTCTCTAAAAATTATTGAAAACCAGATACTTCAGGAAAAAAGAGATATTGTAAAAGAGATCTTTGCGAATTTTAAAAAGGGTCGTTACGCATCCTGTATTACTTCTATATATCCGATTTTAGATTTTCTAACCCGCCGTTATTTTGATACCAAGGATTTTGGCAAAGATATGGTTTCTGTAAATGCCATGTTCAAGGCAGCTGGATTTGGCGAGCAAGAAATCGATAACCTAAAACCCGGGGCTGCAACCCGGAAACTAATGGTTTTATTGACTAAAAATGAAATCAGCAGGGCAGAATACAAAGTGTTATCTGAAAAACACGAACATGGCCTTGGCTTTGCAGGTATGGCACTCAGTTCTTTCCTTACATTTAGTAACCAGTATTATGGTTACTACAGATCAGAAAAGGGAGATGCAGATGTTTTAAACCGGCATTCTATTTTACACGGGGCAAATAATGATTTTGGAACAAAAATAAATGCGATAAAATTGATTACCTACTTATATCTGACTTTAGAATTGGAACCGGTTCTTAAGATTCTTTTTAAAAATAAGTGATAATGCCTGTTTTAAGCGAAATTCAGTATCATCCCGGATGGAGTAGTCACTTTAGCTGAAATATCCAATTATACAGCGTTTATGGTTGTTACTTACCGGTGTCATTTCCCGGCTTTTCATTGATATATTTTCGGGTGATCATTTCAAGAGAGTCCAGTTTTGTTTTCAATTGGTGGTTTAATTTCTCCTGGGCTGCATTTGACAGGGATTGGATTTTTAAGTTTGATACAGCATCCCTTATATAGGTGCTGTCAGAAAATTTTACCATACGCATTTCCGCTTTGTCAGGAGATTTATAAAGAAAAAAGACACAGGAAAGTGCCGTGGTCCATATACCAATGGAGAGCATAAATCTGGAGGCACGCAGTATGTCTGCGGTATTATCGGAAACGGTTTAATTAAAGACCGCGCAGTTGATCAGACTGGCGATTATAGCCTTTTTACTTTGTGCACTTGGCGCTGCATCTGTCTCAAATTTGAACAGGCTATCGATGAACAATGCTTTTTGTTGTTTGATCCCAATACAGCGCAGCGAGATTACTATCGCGATGACCAAAAATAGCAGTGAAGCAATCACAGTATATTTGAAAAAGCCATCTAGTTCCTTTCCGATAAAGTAAACCGAAATGGCCGATATTGCAGAGATGTAGGTCAATAATTTAAATCCCTTCTCTTCCAGTGCATCGATACGGGCGGTGGATTCTTTGTAGAGTTCCATAGCCAGTTCCGCCATATATTCTTCCTCGCTGCCAATGTGCTCGTCAAAAAAAAGTTTTTCAGGTTGAACAGCGCTTTGGTGGGGCAAAATTCCATGAATGAGAATGCTCCACGAACTTTTTAAGCTTTTTAGTAACGGTCTGATCTTTTTTTGTGGCATCACCAGCGGTGCCAGGTATTCTTTAAGCTCACTCATAATAATTCATCAATCAGTTTCTCTGAGATATTCATGCCCAGTTCCAACTCCAGCCAGGCCCATTCACCCACGGGGTTGATTTCCAAAAAAACAAAATCTCCATCTGGGGTTTCGATCAGATCAATAGCTGAATAGACCATCTTAAAATGGGTCATGATGGTTAGTAGTTTTTCCTCCAAAGCTCTGGGGAGCTGAAATTGCTGATAATGTTTTTCGACTTCAGGCCTACGCCAATCCACTTCATTACCTTTTCTACCAATTCTGACGGCAAATACGCTTTGTCCGATGATAGTTACCCGGATATCGTAACGGTTGAGGATCAGCTGCTGGAGAAAAACTGGTGTACTAAATGTTTGAGCAAGGGATTTCCAGTTCCTCCCGGAATTCTATATGCCCCTGCTTTTTCCTGGCATAATTATCCACCTCTTCCTTGAAGATTTCTGCCGCTCCCTCACTTGCCCCCTTAATCGCATCGAGTAAAACCTCTGTCTTGATATATTTTTCGGCGAACGCCTTGATCAATCCAGGCGCAACATTCTTACTGATTACCGCCGCCTTCTGAAGGACACTTTTAAAAATAGCATCATTCTTCTTCCCCTGAAGCGTTTTCAGTTCAGAAATAATTGCCACTAAGGGGGCACTGCCAAAATCATTTTCCCAGGCATTGAAATATCAGGTACGGAACACATTATTGATGGACAGTACAAAGCCACCCTTATAATTTGCGAGCAGACTCATCAATGCCTTAGCATATTTTTCACGGTCCAATACACAATTCTCGAAGGGATTGGCTACCGGAATATTCATTTCATAATGTTTAATCTTCATTGCTCTACCTAAGGTTGATTGGCTAGAACATCATTATATTCCTCGATGAACAAATTGCGATAAAATGCGTCCAAATAGGTTAACATTAAGGCAATTTCAGTATTTAAAAAACGGCCCCATAGTGTATATTCTTCAGAGGCTTCTTTTCGCTTTATCAGCTTAGCGGCCAAAGCACGGAAGCGGAACCTCAGCCCGTCTTCTGTTAAAAAGTTTGCCTGATGACCACCTATATCGACATTAATATCGTTTTTAATCGCATCCCATACTTTTTTACGGTTGATTTGGAGCTCATCGCGATTTAGCCTGTAAATTTCAGCACTTTTATCTGCCCTATATGCATCATTGCCAATGCCCCTGATGTGTCCAAGAATATTGAATGTCAAACAATTTTCCGGATGATCTACCTCTGGATTTAATAAAATTGGCAGTTCCTGCTGCAGTACCAAACAATTTGTTAAGCAATCTGTACGGACAAGGCTTAGGACTCTCCCTGCCCTTTGCACAGGGTTGTGCGGCACGGCTCTTATTCCCGCAATTGGAAATTTATTTCCTTTGGCATCCTTGCCGTTGCATTTTGGACATGCCAATAAGAGATTCGTCCACTCAAGACCCAGCCAGAAATACCCCGAAGTTTCAACATTATCATTTTCTCCAGCTTCAACTTTTGCTTTCGGCCTATAATGTTCCACCTGTAATGTTGCAGCATGTTCAATTCTGGATTCACAATAATTACACTTGGGCTGATCACCGGGAGCAAGCGCGGTCTTGTGAATAGAATAGGCCCTCAGAAGATCTGTTACTTCCTGATGTGGATAATAAGTAGCATTGTATTCATCCCCATCTGCGCCCAAGAAGGCACGCTCGATCTGTCGAAGCGCCCCTGCAACACTTAATCGGGCAGGGGCCTGATGGTGTTGTTTTGTAGGAAGATGGATCATGGCTGTGGATTAATAGTGTTCTCCCTAATCTTTTTTTCTAAAATCCGGTAAAAGATTGCCTCATTGTAATCATCTTCCGTCAT
Source organism: Pedobacter miscanthi (assembly GCF_003315595.1). GTDB lineage: Bacteria > Bacteroidota > Bacteroidia > Sphingobacteriales > Sphingobacteriaceae > Pedobacter > Pedobacter miscanthi. The sequence continues at coordinate 73,945 of NZ_QNQU01000010.1, read as the reverse complement.
TAAAGGCTCTTCTGGTATATGGTTTTCATTAATAAGCTCATCGAAATTAAAAATCGGTGAGGTCAAAATCGTATTAGGAAGCATATTGGTAATGTCTACATCAATCTTGCTCGCGCAAATCCGGTTCTCCTCATTTTTATGAATATTGATGAAAATAGAATCTTTTGGTGCGCCAAGCATAGGTATCGGACTATGTGTGGTAACAACGAATTGAATGTTGGGGAATGTTTCTGCTAATTGTACAATAATTTCTTTCTGCATCTTAGGGTGCAGGTGCAAGTCAATTTCATCAATCAAAACTATACCAACGTAATCTGCAATATCTGCCACGTCATCCTGCTGTTCAGAAAATCTAAGGAGCAGGTCTAATATTAATGCCGAGAAATTTTTAGTGCCTGAGGGCAATTGTTCAAAGTCAACGAACCATTTATCATTCTTGTTTTCCCCTGTCTTCTGAAAATATTTAATTTGATGACCTTTTCCAGCGGGAACAATTTCCACTTTATCTATATTGGGTAAAATAATTTCCAGATTGGTTTCGATATTTTCCAATAAGTCATTTAGGGTCAAATCATAGTATTTTGGCTTAACTGCCAATATATATTCACCGCTGACGTCTCTAAGCACATTTATCGGACTGAATAACCCATAGGTTGCCCTTCTGCTAATTCTGTTCTCATTAAGGTTCGCCCATTCCCCTTTTAAGCTCCCCTCCGTGATTAACCTTACTGGACCATAAGCTGCAAATCCCCTAATCAGCCACTTTTTATCTTTAAAATCGTTTTTTCCCTCGACCGAATTTTCCTCTGTACCGTCCAACCTTTCTATGCCAATTTTGGTTTTAAAATCAGCGTAATCAGCGGCTACTACAATACCATGATCATTATTGTTGCAAATTGAGGCTGCAAGTGCCTTGAGTACACTTGTTTTTCCGGCGCCGTTCTCCCCGGTTAAAAACACCCATCGGCAACCTTTCGGTATTTCAGGGAAAGCAAGATCATTTATTGGACCGAAATTGCCAATATGAAAGGTTCTGAGGTAACCCGTCTTCTTTTCTTTGTTTTTTCTTTCCTGCTGATACCTCTTAACAATCTTGAGCTGTTTTTCGAAAGTAGATGGCCATATAAAATCAACCTCAGGATCTTCATCCAGTGCGCTGATATCAGCTATTCTCCTCCTTACATAATCGTCCACGATGATTTTGTCTCCGTGGAGAAAACTTTCAAGTGATTTTAAATAGTCATTTCTTTCAAAATCATAATATTTCCTGTTTACTTCAGTTGGAGACGGCTCAATAAAGCCTAACTTTAATAGAAAGTCTTGGCTAAAGAAAGGTCTTGAATCGTGTTTGGAATCAATTTCGAAATAGGTCAACCCATCATGAACAATAATGAAAGTCAATCTAGGCGATTTGGTACTATTATCACTTCCCATCCAAAAGGAAACGGAAAGGTAATATTCATTTCCCAGAAACCAGTAGCCCTTATCCAGGCGGCCACTCCGGTTTATCTGCCTCAGGCTGAAATAAAAGTTTTCATCCATGGAATGTTGTTCTATCAGGAAATCGAATACTTCTTGATGGATTGTTGCTATAGACATAAGTTGCGTAATTTATTGACCTAAAATAAAAAAAAATGAATGCACTCAAAATTTTATAGACAATCTATTAATTCTATCATAAATTAAATTCCTACATCGATAGCGCATGACCATCGCCATGATTGGCCAGTTCCATGGATTTTTTCTGTCCCTGTTTTTTTTCTTTACGTTTTTCTTTAACCTCTAACTTGGGCATTTTCTCCAGCTCAGTATTCACCAGATCTAGCACCTCCCTTTTAATCCGCATATAATTTGCCTGCACATCCTCCGCGCTCACCTTCCTGATTTCCGGTAATCAACATAAGCCTTTTCTTCCCTGGCAATCGCCTCATTGTCATTCTGCAGCTCCCCATGGAACATCTTCTGGGGAATTTTTTCTCCCGGACTATCCGCTACCAGGCCCGCAAATTCCCCTGAAGACAGCGTTGCAATCTTCGATGCCGGAATCGCATAATCCATCTGCGTAGAGCGGGAAATCGAAGTATCCGACCTATTAATACTGATGCTTTCGCGGTCCTGGGCAATCTTACCAAAAGTCTCCGACAGCTTCTTTGCGCTATCCGGGGATTTCGGCAATAGTGGTTCTTCCCCAATTTTGGTGGTCAATATTTTCTTTATTAATATGACAGATGTTTTTTTTTTTGCAACGCTCAAACTCACAAATTGGGGCTCATAGTTATTTTATAAATAATTTTCTTTTTCTGGGTAGAAAATAATAGTTGTCAATCTATGGATGATAGAAAAACCGTGTCGAGAGCGTTACAGCCAATGCATTTGTTAGATTCATTCAAGTATTCAGCAACTAAAAACCACCAAAAGTGGGGAAGAACCCAATAGTAGTCACCGGATTCCGGTTCAAACTGTACACCCGGGGAATTACCCAGTTCTGAGTTGGGTAGGATAAAGTAGTACCCCAAATATATCTAATCCCTGCAGCATCAAAGCTGTGCCGAACCTGAACAGGATTGTCCTTTAATCTTCCTGACCACTGTCATATTTAAAGCCAGCCAACAATTTTCGATTCAAATAGCCTTTACAATGCATTATCGCACACCAAAAACCTGATTTTGAAAACCAGGTTACTATCTCTGAATAAAATCTATTTTTAAAGCGTTATGAGCTCGGTTAAAGTCACCCTACCCTTGACAATAATCATTATTCACAAGCAACTTAAAAGCACTTAAAATCAACTAATTGATCAGTTTAAGCTGAAAAAAGTGGCCGCTTTATTGAAAAACAAGTGACCACTTTTTGGATAATCTCCAATTAGGTAGGGAGCTTTTGTCTTTGCGCATATTGATACAAAACCAATATTGGATTTACTTATTTGCAAGAATTTCTGAAAAACTACCTATTTCGATTAATTCATCGATAATTTGGTTTGGATTTTGGACTGCGATTGACCCTTCACAGGGCAAAGGATTTTTAAAGATCTTTTGCCCTTTTTTTTTGCCTTCTAATTCCTTGTTTATCAGATAAATGCGTTGAAATGATCCGTTTACTAAAGCGGTTCGATGTTGCAGGCTTTCAGAATCGAATTTTTCGGAGAATATTGAACCAATCAGCTTTCACTTATCATTAATGGCCGATTTGGTGAAAATAGAAAATAATCGAGTTAACGTGAAAATCGAATCATTTAGGATTGGCTAACTGCGCTATCGTATATTTCTTTTTCATGATTTCGTCTAATTTTGCCTTGCAATAAAATCCATGTGCAGATTCTTGCTGATTTTTTCAATATTGATTTGGATACTACTGTTTAGGGACAGCATTAAAATTGCATTAGCGGTTTGGGAAATCCCTAAACTATCTACCTTTAGGATCAGCTGTTCAGCGAGATCTAAGTCAGCCGACCCGAGAATGATGGTTTCATCAATCCTCTTCTTTTCTTTGCTAAAGAAGAACTTCAGGTCACTGATCTCTTTGCTTTTCAGTCCGGTTCTTTTGATAATTTCAGCTTTTGAAAGCTGAACATCTCCGGTCCATAGGTAGTGGCTCGTTTGGGTTTTCGAGCCAGTTGATGTTTCCGAATCAGACAATTTGCCCAGATATTTAAATAGGGTTGGATACGGAGACTTTTTAGGCTTAAGGCTATTGTCGTCATAAGCAATCACGGCATTAAAGTTTTCGATCTTGTTTTTCCTTAATAGTTTCCCAAGTTGCGCTGCATCTGCTGAAATATCTTTAGCTATCTTATCAAGGTCGGCCTGACGAGTATAATATCTAAGCACCATCATATCCTCATCATAAATATCAATTCCCGTGTCCTTACAGAACCCGCACATTAAATTTGGCGAGGGTTCGGCATCTTCTTCAGGGTTTCCGGTCGGCGGTTCGTTATCGTATTTCGCCCATGCCTTAAGGTATATCCTTTGATCGAGATAAGCCTCTAGTAATGCTTTGGATGCTACTTGTCCAGCCCATAGATGTATGCTTTTCATCGGTAGATAAAGTTATGAGCTAAAATTAGGAATAATAAATCACGATGTTGTGATATTTTGTAATAATAGTTAACTTCGTTTTGATTTAAATGGTTACGGCGAGTTTAATTAATATTATCATCCCCTTAGAAATTTTTTTTGATGAGTTTAATAGCCTGATTAATGAATTGGCAATGCATGTTTATATCGAAACAAAAGCTGGAAAACGTATTGCCTTAAAAAAAGTCAGCAGGAGAGAAGATTTTTTGTTAAAGGCAGGTGAACGCTATTCCTTGGCCTATATCACTTCGGTGGAATTTCTTGAGGAGAGGGATGGCGATATATTTGAGGATGAGTTTTGCGTTCATGCCATCGAGATGCGTGGCGGAAAATCTACACCAGATGAACTTGAAAACCTGAGCTTAAGGGTGATCTCAAAAACACCAGATAAGAACATTAAGAGTTTCGTGAACAAATTACAGCAGCACCTTAAAAAAAGTGATAACTACGGAGTTGGTGTGGGAAGTGGAGGGTTATACAGCAAAACGTTTTATAATCGTGAACAAATAGTGGGCAAGACCTTGTGGTTCGATTTTGAGCTGAAATCGAATCCCCTAGTAATTGATGCACATCAGTTTTGATGCCGTTTTTTAGGCTAGCACGTCAGATGGCTTTAACGGTTTGCAGCTTCGCGAAGTGGCGGAAATCGAAACACAAATGTTCGGTTTAGTACAAAAGTTCAATCGAAATGCTGAACTTGTATTTAACACTGAACCCGCCGTTTGCCAACTGTTAGCTGTTGTATCTTTATTTCGTCTCAATGTCAAATATTTTTTGTCCGTTTTCTCCTAAATAATGTTTCAATAAATCTTCGTAAACGCTTCCGCCTGTGTCTGAATTTGTGAAAATCAAAAGTCCTTGTTTAGTTTTTGGTAAAATAAATACAATTGTTTGAACGCCATTGTCTGAACCGCCGTGAGACAACGCTATTTCGCCATTTCCTAAATCATAAATTTCAAAACCTAAACCAAAATGCTTTCCTTTTGTACTTGCTACTTGGTTTTTGGTCATTTCTTCAAACACAATTTTTGATAAGCCATGGCTATTCATTACACTAACCAAAAATTTGCCGTAATCTTCAACAGTTGTCAATAAATCGTCTGCGGCATTGGGTATTTTATTCTTTACAATATCGTACGCTTTTCCATCTTTATCATACCCAATTGCCAATCTTGTGGTGTCCACATTTTTGTCCCAAATATATTTTGTATCAGTCATTTTCAATGGTTGAAAAATAAGTTCATTAGCTAATTGTTGTAATGATTTTTTAAACTTCTTTTCCAATGCTTTCCGTAAATATTCCATTCCCTCGCCCGAATACTGATATTTGGTTCCTGGTTCAAATTGAAAATTAAGTTTTTTAGTTTCGTTCATATATCTCCAATTCGGAAATCCCGTTTGATGGCTCAAAATAATTCTCGTTGTAAGTTTCTTATTGCGTGGGTCGTTGGCAATATCCGGGTCAGTCCAATATTTGTAAACGGGTTCGTCTAAATTCCACTTTCCTAAACTCACCAACTTTAACGCAACTAGTGCTGTTACAGGTTTAGTTAAAGAAGCCACATTAAAAATCGTGTTAAATGGTGCTGAAACACCTTTTGAAATTTCGCCAAAAACTTTTACTTGTTGCAGTTTACCGTTTTCAATAATTCCAATTCCCAAAGTCGGAACTTTATTTTCTTTCAACAACTTTTCAATTTTAGTTTCGTTGTCAAAAACTAATTTTTCAACTTTTTTATTATCGTCAGGTTGATGGTTAAAACTAAATGAGGTTGTTAGTTTCCATTCGTCGTTTTCTAATTGCCAAACGTTGGTAAACTTTGCAATTCCACCTTGACTTTCTCTTTTTTCTGAAAATTTATGCTCGCCATTCTGAACTGCACCATAAAGAATCCCATTTTTATAAAGAGGAAATATTTCGGTGCTTTCTTTTACCAAAAACCGCTGAACTTGGCGATTGGTTTGGTTGTTGCAAATTCCATTTTTTAAGTCAGTTAAAAACTTAGTTTTGTCAGAAACTCCGTCTTTGTCGTGATAAAATTTGAGGTTGTCGCTCAACAATTTCTCAAATTGTTTGATGTCGCAATGGTTAAAACCAACGTCAAAAAGCAAACTGTCTTTTGCTAGAACGGTTTTGTATAAATCTGAATTTTTACCAACTTGTGCAAATGCAGAAAAAGTTGTCAAGAGAACAGAAAGGATTGTAAAAAGTTTCTTCATTTATTTTTTTCTTCTCGTTATAGCTTGTTTTGATCAAATTTACCCTTTGTCGAACTTTGGCTTATCGCTCCATAGAAATGGAGCTGCTGCTTATACATCATATTTTGCCCATACCCTCAGGTATATACTTTGATCGAGGTAGGCCTCTAATAATGCCTTGGATGCTACTTGTCCGGCCCAGAAGTGTATACTTTTCATCGGTGGATAGGATTAGAAGGTAAAAATATAAATAATAAATCACGTTTGTGTGATGTTTTTTTTTAATAATGGTAACCTCGTTTTGATTTAAATGGTTATGGCGAGCTTAATTAATATTATCATCCGCTTGAAAACTTTTTCGATTAGTTTAATAGCCTGATTAATGAATGATTTGAGGATGAGTTTTGCGTTCATGCCATCGAGATGCACCAGAATGAACATTTCTCATGATCATGCTTATTTCTGATTATTATTGATTTTGTTTTGTATTAACCATACCTTGTCTTAAGTTAAACTTAAAAAGACATCTTTTACTATAAAAATTTACAAAACATTATTATTTGCCGGGCTTTTGTTAGCCTCAAAGGCGATTTCGGCACAGGTTGTGACCGGTCAGTGGCAACCTGTTGCCCCGAATGACGTCCAGCCACTTAGCCCCCTCCCTCAGGAAGGCTTATTTGGTTTCTACCAGGAATGGAACGGTACCGGTAACCTGGTACTCACCTATGGAAATCATTCCACAAAACCTTTGAATCTTAAAAAAACTATTCCTAGTGGTGCAAACGACAGGATTAAATCGATGGTACTTCAAGGCCCGCTGAGTAATACCCAAATTGTCGTATTTGATAATCCCGATGGACAAACGGATGATGATTATGCTGTTATTAAAGTTGAAGGGACTTTACCTCCGGGAATCAGGGTGGTAATTCCGAGTTTCGATATTGGTGCTGCACCCGGCGTTTTCTGGGACGGCGGTAGTGGTAACCGGGTTGTTGAATATTTTCACTACCACAATGGCCTAGATGGTAAAATTTCACACATAAGCAGGGCAGTGGGGCAATAACACCTGATAACTTAATGAAAAACACTATTCCCAAAAGGTAATAGTGTTTTTTATTATCCTAGATTTTTACAATTAGAGTAGATGGGATTTCGCTAAAGTCTGCACTAATTCGCATTCCGAACTTTATACCCGTCTTTTACCATATAGCCTGGCGTACTTAAAAGGACATTTTAGGCTTGGACCAACAGAAAACAGATCCTTAAACACTGAACCTGTATTAAGGGTACGGGTTTTAGCATGAAGCCTTCAGAACAACCTCTGCAGTAACGCTTCTTTACGTTGCGGCGAAACCTCTACCTCTGCACCATCGCTAAGTTCTAAGGTACCACCATCACCCTTGCGGTATTTTACCACATAACTTAGGTTTACGATTACCGAGCGATTAATGCGCATAAAAAAATCATCGTTTAATTGCACTTCATATTCTTTCAGGGTTTTGGATACAATGATTTTTTTATTATCGGTAAGCAGGAAAACGCTGTAATTGCTCATGGCTTCTACTCTGAGAATGGTTGTTTTATCGATGATATAAACACCTTCTGCGGTTGGTAATGCCAGTCGTGCATTTAAAAACTCAGATTTTGGGTTCCTTTGTTTAATTTTTCCGGCTACCCGTTTACGTAAGCGGGTGATAGCGGTTTTCAGATCGTCCTCATCTACAGGTTTCATCAGGTAATCTACAGCACTCAGGCGGAGTGCTTCCAATGTATAACTATCATAGGCGGTGGTAAAGATCACCTCGAAACTGAAGCTGCCCAAACGCTCCAGAAATTGAAAGCCGTTTATTCCTGGCATTTCTACATCAAGAAACAAAACATCTGGATCCAGCGTCATAATGGCATTCAGGGCTTTGGCAGGCTCGTTAAAAATGCCCACAACCTGAAGTTCATCCTCAAAAGATTGAAGTTTTTGCGAAAGCAATTTACTTCCTCGGGTTTCATCGTCTAAAATAACAGCCTTTAACATAGGGGAATGTGTTAATCATAAAATTCGGGTTTTAAATCCGTTTGGCCAAACCTTCGCGGGATATTTTCTATGGTAATGTACCGGTGAGGGATTTTTATCCATCACTCAGTTTACCTGGCTTCGCCTGTACGGCCTGAAATTTTTAAGAAAAATATACATTTCGGTACCAAAATCGTTTTCGGTGCAGATAATGGTTTGTTTTACAACCTCATTCTGTTTGCCAAAGATGGTTTTCCAGGTATTCTTGCCAGCTTTGCTTGTGGCCATGCTGTTGGCGGTCAGGTCTATTGTTCCTGCTTTATCAAAACGGATTTCGACCATGAAATATTTGATCAGGCCATTCTTTTTGCGGTCTAAGAATAATAGCCCGCTCCGGTAGGCCACAGGATGTTTTATCGCCTGCTGCCAATTGCCCGGACCTTTTTCCCAGCCGCCGTTATCATGTAAAGTAGTGGGTTGGGGAAAGGGGATCCTGATTTTTTCTGTATCGCTCTGGCTGTTGGCAATCTGTATGTTTACCGGCACCTGCGAACGAATTTGTGCCCTGCCGCCCAGGCTTAGCAAGCTTAAAAAAGCAATGGTGAGGATTTTTTTCATAACCGATAGTTTTAGAAAGTATATTTAACACCTATACCACCATTTTCTGCGCTAAAGCCTCCGCCGCTATTGAAGGTGAATACTGGTTGCCAATCCGCACTAATGGCAATGGGAAGACCTTTAAATTTATATTCGAGCCCCAACACACCTAAAGCACCAACTGTTGTGGTAGGATCAACTAAATCATCATCGAATGAAAAATATTCGAAATGGCCACCTCCACCAACATAGCATTTCAGATTCTGTATAGCATTTACAGGCAGGTGGTATTCGTAGGCTAGACTTACTCCGATCTGGCTACCCAGACCATTAAAACCCCTGTAGGTGAATATGCCTTCCAAAGCATGTTTTTCTTTTAAGAAATGTTTTGCAGTAAGGGATATGCCATAGAGAAATTTAACCCCGATTGCGGTACTGTAGTTTTGGGATGTGCTGTAAGCATCTGCCTTAGTACTGGCTTTAGCTTTGGGTTGTGGTTGTAAGGTGGGTTTTGCAACTGTTTGGTTGACCGGTTTTTTTGCCGGTCTTTTTTTTGTTTGTGCGCTGATATTGATTGCAACAATGCACAGTATTATGGTAAGGATGGTTTTCATGGTAGGACGTATGGTTAAGGTTGATAAAATATGATCTTGTTTTGGTTATAGTGGGCTGCTAAAAGCCCGTAACCATTTGCTGTTTTTACAAAGGCCAGGCCATAGATATCTCCACTGCCTGTGAGCGTTTTGGTGCAGCCGGTAAAGTTCACCTCGGTTGATTGGATCTGGTTGGTGTTTAACAGGGTAATGCGCTTGTTGCCAGGGGAGGCCGCCGCAACAATATTTCCATAAGCTGCAACATCAACCAGTTTTGGTAAGTTTACGATTACACTTTTACCTAAAGCGCCTGATGCCGTTAATCCATACTTGTAAAGCCTGTCGGTACTATATCCGGTAAGGTAAAGGGTATCATTGGCAATGGCCAGTCCTTTCGGACTTCCAAATACTGCTGCCAGAACACTGAAGGTACTGCTGTTTAAAGGATCATCAAAACGGAGCAATCTGTCTTTGCCGTCATCGGCAAGGTACAGGCGGTTTTTACTGTCGAAAGCAATTCCGCGTGGATTGATGAAGCCTTCCTGTATTACCCTGGAATACTGATAGGTGCTAATCCCGTTAACAGTATTCTTTTTATAGATGACTATCCGGGCATTCAGTTCGGTTTCGGTGATGTATAAATTTTCATTGTTGTCAAAGGCAATGGCTTCGGCTCCCACGCTTTGAAAAGTTTGGGCAGGTGCCTTTTTCGTGAGCAGATCACTATAGCTGTTCCAGATTTTTGTTGTCCCGGTAGAACCATAAGGTTGTTTAAATTCTGTAATGGCTACCTTACCGCCGGACGATACTGCAATCCCGCAGGGATTGGCCACATCTGCTGAAGCGGTTATCTGCAATTCGGGTATGCCACAGGTATCTACTGGTTCGTCTTGAACTTTCTTTTTGCAAGAGTTAATTGCTCCTGCCATTAGCAGCAGGAACAATAAGGGAGCGAATTTTTTAAGGTTTTTCATGGCCAGTCTGATTAGATTTTTTTCAATGTGCCTGTATAACTTCCTTTTAATGGACCTTTGGCTGTAGTGGCATCAAACGTGATGGTATACTTGTCGCCATCTTTAGCAATTACCACAGTGCCGCCATTTATTTCATCGCTTACATTGTTAACCGTTACCGCACCTCCGGCAAAATTTGTGGCGGTATTGTAAGGGGCACCATTTTTATAGGTAAAAGAGCCGATCGGAATGACATAATTGCCCAGGTTTTTGAAACGGATCTGTACGGAATTAAAATCTGGGGTAAGGAAATAAAGCCATGCACCATCACCGTTTCCACCTCTGTAATCTCCGGAATTAATATTGTTGCTGTTATTCTGGTAATCGAATTTGCCGGCTACAGCTCCCGATGCCCCATCCTCATTTTTATCTTTTTTACACGAAGCCAGGGTAAAGAAAACACTCATGATGATGAATATTTTCAGGATGTTTTTAACGTTTTTCATTTTGTTAGTTTTTAATTTGATGATTACTGTTTATTTGTCTGATAGATGATATTGCTGCGTTCTATAACCATAACCGGGCTGTTCACATTTTTCCAGTTAGGTACCATCGCGCCAATAAAATCACTGTTTGCTTTGAAACTGCCTGCGCTTAATGCGTAATAGGGTATAGATACCTCCGGAGCAATGCCGGTAACAGGAAGCGTTTGATTGATGGGAGGTGGATAATATTTAGTGCCGATCTGGCGCTCCCTGATATCCCAATCGATGGTTTTAGCAGCACTAAACCTGAACAGGAGATTACCTGTTTTGAAATCGGCATTTTCATAATTCTGAACACTGGTGCTGTTGGCCAGAACCGCATATTCAAATCCCTGGGCTGCATTGGTCTTATCACTATACAGGTAAGATTTCAGCGTTATTTGTCCTGAAGCATTTTTTTCAAGAGTATAACGGTAGGTATAGTTGCCAGTGCCATCTAAATCGAAGCTAAGTACATTATCGCTCAGCGCTGCTGTGATACTCCTGAGGTAGCCTTGGCGGTGCAGGTTTACCTTAAGTCCGTCACCATCTTCTGTAAAAGTCATAATGGCCAGCTTCTGGTCTCCGGTTTTACGCTCTGCTACAATGAAATAAGGCAATAAATCTGTTTTGGTTACCTTTTGGATGTTTTCCGGGTTGTTTGGATCGTTGGGATCATTCTTGTCTTTTTTGCAGGCGGCTAAGGTGGCCATCAGCATCACGACGCTTAACATCAATTTTAATGTTTTCATAGTTTTTAAATTAAGGGTTGATTATTTTATTTATTAGTCGGTATGGTTTGTCTTGTTATTTTTAATTCAGCCAAACAACCATCTTATTGTACATTTTATCCGTCCAGTCGCCATCACAGTGTGTACTGCAGCCATTATCGGTGATGCCTTCACTTTTGGCTTTAATTGGTGAGTTTGCCGGTATCTGATCATAAAGTCCCTTTCCATAATACTCTCCTTCATTGTTGCCACTACAGTTGATGGCAAAAACCGGAACTTTAAAATTCTGGGCATTCCAGGCACCGCTGCCGCCACATGCAGCCAGTACACCTTTACAATAGCTAAGCGTATTGTTGGCAGAAATATCACTAAAGAGCATGTAAGAGGCGAAAGAGTAACCTCCTACCACAGCCTTTGCTTTGCTGATGTTATATTTACCGGCTATGGCTACAATACATTTATCGTAATCTTCACCAATCATTTTAGCACTGGTATTCCAGGCATCGGAATTGGCATTGCCAGGCGTTTTACGATACTTAACAATGGCCGCGGCATAACCATTAGCTGCTGCTTTTTCGCAGATGGCGGTTTCGGCGGCCCCATCTAAATTGCCTTCTGTAGGATTGTTTTCGTCGTTGCCACTGCCCATCACCAAAATGCCTTTAAAAGTGGTGGCATCTTTGCCCATAAAAATTTTATAGGTAATGCCGTTTACGGTTTCAATGGTTTCTTTCAGGTCGCCTTTAATAACTTCCCGGGCCTGATCAGGATTTTTTTTACAGGCAATGGCTAGTAAAATGCAACAAGCGATTGCAAGGGTTAAGTATTTCATAGTTGTAATTTTAGGTTGAGCTAATGTTTATTTCATTTTGCTGATACAAGTTTAGCTTACCTGGAAATACTATTTTTTCACAATGATTGAGTGAGATGGATAGATGAGTGAAAGGATGGATAGGCTGAGGAAAGCAACCCATGCCATTGGAGAATAATTTCTATTCATAATTCCCGAAAGGCATGTTTGCGATACAATGGATTTATATTTTTTTACCTGCTATTTTATGCCCGGAAAATGAAATGCGCATTAAACTGAGCAAACAAGGTTTTTTATTTAGCGAGTGATAAAAAATAAACAGGCAATTATTAGTTATTTTAGGTAGAATATAATTATGATAATGAGCAAGCTGATAAAATTAATGCTGTGTCTATTTTTTCTTTGTTTTGTTACAAGGAAATGTTTTGCGCAACAACATGGGAAGCAGAAAATAGATAGCCTTCTTAAACTACTGGATGAGAATTTGCCAGACACAAATAGGGTAAATATCCTCTTTAAGCTCAATTCAGTCCTGTCTGTCAACAACCCGGATAAGGCCATGCAGTATGTTGAGGAAGGTTATAAACTTGCCTCTAAAATTGGTTATAAGCGCGGTATGATGTTATGTGTCAATGATATAGCGTCAATTCAATTAGATATCGGTAAATACGATGAAGCCATTAAAAATCAAGATAGGGCACTTGCTTTGGCAGAAGAAATAAAAGATAGGTCGATTATCACTGGAAGTTATACTAACCTGGGAGCTATTTATCAAAGGATGAGTAAGTACAAAGAGGCGGCAACTTTTTTCTTTAAAGCATTAAAAAAAGCAGAAGAAGTAAAGGACAACAGACTCATTGCCCTATCTGAGACTAATATAGCGGCCATGTATATCCAGCAGGGCAATTTTGAAAAAGCCAGATACTATGCTTTAAAAGCAGATTATCTTTTTCAGCGTACGAATTTTAAAAGTAACGAGGCTAAAAATCTTGAGATGTTAGGTAATAGCTACGCTTTTGATGGCAAAGGTGAATTATCAAAGCCATATTATCAAAAAGCACTGAGACTTTACCAGCAAACCGACGATGAGCTTGGCAAAGCAGTGATCTATACGCAAATGGTTGATCTTTACAGTAATAATCCCATTAAACAGATCAATTACCTCGAAAATGCTAAAAATATCTGGGACCGGATAGCTCCAAATAACCTAAACGCCATTGCCAATCTCGGTAATTATGGTTTTGTGTATTTCGAAATACTGAAAGATCCTAAGAAATTGGCATTAGTAGAAAAGGAGCTAAAATTAAATAAAGAGAGGATAATGGCTGATGCTGAAAACTATTTTGCCAAAAGTATTGCACTAAGTGAAAAGGCTGGTGTAAATGAATTAATTTTTCAGCTTACCCTGCCATATTCCCAATTAGGCGAATATAAAAAAGATTATAAATTAGCCTTGTATAACCTGAAAAAACACATTAAACTTCAGGATTCGATTTACTCCCAAGAAATTAAAAATAAGATTGCATCGCTTGACAGCGAAAGACAAATTGCCATCCGTGATAAAGAACTACAATTAAGTAAACTCAAATTTAAGCAACTTTGGCTTTATGGTATTTTAATATTAGTGATCTTAAGTTCTGTTATATTGTTTCTCTACAATAAATACCGGATTAGGCAGTTGCGGTTTAAAAACACGCTGCAACAACAACAGGCAGCCCAACTTAACACTGAATTGAGTTACCAGAACCAGTTATCAGAAAGTGAACTGAAAGCCATACGTTCACAGATGAACCCACATTTTATTTTTAATGTATTAAATTCTATCGAATCTTACATTATGGATAACGATAAAAAAGTGGCTTCGCGGCTGATCCAAAAATTTGCGGCCTTAAGCCGATTAATTCTCGAAAACTCCACCAAAAGCATGGTCACTGCTGATAGGGAATGGAAAGCAATTAAGCTTTATACAGAGTTGGAGGCTATGCGCTATGATCATGCTTTTACTTACACCTTTAGGGTTGATGAGGCAGTAGAACTTAAGGATTTTCTTTTACCGCCCATGCTGATTCAGCCATTAATCGAAAATGCGATATTACATGGGCTCATCGAATCGCCACAACCCGATGCGCATTTAGATGTAGCCTTAAATTTTGAAACAGAACATATTTGTATAACAGTTATTGATAACGGGGTTGGCTATCAGAAAAATACAAAATCACTGCTTCCCAAAGGTATAAAGGAGAAATCTATAGGACTTCAATCTATTTTGGAAAGGGTGGAAATGATCAACAGGCAACATGATGGATTTAAGGCAAGTTTTCAGATCCGCTTAGGCGATAACTACCGGGGTACCATCGCTACGATATGTTTGCCAGTAGTTAAGGCAGAATGCTAAAATTACAGACAACAATGATGATGGCAAAAAAACAATCATAATTCGATCAATCATGATTGTTTTTTATCCTTCGATTTTGGTCATACCAATATCCAGTAACTCATGATCATTGGTGAGGTTAGTCAACAACGTTGATGTATTTGCCATCAGTAAATGGTTATGTAAAAGACGAAGTATTTTGGTGTATAATCGATTAAAACTCCTCCATTTACCTGCTATCGTTTAATTTTCCTGCATATCAATTTTAAGGTGGCGCCCAGGTTAATAAAAGATCACAGCGAAATCATCTGGTAGGTATATTAAAAAATTTTCAACCATGATGATTATCTTTGACCCAACAATGGCGCAACAACTCCGGGAACATATCGAAAAAATTATAGGTCTTACCGATGACGAGTTTTCCTGCATCATGGATCATTTCAGCACGAAAAAATTCAGGAAACATCAGTTTCTTATACAGGAAGGTGAGCCCGTTAAATATAATTATTTTGTGCTTTCAGGTCTCTTGAAATTGGTTTTCACAGAAACATCCGGCAAACAGCATATTGTGGCGTTTGCTATGGAAGATTGGTGGGAAAGTGATTTTCTGGCTTTTTACACAGGGGCAACTGCGACCATGTCGCTGGAGTGCCTTGAAGATACTGAAGTTTTGCGCATTTCCCTTAATGATTATCATGCACTCTGTAAACGGGTGCCAAAAATGGAGCGGTTCTTTTTAGAAAAAGCAACATTTGGTTTTATCAGTTCGCAGCGCCGGATACTATCAATGCTCACCTCAAATGCCAGGGAGAGATATGAGCAACTGCTTAAGCAGTATCCAAAGCTGGTGCAGCGTGTACCCAAAACGCAGCTCGCCGCTTTTCTTGGCGTTTCGAGGGAAACCCTGAGCAGGTTTTCGCATCCGATGTGATGTTGATCACAGCATAATCTTGCGTTAGCTCACAAGTACCATCCGTATTTACTGCCGACCTTTGCCATATAAAAAAACGATATGGAAAAAAGAGAAATCAATCCCTGGACATGGCAGGACGGACGTAATTATGTACAGGCTGTTGAAGTAAAAAATGTGCAGAGCACCCTTTATTGTGCCGGACAGGCAGCAGTTCACGCCGACGGAACATCGAGCAATGCAGATATGAAAACTCAGTTGCTTCTGGCCATAAAAAATCTGGAGCAGGTAATCGGTGAATCAGATTATGAGGTAAAGAATATTGTAAGGCTCAATGTGTATACCACATCCAACGAAGAGTTTATGGCTCACTTCGAGATACTGAAAGATTGGATAGCAAAAAATGGAATAAGGCAGGCCCTGACCTTGTTCCAGGTGGTGGAGCTTTTTGAAACCCTAAAGGTTGAGCTTGAGGCAACTGTTGTGAAATAACGGCATTGAGAGGTCGCGTTCAAACATGGGAATGCTACCGGATTTTTGTGAATCCCGACTGATGGCCTGTATCATTGCAGACCATCAGCCGGTTTTATTCTGATCCTGATAATACCCAACACTCCGTTATGCCAATGTTGGGCATTTGATGTAAAATCTGCTTTGGCAAACCGAAAAAACAGGGATTGTCCCGAATCCTTTTTAAATCACAAACGACCTGACCTGGCTGATCATTCCATCTTTAAATCTCCACACATCGCAGTAATCACTCGTTTTTGCCTCATTTCCCCGTGAAGTAATCTGGCCAAGCTCAATGATAAAATCATTTTCTTTGATGTAATTTTCCGTTTTAAATGTCAGTCCGGTATAAACTGAGTAGATATAATCCAGAAGTTCGGCCTTTCCATTAAACGTTTCCTCACCACGTTTTCCCACTTAATGTCATCCCTGCAGTAAGTGATGAATTCCTTATAATTCCCTTCTGCAAGGGCCTTGTTTGCCTTTATAAAAATGTTCCTGTTATCCATTATCTGATTTTTGTTTCATCATTTTTTAATCGCCTACCCGTATACCGATCTTTCCGTAAAAATTTTTATCACTATCCTTAAATTCAAGCAGACTGTGTGCTTTAGCGATCTCCTGCAACGGGAAAACCTTGGTTAATACCGGTTTTAGCTTTCCGGATTCGATCAGTCTGGTAAGTTCGTCCAGTTTATTCCTGTTCTGTCTGGTAAATACAAAATGGTAGGTAGCATTTTTTCCCCAGGCGTGGATCAGGTTCTGGGGTGTTTCAATATCAACCAATGTAACAACTTGTCCCATCTGGCTTAACACTTTTCCGCTTTCCGAGAGCGTGTTTCCACCTATTGTATCGATTAC
Organism: Pedobacter miscanthi; assembly: GCF_003315595.1. GTDB lineage: Bacteria > Bacteroidota > Bacteroidia > Sphingobacteriales > Sphingobacteriaceae > Pedobacter > Pedobacter miscanthi. The sequence goes on along the minus strand of NZ_QNQU01000010.1, from coordinate 56,795 downwards.
GACGTCTACGCCCCGGTTAGCTGTAAGCGCCAGTATTTTATCGATATAGTTTTCTTTTTCATAGTCGATGATATGGTCGGCTCCCAATTCTTTGAGAAATGCGTGGTGAACACTTCTCGCCGTGGTGTAAACTGTAGCACCCATTGCTTTTGCCAGTTGAATAGTGGGGATCCCTACACCGCCAGCGCCGCCATGTATCAAAACGGTTTGGTTGATTTTAAGTTGTGCCCTTGTGTAAAGCATTTCCCAGGCTGTACCTGCTGCCAAAGGGAATGTTGCGGCCTCGATATGGTTTATATTTTCAGGTTTTCTCGCGATGATGGATTCATTGGCACAGTGGTATTCTGCATAACTTCCCTGTCCTTTAAAAATTTCGGGAGTATAATACACTTCATCACCTGCCCTGAAATTTTTGACGCCCGTTCCGGTCTCTACAATCACGCCGGAAATATCGTGCCCGGTAATTACCGGAAGTTGAAGTTCATTTTTATAATCTCCCCGGCGAACCTGAAAATCCAGGGGGTTCACCGATGTGGCCATTACTTTTACCAGCACTTCACCAGGCCCGGGAGTTGGGATAGGGATTTCAAGTATTTCAAACTTATCAACCGGACCAAATCCGTTTAATACTGCTGCTTTCATTGTTTTTATGATTTAGTTATTTAGGTAAATTCCTAAATGTATTTTTAAATTTTTTTATAGTTTTTTGCTGATCAACTGGGCTAATTGCTGTATGGCCTTTTCATTGCGTTTATAATAAGTCCATTGGTCTTTTCTGGTTGCTATCAAAAGATTTGCTGCCGACATATTTTTAAGATAAACTGAAACCGTGGGAATGGACATTTTAGCCTTTTTGGCTATGTCGGAAACACATACACCCAGTGAGGCCTTATAGTCAATTAGTTCCTTGGCCGGAAAATAATCAAAGGGCTCTTTCAACCAGGTCAGGATATCTAAACGGGTTTGATTGGATAATGCTTTGATTACTTCAAGTATTTTCATGTCACAAATTTAGGTATTTACCTAAATACCTACAAGCCTGATTTTGAAATTGACACATTTATGTTAATTTTCCAGCAGCCGGGATGCCTGGATTACTATATAGTAATGTTTATGTTCAAAAATGAAATGGCCAGTACAATTAATCTGTACCGGCCATATCACTGTTCTAATTGGTCAAGCTACCAATAGCCATAACTTATGGTCTAATAGGTTTTACCGCAGAATAGTTTCCGGTATTGTGGAACCAGTTTGCAGCCTGACCTGTAAGCCAGAGGTAATAATCTGATTGCAAATTATTTTCGATACCGGTGAACTTCCCTGAGCCATTCAGCGGAACTTCATTTTCCCTCAGCGCCTTAAATATTGCAGTGCCTTCGTCAATCTCATCGAACATGGCTACATAAAGTGATTTTGCTCCCGATATTTTGGCTCCGGCAACCTGTTTCCATAAGAAGTTGCCTTGCCCGCGGGGTATCGAATTATAAACGGAAGGGTCTTTCTTAAGGTTCCCCCAGCTAAAGCCCGGAAATACCAGGGGAACATAGGTGATGTTGTTATTGGCACACCATTGGATATCTCCTGCCAGCACAGTTCCTGCAGTTTGGTTATAATTGTCTGCATTATATCTTCCAACTGCCCAGGGCATAATGATATCGGCCTGTTTAATAAGGGCATGCAGCAGGGGAGAATTCTCTGTATCGTTATTGAGTGTTCTCCAGTAATAAGGTACCCCCAACATAATCGATACTTTTTTCTCAGGCCCCTTCAGCCTGGATACGGTTTGTTGTACATCAGCAATGCTATACTTTCTATTATCGTTAAATCCGGTTCCCCAGATCGTTAACAATGGCTTTTTATTGTGCCTGATATATGTTGGATTTGCCACATTATCAAACAGCCTAAATTCCGCCTGTATTTCAGCCCAGTCCTTTTCCAGCGCTGCCATATCCTGCGAGGTACAGCCGCTAAGGTCATACATAACGCCTATAGCCCTGCTGTACTTTTTAGCTGCCTTAAGCGCGTTTGCCAGCACCTTGTTAAAGTGCCCTTTGCCTGCCGGATTGGAATCCTTTACCTCTACAACAAAGCGCTGCATAAAAACGCCGTCAATACCATAATCCTTCATCCATTTAAAATGAAGGTCAACACTTTCTTCGTCATAAGGGCTATAGAGATAAGCCGCATTGCCATTGGCGAAGCTGAAAGGACTGATATATTTTTTACTATATTCAGCCATATCCGGCCAAAAGTCTACCGCTGCACAGCCGGGCTGGAAGCCGCAATCATTGCGGTAATGGTACCAGCTACGGTTTGAGTCATCACCTTGTGCGGCAAACCATCCCTGATAGCCTGCCATTACCAGGTTATTATAAGAGGTGTACAAACATCCGGTCTCATCATAAACTATTTCTTTCACCGGAATCTGAGGTGGGCCCGGATCTCCACCGCCGTTAGCATTATCAGTGTCGCTTTTTGAGCAGGAAAAGCCAATCAACGCTAAAATGACAACTAAGATACCTGTTTTTTTCGTGATCATATATTTAGTTTTTTAGTGCTAACCTGTTAACAGGCTGGCAAACGGTTTTATCATATCGTTATACGTACTGCGGGTGCGTAATTTAATTTAGCCTCGCTTGCATCGATCAGTGCGCCGATCCGGAAATAATACTGGTTTCCTGGCTTGAGTACAGCGCTGTTTGAAGGAAGATCGATCTCCAGTGTATACACCTGATTTGCATCCGTAACCGCATTCAGTTCCCGTTCTGTAGCAGCCTGCCTCATAGGCTCGCCAACGCGGGAATCGACATGGGCGTACAAACCGATCTTTTTTACGTTGCTGATGATATTCTGCTGGATTTTGAAGGTAGCAACGATCTTGTTTCCAGTTTTGGTGATGCTGGCCTCTCTGATACGGATATAAGGCACAACTTTAAAATCAAGGGTCGACCCGGGGCTTATCTTAAACTCCTGTGGTTCTACAGCGATAAAGTTGCCCCTTACCGGTTGTATGGTATAGGTATTTGCAAATAGCATGCTGTTTTCGTAGGTGCCATCAGTTTTAACAACGAGGAACTGTGATGATACCGGGTCATAACCGTGCTCTTTGAGTTCAATTTGGGTACCGCGTATAATATCCTGCTGAACCAGTTCGTTGGTTTGTGCATCAATAAATTTTCCTGATAAACCTGCCGCAGGCTTCTCCAGATTGTCAAGTTTACAAGCAGAAAACGCAAGTGTTACTGCTAAAATATAGATATGGATCTTTTTCATGATTTTTTAATACTGTGGGTTCTGAACTAAACCATTTGTGCCAATCCCGGGTATGTACCTGTAATATGTTTTTGGTTCAAATGTTCTCGGGTTTGTATTGGGAACTACAACCCGTACAAAGATGTATTTTGTTGCCGGAAGCGCCCGAAGGTCCTGGAGCGGTAGGAGGGTATGCATGCTTCTGTTGTTAAACTCAGTATGGAATTCCCTTCTTCTGATCAGGTCCCAAAAGCGTTTGTTTTCGAAAGACAGTTCAACGCGCCTTTCCCGCTGCACATTCTCCACGGTAAGGGGTTCATTGGTGGTGTGTGCGGCGCGTTTTCGAATGTCGTTAAGCACCTTTGCGGCAAGCACTGCATCGCCGGTACCGCTTTCAACTACCGCCTCGGCATAATTCAATAGCACTTCTGCATACCTAAACTCCATGAAATCGGTAGTACTCTGATTCCAGCCTGCTACGACTGGTTTCTGCTGGTTGAGGAACTTTTTAAATGAAAAACCGGTTCTTGTATTATTGCCTCCATAGGTATCAAAACCCGAATATTGGGTAACACTGGCAGCGCCATAGGTGTGGAATGTATTGTTTCCGATTGTAATCTGGTCTTTTACCCTGATTACTGCCTCACCATTGGGCTTAACATAACCTGCCTGGATAATGATCGGGGTATTTTTCCACAATGTGCCAGGTAAAACTGCTGTTCCCCAAAGTCTGGCATCCTTGTTTGCAAAAATTGCATTTGGACTATCATACCTGATGTAGTTTTTAGTTGGACTATATCCATTGTAATCGCCGGTGATGCCGTCTGATGTGGTTACTATTGGTGCGCTTTTTCCCGGAGCATCATAACTCTCATAAGTATCAACCAAATCCAGTGTCGGATTCATCCTTCCCGGATGCGGCCATCCGTTTGCCAATTGGGCAGGTTGGTACCAGATATCGTAATTGTGGCCAAGGCTGGTACCGGGAAGGGCATATCCTTTCACAAATATGGCCTCTTCGGGCGCCGAATTAGGATTTTCGAACAATAGCCTGTAGTTCTCTGCCGCCTCAGCCGGGTTGGCTGGATTAGGCCTGAAAAGACTGTACTGGCCTGAGGCAATAACTGCCTGGGAAGCCTTAATACAAGCGTCATAATATCCTGCTGCGGTGGCAGCATCAAGCCCAACAAGTTTTTTGGTGACCGCATCGCCTGTTAATGGTGCCCTGCTGCCGAATTTGGCCAGTGATGCGGCATGAAGTGCTGCACGTGATTTGAGTGCATAAGCGGTAAACTTGTTTGCCCTTCTTCCTTTTTCAGTACCAAGGTTTTCAATCGCGACATCGCATTCCTGTAAAACGAAATCCCAGGTTTCTTTTTCTGTACTGCGAGGCACTTTCAATGATTCAGGAGAGCCATAGGGCTGTGATCCCTTGATCAACGGAACACCCCCATAACGTTTTGCCAGTGAAAAGTAGGCATAAGCCCTTATAAATGCACTTTCACCGATCAATGCTTTTTTTTCCGCCTCATTGATAGCCAGGGTCGGGATTACATCAATCATCAGGTTTACTTCCCGGATCAGTTTATATCCTTGTTCCCACCATTTAAAATCATCGTTTCCGATAAAATCACCAAATTCGGTATGCATGGCCTCATCGGTAACCATAGCCGGTGCAAAACCTCCATTGTTTGGATCTCCACCATTGAAATTTACCCCTTGTCTGAAAAAAGTAAAGTCCTCAATGGGTAACTGGTAATATAAGTTTGCCATATATACCTTTACGCCCTCCGGATCGCTGAAGAGTTGCTCAGGTTGCAATTTATCTGTTGGTTTAAGATCAAGTACCTTCTGGCAAGATGAAAGCAGAAAGGGCATCAAGACCATTAGTATAAATATTTTTTGATTTTTCATGATCGTGTCGTTTAAAAATTAAGATTTATACCGAAGTTGTAGGTTTTTGACAAAGGATAGTTTAAACCGGCGCTAAACAATCCTTCTGCTCTTTCAGGGTCAAATGCTTTAACAAAAGGATCTGTTATCGTGAGCAGGTTAAATGCACTGGCGTAAATCCTGAGTTTTTTTATCCCGGCCTTTGCAAAAAAAGATGGGCGGAAGGAGTAGCCCAGTTCCACACTTTTCAATCGAACGTATGAGGCATCTCTTCTCCATACCGAGCTTTCAGTGTAAATCCTTCCAACATCACCATTAAACCTGGAGGCCGGATATTTTCCCGGAATCCATGCGCTGTTGATATCATAGGGGTCGGAAAGTCTCCAGCGGTCAAAAAAGTATGCCGGTGTATTACCCCTAAAGGCGAGTATCTCACCATACACTTCGTTAAACCTTACCGTATACCTGCCTGAACCCTGTAGAAGCAAATTGAAATCGAAACCCTTGAAAGAGCCATTCAAAGTTAAACCGTAAAATAATTTAGGTGTTGATCCGTCAAACAGCGGAAGCATGTCGCGGTCATCGATTACACCATCATTATTGATATCCTGAAATTTATAATCTCCGGGAAGTTCGCGGATATTGGCCTGGTCTCCATTCTGCAGGGCGTGTTGTAAGATTTCTTCTTTATTTTGAAACTGGCCGGCGTAAGTGTAACCCCAGCTGATGTCTCTGTACCTGTAGGCTCTTTGGTTACGCCACTGGTCATAACTGTTGGTAAACGGGGCGCCCTCCACATACAAATCCATCTGTCTGGAATAATTGAAATTTCCGGAAATATTGTATTTAAATTCTCCGATTGAACCATTGTGGCCAAGTGAAAATTCTATACCACGTACCCTGTCGCTATTGAGGTTCTCAAAGGGGATTGTAGCACCAAAAGTGTTGGGCAGGGATACATTCCTGGTGGCGGCGATTCCTTTGGTATCCCTTTGATACACATCAAATTCGAAGGTAAGCTGGTTTTTCCAGAGCCCCAGTTCCAGGCCAAAGTCGATAAACTCTGATTTGGTCCAGCTTAGGTTCTCGTTCACAATCGGCGGGGCTGCAATCCCGGTGGTGAGGATATCATTCTGAAACTCGTAATTTCCTCCCCCTGTTGTGCCGAAACCTGGTACATACTGGAAAGGTGCTACCGAGTTCGCTGCGCCTGCGGTACCGAAAGAGGCTTTAAGTTTTAAATTGCTGATCAGGGGCAGCTTGTTTTTTATAAAATTTTCTTCTGAAACCCTCCAGGCCGCGCTTACTCCGGGGAAAAAACCCCATTTGTTTTTGTAGGCATAATTACCGTCCTGACGGAAAACAAAATCGATGAGGTATTTGCCTGCATAATCATAGTTAAACCTTCCTACGTATCCAAGATATGCACTCTGGCCCTCAAGGCCTGCGGCCTCAGGCGTTCTCAGACCGGCATAATTGAGCTGGTCTGTGGTATAAAAATCGTAATACCTCCTTGCCAGGGTGTTCCGGCTCCATCCCTGCTGTTGCTCTACAACCAGTGTTCCCCCCACATTGTGTTTTTTTGCAAATAACCTGCTATAGCTTACCTGGCCTTGCAGGGTAAGGTTGTTGTTATTGTCTATAACATTAGAAATGTTTCCTGTACCCACACGTTGCGGCTGTTTTACATAATTTCCATTGGCAAAGGTGTAGAGGTTATACGGTTTCGAAAGGTCCTTATTAGAATAGCCGTTCATGTCGTAAGATGCTGCAGCACGGATCTTCAAGCCCTCAACTCCGGGCACATTATAGTTTAATGCCACGGTCGACTGGACATTCCTGTTAACGTTTTCACTATATCCGGTGATATCCCGGTCTGCCAACACCACAGGGTTTTGGTTAGAGGGTGTAACAATCGAAGGATATGCTGTATTTCCGTTCACATAAGGCCTTTCAGTTGGTAGTGTTACGCGGGTACCCTTAAATATGTTAAAGAAATTTTCTCCTGGGGTAAATCTGTTGTCGTACCTGCCGGCAATAAATATTTCAGCCTTCAGGTTTTTGGTTAGTTGTGTGGTCAGGTTAGACCTCATGTTGTATTTGTAATATCCCATGTCACCGGTTTTAAGCAAACCGCTTTCGCGCTGGTAACCCAAACTGACAAAATATTGCGTTTTATCACCCCCGCCCGCTGCTGACACATTATGCTGTTGCTGTATTGCCGATTTTTTCATTACCTCGCTATACCAATCCGTACTTTCATAGCCCGGCGCTCCGGTTATATATTTATTGAGTTCTTCTCTTGGAATAAAAGGTGAACCTGTGCCCAAAAAGGCCGCATCGTTGCGCATTTGGATCCATTCGGCAGCATTGGCCATCCGGGGCACATCTGTCGGACTAGAAAAACCAACGAAGCTATTATAATTAAACGCAGCATCACCTTTGGCACCTTTTTTAGTCGTTACCAGCACCACGCCGTTTGAAGCCCGCAAACCGTAAATGGCCGCAGAACCATCTTTAAGAAAAGAAATGCTTTCGATATCTTCCGGATTGATTCGCTGAAATTCGCCGGCACCTTCTCTAGCCACCCCGTCTATAACGTACAACGGACTTCCGCCATAACCACGGATATTTATTGAATTATCAAATGTTCCAGGTTCTCCTCCGTTTTGCCTGATCTGAAGACCGGCCACCTTGCCCTGAATTTTCTGGGCCAGGCTGATGGCAGTGGTTGTCTGGATATCCCTGGCGGTAATATTACCTACTGATCCGGTGAGCGTTTCCTTTTTCTGTGATCCGTAGCCAATCACCACAACTTCATCCAGCTCGGATTGGCTGCTGGCAAGTACAACATTAATAACTGTTCTACCTGCAATTTTTTCGGTGTGGGCAGTCATTCCCACAAAACTGTAGCTAAGTTCCTGGCTATTTGCCGGAACTTTAATCAAATAGGCTCCCTGGTCATCTGTACTTACCGAGATTTTACCTGTGGGCGAATTTGAGGTAACAACAACGCCGGGTAGAATTTTCCCGTCGGAAGCATCAGTTACTTTTCCGCGGATCGTAACCATCTGCTGGGCAAGCAGATTGAACGGGAAAAGAAAAAATAGCAATAATAGGTATTTGGATTTTTTCATACTGGTTCTCTGTGATAGATTTATATTTGGTTTTTTTACCCTTTGGGTAGGCAATCAGGTACTTGCAGAGGTATCTAAGGCGGATGATTACGGTGAAACATATAATATCAGGTTAGGTTAATTGCACTGGGCGGTATCTTTAGAAAGTCATCCGTCCTGGGTTATTTATACAATTAAAGGCTGCCTGAACTAACAAAACCTTAACAAAACCTTAACGGGTGGGCATAATTTTATATAATCAGTAGTTTTTACCGATAAAATTGGATATGTGCAATAGGCTTTGCAATAAGAAATTTTTTGGGTAGCTAATGATCCAATCAGGTATTTATATTTCCGGTTGATCAGCACTGATTAGGTCAAATCCAGATTGGGATTGAATCCGTTTTTTTTGCATAAAAGCTATTTCATACCCATCGCTTTGCCTTAAAATCAATGATCTTATGCTAATCGAATAAGCCGTTAATGTTACCTAAGCAAGCCGACTGAAAATAATAAAGTACACTAAAAAGTTTAAGGTAAATGTCAGTTCTTCCCGGTTAAAACCTCTTGCTGGAAAATGGTATGGCTTAAAAGAAATTCATAGACTTTTTTTGATCCCGCTAGTCAGTCCGAATCTGTAATAAAAACAAGTGCACTGCATTTTTAATTTATTTTTTTGTTAAAGTCCAGTGGAAAAAAGGAATTGTGCTTATGCATTAATTTTTTTTTAAGATTTTTTTAATATTCTGAAATATGTTTGCCAACGTATCACTAACCAAATAACTCCAGCATCTTTATGTATAACAATTTGTCGCAGGTAAACATCGCAAACCCCCAATTTAATTCCAGGACTTTAAACTTAATAAGTGAAACTGATCCGGATAGAACCGGCTTAAAAATAAAGTCGAATCATCCCATCAATCAGCAGGGTAGTCCCGTGTGTAATTATTATGAGCCAGACCGGTTTGGCAAACAGTTTTTAAAAATATGTAAACCTTTGGCGGGCCCAGCTACGAAATTTTTAAGTGTATGCCTGATATTTTTGCTTTTTACCCCGCGTTATGGGAATGCTCAGCATAAGCACGATAAGCACACCCAATACCCGTCTTATAAAGGCCTGGTGATGGCTGGTTACCAGGGCTGGTTTAGGGCCGAAGGTGACGGGACAAATTCAAAAAGTTATTCCTATGGTGATGAGAAACGAAGCGGAATTGATATGTGGCCTGATGTAGGGGAATATCAGAAAACCTACGATACCCCGTGGAAGCTCAGTGATGGACAACTAGCTAAGTTTTTCAGTTCCCATGATAAAAGTACCACAGATCTTCATTTTAAGTGGATGAAGGAATATGGGGTGGACGGTGTGTTTATGCAAAGGTTTTTCAATGCTGCGAAAAGCAGGAATGAAAATGCTTCCGACATTCTTAAAAATGCTTTTGAAGCAGCCTCGAAATATGAAAGGGCGATTGGTATCATGTATGATCTTTCTGGCCTGAAGGCTTCAGGAGAAGATTGCTCTGCACTAATCGAGGACTGGAAATACCTGGTAGATCAACTTAAAGTAACAAACCAGACCGGAAAGAAGACATATATTCATCATAATGGCAAACCCCTTGTCGCCATTTGGGGGGTAGGGTTCCCTGACAGGCCCTATAATATGCGCAATATCGGTCTTGATAAGTTTATTGATTTTCTTAAAAATGATCCGGTATACGGTGGCTGCTCGGTAATGCTCGGCGTTCCGATGGCGTGGCGAACGCTCAATGCAGATTGCATTAATGACCCGTACCTGCATGAACTTATCAAGAAGAGCGATATCATATTGCCATGGTCTGTACAGCGTTATTCTCCATTGTTGCATAATGATATGGACCGGTTACGCGATAACACGATGGCAGATTTAAAATGGTGCCGTGATCACCATATCGATTATGTTCCGTGCATTTACCCAGGCTTTAGCTGGCATAACTTAAGTAAATATGAGTTTCCGGATGATATTAAACCTATAGGATCAATTCCAAGGCAGGGCGGACGCTTTTACTGGCAGCAGATCAGCACTGTGATCAATGCAGGTGCCACAATGCTGTACGTGGCCATGTTTGATGAGGTAAATGAGGCCACCGCAATATTTAAAGCAACAAATAATCCACCGGTAAGCAAAGCTACCTCGTTTATCACCCTGGACGACAAACCCTCAGACCATTATCTTTGGTTAACAGGAGAGGCTGCCAGAATGCTTAGGAATGAGAAACCGTTAAGCATAAAAATTCCTCAGCGGAAATAGGCTTGAAAACAATACTTTAAATAACTAGATTGGGGGATAAATAGGTGGAAGATTACCCGCACCTACGGGATCACTAAAATAACCAGGTAAATAAAAAATATTAAAATACTTCACAGATGGGGATATCTCAAAAGAGTCTGACCTGGAAAAGGAGTTTTTTTAGAAAAGGTGTTAGCAATAGCTTCAAGGCTTGATTGGAAGGATAAAACTCCGCGAACGAATGACAAATTCAACAAGTTCTGCACCTATCCAATCATGCTTTTAGGCTGGCGAGACAAACATTAACAATATCCTCAAACATTTTTTTGCTCGCATCAAACTTCATCGTTACCCTAAGTCCATTCAACGAATTAAAAATAAACCTCGATAATGACCTTGCGGAATGCGTTTTGGTGAAAACACCTTGTTGTTGCCCTTTTTCGATGGCTTTAGCTATTATATCCTCCGTGTCTTTCATGATATCGTTTGCAATGGCTGCCACATCACTATCAACTGTTCCCAGTTCCACGGCCGAATTTACCATGAAACAGCCCCATGACCGGGATTCGCTCAGCGCATCTTCTTTTACAGCCTCAAAAACAAATCTGATATAAGCTTCAATATCCTCAGCACTATTTATACCTTGAATTACCGGGTCGATTCTTTCCTTGCGGTATTGTTTCAAAGCCATTACAAAAAGCGAGTGCTTATCGCCATAAGTATCGTACAAACTAGACCGGCTAATACCCAGCCCGTCAACCAAATCCTGTGCAGATGTTGCATGATATCCCTTTTGCCAGAACAGGTTCATTGCCCGATCCAAGACTTCGGCCTCGTTAAATACCTTTGTGCGTGCCATAAAAAAACCTTTGTAAAATTTAACAATTTCACAAAGGTAAGTAATTTGGAATAATCGTTCCGTATTTGGTCAAAAAAAATTACAACCGCATAGGTACGTTGATGGAGGCACCACTATCAATGGTGATTTCACTGCCCGATATAAATGACGCTTCATCGGAGGCTAAAAAGACAATCAATCCGGATACTTCTTCAGCGGTTCCATAGCGCTTAAATGGCATCAAAGTTTTGATGTGTGTATGGATTTCATCGTTTGCAAAAGCACCCTTATGGATACCAGGGGTTTCTGTCAGTGCAGGTTCTACCACATTTACACGGATTTTTCTTCCTGCCAGTTCAAGTGCAGCATTTTTACTGTAAGCCACCAGCGCCGCCTTACTTGCTGAATAAATGGCATTACCGGCGTTGAACGAAAATGCTGAAACAGAGGCCAGGTGGATAACTGAGGCGCCATCAACCAAAAGTGGAACAAACTTCTCCGTAGTAAATACAGCGCCCTTAAAGTTGACGCCTGAAACGGTATCAAAAGTTTCTTCAGTGATTTGTCCGATCGGCTCAAACACTTCAACACCACCAGCATTTACCAACAGGATATCTACCTTTCCAAATAACGACTTTACCTGTGCTGCTAAATTTTCTGTATCCTTAACACTTGAGGCATCTGAACGTATGCCGATGGCATCATTACCTAATTCCTTAACGGCCTCATCAAGGGTTGATTGTTTACGGCCCGTGATAACTACTTTTGCACCTTGCGCAATAAATGCCTTGGCTGTAGCAAAACCAATCCCCGAAGTACCACCAGTTACAACGGCAATCTTATCTTTCAATTTACTCATTTTTCTTTTTTTTATTATTAATGGAATGAATGTTCCTTAAAGGTATAATATTTGGAACGAACATTCCGAATATTAAATGTCATCAAATTATCATTCTGTTTAATGCGTTGATTGTTAGTTTTTTATCTGGGATCTGAATATCTTAACCAGCGTTTTGAACTCTAAGAAGGTTAAATGGGTTAAATCTGCTTTTAGGATACGGCATTTTTTACCATATGGTAAATAGGTTTTCATTTATAAAGATGAAATTTGTAAAATGGAAGAATTTGTCAATTACATACTGCAATTCGGCAACCTGAATCCCCAGCAGATTGAACTTATCCTGAGTAAGGCCGAAACGCTGGAGTTACGCAAAGAGGAATATTTTTCGGAGGCTGGTAAAATCCCACGATATGTAGGTTTTCTTCTTAAAGGAGTAACCAGGTTTTGTTATTATAACAATAAAAGTGAAGAGATCACACATTCTTTTGTTGAGGAAAATAATTTTGTTTCCGACCAGCAAAAGTTTGAGATGCAAATGGTTGCTTCAGAATATATACAGGCGATAACAGACTGTCAGTTGCTGGTCTTTTCGAAAAAGAACTGGGATGAAATCGGTAACACGATTGTTGGCTGGAAAGAGATTGAGCACCTCATTGTCAAAAATTGTCTCCTTAAAGCAATAGAAAGGAGAAGTCCATTGGTATCAGAAGATGCAACAACCCGCTATCTTTCCTTTCTCGACCATTTTCCCGGACTTGTTAACCGTGTCCCGCTTTCTTACGTGGCATCCTATCTTGGTATTACCCAGCAGTCGCTAAGCAGAATAAGGAAAAATATCCGCTGAAGATGCTTTTTACCAAATGGTAAATGTTTTATGGTTCACTTGCCCAACCTTTGCATGGATCATTTAAACAATAAAAAGATGAGTAAAAAAATCGTATTAATAACAGGAACAAATAGTGGTTTTGGCTGGCTTACCGCACACAGTGTTGCGGCAGCAGGTCACACGGTTTATGCAACGATGAGGGATACTGCAAGTAAAAACGCAGATAAAGCAGTAGCATTATCGGCGGTTGATAATGTAACTGTTCTTGATGTTAGCCTTACCGATGAAAGCAGCGTTGAACAGGCTGTAAAAACCATTATCTCTAAAGAAGGCTCCATTGATGTACTGGTTAATAACGCCGGATTTTCCATGCATGGCGTAGCGGAAAGTTTTACCACTGAAGATGTACAGGCCATGTTTGATGTAAACGTTTTTGCACCCTGGAGATTTATCAGGCAGGTTTTACCAGCGATGCGTAAACAGCAGGAGGGCCTGATTATTAATGTAACCAGTGGATTTGGAAGGGTATCATTCCCCTTTGCAACAGTTTATGCCGCATCGAAGTTCGGTTTAGAAGGACTTAGTGAAGGTTTGCATTACGAAGTTAAACGTTTAGGAATAGATGTGGCGATTTTGGAGCCTGGTGCATTTCCAACTGAAATGTCGCAAAAAACAGTCTATGCTTCAGATCAGTCCGTGTTCGAAGGTTATGGTGCCATCGCTGATATTCCGAATAAAATGATGACTGCTCTGGGTGGGCTGATTCAGAGCCATCAAACCAATCCACAGGACGTTGCTGATGCAATTGTGAAATTAATAGCCACCGAAAAAGGTAAAAGACCGTTAAGAACAGTTGTTGATCCGATAACGGGTGAATACATAGATGCTGCCAACCAGGCTGTTGCAGAGCAGTTTGGCAAAGGCTTAACCTTATTCGGAATGGGAGAGCTTTTAGCATAATAAAAGGCCTTTAGAGAAGAACAATATTGCTTACGGGATGTTAATCAGATACATATAATCAATATTAAACACGATGGGCTTAACATTAGAAACAGTAGAAAAATTATCTTCGGCAGCCAAGGCCAAAGCAAAAGAGATCGGCGTAGCCATGAACATTGCGGTTGTTGATGAAGGCGCCAATTTAAAGGCATTTCACAGAATGGACAATGCCTGGCTCGGATCAATTGATATCTCCATTAAAAAAGCAAAAACAGCAAGGTTTTTTGATATGGATTCGGGTGAAATTGGTAAGCTTTCGCAACCCGGACAACCATTGTACAATATCGAGCATTCAAATGGCGGATTGATCACTTTCCCCGGTGGTGTGGTTTTAAAAGATGAAACCGGCCAGGTAATCGGGGCGATCGGAGTATCCGGCGGAACTGTTGATCAGGACCATCAGGTAGCAATTGCCGGTGCCGAGGCACTAAGATCATAAATTAAAATGGTCAGGGAACTTTCCCTGACCATTTTATATACCACAGCGCATCAGAACCATAATAAAATCCTGTTAACCATGCCGGCGGTTAACCCATTTGTTCAGGAGTGGTTTCTTTACCGGCTTTTCCCATCCAGCCCAGGTGTGTATGCCTGAAATTATCATCATATTTCAATCCGTAACCCATCATCCTGTCGAAAGACGAATGTGCGAACAACAGAATCCCTACAGACAGGAAAATATCTTTTGAAGTAAGCAATCCAATACCAGCCAGGGCAAGGCCAACAGCACGGTGATGAACCAGGTTGTAAAAAACAGCACCTAACCGCGTGCCACCAACATAGCCTAACATCGCAATATCGGGAGCGAAAAAAAGTGGGATCCATACCCAGAAAGACAGGCCTAAATTATACCTGGTTAAAAAATATACCGAAATAACGGTAATGGCAGCTTCTTCGATTTTAATTAGTGACTTCATAATCCAAAAGTAGGATCTGTTACCACCTTCCGGCTTGATAAAAATCAAGAAATTAACTTGCGTCTGATGCGGCTAAGCGTTTCGGGAGTCATGCCAAGCATCGATGCCAAGTATTGTAACGGAACCTGATTAAACAATTCGCGGTTATAGCTGAAAAGCTGTTTGTAACGTTCTTCAGCAGAAAGTGATATCAGGTCGAAAACCCTTTTTTCCATGGTCACAAAACACCGGCTGATGAATAGTTTTTCAATTTCGGACCACTTTGGCACCAAATTCCCCAGGGTTTCATAATGCTTACGATCAATGGTGAATATTTTACAGGTAGTTAGCGCCCTTATATTAAATGTACAGGTGCTTTTAAGCATAAACGCTGAGACATCGGTAAGGAAAGATCCGTTTACTGCTATCCATTGGGTAATTTCCCTCCCCGATGGATGATCGGCATAAAGCCTGAAAATCCCATCCTGTACAAAGCTCATTTTATCGCATGGCCTGCCCGTTTGGCACCAAAAAGCATTCTTTTTTATTGTTTCACTTTTAAACAGTCCGGCTATTGTTTTACAATCCTCCGGACTGACCATGAAATAATCCCTGATAGAATTTTCTAATTCCTGCATATCAATCGTTTCTTAAAATCAGGGGACGAATTTGCCCATTTTTTTGCATTAATTCTATAAGGCTTTTTTATAAGTGAGGTGAAAATCGTGCTCCCAGTTTTTCCCATCTACAGACTTTTCCCAATATCCCGAGATGATGTTTTTATCCTGGCTGATTTCGCCAGTAAAGCGTTGTAAAAATTGAGGGCCATTGCGCCACATTTTCCATATCCTGTTTTCAAAACTCATTTCATATACCCGGGATGATTGCTGATCATCAATGTACAGTACGGTATAGTGTTGTGCATCTTTATCATGACCAATAAACCATATTGCCCATGGTGTTTCCTTATTTTTTGTGCCTTGGCGTAAGATTAAAAATTCTCCTTCTTCAAACCATTCAAAAGATGCCCCTACTTTAATAATTGCATTGGCATCGGGTAAGAAAGATGCATTTGATATTTCCATTTCCCAGTTGCCGATAAATTGCTTTAACTCTTGTAATGCCGGATTGATGTTGTTTTTCATTGGACGATAAGTTGATAATTGTTTATAGTTATTTTCTCCTGTTGATTTTTTATTCAAAGATTCGTTCAGCTGAATCGATCTCTATACAAAGATCGGGAACTAATATCTTGTGATGTAGCGTGCGAAATAGTCTATATTAGGGGGTTATTACGTCAAAATTCTTCGCATGGTAAATTTGATTGGACTTAGCAACAAGAAGCATTTCAACTTAAATACACAATTTAATTTCCAGCAGGTTTTTTGTTCAGCTGTGTAACAATTTTTTAAAAAAAATAACTAAATGGATGTAAAACAATTTGCATTCAAATCATTTTATGACGGGTGAAGAAAATATAGCAAGCAAAAGAGATAGAAAAAGAAAGATCATCCTGTTATTAACTTTTACTTTTGTAAGTTCTTATGCAATTGTATTCATCATATTTCCTTATGCTTATTGGAAAGTTTCTTTCGGTAAATCTGTTTCAGAAATCATCATAAATGCCTTAAGTAATCTTGTATTCTGCGGCATTCTTTTGGCAATAAGCCTATACATAGATGAAATTTTAAACAAAAAAATACCCTGGATGGTACACCCGTTTAAACGCCTGATTACCCAATCTTTATATCAGATTGCGGGAGTTTTATTGCTGATCACCTGCTGGGCTACAATTTATTTTCTGTTTGGAAATGCGGCGGGCACACCATCTTCGCAAATTGGTTTAAGACAGGGTTTATACAGCATTATTGCATTAATATTGTGGGCGCTTATGGTGAGTACACTGAATACAGGCGATTTTTTACTGACGAATTGGAAGATTGCAACTTCAAAAGCAGCGGAGTTCGAGATTAAGGCTGCTCAAAACAAACAATTGGCCGCCGAAGTTGAGTTACAGGCCCTTAAATTGCAGCTCGACCCTCATTTTGTTTTTAATAACTTAAGTGCACTTTCTGAATTGATTTTGAAAGATCAGCAGTTAGGATATGAATATGCAGAGAACTTTGCTAAAGTTTACCGGTATTTGCTCGTTAATTCTAAAAAGAAGCTGATTACATTAAGTGAAGAGTTGAAATTTCTCGATGCCTACCTTTTTTTGATAAAAAAGCGGATGGGAGAGGGCTTTGTTTTTGAAATCAACATCGATAAATCAAAGCTTGAAAGGCTGATCGCTCCGGTTACGCTTCAATTGCTGATTGAAAATGCGCTAAGGCATAACCGTACGATGGAAGATCATCCATTGCACATCAGTATTCATGTAAATGAAGACGACGAGGTAATCGTTACCAATACGATATTGCCCCTGATCAATAAAGCCCGCTCCACAGGTATGGGGTTAAAAAATATCATGAGCCGGTATGCTTTAATCGGTGATCAAAAGCCAGTTGTTATTGAAATCGCTGAAACTTTCTCCGTAAAAATCCCTCTTAATTAAATGAATGTGATTAAAAAGATATTGATCCTGGAAGATGAGAAACCCAACGCTGAAAGAATACAAAGATTGGTTCTGGAGGTGAGGCCGAATGCTCAGATTGTAGGTATTATTCCCGGTGTAGAAAAAGCGGTAAACTGGCTTTCGAAGAACGACAGTCCTGATCTGATCCTGATGGATATAAAACTTGCTGATGGTCTGAGTTTCGAGATATTTAAGCTCACAGAAGTAAAATGCCCAGTCATATTTACCACAGCGTATGATGAATACGCGGTAAAGGCATTCAAATATAACAGTATTGATTACCTGCTGAAGCCCGTTGAAAAAGATGAGCTGGAAGCTGCCTTAACCAAATATGAAAGTGTAACCCAGCAGGTAATCTCCTCGCAGGTACTATTAGAAAGCGTATTGGCCCAACTGCAACCGAAAGAATACCGCAGGCGTTTTCTGCTTTCATACCGCGATACTTATAAAAGAATCAATGTAGCAGATATTGCCTTTTTTTATTCAAACCTGAACATTAGTTACGCTAATTTATATAGCGGAGAGCAAATGGCAGTACCCCAAACAATGGAAATCCTCGAACAGGAGCTGGAGCCTAAAAGTTTTTTCAGAATAAACAGACAGTACATTGTGCATATTGATTCTATTGAACAGGTTCATAATTTTTTTAATGGTAAACTGCGGCTTAAGATCAAAAATTGTGATGATCCGGATATTATTGTTAGCCGGACGAAGGCTCCGATGCTGAAGATATGGTTAGATTCTTAATCAAAAGCTATAGTTTAGAAACAACCTACGCAATTCAACAAGTCTAACTGACGACTGACTAACCATTTTAAACACTTCACTTAACTATTAGCTCAAAGAAACTTTATCCGGGCATAATTTTGCATCATTATAATAATATAAAAAAATGAATAAAATAAAAGTTGTATCCGTAACCGGTTCAGAAGTTGATGCGAAAAAATCAAAAATTCAGCGCCTAGCTGCCCCAATTAAAGCTTTAATGAGTGCAATTGTACAGAAATTTAAAAATACCAAACCGGTGTCAGGTTCGGGAAAAACGGCCTTGCTGGCGGCTTTTCTCGTGGCGATTTCAACGCTTAGTGTTTCTGCCCAGAAAACAGGCGTATTGAGTGTTTTGTCTAAATATAATATTGACGCTGCCATCCTCGACCCCAATAATTTTGCGCAGCCTGATGATTATAGTTTTGATTTAAAACAATCTACGTCAGCCGCCGGAAAAGGCAAAACCATTGAAGCTAAATTTGACCCATCAGCCACAGCTAATGAGCAGTGGACAGTGGTTTCGGTAGATGGAAAATCTCCCTCCAAAGGCGATATTAATGAGTTCAGGAAAAACCAAAGCAAGCCGTCGCAATCTAAATCAGATGATTCGAGTTTCAGGATCGAGAAAGAAACGCCTGATTATCTGGTAATCAGCAGTAAAATTGATGCAGCTACTGCTCCAAAGGATGCCGCATTTATGAAAGATTGCCGGTCTTTAATCACTGTAAACCTTAAAACAAAACGGGTAGAGCAGATACAGACCCTTAATGAGAAACCTGTTAAAATTAAAATTTTAAGCGTCGATAAACTAAATATCGTTACAAAATACAGGTGGGATGAACAGGCAAAACGTTACTTCACAATCAACCAGAATCTGGATATGCAAGGCAAATTCTTAGGTCAGTCTGTACCTGTACAAACTATCTCTGAGTATTCAAACTATGTTAAAAGGTAATTGCCAGGAAAAAAAATGATTTCGATAAACGCATAAGTCATCATGATTTATGCGTTTATCAACTTTAATGATATTCGAACATCAGTTTGTTATTTTCTGCGTATAGATATGTAGTGCCGTTGCCCAGATGGTTATGGATCGGGTATCTGCTGTCCATTTTTGTTAGCGATGCAATTAAGGTTTTGCTAACCATCTGTAGCCGGTGTTTCAATACCGTTCTTTTTGCCTCCAGGTCTGTTATTTCTACCTCATTGATTGAGGCATCAATATCATGACCGATATTGTGGATTTTATTTAAAAGATCTAGGTATTGATTAAATTGTTCCTGAATAGTGTAAGTGCTCATAATAGCGATAAACGGGAAAACCCCTAAAAAAGTTTTTCGTCCCGAGGTTTTATCTGCAAATCATGGTCAATCTAAAAATGATTTGCACCAATCTTTTTAAGTGAAATAATCTTAAAAAAACCGCTATAAAGGATAAACAGCACAATTCTCCTTAATATTTACCTGTAAAAAGGCTATTTGCAAACGTGTGGAGCAATTCTTCTCCATCCCTCGTAAATTTTAGCCAGGCTGCAACATTATGTCTTACTCTTCTTTTGGCAGTAAGAAAGTGAAGGTAGAGCCGCTCCCGGGCTCGCTTTCGAGGCTAAGTTTTCCTCCATGGAGCTCAATAATGGAATTTGCAAGATACAGGCCTATTCCAAAACCCGAAAACTGGTATTTTCCCTTTCCTTCTACGCGGTAAAAACGTTCAAATATTTTTTTATGATCTTTTTCGCTGATCCCGATTCCCTGGTCGGTAATGCTCACACTGATTCCATCGCTGTTTTGAGACGTGGTAATTTTTACCGGACTGTCAGCAGGAGAATATTTTATTGCGTTTGAAATCAGGTTGATGAGTACCTGTGCAATTTTATCGCGGTCTGCCGCTACCGTAAAATTTCCCTGCTCCGAAAACATAAGCTCCCGTTCCGGATTAGTCATTTTAAAATCGCCGGCTACTTCGTTGATTAAGGCATCCAGGTCGACAGGTTTTTTATTGAGGTGCAGGTGTCCGGTTTCTATGCGGGTCAGATCAAGCATGTCCGATACGAGGGCGGTAAGCTGCATCACCAGACGATCCAGGCGGTCCAGTCCTCCCGAAATTTTTTCCCGCTGGAAACTATCTTTCCCAATTTCCCGTTTCATGAGCTGGATGTAGCCTTTGATGGAGGTTACCGGGGTTTTAATTTCGTGGGAGAGCAGGCTTACAAAATCTGCCTTCCGCTGTTCTTCTTCTTTGATTTTTTGAATATCAGTGGTGGAGCCTACCCACATCTGGATTTTTCCCTCCTCATCTAAAATAGGAGAAGCAATGTTCAGGTGCCAGATGTACCTGCCTTCGGTATTTTTGAACCGCATTTCCGACACGAATGGTATACCGGTTTTTGCAGCCTCTCCCAGACCATCCTGAAAAGCCTGGATTTCTTCGGGGTGCATCATTTGATGATAACCAAAATCCCTCAGTTCCTCAAAACCCATTCCGGCGAAATCAAGCCAGTGCTGATTGAAGAAGGTTACTTCGCCAGAGGGAAGTGCATTGGAAATTTTTGCCGGTACCAGATCGGCCAGATGGCGGAAATGTTTCTCACGTTCTTCAACCTTTTTTCTGGCAATAACCTGTTCGGTTACCTCAAATACAAAATTAAATACCCCGTCAATCTGGTTATCCAGGTTGCGTCTGGGTACATAATTAAAGGTAAAGTAACGGTCTATAGTTGGTCCGCCTTCATAATCTGCAATCGGTACATGCAGTTCATGAACTTCAAAAGGTGTTCCATAATGGTAGGTATCCAGCATGGAATCGATCAGTGGTGCACCCTTTAATTCTGGTACAGCTTCGAGAATTGGCCTTCCCAACAGGTTTCTTCCAGCAAGGATCCGCTGGTAGGCTGGATTTACCATTTCGTAAACAAGATCGGGGCCTGTCCATAGGCAGATGCCGGCAGGGGCTTCCATAAATACTTCGTAAAGCCTGTTGCGCTCTTTTTCTAAAAGCGCATTATCACGGTCAACTTTCTTACGTGCATTCACCTGCAAGGTATTTTCCAATACCCAAACCGCTATTTTGGTCGCCTTATCATGCTCGTCTTTAACCGGTGCATATACAAAAGTTACAACAATATGTTCTGCTTGGCCATTCCGGATCAGTGTTACTTCCGCCTCATCGGCATGATAAGGCTGCAGTGTTTTTGCCACGTTTTCAAGCGCTGCCTGGTACAGGTGCTTTACCTCCCTGAAAGCATCCCAGTACCATTTATCAATGATATCGGCTTTGGGCTTTCGGGCAATTTCCAAAAATTTATCATTAACCATTTCTGCTACAAAGGTTTGCGCATCAAGAATGCAGATGCCGATAGGGGCACACTCTACCAAAATTTTTAACTGCGCATTGTCCTTAATATCCATAAGCTCGGGCTAATTCTTCAAAGCTAAAAAATAAATGGTTGTTTAAGAATATCATGGCTTCAACGCATGATAAAGATTTTACCTGTTTTCTATTTTATCCATGGTAGTTGCTTTGTTTATGCTGCTTTAATGCGAACAACAAATTTTTGCAACGGTGCGCATTTTGCTTACTAAAGCCAAAAAATAAAGCAATTTAAAGGTTCAGTCTGTATAGAACCTGAAAATACTTTTGGCTCTAAAAACTTAATCACCGATGAACAGACCAGGGTTAAAAAAGGCCCTTTCGGGCCGGGTAATTAAAGTGGTGGATTAGTTTTTCGTGTGGTATCCCGTTTAAGAGTATCACGCTTTGTGGTGTCTTTTTTCGAAGGCCATTGCTTGCTTTTGGCTGGTTTCGTTTTTTCGGTTTTCTTTTTGGTGGTGTCTTGCCTGGTTTGGGCAACTGAGGCAAGCGTGATTGAACAGGCCAGCATCATCATCATTAATTTTTTCATAAGAATAGATTTTATGTTAAAGTATTAATAATAATACACTTGTATCTGTACGAAAGTTTTGTGAATTTTTAGTTTCACTACAACCTGATCAAAGCAAATCAAACCAAACCAAACTGTATACTGAAGATCAGTTTGGAAAAGTGGTTTTAAATCAAGTCGTTTTTATTCTGCTCTATCAAGGCTGCCATCTTTGCATTCAAGCCAGGCAAATCCTTATCAAGCATTGAGAAAAATGATAAATCTGCGTTTTCTACCATTATTATAGCTTTTTGAAGCACAGTTTCACCTGATGCTGTGAGGCTGATGGTTTTTGCCCTGGTATCAGTTTTATGTTCTTTCCTGGTAATGAATTTTTTTTCTTCGAGTGTACGCAATACTTTCGATACCATCATCCGGTCTGCATTGCCCTGGTTGGCGATATCAACCTGGGTAACATTGTCGCTTTCTCTCGAGAGCCAGGCCAGTGCGCAAAGCAAGGCAAATTGCGTGTGTGTAAGGTCTAAAGGATCAAGTACCCGCTTTAGCTTGCGCTGCCATAACATGGTGAGCTGGCCCAAAAGGTAACCCGGACTATCAAGCGGACTCTTAAAATGAAATTCTATTTTTTCAGGCATAATCTTGTATAAGCATTTGTGAGGCTATCAATTCAAAATCGCGCTGTTTGATTTCGAAAAAACCAAAGCGGAATGGATAACCCCAGCTTTTTTTGTTTGGTATGAAATCCAGTTCAGCTATCAAAGGTAGGATAGAAATATCTTTGTTCGGCAAAAAATCGATATTGCGTCTTGAAGGACAGAAATCTTCCGAAACCTGGGTTTGGTAGGTATCTTCGCCTGTTACTTGCCAATAGCAGTAAACTGCTGGCATGGCTGCGGTTGCCCCATGGTCTGTTTTCCAGAGTAATAAATAATAAAATCACCTTTGTGCATTCTTTTTAGGGGCGATGCCTTACCGTGGCAGGCTTGTGCAAATCCTTCTGCTATGCCATTTTTAACATGATCTTTAGAAGCTACAATAATCCAGTATTTTGTGTTTTCATTTTTCATGTGGCTGTTTTGTTAGTTTGCTTGTAAAAAAGTGATGTTGTATCCATCGGGGTCTTTTACGATCAGCGTTTTTCCGAATGGAGTTGTGTTAATTGAACCCAACATTTCAACTTCGGCTGCGGTAAACTGCTCTCGGAGATCTTCGATATTGCCATCGATGGCAAACCATAGCGATGTACCAACACCTAATTCTTTTCCTTCCAGGTTGATCATCGGTTTTCTGATGGCAAAGCTGGCATCACCTTGTTTATAGCTGAAAACACAGGCTTCAGGCGTTTGTACGGCTATTTCGAAGCCCAGTTTGTTGGTGTAAAAATCTTTTGAAAGGTCTAAATCCCTAACCTGAAGGGATGCAAATGCTAATTTTCTCATTTTAGTTATTTTATTGTAGTTGCAAATATAGTATTCGCGACAACAATATGCAAAATGTTTTTACATTTAAAAATTGATCATCAGGATTATTTTGAAAAATTGGCGATTGTTAATGGAGATACATCATTTATCTCCGGCAGGTAATAATTGAAAATAACCTGATAAAAGTAAATTGCCCCTGGTGTTTAGTGCTCAAAATTAAATATTTGATATTTTTGGGTGATATCTGATCAAAAATTGCCACATACTATAAAAATTAAAGCATGAGTGCAACACCTATCCCAGAGAAAATGAGCAGTCGCGAGGCTCTTTTTATGAAACTATACCAGCAGGCTTTTCCCCTGGTGGCCCAACATGTAGCTAAAATGGGCGGATCGTTTGATGAAGCAAAGGATATTTTTCAGGATGCACTGGTATTGTATTATGAAAAGGTGCAGGTAAGCGGATTGGCCTTAAAATACAGCGAGAAATCCTATCTGCTGGGGATTGCAAAACACCTCTGGATTAAACGTTACCATGAAAACAGCAGGCATAGTTCGCTTGATTTGGAAGATCATGTTTTTAAAGCTGTTATTGATGTAGCAGATATAGAATATAGGGAGGTTGCGCCCTTTAAACTGATGCGTTTGCTGGAACAGACCGGGCAAAAATGTATGCAACTGCTCAGTGCATTTTATTACGAGAAACTGGATATGGATGCCCTTGCTGGCCGTTTTGGTTTTTCGGGTGCAAGATCGGCAACTGCCCAGAAATTTAAATGCCTCCAAAAAGTTAAGGAAACCGTTAAAGAAAAATCCCTAAAATATGAAGACATCGTTGAATGAGCTGCGTTTGATAGAGGATTATCTTTTATCCCACAGTGAGGATGGCGAAAACTGTCTTTTTGCTGCAAAAATGATACTGCAGCCACAACTTGGAGAACAAGTTTACTGGCAGAAAAAAACCTATCAGGTTGTTGAGGATTATGGCCGGAAACAACTTAAAATGGAAATAGAAAAAATACACGATACGCTATTTAACACCGTGAAACATCAAACTTTCAGGCAGCGGATTATGCGTATGTTTAATAAATAAGCCTTCAATTTCAGTTTTACTTCCATGTACCTTTTTAGGGCAAAGGGAAAACTATGTCTAAAAATTTAAATAAATTACGATGGATATTAACAACGAATTCCGCCAGTATGCGGTAAAACACCACAGGTTAAACAGTTTGTATGTGGATCAGTATATGGCTAAATCGCCAGCTTATGTGCCACCAATGGCTATGACTCCTTATATTACGGAAGAACGACAGCTCAATGTAGCACAAATGGACGTTTTTTCGAGGCTGATGATGGACAGGATCATTTTTTTGGGTGAGGCCGTGGGCGAACAGAATGCAAATGTAATACAGGCCCAATTGCTTTTTTTGCAGTCGGTTGACGAGAAGAAAGATATCCAATTGTATATCAATTCGCCAGGGGGATCTGTTTACGCCGGTTTTGGCATTTACGATACCATGCAATTTATTTCTCCGGATGTGGCCACAATATGTACTGGCATTGCGCTTTCTATGGGCTCGGTTTTGCTGTGTGCGGGGGCTGCGGGAAAAAGATCGGCACTAAAACACTCCAGGGTAATGATTCACCAAACTTCGGGAGGCGCCCAGGGAACAGCCATCGATATGGATATCAGCATTAGAGAAGTTTTGAAAGTACAGACCGATCTTTATAAGATTTTGGCTAAACACAGCGGGCAGACATACGAAAAAATAAATGAAGTGGGCAGCCGCGATTATTGGATGACTGCAATTGAAGCAAAGGAATTTGGAATGATAGATGAAATACTCGTTAGGGAGTAAATGCTTACAGTTGATCGGTTATAGGGATTAGCAGGTAATGCTAATCCCATATACCGTTTTCTAAAGTAAATATTACAGGCTCGCCATCGGTAACCATAATGGTATGCTCATGCTGTGCAACAAAACCACCTTTATTGCCAACTAAAGTCCAGCCATCAGGTTGGGTATCGGCTATGGTTGAATGTGTTGAAATAAATGTTTCGATAGCCACCACCGAATTTTTTTTGAAACGTTTGGTATTAAACCTGTCGCGGAAGTTGGCAATTTCATGAGGTTCTTCGTGCAGGCTCCGGCCAATACCGTGGCCTGTAAGATTTTTAATCACGATGTAACCTGCTTTTTTGGCCTCGGTTTCAATCAGGTTTCCAATATCCGATATTTTTACGCCTCCCTTGATCTGGCCGATTGCCTTTTTTAATATGGATTTTGATGCCGCTATAAGTTTGCCATGGCCGTGTATATCGTCGCCCAATACAAAAGAGCCTCCATTGTCGGCCCAGTAGCCATCTAATTCAGCCGATACATCGATATTAACCAGGTCGCCATTTTTGAGGATTTTATCTGCAGATGGTAGGCCGTGTGCCGCTTCCTCATTAATGCTGATACAGGTATGGCCCGGAAAAGCATAGGTTAAAAAGGGGGCAGAACGCGCGCCCATTTCGGAAAGTAATTTACCCCCATACTCATCAAGTTCTTTTGTGGAGATGCCCGGCTTTGCGTATTCGCGCATTTTCTTTAAGGTGATGGCAACAGCATCGCTGGTCCGTTGTATGCCACTTTTTTCTGCTTCAGTAGTGATCGACATGTAATGTTTTTTTAACTAAAATAGAGATTAATTCAGTAAAATAACTAATCGTGTTTTCAGGGTTTAATTAATCCAAAAATCTTTCGCTGATTATTGCCAATAAATCGCTGTTATTTGATTTTTTAAAAGTAATATCTCTGCATTTATTGAATATGATGTAGTCTTTAAGTGCATCAACAAATTTATCGATGGTTTTTTCATCAATATCTACTTCCTCAAAATGCAGGTTATGAATAATAAGCAGTTTTTGTTTTCGGTCGGCTTTGGCGTCCATCCTGGCAATAAATTTTTCTCCCGATAAGATAGGAAGTGAGAAGTAACCATATTTTCTTTTAGGGGCCGGAACAAAACATTCTATCTGGTAATCAAAGTCGAAAAACTCTTTTAAACGGAACCGGAATACATTTAAGATATCAAAAGGCGAGAGGATAAAAACCTCTTCGGTAGTGCTAACGTTTATATCCGTACCGGATAACATGTACAAAGGACCTTTTATACCCTCTACATTTACGAAATGAACATCGCCGTTCTGCAGCATTTTTTCGAGTTCTTTTTTCACCAGATTTCCCTTTACACGACGCGAACGCCAGGCCATTTCCTTTACCGATGAAATTCCAAGTGCACCCAAAGTACGGCGGATCACATATTGTGCATATTCTTCGGGGGCAGGCATGCTTTGATCAGTGTCCGCCGGTATTACATCCAATGGTAAATGATAAACTTTCTGAAAAGTACTGTTGCGTTTGATCATTAGCTTGCCTTCCAGGTAAAGCCTTTCGAGTGCTACTTTGGCTGGTCGCCAATCCCACCAGCCCGTACTTGCTTCCTGCCGATCGTTCTCAAAATCGCCAACCATTACTGCTCCGTCACGTTCTACCTGATCTAAAATCTGCTCCATTAAATCTGCTTCCCTTTTAATCGGCGCGTTGTATTGTGTTTGGAAAGCTTCCATCACCGGTAGCGAGAAACGGAACTCATGAGTGGGTAGATAGCCGGCATCGGAAGTAAAATATTCAAAAATATCGCCATTTTCGCAAAGCCCGGCAAGCCAGGTAGGCTCGTAATCCGGTACACGGGCAAATAAGGCATGATGATGGGCGCGTTCTACCACATAATTGGTGTCAAGCTGTACATATCCCAAATGATCGATTGCCTTGTAAACGGCCTCAATACCGGCGCCGAACTGTGCCTTTTTCGAAAGTCCTGCTGCATGTAAAATGATTTTCCGTGCCTGTGATCTCGTGAGTACAATAGGTTCCATAACACGAATATATTGATGATTTCTGTTTTTTAACCCCAAAGTACGCGAAGAATGATGCGCAAAAGAGGTGAGGATAGGTTATTCCGTGTTTTCCGTGCATCCNATGATGCGCAAAAGAGGTGAGGATAGGTTATTCCGTGTTTTCCGTGCATCCGTGGCTTTTAATTTAATTCTTCTGCGTAAATCTTCTTAAATCTGCGGGGAAAACATGTAGCGTATGGACTCCCGCTGATTTCGCTGATTACCGCAGAGTTCAGTCCATTTCCATCTTACATTTTCCATTATTTGTGCATCTGAGGCTTTTAATTTGACTATTCTGCGTAAATCTTCTTAATCTGCGGGAAAAACATGTAGCGCTTGGGTTCCCGCTGATTTCGCTGATCACCGCAGAGTTCCGTACATTTTCCATCTTACATTTTCCATTATTTGTGCATCCATGGCTTTTAATTTATTATTCTGCGTAAATCTTCTTAGATCTGCGGGAAAAACATGTAGCATTTAAGTTCCCGCTGATTTCGCTGATCACCGCAGAGTTCCGTACATTTTCCATCTTACATTTTCCATTATTTGTGCATCCATGGCTTTTAATTTATTATTCTGCGTAAATCTTCTTAGATCTGCGGGAAAAACATGTAGCATTTAAGTTCCCGCTGATTTCGCTGATTACTGCAGAGTTCCGTCCATTTTCCATCTTACATTTTCCATCATTTGTGCATCTGTGGCTTTTAATTTAATTCTTCTGCGTAAATCTTCTTAGATCTGCGGGAAAAACATGTAGCACTTGGGTTCCCGCTGATTTCGCTGATTACCGCAGAGTTCCGTCCATTTTCCATCTTACATTTTCCATCATTTGTGCATCTGTGGCTTTTAATTTAATTCTTCTGCGTAAATCTTCTCTAATCTGCGGGAAAAACATGTAGCACTTGGGTTCCCGCTGATTTCGCTGATTACCGCAGAGTTCCATCCATTTTCCATCTTACACTTTCCATCATTGGTGCCTCCGTGGCTTTTAATTTGACTATTCTTCCTAAATCTTCTAATCTGCGGGAAAAACATGTAGCACTTGGGTTCCCGCTGATTTCGCTGATCACCGCAGAGTTCCATCCATTTTCCATCTTACACTTTCCATCATTGGTGCCTCCGTGGCTTTTAATTTGACTATTCTTCCTAAATCTTCTAATCTGCGGGAAAAACATGTAGCACTTGGGTTCCCGCTGATTTCGCTGATCACCGCAGAGTTCCATCCATTTTCCATCTTACACTTTCCATCATTGGTGCCTCCGTGGCTTTTAATTTGACTATTCTTCCTAAATCTTCTAATCTGCGGGAAAAACATGTAGCACTTGGGTTCCCGCTGATTTCGCTGATCACCGCAGAGTTCCATCCATTTTCCATCTTACACTTTCCATCATTGGTGCCTCCGTGGCTTTTAATTTGACTATTCTTCGTAAATCTTCTAATCTGCGGGAAAAACATGTAGCACTTGGGTTCCCGCTGATTTCGCTGATCACCGCAGAGTTCCGTCCATTTTCCATCTTACATTTTCCATTATCTGTGCATCCGTGGCTTTTAATTTATTGCTCTGCGTAAATCTTCTTAAATCTGCGGGAAAAACATGTAGCGCTTGGCTTTCGCTGATTACCGCAGAATTACGCCTGTTTTTCAGTTTATTTAACCAAAAGCTCGAACAAACTCACCGGATTGCCATGGTAATGAGCAGGCAGTTCATCCGTATTTTTTAAATCATATAGCCCTAAAAACTCAAATCCCATTTTCGTGTAATGATTAATCAGGCCTTCATTTGGGCCAACTGTATCCAGTCTTACATAAGTTTTGCCATTTGCTTTTGCATATTCCTTTGCCCATGCTACAATTTGAGCGACCATATTTTGCCCCTTAAATTCGGGATTGGTAGCAATGCGGTGGATATAAACTGAAGGATCGGCATTTTTTTCTTCCCATATCTGAGGATCATCAAAGGTTGTGGCCCATACACAGGCGGTTTTTCCATCGATGGTTATTTTCCACTGTCTGTTCTCATTTATTTCGGTTTCAACAAGAGAGGATTCGAATTTTGGCCAATGGAGTGTATATCTCGTCTTCTGGAAAGCTGTAGCGCTTTCATAAAGACGGAAAATTTCAGCAATATCTGCTGTGGTACTGTTACTGATGTGCATATTATTGATTTTGAGGTTGATTATTTATTTAGCGAATTTTTTTGAACAGTCAACGCAAAGGATAATCCCGATGGTTACCATAAGCATGTTTAAACTTACTTCTTCATGCAATAGCGTAGCAGCAAGTGCCAGTCCAAAAAATGGCTGTAAGAGCTGCAATTGTCCAACGCTGGCAATGCCACCCTGTGCCAATCCTTTGTACCAGAAAATGAATCCGATAAACATGCTGAATAATGAAATATAAGCCAGACCCGCCCATGCACCGGGACTGATTACCGAAAAGGAAACCGGTTTAAATACAAATAGCAGTGGGAGCATAAGCGGAAGCGAAATCACCAATGCCCACGATATTGCCTGCCAGCCGCCAAGGGTTTTTGATAAGCGTGCACCTTCTGCATAAGCTAAACCACAGAGTACAATTGCGGCCAGCATGAGCAGATCGCCAAGTGGTGATGCATTGATGCCCTGATAAACTGCATAACCAACTACCAATACACTGCCCAATACAGAAAAGAACCAAAAAACAGGCTTTGGCCTTTCGCCTCCGCGTAAAACCGCAAACACAGCCGTTACCAAAGGCAATAAACCCATAAATACCAGCGAATGTGCCGAAGTGATATGTGCCAGGGCCAGAGAACTTAATAATGGAAAGCCGATTACCGCACCAAAGGCCACAATAACCAGCGATCCTAAATTGCTTTTGGCCGGACGTTTCTCTTTAAGTACCAGCAGTACCACAAGCGCAAGCAAACCTGCTATTACGGCCCTTGCAACTGTTACAAAAACCGGATTCATATCCATCACGGCTATTTTAGTGGCCGGCATCGATCCGCTAAAAATCAATACTCCGATAAAACCGTTAAGCCATCCGCCTGAAATTTTATTGGTAGCCAGGCTACCTGTTGTTGTGCTAATCATATCTGAAATTTGCTTAACCAAAAGTGCTAAAGAGAAATAAGTAAATACAGTATCAGTTTTGTATATTTGGATGGATACAGTTCGTTTATGAAAAAGATTTTTAGATACCATGAAATTGCAGATGGAATAGCCGCCCAGATCAGGAATGGCATTTTAAAGGTTGGCGATAAGCTGCCATCGGTGCGTATGCTCTGTAAAGAACACGCCATTGGAATGAATACGGCAAAAAGGGTGTTTTTAGAACTGGAAGCACAGTCGCTGATTGATCCCAAACCGCAATCGGGTTTTTTTGTCAGTAACCGTTCCATGCAGCGTCTTCCACTTCCGGCGGTAAGTAAACCCGCATTAATGCCTGGTTATGCCGAGCCTGAAGAACTGATTACAAAAGTATATTCCAGTTTGGGGAATCATGATATTACTAATTTTTCAATTGGTATTCCCTCGGGCAACCTTTTACCTTTAGCCAAACTCCAAAAGGAGATCTTACAGGCCAGCAGATCGCTACAGGGGGGCACAGCCTACGAGCCGCTTCAGGGGAATGTACAATTACGCAGGATGGTCGCTGTACGTTCGCTCGGCTGGGGAGGTAATTTAAATGAAGATGATCTGGTTACCACCAGTGGCGGCATGGGGGCGCTTTCTTTTTGTATGATGGCCCTGGCAAAACCTGGCGATACCGTTGCGATTGAAAGTCCATGTTACCCCGGAATTTTTCAGCTGGCCATTAGTCTGGGCTTAAAAGTGCTCGAACTACCCACACATCCTGTTACCGGTATCGAAATTGAAGCCTTGAAAAAACTGGTTTCTAAAATCAACATCTGTGTACTGATTCCAAATTTTAACACACCTTTGGGTAGCTGTATGCCCGACGAACATAAAAAAGAAGTAGTTAAAATATTGGCAGATCACGATATCCCATTGATTGAGGATGATGTATATGGTGATCTTTATTTTGGTACCCAAAGGCCAAAATGCTGCAAGGCTTTCGATACGGAAGGGAATGTATTATGGTGCAGCGCCATTTCGAAAACCCTTGCTCCGGGCTTCCGCGTGGGTTGGGTAGCACCCGGAAAGTATAAGGATAAAATACTAAAGTTGAAGCTGGTGCATGCCATTGCCACACCTTCGCTCGTTCACCAGGTAGTAGGTAACTTCTTTAAAAGCGGACGTTACGACGTTCATATTCACCAAATGCGGCGTACATTGAAAGGAAATTACCAGCGTTTTAACCATGCCATAACAACTTATTTTCCGGAAGGAACTAAAATCAGCCGTCCGCAGGGCGGACTTGCTATTTGGGTGGAACTGGAAAAAGGAACCGATACCGTAAAGCTTTACGATCTGGCCATGAAACAAAAAATCAGCATCTCACCAGGTCGCATGTTTACCCTGCAGGATCAGTTTGAAAATTGCCTGCGGATATGCATGGGTATGCCCTGGACAGATGAAATCGATTTTAAACTGAAACAACTGGGCAATTTGGCGAAGATGCTTTAGTCATTTATTAAACGGATAGATTATTGCAAGACGCTAAGACCATGGGTATAATTTAACCACAGATAAAAAGGATGCACACGGACATAATCTGTGTTTATCTGTGTACATCTGTGGTTAAAAGTCTTAATTTAATAACATTGCTTAGTAGGACGTTAAAACCATTCAAGTTTTCTTACCACTTTTATTAATGAATCCTTAACATGTAATTAATCAAATCATAAAGTGGGGGCTCTAGTTTTGCTGAAAACAGAAGCATCCATTTTTATGGAATATCCCTTACTTTCAGATCAGCAGTTATTAGAGGAATGTTCCCGCGACAATCTGAAAGCTTTTAATGTTTTATTCGATCGTTATTTTACAAAACTCTATCGTTATGCACTTGGTTATGTAAACGACGCATGTTTTGCAGAAGAAGCCATGATGGACCTCATGATGTGGATATGGGAGAAAAGGCACACGCTCGAAATTCAGGGAGAATTTAAATATTACATCTTCAGGGCTGCAAAAAATGCCACCATCAAGGCCATCAGGAAAAGAGCAATCCAGACCGCTCCGATAGAAAGTATCGAAAATCATATTTCCTTTATCAGCCATAGTGCCGACCATTCAATCTTAACCAGCGAGTTGGAGCAGGATTATAAAAGTGAACTTGATCTTTTAAGTCCACAACGTAAAATTGTTTTTCAAATGAGTAGGGAAGAAGAACTAAGTCACGCCGAAATTGCCGATAACTTAGATATTTCCATCAATACCGTAAAAAATCACATCAAATTTTCACTAAACCATTTCCGTAAAGGTTTTTTAAGGTACAAGGATGCTGTGTTGATTATTGGGATTTTACTTTTTCTACGCTAACAACTCGATTCATACGGTTGAATTGATTTTATTAACTTTTTATTGTTTTCAAAACTCTAATAGCTAATTATTGGTCAGCATTTTTTTCATCAAAGACCCTGAAATAAATTCAGGGTGACGATTATGAGCTGAAAATGCGCTCAAGAAACCTTTTTAAAGTAAATTTATTATCAAAGTCAAGCTAATAAACCAATCTTTTGTAAAAGATTTTAAAATTATTTAATTGATAATCAGTGTTTTGTGTTTTTATTCAAAAATACATTAGCCCCTCAATAGCTTTTTTGTCCCTTGTTAGATAGGCACTCAACATGCGCCCAGCCAAACAAACATGCCCCAACAGGTTGATAAAATACTGATAGAAAAATTTCTTCAAGGTACTTGTTCCAAACAGGAAGAAGAACGGGTTCGTATATTCCTGAAAAAGCCCGAATCTGAAGTTTTATTAAATGAAATCCTGTCGGCAAACCAAACGAAAGATTTTGCATTGTTCGAAGAAGAAAATGTGCCTCATCTCAAACAGGCAAAATGGCGTAATGCAATTAACTTACGTATTGCCGCTGAAAATGAAAAAGCACTGCCGGTAAAAAAGCGGTTCAACCTAAAATATGCGGCTATCTGGGCAGCTTTGCTGATTGCTACACTGAGTGTGTACCTGATCACGCATTTCAGCAAACCAACGGAGCAGGCTTTAACTTTTATCGAACATAGTAATCCTAATGGCCAGCGTTCGAAAATTACTTTATCCGATAGCAGTGTGGTATACCTTGGTGCTGGCAGCCGTTTAAGGTACCCCGAACGCTTTTCGGCTAATAAAAGGGAACTTTCGTTATATGGTGAAGCTTTTTTTGAAGTGACCAAAAATCCCAAAAAACCTTTTATCATCCATACCGGAGCAGTAAGAACGCAGGTTCTGGGAACTTCGTTCAAAATAAAAGCTTTTAAAAATAAACCGCTTAGCGTAGAGGTAGCTACCGGAAAAGTAAGGGTAGATAAGGTGAGGGGTAATAAGATCGAATCACTGGCCATCCTCATTCCGGGGCAAAAGGTGGTTTATTTCGAGGGGAAAGCTACAACAAAGGATATCGAGATCAGCGATGTTACTGGTTTTAAAACCTCGCAACTGGCTTTCCGCAACTCATCATTATCAGAAATCTGCGAAACACTCGAGCGCTGGTATAATGTTAAAATCACCTTTAAAAATCAACGGAAATCGCGTGACAGGATGACCTTAACCATAGATGCCACTGTACCGGTAAACAAGTTATTAAACGTACTTGGTGCCGCAGGAAAATTTCATTACAACATTAAAAATAACGAAATCATTATCCGTTAACATTCAAAAAATAAGAAAGGAAAACAATGGATTGAAATTAACAAACTTCCCCGTCCCTAAAGAGGGGAAGTCGTTTTATCGCATTACAACCGCTTGCTTTTCGACGACAGAGCGGTTTAAATGAAAAATATCAATAATTATTCCGGCTTATAACCGGGCAAACCATTAATATACAAATTTATGCAAAAAGGATTACATCCTACAATTAAGTTTATGATGAGGTGTTCATTTATGCTTTTAATCGCACAGTTTACCTTTATCGGCGTGCTTTTGGCCGGGAGTGTTCACAGCCAGAACCTCGATCAGGTAATCAGTATCAATTTAGATCATTCGGGTGTTAAAGCAGGTCTGCTCAACATCCAGGAGAAAAGCGGTGTCAAATTCGTGCTTCCCGAAAAATTGCTTAGCGGTCTTAAAACCGAAATTACTTTAACCGAACAGCACAAAACCGTAAAATACCTGATCGAAAAGGTGCTTAGCGGGACCAATCTCGAATATAAAATTGTAGAAGGGTATGTGGTCATTACCCAAAAACCTGTTCCACAACAACCGGGCAATATTACCGGTCGCATCACCGACGAAAAAGGTGGTCCGCTGCCCGGCGCTACAGTTAAAATACTCGAAACGGGACAAACGGTTCAAAGTGATCCTGACGGAAACTACAGCATTTCGCTAAAACCGGGAAATTATACTATTGAAGTTTCTTATATCTCTTTTCTCTCTCAAAAAACAACCAATGTAAGTGTAAGAGACGGGAAAACAACCAATTTAAGTTTTTCGATGAAACCTACCAACAACCAGCTTTCGGAAGTGGTGGTGAGTTACGGAAAACAGCGCATGAAAGATGTTACCGGATCAATTGCTACGATTGATGCAACCCAGCTTCAGGATATGCCGGTAGGGCAGTTTGCCCAGCAGTTGCAGGGAAAAGTTGCAGGGGTACAGATTGCGCAAACCAGCGGACAACCGGGCCGTGGTATGGGTTTCATAATTCGCGGTGCAGCATCTTTTTATTCGAGCAACCAACCCTTATTCGTGATTGACGGTACACCGATCACCGGAAGCATCAATAATATCAACCCTGCTGAAATAGAGAGCTTTAGTTTTCTGAAAGATGCTTCCGCAACAGCACTCTATGGATCGAGAGCTGCCAATGGCGTGGTTTTAATCACCACCAAACATGCAAAACCCGGCGATTCGAAAGTAGAATTTTCGACCTATTATGGCATTCAGAAAATACCTACTGGAAATTTGCCTAAAATGATGACTGCCAGGGAATTTGCCACCTTTATGAAAGAACGTGGAGAAGATGGATTGAAATACGAACCTGGTTATACCATTGCTGCTGATTATCATGCAGCTTACGACAATCCCGAACAATACAGCGAAGGAACCAACTGGTTTAACCTGCTTACCCGTACGGCACCTATCCAGAGTTATGATTTAACCGTTCAATCGGCCCGCGAGCATTCTACTTCAACAGTTATAGCTGGTTATCAGGAACAACAGGGAGTAGTGATTAATAACGGAACCAAATTGTTTTCAGTAAGGTTTAACCAGGATTTTACTTCAGCAAATAACAAACTTAAACTGGGTTTTAACCTTGCGCCTAGTTACCGGATGGACCATAATAACAGGCTGAACAGCGATGGTGTTGGCGGATATTTCGAACGCTTCTTTGAAGCAAGTCCACTGGCATCCCCTTATAACCCTGATGGAAGTTATGCCAGGAGCGTGGCCTCACCAGGTATGGTGGCCTACATCAATCCATTGGCCACTTACATGCTCACCAATGATGATTACAATACCACCCGTATTTTGGGTAACGCCTATCTGAACTACGAATTTTTACCTGGACTGAGTGTAAAAACCAATCTGGGGGTTGATAAAGGTGCCGAGATGCGTAAATATTTTCAGGGCGGCCTGGTAACCGGTACGCAGGGACAAAGCACCGGAACGAGTTCATCAGTTGATAATGGCTCATGGACTGCTGAAGGAAACCTGGCCTATACCAAAACCTTTGGAAAAGACCATAGTATTGATGCTTTAATCGGTTACTCTGCCCAGGAATTTAATACCTACAGCAATAACTTAACCGGACTTGGTTTCGCAAGCGATGATATTGAGTATTTAAGCGCGGCAACCAGCGTAACCGGTGGCAGTGGAGCAGGTTCTTATTCGTTGCTTTCGGCAATTGCCCGTATTAATTATGCTTACAAAGGCAGGTACCTGTTATCAGCAGCAGTAAGGCGCGATGGATCTTCGAAATTCGGCATTAACAAACAATGGGGAAGTTTTCCTTCAGTTTCTGCCGGATGGATTGTAAGTGATGAAGCTTTTATGAAAAACCTGAAAGGCATCAGTTTCTTGAAGCTTCGTGCAAGTTATGGCATCACCGGAAATAACTTTTTTGCAGGCAATTACGATTCG
Organism: Pedobacter miscanthi; assembly: GCF_003315595.1. Lineage (GTDB taxonomy): Bacteria > Bacteroidota > Bacteroidia > Sphingobacteriales > Sphingobacteriaceae > Pedobacter > Pedobacter miscanthi. Next base: position 20,093 of record NZ_QNQU01000010.1, on the reverse strand, counting down.
CAGGCCACCATCGGTACCTATTATTACAACTTTAACAATACCATAACCCAGGGACAAACCATTAACCGTTTGCCTAACCAGGAATTAAGGTGGGAACGCAACAAACAGTTCGATCTTGGTTTGGAAATAGGGGTACTGGATAACAGGATTACCTTTACTTACGATTATTATAGAAAACTGACTGATGGATTGATCCAGCAACGTGCCATTCCAACTTCATCGGGTTTTTCGCAGATTATTTTCAATGTGGGCGAACTTAAAATGTGGGGACATGAATTCTCCATCAGCTCAAAAAACCTCACGGGTAATTTAAAATGGAATACCAATTTAAGTCTTTCCTTCGATCGTAACCTGATTACCAATCTGGTTGATCCGGGCTATATCAGGAGGAACATTACCGTAAGCTCTGATTATTTCCGTCAGCAGGTTGGTCACCACCTGGGCGAATTTTATGGCTTTGTTTACGAAGGTTTATACAAAGATGCAGCTGATCTGGCCAATTCTGCCAAATATTTAAGTACCCCGGCAAAACCTAACGGAAGTTCGGACATTGGTACCATAAAAGTAAAGGATATTAACGGTGATGGAGTAATTGATGATGTGAACGACCGTACTTTTATCGGCGATCCTACACCAACCTTTACCGGCGGTATGGTGAACAATTTTAAATACAAAAACTTCGATCTTACTATCGATATGACGTTTTCCGTAGGTGGTAAGATCTTAAATGCAGCAAAATGGGCTTATCAAACCAATATGGACGGTTCGAGGGTACTCCTGGCAGCTGCAGCCGACCGCTGGCGTTCTCCTGAAAACCCGGGATCAGGCGTATATCCAAGAACAAAATCGGGCACAACCGGTATCGGCCGTTCGGTAAATTCACAATGGATTGAAAACGGATCTTATCTAACGGCCAAAAACATATCCTTTGGTTATAACATTCCGGTTAAAAACCTGATGCTTAAAAACCTCCGTGTGTTCGCCTCTGTACAACAGGCCTTTGTCATCACCGGTTATTCGGGCATGAACCCCGAAATCAATGTTGGCGGATCCGACCCGACACTGGGTGTTGGCATTGATGAAAATGCTTATCCTATTCCAAGAACATTTTCTTTAGGCATTTCTACCACATTCAGATAACCATTAAAGCTTAACAAAATGAAAAAGATATATATAGCTGTTGCATTTTTAGCCATTGGCCTTAGTGCATGTAAAAAGAATTTCATCGAACTTAATCCCGAAGATTCTTATACCGACGGGGTATTTTATAAAACCGAACAGCAGTTTCGTTCGGCCGTGGTTGCAGCTTATGCGCCATTAAGGGATGTGCTCATCAACGATTATTTCACTTCCGAAATGCATTCTGATAACACCGTTTACCAGCCCATTCCGGGCAATAGGGGAACGGCTTATGTAGAGCGCGAAAACATTTCTGATTTTACCAATACTTCTACCAATGCTTATGTTTCGGCAACCTGGCAGCACAGCTATACCGGCATTTCGCGTTGCAATATCATTATCGAAAGGTTAAAAGGATCTGATTTAAACGATGCCGTAAAGGCAAATTTAGATGGACAGGCGAAGTTTTTAAGGGCACTTAACTATTTTAAACTGGTACGTTTATATGGTGGTGTTCCGCTTTCAGTTACTGAGGTTAAAACAGCTGAAGATGCCTTTAAGCCCCGTTCTACCGAAGCCGAGGTTTATGCTCAGATTGTGGCTGATGCAAAAGATGCCATGAACGAACTTGCAGCCCCAGCTAAATTCCCGCAGACAGGCGAGGCCACCAAAGGTTCGGCAGCCATGTTATTGGCCAATGTTTATGCCGTGCAGAAAAAATGGGCTGAGGCCGAAACCGTATTGAACAGCCTGCTTACCATGGGTTACGACCTGAATGCCAATTTCGGTGATGCCTTTTTACCAACCAATAAAAACGGAAAAGAATCGATTTTTGAGATCCAGTTTTTGGGTGGTTCCATTACAGGGGCTACACCAAATGTACTTTCTTTCCACTTTATTCCACGCAGTAAAGATACCCGCATATTAACCGGAATCGCTATTGATAATACCAGTACAGGTGGCTGGAATACCCCAAGCAGCGATCTGATTGCCGATTTTGAACCGAATGATAAACGCCTTGATGCTTCTATCGGCATTGCCGAAGGTACTTACGATGCCAGCAGTTATTTTGTTTATTCGGCAGCTAAAAGCATTATCAATTATGTGCCGGCTGCCGGGAAAACCGGTGTACCTTATATCAAAAAATACCTGCATTCGCCGTTAATAGCTACTACAGGTTCGGGCGATGATTTCCCGATCTACCGTTTTTCTGATGCCTTATTGTTATTGGCCGAAGCCTTAAACGAACAGGGTAAATCTGCGCTTGCACTGGCACCGTTGAACAGGGTAAGGAAAAGGGCAGGACTTGCTGATATCGTTACAACCGATCAAACCGAATTAAAAAACATCATTTTGCACGAGCGCCGCATAGAATTGGCTTTCGAAAACCACCGTTGGACGGATTTATTAAGAACCGGAAAGGCGATTACTGTAATTAATGCTTTTGGCATCAAAATCAGGCAGCAGCTTCCATTCCTTTCTTCTGATGCTTATGTGATCGATAACCATAACCTGTTATTCCCGATTCCGCAGAACGAAGTAGGTTTAAACCCGAAAGTAATCCAGAATCCAGGTTATTTTTAAGATCAGCGCATAAAATACATCACGTTTATTTTTTTTGCCACAGATGCACACAGATAAACACAGATATTTATATCTGTGTGCATCCTTTTTATCTGTGGTTAAATCACTTTGCCTAAGCTAACCGTACCGATTACGTTCTCATCAGATAAAATAAAATTTAACCGATAATGACTTTGAACAAAAATCTTTTAAAGAAAAGCTTTTGTGTTTTTCTCAGTGCGCAATTATTGCTCAGCACTAGCGCAACCCTCATCCCTTTGCAGGAAGAAGAGCGAGCCGACGATGAATTTGCCATTGTAGTACTTCCCGATACCCAATATTATACCTCGGAGAAAAATGGAGGGAAAAAGGAAATGTTTACTGCACAAACCGAGTGGATCGTTAAAAATGCCGCGAAAGAAAATATTAAATATGTGATCCATCTGGGCGATATCTCTGATAACGGCGAAATGTTCCCCGAGCAATGGGTAAATGCCTCAAACTCCATGTATAAACTCGAAAAGCCACAGCCGGGTTATCCGCAGGGCATTCCTTACGGCATGGCGGTGGGCAACCACGATCAAACCAAAAGCCAGTATCCTTTAAGCGGCAAAACCGACCAGTACAATAAATATTTTGGTGTAGCTCATTTTAAAGATAAAAAATGGTACGGAGGTCATTATCGCAATGATAATGATAGCCATTACGACCTGTTCGAAGCGGGTGGCTATAAATTTATCACGATATTTCTGGAGTATGATTCGTACGATGAAGATATCGAAGGGATGAACAAATGGGCAAGTACCATGTTGGAGAAATTCAATGATCGTAAGGCCATTTTAGTCAGTCATTCCATTATCCATTTTAATAAAAAAACAGGTACCAACGAAAAAGGATTTCCTAAATTCTCAAAACAGGGTCAGCGGGTTTTCGACCGTTTAAAAAGTTATCCGAACGTATTTTTAACCTTATCGGGCCACGTAGGCGATAATGGCGAAGGTTACCGTCAGGATGGTTATGCAGGAAATGTGATCAAATCATTATTGTCTGATTATCAGAGTCGCCCGGACGGCGGACATGGGCTGATGCGTTTAATGAAATTTTCAAAATCAAAAGATCTTATCAGTGTTCGTACCTTTTCTCCGGTAACGGGCGAAGAAGAAACCGATGCCGACAGCAAATTTACGCTTCCATGGTTTCACCATACCACAGTAGCCAGGTATCAGGATTATAACAACGATGGCATCAGCGAAATTTCGTTTTTTTTAAATGGCATCTGGAAAGTTGCCGGCAAGCCCGATGTTGCTTTCGGTAAAGCCGGTGATATTGCCGCACCTGCCGATTATGATGGTGATGGCAAAACAGAGTTTGCCGTTTTCAGGCCGTCAGAAGGGAAATTTTATATCCAGGGTGGAAAAGAAGTGGTGTTAGGGCAGGCGGGTGATATACCCGTTTGTGGCGACTGGGATGGCGATGGTTTTGCCGATGTTGCCGTTTACCGTCCATCCACCCTCACCTGGTATTTCGATGGCCTAGACAGTATCAAATTCGGACATAAAAACGGTGTGCCTGTTCCGGCCGATTACGATGGCGATGGGATATTGGATGTCGGTTTTTTCCGTAAAGACAATTCCATGTGGCAAACCAGCCTGGGCAACATTCCTTTGCAGCTAAAACATACACCGGGCGATGTTCCGGTTCCGGCTGATTATGATGGTGATGGAAAAGCCGATATGGCGTTATTCCGTCCTTCAACCGGCGAATGGCTGATTGGATTTAACAAACCTGTGGTTTTTGGGAAACCGGGCGATATCCCGGTCCCTGGTAATTACAAAAATGGTGGAAAAACAACTATTGCAGTGCTCCGCTCAGGTAAAATCTACCTGCAGGATAATTCGGTAATCAATGCTGATGGAGGAACTGCGGCTGATCTTGTAAATATCCTTCCAGCTGCAAGATTAATCATTATAAAATAAGCTTGAAAAAATAATCACGAACCACAAAATCAATTAATTCTCAAAAAAAACTATGAAAAAAAATCAGTTACCGGCCACTCGATTCAGAGATCTGGCTTTGGGCTTATTCCTCTCAGGATCAGTTTTTACTGGTTGTAAGGATGCGCAACTTGCCGAAATCGACAAAACCTTTGGTGCAAAACCTAATGCCCTTGCAGCCTCAAATGCCAACCTATTAGCCGGGCAAACCGAAATTAAAGTATTGTCCTTCAACGTGAGGCATAACGATCCGGGCGATCCGCAAACCATTACCCAGCGGCAGAACAACATCAGGCAAATTATTGTAGATAATAATCCGGATGTATTCGGATTGCAGGAGTTTTCTGATAACAGTTTCGAAACCTGGTTTAGAGGGCAAATGGCTACTTTGGGTTATGGCGAATATTACGATACCGCGATTACCGGCACCCCAAAGGCGATCTTTTTTAAAAATAGTCGCTTTACGTTAAACAGCAGCGGTACTTTGGATATTGGTCCAACCAATACCTCAACCTGGGTAATATTAACTGACAAAACAGATTCTCAGAAATATTTCATCAGCAATAGTCACTGGCAGTTCGATTCGCAGGCCGTGCGTATCGATAATGCAAATGCATGGGTGGCAGGTGTGAACCAGAAAAATACCCAAAATCTGCCATTAATCGTGTTTGGCGATTTTAATGCCGTTCCAGGAACTACAGAAATCGGAATTTTAAAAAGCGGTTTGGATGTAGTAGACGCCCTGGGCGATAGCGACGGCGAACCAACATTCCACGGTTGGACGGCTACGGGAACCAATAAACTCGATTGGATGATGAGCGATCGAAACATGGCCTATACCAGCTCTAAAATCATTAAAACCAGCTATGGTGGTTTCTGGCCTTCAGATCATTGGCCGGTAATGGCAAGTTACCTGCCTTCGGTATTTGGTGGTGCGCATGTTGATGCCAATGGATTAAGTGCTGCATCAACTACAAACTTTTATTTTGCCGATGTAAACGGAGATGGCAAAAAAGATAAGATTTACTGGAGATCTAATTTTGATGATGGCAAACCACAGGTTTTTCTTTCAAACGGTAACGGAACATTTGTTTCGCCTGCGGTTAAACATGCAGCAGGTGCATCTACTCTAACCACTACGCGTTACCATTATGCAGATGTAAACGGTGATGGGAAAGCGGATGAAATCCTTTGGGATCCTACAACCAATTCAGGCCGTACACGCGTTTTTTTGGCTACTACTAATGGAAATTTCAGCACAACGGCGATAGAAAATCCCGAAGGTACCAGTGCTGGTAGTACAACGGTATACCATTTTGCAGATGTAAACGGCGATGGAAAAGCAGATAAAATTTATTGGAACGCTACTTTCGATTCGGGCCGTACACGGGTTTATTTAGCTACATCAAACGGGAACTTTAGCAGTACAGTTGTAGCTGGTAGCGAAGGAGCAAGTACTACAGGTGGAACGACTTTTTATTATCAGGATATAAATGGCGACGGCCGGGCAGATAAAATTCTTTGGCACCCCGCTTTAAATTCAGGCAAAGCAATGGTATACCTTTCTGATGGTGATGGAACTTTTACCGCTTCTTCAACTTTTAGCGATAGTGGTGCAACAAGTGTTTCGGATAGTACCAAATTCTATTTTGCCGATGTAAACGGCGATGGCAGGGCAGACAAGATTTACTGGAACCCAACAAACTACCTGGGCAAAATTAAAGTGTACTATGCTACAACATCAGGTTTTGACGGACCAGTTTATTCGCTCCGCGGAACATCCCAGAGTGAAAATACAGTATTTTATTTCTCTGATATCAATGGCGACGGAAAAGCAGACCAGATCCGTTGGAACTATGGAGAAAATAGCGGAGAACTCCGTAATTATTTCGCGAAGTAAAAAAGCTTCAAATTGGTCTTAGCATCCTGCTAAGGCCATTTTCATAAATTTTCTTTTGGTGTTAAACTAGCTTATTTGTTTTTCCTTATTCCAAGCACTGCAGCTGTACTCACGGCAAGTATTAAAAAAGAAATTTCGCCATCAATCGGGCAGGCAATCACTGTAAAGTTGTAAGAGTAGTTCACCGTAGTGTCTGCATAAGTAAATTTATTCACATCGCAACCTATTGCCACATCACCACCGGCATTTGGGTTTGGCCCCAAAAAAAGTGTTTCATTAGCATAACACACAACAGCATCAGAACCAAAAATGTAACGGTATCCGGTAATGGTTTGATCAACAGGGTTGTATCCATCATAAACATTGTGTGTATAATGAGTATACATTATCCCATTTTTCAAACAACCTTTTGGTGGTGGCGGAACCTTTAAAATGGACATTGCCGCGTAACAACTAAAACCTGAAGAAATGAGTAATAATATAAATAACTGGCGTATATATAACTTCATAAAGGTAAACTTTTGCCGAAAGTAAGCCCACCAGATAAGTGAAAAAATAGAGAATCGATAAAAGGGTGTTATTATGCTTTGAATGGGCAGTTTTACTCCATAAAGGAATATGGGTTATCCTTTGATATTAATGTGGTGCTGGCGTTTAGTTGGTTATACTTGTTTAAAACATTATTACTGCCAATCATTACAACGATAAAACATTTCATTCTAACATATTGAAAGGTTTTATTAAAGCAAATGTCTGTTCTTATCAATACTTGATAATTTTGAATTGAACTGCTTAATTGTTGACGATCAGAAAATATTCCGTACCGTGCTGAAAAGGATGTTCGAACTCGATAGTGCATTGGTTTTAGCCGGGGAGTGTAATGATGCTATTGAAGCACATCAACTGGTTGCGGAAAAACAGATCGACCTCATTTTCCTGGATATCAGGATGCCCGGAATGAGTGGGTTAGAATTTGCCAAAATACTGGAAGATAAACGGCCATTGATTATTTTTACAACCTCCATTGCCGAACATGCAGCCGAAGCATTCGACCTTAATGTGGTCGATTTTTTATTGAAACCCATTTCTCCTTCCCGTTTCTTAAAAGCTGTTGAAAAAGCTAAAGAAATTTTTTCCAACCAGAGTATAGCGGTAGATGGCAATATGTCTGATTACGTATTTATCCGCCATTCCAATATTATCAGCAGGTTAAAACTTACCGATATCCTGTTTTTTGAGGCTACGGGCGATTATGTGAAAGTACATACCACAAAACAGCAGTATTCTATCCATTCTTCTTTAAAAACAATAGAACAGAAGTTGCCGCAGAACGTATTTTTAAGGGTACACCGTTCATTTATCATCAATTTAAATAAAATAGACACGGCTGAAGGCAAAACGCTGGTGATCAATCATAACCTGATCCCTGTATCCGAAACCTATAGGGCAGATTTAAATAAAAGAATGACATTTTTATAAACGGTGTAAGGCTGTATTCGACTGTTGTAACAAACTTAACTTAAAACCAGCTTGTTTAAATAAACTTCTCTTATTTCAGGTATGCTTCAGGTTTAAAAGAAATTCATTTTATAAAGCTTAATATAAAATTAACATTGATTATGTATTTTTTGTATAAACAATGTTTAGTTTTGCTAAACAATTTTTTAGCTTTAATTCAGCAAAAAAATAATTAACGCAATTAGCAATATTTGAAATGAAAAAGAATAAAATAGCAATGGTGGTTTTTGATATGGCCGGAACCACAGTAAATGAAGATAACCTGGTGTACAAAACACTTCAAAAGGCCATCAATAACGCTGGTTTTGATTTTAGTCTTGATCAGGTACTGGCCCAGGGCGCTGGTAAAGAGAAAAAACAGGCCATACGTTCAGTATTATCAACTTATGCGGGTGTTAGCAATGAAGATCTTGCCGATAAAATATATGATGAGTTTATTGTGGCCTTAACGCATGCCTATGCTACTGAAGAAATTTTGCCGCAACCTAATGCTGTTGAACTTTTTACAGCGCTTAAAAACAGGAATATTTTAGCCGTGCTTAACACGGGTTATGATAGCGTTACTGCCAATTCGATTATTAAAAAAATAGGCTGGAGCGAAGGAAAGGAGTTTGATGCATTGGTAACGGCTTCTGATGTATCGCGTAACAGGCCTGATCCTGATATGATCCAGTTTGCAATGAAACGTTTTAATATTGCCGACAGCAAGAGCGTAGTTAAAGTTGGCGATTCGGCAATCGATATAGAAGAAGGACAGAATGCGGGCTGTGGCCTTAGTGTGGGGATAACCACAGGTGCCCATACGGCAGCACAACTCTTGGAGGCACAACCTGATTTGATAATAGATGATCTGATCGACATACTGCCTTTAATTGATTGCTGATAAATTCTTCTATACCAGATATAAGATCAGATTTATGGATAAAGCCAGATTAGTAGCTTTTAACGGGCACGGACAGCCCATGGAAGTATTGACAAAAGAGATCCCAACATTGCATAATGGTGAAATTTTGATCAAAAACCTTTACACCACGCTTTGTGGCAGCGATTTGCATACTTTTTGTGGTTTACGGCAGGAGAAGGTGCCTACAGTTTTGGGTCATGAGATTGTGGGCGAAATTGTTGCCTTTTCTGAAACACACCATCAAAAAGATTACCTGGGGAACGAACTGAATATAGGCGACCGGGTAACCTGGAGTATTTTTTCTTCTGATCCTGATTCGGCCATGGCTAAAATCGGGATGCCTCAAAAAGGCGAAAATCTTTTTAAATACGGTCATGCGCAGATTACCGGCAATGATGCGCTGCACGGTGGTCTTTCTACCTATTGTGTGCTTAAAACTGGCACAGCAGTGCTGAAAATTTCTAAAGCCATCCCTTTACCGGTAGCTGCCATTATTAATTGTGCTGTTGCTACGGTTGCCGGTGCAATAAGGCTTGCCGGTGAAATAAGTGGGAAAAAGATATTAATTACGGGCAGCGGCTTGCTCGGTATGGTATGTGCCGCCATGTGTAAAGATGCTGGTGCTGCCATTATCCATTCGGCTGATATTAATGCCCAGCGGTTAGAACAGGCTAAAGCATTTGGCGCAAACGAAACACACCTTTTAACAGATGTTTCGAGTGTTTTACCGGCCGAAATCGACATTGCATTTGATATGAGCGGTTCGGCCGATGCCATGGAAAACAGTATCCAAAAACTGGCCACTGGCGGAACTGCAATCTGGATTGGTGCGGTTTTTAATACACGCAAGGTACAAATCGATGCAGAATCGGTGGTGCGCAGGTTGATTACCATAAAAGGGTTGCATAATTATAATTTCGAAGACTTTGTTTATGCCGTTAACTTTATTACCAGAAATCACCAGGTTTTTCCCTTTAAAAAAGTTGTATCAAAAGAATTTGATCTTTTAAGTGCCAACCAAGCTTTTGAATTTGCGGTTGCCAACAAGCCCCTCAGGGTAGGTATTAATTTAAAGCATCATGGATAAAAAATTCAGGGCACAGCAATGGAAAATGCTGCTAATTACCATGTTCTGTTACCTGTTTTTTTATACCGGCCGGCACAATTTTGGCTGGGCGGCAAAAGGGATGGCAGCCGATCTTCACATTCCATATACTGCTATTGGCTGGATCAGTTTTTCGATGCTGATCGGTTATTCAATCGGGCAGTTGATTAACGGAAATCTGGCCGATCGTTTTAGCGCACGATTAATGGTAACTGTTGGGGCATACCTCTCTATCATCACCAATGTTGCCATTAGCTTTGCCGGAAGTGGAACCGTAATTATGATATTATGGGCCTTAAATGGTTATTTTCAATCGATGGCCTTTGCGCCGGGCGCCAAGCTGATTAATAACTGGTGGAGTGAAGAGGAACGGGGTAAGGCCTTTGGTTTTTATACCATGGCAGCAGGCTTATCATCAGTAGTAACTTACCTGCTCTCGATTATATTATTGCAGCAGGGTTACGAATGGCGCATGTTATTCAGGCTGCCTGTTTTACTGCTATTGATTTCGGCCACGGCCTTTTTAATTATTGCCCGCGATAAACCAGGGGCTGCAACAGATGAACAGGTAAAAAAACAGCCTGAAGTTAGCTGGGTAGACCGCTACCGGATGGTTTTGGGAAATAAAAGATTTATGGTTGTTTCGCTTGGTTTTGGCTTTGAGAGTATGGCCAGGTATGGCCTTATTTTTTGGGTTCCGGTTCATTACCTTGGCGGAAACTGGAAAGATAATCCCGGCAATTTGTGGGTAACCTTTTTATTGCCTGTGGGGATGTCCGCCGGTGCATTAACTTTCGGGATGTTATCTGATAGTTTATTTAAAAAAGACCGTGTTAAAGCTATTTTTTTCGGCATGTTGGTAAGTGCCGTTATTGCCATCCTGATATACATTTCGCCTGTGCATAACCTGCTTTTAGGTAGTATACTGATGTTGCTGGCTGGCTTTTTTGTTTATGGTCCGCAGGCCTGTTTTTTCCCACTTAGTCCCGATTTACTTGGGAGTAGCCTTACCGGTACAGGAATAGGGTTTATGAATATGATCGGCTATCTTTTTGCTGCTTTTGGAGAGCCTTTACTGGGTTTCGCTATTGATACGACAGGGAGCACCAATAGTATTTTTATCGTTATCTCAGTGCTTTGCCTGTTATCGGTAGCTTGTGTTGGAGCGGTAAAATATATGAAACAACCTCTGGTTAAAACTGCTTAAACTACCTCAAGATCTGATAATCCCTGTTTAATCATTTCCATTGTTTGCTGCCTCAGTTGATGATTGCCACGGTTTAAAGCCAGTAAAAGAGCAAATTTCTTTTTCAGGTATTTTGCTGCATGTTTGATGTCGTATTTCATCGTCCAGGCGATGTTATCAATTAAATCGGCATATTTTACGGTTTGTGCGGTTGTACTTACAGTTTGGAGCCTTTTGCTTTCCAGTTTTTTCCTTTCCTTTTTACTTAATTTAGGATAGGCAGCTTTTGTGAAGACATCTGTCAGCTCAATTACGTTCTGTACTATAAATTTGGCAACATCAAGACTATAACCAAAGCCTGTTAACGCTTCTTGCAGTTCGGTACTGGTGGTATTTGTATCTTCCAGCAGATCATGGCAAAGGCCGATTTCGTAGCCGTATTCTGCAGCACTTTTTGCCAATAGAGCTACCTTTTTTAAATGATCAAAATAGGGTAGTCCGGTGTTTCTAATCAGCTGATTTTTATGTTTTTCTGCTACCCAAATTGCTAATCGTTCCGAACCTGTCATTAATTTCAATATTATAAAAAAGATAATAATCAGTATAGCAACATTGAATGTTACTAAAATGTTCATTTTTTAATATGCTGAAATCTAAAGGAATAAGTTTTGCATAAAAAAGCTATCCTGGTCTTTGCGTACAAAGCCACTTTTGCATTACGGGGTATGGCTCCTGATGAAGTATTTTTGCCTGTTTTTCATCATAACTCATTCCGAGCCATTGTAAAAGGGGCACGGCAATAAACCTCGATTCTTTAAAATTTTCTATAATCGATTCCGAAGCATCTTTATAACCATCTTCATGAAATACCACCCTGGCATCTATACCCAGATAAATACATGCAGCGTACGACCATGCAATGGCCATAAGCTCACCGCCATTATGTAAATCGCCGCTGGGCAGGTTATCACTCATCTCACTTCTGATATTTGGAGGCATACAGGCTAAGTGGCCAGCCTCATGCAAAATATCGCCCGGGTAAAGTAATTTTTCTATATCTACAATAAGTACTCCTTTACGCAGTTTAAGCCCGGGTAAAAACGTTTCGCCGGTTATTGGTTCAAGGTTATAGTTGATGCCGATATCGGCTAAGAAAGAGAGTATAAGATTGGTATTGTGTTCCATGTTAATTCAGATTCAATATGCTAATTTAAATGATAAAAAATATGCATGCCATAAATCTGGTTTAAAAATTTGCAGATTAATAAACAATGTCTAATATTACAGAAAATCATCCCACCGTGACCAGATATATTCAGTTTAACCAGCAATATGATGTTCAGCTTCTCAAAAAAGAGCTTGCTATAGCCATGACTTTAGATTGGAAAGATCATTTTAACACAAAAGATTATGATGGAAGCTGGCAAAGTATATCACTGCAATCGGCAAGTGGAAAGGAAGACGATATTTTGTCTAACTACGGTGTAGAGGGCTACAAAGAAACAGCTTTGCTAAAAAAGCTGCCCTATATCAAATCTATACTCGATTGGTGGCAATGCCCTAAAGAATCGATCAGGCTGTTGGCCTTGCACCCGGGTGCTGAAATTAAACCCCACAGGGATAGGGGCTGCAATTATGTTAATGGTGCATGTAGAATCCATATACCTATTCAAACCAACGAACAGGTGGAGTTTATTGCCTGTGATGACCAGTTGGTGCTTAAAGAAGGCAGTTGCTGGTATATTGATTTCGACCAAACCCATGCCATTAAAAATAATGGCGAAATAGTAAGGGTTCACCTGGTGATAGATGCTTTGCGCAACAGTTGGACGGATGAAGTTTTTATTGCACATGGTTATGATATGTCAGCTGAGCAAAAGGAACAGCAGATGGATAGAGAAAGTACGTTAAAGGTAATAGAAGAATTGGAACGGCTAAATACTCCAACATCAAAACAACTGATTCAAGATCTGAAAAAAACGATCTGATGGAAATATTGCATAATTGGATTCCCTATAAATTAGAAAAGCAGGATGGCCTATGGCAACTGCGTTGGATGGATCTTGGTGACAGGCACATCGCCGAACCATTTTTTGATGAAACCATAGGGATCTGCTTATCTAAGATGAGTGAACGTTCGAAGTACAGATCAATAAGCGATACCGGTTTTTTACTCGAATCATCAACTAAAATCGAAGCAGTAACGCCAACAGCCTTTATATTTCATGTATCCCGATGCGGATCCACTTTACTATCGCAGGCATTATCAACCGATCAAGATAATATTGTTTATGCAGAGGCTCCCTTGCTTGATGAAATTTTGAGAGCACCGCTACAAGATGAAAATTTAAAGGAAGCAGAAACCGAAAAGTGGTTTAAAGCTGCACTGAAAATAATGGGGCAAAAGCGTAAACACGGGTATGAACAGTTATTTGTAAAGCTTGATAGCTGGCACATTCATTTTTATCCCCTTTTAAGAAAGTGGTTTCCTGATACACCATTTTATTTTCTCACCAGAGAACCTGATGCAGTTATTGTTTCGCACCATAAAAGGAGAGGGATACACGCTATACCAGGTTTAATAGAAGCTGATCTCCTTAAGGTAAAATTAAGGGAGGAACATTATAGCGATTTTAATTTCTTTACGGCTGAAGTACTCACAGCTTATTACAGGGAACTTTACAGTTTAGTTTTAGAAAACAACCCGCTCAACCATTTTTATGATTATAGTTGGGGGATGGAAAATCTGCTTACTCATTTTTTTGCATCAATAGGTAAGGAAAATGCAAAAGAAAATGAAATGAAAAAACGGCTAAGCTTTCATAGTAAATATCCTGACCAGCCTTTTAATGAGGAAACTAAAACCGACCTGCCCGAATATCCAGAAGTCAATTCAGCCTACTGGCATTTGATCAACACATTAAGAGTAAAATAATGCCTGATGAAGAAACACTTACATTACATTTTAATATCAGGTTTGTATTTGTTTTGAGTTAAATACGGGGTGTTTATACGTTAACTAAAAATGTCGTTATGTGTAGTATTAATTATTTTTTTTAGTAAGATCAGTTAGTTTTAAATATTCCCTGTGTTTTTTAATGGAGTTTGACAATTGTCAATAAAAAAAAATGACTCAAAAAGCTTTTCTTGAGGGTTTAGATGCATAATTTAATTTTTTGATGAAAAATACTTATAAATAAGGATTGCTTTATATTAGTTTTTTGTCTGATATTTACAATACAAATCATCCAAAGTTCCGTAGTGAAAATCTTAATACTCTCAAACCATATAGCGGCGTTGCCCACTATAAATGCCCTATTTGAAAAAAAGTGGCTAGAGTGTGTCGTAACTTCAGGTAATCAGCTGATTAAAAATGAGATACATGATTTCTGTGATTTAAAAGGCATAGCATGTTATGAAGTAATTACGCAAACGTCTTTTTCTGAACAAGTTCACGATCTTATAATTTCTACAAAAGCCGATTTGGTGCTGGTATTTGGATTTTCGAAAAAGATACCCAATTCGTTATTAGATTTACCTCCTTTAGGCTTCTTTAATGTTCATTTTAGCCTACTTCCTGCATATCGCGGGCCAGCGCCTTTATTCTGGCAAATTAAAAATGGAGAAACTTTTACGGGAATTACTATCCATAAAATAAGCAGTAGCCTTGATAGCGGGCCGATACTCCATCAGCAGCAAGTTCAGCTTCGGGCAGAAGAAAGTTTTGGGGCATTGAATCATAGGCTAAGTCTTATAGCTGTAAGTATTATTGCTGAAGCATTCGATATGCTTAATAATAACGATTACATGCTGACAGATCAAAATGAGCATCTTTCATTCACTTTACCTTCCGTAAATCAACAAGATTTGATTATTGATTGGGAGAATCAGACCGCTGCAGAAATTATGAATTTAGTTAATGCCTGTAACCCTGTTTATAATGGGGCTATCGCATTTCTAAACGGGCAGGAAGTTTCGATAGTTGAGGTTTCTCCGGCAATTATAAATGATGTAAGTGGAGAAGAACCAGGTACAATCGTTTTTGCTGACGGGAATTATGGTTTATTCGTGGCCTGTAAATATGATAGTTTTTTAAGGATTAATGTGGTTAGGAACAACGAATCTATTTTATCCGGTCATAAATTGGTTGCTTTAGGCGTAAAGACCGGCGCACGTTTTAGCAATAACATTCAGGATCAAATACTTAATAATTAATAAAACAATAACTATTTAAACCTTTAAACAACTAAAATTATGGAAGATTACATGGGGATGGTAAGAATGTTCGCGGGTACTTTTGTGCCACGTGGATTTGCAGGCTGTAATGGACAGCTACTTTCAATTGCATCAAATTCAGCGCTTTATTCTTTGCTTGGTACTGCTTTCGGCGGTAACGGACAAAGCACATTCGGCTTACCCAACCTTGCTGGACGAACTGTAATTGGTGCAGGCACATTAGGCACTACAACCTATCCTTTCGGCAGTGTTGGAGGAAATTCTCAGATAACGTTAACGATCTCTAACATGCCTATTCACACTCATGGTGCCGCATTTACAGGTAATAGCGTTAGCATTCCTGCACCAGCTGTAATGGCCTCTAGTGCTGTAGGAACTGCTGCGATTCCTTCAACGTCGGCCAATACGCTAGCGCAAATGGTTGTTCCTCGTACTGCTGGCATTGGTTTATATAACAATGCAACTCCGGATATCAATCTGAATGTTGGTTCTTCCAGTGGAAGTTCGATCACACCAACAGGTAATGTAACTGTAGCTGTGGCAGGTGGCAGTCAGCCTTTTAGTATTTCAAATCCTTATACCGCATTAACGGCATTAATAGTAGTAGAAGGTATATACCCAAGCAGAAACTAAAAATTCATAAAGTGACCAGCCTGCAACTAACGGTTGGTCATTTTATTGACTCAAATTAAGTAAAGTAATATTTTTTTATTAGCGTTTTCCTCATGATACCTCCTGTTAAGATTGGTTTTATATCCACTTATTCTTCTATTTATCCAGATCATGCAAACAACATTGTAAATGGTTTATTTGCAGGCTTGTGTAGGGATATTTATACCCAGAAGGATTATCAGTTTATACCAGAATATGTTGGTCAGGGAAAAGAGTCCGATGTAAAGCAAGCAGCACAAAAACTGCTTAATTTTCATAATGTGGATATTCTAATGGGCTATATAAGTTATAGGGTCATGCCAGAATTGATCCCATTAATTGAAAAGCGTCAAAAACTTGCTTTTTTCTTTGATATGGGTGAATATCTTCCATCTATAAGTTATACCAGTCCTAATATATTTCACAGCAGTTATCAATTATGGCAGGGAGAATATGCGCTTGGTTACTGGGCGCAAAAATATTTTGGTGATAATGGCGCTGTTATTATGCCTCCTTACGATGGTGGTTATCATCTGGCTTCTTCTTTTAGGCATGGTACAATTGCTGCGGGATCTAAATTGATAGACTTTCATATTCTTTCATTAAATCATAATGAACCTCATGCACTTAATGTGGAGGTTTTACTCAATAATATTGAAAAAGCCCCGCCAGCTTATTTACATGCTTTGTTTTCGGGGCCTCAGGCCGCAGAATTTATCAGGGCATTTTATGATAGGGGCCTGGATAAAAAGGTGCCTTTATTACTTTCCGAACCCATGTGTTTTACTGACGTGCTTAAAGAGATAAATGGATTCCCTTTATCTTTTTATTCCTATTCGCAATGGTCAAGAGAAATGGCCGGCGATATTAATGATGCCTTCGTTCGGATCGTGGAAGGACAATCTGGCAGAGAGGCTGATGTATTTTCATTATTGGGATTTGAAGCGGGCATGACCCTTAAGGAAATGGAACCCGCCATACAGCGCCGCGATTGGAATAAAGTGATGGAACATTTGCGGACGGATAAAAAGAAAGGACCACGTGGCGATGTTAATTTTTATCCAAAATCTGGCTTTTTATTACCAGATGTAGATATCGTTAAAATTAATGTATCGGGATCAAATACCCATAGGGTTGTGGTTGAACAGGGTAAACGACTGGCATTTGATGATGCTATTTTTACTGAAATACATGAAGAAAATTTGAGTGGTTGGCAAAACCCATATTTATGCATTTAACCGCATGTAATACGGGGATCATTATCCATTTTATAATAAAAAGATAACCCCGATTGAAGGATTCGATCATTTAAAGGAGACAAATAATCCTTCTCTGTTAAAATGGATTCGTCCTCAGTTAAGGTAATGTCTTTATAAACCTGTATTTCGGTAAGCAGAAGCAAGGCTGTGTACTCCGCTTTAAAATTTTCAGGGTCAATTTTCTTCAGGAAAAGAAGATGATCAGAATTTGTTCTTTTAAATATTGTAACAGAGTGTTTATTAATGGCCATCAGGTTGGTAATCTTTTCGCGAAATGCAGCATTGTGTTTTCTGGTTTCTGCATCAAGGAAATATTCGAAAGCTGGATTTTTTTCTTCGTCCCATTTAGATTGGTATAGATCAACGCGTATTTCTTCAGGGATAAAAGCCCCGTCTGGTTTTAAAAACTGGCGAAGATGATTAAAAATAGCTACCTGAGGTTCTTTGCGCAGGGCTTTATCCATCGTTTCAGAAATGATAATATCATAGTTGATATGATCATCAGGAATAAAGAGGGTTGCATCTGCTTTGATATAACCATTAAAATAAGCCTCAAGGTTAAATGCTGAGATCAGTTTATTAACTGCATCCAGAGATGATTGGTGGATATCAAGCAAAGTAACCTGGATTTGATGTGCAGAAAATACGGTAGTTAAAGGCAATATAAGCGATGCATACGGGCCAGTTCCTGCATATAAAATCTGTAAAGGTTTCTGATTGCCTTGATTGAGCTTATCATCGATGAGTTTTTTAATGCCAAGTGTGAATTTGTAGGAACGAAGGTAATCGAGAAAGCAGTAAGCAGCCATATATGGGTTTACGCGTGTACCATTTTCGCTCAATTCTTCAAAAACTTCATCTGTATCAGACGGTGCAAGAACACCTTCAATAGCAGTGAGTTTTGAATAGAGGTGATGTAATTCGTTAACAGTTTCAATTACTTCAGGAGTAGCAATTACACCTGTTAATTTTTTAGAATATAATTCAAATACCGTTCGATGATTCAAGGATTCTTTTGAGACAGACATGGTGTTAAGTTTAGATAAAGTGCAATAATAAAAGAAATATTCAAAATTATTTTGGATAAATATATATGATAAAGTGTTAAATATGATGAGAAAATTTTACTTATTAATTTGTTTGTTGATTGTTCAGATAGCTGTGTATGGGCAGACAAGAACACTCGATTTTACTAATATATCAGGTGATCCGGTCAACGGGACGAAATTGGGAACAACGTCTTTTACGCAGACTACTGCAGCTCAGGAAAGCTGGACATTTACAATGTCGGCCAATAGCCCGGGATTTTGGACATATAACGATCAGGCGCTTTGGCTTCAATCGGGCGACCCAACGCCTACAGCCACCGGTAATGCTAAAACATCCATAAAGCGGGCAGATGGTCAGAATTTTAATTTTAAGACAATTAATTTTTTCACTTTTAGCCAGGATCAGTATATCAGGATAGAAGGTAAAAAATCAGGTACGGTTAAATATACTCAAAACGTATATCTGGCCAATGCAAATGTAGCATATCCATATAGTTTAACAGGGTGGAGCGATATCGATGAAGTTTTATTGACCATTACTACAAATGCTCAATTTCCAAATAATACTAACGCTGCCGATTTCTATGTGGGCATAACCAGTTTTACATACGACCCTTCTCCACGAATAACGACTAATACTGCAAATTCTATAGCAGCTACTTCTGCTACATTTAATGGGAATTTGGTTAGTGCTGGTTTTGCAACCATCACAGAAAAAGGGTTTGTTTATTCAACAAGCCTTAATCCTACAACTGCCGATACCAAAAGGATAGTTGCTGGAACTGCACTAGGTGCATTTACCTATAATGAAACAACACTATCAAGTTCTACAACTTATCATGTACGCGCTTATGCCATAAATAGCGTTGGTACTTCCTATGGTGCAGATCAACTATTTACCACTTTAGCACTACCAACAGTAACGGCTTTGAGCCCAACCAGTGGCCCAACCAGCGGAGGCACTAGCGTAACCATTAATGGTACCAACTTCAGCGGTGCGACTGCGGTAACCTTCGGCGCTACGGCGGCTACTGGCATCAACGTCAACTCGGCAACACAGATCACGGCGACCGCACCGGCGGGAACAGGTATGGTTGATGTACGCATCACTACACCAGGTGGCACCAGCGCCACCAGTGCCAGCGACCAGTTTACCTATATCGCTGCGCCAACGGTAACTTCTTTGAGCCCAACCAGTGGCCCAACCAGCGGAGGCACTAGCGTAACCATTACCGGCACCAACTTCAGCGGTGCAACCGCGGTGAGATTTGGCGCTACGGCGGCTACAGGCTTTACCGTTAATTCGGCAACACAGATTACTGCGACCGCACCGGCGGGAACAGGTACGGTTGATGTCCGCATCACTACAACTGGTGGCACCAGTGCAACCAGTGCCNGCGACCGCACCGGCGGGAACAGGTACGGTTGATGTCCGCATCACTACAACTGGTGGCACCAGTGCAACCAGTGCCAGCGACCAGTTTACCTATATCGCTGCGCCAACGGTAACAGCTTTGAGCCCAACCAGTGGTCCTACCAGCGGAGGCACTAGCGTGACCATTAATGGTACCAACTTCATCGGTGCGACTGCGGTAACCTTCGGCGCTAC
>NZ_QNQU01000001.1 GCF_003315595.1 Pedobacter miscanthi | reverse complement strand
CATTCCCCTTCAAACCCCGGAAATCTCAAATTTGGAACATTGGGGATTTATAATTGAGTTCTGTTTTCTACCTTTTGGCTTTTTAACCTATAAAACATTATGACATCAAAAAAGAAGATTGCAGAAGTTATCCAGTTATGGATGGCCGACAAAAAACAGTACATCAAAAAATCAAGCTTTTCAGCCTATGTGTTACTTATCGAAAACCACCTTTTGCCGTCATTCGGAGACTGTTGTGATATTTCAGAGAACGATGTTCAGCGTTTTGTGTTGCAGAAAGTAGATCATGGACTCAGTCAGAAATCCATAAAGGACATCCTGATCGTTCTAAAAATGATTATGAAGTTTGGTGCCAAGTTGGGACTTCAGGAATACAAGCCATTTGATATACAGTTTCCAGTCGACAGGATTATGAAGAAAACAGATGTGCTCAACCGGGCTGACCAGAAAAAGGTCATGGCTTATGTGGAGGCCAATTTTACATTCAGGAATCTGGGGATATTCATAAGCTTAAGCGCGGGAGTTCGTATTGGTGAACTGTGTGCCCTGACCTGGGAGGATGTGGACACTGAGATGGGCGTTATCAGGGTAAGAAGGACCATTCAACGTATTTACGTGATAGATGGGGATGAGCGGAGGACAGAACTGATACTGGATAGCCCGAAAACCCGGAATTCGATACGGGATATTCCGATGAGCCGGGACCTATTGAAGCTACTAAAGCCTATTAAAAAAATAGTCAAAAGTTCATTTTTTGTACTGACGAACGAAATAAAACCGACTGAACCACGGACCTATAGGAGTTATTACATGAAGTTGATGCAGGAACTGAATATGCCCAGGTTGAAATTTCATGGGCTTAGGCATAGCTTTGCCACCAGGTGTATCGAAAGCAAGTGCGACTATAAAACTGTAAGCGTATTGCCTGGCCACTCCAGTATCAGTACTACATTGAACCTATACGTGCATCCCGATCACGAGCAGAAGAAGAAATGTATTGACCAGATGTTCCGTGCGCTGAGGTAGGCGTAAGTTTTTTGATTCGGGGATTGGAACAAAGCAGGCATTTTTTATGTGTTTCTTTTTCAATCCTCGAATAGTATGTTTACTTTCACCGCAAGCTTTCAACATATGTCTAAACAGTCAGAACAGATCTTAGAGGAGCAGCTTGTACTACAGCTGCAGAAACTGGGTTACCAGTTTGTTTCCATTGCCAATGAAAAATCATTGCTCTCCAATTTGAAAGTGCAATTGGAAAAGCACAATGGGATTACTCTTTCACCGGAGGAATTTGAAAAGGTAGTCAATATACTGAACAAAGGTTCAGTGTTTGAAAAGGCCAAACTTCTGCGTGAAAAAAAACATCATATTATCCGTGACAATGGTGAAAACCTTTACTTTGAATTTCTCAACGTGGAACACTGGTGCCAGAACCAGTACCAGATTACCAACCAGATCAGTCAGGAGGGGGAATACAAGAACCGTTACGATGTTACCATATTGATCAATGGTTTGCCTGTGGTCCAGATTGAACTCAAAAAGAGGGGACTGGAAATGAAGGAGGCATTTAACCAGATCAACAGGTACCAGAAGCATAGTTTTGGAGCCGGGCAGGGACTCTTCCATTTTATACAGCTATTTGTGATCAGCAACGGGGTCAATACCAAATATTTCTCCAATTTTGGTAGCCACAAACAGGAATACCTACAGACATTTCAATGGGCCGACGAGGATAACAGGCCACTTAACAATATTTTGAACGAATTTACTGATGTGTTTTTGGAACCATGCCACGTGAGCAAGATGATATGTAAATACATTGTTCTGAATGAAACCGAGAAGAAACTGATGGTTCTAAGACCTTACCAATATTATGCGGTTGAGAACATTCTTAAAAAGGTTATTGAAAACACCGTGCTTAATGGCTATGATATTCAAAAGAACGGTTATATATGGCATACTACAGGCAGTGGTAAGACGCTGACAAGCTTTAAGGCCAGCCAGATCCTGGCGAAGATCCCTGCAATAAGGAAAGTGGTGTTCGTGGTTGATCGCAAGGACCTTGATTACCAGACCAACCAGGAGTATGATAAATTCAGTAAAGGCTGCGTTAGCGCGGCCGACAACACAGAAGACCTGATACGCAAATTTAATGATCCGGATATTCCCATCATTGTCACAACGATACAAAAGCTCAACAACGCGATCTCCGGCCGGAACATAACCAGGATGGCAAAGATCCAGCACCAGAGGATGGTGTTTATATTTGATGAGTGCCATCGATCACAGTTTGGCGTTACCCACAGAAATATTGTGTCATTTTTTGACAATATCCAGCTTTTTGGTTTTACCGGTACACCCATACTGGCAGAAAACGCGGATGGGGAGAAAACAACCTCGAGTCTCTTTGGCAAATGCCTGCACAAATATGTGATCACAGATGCGATCAGGGATGAAAATGTACTGCGTTTCTCAGTTGAATATATCCAGACCTTCAAAAAGAAGGAGCATATTATCGACCTAAAGGTTGAAGATATTAATGAGACGGAGGTATTTGAAGCTCCCGAACGTAAAGAGGCGATTGTAGATTATATTATCGAGCAGCATTCCCAAAAGAGCCAAAGGGGTAGCTTCTGTGCAATGATGTGTGTTCAGGATATTGATGCGGTCATCCAGTATTATGAGATCTTTAGAAAAAAGGGACTGCTCGGTGAGCATGGGCTGAAAGTGGCAACCATTTTCAGTTTTGCGCAGAACGAGGAAGAGATTAATTTTGAGGTTACTGATTTAACCGCTGCTGGCGGGAATGGTATAAAACCGCACCGCAGGGAACTGTTGGATAATTATATCGTTGATTTTAACAGATTATATGGCACCTCACACAGTACAAGGGACAGTTTAAGTTTCTATAATTATTATAACGATATTGCCAAGAAGGCGAAATTCAATGAGCTCGATATCCTATTGGTCGCTAATATGTTTCTCACCGGTTTCGACAGCAAATATGTCAATACTCTTTACGTGGATAAGAACCTGCGTTATCACGGTCTGATCCAAGCCTTCAGCAGAACCAACAGGACTTTTGACAAGAATAAAACCCAGGGCAATATAGTATGCTTCCGCAACCTGAAGGATAGGACCGATGAGGCGATTACGCTTTTCAGCAATAAGGATGCAATCGATGAAATCATAGTTGAACCTTATAGCCACTATGTGGAGGTCTTTAACGGCACAGGGGAAAAGATGCTGGAGCTGGTGCCAAGCGTTGAATATGTAGATAAGCTTTACACCGAAGAAGACCAAATGAAGTTCATCCTGGCTTTCCGTGCGATTATGCGCTTGTACAAGAAAATGAGCCATTACAGCGAGTTTGATTGGGAAGATCTATGTATCGATGAACAGTTATTTGCAGATTATAGCAGCAAATACCAGGATATTAAAGATAGTATTGTCCACAAGGGCGGCAGTGATAAAGCTTCCATACTCGATGACATTGATTTTGAGCTGGAGCTGATCAGACGGGATACGATAAATGTTACCTATATCATACAGCTGCTGATCAGGTTAAAATCCAAGGACAGAAAAGCAGACAGGAAATCGATAGAAGAGGAGATTTCCAATCTGCTCAGTACGCAGGTTTCCCTGCGCAGCAAGCGTGAGCTGATAGACCGGTTTATTTCACAAAACCTGCCTGAAATCGAAGATGCAGAGGATATTGTTCCCGAGTTTGAGAAATTCTGGGGTGATGAACAGAAAAAAGAGTTCTTCAGATTGGTGGAAGAGGAAAATCTTTCAGCTGAGAAAACAGAAAAATTGATCGAAAATTATCTTTTCGCAGAACGCGAGCCGCTTTTGGACGAGGTGCTAAAACTTATTGATGGTGAAAAACCCACTCTCTTACATCGCAGGAAGTTGGGGGAAAGGATTATATCCCGAATTAAAGGTTTTGTTGATACTTTTATGAACGGCATGGCGGCGTAATGATAACATTACTTAAAAGCGTTGAAAATGAATCGTTTTCAATTTTTTATTTATTGATAGTTATTAAACAGCAATAGATAATGCCTATATACCAACTAATTTTTTGTGCCGTTCATGTCGCTAATATTTTGACTCGATTTGTTCCAATGAATTTTACGTCTTAACCTTAAGATCTAATTAATAAAAAATAAAGATCTTAATTGTTTAAACAGAATGCAATCGTTCATTCATACAAGAAGACCAGTATATTTGTATATTTAGAGCTCATTTACCAAACTATTTTGATTAATGTTATCAAAGTGAATATTTCTATTTAACAAACTATGAATATTAAAGAAGTTTTTGAAAACAAATTAAAAATCGACTCTAAAACTGTATCGATTGATTCGTTGTTTCGTAATGATGATAAACTGAAAAACACAAACTATAAGCCATTTTATCAAAGAAATTACGTATGGGATGATGAAAAAGCTACATATTTCATAGAAAGTATCCTATTAGGAACTGAGATACCCCCATTGATATATTTTAAAAAAATATCCAAAGTTGAAGTAATTGATGGAAGGCAACGATATGAGACGATTCTTAGATTTATAAAAAATGAGTTTAAATTAAAACGAACAGGGTTAAAAAAACTTAATACAAAAGATTTTATCAACAAAAATTATGAAAGTCTTGACAAGAAATATAAGGATTTAATTTGGGAGACAAAGTTAAGAATCATTGAGTTTAGTTTTAATACTAAGGAAGGAATTAACGATTCCATTGAAGATAAAGTTAAAAAGGAAATATTTAAGAGATATAACTCTGGAATTACGCCCTTAAAAACAAATGAGATAGATAAAGCGGAGTTTTTATATGATGATGTAAATCACTTCTTTAAGACTGAGGTAATTAGTGATAAAAGAATATTTGATATATTAAAACAGTTGTTTCATTTTGAGAAGTTTAATGAAGAAGTTCTCTTAAAAAAGATAAGACAGCTGTTGGTAATAGAAAATATTCCAATAAAATATTATGCGATAAAAAAAAGCAATATAGTTAATCAATTTTATGAATATCTATATGATGATATTGAAACAATAGATTTAGAAGATTTAAGAAACAATTTTATTACTAAAATCAATATTCTTGATGTCATCTATAAAAAGATGGATTCTAAGGAGGATTATAATCGGCTAATTTCTGATTGTCTATTTTGGGCGTTATCGATTTTCAAAAAAGAAACTGGAAATTTAAAGATATCAAAAGAAGATATTGCAAAAATTGTAAAATATCTTGATGTAAATATAGACAGTTATAAAATGGACAGAAGTTCATTTGCCATCAACATAAAAAATCGTTACGAAAATATATCAAAAATTTTTAAGAGTTTATTTGGAATTAATTTTAATGTATACTTGAAAGATTCAATTGTCTTTAATGATCAGATCAGCGAAATCAATAGTTCTTTAGACAATAATGAAGTGTTGAGATTTGATGATTTAAGGATAAACAAGCCTGAGCCTTCTTCAACATCGATTGATGATATTATTAGATCAATGAAGAGGCAAAAATTTATCATACGTCCGCAATATCAAAGAAACGAGGTAATAGACAAAAGAAAAGCATCATCAATCATTGAGAGCATTTTGTTAGGTATAAAAATTCCTCCAATTTTCGTGTATAAAAATGAAGATGGTGTATCTGAAGTAATTGACGGTCAACAAAGACTATTAACTATCTTAGGGTTCTTAGGTGAAGACTTTATAAATACGGATAATGAATTTGAATCAACTAAGAAAGATGATTATTCTTTAAATCTTAAAAATAGTATTTTAGCTGATCTAACTTCTAAAAAGTTCAAAGATTTAAGCCCTGAATATCAGGAAAAAATTAAAAATTATGACTTATGGGTCGTTGAGATAGATGCTAAATATAATGATAAATTTGATCCTGTTGATCTATTTATTAGACTCAACTATAAGCCATATCCAATCAAAATTGACTCTTTTGAGATGTGGAATTCATATATTTCTAGAGATTTGATTGACACTATAAAAGACGTATACAACAATAATAAAGACTGGTTTTATTTTAGAAAAATGACCACTAGGATGGAAAACGAAAACATTCTGACAGCATTAATTTATCTACATAACCAATTTTTAAATTCAACTGATTTGGTCAAATCATACGATGCTCTTGATTATTATAAAGTTAGTAATAAAATCAACTTCAGATTAAAATCTAAACCAGATCTGACAAGAGTTTTGGAAAATGAACCTAAGAAATTGATACTTGCTTCGAATATCTTTGAGGCTGATTTTATTAGAAAATTAAAACTTTTAGTATCTAATGGCTCACAAAAAAGCCATGCATTGAATATGGATTATCTACTTTGCGTAGATAATGGTAGAAGAACACAACAGTCATTATATGCACTATGGTACTTTATTAACGAAATAAATATCCAAGATATAATTAAACGGGGAAATGAAATAATCAGCGACATTCGTGGGCTATTTAATCAGATGAATAATATCAAGAATATTGATGAATTTAACAAATCTGTGAGCAAATTTAAAAAACGGCATGGTGAAAAAGTTTCGAAGACAGCTATTGAGAAAATTAAATTAGAAAATATAGTTTCATTTAGTAAAGGTATCGATCGAGAACTAATAGAGCCTGCTACTAAAAAGGATCAGGGTGAACAGTTTGTCAGGAAATATAATAGCTACGAAAGTAATATTAAAAGTGAAAGATTTAACATCTATGCTGACGATGAATCTCTAAAAAAATATAAGAAAATATTTGAAAGCGAAAATATTTTTATAAAAAATATTCTTTCATTAGAAAATTTCGAAGTGTATTTCAACACTGGGGGCTATTATACTGATGATGTTAATATTGTTCTTAATATAAAGCGAGCTGGATTTTCATATGAGTACATATATTTATTCTTGTCATCCAAAACAGCATTTGAACTTTATGGTCCATACAATAAAAAAACTTCTAGAACGAGTATAGGGGATATTGAGATACCTATTTTGGAAGCTAAATATAACGAAATCTTTAAGCGAATCTACAGATTTATCTTAACTGAAGAAGATCAAAATATAAAAGTTTATTATATAAATATCATTAACAATATAATCCGATTCTTAGCTGTTAGCAACAGTTATCTAGTCGAAGAGATAAATATTCTTGATCTTCTTGATTATATAAATAGCGAATTAGCGTTTGATTCTAATTCTGTACGAGTATATAATGTTTTCTCTGGGACTGATTCTCAAATTTCAAGCTTTATTTTACGGATGAATTATTTATTTAGTTCAAATGAAAAAAATAACTAATATCAACCTTCAAAATTGCCGAGCTTACTTTGATGAATATAAAATTGATCTTCCAACTGGAGAAAATTTAATAATATATGGAGAAAATGGTTCGGGTAAGTCTTCACTTTTTAAGTCATTCCACCAATTTTTTAAGAGTTCGATATCACCAATAGATTTTTCTAGAAATTTATTTAATAAAAGTAAGGATGGCCATTTTGAGGTAACATTCTCGGAAATTAATGACTCTGATGGAAAGATTACAGCATCTGAAGTATTTAGCACATCAAATGTTGGATCAAATAATAATGTACCGTTTATTAAAGATTCTTCCTTACTTAATGGATTTCTTGATTATACTGATTTGTTAAAAATTTATTTGAAGTCTGAGCCGAATCCGAATCTGTTTAACCTTATTATAATAAATTTATTGAGAGAATTTATCCCTGTCTCAACTGGAGTGTCTACTAGTTTAGGTTCACAATACTCTTTTTTAATTAAAAATTTGATAGATGATGCAAGAACAAGGAAAAGTAGGTGTCATAAAATAGGTCTAAATAAAATCGATGATTTTGACGCAAGCTTAAGACTGATACTTAAAAGTATTTTTGTCGTCGTTAACAGGTATCTCACGAAATATTTTGATTTACAAGACATAACAATAGAATTTGTATTAAAAAAAATAAATTTCATTTATCCTAACAATAGTAAATCCAGTTGGTATTTAAATTCTGATTTGAGACTCAAAGTTCTAAAAAATGCAGAAGAACTTGGAGATCATTATAAAGATTACTTAAATGAAGCTAGATTATCATCAGTTGCTATCTGTTTATATCTAGCATCATTAAAGCTATTCCCCAATAAAG
This sequence comes from Pedobacter miscanthi, assembly GCF_003315595.1. Taxonomy (GTDB): domain Bacteria; phylum Bacteroidota; class Bacteroidia; order Sphingobacteriales; family Sphingobacteriaceae; genus Pedobacter; species Pedobacter miscanthi. The sequence goes on along the minus strand of NZ_QNQU01000001.1, from coordinate 466,943 downwards.
TTGAATATAAGCTGCTATATTTAGATGACATATTTATTGGCTTAGATACCTCAAATAGAATACCTATCGTTAATATACTACTTGATGAATTTTCGGATTATCAAATTTTCATGTCAACATATGACAAGAATTTTTTTGATGTCTGTAAAAAACTTTTTATATCTAAAAACAAATCCAAATTCTGGCGGCCAATAGAGATTTATGTTGGTGAAAAAGAAGTTGATAAGGAAATTATAGATATACCTGTTCTCTTATTAAATAATGATGACTTAGCAAAAGCTAGATTTTATTTATTCAATAATGACCGCCCTGACTACCCAGCATCTGCAAATTATTATCGAAAATATTTAGAAAGTAAATTAAAAGAAGTTTTTCCTAAAGAACTGTTTAGAGATATAAATTGCGAAGAAATTGATTCTTATAAACTATCTAAAGTATTTGCTCTTTGTATTAATTTCATTGAAAGTTTTGATATACCTTTAAATGAATTAAATGTTTTACAATCTTATCTCTTCATTCTTCTGCATCCATTATCTCACTATAATACATCCATCAATACATACAAAAGAGATTTAAAAGAGATTGATAAACTTATCAAAATTCTTTTCGAAAATGATGACAAACTTGCATTCTTAAAGGAAATCAAGTTTTGTTCATCCAACACTACAGTTCAGGTAGAATTTTATATCAATAAATATAATGTTGTATTTTATGAATTTTACGTAAAACAACCACTTTTTTATAGTTTAATTGATAAAAGGTTTTCTAAATGTCCTATTATCGGAACTGCATTTTATTCAACTAAAAATAATGTTCCTCAACAACCAAAATCATTAAGTAGGGGAACATCGCGAATAAAATATCTATCTTTAGATGATGGTTACGATAGTATAACAAATCTAATATTAGGAAAGTATAGGTTTTTTAGAAAACCATCGGATATTTTCAAATTAACCAAAGTCTTTGATGGAATCTCTTGGAAAAATTTTGAGTTAGAGCCCAAGAAAAAGAATAAAAAAAAATAGCGGCTTTGATTTAGCATTGACCTATAAATTGTATAATTTCATTATACTTTTAGCAATGGCTTTGTGTTTCTTACTGACTTTAGATCCATTTTGAGATAGTAATACTTCCCCTTACTCTATACCTTTATTTATTGGAACTATCTGGATTATTTTTTCCTCGAACTGCTTACTCTGACTACCATCTTTATTCAGCTTCGGAATTTTCTGATAAGTTATTTCTATCATATCTCGGGAAGGCACTTTAGGGAAAAGTTGGCATATTGATTTTAATTTCAAAGCTTGAACCAATATTGGGAGATGTCTGATGCTATATTTATCTCTCTGACTAAGGTCTTCGACCTTGCCAACAAAACTTCTAGCTAATTTTAATTTTGCACTAAGTTGCGCCTTTGACAGACCTTGCTTTATTCTTATTGCTTTAACCTCTTCTATAAGTAGGTAGTCTATCTCAGAGATTATTTTTGTTTCCATTTTAATAAAAATTCAACCAACATGTTGGTTGGTGTTAAAATTATACTTATCTTCGTATTAGTTAATTATAGCGACAAATTGAGTTGGGTAACCTGCTTCTAACGATGTCACTCATGGCAGAAAACCGTCAAACTTTCACATGAGCCGATCGTGAGTTCGCCGAATCTATTGAATTTGCTATCTTCGCGATATCTTAATCAATAGGGCGGACTTCATGTTAGTCTTTTGTGGAATTTCAGATTTATCTGAATGGTTCTTGACGGTACCTCTGCCAAAAGCATTGAAGTTCGGCCTATTGGTTTCTTGCCAATCTGGCTCCTTTCATTGGCATGTGGGTACATCGTTTTACATAAAATTAAACGTTTATGAAAACGAAAGAATTAAACGCCATCAAATCGTGTCACTTCCTGGAAGTGGTATTATGTTATTCCATTAAACTCTTGTTAAAGAACGTTATCTGTTCTCCATCGTAGTGCAGGTGCTGGAATTTCAAGCGTAAAAAAGCCCTGTTGTTTTGGGGGTTGGTGTGAGAGAGCGCACTGATTCCCGATGGGTTAATTTAGCTTGATGCCAGCCCTTTATTGCTTTTTAGGCAAGGGTGCATTACTATGGTTTTTCGCAATCCCAAGGTAGGTATCTTTTTTCTAATTACCAATACGGTTTCACGTAGCTGCGCATGTTTTATGCGATGGGCTGGCTTTTGTGTGTTTTTTAGTTTTTAGTTTTTTCTTTTTTGTAATTAACCATTTAGTGTATGAGCCTGTTTGTGTTTTTTGCTTTTGACTGGCTTTATGCTTTGAAGCCGAAGAATCCTGTTTGAGCCTTCGGGGCCCATAGGAGATGCTTTCCCTTTTAATATCACGTTATTGGTTCTGGGGTGCTTGTGGGCTTTCTTTTTTCTTTTTTTTGCTGTCCGGGGTTCTGGGGGGCTTTTATCAACTAACTGAGATTTTATTATGAAAAAAACGATATTTTTTATCGCTGTGGCTGTGCTTTGCCTTTTTTTTAGGGGCTTTGGGCAGTCGGGTGGTGCTGGTGTTACTAATCCCTATGGGAAGGTTGCGCTCAGGATTGGGGAGAAGGTTCCGGATCTGCTGTTTATGCATGTGCTGAACGGGGAGAAGAAGCCACTTTCTCTGTCTTCTTTTAAAGGTAAGGCGGTGATCCTGGATTTTTGGGGAACCTGGTGTGGGGCCTGTATCAGCAGTTTTCCAAAGATGGATGAACTGCAGAAGAAATATGATAAGTATCTGCAGATTTTGCTTGTGGATGATTCTACGGTGGATACGCTGGAGAATACGACTGCCTTCGTTCAGAAGCATGAGCGGGCTGGGCAGGTATTTTCAATGCCAATGATCTGGGACAAGGGTTTTACGCCTATCCTTTTTCCGCACAGGAGTTTTCCGCATTATGTTTGGATCGGGGCGGATCGCCGCGTGATGGCGATTACGGACGGTACGCATTTTACGGGGGCTAATTTTGAGCGCTTTTTTGCGGGGCTTGAGCTGAATTTAAAACGGAAGGAGTTTTAATATGGGAGGTTGTAATAATGAACGATGTCTTCTTGGGGGGCGTGTTTGTAGCGCGTGGTCTTTTTTGGTTCTTTTATGCTTTTTGGCTTTTTTCGATTCTCCCGTATTCGGGCAGAAGCTTAAGGTCCCGATTAAAATTACCGGAAAGGTGATTGTCCCGGATGGGCTTCCCAATCAGGTTTATGTCAGGTCGAAGAATTATGGTTCCGCAGGGACTGATTCGATTGGTAATTTCAGATGGGTGGTCAGGGCTTTTCCAGAGACGCTGAGGTTTTCAAGGGTGGACCTTTATCCGGCAATGCGGATATTGAGAAAGGAGAGTGACCTTTCAGCTCCAATAGTTGTACGGATGATTCAGCAGGTCAAGGAGCTGGAGCAGGTGGAGATCAGTACGGGTTATCAAAAGGTTAAACCGAATGAAACCAATGGGACGGTTTCGGTAATCGACGCTAAGATGCTTGGTGCAAGGACGGGTACAAATATTCTTGACAGGCTTTTAGGGCAGAGTTCTGGTTTATTGTTGAATGTGGGGAAATCCAATTCAAACCCGCAGAACAAAACGGGTATATCTGTGAGGGGGCTTGGTACAATAAATGGTCCGCTTGATCCGCTAATTGTCTTGGACGGTTTTATTTATGAAGGGGATATCAATAATATCAATCCGTTTGATATTGAGAGTGTGTCTATCCTTAAGGATGCGTCGGCTTCATCGATCTGGGGTGCAAGAGCTGGAAACGGGGTCATTGTGATCAGTTCAAAAAAAGCAAGGATGAACCAGTCGCTTAGTATTTCCTTTAATGCGAATGTTACTGTCCGCAGTTTGCCGGATCTGGATGGTTTTAAACAGGCTGCAACTGCGGATGTTCTGGATGTTGAGCGTTTTCTTTTTGATAAGGGTTATTTTGATGCAAGAATAGTTAATGGTTATTCCGCACTTTCACCTGGAGTTGAGCTGTTTTTGTCAAGGCGGAAAGGGCAAATTACTGCGGCCCAGCTCGAGGAGGGACTTGAGGCGTTCAGATCAACTGATCTTAAACAGGAATGGCTGAAGGAGTTTTATTCTCATGGGCTCCTACAGCAATACAGTGTAAGTATCAGGTCTGGAACCGCAAAAAATTCGCAATCGGTCACTGCCGCCATCGATAGGGGGTATGATCAGAGTTTTGCTGGTTCGCGTAGGTACAATCTGAGATATGCTCAGGAAACGCTAATTAATCCAAGGCTTACCCTATCTACATCGATTAGTTTGTCCTTTTCTTCAGGTAGTTCGGGACGTCCGGCTTATGGATCGGTACTTGTTGGTAGTAGGCAGGGCTATTCTCTACTACGGGATGCGGCCGGAAATCCACTTCCCTGGGCCCGGGAATTTAGGGCCAATTATACAGATACTGCGGGAACGGGAAAGTTGCTTGATTGGAACTATTACCCTACAGAGGAATACAAACATGCACGTTCTTCTTTTAACAGGCAAGAACTGCTTGGATTTGGTAGCCTGCGCTATAAGCTTTTGGATTTTCTTAATTTGGAGGCAAGTTATCAGCGCCAGAAACAGGATTTGACCAATATTCAGGTTTCGGACGGGGAGAGTTTTGCTTCCAGGAACCTTGTAAATTCCTTCAGCCAACTCAATAGGGCCACTGGAGTGATCAGATATGTTATACCAAATGGGGGCAGTCTGAACACAGATCGTCAGGAAGTTTCTTCTTCTACAGCCAGGCTACAGGTTAACCTGGATAAAAACATTGGGGTGTCTTCGATAGGTTTTCTTGCCGGCGCAGAAATACGCGAGGCCAGGTTAGAAGGTAGTGGCAATGTGTTATATGGTTATCAGGATGATCCATTGATCTACCAGGCGGTTGATTTTACGGGTAGCTATCCCAATTTTATTACTGGAATTTCATCTCCTATACCGGGAGGCATGAATTTGGTAAGTACACAAAACCGCTTTATCAGTTTTTATGGCAACGGTTCATACAGTTATAGGGGCAGATATAGGCTTTCTGGAAGTATCAGAAGAGATGGTTCAAATGTTTTCGGTGCCAATACGAACGATAAATGGAAGCCATTATGGTCTGCTGGTCTTGGCTGGTCTTTATCACAGGAACCCTTTTATAATCTGTCCTGGCTACCTGTGCTCCGGCTTACGCTAACGTATGGCAAGAGTGGGAATGTGGATCTCTCCAAAACCGCTTATGCCACTGGAGCAATGGGGTCAAATTCTGCGTCCACCCTTCCATTTGTGAGGATATCGAGGATTAATAACCCTGATTTACGTTGGGAGCAACTATCCCAGGTCAATCTTAAGGTGGACTTTGGCCTTCGGGGAGACAGGGTGAGGGGTAGCATTGCCTATTACCGCAAGCACGGTTCGGATCTTTATGGCTCTTACCTTTACGATTACACCGCTTGGGGAGCATCTGCTGAGCTTACCAGAAACGTAGCGGACATGGAAGGAAAGGGGCTGGATGCAGAGTTACATAGCAAAAATATTCTTGGGGATGGTTTCAATTGGTCAAGCGACCTGTATTTTAGTTTGAACAAAAGTAAAACGGTAAAGTATTATTCAACCAATAACAGCCTTTCGGCACTGCTTGGCGGGGGATCTTCAATAACGCCTGTAGTGGGGCTGCCGCTTTATTCGATTTCGGCCTACAGATGGGGCGGTCTTGATGGTGCTGGCAATCCTATGGGTTATCTCAAGGGAAACCTGAGTACCGATTATACGGCTATCGCAGCAGAAGGACGTCTGAATGCTGCAAATATAGAATACATAGGGCCTGCAAGTCCTACATCTTTCGGCTCGCTGATCAATTCGTTAAGCTTCCGCAATTTCACGCTTTCTTTTAATATCAGTTACAGATTTGGATATTTTGTGAAAAAGCGGTCTTTCAGTTCTTCGGAAGCTATCGGCTCGGGATTGTTGCATCCTGATTATTATTTGAGGTGGCAGCGTTCGGGGGATGAGGTAGTTACCACGGTTCCATCTTTTGTATATCCACAAAATTCGCAGCGGGATAGTTTTTACTCGAGCGCAGAGGTTAATGTCATTGCCGGGGACAATATACGCTTGGATTACGTGAATTTTAGTTACCACCTCAATGCCGAAAAATGGAGGATACCTTTCAGGACGCTTGATGTATTTGCCAATGCGGCAAACCTGGGCCTCTTGTGGAAGGCGAACAAATTTGGGCTTGATCCAGATTATTTGGATCAGGTTACGCAGACTAAGGGGTACACAATTGGGATTAAGGGAAGTTTTTAAATGAGGTGAAAATCAAAGATTATGAAAGTCAACAATTTTATGTTATTGCTGGTATGTACCGGCATCGTAATGTCATTTATGGGTTGCGAAAAATATCTGGACATAAAGTCAGATTCGAAACTTTTAATTCCAGGCAAGCTTAATGAAATCCAGGGAATTTTGGATGATGTTGGTCAGATGAACAATGGTAGAACGCCTTCTTACGCAGAAGCCGTTGGAGGAGACTTTTTTCTTCCGACGATAGGTACACTGAACCAATCGGTCAGGGATATCTACGTGTGGAAAAAGTTTGATTACCAGTTTCCAAACGACTGGTCGAATGGCTATCTGCCCATTTATAACGCTAACCTAAGTCTTGAGCTCCTGGATAAGTTGGGGAGAAATAACAAAAATGCGGTGGAATGGGACAATGTAAAAGGCTCTTCACTTTTTTTTAGGAGCTATTATCTTTATTTGCTTACTGCGCAGTATGGACTCGGGTTTAACTCCGCTACCTCTGGGAATGAACCTGGGGTGGTAATCAGGCTGAGTTCAGACTTCAATATCCGCTCGGTCAGATCCACCGTTAACGAATGCCTCGGGCAAGCGATTAGAGATGCAGAAGAGGCTTCTGCATTGCTGCCTGATATTCCGGTCGTGCTGACACGACCTTCCAAAGCTGCCGCTTTTGCCCAGCTTTCAAGAATCTATTTATATATGAGGGATTATGAAAATGCTCTTATCTATGCCGATAAATGTTTAAAGATAAAATCTGAGCTCATGGACTTTAATACTGATACTGATGTGCTTGGGCTAACCCTGAATGTACCTTTTAAAAAGTTCAATAAAGAGACAGTTTTTTACACCGAAATGTCCACAGGCTTTGGTCTGCATGCACCAAGTTCGGCAAGGATAGATACGGCACTATATAATTCGTATCTGCCAAATGATCTCAGGAAAACTGCATATTTTAAGGCTAATGGTCTATATCAACAGTTTAAGGGCAGTTATAGCTCCAGTGCATCTGTACTTTTCAGCGGTTTTGCCACTGATGAAATATATCTTAACAGGGCCGAGTCAAAGGCTTGGTTAGGTGATATCGGCGGTGCAATGGACGACTTAAATTTTCTTCTGAAAAAAAGATGGAGGGTTTCGGCACCGTATTCACCTCTCACTTCGGTTAATAAAATAGACGCATTGAGGAAAATACGCACCGAGCGTAGGAAAGAACTGCTGATGAGGGGGCTGCGCTGGGCAGATCTTAAAAGATATAACAAAGAGGGCGAGGAGATTAGGCTTCAGCGGGTGATTAATGGTGTCAGTTATTTTTTGGAACCCAATTCATTATTCTATGCGGTTCCTTTACCCGCTGACATTATTGAACTGACGGGAATTCCGCAGAATTAATTTTTAATTTAGGTTTAGTTAACATTCAAAGCACAGGGCCGGATGGCCCTGGCTTTGTCACTATTTTACTGTGCTCTGTTTGTTTTTTCCATCAATTCATCCTCTGAACGGTCTATGTAATAGGTGTCGGTAAGAGAATTGTGGGCCGCAACGAGTCCTGCGGTATTTTGAAGTACCCCGCCGCTGACGTAGCTGTTATCAATGGTAATTGTACATGGTACCTGATCTGTATTGTCACAGGTCTCTGGATTTGAGGCAGTAGTCCAGTTGGATTCTTTCTCAACTTCCGTTTGAGAGAAATCGCTACTCTGATAGTTGAGTGTTACCGGCGAACGTTTAAGGTTTGCTAGGATACCTACTGGTTTAAAAGCAGACTGGGTCAATACCAAAGTAAGACCGAAAATAAAGGCGAATGCGCCAAAGCTGATTTTTTTTAAAGTGTTCATAGTTTAAGAGGGTTTTTCTTGAAAAACCGGCAAAAAATTTAGGTAATGGTGCCTTGCACCGTAATTGTTTATTTTTTTTATTGCCGTGCCGGAGAAGCTGCTTGACCTGCACTTGTTTTGTTCAGTCCGATTTTCCCTGCCTCCTTTCTTTTGTGGTGAATAGATAGAGTGCCAGGATATTTATGCTGAGAAAGAATAGGTTGAATAGCAGGTGCAGCCGCCATCCCAGGAACTTGAGTACACCGCCACAGCTGCATGGTGCTTTGATGTAGTAGCCGCTTAATATGAGGATGATGTAGCCGGTGAAAATGGTCAGCAGGATCAGTGATATTTTTAGTCCGTGTTTGTGGTATTTTGTAGCGAGCAGTACTGCGGTAATGAGTTCGGTTAGGGGTAGGGCAATGATAAGGATACTGGAGGTGGTTTCGCTGAAATGCTGGAGGCGCAGCTGGTTTTTGAAATCTGGAAAATCCATAAGCTTTGACCCGGCGGTATATACCCAGAGGACGATCAGCAGGCTGGTGATAATTCTAATAGCTAAGTCTCTGTTTTTTAATGTTTTCATTTTTTTTGTTTTTCAGTTTCCTGATGTAAATCTCAAGAGTCTTTGGGATTTTGGGTTCATATCCGGATTAGAAAATGTGCGTTAAATGAATTTTTTAATCTAATCTGAAATAGGTATTACCCTGATTTGGGGCAATACCCATGGTCTTACTCAGTTTTTTTGTTTGTTTTTATTGATTTATTTTATTTTTTCCCCCTCAATGCACTTAGGGTGTTGGGATGGATTCCGAGGAAGGAGGCCATATCGATAATGGACAGCCTGTTAAACAGTTCTGGTCTTAGTGTCTGTAGCTGGTCGTAACGTGTCTGTGCGGACAGAATTTCCCTGAGGATATTCCGTTCGATCTGGTTGAGGTAGTGTTTTTGTTGGATGTTGTGGTAGAGGTGTAGGATCTGGGGGAATATTTTGGGCAAAAAAAGATAATGTTTTTCGGTAATTGCCAGCGCTGTGGTATCTTCAAGGAATTCTATGGACAGATCTTTTTTCTGGTTTAGGTCGGTGTGGTAGATTAAAGGGATAAAATCCCCTTTAAAGAAAAAATCCAAGGACTGCTCTTGGTGCGTCTCCCTGTCGGTCGAATAAAGCCTGGCTGCTCCACTGGTTATACAGGATAGGAAGGTTTCAGTAGGTGTATTCTGTGTGATTTTTTGTTTTTTTTTGAACTGCCGGGTTTTTAATGCCTGGGTTAGATAGGCTTCAAGACCGATCGGCAGCTGGTCATATTTTCTTAATGCGGCAAAATAGTATTCTGTTTCCATTTTCTTTTTTCCTGTAAAGAAATGTCCTTTTTTTGCTTTGTCAAGTTGCTGGACCAGCAACCCCGGGCAACCCTGATGTTTTACCATAGAATTTTGGGGCTTGCGGTATAAGTTGGGCTTTAGGCGGTAGATATTTTGGCTATCTTTTATTTAAATACCCGGAGGGTGGAAAAGGGTAAGGTAGGGTGATGCATTGGATTTTGATGTATACAAGCTCTTTACCTGTTATAATTACGCATAACTTTTTTAATAATTGGTAACCTGGAGGGGATAGAGTCCGGGTTTTACAAGGCGATGGCCGGTAACCAGATCAAGGGCGTTTCCCGCAATGCAGACAGAATTTCAGACCCCTATAAAACTGATGTCAGGTTACTAAAGTGTAAAAGGATTTTTAGCCTTATGCCAATGACAGGTATGGAATTGCTATAGCTTTTCCTGCGCCAGGGAAAGCATGGTTACGATTTTGTCGATTACTTTTTCAAGGTCTTCGGTAGAGGCGCTGTAGTAGGCATTTTTAAAACTCTTCGCTGAAATCCTATCGGTTTCGTTGGTGCGGTAATGTTTGGCAATATATTCATGGAGAAGCTTGGGGCTTGGGGCTATGATGATGTTGGCTTCTACCTGAAGGTGGATAAAAATAGCAAGCTGCTTTACCGTGAGGGTCACCTTATAGTGTTCATCAAGCAGTCCATGCTGGTAGAGGTGGGCACCGATGCCATCCATGGAGTTCAGATAATCCAGTTCTGATGTGATGAATTTTAGCAGGCTGACCTGGATTTCCGGAAGGGCCGGGTTATAGGTTCCACCGGTCAGGGGGCTGGTCTGGCTAATGGATTTTTTGATGAAGTTCAATGTGGTTACCTGGGAGGAAAGTTCCTCACAGCGGTCAACCTCGCTGCGAAAATACCTGCAACAGAAATCATAAAAAAGGGGATGGTTGTAGTTTAGGGAAATGATGGCCAGAATGATCTCGAGCAGTTCGATACCGGCTTCTATTTTTTCAAGTACTTCGCTCAGTGTATCCAGAAAGAACTCCATATATGCTTTTTGTGTGTAGTTCATGCTTTTGTGGCTGTTGAATATTCCGCTTAGAATTTCCTCTAATCCGTTCATGGGCTGGTTAGGTTTTTTTCTAGATGTAAACACGTTTAGCAGCTGGGAAGATTTTTGCTGAATCTGCGCTTTTGCGCTTCTTAACAGGGCTGGAGGAAGCATGCTTTGATGGTTGAAGTAAGCTGGGAAATATTTTTGGAATTCATAGAGGAGGATTTCTGATGAGGATTCGAAAGTTTCAATAATGTGTTTACTTTCTTCCATTTTATCCACATTTTTTTTAAGTTTTGCGGTATCGGTTTCTTCAAGTATAATATGGATGGCCAGTTGATGCTGCTGGATATATTGCTGTATCTTCGATGGCTCCATTTGTGCGGTAGTGACCAGTAAAGTGTTAAGGATCCGCTGGGATTCCTGTGTAATTTCTGATCCAAGGTATTCTATGTCAATCTCTGCTGCCCCGGTGTTTTTAATGGCTTTATCAAAAAGCTGGCGGTAGGTGGTGAGTTCGTAATTCATTTTTTTTAATTGGGAGATTTCCTTAAAGTAAAATTTTGGGGGCTACCGATCATATTACCTTGGTGAAATGGCCGTTTCCCATGGTGAAGTGGCCGTTCCCCGTGGTGAAATGCCGTATGTTGCAGGGCTTCAGCCTTTGATGCTGGTTTTTTTATGCGGCTGTTTTTTTTTATCTGCGGGTTGCTGTTTCCAGCAACCGTTTGGCAACTTGACAAGTGTTGGTAAATATGTTTTATTTGCCGGGATAGATGCTTTTTTGATGTATACCGGGGTTTTGTGTTTTGTTTATAGGATGTTTAACTGATCTGGTCACATTGATGGTGTTCCCTTTGGGATATAGGGAACTGATCGAGCTTCGATCTTGAGACTTAAACCTATTGTCATGAACAAAATTGATGCACTCTTGGATGTCCTGTCCAAAATCTACCAGATACTGGTTCTGGTTTATAATAGCAGGTATCATGGTAATCTTGCATTTGAAGAGGATCCACAGATGGACCGCCAGCAGGTCAAAGATTATCTTGGGATAAGCGAAAGTACTTATAAGCGAAAGGTTAAAGAGGGAACGCTCAGGCCGCTGAAACTACCTGGCGGGGATAAGTATTTTAAGAGTCAGCTTTTGAACGAGTTTAAAGAAAGTAAGAGAAGGGGCAGGGTGTGATGGATATTTCGTGATACCGGCAGACTTTATAGGCTATGGTGGTTATCAATATCCCGTTCTTGGGTACTTAACAACTTCGATCCTAGGTTATAACTGTCCGGACACGCGCTTTGGGTTTATTTAAATTTAATGCTTGGGTTAACTTAAATATCTGATTTCCGTCCATTCAGGGAAGTTGGGGTAATCACTGTCTGTGTATTAAGAGTTCAGGTTGCGATAGGAAAAATTAATGGATAGGTTAAGCCGGAAAAAAATATTTGATCAGGATTTTGTTATAATTTCTGACTTCTCCATATATATCCAAGCGGAATATCATTTCTTCAGTCCTGCATTTCCGAAGTTTAAACCCATTTAAAATGAGCTGCCGAGTACTTTTATTTACCTGGTTTATGGGACATAGTTAGCTGTCGGGAATTGGTAATACAAATTGTCACTTAAACTGCGGATTTTTAGCTCTGTCCAAATGGACAGAGCTAAAGAGAATTGGTTATTTCGCAGCATTAACTGGTAACAACTGAAATATGATCCTGTTTTTTTGGGAAAGAAAGGTTTCTGCCGATTTTTTCAGAGATGCGCCCGTAATTGCCTTCACTAAAGCGCGAACATCCTTAATCTGCCCCTGATCCTCTCCGGCCTCGCTTTGGCCCAGGATGTAATTCAGCCAAAATCCATTGTCGCGTTCCGCTAGTTCCATCGTCTTTTCGTACTGGGCGGTAAATTTATCAATATCCACCTGTTCGGGTCCATTATTCCTCAATTCCTCAAACTCTTTCCCTACCATTGCCGTGAGCTTGTCTGCATTTTCCGGGGCACATCCAAAGCTGATGCTCAAAGCAAAACGGTTCTGGGGGTATTTTGTGTATTGCGTCTGCACCTGGGGACTGTACACCTGTCCTTCTGCTTCGCGTAACTGCTCAAGGACCTTGATCTGTAAAATATCTCCCAGCGCTTTCAACCGGATATTCTCCTGTTGGGAATAGGTATAGGTCCCGCTCAGCAGAATGGTGACGATAGCCTTATTTTCAGATCCCTTATATACCTTCTTTATGATCTGTCCGGATGGGATATGCACGCCTGTATCATGTATTTTTTTTGTTCTGTTTTTGGATGGAAGACCGCCAAGGTAACGCTGGAGCAGGGGAATTAAGTCATCTGTTTCAAAATTCCCTACAAAAACAAAAGTGAAATCAGATGCATCCCCGAAGCCCTTATTGTATATCTCCAGTGTGCGGTCAAGTTTGACCTTGGAGAGTTTTTCAGCAGTGGGAGGGGCGCTTCTATAGTCGTAATTCCCATTAACATAGCTCATTGTGTCGGCAAATACTTTATTGGGATCCGCATAACGGTTGGCCAGGCCGGCTATAGCGCTATTTAAGGTGTTGTAAAATGTCAATGAATCTTTTCTTGGGCGCGTAAATTGTAGAAAGGTTAGCTGTAAGGCACTTTCAATATCCTTTACCGATGAATTCCCCCTTACGATAAAAGAGTTTGCATTTATATTTACCACCGAGCTTGCTGATTTTCCACTCATCAGTTTGTCCAGCTGTGGTCTGCTGAAACTTCCGTAACCCATTCTTGACACTAATCCTGCGGCGTTCGAAGCCATCGTGTAATCATCACCCTCGAAAATATTAGCTCCCCCCAGCGCGTAAGCACCATACATAATCTGATCATCTTTGTAATCTGTAGGCTTCAGGATCGCTTTCACTCCGTTCGAGAATTGAACAACTGTGGCATTTATCGAAGCAATAGATTTTCTTGAGATTATCTTTCCCGCTAAAGGCTTGTTTTCAAATAGCGAAAGGGCAACTTTTTCATCAACATAATTGGTTAATGTCTCATTTGATACCCCGTTTATCCATTTTGCTACAGTGAGGGAGTCAGGTAGGTTTTGCTTTTCGCTCTGCGGCGCGGTTATAAGAATGTCGGTGTTTTCAGAGGAGCGATATTCCCCCAATAATTTTTCGATGTCATTTTTACTGATCGAATCCAGGTTGGCCCTGATAAAGGCATGTTCCCAGTCAATACCTGGCGCTGCGGTGTTTTTTAAGAAGAGTTCCTGATATTCCTTAACGTAGGCACTGGAGGGTGTCTTATCTTTTTCACTGACCTGTTGATCCAGCGAGCGTAGATAATTGGCCTTTGCTACTTTAACTTCCTCTGCTGAAAATCCGTGTTTTTTTATACGTTCCAAAATCCTGTAGGTTTGCAGGAAAGCTTCCCTTAGCCTGCCTGGTTTGGCAGTGGTACTCAAACTCAACATATCCAGTCCGCCCAAAAAGTCTGAAATCTGAAGCCCTACGCCAATATAGTCCGGCGAAATTTCCCTTGAACTTTCATTTGCCGTCCTGCTTTGCAGCATCATGTTGAGCAGGCTTTTGGTCATTATTGTCCTATAGTCCTGCTCTGTAGAAAGTTTATGCATTTTGTGTTTGCTCAAAATTTCAATTGACAGGGACGCTTGTTCAGGATCGGTTACGGCGATAAAATTATTTTTTCCATTGAGATCAACGGCATAAGCTGTGCGTTTCCGCGATGGTATGGGATTGGTCAGATCCCCGAAAGCTTTCCTGATCATGGTTTCCACGGCCTGCGGATCAATGTCCCCGACAACAATGAGCGCCTGGAGATCCGGTCTGTACCACTCGGTGTAAAAACGCCGCAGGACCTCTGCCTTAAAAGACTTTAAAAGCGCTTCGCTCCCGATAGGTAAACGCTCCGCGTATCTGGATTGATTCAGCAGAACAGGATAATATTGCCTGGCCATTCTATCCGATGCCCCTTTCCCTAGGCGCGCTTCTTCGAGTACAACCCCGCGCTCGTGATCAATTTCGGTTGGATCCAGAACCGCCTCGTGGGCCCAGTCGCGCATTATCGCAATGGCCTGACCTATCATTTTTGGATCATCCGTAGGTATGGGTAACTGGTAGACCGTTTCCTCAAAACCTGTGTAGGCATTAAGGTCACCCCCGAATCTGATGCCTGCTTTCTGGAGAAAGTCAACCATCTGGTTTTTCGGATAATTCTTGGTGCCATTGAAATTCATATGTTCCATGAAATGGGCCAGCCCTAACTGGTCTTCATCCTCGAGAATGGATCCGACTTTGTTTACAAGGTAGAGTTCCGCATGTTTTTGCGGCTGTTTGTTCTGTCTAATAAAATAGGTAAAGCCGTTTTCCAAAACTCCGCGGAGAACCTTGGGGTCATTGGGAATGATCTGGGCTGAGCCATACAGCTGTACAAGTAGAAGCAAAGTGCTAAAAAGTATAATGGATTTAGTTTTCATTGAATGTGTAACGTTTAAAAAAAGCCAACCTGTAAGGACAGGTTGGCTGATAATGTTTGTAATCTCTAAACTGGTGAAGATTAATAACCAGGGGTTTGGGTCAGGTTGGGATTAGCTTTGATGTCTTCTGTCGGTATAGGCCAGTACACTCTTAAAGGGTTCCATACGCCGCCCTTCAAAGGTGCTTCGATGTTCATCACCGCATCTATCTTATCTGTGCGTTTCAGATCAAAATACCTGTTTCCGAGCTCGGTAAAAAGCTCATTCCTCCGTTCCTTTATTATGGCTTCGATCAAGGCCTCTTTATTAGCTGCCGTAGTGGCGCCAAGTCCGGCACGTGATCTGATCACATTAATATCTGCTCTGCTACCATCCACATTTGATAAATTTGCACGCGCCTCTGCACGGATCAGGTAAAGTTCCGCTAATCTCAGTACGATTGCATGCTCAACCGGTGCCGAACCAGCTTTATATTTGTTCGGGAAGTAGTAATTTACAGCTGGGCTGGCCGGAGTAGTACCATTTGCCGGCTTTGCGGGAATGGTATTTATCCGTACCCAGGTGGAGAACCGCTGGTCTCCCTGTTCAAAACTGGATACCAGAGAGTTGCTCATTGCCCCTGTGGCGTAAGTGCCCGGACTCGGGCTATTTGCAGGCATCCCTCCATTATAGAGATTATATTCATTGATGTTTGATGCACCGGTAGGTGCACCCACGGCCCATATTGTTTCTTTACTGGCAGTGGCAAATGCCGTAGCTAAGGGCGCAAGCTGAAATGCAGGGTTATTGATGATTGTAGTGGCGAGATCTTCGGCATTTTTCCAGTCTTTCTGGTATAGATAGACTTTGGCTAAGAGCGCTGTTGCAGCAAGTTTATTTGGCCTGCCGCGATCGCTTGTAGTGACTGCATAACCATCTTTATAATCAGTGGATAACAGGCTTTGTGCTTCCTGAAGATCCTTTACAATCTGCCCATAAACTTCACTTTTGGCAGAACGCCCGATGGTATTGTTTATTTTGGCCTCCCCGGTAGTGGTCAGGGCAACATCGCCAAAGAGATTCACGAGGTTAAAATATATAAAAGCCCTTGTAACTAAGCTTTCACCCAACCACTGTGATTTATACTGGAGCGGACCCTTGGTGCTTTTAATACCCTCGATGGCAACGTTTACGCCAACTAATTGGGAATAACTATCCCGCCAGGTATTAACATCTTCCGGCTTCAGAATATTTTTATAAAATGTAGCGCTGACTAAATCATTCTGAATCAACGGCTGGACTTCATCTGAATAAAGACCAGTCAAAAAACCAATACTCTTTCCTCCGGTCAGGGTGGAACTAATGTTGCCAAATCCGTTATACATCGCGGTGAAGTTCCCGGATACAACCGCAGATGCTGAATTGTCAGTTAAAAAGGCACCTTCGCCTGCGATTCTGTCAACCGGAAGAGGGATGTCAAGATACTTTTCACAACCACTGGTGAATATGCCCAACGATATCAATACTATAACTATTGTTTGGTTGATTTTGAAATTAATTTTATTTTTCATATTTCGTTTATCAAAGTGTTATATTACAGCCCAACGTCATCACTCTCAATGGACCTTGGGCACCTAAATTGAGATTTTCAGGATCCAGGCCATGTGAATCAAGATTGCTGAAAACAAAAAGATTCTGTCCCCTTGCAAAAACATTCAATCTTCTCAGATGTATTCTCTTCAGCATTCCTTCATCAAAATTATAGGATAGGGAGACATTGCTGATACGGGCAGTTATGATTCGGCTATAAGCACCGTCACTTACATTAAAGTTGGTCTTTAATAGCTGTCCTAAACCTGCAGTAGCCCTGGGAACGTCGGTCACATCACCGGGTTTCTGCCACCTTTCCAGTGCAAGAACTGATGAGTTCTGACCACTGATGCCGATGGAAAATTGCTGGGTACCCCAGAAATTATTCCCCATTCTGTTTCTGAAATCAATAAGTACATCCAGGTTAAAATTACCGTAGCTGAATGAATTGTTAATTCCTCCGAAATATTTCGGAGCCAGATCGATAAATATCGTTTTGTCCAAAATGGGATCCAGTTGTTTAGCGCTGAAAATTCCGAACTCCTGGGTTTCGCCGAACCTGTTCGTAAAATTATAGTTTCCGGTTTCGGGATTCACCCCGGTTGTATGAAAAACCTTAGTACCTGTAAGCGGCTTCCCGACTTCATAGTTTGTGTTAAGCAGGTTTGCCCCATTGAAATCCAAGAGTTTACTTTTTGGTATAGACATATTCACCGAAGTAGACCATCTGAACTTGGAGGTAGAAATATTTTTGGTATTGAAGCTGAATTCCCACCCACTGCTGCTGATAAGTGCCGGGGAATTAATGACCTGAAAAGTATATCCTGTCACCGAACTTAAAGGGTAAGAACTTAACAGGTCACTTGATCTATTGGTATAATAAGCCCCCTCCAGTGAGATTCTCCCTTTTAAAAATTCAAACAATGCCCCGACTTCAGCTTCTCTCTTCTTTTCCCAGTGAAGGTCCGGATTTGAGATACCTATTGAACGCAGGGTCGACTTGTTCAGGTATGCAAGAGAACTCACAAATGTTGGAAGGTATTGGTAATTTCCGATCGCATCGCCGCCTACTGTACCTATACTTCCCCGTAATTTTGCAAAGCTGATAAAGCCGAGGTTATCGCGGAACCATTTATAATCACTCATGATCCAACTTGCCCCCAGTGAGCCGAATAGGCCAAATCTTTTATTTGGGCCGAATTTGGTCGAACCATCATATCTTCCGCTAAGGTTCAATATATATTTATTATCCCATGTATATCTTGCGCTGGCAAAATACCCTGCATACTTATTAGGTAGCTGGCTATATGTAGAGGTTACCGTTACCGCGCTCCCCGGATTGTTCAGTAAGGCGTCGGCAATGAAATTGATGCCATTTGTGGTTAACCCATAAGTCAGCCCATCCTGCAGGGTCAGGCCTGACCTTAAACTCAATAGTCCTTTTTTCCAGGTTTTCACTTCGTAGGAAGCATTGAAATCCATATTGAGTGTTCTCTGATGGTAGATATTCTGATCCGAGGTGGTCAGGGTGTTTACATTGGACTGGTTGGGATTAAAGAAGGAGGTAGGTTTGGCCCTAAACTCATTTCCGCTGAGGTAATTATATCCGATTGTACCATTTATGTTCAGTCCTTTAACCGGCATGTAGTTCATTGTTAAGGTTGTCAACAAATTATTGGTCTTTACCTTACTGACCGCATTCAGTGCCGCATATGGATTAACAGTTTCCGACCAATTTAGCGTGCCATCACTATTGACAAATGCTGGATGGTTCGGAGCGGTCAAAATGCCTGCCCCGGCCAGGTCGAATGGTATTAGCGTATTTATATCTGTTGTGTAGCCAACGCTCAAATCCACCAATACTTTATCAATAGGCTTGGAATTGACATTTAAGCTCAATCCTCCCGTGTTTACATCACCTTTTCCTTTCTGGGGACTGTCCTGATATTGGTAATTACCGCTGATCCTGTAGTTGGTAGCACCATTTCCACCTGAAAGGGTCAAATTTGACGATGTGGTACTGGAAGATCGTCTCAGTCCCTCTTTCGCCCAATCCGTGTAGGCATCCTGTGGGAAGACAGTCAGGTCCAGATCAAGGGCACCGGGAGTTGTACCGTCATTTTTCAGTGCTTCCCTGCGTAAAGCTAAATATTGCTCTGTATTCAATAGCTCGGCAGTCTGCCCAGGTAGGTTTATACCGGTATATACGTTAAAATCCAGCGAAGCTTTTCCTGCCTTACCTTTTTTAGTCGTTATAAGAATAACACCATAGGCTCCTCTGGAACCATAGATTGTTGTCGCATCTGCATCTTTGAGTATGGTAACTGATTCGATATCATTCACGTTTAGAAAGTTAAGTGCATTCCCTCCCTGGCCTTTCGGGGAGGTAAGCTGGCCGCTACTGTTGATATAGCCATTCAATAATGGTAATGTTGTGCCGGCAGGATAGGTTACCCCATCTACAATATATAACGGACTGGCATTTGCCCCAAAAAAACTTCCTCCACCACGGATTGTCACATTAAATGAACTCCCGGGAAGCCCGGTATTCTGCTGAATGAATAATCCGGGGACTCTTCCCTGCAACGCTTGAAGTACATTCTGCACAGGACTTTTCTCGATATCACTTGCCGTTATCGTGGTAACATTCCCGGTCAGGTTACGCTTGGTCGAAGTTCCGTACGCGAGAATCTGGACCTGGTCCAGTGAACCGACCGCCTGTTTCATTGTGACTGTCAGGTTTAGGATAGGGGCTTTTAATTTAAGTTCCCTGGATTCATAACCGACACAGGTAAACTGTACTACCGATTCTTTCGAATCAGGGACAATAATGGTGAACTGGCCCTGTAAATCGGTCTGGGATATGGTCCCGGTACGTTTTGAGGTCACAGTAATCCCGGGTAAGGGTTTCCCGTTTTCATCCTGGACATGCCCGTTGATTAATAGCATTTTGTTCGCCGGCAGCTGTGTTTGGTCTTTCTTACTGATGACAACGGTATTATCAACAATATTAAATGATAAGGGACTGTTTCCAAGAAGTTGGTCGAGAGCATCTGGAAGGGATACATTTGACACATTAATACTTGCAACCGGCATGGCTTTCAGAACGACATCTTTATAAAAGAATGATACTCCGCTCTGCTTCTCGAGTCGCGAAAAAATCCTCTCAATTTTTGCGTCCTTTTCTTTCAGGGTAATCAGTTGGCCGAAGCTGTCTGCATGGACGTGCATGCAGGCCAATATAATAATGAAGATAGTTAGTTTCATTATCTTAATACATTTTGTCCACCATATCGATGGCGGATGGTTCAAAGTGGAAAATTCCATGCTTTTTGGTTTAGAGTTGCTTGTTTGGTTGATTGTCGACGATTACTGCAAAAGCATGCCGATACTTTTGCGGGCTATGTTAGCGCATAACCACTTTTAAGGCTGATCTTGGTCAGCCTATTGGCATAAAGTAAATTTTCTTCATGGATTTTTCTGGTTAGTTAGTTAGTTAGTTAGTTACTTTTAGGTTTATTTTTCCAGGCTTGTTAATATCTATTACAGTTCCCTGCCTAAAAAGTAGTATAAAAAAATCAAAAAATATTTACCGGCCCGCTGTTTTGTGTAAACTATTGATCTTTAAAGTAATTGAGATTGGTTTTTGGCGGTGGTTAAAGCCATCCCAATTGTTCGGGGAGCCTAACTGTTGTTACCGATATTTTGATATTCCCCTCGAACCAGAGGTTGCTGTTACTCATAAGGGTTTCTAAGATGAAAGTATTGCAGTTTTTAAGAGGTAACAATTATCATTTTTACCCCGACCGCCGAAAAAAAGACAGGTTAAGTCTATCCATCCCATTTGGGCAGCCCGGCACAAAGATCATGTTCGGGACCTGGATGGGGCAGGTACTTTAATGCCACGGCTAACCCGGTTCTTTTAAAGGCCTAACAGTCCGGTATGTTGTGGAACTTTTGGTGATGGAGGAATTCGGACAATTTTTTTATCCCCACTTACTACTTTCATCTGGGACAAATGTCATTACAGTAATGGAAGATAATAAGACCGGCTTGGAAATTTGCTTTCTCTGCCTGTCTGAGGATATACCGGTAAAAAAGTGGTTCAGTTATTTAAGCAGTATCTTTTGGATGCAGGCTGCATGCTATAGGGCAAAATAAACAATAAATTAAATAAATAAATTAAAACCAAACAAGTAATGATAAAGCACATCAAAAAACTGGTAATTTTCTCGGTTCTGATTGCCTGGCTGCCTGTTCAAAATAGCAGGGCCCAGAGCATGAAAAAGATCAGGAGAAATGGACTAACGCTTAAAATTATTGTCGTTGATACGAGTTTCAACAAGCTACTGTTGAAAAACCTTGTGGATGTCTTTTTTGAGGTCTATCCCAAAATGGTGAAAGCCTATAATCCCGGATTAAAAAATAAAACAACATTTGTCATCGATACTGCCTATCACGGGGTTGCGGCAACCTCCCAGGGATCAATAACTTTTTCCCACGAATATATAAGTTCCCATCCGCAGGATGTGGATGTGGTCACCCACGAACTGATGCATGTAGTTCAGGACTATAAGGAAAGCATAGGGCCCGGCTGGCTCACAGAAGGGATAGCTGATTATGTCAGGGATCAATTGGGTATCAATAATCTTGAAGCCAAATGGTCTTTGGGAAACTATATGGCAGGTCAGCATTACAAAGACGGATATCAGGTCGCTGGAAGATTTCTAAAGTGGATAGAGTACAGGAGATCGCCAGGTTTGGTAAAAGAAATTAATGACCGGTTGCGGATGCATACTTATTCCGAAAAAGACTGGAAGACCATTACAGGGATGGACCTGGGCGAATTATGGCAGGCATATCGGAACTCGCCAAAAATTTAGCGATGTAGTGCCAATGGTTCTGTAATTGTTCAACCTTTTTTGTAAAAAATATATGGTTAACGGAAATATCGCGGAGTCTATATTTACCCGGAAGGAGTTTATTGCTTCCGGGTTTTCTCAATATTAACCAAATGATACGTTTGGTTTGATATGTACAGTGTGTTGCGTATAGTTTGGTACGAAACGGACTGACCAGTTTCTTTGAAATACGCAATTTTGGTGGCTAATACGGTGATAATTGAGGTATAAAAAATGGAAATGGCACTTTCAAAATGGAAAATACTAAAGCTGAATGTCAATTATTTTAGTAACTTCAAGTGGATGAGCGAGATCGGGATTCCATCAGACCAATGTTGCTAAATAGATGGGTACATTCAAATGAGCAAAAAGATAGTGTTCACTTAAATGAAAACTTAAATAAAAACCATATTCTGAACTTTCTAATTATACATATCAAGATGAAATAAATATATTTGTTAGATGACCAATCAGTTAAGCAGAAGTGGATTCAATAACAGAATCCAGGAATACGCTCCCATATTACAATACTTTTGCAGGGAAAAAAAGCTTTTTAGGGGAATCAATTTTATTTGTAGACAATGCTTTTAAAGAACAGGTCGCTACTGCTAAACACAAAGTTTCAACCGGGCATTTAAACAAATTGCAAAATATACTTCCTGAAATGGGATTCTGGGAAAAATTGGTACAAATCGGCATTATTCCAATAGCATTGCAAAAATCCATTAATTGGTCGGCCGGTAGATATCTTCCAACAACGCTATGAAAATATTTCTCACAACAATCCTGCTTATTTTAAATATCACCATTTCTTATTCACAGGAAATTTTTACTGTAAATCACGGGGGCACCCTCCAAACAGACTATTATTCGGAAATCGAATATGAAGATGTAGGGTGGGCACCTATCATAAAAGTAACAATCAATAGCAAAGTATACCGTTTTGCCGTTGATACGGGAGCGCCAAATACGATTACAAAGAGATTATCCGACCTCTTAAACTCCAAAATTATAAACAGAAGCCCTGTTTATGATGGAAATGGCAGTGTGGATAGCCTGGATATTGTAAACCTGAACGAGATTAAGATCGGCAGTGTGGTGTTCAACGATATTCCAACTGTGGTAACCAAAGATCAGTTCCTATTTGATTGTGTGGGGATCGATGGCTTTATAGGGAGCAACCTGCTCCGCAACTCTATTGTTCAATTTTCTTCAAAAAAACATAAAATAACCCTTACCGACCGGTTAGAAAAATTGGACCTTGATCAAAAAGAGGCCAGTAACCTATTTCTCTCGCCAGTTCAGAGCGGACCATTCATTACAGTGCTTTTTGTAGGGAAGAATTCAGGCACCATCAGTACACTCTTTGATACGGGCAGTGCAGATTTTTTCACTCTTGCACTGCCCCATTTTGCAGCAGCTGAGGGAGCAGGGGTTTTTGATGTATTGGCAAAATCAAGGGGCAAAAACCACATGGGGATATATGGCACCGGGACGGATACAATACAATACCGTTTAAAAGCCCTCGAGTTCAGGATCAGCAATGCTGTTTTTAAAAATGCCAATGTCCTTACCACACCCTCAGATGAATCGACAATCGGAATACAGCTTTTGAATTATGGAACAGCAACCGTGGATTATAAAAACAGAAAGTTCTACTTTGAACCTTTTCAGATCTCATCCGATCTAACGGAGGGCCTGCTCCCCGTAACGTTTTTCCCTCAGGACAACAAAATGTTCATAGGGATGATCTGGCAAGAGCAGTTGAAGAAGGAAATCAGCGTCAACGACCAGGTCCTTTCGTTCAATGATATCGACTGTACGGATGTTTCCATGTGTGACTTTCTGCTTAAAAAGCATCTTTTTAAAGGTGTAGGCAGTGCAATGCTCACATTAAAGACTCCTGAAGGGGCTATTAAAAAGATAACAATAACAAAGAAGTAAGATGTGATCTACGGTCTGCGTATTTCGAAACCGATTCTTCTCCAATTCTAGTAGTTTTCCATGATAAGTCTGGTTGTTATTCGTTAAGAAATAATGAATCTTACCAAACTGATTTTCTCATCAATCGATCCTTTTAAGGTAGTTATCCGTAGATAACCAGGCCGACTTCGTGAATATCTATGTACAGAGTAGGCAAAGGATCTGCCGTTGTCCAGACTGCCTAAGTCCTTCAAAGAAGCTTAATAGCTATTATTTAAGAAAGTTCCGTGATCTGCATACGTTTGGGAAGTCATGTAATATGTACTTGAAGTCTAGAAAATACCGATGCCTTAAAACTGAATGTAGACGAAAGATATTCACCGAACGCTTTGATGACCATTTCGAACCATGTAAGCGACGGACAAAAGATTGGATGAGAAAATTATTAACCATCGCCTTGGAAATTGGGGCAAGACAGCCGAGCACATTTGCAATATATTATCCATTCCTGTAAGTGATTTTATTTTACCAAGATTGATCAATAAAGCACCTCTGGCCCCTTATGCCAGCTTAAAGCTGTAGGGGAGGTAAATGACTGGGCGTATAAAAAGCGTGATAGCTACGATAGTATCCTGGTAAACACGGATACCGGAAAAGTAATCGATTTGCGGCCAGACCGGCAGGTCGGCCATAAATGGTTTGGGCCATATTTTTTATCGATTACAAAAACACGGTATAAGGGGCCGGATTCTTCTTTACAGTCAGCTTTTAACAAATGGAGATAACGATGACTGGCAACATTGCCGGTTAGTGCATCAGGGGTTGGTAGAAAGTGGAAAAATCCATACTTTTGAAATGTTTAGGTTTGCTTGTTTGGTTGATTGTCGATAATTGTTCAAATGGTTGCCTAAGCACTTGGCCGGTATGTGTTAGCGCACTACCGGCCTTCATTTATCTTCGCAATATCTGTACATAAGTTCCTGCATGTACAGATTTGTGAAATTGTAACGGATTTCCTCTTCTGGCGGTTAATCGATCACTTTTATAGTTTTTCCATCGATTTCAAAGTGCGTGCCACTTAACTCGAGTATTTTTAGCACTTTGGTCAAGGTGACTTTCTTTGAGATCCTGCCAGAATAACTATCCTTTGAAATTCCTCCGACATAGTCTACCTTCAAATCATACCACCTTGAAACCACCCTCATAATACTTTCAATATCTGTATTTTTGAAGTTGAATTCTCCGTTTTTCCAGGCGATGGACCGCTCAACATCTGCATCAGCCACACTTATCCCCCCGTTTCTGACCATCGATTGCTGCCCTGGATTCAGTATAGCGTGTTTACCTTTTGAAACTACCTTAACCGATCCTTCCAACAAAGAAGTCGTCGAACTCACTTCGTCCGGATAGGCACTAATATTAAAGTGGGTTCCCAATACTTCGATTTCCTGGTCTTTGCTTCTTACCTTAAATGGTCGCTTTGCATCTTTCGCTACTTGGAAGTAAGCTTCTCCGGTAAGTTCTACATTCCGCTCTTTTCCAACAAAAGAAACAGGGTACCTAAGTGTGCTTCCTGAGTTGAGCCAAACCTGGGTGCCGTCTGCAAGGGTGAGCTGATATTCACCACCGAATGGAATTTTAATTGTGTTGAAAACCTCTATCTCCGTTGGACTGCCCGGATCATGGTATGTCAATACTCCTTTGGAAACGGAAATTATTGTGCCCTTTCCATCTTTTAGACCACCCTTTGTTTGGTCCAGGTTTACTTCACTTCCATCACTTTTGATCAGCACTGCCCTGTTTGACCCTGGCAGCACGTCATTTTTATATTTCCCGGCATAGGCAATAATATCTGGATCTTTTTTATTCTGTCCGGGTGAATAAAAGATTAAAACCGCTATAACCATCGCAGCGGCCACAGAGATACTGCTGTAAATCTTGATTCGTCTTATCCTTAGCGCATGATTGACCGGCAGCTTTTTCCACACTCTGTCCAACCTCTTTTCGATATCATCAGTGAGGATATCAGGCTGATTTTCCGCAGTATTGATATACCAGGTGTCCAAAGTCGCTTCTTCATCTTTTTCCAGCTTTCCGGATCCCGCTCGTTTTAGTAGGTCCTCTGCTCTTTTATGGTTCATTTGATCCATCGATTGTCTTATTTATGATTGATTTGATGAAATTCTGGTCTTAATAGAAATACTTCTAATAGTTACTACAGTTTACTCCTGTGTAAGTAGTAATCTAAAATCGATTT
Source organism: Pedobacter miscanthi (assembly GCF_003315595.1). GTDB lineage: Bacteria > Bacteroidota > Bacteroidia > Sphingobacteriales > Sphingobacteriaceae > Pedobacter > Pedobacter miscanthi. The sequence goes on along the minus strand of NZ_QNQU01000001.1, from coordinate 441,329 downwards.
TTTACAGAAAATCCAAAATATCATTATCGTCTTTGATTTTTGTATTCAAAAGGCGGACATTAAAAACACGATATACTGAAGCTTCTTCCTGAGTATCCTGATGGCCAGACTAATCTGCTTTTTTATTGTGTTATCTGATAAGCTCAATAATTCGGCAATTTCCCGATGGGTCATATTTACTTTACGGCTTAACTCAAATATACGTTTCATCTGTGGAGGGAGCAATGATACCTCCCGTTCAATAATCCTGCTTAGCTCTCTTTCCCTTAACCTATCGTCTGTTATGTTTTTTCCGGAATCAATGTGGTTTTGGAGAGACTCGACATAATTAAACCGCACTTTCATATACGCAATATGATTGCATACGCGGTTTTTTATGGATCGATAAAGATATGCTGCCAACGGAACTGATTCATCATAGTTGGCTGCCCTGATCCAAAGGGCGGTAAATAACTCGTGTAGTAAATCTTCGGCCTCCTCTTCATTTCTTAGCATTCTTAACGCATGTTGAAAAAGTGGGCCTTTATATCGGTTATAAATTGTTGCAAATGCCTTATGGTCACCTGCTTTCAACCGGATAACCAGGTCTTCGTCCCTCATCGTTTCGGTCAGGATCATAGTTATTTAGTTTATAGGTTTTAGCTAGGGGTTTTTATTGATCTTTCTGAAGTTATCCACAAGTATAGCAAACCAAAATACGCAGTATTTCTAAATTCCCCTAATTTTACCGCCATTAATTCTACCGCTATCAATTATTAACTGGGAGGTAGGAAAGGTTGGATAGGCAACTGGATTTTTAGCATCTATGGGGTTATTCACGACTTTGGATTCGGTATATCCTACGAATTTTCAACTGGCTGATCATCCCGGCCTCATGAGGGGCACATTAACTTAAATGGAAACAGGCTTTCTTTTTTTGTGAATGCTTATTTGGGATAACTATCTGATATTGGTTATGAATGGAGTAGGCGAAGCTATTGTTGATATAAATGAAATGAATAATTGCTAATTCTAAGTTCCGGCTTCCTAAATCCTTTAATTCTAACTTAGGCAATACAGAAAATTTACTCCGGGGCAAAAATATTCTTTATGAACTTGGAGACAGGGAAGTGTTTTTCCGCAATGCCCGTAATGAAATGGGGTTTGCCGGATTTAAAATAGATAACCTGATGTGTGGGATCAGTGGCAGCCTGTTGGGATAATATGCCTGATGCTGGTGATGTATTGACTTTTTTTAACTCATTACATCACGATGTAAATCTATCTAAAGCCACTTAATAATTGCAACGCCAGCCCGGGCTAGAGGGCTGGCGGGTAAAATTAGCCTTGCATTTATACCAGCGGTTGAGAAAAAAAACGTTATTTTACTGCATTTATCCATTTTGAGATGTCCTCAATAACATACCCCGGAACATTTGCAGGTATGTAATAATCCTTTACGGTCTGCGTTTTTGAATTGGCCGTATAAAAATGGTTAAGGTCAGGGTATAACTTGGTAACCGCATTTTTCTTGTTTCTTGTAGCATTTTTCCACAAATCCAGGTCAGAAGCAGGTACCATATAATCTCCACCACCTTGAATGATAAAAAGAGGCTGTTTTATTTTCGTAACCTCTTCGAGTTGTTTATAATGGTTTAATCCTTCCCAGAATGCGACTGTTTGATCTGCAAGTATACTTGATTTTGCCTTAATGGTATCTGCATGGGGTATCAGATCCAGTTCCTGTAGTTTTACAGTCCGCTGGGCATCATTAAGTTCCTTAAGCTTCATTATCTGGTCCCGGAAAGATACATCCATAGGCCTGGCCGGGCCAGACAGGATTATGGCTCCGGCAAGTAGCGGGTTTTCCTGGACTATCCTTGGCGTGATCATGCCGCCCATACTATGACCGATAACAAAAATCTTCTTTTTGTCAGCGCCTTGGATGGTAAGGGCAAGTTGAATCGCTGAGCTGGCATCCAGAGTAGTTTCTTCGGCAACGGTTTCAACCCCACCTAACGGGGCAGCTGCATTGGGATATATCCTGGTTCTTTTATCATATCGGATACTGGCAATTCCATTTGCGGCCAGGCCCATAGCTATATCCCGGAATGGTTTTAGCGATGCAATCTGTTCATCCCTGCTACCTGGCCCTGACCCGTGAACAAAAATGACTACAGGAAAACCTTTCTTGCCTTGCGGAACAGTGAGAACACCCGGTAACACAAAATTACCTGTTCGGATCATGATTTCCTTTTCGGTCAATAGGCCTTCATTTGCATAAGAAGCCGGGCTGTATCTGGATTCCCCCTGTGAAGGTTCTAAAAAAAAGTCAGTTAGCTTTCCTGCCTGATTGAAGCGCATCAATAATTTTAATGAGGTTTTCGATATTTTTCCGTAAACTGTTTCAACAGGACCTGAAGTAACTACTTCTACGCTTTCGAATTCAATTTCTCCCTCTTTTTTTGTGTCGGTAGAGCGCCTGTTAAGCATTTCAAGTGCCATCCTTGTAATACTGTCTTTCGGGCTTGGTTCAACATATCTTGTTGGTAGGTTATTCCTGCGCAGAAAAACTTCTCTGACCTGTGCAAATACACCAGGCGTAAGCCGACCGGTTACTTCAGGGTCAGTTAGGGTTTGGATCTTATCATAATCTTGTGCTTTAAGAGCATTAACTACGTTTTTAAAGCGGTTTATCGCAATATCCTGGGCAAATATTTTACCAATGCACATCAGAGATAATAGAATCGTTAAATGAATCTTCATAGAACTAATTTAAGATAGAGGTTACTTTTCTCTGAAGGTCATCTCCACGAAGATCTTTGGCGATAATCTTGCCGGTGGGGTCGATTAGGAAGTTTCTTGGGATAGCATTTACATTATATAGTTTAGAGGCTGGGTGGTCTCCGTTAACTGAATCGAGTAATTGGATCCAACGCATTCCATCCTGTTTGACCGCATTAATCCATGATTTTTTTGATCCATAGCTTTTACCATCAACCGAAATTCCAATCACTGTGAGTCCTCTTGATGAATATTGATCAAAAACCTTTTGGACGTTGGGGTTTTCTGCCCGGCAGGGTCCGCACCAGCTAGCCCAAAAATCAATAAAAATATATTTGCCTTTAAAAGATGAAAGGGATATCATCTTCCCGGACGAGTCAGGGAGGTTGAAATCTTTAGCCTGTTTCCCAATAGCAACCTCTTCTTCCAGGGCTTGTTTTCGTTTCGATTCTGCTTGTTGATGGATTTGAATATTTAGACTTTCAGCCTCCTTGACTTTTCTGAAGGAATCAAACGACCTTCTTGCAAATAGTTTTTGATCGCTCGGGAGATGGGAAATCAGCTTCACTATTTCCAGCGTATCCGGATACCGCCGTCCGTACAGTTTGCTGGCAATATAACCGGATGCTACAGATTTTGGATGTGTAGAGAGATACTGAAGTAAATGCTCCTCCATTGAAACATTTAAGTATGAGGTTCTGATCTCGACATCGGCCCGAAGTTTGGGATTTTTACTATATTCCTCACTATTTATCAAAGCATTTAGCGTGTCTGTAGCTAATTTTACAAGCGTCAACGCTTCATTGTAGTCATTTACAAGAGGCGCCCCAGTACCAGATATTGCAACATGGCTTAACTTGGCTGTTGAAGAGACGTTCAGGTTGCCCTTACCAATTAAAAGCGTGATGGAAGGATGACCATCAATACTGCCTGATTTACTATCTTTTATTGATGCCAGGGTCATACCGGGCATACCGGATACGGAGATTGAAAAACTGTAGCATCTGTCGGTTACCCTGGAACTGTCCGTTAGCTTGTTATCCAGGAAAAGATAAAGTATTTCCGGCCCTTTGGTAGTGCCTGTAAGTTTACCAGTAATGAGCACTTTGTGCATAGAGGTAAAGGTAGCCTGGACTTTCGGGCAAAGCCCGAAAATTAGGATATATAATATATAGGTTTTAATTTTCATTTAATTCTTGTTAGGTAGAAGATGGTTACTACTATTTTTTCATCAACCATTTGTATGTCCATATTCCTTTGGCTTGTATTTAGATTCAGGTAATTAGCAGTGGTGGGGTGAACGGTATCCAAGGGGGAATAGGAACTGATTTGTTGTGATCAAAATTGAACCTCAGGGAGAAATAAACTTTTAAGAATTTCAGTCTTCTTCTTCATTCTTGTTACCCGCTCAGATACCGGTCTGGATGAAGGCTGACTTTAATATTCAATGAACTATACAAAAAATTACCATAATCAGGGGCTTCAAGTTAGTCTGCTTAAATTAATATATAGTTTGTTTAAGTAATTACACTCATTTGCACCTATGTGTCCACTTCGTCCACTATTGTTTTCAACATTAGGATCAATTAGCAGTAATACAAGTATGTTCAAACATCATCTTAAAAGATTTATCTGAATAATGAAGCAACTTTATCTTCAAGGTCTTTTCCCCGGAGATTCACGCCAACGATTTTACCTGATGGGTCGATTAAAAAATTCTGCGGTATTGAGCTAACTCCATATATACGGGCTACTTCGTTGTCAAAGCCTTTAAGGTCGGACACCTGTGCCCAGTTTAACTGATCTTTTTTTATTGCCTCTAACCAGGCATCTTTCGTCTTTTCGCCATCAAGGGAAACGCCTAAAACCGAAAAGCCCCTGTCTTTATAGGTGTTGAAAATTTTTACGACATTCGGATTTTCAGCCCTACATGGAACACACCAACTTGCCCAAAAATCGATTAATACATAACGTCCTTTATAGGATGACAAGGTAACTTCTTTCCCGAAATTATCTTTTTGGACAAAGTCTGCTGCCATGTTCCCGACGCCGAACGTTTTTGATTTTTCCAGATTTACTCCATCCCGTTCTTCCTGGGCTATCTTCTTTTCCAAAGCAGAAGTATATTCATCTTTTATCATCATTTGTTGATCTTCAGGCAGTGACTTGAACAAACTATCAATAGTTTTTACCTTCAATTTTTTATCTGTTACAACACCTGAAACCATATAATAAGTGCTTAACGGTGATTTCGGATTATTTTTGACATAATTTATAATCATTACCTGAGCGTTGGCAAAAAGATCAGCTACTTTCATTTGTACAGCCTGTTGAAGTACTGGGCTTGAACGATATTCAGCGGTTTGTGTGATGCGGGTAATGCTGTCCGCAACTTTATTGTATTGAGCGATTTGTTGGGATTCGAGCTTAGTAAGTTCTGGAGAAGTAGGGGAGAATGTTGAGCTTTTTAGGCGGTCAACTGTGATTACCGTTGTTATTCCAGGTACTAACAGGAAAGAAAACATGTCTTTATTCATGCCGCCTTTTGTCTTGGATGGATCAAGGAGCTGTACTCTTCTTACCACCCCGTTGAGATGCCCGGAAAATTCATATTTTCCGTCGGTTACATCACAACTGTCGGTTTCGGTGCCACCTTCTGTCGCTTTAAGCAAATACAGTTTGGAAGGTACGGGATTTAGTTCTTTGACAGACCCTTTTATGGTGTAATCTCCTGTCAGTTTTTGTGCAAATCCATGGATCGGCATTAGGGCAAATCCTAAAATCCCCAAGGAAGCAATTGATAATCTTAATTTAGCTTGGTTGCTTTGCATTTGTTTTATGAATTAATTTGGTTAATTGATTTCGGGAGCATATTCCCCTTTTTAATACTTATACAGTTAGCTAACGACAATGGAGTATTAGGAATAAAAAAATATATGATTGAAAATGTTCTTAAAGGATTCGGAAGGCCCTCCTCGAGTATTTCAAAGAATTTAGTCCGGCCACAATTTTGGTGGTCAGCATAAGAGTTGGAGGTTATTGTTTGTCAGTGATTTATGGACTTTTGATGGGAAAAGCCCCGAGACTCGTCATTCCATTTCGGGTAAAACTGTACACAGATTTGATTAACTATCGGAATTTACAATGCTTACTATGGAAATTAATCACATTAACAACTATGGATGAATTCATCTGCAGCATACTGGGGATTAGCTAAAGGGGCTTGCCAATGAAACTCCTGATATAGAGGGGCTAAAAATAGAATACAAGGTGGGACTGATAAATATCGACATTAGGGAATGATAATGGATTGGTACTGCTGGACATACTGTTACGATTATACCCGCTAATTCGTCATATTTCTTTTTATCGTAAAAATCAGTAAATTAGCTGAAACAAATGCGCTCTTATGAACCTCTTTTTAAAAATCATGCCTTTAGGTATGGTATTCCTCATTTATTCCTATTGTGCCATCGGGCAAACCGTTAAAGTGGATTCGATTCCCGAAAACATTTTATTGCAAAAAGTAGAAGGCCATCCGCTCTCCCCTTATGCTTTTAACCAATTTCTTGTCAATAATTATAGTTTTGCCATTTTGGGTACACAGACCCCGGTGAGCGGTGTAAAAGTTGAAACGGTTAAACCCAGTATCACCCTTTCAGGTAATGTGCATGTCAGCAAATCCAAAAAATACATACTGAACCTGGAGTTGGTTGCAGGCGCCAAGGAAGGCTTGATGGAGGTGTTTTCCAAAAATAAAACAAGTGGTGTATTTAAGGCCAGTTTTGGTTTAAATATGCTTTCTCCATGGCGCAATAGCGGGTTTTATCTGCGGGAGGATACCAAGAAGCGTACTGACGATTTGTTTCTTAAGGACAGGCAGCTTGCGCTTTCTGACAGTCTTTCAAGGATTAATAAGTATATAAAAATTGGCATCATTCACCAGGTACTTTCAGATAAAGTTTTTTTTATGTCTCCAACAGTTGATAATTTTAAGGCGTTATATCTTAAATATAAAAAAGTGCCAGTGGATAACGATCTGATTACACGGGAGACTAAACTGATATTGGAGGTGCTGGCACTTTATGGGGTTACCGATCCAAAATTGGAAGACGCGCTTTCACATTTTGTTAGCCGCTGGAAAAATGCGGAACAAAATGCCTTTGTCAGTGTAGGCCCGAAGCTTACTGATTCTATTTCACGCTCCCAGTCTGTAAATTTTGAGAAAAATTACCAACTCGGATTGAGATCTATTTCTTTGGCGAAGGATTCTTTGGCTTTGGCCGAGTTGAATATGAATAAAAGCCGTTATCACAGTATTTTGATTAACTGGTTCAACATCAGTCCGAGCATTAGCAATACATCTTTCCAGTTATACCATGAAAACCCGGTTTCTTTATCCCCTGCAAATAGCTTTGTTCCGGCTTTAAGGTTAGCTTATAGTATCTATCGCAAATATCCCAACACCAGCAACCGTTTCTGGTTAGGTATTTTATCTGTTACACCAAAACGGACAAACTCCCTTGAGGAGATGGAGAAATTTAGCTATAAAACAACTCAAAGCCTTGCTGCCCCTGAAGGATCTACGATAAGCAGTGAGGAAACAGGTACGGCGTATAAAGGAGAGTATCTGGCCGGCTTTGGAACAGATTTTAGTTTTGAAGGCTATGTAAGCCCGTGGACGAAGCCATTTATTCCTGGTTTTTATGCGAAGGTTGGCTTCATTTATGGTAAACCTTGGGTAAATCGTCATCAGTTCCCCGCTGAATTTGGGCTATTGTATAACTTGAAGTCCAGTGTGAAAGAAAGCGTAAACCTTTTGTCAATTATTCCGTATGTCGCTTGGTCGAATCTTAAAAATTCGGTCACTTATGTGAAAAAGGAGGCGGTTCCCCTGCATGATAAGTTTTCTTTTGGTGTTAAAGTGGGGGTGCCAATTAATATTGGCAAATAAGAAAACGGCGGTGATTGGTATTTTATTCAAATGGATATCGATTACCGTACGTGGGGAATGATTTTCTGGCTATCTTCTTTATGAAAATATCTGCTTCAAGGCCGGTAGATCTAATCCTGAATCGACCTGATTCCCTAATTCTGCTATCCAACTATCCTTATAATACCTGCTGCCACTATGGTATTTCCAGCTCTTTGCTTGTTTGGTAATATTTAAAATTACCCCGCCAGTAATGCTACGGAAACTATAGATGGTTTGCATCCGCGTATGTAAAATAATCAATCGGCAGGCAAATCGCCTACCATCGATTCCCGTATAAAAATAGGTGGACCAATCCATAAGGTCATGTATTTGATGACTGCAAATCTAAATATTTGGTAGAATGGATAAAAAATGTTTCAAAAAAACCCTGCCAATTGTAATGGCAAGGTTTGGTTAGTGTTCCCGACGAGATTCGAACTCATATCAACTGAACCGGAATCAGCAATTCTATCCATTGAACTACGGGAACGCTTGAGGCTGCAAATATAGGATTTGAAAACTTATTTTTTTTGCATTTTGAATAAAAAATACACTTATTTTCCCTTGGATCTTCTTCTGCGAAGATTTTCATAAATCAGCATTTGGTATAACAAAGCAAGTTAACCGCTGGACAGCTGAATTTTCCAGGTATTGGCTAAAAATTGATGATAGATAAGGATACGGAGCGATGGACTTTTATCTATATCTACCCCCGGGAGCTCACTAATAGCTCATTTAAAGCCTAATATGGTCCATTTCGGTCCAAAAATTCCATTTTTTTTGATTCATAGATACGTTTGGACAATGAAACCTATATAACTGGTTTCAATGCTAATATGATTTCTACAAAAGAGCTGTCCATCTTATTTCAATCGGCCGTTAAGGCCGGGTCGGAAAAATGTTTCCGTGATGAAGGGCTATTGAGGCAATGGCTTTCCTTATCGGAAGCTTATGCGCTTTATGGCAGGACCAATGTAGACAGATGGATTTCCGAGCAGCTCATTGTCGCCAAAATTGGTACTGGTGGGATCTTGAGAAAATCCATTTCCAGAAAAGAACTGGAGGCTGTTGCTTTTAAGAGCAATAGGATCAGTTATCTGCCTGTGGCAGAACGTTAGGGTGCTTTCTGGCATCTGTTCTTTGACATACTGGAATGAAGCATTATTCCGCGATGAGCGGAAAATCCTGCGAAGTTGAGATCGTATCAATATGATGAAAGCGCAGGGGCAGGCGAGGGCCCGGTCCGTATGGATTGACGTGAGTAGTTCCGACCACCGAAAACTTTGAGTTTTGTGTTTAGTTTAGGTAATTAAGAGGCCATGTGGCCTCTTTTTTTTTGGATTTTTTTATGGAAATACAGATCAACATTTACACGCTGGAAAAATTGCTTGCAGAGGCAGCGGAAATGGGCGCAAGGACAGCACTTTGCAGGATAGGCAAATTAAGGCCTTATCTTAAAAAGGCGGAAGCTTTCAGGTTATATGGAAGAAGGAATGTTGATCACTGGATAACTGAGGGGTTCATCACTGCACGAAAGGATGGAGACCATTCTGCGTCCTGGCGGATTGAGCGGCTGGAAATAGAAGCGGTCCATAAGGCTAAAAGTCTTATCCGCTTTTTATAGATCCATGAATAGGGTATATATGGGTAACTTCTGCTTTTTATACACGCAAGATGTCTTTTTGTCCGACGAAAATCCCTGCGGTATTTCCTTACAGCCAAAAAGCCCCTTGCCCTGAAGACTGGCCTTGGGCTGCGCCCTGCGTCCACCATCAGGGGTTAGAAAACTCGCGGCTCGTTTTCTTTTTCTGAGTTACCTATATAAATAAGTTATGAATAAAAAACAGCTTGGAAGACCTCCGTTAGTGAGGGGAAAGCGGGATCAAAAGATTGATGTGCGTTTTACAGGGGAAGAGTATGAGCTTATCTTAAAGCTGGAGAAGACTTTGGGTATAAATAAGGCTGATCTGATCAGAAACAGGATCCTGGGAGGCTCAGATCGTATCATCATAAACGCGGGGCAACTTATAGCTGCGCTTGATCTTTTGGGAACTGAAATGGGTAGGATCGGTAAGAATATTAATCAGTTGGCGAAGTATGCGAATGCACTTAACAGACAGGGCATCCTTTCTTTGGTTGTTGTTGAACGGTATAATATTTTGCTCGGAAATTATCAGGAGATCCAAAAACGTTTGGAAGTACTGATGCGAAGAGTGATCAGGCTGACAGGAAAGTAGAGTGGTGATGGTTTATTTTTTGTGTACCATACGGATCCGGAAAGACTGGCTATATGGTTGCCTGGTTCTGTTGTTATGTTTTTAGAGGGTTCTTTGGTTACTCAGTTATATGGCTATTTAGATAGCTTAGTGGCCTGGCAGCTGATGATCTGGTTATTAAGCTTTACAGTTAACAGTGAAATCAAATAACTGTGTTTCTAGTTGGCTGGCTATCCAGATAATTTGCTAACAGCAGATCTTAATAACCTGATCACTGCTGAGCAGTAACCTTGAATAACCTGCTATATGATTGTAAAGATACTTTCTTCCTCGGCCAGCTTTTCCGGAGTGGATTATAATACCGACAAGGTTGAGCAGGGGAAAGGTGAACTGGTCAATGTTTCCAACTTTGGGGCGCTCCAATTCCTTTCTGAGCTTAGGCCATCGGACTATATCAATTATTTTAAAGCGGTATCCTCGGTAAACAAAAGGGTGGCGAAGCCCCAGTTTCATGCGGTCATTTCGACCAAGGGTAAATTAACGCTTAAGGATGAACTCACTAGGGTTGCCCATAACTGGCTTTCAAAAATGGGTTACGGAAAGAATCCCTACCTGCTTGTATTTCATAATGATACAAAGAACAACCATGTTCATGCGGTATCCACCAGAATCGATAAGGGTGGCAAAAAGATATCTTCGGCCTTTGAAAAACTGAGATCAATCAAGATGCTTTCACAGGTTTTAGAGCAGGATGATATTAAGGTGGTAGTCGCCAATCTTTACAAATATCGTTTTTCAACAGTGGCGCAGTTCAGGCTACTTTTAGAACTAAAGGGATTTCTCTCCAGTATAAAGAATGAAATGCTTGAAATCAGTGGACGGGATGGTCAGAGTTTGGAAATTGATCCCGTTGAAGTTGATCTGCTCTTTACCTCCGCTTTTGACAAGAGCAGGTTGAAGCGGATTTCACAGCTTAAAAAGATCATCGAAAAATATAAGCTTCAATATAATCCTTCATTGATGGACCGGAACTCTTCGGGCCATGAGAAACCTGAACCTATTTTCCGTTATGGCTCTCAGCTGGGTGATTTTCTTTATTCAAAATTTGGTGTCCAGCTCATTTTCCACTTTTCAGCTGAACATTTGCCATACGGCTATACTATTATTGACCATGCAGAACAAAATGTATTCAAAGGTTCTGAAGTGATGAAAATGTCGGTGCTGGTTAGTGAAAATTCTGGTGGGATTTTTAATGGTTCAATGCCCGCGCAGGCAATTATAGAAACCGCCAGAGATAATTCGACAGGTACTTCCGGCTTCACATCTGCTTTGGAAAACAGTATAGTCTTTTCTGGCTTAGATAGCTCAATAGTGAACCTGCCGGACTTGGCAGATGATATTGATGATGAGGCCATTCTTGGCCGTAACCGCCAGCGAAAGGGCATGGCCCGGACCAATACACGTTAAACTAAAAATATAATCATGCTTATAATTATTGGAAATCAAAAGGGGGGGGCTGGCAAAAGCACGCTCACGTTATTGCTCGCTAATTTTTTAACCCTTGTTAAAAAACGCCGGGTTACTGTTATTGATATGGATTACCAGCAGTCGCTGGCCCAGAAATATGAGAAAGCCAAGATACTGGAGAACACTGAACCCTATGAGGTCATCGCGGCGGGACTGGAACATTTTCCTTCCATGTTCACTGTGCTTTCCCAAAGCCCTGAACATATTGTGATCATTGATCTTCCCGGCAAACTTGATGATGATGGCCTGATGCCGGTATTCGCCTCTGCGGACCTGGTGTTCTGCCCTTTTTCTTATGATGAACTCAGTTTTGATTCTACGATACTTTTTTCTGTAGTGCTTAAAAAAATAAATAAGGATGTTCCGGTATTTTTTGTGCCCAATAGGGTAAAGGGAAACGTAAAGTACGAAACCCAGACCGAGGTAGAGCATCAGCTGATCCGCTTTGGATCTTTGACTGCGCCGATTTCTGACCGGGTGGATTTTCAGCGGACGAGCACGTTTCAGACGCCTCTGGTACTTTATCCCATTATCCTGCCTGTCTTTGAAAAGATTTACGAAAGCCATATTGGCCTTTCGGATTCCTGACTCCTTAACCTAACAACCTATTATGGAAAAAAAAATTACTTCGATCGCGGATGAACTGCGCAGATCAATTTCATCATCCCCTGATAGCAGGCCGGGGGCGCGTGGTGAGCCTGGAAAGCCTGCTCCGCCATTAGCTAAACAGGTGAAGGATAAGAAAGTGATAGTTGCTGCAGGGGCGATCCTGGAGGCGATGAGCGGATTTGACTGTTCAGCCAATACACACATGCTCCACCCAAGGCTGGATTCCAGGACGGTAAAACTGTTGAACAGTTTTAAGCTGGCCTCGGGAATTGACATGAACCGTTTTATCGCTTTTTCTATCCATTACCTGTTTCAGCAGCACCCTGAATTAAAAACTTATATCAAACAATCTTTAGAAAATTTTGAGCTATGACTTGGACACAATTTATTATTTACCTCAGTGGGGCTTACTGCTGTTATTATGGAGCTAACCTGTTCTTTGATTACTCCAGGGCTTACAGGGCCAATGAAACTGGTGATGCAGGGTTGATTTCCGTCGGACTTTCTTCTTCAGACCTTCCGCAAAAAATAGCAATGGAGGATCTGGATCCCGGGTTTTCAGAAATCGCTTACTTTATAGGGGAAGGAGATGGGGACGCTGCGGATTCACCGATTGTATCCTCAGGCGGGATTTCGATCCGGGAACTCTTTGAGCTTGCCCGTGATGAATCCATTGAATACACCAGACAGGTCAGTTTTTAATTATGGGAAGGTTTAGGTTTTTGATATTGCTGTCGCTGGCTCAGTTAGCTGTGCTGGTTGCTGATCCTTTGGTTGCTTTTGCACAGCCCGGAATTGCTGAAATGGGACAGGCGCGTTCATGGATAAGAGAATATTTTTTTTCGATGCGGGACTTTTCCTATGTGGTTTCCGCCCTGGTTGCACTGTTCGGGGCAGTAGTGGTCTACCATAAATGGCAGATGGGAAAAGATGTGGGTATGGATATTCCTGCCTGGTTTTTCTCCTCCCTCTTTGTGCTTTTGACCTGGACTTTTCTTTTACATCTTTTTGGTCTTTAATTTATTTTTTAATATGAATTATATAGCTCCTATGGGGCTTTTTTTATTTCCATCCATTTATTTTTTAATCAACATTATTATGAAAAAAATCAAGAACATCCGGTTTGTTATCTTTCTTTACCTGATAACTATCTTCGGTTATGCTGCGGCCCAGAGCGGCGTTAACGGGTTGAACACCGCTACTTCAACCCTGCAGACCTATATTGATCCCGCCACAAATATTGCACTGGTTATCGGAGGTATTGTGGGAATTGTTGGCGGGATAAGGGTCTATTCCAAATGGAACAGCGGGGACCAGGATATCAACAAGGAATTGATGGGATGGGGCGGTTCATGCCTTTTTCTGGTGCTTTCTTCGCTGATCGTAAAAGCTTTTTTTGGGCTGTAAATTATGGAAGCCAAAAGATTCAAAGTATACAAAGGCCTTCAGCGCCCACTGACCTATAAAGGTTTTAAGGGCAGGTTTATTTACTGGGGCCTCGGGATATTGCTTTTTTCATTGATAAGCGGTGCTTTATTAATGGCCATGTTGAGTATGTATGTCGGGGCGGTACTCATGATCAGTATGATCGTTTCCGGGTTTTTCTGGCTTGGTTACCGCCAGAAAAAAGGGCTCTATGATAAAAATAAGTTATGGGGGATCTATCTGCACCGATGTAAGCTTCAAAAAATCTATAGATATGTCAGGCAAGAACGAATTTAAGCTTCCCTATCTGGGTGTTGATGCCGGAATTGGCGAAGACCTGCTATACGGGCTGAACGGGGAATTTTCGGTTGTGATCAGAATGGAAAACCCTGTTAGCCAATATGGGGCTGATACAGATGCCTATGAAAATTTCCATTCCGTTTTTATGAACCTGGTTGGCATTATTGGGGAAGGGCATATCATCCAGAAGATCGACGTCATTTCAAAAGCAGTTTACCAACCCCCGCCGGCAAAAGAATACCTGCAACAGTGCTACAATAAACATTTCTCAGGCCGTATTTTCAATAAGCTGCAAACTTATCTGGTCATCACCAGGAAGGCTGCAATTTCGCGTTTTTATAAGTATGATAAAACAGCCTTGCGGGATTTCCGGCAGATGATTTCCAAAGTCATGGATATTATGGTTTCCAGCGGCATGATCCCAAACCTTCTGCGGGAAAGGGAAATCAATAAGCTTGTTCTGCGGACAATGGCTATGGATTTTTCTCAAAATCGGGTAGCGTTGAACAATTATAAATCCGGGGAGACTGAAATCGGCCTTGGGGAAAAGACAATCCGGTGCATCCCGCTGATAGATATCGATCAGATCGAGCTGCCCCGCGAAATCCCAGTTTTTGGCAATCTTGCGGAGGGAGGCAGGGTGAGGGATTTTCCTGTCGATATGCTTTCTTTTCTTTTCCGGGTTCCGGATTTTGACTCTCTGCTTTATAACCAGGTTATTGAAATTCCTTCCCAACCAAAAGTGCTTGCCGGCTTGGAACTTAAAAAGAAACGTCATTCGGGGATCCCCGATCCGGTAAACAGTATCTGTGTGGAAGATATCTCGATGCTGCTTGATGATGTGGCCAGGGACAACCATTCACTCGTCAACGCACATTTTAATATCGTGGTCTGTGCCAGGAATGAACATATTTCCAAGAGCTGTAACTTTATAGAAAGTGCGCTTTTTCAGATGGGCATCGTGCCTTCAAAAAACGCCTATAACCAGATGGAACTCTTTCGGACCTGTTTACCAGGCAATGCTGTTGAGCTTAAAAAGTATGATCTGTTTTTGACCACTGCTCAAGCTGCCCTCTGCCTGCTTTTTAAGGAGGCTCCCCAGAAAGACGAAAAGTCCAGTTTTTTGATCCGTTTTACCGATAGAAACGGCGTGCCTGTGGCAATCGATCCGGAAGATCTGCCAATGGCAACCGGCAGGATAAGTAACCGCAATAAATTCATCCTGGGTTCATCAGGAACCGGTAAATCCTATGCGCTTAATTCGCTGTTGGAACAGTACCAGCTTTACAATATGGACGTGGTAATTATCGATACGGGCCATTCCTATTCCGGACTCTGCAGTTATTTTGGGGGTAAATACATCACTTATTCTGACCAGGAACCGATCACGATGAACCCCTTCGCGATGAGTGAGCGGGAATACAATATTGAAAAAAAAGATTTCCTCTCCACCTTGATTATCCTTTGCGTAAAAGGGCAGGATGGGTCAGCAACACAGCTGGAAAGGGATGTCTGGTCAAATGTGATCGGCGCGTATTATGCCAATTGGTTCAGCCCGGTAGCGGGCGTGCCGGCAATCAGCACACTCTGTTTTGATTCCTTCTATGAGTTTGCACTCTACAAGATCCCGCTGATTATGAAAGAGGAATCAATTCCTTTTGATTTTGAGCAGGCGAGGTTTATTTTGAGGAAGTTTTATTCAGGAGGGGAGTTTGGTAAAATACTCAACAAGCCTGGCGATACTTCTCTTTTAAATGAGCGGTTTATAGTCTTCGAAATTGATAATGTGAAGGACCATAAGATATTGTTTCCCCTTGTTACGCTGATCATTATGGATATTTATGTCCAGAAGCTAAGGCATAGAGATGGATTTAGAAAGTTATTGGCAATAGAGGAAGCATGGAAATCTATCTCTTCTCCGCTTATGGCCGGTTTTCTGGTTTTTGTTTATAAAACAGCCCGCAAATTCTGGGGAGAGATTGCCACCGTTACCCAGGACCTGGAAGATATTATTGGAAATGAGATCGTAAAAAATACAATTATCAGCTCTTCTGATACGGTCATATTGCTCGACCAGACCAAGTTTAAAGATAGCTACAAAGAGATTGCAGCACTGCTTTCGATCAATGAAACCGAAAAGAAGAAGATATTTAGTGTCAATCAGCTCGATAACAAGTCTGGTAGGGGGAGGTTTAAGGAACTATATTTCAGGCGTGGCGCTGTCGGTGAGGTATATGGGGTAGAAGTTTCGCTTGAACAGTATTTATGCTATACCACGGAAAAACCGGAGAAACTGGCTGTAGAAAGTTATGTTTTGCGGTTTGGATCTTATCCGGAGGCACTGGACGCTTTTGTTTCAGACCTGAAATCCAGCGGGCTATCCATCGGGGAATTTGTCACTTCGGTCAACCTTGCTCCGGGTCAATAATCAGTTAAACTTTATTATTAAACAATTAGGATATGAAAACAATACTTATGTTTTTAATGGCTTTGCCCTGCCTGTATACTTCGGCCCAGACGCTTTATGTCGATCCGTTGACTTCTGGGGCTATTGCCGGGCATGCCACGGTGATCAATGGCCAGTTGAACCGTACAAACGATAACTTGAGCCTGATCTCAAAAGGTCAGCTTGCGGTGAGCGGTCAGCTGCTGATCGTAAACGATCTGCAGGATAGGATCTATCAGGGGCTGACGCAGGTTGCTGCGGTGATGAATAACTTGGTGTCGGTAAAAGAGATCGGTGAAATAGGGCTTGATATTGTAGGGGATGTAGAAAAAACGGTTGAACTCGCAAAGTCCGATCCCGTGCTGCTATTATTCGCCGAGCAGGGAGCCCGTGAATTTAAGGTCAGGGCACTTTCGCTGGGGAGCGAGGTGGGGACTTTTGTCTTAAAAGGCGGCAAGGGAAACCTGATGGATGCCGGGGAACGCTCAAAACTGCTCAACAATATTGCGACCCAGATGCGGATCCTGCGCGGTACCGCTTATGGAATGCACAGGGCTATGTATTGGGCGAAAATGAAGGGATTGTTTGCTTCGCTCAATCCCTGGGCAGGTTGGGTGAATATGGATGTCAGGATTGCTAATCAGGTTATAACGGATGCTAAATACTTAAAAAAATGAAAGGATTTATCTTGATCATACATTTGGTTTTTGGCTGCTTTCTTGGAAGCCATGGCCAGCAGAAGGCACTTAATATCCCCGGGATCCATCAGCTGGTGAGCGATTCAAAGTCAGAAAATGAAAAGCAGCAGGCCGCTAGGGATAAACAAAGTTTAACCTTGATCAATGAGCAGGCGAACCGCACGATGCTTGCTAAGCTGAAAAACAGCTACCGGGAAATACAGGGCCGTTTTAACCTGATCGGCACGGCAATGGTTGCTATGGATATAGGATTAAAAGCGGTTCCGTTGGTACAGGGTATTACGGATGACCAGGTGAAATTCTATGAACTGGCCAGAGCGAACCCAGCCTTGCTTTTATTGGTGTATCAGACCGAAGCCGAGTTTCTCTTGAGGTCCAAAGATCTGCTTTCTTTTCTGATAGGCTTAACGGTAAGCATAGGTGCGGTGAACCAGATGAAAGTTTCGGATAGGAAAATCCTTTTTGATTTTTTTCTTGCTGAACTCTCCAAGCTGCGCGGGATATCCTCCGAGCTGCTGAATATGATTTCTTATGGAAATATGAAGGCACTCTTTATGCGGCTAAACCCATTTTCAGATTACATCAGTACCGACCGTTCGCTCATTGAGGATATTATCCGAAACGCCAAATATTTAAAGAGATGAAAAAGCAACTGTTAATGCTGATTTATGTATGGGGTACTTTGCTTGTACTAGGGGGCTGTTCATTAGGGGGATATGCCCAGCGGGTAGTTTTTGATTCCAGGCACTTTGGTATCGTCAATGAAAATTTTGCCGTGAGGAGTGCGGCGGAGATGACGCATAATGAATTTTTGGACAGGATAAACGCAAGCCTGAAACAGATCAACCTGAACTGTGCCACTGTTGTCACTGCTCAATCGATTATTTATGAAGGACTGTCTAATGTTAATTCCGCGTTGAAAGGAGGGCTGATGGTCAAAAACATGGCGACGGTCTGCGGGGAAATATTGCATTATTCCACCCAGATGGCAGAACTGGCTAAATCCGAGCCTTACCTATTGCTTTTCGCTGAAGACATGTACCGTGAGATGAATTCTCGTGCGGTTAGATTATTCAGCGAAGTTTCCGGTTTTGTGCTTAAGAGTGGGAATAACATACTTATGGATCATGCGGCAAGGGATGCGCTACTGCGAAAGATCAATGCTGAACTTCACATCCTCTCCGGACTTACCTATGGCGCCTGGAAGGCTATGTATTATGCCAAAATAAAGGGCGTTTTTTCTTCACTTAATCCCATTTCTTCCTTTATCAGTCAGGACCGCTCGGTCGTGGAAGATATTATCAGAAACGCTAAATACCTAAAAAGATGAAAAAAATAAGAATAAATAAGATAGCAGGGGTCTTGCCTACCTTTGTGTTATTGATGCTTTTGGCAGGGTTATCCCATGCCCAAAAATCTATCCGAGATGAGAGCATGGTCAATCAGCAGGAGCGCATGGTTTTCAAGCAATGGGACCGTTCAAAGTTTACCCCGACATCAGGGTGGCTGGGCATCAATCCCTATTATTGGCTGACCTGGGGACTACATCCCAATTATCCAAAGACCGATCTGCGTCCCCTCGCTGGCACGGGGCCACAACTGCAGCGGCTGTCACTGGCGGGGCTTCAAAAAGATGCAGACCGGTCTTATGAACTTCATTCAGATTCATTGGGCAATGTGGCAAAAGAAGAAATCCTGGGCCATTCCGGCTTATTATCCGCTGCGGATCCTTTATGGTTGCTCTATTATTCCCATCAGCTAAAGGCTATAACGGATTTTGATCCGCTGCTCGCGGTGGAGGGTTTAAGTGCCGGCATCAAGGCCAAACTGATCAGCGAAGGAAGTTATGACTGGTATAATGGTGAAATGAAAATGCTGGCCGAAAGGCTGGATATGACCAGAAAAACCAATCAGGACCGGGGAGCAAGGATCCTATCTTATCATGGGATGCTGATGGATTACCGAAAGCTGATGGGCATCTGGTCGACAAGGGTTTCCACTGCAGGACGCTTTATTGCGCAGAATCTCCTTCAAAAAAAACTAAAGGCTCAGGAAACCCGGATCGAAAAATGGAATCAGAACACTGATGTTGAAATAGCGCGGGAGGTACTGCGCAACCGTAAATATTAATGTTATCCTAAACTGTTTATTATGAAAAAATATGTAGGGCTTATTTCGCTGCTGATGGTATTGGCCATTGCGGCATCTGCCCAGACTACCAATTACCGCCGGTCATTTGAATTCCTGCAGGGGAATGGGGTATACGAGGAGGGGGTGATGGTCTTTTTAAAAGGACTTAAAAATTCCCTATGGGAGCATTTCGATCTTTTTATTGGTGATGCCAAGGCACTGGCTGCCATTTTCATGATCATATTCTTTGCCATTAAGTCTTATGAGATGATTTCGGGGGACAAAAAGCTGGAGATTATGCCTTTGCTCCGCCCTTTCGGGCTGGTGATGATTATTTTATGGTGGGGTGCTTTTACCAAGGTCATTGCTTTTCCAACGGACCTGGTAGCG
Source organism: Pedobacter miscanthi (assembly GCF_003315595.1). Lineage (GTDB taxonomy): Bacteria > Bacteroidota > Bacteroidia > Sphingobacteriales > Sphingobacteriaceae > Pedobacter > Pedobacter miscanthi. The sequence goes on along the minus strand of NZ_QNQU01000001.1, from coordinate 421,850 downwards.
GTGAAAACCGAAGAGATGTACATGAGTGAACAGGCCAACGTCAATAACCTGCGGCTGATCCGTGCTGACTATATGATCAAGGTTGCCAATGCGCTTTACAGTTTTCAGGCAGAGACAGAACTTGCAGAAAAAGAGTCCGATACCTGGATCGGCCAGGCATGGGATTCGGTGACCAGTTCGGTAAAAGAGGGGATGTCGACGGTCATCAGCCCGGTTATTGAACTCAAGAACCGCCTGAAGATCGGCATGCAGTTGTTACTCACGCAGTTATTGGAACTGCTGGGAATCTGGATCCTCCGCTTGGCGGTCTATGTGCTGTTTATCATCCAGATCATTTATTCCGCGATCCTGATTATCCTGGGGCCATTTGCCGTTGCTGCAAGTGTCCTGCCTTCTTTTAGGGACTCTTTGAGTACATGGATTGCGAGGTTTGTTTCGGTAAATCTTTATTTAGGGATCGGATATCTGGTGATGTACATTATCGCCCTGCTCCAAAAAACGGCCATGACCATGGAGATCAGCAGGTATAAAGAGCTGATCGGGGAGAACGGGGAGGCGGTGAATATGGAAAAAATGGCCTGGTTTGCCGGAAACGGAATCCTGTCATTCGGAACGGTGATCCTCAGTTTTCTGATCGGCGCGATCTGCATGTTCACCGTACCCAGCATCTCGACCTGGATCATTTCTACTTCGGGGATCAGCTCCGCCGCATCCAACTTTGGCCGGGGCTCCCAGACCGTTATGGGAATGGCGAAAAAGGCATCGGGAAAATTCTTTTGATTCTTTATCTCTATTAACCATTTATTATGATCGTCAAAAATATCGAATCCAGGATCCTCCTGGCCACTTTTGTATCAATAGGGAGTCTGTTGCTTGCCTTACTGGTAAGCATAGTGGTATCGGTCTATGCCTATAAGCAGGTCATTTCTGCCCGGAAGAGCATTTATATACTGGATAATAATGTGCCCATCCTTGCTAAACAGACCGATGTGCAGATGAACCGGCCAGCAGAATATAAGGCCCATATCGACCTGTTCCATTCCATTTTCTTTTCGCTCACGCCCGATGACCGCTTTATTGAGTACCAGATGAAACGGGCGATGTACCTGATTGATGAATCAGGTGCCCGGCAATATAATGACCTGAAGGAAAAAGGTTATTTCAGCTCCGTGCTTTCAAGCAGTTCTGTTTTGACCCTCCAGACCGATTCTATAGTCCTTGATCTGCCCCATCTGTATTTCAGGTATTATGGAAGGCAAAAGATAGACCGGCGCAGCGTGACCGTGTTCCGTTCGCTGATTACCGAAGGATATCTGAAAGATATCCCCCGGAGTGAAAATAATCCCCACGGGGTATTGATCACCGGTTGGAAAACCATTGAAAATAAAGACATCGAAAATGTTCAGAAAAATTCGCTCTGACAGGGCATCCGAAAAAACGGTATGGGCTGATCTCAAGAGTGAGCTCGCGCCTTATATCAAAAAGATATACCATTCTTTAACCCTGGTTTTATCAAGGTTTCCAAGGACAATATTTGTCTGTATGGTCATTGCACTGATCTATTCGGTGTTATGGTCGTTCAGTTCTGATCTCAGGTCCGGGGATGGGAATATACCTGTAGTAAGTAAAAAAAATGACAGTGTTCAAAATCTTCAGGGAAGTAACCATGGACTGAATTCCATTTCCAAAGCGGCAGGCGATCTGCGACGCACGATGACCATCAGGGACAAGGTAGACTCGGTTTTAAATAAAAAGAAGCTTTCAAGGGCTGATTCTGTATTTCTGGAAGACGCGCTGCTGGAGCTTAAATCAATCCAACAACCATGAAAATAAACTTAAAACAGCCCAGATATATAGTGCCTTTGCTGGCGCTACCATTTTTATGCCTGTTCTTCTATATCTACCAAAGTTCGGCCGGCCAAAAGGAGGAGGTTACAGTCCAACAGGGGATGAACAGTAACATTGCCGATATTTCCGATCAGGTAAGAAAACGTGGCCTTACCGATAAACTGGACGCTTACCGGGACCGCTATAAGGACTCGCAGGGGAATAGCGCGATTAACAACATTGAGGGTGATGAAAAGGCGTACATTGCCCTGGATGCCGGAAAACAGAAAAACACGCTGGATTCTACCGGCCATGTACTTAAGGTCAGGGAAACAGCAGCGTTAAGTTCTTCGATAGTTCCTTCCGCTGGTTTCAGGGGTTTCAACAGGGCCAAACCTCAGCTTTCGGCGGAAGACAGGGCAATGGCAGAGGCACTTTCAGCATTCGCTGAACGTGGGAAACCTATCCGGCAACCTGTCGTAGATCGAAATGTTAAGGAGCTTGAACGGGATCCGATGGAAGTGTTCAAAAAACAGATGTCCTATATGGACAGTATGGGAAAGGCCAACGATCCGGAGTATCAGGCAGAGTTTAAAAGAAAAGAAAAATTAAAGCCGGCTTTGATCGCTCTATCCCAGGATGTCCAGCCGGTCACTAAACAGCGGGCTACCGGAGGTATTTTTAATACGGTCATGGCGGAAAAAGAAAGAACTCCCATCTGTGCCGTTATCGATGAAAACGTAACCGGATATTCTGGTTCTAGGATCAGGATCCGGATATTGGAAGATCTGTTTGTTGATTCCCTGCCCCTAAAAAAAGGGAGCTATCTCTATGCAGAAATTTCAGGGTTTTCCCAGCAAAGGGTCAAACTCAGTATCACCTCCATTGCAAGGGAAGATAAAATTATTCCTGTCAGGCTCGAAATATATGATCTTGATGGCCTTGAAGGCTTGTATGTTCCTTCGTCCAACTTTAGGGAGTTTTCCCGCAACCTCGGGACCGAATCAATCCAGGGCTTTTCTACTCAAGGGGGCGCTAAAGACCAGCAGGAATTCCTGATGAGCGCGGTAGATAAGATATTTACTTCAACCTCCTCTGCGATTTCCGGGCTGATCAGAAAAAATAAGGCGAAGGTCAAATACAATACCCGCGTTTATCTTATCGATCCCCAATCGTTTCAGAAACAATCAAAATAAACATTATGAAAAAAATACTTTTTCTATTGGCCATAAGCTTTTTGGCCACCTGGCAGTCTTTTGCCCAGATTTTCCCTTTGAATAAGCCACTGTCGGTCATATATCTTAAAAGTGATATGACCGTGCATATCCTTTCACCGGAAAATATCCGTTACGTTGATATTTCAACCTCTAAGGTTCATGGTGATATCCCGGTGGCGAACCTGTTGAGATTGAAATTAATGGATTCCTGTGCTTCGGCTTTTTCTGCGGTGCTCACCGTAGTTGGAGAAAAGAATATCTCCCAGTTCAGCCTGGTCTATGATCAGGGCAGATCGGACAGCCTTTTCAGGAGCAATCTGGATATCGGCAGTTCGGATATGCGGCCTATCTCATTGCCCGATGTAGCGCTGTCTGAATCAGAGGCGAGGGCTTATGCGCTTTCCATGTTCAGAAAATCTTCTTCTACTGGATCGGTCAGGGCGAAAGGATATGGACTTAAGGCAGTGCTGAATAAGATCGCAAGCGTGGGGGACTATGTATTTCTGGATATAAGTTATCTGAACAAAGGTAATCTGAGGTTTGATATTGATGAAGTCAGGTTTAGCATCGATGATAAAAAAATGATGCGGGCCGCTAATAGCCAGTCAATCGATCTGGTTCCGGAGTATGTTTTTTCCAGGGTTTCAACTTTCAGTAAGTATTACCGGAATGTTTTTATTTTTAGAAAATTCACCTTTCCGGGAAATAAGATCCTTAACGTAACACTTTCAGAAAAGCAGATCTCAGGTAGGGTTCTTTCTTTTGGCATACGGTATGGAGACCTCTTGGACGCTGATCCACTTGAGCATTAGTTGATGGCTTTATGGAAGAGTCAAAAGAGATCCAAAAGCTGCACGGCTTTCTCCAATGCCTGATCTATTTCTGCGTTTTTTTAGAGGTTACGCTATTTGTATACATTGATGCGCCATTCTGGGGGCTTTTTTCAGCAGGACTTTATAAAATAAAACTGCTACCTGTATATGACGAACTCCTTTACAGCAAGCTTTGGGTTTTTGTGTTGATCTGTCTGGTCAGTATCGGCACATTATCTAAAAAGCAGCCGGATTTTGACGTAAAAAGTAAGATTGTCTATCCGCTCTGTGCTGGTCTGTTGTTATATTTTGGAAGCATTTATTTTTATGGCAAACCTTCTGCGTGGGTATTTGCCTATACTTCCTGGTACGATCTGGGATACATAATATGTTCACTGCTTGGTGCGGCAATGATCAGCGTTTCTATGGACAATGTGTCCAAGATCATCCGTTCGGGCCTGGGCAAAGATAAATGGAATGTTGAGGCTGAAAGTTTTATGCAGCCTACGGTCAAGGTAGAGACGCTGTACTCAGTGAATATACCGATGCTTTTTTATTATGGGAAAAGGGTACGAAAAGGCTGGATTAACCTGGTCAATCCCTTCCGTGCAACAATGGTGATCGGTACGCCTGGTTCGGGGAAATCCTTTTCGATCATAAACCCGTTTATCCGGCAGATGATCGCCAAGTCTTTTGCGGTATGCCTGTACGATTTCAAATATCCGGACCTTGGAAAAATCGCGTACTACCACTATTTGGCCGCAAAGAAGAAAGGGTTACTCGAGGGATTTGCTTTTCATGTGATCAACCTGAACGAGGTTGAAAAGAGCAGGCGGATAAATCCACTCCGGGCTGATTATATCCTGACGCTGGCAGATGCTTCCGAAACCGCTGAAGCAACGGTTGAGGCATTGAAAAAAGGAGATAAGGCCAGTGGAAGTGATGCTTTTTTTACGCAGTCTGCAATTAATTTTCTGGCCTCCATCATCTATTTTTTGAGCAGGTACGAAAACGGAAAACATTCAAGCCTGCCACATGTAATGGCTTTTTTAAACCTGTCTTATGCGGAGATATTCGCGGTGCTGTTTACCGATCCTGAACTGGTTTCCCTGCTTTCTCCCTTTAAATCCGCATTTGCAGCAAAAGCTTTTGATCAGCTAGAAGGACAGATCGGCACACTGAAAATATTTATGAGCCGAATGGCGACAAAGGAGAGCTTCTGGGTGTTCTCCGGGGATGATTTTAACCTAAAAATTTCCAGCAGGGAATCGCCCGGGATGTTGGTACTGGCAAATGATCCCAACACCCAGAATATCAATTCCGCATGTTATTCAGTGGTTCTGAACAGGCTGACACGGCTGATTAATTCAAAGGGTAATCTTCCTTCTGCGCTGCTTATTGATGAAGTGCCTACACTTTTTGTACACCGTATTGAAAACCTCATTGCTACCGCACGGTCCAACAGGGTCGCTGTACTGATCGGGCTTCAGGAACTGCCACAGTTTAAACAGCAATATGGTAAAGATACGGCCTCTACGATAACCTCTGTGATCGGAAATGTGCTTTCGGGATCTGTCAGGAATAAGGAAACGCTCGAATGGATGGAACGGATCCTTGGGAAGTCTAAACAGTTGGGAGAAAGCCTTTCAATCGACCGGAGCAAAGTCTCGGTTTCTTTGAGTGAAAAACTCGAAGTATTGATCCCAGCGGGCAAGATCGCATCACTCGGTGCAGGCGAAATGGTAGGGGTAATTGCTGCGGATGCGCAAAGCTCATTTTCGGGTAAGTATGAAACGTCCGCGGTTAACTGCAGGATAAACCTGAATATGCATGAAATCAAAAAAGAAGAAGAAGGATATGTTGAACTGCCTGTTTACTATGATTTTGGAGATAATAAGGAAGAAATACTCCGTAGCAACTTTATGCGCATTACCCGGGAAATCGAAGTTATGGTCGCTGGTTTTGCTTGAGGTGGTGCTCCTGTTTTTAAGTATTGCCCATGCCCAGTCTTTTGATGGCCTGAGCTTATCGCTTCCATTGCGCCGCTTTAAGATCAACTCTGGATTTGGTTACCGGACGCACCCGGTTACGGGGATTAAAAACAGTTATCATACTGGAATCGATCTCCACGCGAAATCAGATACCGTATTGGCCATCCTGCCAGGAAAGGTAGTCAAGGTGTCATCTGATGAGATTATAGGGAACTATATCGTCATTGCCCATGTGGCATATACCAGTATTTACGGGCATCTTTTTGCCCCACTGGTAAGAGCAGGGAATCTTGTGGCTTCTGGAACTCCTATTGCTATCTCCGGCTCTACCGGCAGGGTAACGGGAGAACACCTGCATTTTGGAATAAAACATAAAGGAGTATTTGTTGACCCGCTTCGAATGATCTATCTCTTTAGCAATATGGATAAAGAGAAGCTTTACCTGTTTTTAAATGACTTCGTCGAACCGAAGAAACCACCTGACCAGGCTATTGAAGAAAGGACTGGAATTAACCATTAAAACTAAAATTTATTATGAACACAGTAATATTAAATGAAAAAGATCTGCCCATGGAGCAGCTCCGGGAGATCGGACTTGCCAGGGGAGAAGAACTATTGATTGACCGAAAAGACATTCATGCACTTTTATCCGGGGGTAGGACCAATCTGATCAAGCTCCATGATATCTCCCGTAGCGGGATCGAGATCAAGGAGATGGAGGTGAAACTCTCTCTGGTGAGGGGCGTGTCGGGTAAACCGGACCTGCTAGTCCATCCTGTATACAAACAGTCGTTAAATCCATCTTATATTAATCAAACAGAAGCTGATCAGCTCATTCTGGGGGAGAAAGCAAATATTCTAAAAGAAGTCGACCGCGACGGGGAAAAAAAATCACTGCTGGTCGAATATGACTGGGATACAAAAGAATTTGTCGTAACCGATATGATGAGGGTCAAAGCGCCCGAAAAAGTCAATGGTATAGCTTTGAGCCCTTATCAAAAAGAACGTTACAGTGCAGGCAGGCAGATTGAGCTTGAAGATGGTACTTTAATCCAGGCGAGCAGTACGAGCGCCGAAGGCATGCGTTCAAATAGGCTTGCGCTCGTTGTTTCTGTATTGATGGACGGAGGGATTTCTTATCTTTTGTTGACTGGACTTAAGGCACTGATCGGCGACAAAGGTATGTTCGCTCAGACCAATGAAAAAAATAACGGCTACAAAGAGGCATTCAAAGAATATGAGAAACAGCAGATGTCAAGGCTCGGGGATATGTTGACTGATGAAAAGATAAGTGCCGGCACTTCTCACAGTCGGGGCTATACGCGGTCTGGAATGTCAAGGTAGATGTTCAGTGTTCTTTCCGCGGCCAGGGAGATATGCGAGAGTTATGCTTTTTCTTTTCGGACCGATATTTCCGGTACCCTGATCTTTGATTATAACAGTGGCCTGTCCGAACATTTTGGGAAAGACGGTCATCTGATACCCATTTCGGCTGGTTTTTGGTGCAGTAGGATGGTCGATCTGAATATTGTAAGGCAAGTATTTGTCTGCCTGAGCGCCATGGATGCCATCGCTTTTCTGCATTTCAATGCCGGGCGTTTCAACCGGTCTGAGGAACTGCTGTTTATAGCCATCAATCCCGGCCGTAATTATCCGCAAGAGCTATCTAAAGAGCTGCGAAAAGCAAAGATAAACGTGCTTTTGGGGAATGACCTTCTTGATATCCTGCACGCGATCCGGTTCTGTATGGATTATAGGGGTATTAAGGTTTGTTTTACGCTTCAGGATGAGCTGGTCGTTTTTAGCTTTTATGATCATAGTCTCTTTATTCCCCAGCACGAGCTTGCCTTGCGACGGTTTTTTTTATTGGCTAAAATCAGGCCTTTTTTCAGACAGTATGTCCCGAAATCTAAAATTTCTTTTTTACATGATTTTCTAAACCAGTAAACCAAGGTCCTTTTAGGTACCATGGTTTTGTAATTATCAAAATTAATCCATTTATTATGAACGAAAACAACTTGGAGTATCTTCAGAATAATCTGAAATACCTTGGATTTGGTGAATCGCTTAATCCACAATTAAAAGAAGCTATTGAAAAAGAGCTTCCGGATATCAAGCTTCATTTTGAAATCACTATGCCGGCTCAGAATGCCAAGGATAAACCTGACCTTGCCGATTCCATGCGTTATGAGCTGGACTTTTCAAAGAGTAAGGAGACAGACATGTATTTTTTTAATAAATACAGTGCGTTTCTTCAAAAAGCGGGGGAGACCGCCGCTATTGACCAGACTTTCTATATCAATAAAGGGAAAGGTGTGACGGCAAAGGAAAGTTACAATCTGCTTTCAGGGCGCGCGGTAAATAAAGATGTTATACTTAAAAGCGGCGAGAAAGCCAATATGTGGCTAAAGCTTGATCTCTCGGAGCATGATCCTGAAAAGGGATATACGGTCAAAAATTACGGTGAGAATTATGGGTTCAGCCTGGCTTCAGCAGTTGAAAAGTTTGTTCTTCCGGATATCAACAAGCCTGGGTTTAAAGATCAGTTGATGAAAAGCCTGGAGAGGGGTAACCTTCATGAAGTGAGTTTTTCAAAAGATGGTAAAGAGATGAAGGGTTTTGTTGCAGCAAACCCGCAGTTTAAAACGCTTGATTTTTATGATCATAATCTTAGTTCGGTTTACAGCAAAGCGGTCGATCTGAAAGAAGTTTCTGCGAAGGCTTTGGCGCCGGCTGAAAAAAAGGATGCTGTAGTTGAGGAGGCTACAATTGAAGAAAAAAATGGCCGGGGAAGATAAGTTGATGTATGAGCTACTGAAACTGGGGACTTAGGTCCCCGGTTTTATTATTCTGTTTTTGATTTTTAAATAAGTGATCTTTTTTTCATTTGGATACCGGAGAATGCGTGAATATTACTTAATCAAACAGCCAGGTATCAGAATACCTCAATGGGGATGCCCCGTAAGAAATATTTGTTAAAGGAAAAGACTGAAATTACTTTCATTTGATAAACAGCATTTTGAATTGATCATATGAATGAAGAAAATTTGAGGGATCTGCAGGCTAATCTGGAATCCCTTGGCTTTGGAAAGACTTTAAACAGATCAATACGAAATTGTATCGAATTTGGACTTCCACGGTTTATGATGATATTGAACTTTAGGATGCCTGTTCCCAATCCCAAAAACATGCCAGACTATGAAGATTTTATACAATACCAGCTTGAAATATCAAAAGACAGTGATACTGATCAATATTCATTTAATAGGTATGACTTATATTTAAGTAAGGCTATTAAGCCTTACGAAATGATTAATCACCGGTTTTACATCGATGAAGGTAAAGGGATAACGGCAATAGAAAGTTATAATATGCTTTCTGGGCGTGCGGTAAATAAAAATGTCATGCTTAAGAATGGGAAAATGGCCAATTTGTGGCTTAAACTTAACTTTAGAGAACCTCTCGCTGAGAATGGTTATGCAATAAGAAGTTACGGCGAACATTACAAGTTTAATTTAGCTGCTGCAATTGACAGATTTATTTTTCCTGAGATGGAAAAAGAAGGTTTTAAAAATCGTCTTATGAAAAGCCTGAAGAGAGGGGATCTTCAGAGAGTGAGTTTTTTTATTGATAATAAGGAAGTACATGGGTTTATTACTGTAGATCCCCAGTTTGAAACGATTGAATTTTATGATCACAATGTTGAGCCGGTTCACAGTCACTTAATTGACAAAAAAACTGTTCTTGCGAAGACTTCGGCATCGGATGATAATAAGGATGCTTTGGTTAAGGATGCTATGGATGATGAGAAAAAGGGCAGGGGCAGGTAGAAATTTTTATTTATGGGCGTAAGTATGTTCTGAGCACAGAGGCTTTTGCCTCTGTGCTTCTGCATGGCTATATTTTTTTAAGCTGTTTTATGATGTAATCTGATGTTGTCAAGCGGTTTATGATCGGAATAATTTGTTGGATTGACGTTATTGGATATATTTGCCCCTTAAAATTATATTCAGGATGGAAAAATTTGCTAAAATCAAAGAATTAATAGCTTCTGTTGAAGCTGATGTAGAAAAGTTCTATAATGCCAATAATGGAGCGGCAGGAACCCGTGTACGTAAAGGTATGCAAGATCTTAAAAACCTGGCTCAGGAGATCAGAGCTGAGGTAACGGAAAAGAAAAATACAAAGTAAAAGAAAATCTGTTTTGGGAAATAATGGCAAGGCCGCTGTCCGATTGGGGAGCGGCCTTGCTGGTTTATAGTGCAAAAAAAAATGCTGTTAGATTTAAGCTGGTAATATCTATAGATCAGATTTCAACCATTCGATCATTTTTTACGATCAGGATTTTTCCGTTTTCAAGCTCCAGCCAGCCGTAATCAAAACAAAATCTGTAAATACCCTTTGATGTGGGAAGTATACGAGTATGGAATTCAAAGTTGAATCCGCTATCTCTTAGCAGGAAATTGGTAATTACAGTATTATCACCCTTTTCCTCAAACTGGTGTTTAAGGATTTTATGGTTGTTTTTAATGATTTGTGAAATCTTATCGTAAAAAGCAGGTGCATTCCATTTTTCAGTCTTCAACTGGTCTCGCCGCGCATGGTTACGGCACTGGTCACTGCAGAAGATCTTATCACTTCTCCCTTCGTATGTATTCTCACAGTTGCGGTAACTACAGGTCCGCTCGGTTTTCTTGGGCTGCTGCATCTCTAAAAATCTTCATGGTTTGCTATCCAATTTTTATCCGATCGGATCGGCTAAGACAATATACAACCGAATCTCAGTAATCCAATAAATAATTTTGTTCATACCTAAATATTATGGATATGAAAAATAGTAACCTTGCTACCGAAAACTTTTCATCAGGGAAGAGGAATTATTTTCTGGATTTTAAAAGGGCAGTCAATGATAACCATTATCTGTGCATTACCAGAAGTGATGAGCAGCTTGATGGAAGCTATAAACGTTCTACCATTGTGGTCTTTGAGCAGGACTTTCATTTTTTGATTTCAGCGATGTCTTCCCTGTTCCATTCAGCCATTTATCTCAATCAGGATAATTTCCGTGTAGCTGATTTGGTACACCTTAAAAGTTCCTGCGCGAATAAAGGCATAAAGTCATGGGATGTCCATTTAAGGCCAAGGGAAAAGTTTATTGCACTCGGATCTAGCCAGATGAGTGATGCGGAACTGATGGCTCTTTTGATCGGTTCCGGCCGTAGTGGTGTTAGTGCAGTGGATTTGGCAGAAAATGTTTTAAAAGCAGTTGGGGGCAGGCTTGATCTATTGGCTGCTCAGGATCATAAAGCACTTTCCAGATTTAAAGGGATTGGGATGGCAAAGTCCAGTGCTATCCTGGCCGCTTTAGAACTGGGCAGGAGGATGTGTGCGGTTTAGATTAATTGTAGGACTGCAACCCAAACAATCATGCATTGGTTATCTGGAAATTGCGTTTAGAGCCTGTCTAAGCATGGGACATGCTGTTTTCCAGAGCAGTTATCCTTGCTAATTACTAATGGTATACTTTTGTAGTTTATGTAATAAGCCTGCGTTTTTTGGATATGTTGAAAGGTGAAACTTTACAATAGAAAACGGTAAAAAAGGCCGTGAAATTCGGGCGCTCCGTTCTCTGCGAGCGCATAATGTTGCGGCTGAGCCGCAACACCCTCCGGGACTTATAGCTCTCCGTTCCTGTACACCCGCTTTTCTATACTTTCTTTTTTTCCGTTTTTTCTTTTGGAAAGATTTTTTGGAAAAAAGGAAAGGAAACAAAAAAAGTTAAACTTAAAATTTTACAAAAATGGAAATTACAGGAAGACTGACCGCTGATGCAGTGGTAAGAACAGTAAGCGGAGACAGGAAAGTAACAGGCTTTTCAATTGCAATCAATGATACCTATCGTTCTGGCGGGGAACAGAAGAAGGTGACCACGTTTGTAGACTGTTCGTATTGGCTCAATACGGGGATAGCCGAATACCTAAAAAAGGGTGGATGGGTACAGCTTTATGGACGGATAGGCGTAAACGCTTACATGAGCGGTTCGGGAGAGGCCAAAGCATCTTTGACCTTTCATACGAGCGAAATTAAACTTTTGGGAAATGCATCAAAAGAGAGGAGCAGTTCCACTACTTCTGAAAACCCTCAACAGGAAAACCCCAAAGCCGCGGAGACAGCAGCAAACAAATTCGAGGGCATTGATGATGACCTACCATTTTAATTATTAGCCGATACTTATTCATTTTAGATTTTACATCATGGGACACAACCTAAATTATAACGACAAAACACAAAAACATAGCTTTTTTTCGGTAAGTGAAAAAGCATGGCATGGATTGGGAACAATAGTAGATGCTTACCCAACATCTGCCGAAGCACTAAAATTTGCGGGGCTTGATTACTCGGTCGAGAAAAGACCGCTTTTTACAATGGATGCAAATAATCTTAACCTAAGAAATAATCCCGATCCCGATGCGATCATATTGGGCGCATCATCCGATATTGAAGTTCCAAATTATTTTGCTACGGTGCGCACAGATTCCGACACGGTTTTAGGGGTGGTCGGAAAGGATTACAGCGTGGTACAGAATATCGATGCCTTTGAATTTTTTGATAGCATCGTTGGCGGTAGTGAGGGGATTCTCTACGAAACCGCAGGGGCTTTGGGCAGGGGCGAACGCATTTTTATTACAGCAAAACTGCCCTCCTATATTAAAGTGGGAAAGGATGACCTGATCGAGCAGTATCTTTTTTTAACCACTTCACACGATGGTTTTGGAAGTATCACGGCAGCTTTTACCCCTGTACGCATCGTGTGTAACAATACCCTAAACGCCGCCATGAAAAATTCTTCAAATTCTATCCGAATCCGTCATTCTTCGGGTGCAGGAGACAGGCTTAAAACCGCCCACACCTTAATGGGTATTTCGGGCAGGATAGGGGATGAAATGGAACAGGTTTTTAACCATTGGGCTGGCCTGCGCATCTCTGATGATGAAGTAAAAAAACTCATTCAGATCGCAATGGCTCCAAATCGCGAAATATTGGGAAAACTCAAAAACGGTACAGTCGATGAAGCATCGAGTGTATATAAAAATATCGTTGATGATGTTTTTGGCTATGCAATGGCCAATCCATCGCAGGTGCTAGATACCACAAAGGGAACTTTGTTCGGGGCATACAATGCGGTAACCGGCTATTATCAGAACGTTCGTAAATTCAAAGATGGTGAATCAAAATTCAAATCCATCTTAGAGGGAACAGCCAAACAGAGAGGACAGGCTGCATTTGACCTTTGCCTTGATCTAGGCAGAAACGAAAACATCTCATTTCAATTAAACTAAAATACAGGGAGCGGATTTCCGCTCCCTTAAAAAACTATATCATGAGCATATTAGCCGATACAACAGAAAAAAAAGCCCTCTACGAAATCGCCAAAACCTTACGGTTTTTTGAAAACCTTGAATGTTTGCAGATTTCCGCAGGGGATGCCGTGCGCATCCGCCATGCCGAGAACATAATTAAAAGCGTAATCGGGGGAAACGGCTTTGATGCCGTTTTTTCTAAACGCAGGGGAACACACTTAATTAAACAAAAACCATGAGAACCAATTTTTTTCAAGCCATCCAAAGACTGCACGGTGCAGGTTCTTGGGTAATCAATATTTCATTTCCTAAAGAAAATGAATTGCTCGTTTCAGTTCTGCTCAAAAACAGTGGAGCAGAATCAGCAGGCAGCCCCTTGCCACCGATGCTTTATAGCGGAACTGCACAGGAAATTGACGAGGGCTTTTTTGAAAACCTTTCCGTTCCCATAGAACAGACAATTTCTTTTTTTTCAAATCTATCTGCCTATCAAAAAGGATTAGAGGAGGCAAAAGCGAAACTAATGGCGAAACCAAAGGAAAAAAACACGATGACCTCGGACACTAAAAAAACAGAGGATAGCCAAACAGTATCGGAAGAATCCGTTTCGACCAAATTTAAGTTCGAAGATATACTAAAAGAGATCGTTACACTAAACAGTTGCTGCAAATATGCGGAGGCGATTGCACTGCTTCCTAGCATAGAGGATTATCCCGATAAAAAAGCCGAGATCGAAAAACTCCAGAAAGAACTTAATTGGAGAAAAAACCAAATGACCTTATTGTAACCAAAAATTTTAGACCATGCTTAAAGCTACCGCAATACCAAGAAGATTCGTTTTTAGTGACAAAGGACAGGAAGTAAAACTTTCTGACCCCGCCCAAAAATTCAGCCCCGAGCAGGTCATGGATTTTTATTCGGGAACTTACCCCATCCTCACTACTGCAAAGATAGAGGGGCCCGAAATCAAAGGGGATGCCCTCGAATTTAAATTCATTACCACATTAGGTACAAAAGGTTAACCATGAAAAACGCAGCGAAATGCATCAAAACAGAACAATACTCGCAAAACTGGAAGCTTCACCAAAGTTTGGGAAGATTTCTTACAGGACTGGACAGGCTGCCCGATCTCTCGGAAATAAGAAAAGACAGAAAAAGACCCGCTCCGCAAACACTTACCGAAATGGTTTTTTAAACCATGTTTTTAATCCGTTAATCAATGGTTATCCTTTGGAGATCAGCGATCAGCTCATCGTTGAAAAGGAGTTTTTCAGTTCTGCCGAAAACCTGTGCAGCTTTTATGGATTGCCCCTTATGAATTTTCCATCATCAGTATACCCTGAAAATATAGCGCAATCGATCAATGATTTAAAGCAAAAGCTTGATAGGATAGATAAGTCATTGGAATTAATTGTAATACACGATGAAGAACATGTAGCCTGTGTAGCAGTAAAGAAAAGTTTTGATACAAAAACTACTCTTTATTATCTACCTGTAGAGCCATTGTATGAATTATTGCAGGATAATAAAAGAAAAAAAACAGCGGAACTTCTCCTTTCTGTTTTAGCTTACCTCTATCAGATCGGGGGAATCCCTTATCATGCTGAACACGGGAGCTACCTATCTTCCATTTATGATATGATTTATGACTGGTCAAGCGATGAAGGATGTCTTGAGGATGAAAAAGAGCAGCAATACATACTCGATTGTATAGAATTGATGGGAGAAAAGAGTAAATGGCTTCTTGAAAAGCTGAATAACAAAAAACACCTGCAAATGCTCGCAAAGCGGATCAGTGATTTTCGGCCATCATCCAAGGCGGAACAGGAACTTTTGATTTTGGCAAAACAGGCATATTCGCTGCATTTTGATTTTCCCGACTGTTCGGTGATAGATCGGATTGATACAGCGGTTTTTGACGAAGATGAATATTATAATTCAAGCAGGGTATATGCTGAAAATTATCTGTCTTTTATCTGGAGTTTTAATGACTGCCTATATGATCAGTTGATGGATACGGTAAACAGTGCGTTGCAGGAGTACGACGAAATCGACGAACCGACCACCATACAGTTCTTTGATACCGTGCAGCTATCCGAGGTGCATGACCACAGCTTTGAAATAAGGTTTTTTGACGTTTTGAATAGGATAACCGATAACCTAACTGATTTTAACGATGAAAAATATAACCAATAAATTTTCTAAAACCTATCTCCCTGCCAAAGCGCTTTTGCTTTACCGTGAACAGGAGATCGAAGAATTTTACATTGAAAGCTATGATATAGGAAAAAGCGGAAAGCCGACAAATGCGCACCCACTTTCGGTTCGTGAAAGCCAGTCACTTGCTGATATCCTTAGTACATCTGTAGAAAACAGGCAGGGGTTTTTACAGCCAAAGGGGCTGCTCCCGCAGGAAGTTGTTTACATCAATTCGGGGCGGAACGGTTTTGCAATATGGTTCACCCCTGAAATGAAAAGGCATCTGATTTTTAAAGCTGGTCTGACGATTCCAGATGGAGTAGCTTCAATGCCACCACTTTTATGGAAAGCCACAGCTTCTGCACTTGAAATGTGGGCTTTAAAAGAATCAAAAAGACCCGAGTTGTCTAGCATTTTATATTATGCCCCATTTTTTAATGTCTATAGAGATGGCAGGGTGTGCATGGGCAGCGTAGATGTGGACATTGATACAGATTGCTACCTCGAGACATTTATTTTAACTTGGGAAAACTACTTTTTTGGTTCGGCATTCAGCCACCTGCTCGGTGAGGTTTCTCCGGTTAAAGTGAACGTTGTTTCCCTTTGGCAGAAGCTGATTTCCTCAGATGAAGCCTTTCCAATAAACATCCTAAAGAAACATCCAAAAACGATTAAAGACCTGCTATCATGAAAAATCCAAGGAAAAGAATCCATATTGTTTATCCCAACTTTTTAAACCCTGTAAACCCTATTTCTGTCAACCTCATTGGTGCAGGTGGAACGGGCAGTCAGATGCTGACCGCCCTTTCACGGATTAACCAGGCACTCAATGCAATCGGCCACGCGGGTTTACAGGTAAATGTTTTTGATGACGATACCGTCCAACGGGCTAATCTTGCAAGGCAGCTTTTTACAGAAAACGAGGTCGGTCTGAATAAGGGCGTTGCCCTTATTAACCGCATTAACCGTTTTTTCGGAACGAACTGGAAAGCCGTTCCAGAGCGTTTTGAAAACGGCTGCAAAGAAGATCAAAGCAGATCGGCAAACCTGACCATTTCCTGTGTAGATACGGTGTCGGCAAGGATTGAAATAGAAAAAACGATAGGTGCATGCCGCAAAGGTGGTAACTATAGGGATACGCCAATATATCTGATGGACTTTGGTAATAGCAGGGATTCGGGACAGGCTGTGCTTTCTACTATTAGTAACGTCCAACAGGCCAATTCCGAAAATTTTTGTACTGTTTCTTCACTTCCCTCTTTGCTTGGTGAATATAGTGAGCTTTTGACTGCCTCGGAAAACGGGGATGATACCCCAAGTTGTTCGCTTGCCGAGGCACTCGTAAAACAAGACCTTTTTATAAATTCAGCCCTTGCAAATCTTGGCGCATCATTGTTATGGACAATGCTCCGAGAGGGCGTGATTCAGTATCGAGGATTCTTTGTAAACCTTGCGGATTTTCGTACACAGCCGATCTCTGTTTAGTCAGCTTCGCCAAAATCCTCCAGCGGCGGGCTTCGCCCGCCCTTTTTTTTCACCCGCTATTCCCCCATTCTCACTCCTCCACTGAACAGCAGGCGGCTGAAGTCTGCAAAAACCGGAGGCTTGCTGACCGGTTGGCCGGGAATATTTGTTTGGTTCAAAAACGACAAATAAATCCAGGACGAGTCACTTA
The DNA here is from genome assembly GCF_003315595.1 of Pedobacter miscanthi. Lineage (GTDB taxonomy): Bacteria > Bacteroidota > Bacteroidia > Sphingobacteriales > Sphingobacteriaceae > Pedobacter > Pedobacter miscanthi. The sequence continues at coordinate 404,768 of NZ_QNQU01000001.1, read as the reverse complement.
CACAGAAAAGCCTAATCCATCAGTCAGCGCGTACACTTTTGTCGAAAGACGCAAATTACTTTAGATCAAATCACAAGTGATTTTTAATTCGAGAGCCGTTATCGCTGCAACGCATATATTGCTGTGAATATAAGCGGCTAAGTCATTGCGTGCTATTCCAGGCCGATTCACTTTATCACATCATTCATGACATCGTTCCAATGTGCTTTTGCGAAATCAATTTTTCTCTTTGCATCCAGCTCGTAAAAGTTGTGTTCTAGACCCAGATAAGGTTTGATTGTCAGATTGTCCTTATGCTTTTGAATGAAAAATATTGGAAGTAGGTCACATAATATTGCTTTGATATCTTCAGTGCCATAGCCAACATACACGGGTTGCTCAAGTTTTAAGAAATCATCCAATAATGGTTGATCAAAACTCGTCCATGTTCTGTCCGGATCGCCAAAGTTCCTTTTAACAGAATTCGGGTCTTCATTTATTTTTTTCCATACGCGGTAGATATCTTCGATCTTATACTGACTTTCCTTCGCTTCGATCTCTCCCAGATCGACCTGTCTCCTGTAACCCCTTACGTACTGCTCGATGAGTCCAAAAGGATTTCCGCTAAGAAAAGCCACCTTGTAAATCTTTTTGTTTCCAACTGAAGATTTTATTGCTATTTTACTTCCTCTTGAATGTCCGATTATACTTATCCTTCTTTTTTCTACCCATTTTTGTCTTGAAAGATAATCAATTACTCGCTTTGCCCTTCTATTGTAATTCTCGAAATAATTGTTAGCCAAATAGGAAGGGCTTAAATCCTGGAACTTTTCTTTATCGATAACATACATAAAGTCCTTATCAAGTTTTTGGATATCGACTTCAAATGGCGTATATGGCATAGAAATAACGATGATATGAAAGTCTTTAGACAATTTTTGATAGTCGAAATTATTCAGTGATGGTATAAATTTATCGCCTTCTGGGTATTTAATCACTAATGGGATAGGTGTAGATCCCTGGCAGAAAATTATAACCGGTTTGATGGTATCAAGGTTTCCATTGACCAATATAAATTCGATTGAATCTTTATGGCTAATTAACCGGAAATGCCTTGCCTGTAGGTTTGTGACCTTGCCAAGATCCTGGGTAAATGCTAAAATAGGCCATAAACAATAGGCGATAATTATTACTATTTTTAATCTAATATTCATATTCCGATCATTTTTCATAAATCCCATCCATAAAAATAGGTCCATTTATTTATTCCATGAAATGTTAGCGGGCATTTTTATCAGTCATTAATTTTACTCATCATTTTGATTACACTTCTAAAAAAAACTTATTAGCCTATCTACTGAAAATATAAAGAATGAAAAGTAATCCTCGAAATCAGCTGCCCCGCCAACGAATTAAGAAAGCATTGTTTTTTAAAGATAAGCATTAAATTTTTTTTGCTAATTAAGTGTGTTGTCTTTCACATACCAATTCAGAAGGCTGCTTGAGGGTGTTCGGCGTGGAACTCTGATGCTCCGTTTTTATTGTACAAATATTGATTAGACGAATGTAGGGGAATTTTAAAACGCATCTTTCTTTCACATAATATCTCAGATTTGCTGATCAAATATCCTTGATGATAGTATTGCAGCAATTATGAAATTAATGCTTACTGAAATTGTTTTACAATAAATTTACGGCGAAAAATTTTTACAAATTATCTGTCTGATAGTCAATGTGTTGTGTTAATGTCTCGATGGTACCGGAAACCATAATTCTATCCATTGAACTACGGGAGCAAGGCTGCAAATATAGAAAAATCAAATACATTTCACCCAAATTTAAAGGCAAATTTTACCCTGTAACCGAATCATAAACCTGCTTCTGCCTAACCTGATGTATTTTATGTTAAAAAATAATTAAATCATTATCTTAACCTCCACTGGCGATGGCTTTATCAGGCTGTATTTTTATATTAGCTTATTTAAAATGCGGATTTCAGGCATGTAGGTTGGCTTTTTAGGAAATAAAAATGCACCTTTGCGAACCGTTAATAGAGGTTTAGGCATGTAATAAATTAAATTTTGTGTATGGAAGAAATGGTTGTGGAAGAAATTCAGGAACTACTTGAAAAAGAGAATGATAAAGCATTAAAGCAATATCTCGATCAACTGAATATTTCGGATGTTGAAGAACTGATAGATGAACTTCCACAATATGCAGCAAAATTTATCGAAACCTTATCCCTCAACAGGGCTGTAAACGTATTCAGGATCCTGGATTTTCCTACCCAGGAGCGTATCATTAAAAAACTTTCGGGTAATAAACTCAACCAGATCATCAAAGATCTGCCACCTGATGACCGTACCGCACTTTTCAGCGAATTAAAAGGCGATGTGGTTAAAAAAATGATCACCCTTTTACCGCCCGAAGAACGCAAAGAATCGCTCGCACTTTTAGGTTATAAAGAAGACAGTATCGGCCGTTTAATGACGCCCGATTACATTGCCGTAAAACCCGAATGGTCTATTACCCGTGTTCTGGCACACATCAGGCGTTATGGCAAAAACTCCGAAACCATCGATGTGGTATATGTCATCGATAAGGATGGTGTATTGCTCGATGATATCCGTATCCGCGAGGTTTTACTGGCCGATCCTGAAGCCATTATAGGCGAACTGACCGATAAACGTTTTATCGCGCTAAAAGCCAACGATCCGCAGGAAGATGCGATCAATATCTTCAGGATGAATAACCGTGTGGCTTTACCCGTAGTAGATGAAAGTAATATCCTGTTGGGAATTGTTACCGTGGATGATATTTTGTGGATCGCCAACGAAGAATATACGGAAGATATGCACAAAATAGGGGGTACCGAAGCATTAGATGAACCTTATCTCGATATCCCGATCTTAAAACTCGTAAAAAAACGTGCCGGTTGGTTAATTGTACTCTTTTTAGGTGAGATGTTAACCGCTACGGCCATGCAGCACTTCGAAATTGAACTCGAAAAAGCAGTAGTTTTATCGTTGTTTATTCCCTTGATTATGAGTAGCGGCGGTAACAGCGGTTCGCAGGCTTCTACATTAATTATCCAGGCAATGGCCCTTGGCGAAGTTACCATTGCCGAATGGTGGCGTGTAATGCGTCGCGAACTTGTTTCAGGCGCTTTGCTTGGCATTATTTTGGGCACTATCGGTTTTATCCGTATTGTAACCTGGCAGGAGCTGCACCTTTATAACTATGGTCCGCATTGGTTTTTAATTGCCACCACCATATTTTTTACACTGGTAGGCATTGTACTTTGGGGCAGTTTAATCGGTTCGATGATGCCTATAATCCTGAAAAAACTGAAACTCGATCCGGCTACTTCATCGGCACCATTTGTAGCCACCATGGTAGATGTAACCGGGATTGTAATTTATTTTAGTGTTGCCGTATTAATTTTGAAAGGCGTTTTACTTTAAACTTATATCATGCAGAAGAAAATAACCACACTTTTTACCGATATCGGCGGCGTTTTGTTAACCAACGGCTGGGACAGGCAGGCAAGGGGAGAAGCAGCTGTGCTTTTTAACCTCGATTCAGTTGATCTCGAAGAACGTCATCACCTTACTTTCGACACTTATGAAGTGGGTAAACTCACGCTTGATGAATATTTAGAACGTATAGTTTTCTTTGAAGAACGGAGCTTTAGTTATGACGACTTTAAGGAATTCATGTTCAAAAAATCACTTCCTTATCCCGAAATGATCCAGTTGATCTGCGAACTTAAAAAGAAATATAACCTTAAAGTAGCAGTAATTAGCAACGAAGGTAGGGAACTGAACCAGTACCGGATCAACACATTTAAACTCAATGAATTTGTTGATTTTTTCGTGTCATCAAGTTTCGTGCATTTCCGCAAGCCCGATGCCGATATTTTTAAAGTAGCCATCGATATTTCGCAAAGTGATGTAGAAACCAGTTTGTACATTGATGACAGGATGTTATTTGTTCAGGTTGCCGAAGGTTTGGGTTTAAGAGGCATTCACCATAGCAGTTACGAAGATACCAAAACGCAATTGGCAGCTTACGGGTTGGAGGTTTAAAAAAGAGTCGTCATCTCGATCCTATAGCTATTTAAACTTTGACAATCTTTATAATGCATAATGCCAAAAGATTGTCAAAGTAAGTGTCGATTCGCTACATACTGCTGCTATTGACAAACTCCAATAGAATATGTCCCTATAGCTATGTAAACTTTGACAATCTTTATAAAGGATAATGCCAAAAGATTGTCAAAGTAAGTCTCGATTCGCTACACGCCGCTGCTATTGACAAACTCCAATAAAATATGTCGTCATCTCGACCGAAGCACGGCGTAGTGGAGAGATCTATCTCGAGATAGATTTAGCTTCGCGGAGCACTTCGTGGTTCTCGGCTTCGTTACACTCCGCTCGAAATGACGTTTTGCAAGAGTAATTTTCCGTGTATTTCCGTGCATCCGTGGCAAAAAAACCTTGGTATTTGAAAAGCAAAAACAGAAGCTTTTTTTAAAGGATGCTCCCGCTTTTCATTACAAATCCTCTCCCGATTGAAAAAATCGGGATGCGGGTTTTTCATTTCAATCGGGTTTAGAAAGCAAATCAGCTACTAATAATAAAAAAACACCACGCCTTATTATCTGTGTTCATCTGTGTATATCTGTGGTTAATTACTCTTTACAACAATTAGAATCGTGCAAATCCGTGCATCCGTGGCAAAAACCTTGTAAAAAGCACTATTACAAAAAAAAAGCCACTCGCAAGAGTGGCTCTGTAATTTTATCTTAAGGATTTAGCTTAAACATTAAACCTGAAGTGCATAATGTCTCCATCTTCCACTACATAGGTTTTTCCTTCTACACCAAGTTTACCTGCATCTTTACACGCATTTTCTGAACCCAGGGTTACGAAATCGTTATATTTAATTACTTCTGCACGGATAAATCCTTTTTCAAAATCAGTGTGGATTACACCGGCAGCCTGTGGAGCAGTAAAACCTTTGGTAATTGTCCAGGCCCTAACTTCCTGTACACCTGCTGTAAAATAAGTGTAAAGGTTTAATAATTTATACGCCGCACGGATCAGTTTATTAACACCAGATTCAGTTAAACCTAAATCGGCCAAAAACTCCTGGCGCTCTTCGTAGCTTTCCAGTTCAGCAATTTCTGATTCAATTTTTGCAGAAATTACCAATACCTCGGCATTTTCATCAGCAACATTTTCCCTTACCAGGTCAACATATTTATTACCTGTAACAACCGATGCTTCATCAACATTACAAACATACATTACCGGTTTTTGCGTAAGCAGGCCTAAATCTTCAATAAAATCAAAATCTTCCTGTGCCAATGGCGCCGTACGGATAGATTTACCGCTTTCCAGATGTGATTTAACAACCGTTAAAATTTCGTAGGTACGTTTTGCATCCTTATCGCCACCGGTTTTAGCCATTTTTTCTACCTTTTGAATACGTTTATCAACCGTATCCAAATCTTTAAGCTGTAATTCCGTGTCGATAATTTCACGATCGCGAATGGGATCAACTGAACCATCAACGTGGATTACGTTTCCATCATCAAAACAACGCAAAACGTGGATAATGGCATTTGTTGCGCGGATGTTTCCTAAAAACTGGTTGCCCAATCCTTCACCTTTCGATGCACCTTTTACCAGGCCTGCAATATCCACAATTTCAATAGTATTGGGTACTACCTTTTGCGGATTTACCAGTTCGGCAAGTTTTGTTAAACGATCGTCAGGTACTGTAATTACGCCAACATTGGGCTCAATAGTACAAAAGGGAAAGTTTGCTGCCTGCGCCTTTGCATTTGATAAACAGTTAAAAAGAGTCGATTTCCCCACATTTGGTAAACCAACTATACCACATTGTAATGCCATTATTTATTAGTCTTTATATCTTTAGTTTTTTGGCTATTGGGTTCATAGTCTTATGGTCAATAGCCTTGTGTTTTTCGTTTTTGAGCTTTATAGTTATGCATTTGGGCCATGATCCATCAAACCATCACATCTCACATCTCACATCTCACATCTCACATCTCACATCTCACATCTCAATTTCCGCGCAAAGATAAGCTTTTAAAACCTTTATTTAAACCCTTGCTATTGTATCAAATCTATATTTTATCTATGTTTAGCCGAAAATACAGATACATAAATGGAAGATATTGAAAAGGAAGTACCTCAGGAAATTAAATTGATCGTAACCGAAGAAATGCGGAGTTACTTTTACGATATGAGTAAATGGGCAAGGTTTTTATCGGTTGTGGGTTTTGTGATTTCGGCATTTTTAACTTTAAGCTCTTTCGGTATTGGGGCTGCCATAAGTGCTAATCCGGCTATGCTCAATCAATTAGGGCCTTTAGCTGGTATTGGTGCAACCGGCATTACGATATTTTACCTGTTACTGGCTTTGCTCTTTTTTTACCCGAGTTTATTGCTGTTGCGTTTTTCGGCCAAGGGCAGGCAGGGGATTTTATTTGGCGATCAGGAGAACTTTAATGATGCCATTTATCATGTAAAATCGCTGTTTAAATTCTGGGGCGTACTTACAATCGTACTAATAGCAAGTTATTTTCTGTTAATTATTGCGGTAGTTAGCACTTCTGTAAAATAGAAAGAAATATATCACGCATAAAAAAAACCTCTCAATTTTCTGAATCGGGAGGTTTTTTATTGAAGTTATATTACTAAAAAGTAAAATCGTCGCTTGTTCTGGTGCTATGTTCTCCGTTTTCTGAATATTCATAACGTTTTTCAACCACATCCTGGTGGGTTTTGATATAATCAACCGTTTCGTTCAGTCCTTCTGCAAACTTTTCGAAATCCTCTTTGTATAAAAAGATTTTATGCTTTACAAACACACCGTCTTCTAATCTTTTCTTGCTCTCGGTAACTGTTAAATAATAATCACCCGATCTAGTAGCCTTCACGTCGAAGAAATAAGTTCTCTTACCTGCTCTTACTTTCTTTGAAAAAACTTCTTCTCTTTCCTTGTTGTCGAATTCTCCCATGGTTGGTATTGATGTTGGTTTTTGGTTTCGGTAAATATAAAGCAAATATTTAAAGTTCAAAATACAATTTTAATACAATTTAAATCGTGCGCGTTTCCTCCTCCAAAAGTTGGTTGTTATAAAGCTCCGTATAACTGCCATTTAGCTTAAGTAATTCATTGTGTGTGCCTTGTTCGATGATTTTTCCATCATCAAGCACCAAAATCTTATCTGCATTTTTAATTGTAGAAATCCGGTGGGCAATTAAAATACTTGTTTTTCCGGCCATTATTTTACCCAGGTTTTGCAGTATTTCCTCTTCGGTTTTGGTATCTACAGCCGAAAGACAGTCGTCAAATATCAAAATCTTTGGCGATTTAATCAACGCACGGGCAATAGAAACCCTTTGTTTTTGTCCGCCCGATAGCGTAATTCCCCGTTCGCCCAGCATGGTTTCGAACTTTTCTTCAAAATCAATAATGTTGTTATAAACCGAAGCATTTTTAGCTGCGGTATAAACCTCTTCATCGGTAACTGTGTCTAAGCCAAAGGCAATGTTGTTTTTTATCGTGTCCGAAAATAGAAAAACCTCCTGCGGTACAAAACCGATCTGGCATCGGTAATCTTTTAAATTTAAACCTTTAATGTTCTTCCCGTCGATATCGATAGCACCGTTTTCTACATCGTACATCCGCATAATCAGGTTAGCCAATGTTGATTTCCCAGAACCTGTTTTCCCGATAATTGCCACAAATTCGCCGTTGTTGATCTCGAAACTGACCTCTTTTAGGGCTTCAATGCCTGTATCCGGATAGGTAAAACTTACCTTATCGAATTTGATATTGCCTGATAAAGTTCTCTCCGAAGTTTCTTTTGACTGAATATCCGATGGGATATCCAGAAATTCGTTAATCCTTTTCTGCGAGGCTGCAGCCCTTTGGATCAGTGAGGTTACCCAGCCCAGCATGGTTACCGGAAAAGTTAACTGGTTGATGTAAATGATAAATTCGGCAATGTTCCCGGCGGTGATACTACCGTTCATCACCTGGATACCGCCGATATAAATGGTTAAAATAGTGCTTAAACCAATTAATAAGAGCATGGTAGGATAAAACAGGGCCGAAACTTTAACCAAACTCATCGAATCTTTTTTATATTCGTTGCTCTGGATTTCGAACATATTGCGGGTATAATCTTCACGCACGTAAGATTTAATGATCCTGATGCCCGAAAAACGCTCCTGTACAAAACTCGAAAGGTCTGATAAACGCTCCTGTATTTTTCCGCTTTTTTTAAAAATCAGCGTATTTACATAATATATAATGATCACCAGAAAGGGGAGTGGCAACAGGCAATAAATGGCCAGCTTTGAGTTTACATCAAACATCGACCAGATAATAAGCACCGATAATACAAAAGTATTAATGGTATACATAATTGCCGGCCCCACATACATCCTCACGCGGTTTACATCTTCCGTAGCACGGTTCATTAAATCGCCTGTATTATTTCTACGGTAAAAACCTAAACTCAATTCCTGATAATGCTGGTAGATGTCGTTTTTCATGTCAAATTCAATATGCCGCGACATTAAAATAATGGTTTGCCGCATAAAGAATAAGAACAAGCCCCTTAACAGATAAAGCACAATAACCAGCAGGCCAAAATATAAAAGGTTGCTGCTAAAAATATCGTAAATGATCGCCTGTCTGTCAAAACCATGAAAAAGATTAAAAATCTGGATGTTTTCTGTAATCAGATCTACCGCATAGCCGATTACCTGTGCCGGTACCACTCCAAAAATATTGGAAATCACCACGAAAATGCTTCCGGGGATAATCCACCATTTATATTTAAGAAAATACTTATTTAATCGGCTCAGATGTTTCATGTTGTACAAACTTAGATAATTTTGTTATTCTGTACATCATATTTATCTATTAGTGATTAAGCTTTAAAGAATAATGACAATAAGGGATGTAAAATGTATAATTTGAGATGGAAGATGTGGCGTAGAAAACTAAATTAATTAAAGCCCTTAACCTGATTATTAAAATGTTTTTGAACTCTATTGCCAAACCTCGCAGGTTTTTAAAACCTGCGAGGTTTAAATCAAAGGCATCTAACGCAAAGCTATAGCACTCGAAGTTGCCGATGCTTTACCCTTTTGCAACTTAGGAAGCCTTTGCCACCTAAACCCGATAGCAGCGTAAAACCCGTAGGTGAGGTACGAGCCAAGGCTTTGAAGCGTATAGCGGGGCTTTCGTAACCCAAATGAACCGAACCCGGCTTTTCCAAATAATACCGACCACTTAAAATAATGCCTTGCTTTGTGCAGGTACGAACCAAACATCTTCATCTTTTCCCAAGCCTTGGTTCGTGTCTCCACGGACCAATATTATTGCCTTGGTTTGTGTCTCCAAAAAACAAAAGTAATTTAGCCAAATAATACTTTTTTGAACAAATAACTTTATTTATTTAATCCCGTTCGAATTAATTTTGTTATAGTTTTGTTAAATACGTGTAATAATGGTTTTTTATTTTAATTTTGCAGCAGGTTAGCCGAACGTTCAATATGCCAGCAAATTCTTCGTCAGATTCATCAATTTTAGATCAATTAAGTGCCTACGGGCATAAAAAGTTGGTTTTTTGCAATGATCCGGATACAGGTTTAAAAGCAATTATTGCTATACACGATACTACTTTAGGCCCCGCTTTGGGTGGAACACGCATGTGGAGCTATGCCACCGAAGGTGAAGCCCTGGAAGATGCCCTGCGTTTATCACGCGGAATGACTTATAAAGCGGCCATTACAGGTTTAAACCTAGGCGGCGGAAAAGGCGTAATCATCGGCGATTCGAGAAAAGATAAAACAGAAACTTTAATGCGCAGCTATGGCAGGTTTATTAAAAACCTGAACGGCGAATTCATTACAGCAGAAGAAATGGGTACCAATACTCGCGATATGGAATATATCCGTATGGAAACCAATTATGTTACTGGTGTTCCCGAGTCAATTGGTGGTGCAGGCAACCCGGCTCCATTTACTGCCCAGGGTGTTTATTTAGGTATTAAAGCCAGTGTTAAAGAAGTTTTTGGTACCGATATGCTTGCCGGCAGAACCATTGTGGTACAGGGTATTGGCAATGTTGGCGAACACCTGGTGGCTTTGTTGAGAAAAGAAAATGCCGAAGTATTGATCAGCGATATCAATCAGGAACAGTTAACCTATGTAGCCAGGAAATATAAGGCAAAACCGATAGAAGCCGATAAAATTTTTACGACCGATGCCGATGTGTATGCCCCATGTGCCATGGGAGCCACGGTAAACAACAAAACCATCGAAAAAATGAAGTTTGCAATTATTGCAGGCTCGGCCAATAACCAGTTAAAAGATGAACTTTTAGATAGCGAATTACTGCTGAAAAAAGGTATTTTATTTGCGCCTGATTACCTGATTAATGCAGGTGGGTTGATTTCATGCTACTCTGAACTGACCGGTTTTGGTAAAAAACGCACGGTACAGCTTACAGAAAATATTTATGATGCTACCCGTAGCGTAATTAAATTAAGCAAAGCTGAAAACATATCCACAAACATTGCCGCAAACCGGATTGCCGAAAAACGGATTGCAGATATTAAAAAAATTAAATCGTCATATTAAATCATAACTATTAAAACAGGTTTTAAAAAACCACACTCGTTCTTACATTCATGTTAAACAGAAGGCACTTAAGAATCAAAGCTTTGCAAAACATTTTTGCATGGCACATGGCAGACAAAAAAGACATTAAAGGTGATTTGAAAACCTTGATGCAAAGTATCGATAGTGTGTACGAAATGTACATCTGGATGCTCTCTTTATTGGTAGAAGTTACCGAATTTACTGCTAACGACGCGGCAGAACGCGCAAACAAATTCATTAAAACAGCAGAGGATATCAATCCGAACATGAAATTGCTACACAATAAGTTTAGCGTTTTATTGCAGCAGAATCCTGAATATGTTTCTGCAATTAAAAAGTATAAGGTAGATTGGGGCTTTGATCCCGAAATCCGCAAAACCGTGTACAATGCTTTAAAAGCATCAAAAGAATATGCCGATTACCTTGCTGATGATAACGAGAGTTTAGAATCATCAAAAGATATCATCAAATATATTTTCCGTAAAATCATTTTAAAAAGCCAGGCCATTATCCAGGTTTTTGAAGAAAAATTTATCAACTGGCAGGTGGATCATGAAGTGATGAAAGGAATGGTTGCCAAAACCCTTAAAAACTTTACTTCTGACGATCCGTTCAAAAATAAACTGACCGAAATCAGTGCCGATTGGGTAGAGGATAGCAAATTTGTACAGGATCTTTTTGTGCACACCTTACAAAACGATGCCAAATACCAGGATATGATTGCCGACAGGACCAAAAATTGGGAATCGGAGCGTATTGCACTTATGGATACGATCCTGATGAAAATGGCGATCTGCGAACTGCTAAACTTCCCGTCTATTCCGGTTAAAGTAACCATTAACGAATATTTAGAGTTATCAAAAGATTACAGTACACCGAAGAGTAATTCATTTATAAACGGTATTTTAGACAAAATTTTAGGCGATCTTAAAAAGAATAATACCATTAAAAAGATTGGCCGCGGATTAATCGAAGATTAAAAATGAAAAAAACATTTATCCTGGCTATCGCTGCACTTTCATTTGCAGCATGCCGTAACGCAAATAACCAAACCTCAGAAACAACATCGGCGGTTTCGGTTGGTAACGATACTTCAAAAACAGCTAAAGTTGCCCCTGCAGATGCACCGGTTATCGTTTTCGAACGCGAAATTTTCGATTTTGGTAAAATAGAACAGGGCGAAAAGGTAAAACACGATTTTAAACTTAAAAATACGGGCAAAACACCGCTTGTAGTATCTAATGCAACCGCAACATGTGGCTGTACTGTTCCACAGGTGCCAGGTTCGCCTATTTTACCAGGTAAAGAAGGAATTATCAGCGTAGTTTTCAATAGCGAAGGCAAAATGGGCATGCAGGATAAAGTGGTAACCATTACTTCAAATGCAAACCCTACAGTTTCTACCGTTCATTTGGTAGGAGAGGTGCTTGCCAAAAAATAATTTAGTTGATTATTGATCATATTAAGGATCATCAGCTATTCATACACAAAAAAAATAAAAAATGACATCAACAGTAATTTTACAGGCAGCAGGCGGATTTGATCCAAGACAATTAATTATGTTTGGAGCAATTGCGCTAGTGTTCTACTTTTTTATGATCCGTCCTCAGCTTAAAAAAGCCAAAGACCATAAAAAATTGATCAGTGAATTGAAAAAAGGCGACAAAATTGTAACTACAGCAGGTATTCACGGTCGTATTGCCGATATGAACGATACAACTTTTTTAATCGAGGTTGAAGGTGGTGTGAAAATCCGTTTCGATAAATCGGCAGTTTCTTTAGATGCAACAAAAGCCACAGTAACCCCGGCGGCAACTAAAGCTTAATCAGAAATAATTAAAATTTGAGCAGTCCTGAAAACTTTCGGGACTGTTTTTGTTTTACTACATTTGGTTAAATGCATTTTTAGATGTTTTTGCTGCTTATATTTAAGATTTTAACGGATTATGCCCTTTATTAGATTAACTAAAATTGAAAAAAGACGTGTATTCAGCTTGTTGGCCTGCCTGCTGCTGGCCATAGCTGCATGGCTTTTTATGGCATTAAATAATAAATATGAATATGTGGCAAAAACGGTACTGGTGTTTAAAAACACACCAACTAAAAGGGCTTTTTATCCGCTACAGTCTGATACAATTGATTTAAGGGTAGAAGGAACTGGCTGGCAATTGTTATTTGCCCGGTTAAGAATTAGTCCCCCATCTGTTACCGTAAATTTAAGTCAGCTAAATACCAAAGATTTTATCGTTTTTTCCGATCAGCTTTATAACATCAATAAACAATTGGAAAGTTCGCAAAAGGTGATTTCGGTTAAACCCGACACGCTTTATTTCGACTTTACCAAACGCATGGTAAAAAGGGTACCTGTAAAACTAATTGATAAATTAAGTTTCGAAAAGCAGTATGGCATTGCCAGCGAAATTATCCTCAATCCAAAATATGTTAAGGTTGCCGGACCAACGGAAGAGCTCGACAAAATAAAGTTCTGGCCAACCGACACCTTAAAACTGGATAAAGTACAAAGCAGCAGTACAACGCGTGTAGCTTTGCAGCACAGCATCCATAAAAATGTGAGCATTTATCCGTCTTCAGTAGAGGTTAAACTACCAGTTGATGAGTTTACCGAGAAAACCATTGAAGTACCTTTAAAAATTATCAATAACAGGAATTATAACAGCATAAAACTCTATCCCAAAAAAGTTAAAGTTACTTTTTTAGTGGCATTGAGTAATTATGATCAGGTTGATGAAAGTTTTATTACAGCCACCATTGATGCAGATGAATGGCTCAATTTAAAGCACCGTCAGTTTACCGTTAAAATAACCGAATTTCCTGATTATTGTAAACTCGTAAGTGTAATGCCTTCAAAAATAGATTTCATAGTAGAAAAATAATGTACAAAGTAGGAATAACGGGTGGTATTGGGAGCGGGAAAAGTACCGTGTGTAAGGTTTTTGAGGTATTGGGAATTCCTGTATTTTATGCCGATACCGCTGCGAAAGAAATAATGACCCAGGATACGTTATTGATTGATGGCGTTAAAACGGCTTTTGGCAATGAAAGTTATTTCGAAGATGGTAAGTTAAACAATAAGCATATCGCAGGCATTGTATTTAATAATGAACAAGCGCTCGCACAACTAAATGCCCTGGTTCATCCCGCCGTTTTTAGGGCTTTTGATGCCTGGGAAGCCACCATTCCTTCAACTGTACCTTATACCCTAAAAGAAGCGGCAATCTTATTCGAAAGCGGCTCCTATAAATTGTGCGATACCACCATTTTGGTTACAGCTCCTTATGAAATTAAATTAAAGCGTTTAATACAACGTGATGGTGTTACTGAAGAACAGATAAAGGCACGTATGGATAAACAGCTTAGCGATGAAGAAAAAGCTAAACTGGCCAATCATTTTATCGCTAATGATGAACATCAATCTATCATTGAGCAGGTTTTGACTTTACATCATCAATTTCTTAAGTCAGCTGCAGCCTATAAAAGCAACCAAGTTTAATTTTCTGAGATCATACAATCCTTAAATCCTACTTATCTTAATCATGATTTTAGAAGATTTTATTACCATTACTCCAACGGGTTTATATTGCGTTTACGGCGATTTTTACCTCGATCCGCAACAACCCGTTAAAGAAGCAGTGGTGTCTCATGCACACGGCGATCACGCCATTGGTGGAAGTGAAAACGTGTATTGTACGGCAGCCACAGCAGCTTTTATGAAACACCGTTACCGCAAATTTGCCGCGGTCGATTTTTTCACCAAAAACTACCACGAAACTTTTAAAATAAAAGAAGTAAGCATTTCTTTTTATCCTGCCGGACATATTTTGGGTTCTGCGCAAGTTTTAATGGAATATAAAAGCGTTAAATATCTTTATACAGGCGACTATAAGATAGAACCTGATGCCACCTGTGAGCCTTTTGAATTTGTAGAGGCCGATGTATTGATCACCGAAAGCACATTTGCCGATCCTGAAACAAAACATCCTTCTCCGGTTGATGAGATCAAAAAACTGAACGAGACCAAGGCCAATATCATGCTTGGCGCTTATGCTTTAGGTAAAAGCCAGCGGATTATCCAGTTGCTGAACGAGCATTGCCCAACGAGGAATATAATGGTGCACTTTAGTATTATGCCATTTGTAAAAATATACGAAGATTATGGTATGAAACTGGGTAATTACAAAATGTACGATCGTAAAGTGATGAAAAACCATCACGAAAACCAGGTTTACATTGTTCCGCCAATGGTTTTCCACAGTTACCATAAAGCAATTAATGTGGTTCGTGCATTTGCCTCTGGCTGGAAAAACCTGCAGCAGCAAAACGGGATTTCACTTTACATTTCCGATCATGCCGATTGGGATGCCATTTTAGAAACTATCGAAAAAGTAAAACCAAAACAGGTATGGACTTTGCATGGTGACGGAAAACAGCTTAAAGATTATTTTAAAGATAAACTGGAGGTTAAAATACTTAATTAGGAAATGATTAATGAATGACTTAAGGATGGAATAACTGAATGAATGATTTAATGAATGAGAGAATGACTAAAGGATGGAATAACCGAATGAATGATTTAATGAATGAGAGAATGACTGAAGGATGGAATAACCGAATAAATGATTTAAGGAATGATTGAGTGGTTAAAGGTAAAATATTCAATCATTCAAAATTCATTCATTCAAAACTTTCTGTATAAGAAATTCTATCATTCAAAATTCAATCAATCAAAATTCACCAATTCACTCATTCAAAATTCATTCATTCAATATTAGCTATGAAAGAAGGCGAAGATTTTTATTTTAACGAAGATGGACTGATGGTTTTTACTGAAGCCTATCATCTAAAGCGGGGATATTGTTGCAAAAATAAGTGTAAACACTGTCCGTGGGGGTATGGAAAAAAGAAGGCAAAGAAATAGTTCATTTGGTAGTAGAGCTTAAAGAAGTCAAGTTTTTTTAAGATTATGTTGTATACAAATGGTGTACAAACTTGACTTCTTTGTAAGTTAGTTTACGCCAAAATGCACACGCTCATAAACATCAGCTAAAGGCATATCAAATCCCATCGAAACCAAAGAAAAAGTATCAGAAATCTCGATGTGTTGATTAAGTGTCCAATTCTTTTCTTCATTAATATAATTAGCCTCTACCAAAACAGCTTCCGAATCAATCATGATGTATTCCTTTAACGACGGAATATCTTTATACAGGGTGAATTTTTTACCCCTATCATAGTTTTTGGTTGAAGGCGAAAGAATTTCGATGATTACTGTTGGATGCAAAATAGTGTTTTCATCCTCGTTTAGGTGCTTAATTTCGTTGCAGTAAATAGAAATGTCAGGATAAGTAAACAGGGTGTTTTCGGGTATATTCATTCTCATATCGTTTCCAAATGGAATGCATTTCGAACCTTTTAATTTGTTGAAAATCACCCCGAAAACATTTGAGAAGATAAGATTGTGGTTAAAACCAGCACCCGACATCGCAAATATCTCTCCTTGATAATATTCGTGCTTTTCTGTTGATTCTTTCTCCATTTCCAGGTATTCCTCAACAGTATAACGTCTTTTTTGATACGCTACAACTGGTTCGTTTACAATGTTTTCCATATTCGAATTTACTGAATTTGTATCTCAGGAAGGAAAAGAATAAACGATTAAACGTTTAAAACGGATAGGGTGCTAACTATTTGTTAAATAGTTTTTTACGGTTTTATTTTTAACAATTGAATGGAAATAAAGCTGCGATCTCCAATTTTAAATAGTAACGTAATAATAAATATCGCTTAAGGCTATATTAAATCCCATTGAAACAAAGGTTAAGGTATCAGAGAGCGTTTTGTGTTGATTAAGCATCCAATTCTTTTCTCCATTAACATAATAAGCCTCAACCAAAACAACTTCCGAATCAATCATGATGTATTCTTTTAGTGATGGAATATCTTTATAGAGGTTAAATTTCTTCCCTTTGTCGTAATTTTTCGTTGAAGGCGAGAGTATTTCTATGATAACAGTTGGTAAAATTGTGGTGTCTTCATCAACATCGCTATGCGTTAAGCCGTTACAATAGATTGAAATATCAGGATAGGTGAATAAAGTATTCTCGGGAATATTCATCCGTTTATCGCTTCCATATGGTCTGCAAGGTTTGCCTTTTAGTTTGTTAACGATTTCTCCAAAAACATTACTGAAAATTTCATTATGATTATCACCAGCACCCGACATCGCAAATATCTCACCCTGATAATATTCGTGCTTTTCTGTTGATTCTTTTTCCATTTCCAGGTATTCTTCAACAGTATAACGTCTTTTTTGGTAGGCTACAACCGGTTCGTTTACAATGTTTTCCATATTCGAATTTAACTCATTTTGGGAAGATGACACGAATTTAAACGATTATAAACGTTTAAAAACGGCTAGAGGAATGATTAATTGTAAATGATTAATCAATTAACTGTTTACCCTTCGACTACGCTCAGGAGGTTAATTGCCAGTTGTAAACTACCAACTGAAAACTACCAACTGAACTAATGCCCGGCGAAGAAACCAATCAATGCCACACCAATTCCCAACAACACCGCGATCATTTTGCGTGTATTGATCTTATGATCAGCACTCGATTCGAATAAAATAGTAGTAGAAATATGTAGGAAAATACCGATTACTATGCCCATAATCTTATTGAAATAAGCATCCAGGCCGCCTATGGTGCCGTTGCTTAGCCCAACGCTTACATAAAAGCCAAGCGGGGCCATTACGGCAAATAAAATAAGGTAAAGTACGATACTGCTTTTCTTGAAATGGTTCTGCATCAGTATACTTGCCAAAGCAAAAGCCGCAGGGATATGGTGTAGCGAAATGCCGAAAATCAATTCGTTGTGCTGCTCTTTTGCCAAAGGCATCCCTTCTAAAAAAGCATGCAGGCATAAACTGATCATAATGCCGAATGGAAAAACATGTCCATCGTGATGTTTATGGATGTGCCCGTGTTCTACACCCTCCGAAAATTGCTCTAAAAAAATCTGCAATAAGAAACCGATCAGGATAAAAACCCCAATCTGCCACTTATCCGGTCCGCTGTAAGCATCAGGGATTAAATGTAGAACCGTAATGGCAAAAAGATAGGCACCACTGAAAGATAAAATCAGTTTTAGCAGCTTAGATTTATCGCTCTTTACCAGAAAAATAGCTGTTCCGCCCAAAAAGGCACAGAAAAAGAGTACGCAGAGTTTCCAGATTTCCATAGGTTAAAAATCAGGTTGTAATTTTTTAAATATTCTCGAACAGATCATCCCGATCGTAATGCCCAATAATGCTCCGGTAGTTACATCAACAGGGTAGTGCACGCCCACATATACCTGTGCAAAACTGATAATAGATGCCCAAAATAGGCCGATTGGTAAAATAGGTTTCCACCTGCTGTAAAAAATGCAAATCAGAAATACAGCTATCGCAAAATGATTGGTGGCATGTGCAGATGGAAAGCTGAGTCCGCTGCCACAGGGCACACGGTGGATAATATCGTTGGCCAAACTCATATCGTTGCAGGGCCTTACCCTCGATACCCATGGTTTTATCACCCTCGAGGCAATTAAATCGCCCATGGCAAAAGTGAAAAGTACCATGCCAATAATATAGTAGCCCTGCTTTTTATACTGCTTAATGCAAAATACTATGATAAAAAGATAAAGCGGCGACCAAAAGAAACGGTTGCGCATTAAAGGCATTAACCAATCAAAAAAGCTGTTTGAAAGTCCTCGGTGGATTTTCAGGAACAATTCTATATCAAATTGCTGTATGCTTTCTATCATGCTTTTTTACAGATTAAAATTAAGCGATCAGAAGTAGAGTGGTCAAAATCATCTAAGCTATAGTTTCCAAAGGTTTTTTCAATACGCATCCCTGCTTTGGTTAGCATCCGTTCAAAATCTTCTGAACTAAACGCCTGTACCCGTTCTTCAAAATTATATACCTTATGGTTGTCTTCAAAATTTATCTTTTTGATGATTTTTCCATCCACAACGTTTTTGGTAATGTTGAAGGTGATACCATCAAGCGATTTGGTTTCGCATGAATTTAAATTGCGGATTATTTTTTCAGTGTTAAAATAATCCAGCACCAATATCCCGTTGGCTGTTAAACACTTCCTGAAAGTTTTAAGTGCATTTACATGTTCTTTCTCTGTATCAAAATAACCGAAACTGGTAAAAAGGTTTAAGGCCACATCAAAATAGTTGATGTAAAACAACCTGCGCATATCGTGCACCAGAAAATGCAGTTTGTTGTTTTCAAACTGTTTGGCGTATTTAATGCTCTGCTCAGAAAGGTCAATTCCGGTAACATCAAAGCCTTTTTTGTTCAGATAGATCGAATGACGACCTTTTCCACAGGCAATATCCAACATTTTGGCATCGGCTTCCGGATGGAGGAATTGGGTGAGTTTATCAATAAAAAACTCGGCTTCAGCATCATTTCGTTGTTGATATAGAATATGATAATATGGCGAATTAAACCAATATTGAAACCACTTGCGCTGCATATAAAAGCCGTTTGTATCTTAAAAAGATGCAAATATAAGGTTTTAGAATCGCTAGTGAAGTTAGAATATGTTTTTATGCAATAATGTTGCAAGAATATTATGTTTCGGGTTTTTATCATGTTGAAAATGAACATCAAAAATTAAAATAATTTTGTCGCTAAAACACACGTTTGATTTTAATCACCCGGCTAATTTCTACCAGAACCATCGTGTTTATAGATATAAAAACAATGTAAATTTGCTTGGCAAAACCTTGTTAAATAGCATCTGTCTTGTTTTTTTTGTTATTTTTGGGCCTCAAATAAATTATACAAGGTGACTTTAATAAAATCGATTTCAGGAATACGCGGAACCATAGGCGGAAGGGCTGGCGACGGCTTAACGCCATTTGATATTGTGAAATTTACAGCGGCCTTTGGTAGCTGGGTAGTACAAAAAACCGGCAATAAACGCATTGTTTTAGGTCGAGATGCCCGTATTTCGGGCGAAATGGTGAATAACCTGGTGATCGGAACTTTACAAGGTTTGGGTATTGAAGTAATCGATTTAGGTTTATCAACCACGCCAACTGTAGAAGTTGCCGTACCGGATGAAAATGCAGGTGGTGGTATTATTTTAACAGCCAGCCATAATCCAAAACAATGGAATGCCCTGAAATTACTAAATGCAAGCGGCGAATTTATCAGCGATACAGATGGTAAAGAAGTATTAGATCTTGCCGAAAGTGCTGATTTTGATTTCGCTGATGTAGATAAATTAGGAAAAGTAATCAAAAACGATACTTACCTTCAAAAACACATTGATAAAGTTTTGGCATTGCCCTTGGTAGATGTTGAAGCCATTAAAAAGGCCGATTTTAAGGTCGTAATCGATTGTGTAAATTCAACAGGAGGCATTTTTATCCCTGCTTTATTAAAAGCCTTAGGCGTTAGCAAAGTAGTTGAACTATATTGCACACCAGATGGACATTTTCCACATAACCCGGAACCACTACCGGAAAATTTAACCGAAATTTCTAAAGAAGTTCAGAAACAAAATGCCGATTTGGGTATTGTAGTTGATCCGGATGTAGATCGTTTATGTTTTGTAAACGAAGATGGAAGCATGTTCGGCGAAGAATATACTTTGGTTGCCGTTGCCGATTATGTATTGAAAAATACCCCGGGAAATACTGTTTCTAACCTTTCATCAACCCGTGCTTTACGCGATGTAACCGAGAAAGCTGGATCTGAATACAATGCTTCGGCTGTTGGTGAGGTAAACGTGGTAAACAAAATGAAAGCTACCAACGCGATTATTGGTGGTGAAGGAAACGGTGGTATTATTTACCCTGAATCGCACTATGGAAGGGATGCTTTAGTAGGTATTGCTTTATTCTTAACACATTTAGCTAAATTTGGCAAATCAATCTCTGTTTTAAGGGCAAGTTATCCTCAATACCACATTTCTAAAAACAAAATTACCTTAACGCCAGAAATGGATATTGATAATTTGTTGAAACAGGTAGAAGAGAAATACAAAAACCAGCCATACAGTACTATTGATGGTTTGAAAATAGAATTTGATAAAACCTGGGTACATTTGCGTCGTTCGAACACCGAACCGATCATCAGGATTTACAGTGAAGCCGAAAATGAAACCATTGCCGAAAGTTTGGCAAATAAGATCATTTCCGACATTAAAGAAATATTACACCTTTAATTCCTTTAGAATTAAGGAATAAAATACCGGTTAGGATTTTAATAAACCAGAATCCTGACCATTTTAAAACAAAAGATGTTGAAGAAGCAAAACATCTTTGCAACACTAACTTTTAAATATTCGTAGAAATGAAAAGGGTCTATTTAGATAATGCGGCCACAACGCCTTTAGATGCGGCAGTAATTGCGGAAATGACAAATGTGATGGAAAACTATTTCGGTAATCCATCTGCCATTCATGCGCTTGGCCGCGAGGTGCGTACGCTTGTAGAAAAAGCCCGTAAAACCGTTTCTGGTTTGTTAAACGCATCGCCTTCCGAAATATTTTTTACTTCGGGTGGTACCGAGGCTGATAATACGGCCATACGTTGTGGCATTGCTGCCTATGGGATAAAACATGCCATTACCTCTAAAATTGAGCACCATGCTGTAGAGCATACGCTAAATACCATGCTTAAAAATGGCGAAATTGATAAACTGAGTTTTGTTAATATTGATGAAAAAGGTAATGTTGACTACAATCACTTAGAAGAACTCCTTCAAAACAACGAACGCACTTTTGTATCGTTAATGCATGCAAATAATGAGTTGGGTACCTTAACTGATATGGTTAAAGTTGGCGATATCTGCGAAAAATATAATGCCATTTACCATGCCGATACGGTGCAAACCATGGGGCATTACCCGCATAATGTAAGAGAACTTAAAGCACATTTTATTGTTTGTGCGGCACATAAACTCCACGGACCAAAAGGTGTTGGATTTTTATATGTAAACAGCAATATCAAAATCCCACCAATGATTTATGGTGGCGCACAAGAGCGTAACATGCGTGGTGGTACTGAAAACGTGTATGGCATTGTTGGTTTGGCCAAAGCTTTAGAAATAGCTTATGCAGAAATGGCAGAACACCAGGCGCATATTCAGGGCTTAAAAGATTATTTAAGAGAACAGCTAATTGCAGAAATCCCGGGTATAGGCTTTAACGGCGAAACAGATGCCGATAAAAGTTTGTACACGGTACTCAATGTTTCTTTTCCTGAAATGGATATGGCCGATATGTTATTGTTTAACCTGGATATCAATGGTATCTGTGCTTCGGGTGGTAGTGCCTGTTCATCCGGCTCAAATATCGGTTCGCATGTGTTAAACGGCATCAATGCCGATCCCAACCGCCCGTCGGTACGTTTTTCGTTTAGTAAATATACCACTAAAGAAGATTTGGATTATGTAATAGAAAAAGTTAAAATGGTAGTGAAGCAGAATGCTTTAGCATAAAATATCATTAACCAAATAGGAGAGTCCCGGTGCAGATCGGGACTTTTTTTATGGGCAAAATAATTCAATAATGTTTTTTTGGAAAGCAGGTTTAGCTTGCCATTTTAATGTTAGCCCTGCTTTTCGCTCATACGCCCGCAGGCCTTAAGCGCCTGGCCGGTATCCGCTTTAATCAGGTTTAATTACAGCTTTATTGCTGCTATTTGCGGTTTAATGACATGATGCAAAGTGGGATTTTTAGGCATTTTGCAGCCCCAAATAGGATTACCGGCCGTGCCATCTAAACCCGATCGGAACGAACACGAGTGCAACGAAGTTAAGTGCAAAGCGAGATTGCATTTACCTAAATGCATCTGCAACTGATTTCCAAAAAAAACACACTTTTCAAGTTTTAACACATAATAACCAAACAGCTAAAAATTAACTTGCAAAACCCAATAATTAACCTTATATTTAATTAAACGTAAGGCAGTCCATGCCATTTTACCTGTTGTTCCAGAACGAAACCTTATCAAAATCCCCATGGTATAAGGTTAAGCAAATTTTAAAATAGCTTTTTATTATTATTAAAATTGTTAACCCTGAAAGCCTGTCAGGTTTTCAATAATTTATATCATCATGGAAACGAACCACAACACTCAAAATCTGGAAAACGCTAAACTGGAAGAAAAATTGAATGAAGAAAGGAAACACATCTACAAGTTTATCTTCAATCCTTTTTCTTTCGAATCATCGAACCATTTTAATAAAATCCACAAAAGGAGGTTTCATTCTTTTGGATGTATACATGAGTTAGGAAAATTGCCCGGGGCGATGTTGTAATAGATATTTATGCCTGTCGCAACTTCCGATGTTTGGATCAAATCCCATTCTCAAAACAACTATTAAAAACAATCTTATTTTTCGCTTGTTCCTATAGTACATCAATTTACAATTACTATGGAAACGAATAAAGAAAAAGGTAAAGTTGTTGAGAACGATTTACTGGATAAAACCGCCGAAGATATTAAAGAGGATAGAACACTTGATGAAAACAAATCATCTAAAGTAACTACTAATCTGTTTAACAAAGATAAAGACCGTAAGAACAATAGCTTTGGTCCGGGGCACGAGCCAGGCACCACACCGGGTTCCGGTATATAATTTTGTTTATTTACGATCAAAATCATTAAATTTAAACCACAGCATTTGCTGTGGTTTTTTTAGCTTAATCCAAAATGGAAAGAAGAAATTTTATCAAAAATTCGGCATTGGCCATGGCCCTGCTTTCGATTTATAAAACAGATGTTTTTGCACAACATGAATTGTTCCGTGCCTATAATTTTAAACCGCTTCGTAATGATGTGGGTATATTTATTGAGCAGGGAGGAACCATTGGCTGGTTAAATTCGAGCAATGGTTTTGTGGTGGTAGATGCACAATTCCCGACAACGGCACCACACGTGATTGAAGAATTAAAAAAATTGGGCGAAAAACCTTTCAAATACCTGATCAATACACACCACCACGGCGATCATACCGCAGGAAATATATCGTTTAAAGGATTGGCAGAAAAAGTTGTTGCGCATCAAAATTCGTTGGTTAATCAGAAAAAAGGTGCAGAAAAGGCAAATAACTTAGATAAACAGTTACTACCCGATACTACTTTCGGCACAAAATGGAGCGCAAAAGTTGGCAACGAAAATATCAAAGCTTATTATTATGGTTCTGGCCATACCAATGGCGATGCCGTTTATCATTTCGAACATGCAAATATTGTACATGTTGGTGATCTGGTTTTCAACCGTAAATTTCCATACATTGATAGAGAGAATGGTGCACACATTGGCAACTGGATTACTGCTTTAGATAAAATCCAGAACCAGTTTGATAATGATACGTTGTTTATATGGGGGCATAGCCTCGATCCGGAAAAAGTAACCGGAAACAAAGCCGATGTTAAAGCTTACCAAAATTATCTTCAAAACCTGCTAACTTTTGTGGGTGGCGAAATTAAAGCTGGCAAAAGCAAAGAAGATATCCTGAAAGCAACCACTATCCCCAATGCACCCGAATGGCAGGGTGAAGGCATCCAGAGGAGTTTAACCGCTGCTTATGATGAGTTGAAGGGGGCTTAATTCTCATATTCAAAAATAAAAGTCGTCATCTCGACCGAAATAAAATGGAGAGATCTAACTCGAGATAGATCTCTCGGCTACGTTGCACTTCGCTCGAGATGACGGTGGTTGTAGGGTCCAAATCTTTTTTCAATTTATAAACGTTCTATATTTAAAATAATCCTTTCAACTTCATTGAATTACCATAGGCTTTAGTGTTTAACCACTATATTTGTTACAATTCAAAATCTACAGCCCATGGATGATTTTATAGCAGCCCGTTCGCAAATGGCCTTATCATTAGGCTTTCACATTATTTTTTCCTGTATTGGTATGGTAATGCCTTTCTTTATGGCCGTATCGCATTATAAATGGCTTAAAACGAACGATGAGGTTTATAAAAACCTGACCAAGGCCTGGAGTAAAGGGGTGGCGATATTCTTTGCCACAGGTGCGGTATCGGGCACCATGCTGTCGTTCGAGCTGGGACTACTCTGGCCAAAATTTATGGACCATGCCGGACCGATCTTCGGAATGCCCTTTTCGCTTGAAGGAACTGCCTTTTTTATCGAAGCAATAGCCCTGGGCTTTTTCCTTTACGGCTGGAATAAACTGAATAAATGGTTCCATTGGTTTACCGGTATGGTAGTAGGGGTAAGCGGACTGGCTTCGGGCATACTGGTGGTTGCTGCCAATGCCTGGATGAACAGTCCGGCGGGTTTTGATTTTGTAAACGGTAAATACCTTAATATCGACCCCATACAGGCCATGTTTAATAGAGCATGGTTCAGTCAGGCTTTGCACATGTGCCTGGCTGCATTTACCGCAACAGGCTTTGCTGTGGCAGGCGTACATGCTTTAATGATTTTGAGAAACAGAAATGCTGCATTCCATTTAAAAGCTTTTAAAATAGCGGCTGTATTTGCCTGCATTGCTGCTTTGTTACAGCCATTAAGTGGCGATATATCTGCAAAAGACGTTGCCAAACGCCAGCCTGCAAAACTGGCGGCAATGGAAGCATTATATCAAACCGAAAAACCTGCACCGTTATTGATTGGTGGTATTGTAAACGAGAAAGATAAAACGGTAAAAGGAGCAATTAAAATCCCTGGCGCATTAAGTTTTCTGGCGCATGGCGATTTTAAAGCCGAAGTTAAGGGACTTGATCAGATTCCTGAAAACGAACATCCTCCGGTTGCGGTAACCCATTATGCTTTTCAGATCATGGTGGGGATAGGTACACTATTACTTTTAGTATCATTAACCTATTTTTTCATCTTATTTAAAAAGAAACCTTTAACCGAAAAGCGCTGGTTATTGAAACTGTTTGTTTTTGCTATTCCCCTTGGTTATATCGCTTTAGAAGCCGGATGGGTAGTTACGGAGGTTGGCCGGCAGCCCTGGATTATTTATGGCATTATGCGCACAAAAGATGCGGTTACCCCGATGCCTGGTATAGCTTATTCATTTTATATTTTCTCGGCGATTTATGTGTCGCTGAGCATTATCGTAACATTTTTACTTTACCGGCAGATTAAAATGGTACCTGTACTTTATAACAAACCTGAAACGAAGTAATTAATTAACCACAGATAAAAAGGATGAACACGGATAAAAATTTTGATGCATGTAGGTTAACTGCTTTAAAATCTGTGTTTATCTGTTTAAATCTGTGGCAAAAAAAATAAATTATGAAAGATGTTGTAATTACATTTTTATGTATGGCCATCCTGCTCTACTTTTTATTGGGCGGAGCCGATTTTGGTGCCGGTATTATCGAACTGTTTACTTCAACAAAAAACAGGAGTAAAACCCGTAAAACCATGTACCAGGCCATTGGTCCGGTTTGGGAAGCCAACCACATGTGGCTCATTATTGCGATTGTGATCCTTTTTGTAGGCTTTCCTTTTATTTATACCACGATGTCGGTTTACCTGCATATTCCATTGGCCATTATGCTTATCGGGATTATAGCCCGTGGTACAGCCTTTGTATTCCGCCATTATGATGCCGTAAAGGATGATATGCAGTGGCTTTATAACCGCATTTTCAGGTATTCGAGCTTCGTTACCGCTTTATTTCTGGGTATTATAGCCGGAAGCCTGATTTCAGGGCATATCGATCCACTGGCGACAGATTTTTATACGGCATATATTTCGGGCTGGTTAAACTGGTTTTCTGTTGCTGTAGGCTTCTTTACGGTTGCACTTTGTGGTTTCCTTGCGGCCATCTATCTTATCGGCGAAACAAATGAATACCATGATAAACGCCGTTTTATTAAAAAGGCGGAATTTATGAATGTAGCTGCGGTAGTTTTTGGTGCGATGGTATTTATTGCCGCACAACGCGATAAAATTCCGTTGATTGATTGGGTGTTTAAAAGCACAGTTGGTTTATCAGCCATTATACTGGCCAGTTTATCTCTTGTTTTGTTATGGTACCTGTTGATTAAAGGCAAAACCAAGGTATTACGCATTTTAGCAGGCTTTCAGGTAACGATGATCCTGTTGGCGATTAGTTATGCCCACTTTCCTAATTTTATCCGTTTAAAAAGCGGAAATGCAGTATCGTTATTGGAAACCGCCGGACCAGAGAAAACCATTTATAGTTTGGGCCTAGCGCTTTTGTTGGGGAGTGTGCTGATATTGCCTTTTTTAGGGTACTTGTTTTATAAGTTTCAGAAGAAAGAGGAGTAACGCCGCTTATTGTCATGCTGAGGTACGAAGCATCTGTTTCATCGGTTGCAGATGCTTCGTGCCTCAGCATGACAGCATATTCAAGGTTGCTGCAACAAAAAAAGAGCACCTGTTTCCAAATGCTCTTTTTTTTAAACAATTCAAAATTCTTACCTACAAACCACCTTTTCTGTTCGATTTCGTCTGAACCGGCCATGTAGCTGGCTTGCCAGTACGCTCATTAACCGGTAAATCGGTTGCTTTTTCGGTCGAAGTTTTTTCAGGATCTTCGGATGCCATATAAACCATAATGGCCGCTAAAATCACATTGCTTCTAATTTCGTCGAAAACCAGTTTATCGTAACTGTCGCGGTTGGTGTGCCAGGTATAAGTGCCGTAATCCCAGCTGGTAGAACTTAACGAATAACCCAATGCTCCTGCGGCTACAAAAGAGGCAAAATCTGATCCACCTGCGCCTGGTGTTCCCGGGAAACTGGTTTTGATCTGGTTTTTAATCGTATCAGGTACTGCGGCCAGCCAACGGGTGATGTAGTCTTTTGATTTAGCAAAACCCTGTCCGCCAATGTTAACCACGCGACCTGTTCCGTTATCCTGGTTAAATAAAGCCTGTAGATTGTTCACAATTTCCGGGTGGTCTTCTACAAATGCCCTCGAACCGTTTAAACCCTGTTCTTCGCTTCCCCAGTGACCAACCAAAATGGTGCGTTTCGGGTTAGGATAGATTTTCTTTAAAATGCGCATGGCTTCCATCATTAAAATGGTTCCCGATCCGTTATCGGTAGCGCCACTTGCGCCATCCCACGAATCGAAATGCGCCGAAAGCATTACGTATTCATTTGGTTTTTGTGTTCCTTTAATCTCTGCAAGAGTATTAAAAGTAGGTACAGCTCCTAATTTCTTCGAATCTGCCTCGATTTTTAACTTAGGTTTATCACCATTTAATGCCAAACGGTAAACCAGGCCATAATCTTCAACGGATAGGTCTAAAGTTGGTACTTTTGTGGTATTTGCACCAAAAATCTTATCTACACCAAAGCCTTGCGACCAGTTATTGATTACTACAGCCACCGCACCTGCATTTTCTAAAGCGACAGGGAGTGTTTTGGCGGTTAAACCGGTTTTGGCCAGGCTGGCTGCCCAAGCTTTTGCAGCTTCGGCTTTTTCTTTTTTAAACTTTTCGAAAAGATCTTTCGTAGCAAATTCTTCCCAGTTTTTTTCTGGTCGGCCAGAAAGCTGGTTCATCGAAATGAGTACAATTTTACCTTTTACATTGGGTAACCATTTCTGAAAGGAAACCGAATCAGTAATTGCCGGAAGGATGATCGCTTCTGCATTAATGGCTTTACCATTGGTTGATGGGCTCCAGGCCAGTTGAGTACCTTCTAAGGTGCGTACCCGGGGACTTACCAAATCGATATGGGTAATGCCACGTTCCCAGCCAGCCCACTCGCCCCATTTTTCGTTTTTGGCAGAAATGCCCCAGTCGCTGTATTTTTTTACTGCCCAATCGTTAGCCTGTTTCATTTGTGGCGAGCCAACCAAACGCGGACCAACAACATCAAGCAATTCGTGTGCAAGTTTCTCTAATTGAGAGTTTTCGTTCACTTCTTTAACAATATTGTCGATTACTTTTCGGTCTTGCGCAAAAACGCTGGTCGAAGCACACAGAAATAGTGCAGAAAATAGTAGTTTTTTATTCATAATTAGTTAGGGTTGTTTATTTGATGCGCTAATTTATGAAATGGGGAGTAGGATTGAGCGATGTTAATGGAAATGTTGCATTACATGAAATCAATGAATTAGAGGTGGATTAACGCGTATGCGCCAAAAAAATGCCGTCATTTCGAGCGGAGTGAAGCGGAGCCGAGAAATCTGTCTCGAGATAGATCTCTCCATTCCACTGCGTTCCAGTCGAGATGACGACCACTTTTTTGACTCTATCAATGGTAGCGGATCCGATAACTTTGTGGAAGATTTCTAGAAACTACTCTTCTGTATCTTATCATGAAATGGCAGATACTCCGAAAGTGCAGCAGATCCATACCAGTTGTACAACTCTGGTTCTAACAATTTGGCTTTAATCGCCGGGTCGCTCTCCAATAACTGTTTGGCTTCTTCGATCGATTTCGTATTTAAAATGAAAATACCACGATAATTTTTATCGTTTTTACCCAGCGGGCCGGCAACTACGAGTTTTTGCATTTCTACCATTTTACCCATGTTTGCCATGTGGCCGGCAAATAAACTATCTGTTTTTGCTTTGGTTTCTGTAGTATTCGATCCTGATTTGAGGATTACGAGCACGTACATTTTCATTCCATAATTATCAGCTCCCAGTTTTTTAGCCAAAGCCTTCATAAGGTACTTTAGGTTTTTTCTCCTGGGCATTAACACAAATTATTGCGATAATGAGAGAGGTGAATAATAATAGCTTTTTCATCTGATTTGTAGTTTGGTTAAACTAAAAATAAGAAAAATTGTGGTGCTTTTCCTCGCCGCCAGAACGGCTCTTTCTTTTTTCTTGATAAAAAAGAAACAAAACCGAGCATTTCTGCGAGCTCATGAATGCCTTTAAAACTATAAACAGCAGATGAATAAATCAAGGCTTGCGAAGCTTTGTTGCAAATCCTAAATAAATCTTTAGGCGTAATCCTAAGCCGTGCGAGCGTTAGTGGTTTTTGTTGGTTTCTGCTACACTCGTAGGATTTCTAACTTCAGTGCTGATTCAAATGTAACTGCAACAAAGATTTATTTGTAATTGCTGCCAAATCTTCTGATGCCAGATGAGTTCTTCGGAAAGGTTGTGAAGATTTTAAAGTTTGCTTAATTCCCCCTCTTAATAAATGCCCGCAGGGCGGGGTGGTTGTAGCACTCGCTAGGAACTGCCATACCAAAGAATTACAGGCCTGCGGAATATAAACCTGATTGCAGTGAAAAGCCCGGAGTGTAACGAGGACTTGAAACGAAAAGCAGGGCTGAATTAACCTAAGTTATTCAAGCCCTGCTTTTCTTATTATCAATTAACCAGTTAAACAATTAACCGGTTAAACAAATTCTAGTTATTCATCATCTTAATAAAAGCGCCTAATTTAGCTTTCATGGCTCTTCTATCCACAATAAAATCAAGGAAACCATGTTCCAGCACGAATTCTGCAGTCTGGAAACCTTTTGGTAAATCTTTTTTAATGGTTTCTTTAATTACCCTCGGACCAGCAAAACCAATTAATGCGCCTGGTTCGGCAATGTTGATATCGCCAAGCATGGCATAAGATGCGGTTACACCACCGGTAGTTGGATCGGTTAATAAAGAAATGTATGGAACCTTAGCCTGTGCTAATAGCGCCAGTTTAGCTGATGTTTTGGCCATTTGCATCAATGAAAATGCGGCTTCCATCATACGGGCACCACCTGATTTGGAGATCATCAGGAAAGGAACTTTGTGTTTAATGCTGTAATCAATTGAACGGGCAATTTTTTCACCCACAACCGAACCCATTGATCCACCGATGAAAGCGAAATCCATACAGGCAATAACCAGGTCCTGACCTTCAATTTTACCTACACCTGCACGGATAGCGTCTTTAAGGCCTGTTTTAGCCTGACTTTCTTTAATCCTGTCGGTATAAGGTTTGTTATCGTTAAAGTTTAAAGGGTCGCCAGATGTTAAGTTAGGGAACAGCTCTTTAAACTCGTTATTATCAAACAAAACCTCGAAATATTCTTTTGAGCCTACTCTCAGGTGGTAATTGCAGTAATGACAAACATATTTGTTTTCCTGAAGTTCTGCCTGATGTAGCGGTTTCTTACAATTTGGACATTTATTCCACAAACCATCCGGTGCTTCCTTTTTCTCTTCAGTTGTGGTAATGATACCTTTATTCTCTCTTTTAAACCAAGCCATATAATTTTTTAAAGAATTGGACTGCAAAGAAACGAAAAATATAATTAAGATAAAGAATTACCAATAACCAATTATTAATAACCAATGATCAAACCACAATGACCAAGCATTAATAAGCAATGATCAAATTCTAATAATCAGACTAGCAAAGCGAACTAACAATTATCAGAACATAATATATAAATTGAGTGTAAACAATCTTTTTTTCTAAACGCATTGCAATGTTTGATCATTGGTTACAGGAATTTGATTATTGCTCAAATTGATCATTGATTATTGAAATTTGATTATTCTTTAATTTGATCATTGTGATTTGATTATTTCTCCTAGTGTGTCTTTTTTACACTAAGGATAATGTGTTTTTTACACTAAATAGGCCTTATTTTGCTGTTAGGCAAATAATTCTGTTGTTACAAAAGCTTGTAATGTTATTTTTTTTTATAACTTCGGACTTAATAAAATTAACAAGAAATGAGTTTAAAAGGCTACAAAGGCGTAATTTACGGAGATGCCGTTCAAGAATTGTTTGAGCAGGCTAAAAAACATCAGTTTGCTTTACCAGCAGTAAACGTAACCGGTACCAATACGGTTAACGCGGTATTGGAAACTGCAAAGGCAGTAAATTCGCCTGTTATGATTCAGTTATCAAATGGAGGTGCACAGTTTTATGCTGGTAAATCATTAGATAACGAGAAATTGCAAGCATGTATTTTAGGTGCTGTATCGGCAGCTAAACATGTACATTTATTGGCAGAACATTATGGTGTTGCCGTGGTTTTACATACCGACCACGCCGCTAAAAAATTATTGCCTTGGATTGACGGACTTTTAGACCACGGTGAAAAATTCTTCGCTGAAACCGGAAAACCATTGTTTTCATCACACATGCTTGATTTATCGGAAGAGCCGATTGAAGAAAACATGGAAATTTCTGCAAAATATTTGGAGCGCATGGCTAAAATGAACATGACAATCGAAATTGAGCTTGGCGTAACCGGTGGTGAAGAAGATGGCGTGGATAACAGTGATGTAGACAGCTCAAAATTATATACACAACCTAGTGAAGTAGCTTATGCTTACGAAGAATTAAGCAAAGTTTCTCCACGTTTTACTGTAGCTGCTGCTTTTGGTAACGTACATGGTGTTTATAAACCAGGTAACGTAAAATTGCAACCGGTAATTTTGAAAAACTCTCAGGATTTCATCAAAGAAAAATTCAATTTAACTGCAGAGAAACCGATCAATTTCGTTTTCCACGGTGGTTCTGGTTCTTCGCAGGAAGAAATCAGGGAAGCTATTTCTTACGGTGCTATTAAAATGAATATCGATACCGACATGCAATGGGCATTTTGGGAAGGTATTTTAGAATATTACAAAAAGAATGAGGCTTATCTTCAAGGCCAAATCGGTAACCCTGATGGCGATGATAAACCAAACAAAAAATACTACGATCCACGCGTTTGGTTACGTAAGGGGGAAGAAACTTTTGTGAAACGTTTAACCACTGCTTTCGAAGATCTGAACTGTATCAACGTAAATGATAAACTATAAGTTTTGATTGGTTTGGAAGGCTGAATTTATATTCAATCATTCAAAAAATCAATCATTCAATAATTAACAAAAGCGCCATAGGTTTAAAAAACTTATGGCGTTTTTGTTTGTTTTATGGTTATATTTAAGCAAACAAATTGTAATGGCAAAATCTAAAAACGGTACCAAAAAAAATAGTTTTTTTGAGAAATTCGCTAACGCGGCAACGAAGTTTACGGGGAGTTCTGCTGCATTTATCAGCGCAACCGCAATCGTAGTAATCTGGGCTGTGAGCGGGCCAATATTCAATTATTCTGAAACCTGGCAATTGGTGATCAATACAGGTACTACGATTATTACTTTTTTAATGGTTTTCCTGATCCAGAAAGCACAAAACAAGGATGGTAAGGCTATTCAGCTAAAATTGAACGAATTAATTGCCGCACAACAGGGCGCAAGTAACCGGATGGTTGATATTGAAGACCTGAGCGAGAAAGAATTGGATCAGTTACATAAATTTTACGTTACGATTGCTACACTTGCCAAAAAAGAGGCCGATATTCATTGCTCGCATTCGATAGATGTAGCCAAAGAGTTAAATGAATTGAAATTAAAATCGAATAAACACTTTAAACACCACGATAATGAGTCTGCACGTCCAAAAAGTTAACCACCCTGAAGATTTAGATAAGGTATTTGCTATCCGTAAAATTGTATTTGTAGAAGAACAAAATTGTCCGCCGGAACTGGAGTGGGAGCATGAAGATGAATCGACACATTTTTTAGCCACCAGTAACGGACAGCCTTGTGGTGCCTGCCGTTGGCGTAAAACTGATTTAGGTTATAAACTGGAACGTTTTGCTGTTTTAAAAGATTTTAGAGGACAGGGCGTTGGCCGTGCATTAATTGCCGAAGCTTTATCCGACCTGCCAGAAGATGCGCATTATATTTATTTAAACTCTCAACTGGATGCCATGAGCTTGTATGCAAAATTTGGTTTCGTGGCCGAAGGCGATCAGTTTGAGGAGGCTGGGATACAGCATTTTAAAATGGTAAAGAAAGTTTAAAAGGAAATTTATTGCAGATAAGCAGAAAGCATTCAACGAAAATCGTCAATGCGAGGCACGAAGCAATCGCTGGATTTGAGTTAATGTGCCAACCCATGGTAGTAAGATTGCTTCGTACCTCGCAATGACGACTTTGTGGAGGATGAAATGATAACAAGTTAAAGTTGTGTTAGGCCTTGAAATAATTTACCCCATCCATAGTAGTAGGGTTACTTCGTGACTCGAAATGACGAACCTTGGGAAAAACAGAACTACCCAAACACCTTCCCCGATAAAACCATGGCATCATTCCATTTACCCATATCAAGATTCAACTTTTCTCCTTTTGCATTTAAAAAGCCAATAACATCTTCGGTAGCAATATTGCCCGTAAGGTCATCAGCAGCCATTGGGCAGCCCCCAAAACCCTTTAGAGCAGAATCTATACGTTTAACTCCTGAACGGTATGCAGCTTCTATTTTTTCGAAGCGTTCGGCAGGAGTAGAGTGCAAATGGATACCCACCTCTGTGTTGTTAAACCTGGAAATCAGTTTAGGCAATATACTTTCAATTTTTTCGGGTGTAGAAACGCCAACAGTATCTGCCAAGGATAAAATTTCGACACCCTTGCTTACCAGCACATCAGCCCATTTTTCAACAATCTCGTAATTCCATTCATCGCCATAAGGATTTCCAAAACCCATCGATAAATAAACGACTGCTTTTTTATTATTCTTATCACATAAGTTAAGCATCTCTTCAACGGTAGCTAAAGATTGTGTAATGCTCGAGTTGGTATTACGTTGCTGGAAGGTTTCAGAGATAGAAAATGGAAAACCAAGGTAATCCACCTCCTGGTGCTTTACTGCATCTTCTACACCTCTTAAATTGGCTACAATGGCCAGAAGTTTGGTAGAAGTGCGGCTTAAATCTAGATTCGCCAGAACTTCTGCTGTATCCTTCATTTGTGGAATGGCTTTTGGCGAAACAAAACTTCCAAAATCAAGCGTATCAAAACCTACCTGAAGCAAAAGATTTAAATACTCTACTTTAAGTTCAGTAGGAACAAAATCGTGCAGCCCTTGCATGGCATCGCGCGGACATTCTACTAATTTAAATTTATTTTGGCTCATATTTTTGGTTTAACGCAAAATGCGCAAAGTTTTCCGCAAAGGAAAAAAAATTTGTCACTTGAATTAATTGTTTTATTGTTTGATGGTTTTATTGTTGATAGTTCATGGTGCGATGGTTAATGGCTATGATGTGTAACCAATTTGGCGCAATTCAATACTCCGTTGGTTTTTGCAATTAACAATAAACCAATAATAAAAAGCACAGTTCTCCATTGGCATTTGCAGTTAATAATTAAGCAATTAACAATAGATCAATATAAACAATTAACTCATTAAACATTCTGCATCAGTTAACCAATTTCAACAATTAACCAGTTAACCATTAGAAAACGAACTAATGAACTTCATCCGCAACTTCCTCTCTGTAATCAACGCTTCTGTCTTTCGCAAAGGTTCTGATGATTAAACGCGTGCCGCGGTCGTAGCTGAAATAACTCCAGATCCAGTTTACGAAAACGATAATTTTATTACGGAAGCCTACTAATGTCATTAAGTGTACAAACATCCAGGTAAACCATGCAAAAACACCCTGAAAACGGATTTTACCAATATCTACCACTGCTTTATTACGGCCTACGGTGGCCATCGATCCTTTGTCTAAATATTTAAATTTCTCTAAAGGTTTGTTTTCTTTAATATTAAGCAGGTTTTTGGCCAGATGATGTCCTTGTTGAATGGCAGCAGGGGCAACTCCGGGGTGACCGTTTGGTGTTTCTTCATCAATAATGGCGGCTACATCGCCAATGGCATAAATATTCTGATAACCTGCCACCAAATTTTGAGTGTCGGTTTTTAATCTTCCCCCACGAACGATTTCAGCTTTGTCTAAACCAGCCAGAACTTCACCTTTAACACCAGCACTCCATATTACGGTAGAACTTAAAATGGGCGCTTTATCCTGTAAGGTAAGCGTGTGTCCATCATAGCCCAGCACCCGGGTTTCGTTCATCACCTGAACGCCCATATTGGTAAGGAAATCTTTTGCTTTTTTCTGTGCCTGGGGCGACATTACACCCAGCAGTTCGGGAGAATTCTCTACAAGATAGATATTCACCCTGCTGAGATCCATTTCGGGATAATCGTTCGGGATAACATGCTTTTTAAGCTCTGCAATGGCTCCGGAGGTTTCTACACCTGTTGGACCGCCGCCTACCACAACAAAGTTTAACAGCGCGCTTTTTTTATCGGGATCTTTTTCGATCAGTGATTTTTCGAAATTCTGTAAAATCAAACTTCTTAAATCCAATGCTTCAGGGATTGATTTCATTGGCATTGAGTTGGCCTCGATTTCTTTATTGCCAAAGAAATTACTGGTCGAACCCGTAGCGATAACCAAATAATCGTAATTAACCCTGCCTATATCGGTTTGCAGACAATTTTCTGCTGCATTTACTTCGGTAACTTTGGTAACACGGAAAATAAGGTTTTTTTGTCCTTTAAAAATCTTGCGTAGGGGAAAAGCAATAGAATCGGCTTCTAAACCTCCAGTAGCCACCTGATAAAGTAGTGGTTGAAAAGTATGATAGTTATGTTTATCGAGCATAACCACCTGAAAAGGTTTGTTTTTTAAACGTTTAGCTAACTCAATCCCGCCAAATCCGCCACCAACAATAACTACTCTAGGGTATTCGCTTTTAGGAAGTTGTAAATCCATTTCGTATCGGTTTATCTATTGCTAACGTAACAAAAAGGTAGCCAAAAGGTTTAAAAAATGCGGTTTTAGGAACGATTTCGGATGAATGATCAATATATAACGCTGTGATGACGAAGGTGGGATTTTGCAGGTTTTTAGTATTGTCTTAAATGAATTAAACCTGATAGGAATGGAAATCCTTTTTAATTTGCAGCAACCCTGAACATGCTGTTATGCTGAGGCACGAAGCACCAGCAACCGATGAAACAGATGCTTCATACCTCAGCATGACAGTTAATTAAAAAGATTGGAATGTAGAGCAGGACCACCGGAACCGAAGAACTCAGGATTTGCTTTTCAAAATAAATAAAGAGCTTTGTTTCTGTCTTTTAAACCTCGCAGGTTTTCAAAACCTGCGAGGTTTGGCACAAAAAAAAGCGCCCCGATAAATCGGAGCGCTTATATATTTTAAGATTTTGGATCTTATTTTTTCTCTGCAGAGCTACCCAAATCGATTACGATAGGAGTAGAGATACATAATGATGAATAAGTACCGATGATACGACCAATTAACAAGGCGAAGATAAATCCGCGGATGCTATCTCCACCGAAGATAAAGATTACCAATAACACGAAGAATACGGTTAATGATGTTAAAATGGTACGGCTTAAAGTACTGTTCAATGCGAAGTTGATTAAGTTGTTACGCTCTTCGCCATGTAAATCTTCTTTACCAGCTTCTTTTAGTTTCTCACGGATACGGTCGAATACAACAACTGTTTCTGTCATGGTATAACCCATCACTGTTAAAATTGCTGCGATAAAATCCTGACCGATTTCTAATGAGAATGGCATGATACCATCTAAAATAGTGTAGAAAGATAATACCATTAAAACGTCGTGGAATAATGCGATTACCGCACCTAATCCATATTGCCATTTTTTGAATCGTACTACGATGTAGATAAACATGAACAAACATGAAATCAATACTGCGTAGAAAGCACCGTTAACGATATCACTTGCGATAATAGGGGTTACTTTCTGCGAACTTACGATTTCGAATTTAGAACCTGCCAAACCTTTGTTTAAAGCATCTTCTACAACTTTATCAGTTTTAATGTCCTGATCTTCGATGTGGAAAGTAGTGGTAATTTTAACCTGGCTGTCTTCACCAGCAGTTTTAACCTCCGGGGTTTCGTTACCGAAAGCAGGGGTTAATTTAGATTTTAAATCTTCAGTGTTTACCGCTTTATCAAAATGAACTAAATAAGTTCTACCACCTTTAAAATCAACACCTAGGTTTAAACCACCATTTTTGAAGTACATACCAATACCGGCAACGATGATGATGGTAGAGATGATGTAATAAATTTTACGACGGCCAACAAAGTTGAATGCTAAGTTTTTAAAGGCATTACGGGTTAAGCTGTTATCGAAGTTGATTTCGATTTTGCGATCCAAGAACGATTGGAAAATTACCCTTGAGATAGCTACGGCAGCAAATAATGAAGAAAGGATACCGATACACAATGTAGTTGCAAAACCCTGAACCGGACCGCTACCGAAAACATAAAGGATAGCACCTAAAATGAATAAGGTAACGTTTGAGTCGATAATTGAAGGCATTGCATGTTTGAAACCTTCTTTAATGGCAGCAGCAACGCTTTTGCCATGTGCAAGTTCTTCACGTACACGTTCGAAAATAAGGATGTTCGCATCAACTGATAAACCGATGGTTAACACGATACCGGCGATACCAGGTAAAGTTAATACAGCGCCTAACGATACCAAAATACCGATCACGAAGAATAAGTTGATCAACAATGCAAAGTTGGCCACCCAGCCCGCACGGTGATAATACAACGCCATGAAGATCAGGATTACGATAAACGCGATTACGAAAGAGATTAAACCATCGTGGATAGCTTGTGCGCCCAAAGTAGGACCAACAATATAACTACCGGCAATACGTGCAGGAGCAGGTAATTTACCCGCTTTTAAGATGTTTGATAAATCTTTAGTATCAGCCTGTGTAAAGTTACCGGTGATAGAAGATACACCACCAGCAATTTCGTTTTGTACAGTTGGCGCAGAATAAACCTGGTTATCTAATACAATAGCGATTGATTTTTTGTTATTTGGATCAGCAGCAGCTTCAGCAGTAATTTTTTTCCATTTAGCAGAACCTTCGCTGGTCATGTACATGGTTACTTCTGGTTTACCTTTCTGATCAAAATCGGCACGAGAATCGCTGATTGCTTCACCACCTAAATCCGGTTTACCATCAGCACTTACTACTTTAATGGCATATAATTCGAAAACTTTAGAACCTTCTCTTGGTTTAACGCTCCACATAAATTTCATCGTAGATGGAATTGCAGCAGCAACCTCAGGCATTCTTAAATATGCATTAACTTTTGCAGTATCTTTTTGTAACGACATACCAACAACTGCACCTGGCATTAATTGTTGCTGTCCGTTTTGTCCCTGATAGATCGGAAGGTTAAGCACTGCGTAAAGTGGGTTAGATTTTAATAACTCAGCTCTAACCGCTGTAGAATCTTTTTTACCTAAACCGGCAAGTTTACCACCTTTAACTGTACTGTCTTTAGCAGCGGCTTTTTCTAAACCGGCTAATTTACCACCAGCAGCCGGAGCAGCAGTTGTATCTTTAGTTGCAGGAGCATCAGCTTTTAATGTTGCTGCTAAAGTTTTGTTAATGTTTTCTAATAAAGGTGCAACTTCCTGTACCTGGTATACCTGCCAGAACTGTAATTCCGCAGAACCCTGTAAAAGTTTAGCAATACGCTCTTTATCCTGCACACCTGGCATTTCGATAAGGATACGGTTACTACCTTCTTGTTTTTGCATGTTCGGACTTACTACCCCGAAACCATCAATACGCGAACGTAATACAGTAAACGAACGATCGATAGCGCTGGTTGCTTCTTTTTCTAAGAAAGATTCAACGTCGCCATTGCTTGCGTTTGGTTTTAATTGCGATGCGTTATCCTGATTCGAAAAGAAATCAGCAAGTTTTACACCCGGACTTAATTTTTCGAATTCGTTAACGAAAATTTTGATGTAGTCTTTACCGCCAGCATTCAACTGGATTTGTGCGTTTTGAACTGCTTTGTTGAAGTTGGCATCAGTAGGGTTGCCCGCTAACGATTTAACCAGTTCAGCTAACGATATCTCCATCGTTACGTTCATTCCGCCTTTTAAGTCTAAACCCAAGTTGATTTCTTTGGCTTTTACTTCTTGATAAGTAAACCCAACAACTGGATAAACTTTTTCGGTACTCATCGAATCTAAGTAAGCCTTTTCTTTGGCTAAGTCACCTTTCGCATAGTTTTTTGCGTCTTTTTCTACCTTGGATGCTACCAAAGTAAAAGAAAGTGCATACGCACAAACGATAGCCAATACTATCGCTATAAACTTAATAAAACCTTTTCCTTGCATTGTTTGTTTAAAATAATTTTGTCTTTCGCTGTTTTTTAACAAGTCGGCAAATCTAATTAAATTTTTAAATTATAGAACCCCTTAATTGATAATTTATTAAGATTAATTTTTATCGGGTGATAATACTGCAGGATTCATCAGGCCAGATTTATTTCAAAGGGCTAATTTTAGGTTAAAACTGATTTGGAAAGAAATTTCAGTAGGCTTTGGGTTTGGTTCCGTCCCGCTAATGTTTCTGCCCCGATAGAAAAAATCGGGGGCATCCACGTATATCGGGTTTAGTTGGCAGGGGTAGAGGTGCTTCTTGAGATTACGTCATTGGGAGCAGACTGAAAAAGCCTCCTCGCAATGACGAGCTAACAAATTAAATCCGCTCCAAAACCTCAAAAGTATAATCGTATTTATTCTTCTCGTCGGCTTTATGGGTTTCGCTGCTGATTACTTTCCATTCATTACGATCAATTTCAGGAAAAAATGTATCAGCATCGAAGGTATGATGGATAGTGGTTAAGTACAGCGTATCTGTTTTTGGCAAGGCCTGGCGATAAATCTCCGCTCCACCCACAATAAATACTGGTTTTTCTTCTGTTTGGGTTATTTCTAAAGCTTTGTCCAAACTGTTTACTACTTCAACACCTTCAATTTTTAATTCAGTATCTCTTGTAATTACAACGTTCCTGCGGTTTGGCAATGGTTTACCTACAGAATCGAAGGTTTTACGTCCCATAATAACAGTGTGGCCAGAGGTAGTTTGTTTAAAAAACTTTAAATCAGCAGGCATGTGCCATAAAAGCTGGTTGTTTTTGCCAATTGCGTAATTTTCGCCTACCGCAACAGCTATAGATATTTTGCTCATTAGTAATAAAGTAAATTGTGGGGAGATTAAAATAAATCGGAATGTGTGCCTAACCTATCGAGGTAAATTTCTTTTTTGATATCGTCCTGAAGCCAGGTCATCAACCAGTCTCCTTTAATATGACACTCCCAAAAGCCATTATAATCTCCACTTAAAATATGCGGTTTGTATTTTGGAGGTAGCTTTCCATCTTCTCTCAGGATTTTGAGTACTACTTCTAAGAGAGGAATATCGTAGTTACGTTTTATGCAGCGTTTATAATCTTTTTTAAACTGATTTGAAAAAGATATATCGTACATATTATGAATTTAGCTTTTCCATTAAATCCGGATGACTCGAGGATTTAGTCAATCCTTCACCTTTGCTGGTCTTTTTCATCGAAGCCACGGTGGTTTTGTTTGGCTTTTTCTCTGTTTCAGTATTAATGGTAACACCTAGCTCTAGTAAAAGCTGTTTAACTAAACTGCTTTTTTTTTCGGGTACGCTGATTGAAAAAGTTTCCATATACAAATATACTAATTCTGTTAAACAGCAACAACACCCTTAATATGCGGATGTGCTTCGTAGTTCTCCAATGTAAAATCTTCAAATTTAAAATCGAAGATGCTTTTTACATCAGGATTGATTTTCATAGTCGGAAGCGGTTTAGGCTCGCGGCTTAACTGTAAGTTGGCCTGTTCGATGTGGTTATTGTATAAATGTGCATCGCCAAGAGTGTGGATAAAATCTCCGGCCTGTAAACCGCAAACCTGTGCCACCATCATGGTAAGTAATGCATAAGAGGCAATATTAAAAGGAACGCCCAGGAAAATATCTGCACTGCGTTGGTATAACTGGCAGCTTAATTTGCCATCGGCTACATAAAACTGAAAAAAGGCATGACATGGAGGTAAAGCCATATTCTCGATCTGGGCAACATTCCAGGCGGAAACAATAATCCTGCGCGAATCGGGATTGTTTTTTATCGTATTGATAATGTTTGTAATCTGATCAATATGCTGTCCGTCGGGTGTTGGCCAGCTTCTCCATTGCGAACCATAAACCGGTCCGAGGTTGCCATTTTCATCAGCCCATTCGTCCCAGATGCGTACACCATTATCTTTAAGGTATTTAATATTAGTATCGCCGGTTAAAAACCAGATCAGTTCGTGGATGATAGATTTTAAATGCAGTTTCTTCGTGGTCACCATCGGAAAGCCCTCCTGAAGGTTAAAACGCATCTGATAACCAAAAACGCTTATGGTTCCGGTGCCGGTACGGTCGTGCTTTTGAGCGCCATGATCAAGCACATGCTGCATTAAATCTAAATATTGTTTCATACAACCCAAACCCCTTTCGGGGCTTTTAAATTTTAAATAATAAATAAAATACAAATATCTAAAATTTATCAGGTGTTGTAAATCATTTTAATGTTTAATTGTTAACATCGGTTGTGCGTAATGGTGGCATGTGGTCCCAGCGTGAAGCCGGGACGTACGGAGTATTCAAAATTCGAGAGTTGTTTGTATGTTTGCAAAATGAGACGGTTGCTGGTTTCGGCATTATGGACTCAGGACTTAAGACTCACGACTCAGGACTAACATGTTATCTTTTCCCAACGCAAAAATAAACCTAGGTTTAAATATCACCGAAAAACGTGCCGATGGTTACCACAACCTGGAAACTGTTTTTTATCCGATCAATATTAAGGATTCAGTCGAAATTACCGATGCGGAAGAAACTTTTTGCAAAATACATGGGATCGATATTCCCGGCGATGCAAACGATAACTTATGTTTTAAAGCTTATCAGTTAATCAAAAAAGATTTTGATATTCCTGCACAGCGTATCGATTTGTTAAAAAACATTCCGGTAGGTGCGGGTTTAGGTGGTGGATCGGCTGACTGCGCTTTTCTGATCAAATTATTGAATGAAAAATTCAGTTTGGGATTGTCGGTTGGTAAAATGGAAGATTATGCCCGTCAGCTGGGTGCCGATTGCGCGTTTTTTATCGAAAACAAACCGGTTTATGCTTTCAATAAAGGTGATGAATTTGAAAAGTGCGAAGTAGATTTGTCAGCCTGGTTTAAAGTTTTGGTA
Organism: Pedobacter miscanthi; assembly: GCF_003315595.1. Lineage (GTDB taxonomy): Bacteria > Bacteroidota > Bacteroidia > Sphingobacteriales > Sphingobacteriaceae > Pedobacter > Pedobacter miscanthi. The sequence goes on along the minus strand of NZ_QNQU01000001.1, from coordinate 362,103 downwards.
AAACCGCCCGTACATGTAAGCACAGCCGATGCTTATGCGCATGTAAAACCTCAAAAACCTTTGCAATCGTTAAAAGAAATCATACATTTGCATCCAACAACATGGAAATATAAGGTTATTAACGATTTCGAAATATCCGTCTTCGCAAAATATCCCCAAATTCGTCAAATAAAAACCAGTTTATACGATGCAGGCGCAACATTCGCTTTAATGAGTGGTAGCGGTTCGTCGGTTTTTGCACTGTTTAGCCATCCGGTTAAATTGCCAGAACTGGAAAAAAACAACTTAGTATTTTATGGTATTTAGGCAGCGTTTTACGCTTAGCGTTTTGAATTTTTAAAATATTAGGGATTTATTAGGGTTGAAAGTTTAAGGCTTAGGTCTTGATACTTGATACTGAATACTTGATACGATACAACATGAACATTAATCTAGTCCGCAAGAGCGGTAAATTTAATTTTGAAGCAGAAAACGAGAGTGGTTTTACTGTAGAGCTGGATGCAAAAGCTGCGATAGGTGGCGAGGGTAAAGGTTTCAGGCCAATGGAAATGCTGCTTATCGGTTTAGGTGGCTGCAGTGGTATTGATATGGTAAACGTATTAACAAAGCAAAAGGAACCCCTTGATGATGTTAAAATTGCAATAAGTGCCACACGGAAAGAAGAGGAAATGCCTCCGATTTTTGATGTAATTGATATTCATTTTGACCTTTTTGGCGATTTAAGTGTACAAAAGGTAGAACGTGCCTTACAAATGACTTTCGATAAATACTGCTCGGTTTCAAATATTTTAGGCCGCTCAGCAACAATTAACTTTACTTACAAAATAAACAGATAGGAAGTGAATGGTATTAAGTATCAAGTATTAAGTATCAAGTATCAAGTATCAAGAAGGAAAGACACTCTTGATACTTGATACTCCAGTCTTGATACATGCTACTCCAATCTTGATACTTGCTACTCCAACCTTGATACTTGATACTCTGAACTTGATACTAAAATCTTGATACTAAAAAATGAAATCCGAAAATTTTGAAACCATAGCTATACGCACTCAAACAGAACGCAGTTTGCATAAAGAGCATTCATCTCCAATTTACCTTACCTCGAGTTATAAGTTTGAGGATGCTGAAGAAATGCGTGCTTTGTTTGCAAACGAAAAAGAAGGGAATGTTTATAGCCGTTACTCCAATCCAAATACATCAGAATTTATCGATAAAATGTGCCTTTTAGAAGGTGCTGAAGATGGTTTTGCAACAGCTACCGGCATGGCGGCCATTTTTACCACTTTTGGTGCTTTCTTAAAAAATGGCGACCACCTGGTTTCTAGCCGTTCGGTTTTTGGTTCTACCCATCAATTGTTAACCAATGTTTTCTCTAACTGGGGTGTAACTTTCGATTATGCTGATTTAGACAAACCACAGGATTGGGAAGCACTGATCAAACCCAATACCAAAATGATTTTTGTTGAAACGCCCTCAAACCCGGGTATCGATATCATCGACCTTGAATTTTTAGGGAATCTGGCTAAAAAACACAATCTATTATTGGTGGTTGATAACTGTTTCGCAACACCATATTTACAGCAACCAATTAAATTTGGTGCACACATTTCAATCCATTCGGCTACTAAATATATCGACGGACAGGGACGCGTGTTAGGTGGGATTATTTTAGGCACAAAAGAGTTAATTGCCGATGTGATCGGTTTTGCCCGTCACAGCGGACCATCACTTTCACCTTTTAATGCATGGGTTTTATCTAAAAGCCTAGAAACTTTGGCTATCCGTATGGACCGCCATTGCGAAAATGCCTTAAAAGTGGCCGAATATTTAGAAAAACACCCGAAAATCAAGCTGGTGAAATATCCTTTCCTGCCTTCACACCCGCAGTACGAAATTGCCAAAAAGCAAATGAAACAGGGTGGTGGCATTGTAACCATTGTGGTTGAAGGTGGCATAGATGCAGCCCGTAAATTTATGGACCGTTTACAGATGTTCTCGATCTCTGCAAACCTAGCCGATACACGTTCTATCGCTACGCACCCGGCAACGAGTACGCACAGCAAACTTACCGAAGAACAACGTAATGAAGTAGGTATCGAACAGGGATCTATCCGTTTATCAATCGGTTTGGAGCATATTAACGATATTTTAGCTGATATTGAGCAGGCTTTAGCTTAATCTGCAATCAAAATATATAAAAAAGGGAGGTGTTTTTAAACATCTCCCTTTTTGTTTTTGGTGATATTACTATTCGTATTTCGAGAAATCAACAGCAAATATGCAGCGGTTAACCTGGCTGCCGTTTTTAGCACCGGCATTAGGTTCAAACTCAGTCAAGCTCCACAAATAATTGTATTGCGTTTCAAGATATAAAGATTCTGCGCCGTAAGGCCATCTGTACCTCGTGGTATTGGTATCTCCATCAGTATATCTCGCTAAACGTGCTGTAGATCCGTATGATTCGCTTGGCGATCCGGTGCACGAAAGCCAGGTTCTGTTTCCTTTTCTGAAAACGCCCTGAATGCCATGGGCATGATCGGAAGTAAACAGGCTGTTTTTAGGGATTACCGTTTGTATACCCGAGTTTTGAACTTCGCCGGCAGCGTTGATCGGAAACCCGAATATTTTAGGCACAATAGAAGCATCAGCACTTCCGGCATAATATTGCCCTGTCCATAACTGATTATTTTCATAATTTACCTGCACGGTTGAAAAGGGATCGGCATCATTGATTTTATAATAGCCTATTTGTGGCAGGATGTAACGGTAATTAAATGCATAAAGATTGCCGTTGGCATCTTTACCGCACTTATTTTCGGTACCGGTTCCTGAAGTTACTTCGATAATCTTGTCTAGATCGAATACCCTTAAGCCAAGGCTGGTACTGCTCAGATAGATTTTACCGTTGAAATATGCAATGCCGCCCGCATGAACATTTAATGGCGCGTAAGATCCATATTGTGTATAATCCAAACTACCGGTTGGCAGACTGTTCTGTACCAGTAAAATGTGCCTGTAGGTTAAATAAGTGGCCGAACTTGGGCTAATGTCGATCAGGGTGATCCTCGATCCCTTGCTCTCTGCGGCATCTTTTGCGTACCAGCTTATCAGTAAATAGCGTACACCATTCCTGGCGAAACCGGCAATTCCCTGCGGGCGCCAGATAGAAGTGGTTTCATCGTCTTCATTCCATCTGATGCCCCTTACCCGGTTTTCTTCCGGCACATTAAAACCATATACTTCGGTGTAAGCGCTTCCACCAACTGCCTGACGGTTTTTATCAATCTGTGTTGGGTTTAAAAATGCAAACCCTGTGTTGATGTAGGCAGATGTATTGGTGTAGGCATTTACGCTTGCTGCAGCGCTAATGGCTGCTGTGCCCGCCATCAACATGTTTTTGTTTTGATTTGCCGTACTGGCCTGCTCCTCAGTTAAATTGTTCTTTTTGCAGGCAAATGTAAAAAGGCAGGACGCGAGTAGCATCCAGATCATGATTTTTTGCATGGTTTTTTATAAGGTTGATTGTTATGGTAAAATTGGAACAAGTTTAACAGATCGGTATAAACTTAAAACTGAAACAGTGTTAAGAATTGGTTATGTTTAGTTTCAATCTGATTCAAATTATATTCATCGGGATAAAAATGGCTTTCGAAGCTATTTAAAAGTGCTTCCGGAAGTGCAATAAAGATGTTTTGAAGCACTAAAAAGGATCTTAAGGATAGGAAAAAAAGCATCTTGAGGATATTAAAAGATACTTTCGTATAATTATCAGAATTAAGTGATATAAACTCAGGTGAGCTAGGGAGGATGAGGTGGTTATAAAAAATAATAACTTAGCTATTAGATTTAGTGCCTTGTTTTTGGCACGTTATAGTTTAATGCGAAAACATTAACTTATATGGCCCTTATATGTCTTATATGGTGAAAAAATAAATTAGGACCAGACTTCCTAAGCATCCCTTACACGTTGGCCCACCGAGACTTCGGAAGTTTCCCTGAAAAAACTAAATTCGTGTTATGAACGATGTCGATTTTATCCTTTCCGAGCTGCAATCCATCAACGAACCCGATTACCTGAAAAAAATGGCCCATTTTGGAATCGATATTTCTAAAGCTTTTGGCATCCGCGTACCCAATATCCGCAAGTTGGGCAAACAGATTGGTAAAAATCAGGAGCTGTCTTTATTGCTCTGGAAAACCGGATTTCACGAAGCACGTTTATTAGCTACCTTTATCGGAGATTATAAGCAGGTAACAGAAGTACAAATAAACGCGTGGACAAAAGATTTCAGTTCCTGGGATGTATGTGATCAGGCTTGTGGAAATCTTTTCGTTAAAACGCCTTATTTTAAGTCGAAAGCTTTTGAATTTGCTGCAGCAGAAACTGAATTTGTAAAACGTACCGGTTTTGTGCTAATGGCCGAAGCAGCCGTTCATCTTAAAAAGGAGCCCGACGAAACTTTTCTTGCTTTTCTTTCGGTAATAGAAAGAGAGGCTTACGATAACCGCAATTTTGTTAAAAAAGCTGCAAACTGGGCTTTAAGGCAGATTGGTAAACGCAATGCTTTCCTGCATCAGCACAGTATCGAAACGGCCAATAATATCCTCGCCCAAAACAATAAAAAAGCAAACTGGGTGGCTTTAGATGCTTTGAGAGAGCTTAACAGCAATGCCGTACTGGCGAAATTTTAAAGAAAGACTAAAGACCAAAGACTAAAGACCAAAGGAAAAAGACTAAAAGGTTTAAGAATCTGGACATAAAATATCTTCTACCAACGCAAGTCGCCCATCACCAAGCGCCCTCTGCACCTGGCTCTTTGCCCAACGCTCTTCGCACTCCGCCCAGCGCTCTTCACTTCTTACCCTACATCAATGCACAGCACGTCCAACACTGTTAACTTTGTATCATAAATAAGAAAGGAAATTTATGTCACAGTTCATTTTGCACAAAGAAAACACCCGCGGTCATGCTAATCATGGCTGGTTAAATGCACACCACTCATTCAGTTTTGCAAACTATTATAATCCTGAAAGGATGCATTTCGGGGTTTTGAGGGTTTTAAATGATGACTTGATTGATGGGGGGATGGGCTTCGGTAGTCACCCGCACGATAACATGGAAATTATTACCATTCCGTTGGCCGGTGCAATTGCGCACAAAGATAGTATGGGCAATTCGGCGGTGATTAAAAGTGGAGAAATCCAGGTGATGAGCGCCGGAACAGGGGTTAGCCATAGCGAGTTTAACGCAAATGCCGGTGAGCAGTTAAATTTATTGCAGATCTGGTTGTTCCCGAACAAGAAAAACGTTACACCACGTTACGATCAGCAAAGCCTGGACGTTGCCGCAAGCCATAATAACTTTCAGCAGATCTTATCGCCAAATGCAGATGATGCAGGTGTTTGGATCCATCAGGATGCCTGGTTTTCATTAGGTAATTTTGATGAAGGTTTCGAAACCGAATATAAAATCAAAAAAGCTGGCAATGGTGTTTATGCTTTTGTAATCAGCGGAGAAGTAACCATTAACGGACAGGTGCTGGGTAAAAGAGATGCCATAGGTATTTGGGATACCGATAGCATCAGCTTTAAAGCCAATACCGCAGGAGCAGAAGTTTTATTGATGGATGTTCCGATGGAATTGAATTAATTTAGAACAATCGTCATTTCGACTAAAAAGGAGAAAGCTTGGAGTAGAGACCAGGTATTTCTCTGCCGGTTAAAACCGGTACCACAGTCGGAATGACGATTTGTTTTTTGTATTCTTTTAAACTTTAAATTATGCAAACCATTATACTTTATATCGGCAGAGATACAGAAATTACCGGGGTAATGAACAGATTGCTTAATGCCCGGCCTGAGTGGAAAGGGATCTGTGTATGCACCGATGAAGAAGCCATCGAAATCTGCCAGACACAGCCAATAGACCTGGTTTTGCTTGGAAATGGAATTGATGCCGCATGTGAAAAAGCATTAAGAGCAAAACTAACCGAAGTTAAACCCGGGTTAAAAATTATTCAGCATTATGGCGGGGGTAGTGGCTTATTGTATGGGGAGATAATGACAGCGATCAGCCAGGATTTTTAAGATGATAGGATTTCAGGATCAGGGCTTGTAAATTTCACACCACTTCACACTTTTTAGATCTTACAATCCTTAAATCGTATTAATCCTGGCTTGTTCTCGGGATAGTTGTTTTGATTTCGTTTATCTGCTTTTCGATCATAAAATCCTAAAATCACATTAATCCTGGCTCTTGTTATCAGGGTGCTTCGTATTGTAGACTCTCTTAAACGTCAAGCTCCGGCTTCCAAAATTGATCAATAATCCTACAGGTAGTTTATAGGCTTCAAGGTAATTAATTGCTTGTGCGAGGTGTAGATCATTTAATTCAGATACAGCTTTTAGTTCTACCATGATTTGGTTTTCAACAAAAAAATCTACTCTTCTGAAACCGATTTTTATATCCCGATAAAAAATGGTCATTGTCATTTCTTCTTTATAGGATAATTTATCGATTTCCATTTCGATGCCTAAAGCCCTTTGATAAATCTTTTCCTGAAAACCTGATCCTAAAAAAGAATGAACCCTCATTGCACAGCCAATAATCCGGCCGGTTAAATCGCCATATTTCATATTAATAAATTAAAATTTACTGTAAGAAATAGGGATTTTCTTTACAACTAAAATAAGTTTTAAAATCGAATAATCCTAAAAACCATAACTTAAATGCTAAGATGAGAAATCCTGAACGCTAAAATCCTAAAATCAAATAATCCTATAAATCCTGGCTCTAGCTAATGTAATCCCTGTCTTCGTCGCTCAATTCTTTTTTGTTTGAAACCGGTTGGTGTTTTTCGATCTCATCATCGTAACTGCTTACCGTTTTTCGCGGACGACCTACCACGAAGCCAATAATAAAACCTACGATAATGCAGACACCAATAACTATCAGCTTAGATACCTGAACGTCGTTCGCAACTATAAAGTTAAATGGCACCTCATCACTATTTAGGAATAAAAAGGCTGTTAGTAATGCGGTCAAAATAATAATCGAAATTGTTTTTGCGCTCATGGCTTAAAAGCTATAATTAAATGAAAACTCTAATATCGGATTTTGATTGTAAATCTGGTTAACAAAAACCAATCTCGCTCCTAAATCTACAACAGGCTGATAGCGCAAAAGGTTTACACTGGTGTTCAATTCTACCCCATAAGTTTTCGGGTCGTTAAAAGTTGTGCCCTTACCGATGTTCTCGTAATGGCAAAATAAACCCGCCCTGAAATTCCTTACATAAGCCAGTGGACCCAACTCCCAATCAGGGAAGGCAAATGGAAAACGGTAGTTAAGAAGTAAGCTGTTCTGCAGTTTGCTTTTCGCCAAAATATTGTTGTATCCATACACGGTTGCAATCTCGGTGGCGTACTGGTTTACACCACTTGCCTTTTGGTAATTGAAGCTCGCCAGGACTGAATGGTTTTTGGCAAGTCCCGGGAAATAAAGAAAACTTTCGAGTGCTAAAATTTCGCCACCCAAATTTTTGTCGAAAGGTTGATGATCGTAAGTAACCCTGAATACCTGTGCCCACTTTGGCGCAATGTCTCTTTCGGTGGTACGCACACTGTGGTTGAATGTAAAATTATATTCCATCGGGAATTTTAGTTCGCGGATAAAATTGGTCGGCATGTTTTCGGGCATATATCTTTGCGTAAAACTGGTTGCCGCATTTAAGATAAAAGCATAATTCTCATTACGGGCATTGAACGATAACGGAAGCGATGCATTAAGCTTGATATAGTGCTCCCTCCAGTCGCCTTGCTGTACCACATTTTTAGCCCTGTAAAACGTTCTTTTCGGACGGTTGCGGTACAATATACTCAATACCGGATATAGTGCTTTATAGCTGATGTCTGCAGTGTACTCGAAACGTTTTAAATCGCGGTGGTATTTTGCACCCGAATAAAAGTCCATGGTGTTAAGCAGGTTGTTAGATTGCAGCTCCAAACCGAAAACATATTCATTGTCGATTACCGGGATAATGCTATGGATGCTGAAAAGATTTAGCGCCTGGTGGTAGCGTTTGGATTGGTAAGTGCTATCAGGAATTTTATCGAAAACATTCCCAACATTTTCCTGCTTTTCTGCCGCTGCGGAAAAATCAACAAAGTTATTTTCGCCTACTGGTTTTTCAGTAATGCTGGTTTCGGCAATTTCGTAACCATTGATTTTATAGTCATTAAAAATGATTTTTCCGTCGCTGGTTTCAGTAGGGTTAAAGGCCCCATATTTTGAGGCGCTAAGTGCCGATATTTTTTTCGAAGGGGGATCTATTTCGTAGATATTATCGATGCCGTTAAAGTGCGCATTGAAAACAATTTTGTCATTAATAAAAACCGGGCGACTGAGCTGTTGCCTGCTGTTTGAAATGAGTGCCGATTTTTGATCTCCATCCATCAGCCATAAAATTTTTCCTTTTTCCGTTACACCGATATAGGCAATCTTATTTCCGGTTTTATCGAACGACGGCGTTTGCAGGATTTCATTTTCCGGGTTTGGATAAGTCTTTAAGATTTTTCCTGAAGAGGCATCAATTTCTACCAGATTGAACTGGTTGTTGAGTTCAACTTTTGAGGCAATAATTTTCTTTCCATCTTCCGATAGGCTGGGAGAGAAGAGTCTGCTTTTGCTGCTTAGTTTATTGAATTTTTTAGTCTTTAAATTGTATGAACAGATTACGCTATAGCTACGCTGTTTGTATCTCGGATCATAGCGGATTTCATCCCAAACCAAAAGGTCGTTTTTTAAGCTAAACCATGGCTGTTCCTGGTAGCCGATTCCAAATAATTTTTGCTCCGATTTATCTTCGTTAATGATGACAAAATATCGGGCATCTGTCTTGCTTTCTTTCAGTGCTAAAATCTGATTTTTATTTAATCGTACAGGAAGGAAATAATTGGTTGCTAATGCTGTTTTTTGATTCAGACTTTGATAGCTTTCTGTGGCAGATTTTTCTTGCTGTTTTTTCCACGATTCAGCCAGCTTGTTTTGGGTGGCAAGAAAATATTGCCGCGTATTTTCTCCAGTATACTTTTTTAAGCTTTTCGAAAATGGATATGGCCTTACCGGTCTTTTCCTGATATCGCCAAGTAAACTATCGGAAATGAACTGACCATATTTTTCTTTCATGTCTGATACCATCAGATATCCGGTTTGATAGTAGCCCGGCGTTACATCTTTGTTCGATCCGAAATAGGCTTTGCTGTACGTGAATTTTTTGCCTTCCAAAATTGAAGCCCGGTAAGGCATGATCCAGTTGGGCTGCCGGCCACGCCCCGAATAGGTGAGCGCGGTTTCGTTCACCACGGCATCGCCTTCGAAAAACCAGGTGGGTATACCTGCCCCAAAGTAGGCAAAGAAAACCAACTCCGGGAAGGGGTGTGCCTGCGTTCCTGTCAATTTGTCAAACTGTGCAACGTGCCTGAGTTCGTGCACGGCGAGGTTGTTCAGCCAATCCTGGCTATCGAAAAACTGTGGCGGTGTGGCATAGAATTCCGACTTCTTCGGGCCTAGCTGAACAAAGCCATTTGCCACCGTTCCGCGGTTCTGTAACAGAAGCGGAATGGAGGTTTTTTTCTGGTTCAAACCCAGTCCGATTTTAGTGTAGATAAAGGGTAGGGTGTTGGCCATTCTTTGTGCTTCTTTCTCCAGTTCCTGAGGATAGATGATTTTAAAGCCACCTGATGAAATGTAGTTCCATTTTACACTAAGTGGGTTTTGTGCAGTGCTGAAAATCTGCCCAAAAACCGATGGTGAAATAAAGCTTAAAGTAATTGCACTTAAATACTTGATAATTAGTTTTTTGTTTGCTTTTTTTAAATTCATCTAAATTCTTTGCTAAAATATTTAGTTTTTTAAAATTTACAGCTCTTTAAAATTGTAAATTTTTAATTTATATTAAATAACTTAAAATATTGATTTTCAAATTTTAATGAAATTTATATAAACTAATATAAAATTGTTTTATAAAGAAAATTTCACTCAAATTTATCGCTGATTTATTGTTAAAGGCGTGTTTTTATTCTGATCAGCATTATTCAATTAATTTACACTTATTAATCGATTTTCCTGAAAAATTTTTCTAGCTTTTTGAAATTCTGTATGATTTGCAGAAAGATGTTTTGGTCTGGTTGATAACGGCTGTGCAGCACAGAACTGGTGGATTTTTTGAAGATTTTAATTTATGAATTTCAGCTTCAAATGAAATAGCGATAAACCAAAATCATTGCTTCGAAACTGGTGGTTTTAAAGCGGAAATTTCTCTCTGCATAATTGATGATCTTGAAAATTTATGCTGTTAAGTTCCGAATTCTGATTGCAATTTAAAAAGGAGATTTCTTAAGGGAATGATATTTTTATGACAAAATGTCTTTGTTTTTTAATCAGGATTTTAACCTAAATTGATCACTATTAAGTTGTGAATTTAGCTTTGGTAAGGCTCAATTCATAAAATTGAAAGGCACCGGTTCTTCTGTTTTACTTATCAAAAACTATGTTTCTTCTATGCCAAATCGTGATTTTAGCCTATAAATTCTTGCCTGAAATTTATGTAAGAGACTCATTTTTGTATACTTTTTTGATGTTTTTATCTCCGAAATCGACAATTTTTTGGCCAGTTAATGCCAATTCCCGACGATATTCTTGGATAACTGGCTTTTTGATTGCTTTTTTTAAAAAAATCTGTTTTCTATATGAAAACACGCTCTATTGTAGTTTAAAGCAGGTTTTTTGATCTTTTGGCCGCAAATGCTTTGAACTGGTTAAATGATTGAAATTTGTTGGTTTTTAATCCTGATGGGATAAATTTGGATACACAATTAGGATTATTTTTCTGCTTTTTTCTTAAAAATGAACCTTTAAATATGATTGCTTTTATGATTGGTTGATCCAGTTTTTATGAAGATGAAAATGCAGATATAAAAACATGGATTGTGATAACAGTCAATTTGGTTTATATTTTTGACGAGTTATCAGGGTATAATTCGTGGTAGATTTTTCTCGTAATATGAATAGCTTTTTGTAGATTTTAGATGGAACTTGGCTGCGTATTTTGGAGTATTATTGGAGCTTTTTATGCGGCTATCTATTCTCAATTATATTGATTAATTACTGGTGTTTTAGCAATTCTTATAATCGATTTTTATTTCATTTTTTCTCTTGTTTTATTTCATGTAATTGTATCTTTTTTATAGTTGTTTTATCGAGTTGATTTCGTTTTATTTTATAGGTATTTATTACCCCATTTTTGATTTAAAACACTCACTATTTTTTAATGTTTTTTTAATACATTTCAGTATTGTTTTTACAGGTCTAAGTTTAAGTATTTTGTGTTTTTTTATTCCGGTTTTTATTGGTCGATGTTATTGTTTTGTGGAATAAATTTAAGCCTGTTTTAACCGCTTGAACGAAGTAATTATGATTTAGATTACTATTATTTCGATTTATGTTTTATCATGCAAAAATCAACAAGCCAGAAAGGGAGTTGTTGTATATAGATTCACTTAGATTTTTCTTCATTTCGACTGCAAAGTAATGTAGCCGAGAGCTATGCGATTGTTTCAGCGAAGCTAATCTATCTCGAGATAGATCTCTCCGTTTCAGTCGAGATGACGTTGCTTTTATGGGGAGTTATAAACGGTAATGGAGTACAAATTACTTGAGCATTTAGTGGCCTGGTAAAGGGAAGTTATTTGATAAGATAACCTCCTCTACCGTTTTCGTCATTTCGAGTGCAGGGCAACGAAGCCGAGAAATCTACCTCGGGAAAAATCTTTTTATTACGTCTTTTTTAAGTCAAGATGACGAATCGTTTTTAGGTGTTTCTTCTAACAGTAGCCAAGTGTAAATTAATTAAAAATTTGGGGCCTGATCAACAAAAATCTCTCGGGGTAGATCTCTCCGTTTCACTACCGATGAAAAATCGGTACAGGTCGCGTTTCAGTTGAGATGACGTTGCTTTTATGGGGAGTTGTAAACGGTAATGGAGTAACGATTGCTTGAGTATTTGATGGCCTGATAAAGGGAAGTTATTTGATGGGATGCCCCCCCTTTAACGTTTTCGTCATTTCGAGCGCAGGGCAACGGAGCCGAGAAATCTATCTCGGGAGCTTATGCAAGTACAGCAGGTTTTGTGGTACTTGCTACAGCTTATTCTTCCTCTTTTTATAGATTGGATAAAGGAATATTGAGCCCAAAATAATCGTTGCCCCAATATAAAACCCACCTGTCATTTGTTCCTTATTCTGGAAGAAAATAAATGCCAGTAAGATTCCATAAACGGGTTCGAGGTTTGTAATCAAGGCTACCCTGAATGCCGATAAAGTACGCATAACCGCAACGCCTGCAACGTAGGCAACAGAAGTACAAAGCGTACCGAGAAGCGCTAAATAAAGCCAGTTTTTTGCACTTAAATTAAAGTGTGTGTTTAGCAAACTTCCGTCGTACAAACGGTATAATGTGATCCAGAAAAGCGCACCAACAAGTTCATAAAAACCTATTATCGAAGGTTCGCTCTTTTGAACCAGTGTAGAATTTATTGTCGAAAAAAGACTTGATGCCACTGCTGCAAGCAAACCAAAAATGATCCCCAAAGTATACTGACTTTCGAATTTAAAGATCATATAGATGCCTAAAATAATCAATAAACCAATCAGGATGTCGCCCATTTGGATGGGTTGTTTTTTGATCAGCGGTTCTAAAATGGCTGTAAATAAAGTGAACGAAGAGAGGCAAACTAAAGTTACCGAAACGGTAGAAACCTTAATGGCGTGGAAGAAAAATATCCAGTGGATAGCAACAATTCCTCCGGTTAAAAAGAATTGTAAAAATTGTTTTTTCGTAACCTTAATATTCTTTTTTGTGATCAGAAACCAGGCGAAAAGCGTGCTGGCTGCAATCAATACACGGTACCAAACCATAGGCACTGCATCAATGGAAATTACTTTACCGAGTACACCCGTAAAGCCCCAAACAAATACAGTAAGATGAAGAATGAGCAGGTTCTTTTTGGTGGCTTCCATGCTATTTAGGAGCTCTCCTTAATAGGTAAAAGCCCAGCAGGCCAAAGAAGATTGTAGGCATTATAACGGCTGCAAATGGAGGTAATCCACCTTTGGTAGAAAACATCTGCGTAAACTGATTAAATACGATATAAGCGAAGCTAATGAAGATACCGATACCCAATGATACACCAACGCCACCGCGAACTTTACGCGATGACAGCGCAACCCCAATAAGCGTTAATACGAACGCCGAAAGCGGGTGCAAATAGCGTTTATATTTCTCAAACTGAAGATCGTTCATTACCCCTGTTCCACGGATTTTTTCTTTTCTGATCTTCTCCGAAAGCTCTTTGGTTGTTAAATTCTGTACCACATTATCGTAAGCCGAAAAATCATCCGGACGCATATCCAGGATGGTGTCTTTTAATTTTCCGTTACCATAAATCATCGTTTCTTTTAGCCCGTCAACCTTACGGATCGAGTAATTGGTAAGTTGCCATTTCCTTTTTAACGAATCCCATTTAATGGTTTCTGCAACAATTTTTTTGGTTAAAATATCTCCATTGAAATTGTCTAGAGAAAAGCGGTATCCCGAGTTCGTTTTGTTATCGAAATTATCAATATAGATATAGGTTTTGTCATCCAGTTTCATGTGGATGTTCGATTTTGTTGAGGGATCGTTACGTTTAACGTATGTGTTTTCGAAACGGTTTTTTAGCGTATTGGTATAAGGTAAAATGTATAAATTTGATACCAGATTGGCTGAAAAAATAATCGTAGCCGACACCAGATAAGGAAATAAAAAGCGGTTAAAACTTACACCGCCGCTTAAAATGGGAACAATTTCTGTTTGATCGGCCATTTTCGCCGTAAAGAAAATTACGGCAATAAAGTTAATCAAAGGCGAAAGCATATTCACGTAAAAAGGAATGGAACCAGCATAATATTTGGAGAGGATTCCCCAGAAACTTAGTCCGCTTTTCATAAAATCATCCATCTTTTCAGATAAGTCGAACACTACGATAATGATTACGAAAATAGCCAGGGTATATATAAATGTACCCAGGTATTTACCGATAATGTACTGATCGATGATTTTAATTTTCCCTTTTAACAGACTCATTTTATAGCTTATTGCCTAATATTTTAACCATTTTGTTCTTCCAGTCGTAAAATTCCCCTGCAATAATCTTTTCCCTGGCCTCTTTTACCAGCCAAAGATAAAAGTGCAGGTTATGTAAGGTAGCAATTTGTGCGCCAAGCATTTCATTACTGTGTACCAGGTGCCTTAAATAAGCTTTAGTCGTTACCTGATCGGCATGTAGATCACTTTCTGCATCCAATGGTGAAAAATCATTCTCCCATTTCTTATTCCTGATGTTGATAATCCCGTTTCGGGTAAAAAGCATGCCGTTTCTGGCATTTCTGGTAGGCATTACACAGTCGAACATATCAACACCCAAAGCAATATTCTCTAATATATTGATTGGCGTGCCCACACCCATTAAATAACGTGGTTTTTCAGCAGGTAATATATCACACACGATTTCAGTCATCGCATACATTTCTTCAGCAGGTTCGCCGACTGATAAACCGCCTATGGCATTACCCTCGCGCCCCATAGAAGCGATAAATTCGGCAGATTTAATGCGCAGATCTTTGTATACCGATCCCTGCACAATAGGAAAAAGTGTTTGGTCGAAACCATATTTAGGTTCTGTTGTATCAAAACGTTCGCAGCAACGCTTTAACCAGCGGTGCGTCATTTTGATTGATTGCGCAGCATAAGTGTAATCGCATGGATATGGAGTACATTCGTCAAATGCCATAATAATATCCGCACCAATTGTACGCTGGATGTCCATTGCATATTCAGGAGTGAAAAGGTGTTTTGAACCATCAATATGCGAATGGAAGGTAACGCCTTCTTCCTTAATTTTACGCACTTTGCTCAAAGAATATACCTGATAACCACCGCTGTCGGTTAAAATCGGACGGTCCCAGCCAATAAATTTATGTAGTCCACCTGCTTTTTCAAGGATATCTAAACCAGGCCTTAAATAAAGGTGATAGGTATTTCCAAGGATGATTTTTGCATCGATATCTTCTTTAAGTTCGCGCTGATGTACGGCTTTTACCGTTCCGGCAGTGCCCACAGGCATAAAAATAGGGGTTTGTATTTCGCCATGAGCCGTTGTAACCGTCCCTGCTCTGGCTTTGGATAGTGGATCGTTAGCCTGTAAACTAAATTTCATATATATTCTTTCTCGTCAAAAATCTGCCAAAAATAACAAAAAATGAGGGCATATTTTTGTTTAAATTTTTATCCACATAAAAGTGTTTTACAGATTAAAAATGAGAAATTTGCGCCTATTTATTTTACCATCGTGATATTAACTCCGCTTGAAATTATTCTGCTCTCGATATTGGCTTTTTGCCTTTTGGTTCAGGTTTATTATGCACTTTTTGTACACTTAAAACTCGCCAATGTAAGTATCGAAGAGGTACCGTTATCGGCCAGAAAACCAATTAGTGTAATCGTTTGCGCCCGGAATGAAATTGTAAACCTGGAGAAATACCTGCCTGCCTTATTAAACCAAAATTATCCGCAATATGAAGTTGTGGTGGTAAACGATCGCTCGTGGGATGGTACAGAGGAGTTTTTGGAGCAGTTTGAAAAGAAATACAACAATATTAAGGTTGTTAAAATTTTAGATAACGATAAGTTTATTGCCGGCAAAAAATTCGCAGTGACCATGGGCATAAAGGCTGCAAAATACGACTGGCTGGTGTTTACGGATGCCGATTGCACACCTAATTCTGAAAACTGGCTGATGGATATGCAGCAGCCGGCAGATGAGAAAACAGAAATTGTATTGGGTTACTCGCCTTATATAAAGAGGAAGAGTCTATTAAACGCGCTGATCCGTTTCGAAACTTTTTTTACTGCAGTAAACTACCTCTCTTTCGCCCTCAAAGGTATGCCATACATGGGGGTTGGCCGGAATATGGCTTACAAAAAGTCGCTTTTTTTTAAAAATAAAGGTTTTGCAGCCCACATGCATATCCCGTCAGGTGACGATGATCTTTTTGTAAATGCACATGCCAATAAATATAATACTGAAATACGCATTAATGCAGACAGCCATGTATGGAGTGAGCCGAATAGGACCTGGCGGGGCTATTTGAGACAGAAAAAACGCCATTTTGGTGCCGGGAAATTATATAAATCTAAGCATAAGTTTATTTTGAGCCTTCAGATTCTGGTTCAGTTCCTTTTTTATGTGTTCTTTGCAGCCTGTATGTTTTTTAGTCGCGAAGCCCAATATGTGGCTTCCGGAATACTTGGTTTAAGCATCATCATCAGGTGTTTTATCTATCCAAAATTATTGAAACGCTTAAACTATAGCGATTTGCGTTGGTGGTTCCCGATTTTAGATATACTTTTGTTCCTGTTTTTAACCCTTAACGGATTTTTTGCCTTATTTGGCAAGAAAAAGGTAAACTGGAAATAATTCATTAATCTTTAGTAAATACAACATGCTTGACGTAAAACCCGATATCGTTTTAAAATATTTTCCTGATCTAAGCGAAAAACAACTCGCCCAGTTTTCGCAATTGTTCGAATTATATAGCTTTTGGAATGCACAGATCAATGTAATTTCGAGAAAAGATATTGAAGAACTGTACGAACGCCATGTATTACATTCGTTGGGTATAGCTAAGGTTTGCACTTTTAAAGCCGGCGAATCCGTATTGGATGTGGGTACAGGTGGCGGTTTTCCGGGTATTCCGTTGGCGATTTTATTCCCTGAAACGCAGTTTTACCTGGTAGATTCTATTGGTAAAAAGATTAAAGTGGTAAAAGAAGTGGCTTCGGCACTAGGGTTGGAGAATTTAAAAGCCGATCATTTAAGGGCCGAACAGATTAAAGATAAGTTTAATTTTATTGTGTCGAGGGCAGTTACCCGTTTGGGCGAATTTTATCCGTGGATACAAGGGAAATTTAAAAAAGAATCGTTAAATGCCATTCCAAATGGGATTTTGTATTTAAAAGGCGGAGATTTGGCTGATGAGATTAAAGAATCGAAACTGAAAGCAGAATTATATCCGCTTTCGGCTTATTTTGAGGAAGATTTCTTCGAAACTAAGTATGTGGTGTACGTGCCGCAGTAATTTGAATAATTATTTTTTAATGAATTTTTATTTTCTAGTAATTTTTAATTGTTTGTATGTCAGGTAATTATATTTTTATTTTAGACTAATCGGGAATTTAATTCCTGATTAGTCCATTTTATTTTAACATTTATCTCTGATTCAGCGGGTTGATAAAAATAAATTAAAACAATTAGCTTCTAAATTTAGGGTAGTTGCTGTTCTGGGGCCGCGGCAAAGTGGCAAGACAATCATTTGTAGGACAACTATCCCCTGCAAGCCTTATGTATCACTTGAAAATCCAGATATAGCCGAATTTGCTACAGCCGACCCAAATGGTTTTTTAAACCAGTTTAAAAATGGGGCAATTTTAGATGAAGTACAAAAATTACCTCATCTGTTTTCCTATATCCTACAGATTGTAGACGCTATTACTTTTCACTATTTGTCACCACTTTTTTTAGTTTTTGGTTCAACCGGCGGAGGCGGCGGTGGTACTGGCATATTCTTTTTATCTTTTTTAACAATCGGAGGAGCGAAACGAACCTGATCCACTTTCGTCTCACTGATTTTTTTAGATTTTATAGGTGTGGGTTCTACTGGAGGTGGTGGCGGTAATCTTTTATCGTCTTTTTTGATAACAGGTTCATTTATCCTTATTTCGGTAATTTTTTTAGCCTTGCTTGTGCTCGGCTCCCAAGGAGGTGGCGGTGGTAATCTTTTATCGTATTTTTTGATAACAGGTTCATTTATAATTACTTCTGTGATTTTTTTGGTCTTGCCAGTACTTGGTTCCTTAGGTGGTGGAGGTGGCAATCTCTTTTTGTCTGATTTATTCCTGGTAGTGTCCTGTAAAACTACAGTTAAGCTTTCTTTTTTCTGTCCTAACTCAATGGTGCTATAATTCTTGGTAAATGCCCTTGTAGATAGGCACAGCATGGATCCGGTTAATGGAATGATAAATAACAATTTGAGCCTAGCCCATTTTGCTGATTTTTTTTGGTTTAACATACTTATTCTATTTTTTAGTAGTGATGAATTGAAAAAATGATTACTAAGTGTAACTGCTTGATTTCCATAGGAATTTTGAATTAGAAACAGCGCGTAATCATATTTGGCAATGTCTGTCCTGGTGGTGGCTTCATCTGCAAGATATTCGTGTATGAGCCTGATATCGTTCTTAATGAAATATATAACGGGATTAAACCAACTGGAGATTTGTATCAGTTCGAATAATAGCACATCAAAACTGTGCTTCTGCCTAATGTGGACCATTTCGTGCTTCAATACTGTAGCTTTCTGACTCATTTCTGGATCAATAAACAGTAGATTGAAGAATGAAAATGCGGCTTTTGAATCTTTGATCTCAATAAAAGTGATGCCATTTTCTTTATTTTTGCAGGCATTCCGCGTTAGTTTTAGGATATGCCTTAATCCCCACAAAACTTTTAGGGTTAAGACGATGGAAATGGACATATAGAGTAATAAAAGGATATTTTCGGTATTGAAAAAGGATACCTGTTCTTCAATCTGAATGTATCCGGTATAATGGACTATCATTTCTTTCTTTAAAAATCCCAGCTGAAAAAATGGAAGAATAAAAGCCAGTATCGAACTGGAAATCAGGTAATACCTGTTTAATACATAAAAAGTTTCTCTGTGGAGGAATAGTCTATAAAATCCATAAAAGAGGATAAGATATAGATTTGCTTCGAGTAAATAATATAGCCAGCTCATCACTTGTCTTTTTTAAGTTTCTCTGCCAATTGGATAATTTCGTTAAGCTCTTTATTACTCATACTTTTTTCCTTTACCAGAAAGGATACCAGACTTTCGTATGAGTTTTCGAAGTAATTGTTCATCACTTTGTCGAATGCAAAACGTTTATAATCAGTTTCTTTTACGATAGGGAAATAGATGTGTGTATTGCCTACGGCTTTATGATCAACAAAACCTTTTCCTTCCAAAACCCTGATAACGGTTGAAACCGTATTGTAAGCAGGTTTAGGTTCGTTCATTTTTTCGATCACGTCTTTTACCAAGGCTTCGCCCATTTCCCAAAGGATTAACATTACCTGTTCTTCTGCTTTTGTAAGTTCTTTTATCATGGTAACTATTTTTGTAGTTTGATTATATGAAGTTACTACTATAAAAATAGTTTGCAAACTATTTTTATAGTGAATCAATTAAATATTTGATTATCAGTTAAATAAAATTTAATGTATAAATATAAAGCATAAAAAAAACTGCCGTTAGGGGCAGGTTTCAATTTATTTTATAAAATTTTTAGAATCTTTCTGATTTTCTTGGATTATCCATCATGATCATTTTATCTTTCAGCAATTGCTGTAAACCGGTTTGTTTATCGATATTTTTTACAACATCCAGCACCGCACTTGCAGCATTACTGAAAAATGGTTTGGTAATAGTCGAATACTCGTCGGTGGCTTTATGGTAATCTTTGTGATCTTCGACACCGAAATATAAGAACGGGATATTTTTAGCATTAAAAGCACCCTGATCGCTTTGGTTAGTCCAGTCATCGTGGCCTAGTTTAGGATCATCATGTCCGAAAAGTAGTTTGATGTTGGTTTTTGTCGTATCAACATATTTCTTTAAATCGGGATATTTGAAAGTCCCGCAGATATATAGTTCACCTTTATCACTATGACTGATCATGTCCATATTCAGGTCAATTGCAATGGTATTGATGTTTACCGGTGGGTTGCCAACAAATGCTTTTGCGCCCTGTAAACCCATTTCCTCAGCATCAAAAGATGCAAAAATGATGGTGTTGTTGGGTTTGTTCTTGGCAAAATAGGCGGCAATTTTTAATAAACCTGCTGTTCCTGAAGCATTATCGTCGGCACCGTTAAAAACTTCGTCTTTAATTACGCCTAAATGATCGTAATGGGCCGAAACTACAATTACATTGGTTCCTTTGCCCGGAATGTAGCCGATAATATTGGTTCCGTTTACTTTTGTGCCGCCTCTTCCGTTAAAAGTAAATTCCTGGGCATAGTTTACATGTTGCGGATAGGATTTCAGACCTAGTTTCTGAAATCTTTCAATAATATAGGCCCTCGCCATTTCTGCTCCTTTTGTACCCGTCTTACGACCCTGGTAAGCATCTGATGATAATACTTCAACATCTTTTAATAACTGGGTATCTAATTTGCCGGAATTGGTGGCGCCAGTTTGATTTTTTACTGATGAACAGCAGCTTAGCATTGCGGCTAAGGGTAGGATATATAAGATTTTCATGTTTTATGATTGTAATAAGTCAGGTTTGTTATTTCAGTACTTAAGAGAACGGTTATCCGTTTAAATTTTTATAAAGATATTAATTATTGGGATATTGCTTTAGACCTCGCAGGTTTTAAAAACCTGCGAGGTCTGTATGGCATCAATACCATGCATCATCCCGATTTGTAATCGGGATGTACGAGAAAAGCGATTTTATCGCTACGCATTTTTATCTACGTGCATTAAAAATGCACTTCTCAATAATCCTGGTTACAAACGAGGACTATACTGGAATAAATTACGCCGCTACTTCCCTTAAATCTACCGCTACAACCCTCGAAACGCCCTGTTCTACCATGGTTACGCCGTAAATGATATCGGTGCTGGCAATGGTACGTTTATTATGCGATACAATGATAAACTGCGACTGATCGGAGAATTTACGGATAATATTATTGAATTTATCGATGTTAGTATCATCCAGCGGGGCATCAACCTCGTCGAAAATACAGAAAGGGGCAGGTTTTAACAGGTATAACGAAAACAATAGGGCAGTTGCAGTTAGCGTTTTTTCGCCACCTGATAACTGGTTGATGGACAAAGGTCTTTTACCTTTCGGACGGGCTACAATATCGATATCAGCTTCTAAAGGATTAACGGTGTCTGATAAAATCAGGTCGCAGCTGTCTTCTTCGTTAAATAGGGAACGGAAAACCACAATAAAATGTTCGCGGGCCTGGGTAAAGGCCTGCATAAATTTATCTTTTGCAGTATCGTCTATTTCTTTTATTGTTTGGATCAGATCGGTTTTGGCGGCGTTAAGGTCTTTTTTCTGGTTCTGGATAAACACATAACGTTCTTCCATTTCTTTAAAAGCCTCCATAGCCATTGAGTTGATGGCGCCAAATTCGTCGAGCTGGCGTTTCATTTTCTCCACTTTCTGGCGCAGCTCGAATTCGCTTTCCAGTGCTTCTATTTCATGATCAGTTTCTAAAAGATCATTAATATCAATATTAAATTCGACAGCTAAACGCTCTTTTAATGCATTTAAGTCGATTTTTAATGCATTCTTTTTATCCTTGATTTCGGTTAGGAGAAAATCGGTTTCTTCGCGGTTTTTACGAATATTCGTCAAGTCGTTCTCTACCTCGTTTATACTTCCTTTGCTCGAAAAATAGGCCTGTTCGGCTTCTGCTAGACCTTTTTCCATCTTTTCTCTTTGTTGATACATCTCCAAAAGGGTATCATCATTCAGATCGGTATGCTGTAAAGTTGCGGTAATCTGGGTTAAGGCTTCCTGTAATTCCTTATCGTTTTGGGCAATGCGTTTGTTTAGCGCTTCTTCCTGTACAGAACGGTAGTCGAGATCTTTTTCCAGGCCGGATAGCTTGTTTTGTTGCTGGTGGAACCGGATATTATCCTGATTGTATCTCCCCGCGCTTTCGTTTACCTGATCGGCAATTTCCTGATAATTAAGTTGTTGCTCCTGTAAATTAACATGCGCCTCCTGCTGGTCTTTTTGTAATTGAACCAACGCCGGCAGTTTTTCTGATAACGCTTTTTCTATCGATACAATCTTTTGGGCGATGTCTGTTTTACGGTTTTCGCTGGTGGTAATAAATTCCTGGTATTGATCGCGGCGTGTTTGTACAGAAATGTGTTCGTTGTTTAAACGGTTCATTTCCTGTTGCAGGCTATTGATCTGGCTGATTTTTGAAGCTTCTTTGAGATTGAAAATATTATCAGTTTCGGCTTTTATGGCAGCATTATACTGATTGATCAGCGATTCTGAAGCTTTAATTTCTTTAGCCAGATTTTCTAAATTTTTGGCCCGACCAATCCTTTTACCCTCGAATAAACCTACCGAGCCACCGGCCAGCGTGAATTTTGTTTGTGCATATTTTCCGTTTTTGGCCAATATGGTTAAACTATCGGTTGGGGTTTCTTTAAAAAGGTTTTCCTGTTCGGTTACAGCGATATATACGTTTTGTAAGAGCAGGTTGCAAAGATGCTGATATTTTTTGTCTACTTCAATTACAGACAAAGCAGAAACTAAACCTTCGTGGGTACCAATAACAGGGTTTTTATCGGGAACATTCTCTAAAATAAAGAAATTCGCCCTTCCACGACTGGCATCGGTTAACAGGTTAATGGCCTGAACGGCATCTGCATATTTTTCGACAACATAGTGGTTCATTACCGGTTCGAGGTAATTTTCTATAGCAATGCGGTAATCTTCATTACAGAATAAAATATCGGAAAGGAGCAGGGCACTTTTTGCAAAAGCGCTATTTTTCTTTAAAAAACGAATGGATTCCGGAAAGCCTTCCAAACTATCAACCAATGATTTAGTAAGGTTGTATTCGTTCTGTTTGGCATCTTTTTTCCGGTTTTCGGCCGTTAATTTTTCTTTGTTCGAACTTAGATTTACTTCAGAAGCAGCCAGTTTTTCCTTTAAAACTTCTTCGGCTTCAGTCAGGTTTTTAATGTTTGCCTGTTTTTCGCGTACCTGGATATCGAGTTCGGCTAAAGCATGATCAAAAGCCTTTAATTCTAATGTTTTGGTTTCGGTATCGTCAACATTGCGGTTGGTTTCCTGTACCAGCGCATCTTTCTGGATATTGAGGATATCAATTTCCTTTTGCGATTGATAAACCGTGTTCTGCAGCTCGTTAACCGATTTAATCAGGTTATCAATCCTGTTTTTTTCGGTCTGCTGCTGTTCGCGTAAGGTATCGAGCGTAGATTTTAAGGTTTTTAAATCAGATTCCAAACGGTTAAATACCTCTGTTTCTGTTACAACCTCCTCATTTAAACGCTTGATGTTATATTTTATGTGATTGACCTGGTTTTTGTCTTTTTCAAGTTCACCAGATAAACGCGTTTCTTTTTCCTGAAGGAAACGCATCTGTTCATTTTTTACTTTCTTTTCACTTTCGTAGGCCCTGATTTTTGAAACCAGCTCGTTAGTTGCTTTTTGCTGTACAGAAAGGTTTTTCTCCTGGCTAATACTGCCAAGTTTAAGTTTTTGCAGTTCAACCTCTCCGGTATCTATTTTAGCGCTCAGTTCGGTACGGTTTATCTGCTGGTTTTGCTCCTGAGTTTCTAAAGCTGTTAAATCGGTGCGGAAAAAGGCAATACGGTGTGTAGCCAGCTGAACACTCAACTCGCGGTACTGCTCTTTCAATTTGTAATAACGTTCTGCTTTACGTGCCTGACTTTCTAAGGTTTTTAAGTTCTTTTCGATCTCGAAAAGTAAATCTTCCACACGTTCCAAATCAGCTTCGGTATCTTTTAATTTGCTGAAAGTCTGTCTTTTGCGAAGTTTGTATTTCGAAATCCCGGATGCTTCTTCAAACAATCCACGTCGGCTATGCTCTTTATTGGTGATAATTTCATCAACCATTTTTAACTCGATGATGGAGTAGCTATCTGAGCCGATACCAGTATCTAAAAATAAATCGGTAATATCTTTTAGCCTGCACTGAACGTCGTTTAAGCGGTATTCGCTATCTCCGTTTCTGTAAAGTTTACGTGTTACGGTAACCTGCGAATAGGCCGTTGGGAGAATGTTTTTGGTATTGTCAAAGCTTAGCGAAACCTCAGCCAATTGTGCCTGTTTACGGTTTTTGGTTCCGTTAAAAATGATGTTTTCCATCTTTTCAGAGCGTAAGGCTTTGGTGCTCTGTTCGCCCAGAACCCAGCGCATGGCATCAATTACATTGGATTTTCCACAACCATTGGGCCCAACAATAGCCGTAACCCCCTCATTAAAATTGATGGTCACTTTATCGCCAAAGCTCTTAAAACCTTTAATTTCTAACCTGGTAAGTTGCATGGTTTGTTTTCGGAAAAACCGACCTCAATATTAAGGATAATTTTGTGTTTTTTCAAGTGATTTAACTGCAATGGCTGCGGGTAAAAATGGGTAAAGGATCTAAAATTGAAAGTATAAAATCCTTTCATCATTAGTTTTTTCGATAATTAACCACAAAGGCACAAAAACACAAAGTATAAAGCAATGTTTTTCGTGATTTGGTGCTTTGTGGTAAAGAGAATTATTTTACAATCATCAGTTTCGCAAATTTTAGCAATAACTGTTTGTTGCCCAATCCCTGGAAAAATACTGTTGCTTTCACATCTGGTAATGTTCCTTCTAAACTGATGATTTTTCCGAAGCCGAATTTTTCGTGTTCTACTTCCATACCGCCTTGGAATTCATGCGGTTGCGATGGGGTAAAACCAGGCGTTGGTATATGTGCCTTTGCCAATAAAGTTGTGGTATTAGGTCGCGCCGGTGGGGCAGAGGCTGTAGCGCCTGCAGCAGGTTTTGGTTTACTGAAGAAATCGCGTGGTTGTGAAGTCCAGGTTTTGCGCTCATCATCAAAATTACCATCAAACGAATTCGATTTGGCAGGTTTAACATCCAGTTCTAAAAACTTAGGATTAATTTCGTTAATGAAACGGCTTGGTTCACAATTAGTTAGTGTTCCCCAACGGTAGCGCGAAGTGGCATAGGTGATGGTTAACTTAATCTCAGCACGTGTAATGGCCACATAAAACAAACGGCGTTCTTCTTCCAGATCGGAGCGTGAGTTAACCGACATTTGAGATGGAAAAAGATTTTCTTCCAAACCAACAATAAATACATTTTTAAACTCCAAACCTTTGGCAGAGTGAATCGTCATTAACGAAACGGTATCTTTATTTTTATCGCCGTCTTTATCATCATTGGTTAACAGGGCAACATCCTGCATAAAAATATCAAGACCTTTTTCCTCTATATCCTCACGCTCGGCAAATTCCTTAATACCGTTTAATAATTCCTGGATATTTTCGTAGCGGGCACGACCTTCAACGCTATCATCCGTGTAAAGTTCTTTTAAAATACCGGTGTGCTGTGCAATAAACAAAGCAGAGTCGTAAGCATCAAGTTTTTTCGCTTCCGCCTGAAAACTTTGCACCATCATGGCAAAATCATTCAGCTGATTGGCCAAACGTCCGTCAACATACTGGTGTGCGTTCGAAATCACATCCCACATGGTAAGGTTATGCTGATCTGCCGCAACAATAATTTTATCTATAGAAGTATCGCCGATACCGCGTTTTGGGTAATTGATTACGCGTTTAATAGCCTCCTCATCTTTCGGATTAAAGGTTAAACGGAAGTAAGCAATTAAATCTTTAATCTCTTTACGCTGATAGAATGATGTACCACCATAAATTTTATATGGGATATTCAGTTTGCGCAAGCCTTCCTCCATTGCCCTGCTTTGGGCATTGGTACGGTAAAGGATGGCAAAATCGTGATAGGTATAACCTTTTAAGCTGCGCTCCTGGATAATGGATTCGGCAACCAGTTTACCTTCCTCGTTATCGGTAAAAGCACGCGAAACTTTGATCCTGTCGCCCGGATCATTTTCAGAAAATACATTTTTCTCCAGCTGGTTTTTATTGTTGGCAATAATACTGCTGGCTGCATCAACAATATTCTGGGTAGAACGGTAATTCTGTTCTAATTTATAAACCTTTAAATCAGGATAATCGCGCTCGAAATTCAGGATATTCTGGATATTTGCCCCACGGAATGCATAAATACTTTGTGCATCATCGCCCACTACACAGATGTTCTGATAAGCGGCAGCCAGTTTTTTCACAATGGTATATTGCGAAAAGTTGGTATCCTGATACTCATCCACCATCAGGTACCTGAATTTCTGCTGGTATTTATTTAAAACATCAGGGTGTTCTTTCAGTAATATATTGGTTTTGAACAATAAATCGTCGAAATCCATTGCACCGGCCCTAAAACAACGTTTGGCGTATTGTTCATAAATCTGGCCAATAAGCGGACGTTTATTTTGGATATCTTCTGCCTGAATCTGATCGTTAGATTGGTATTCTCCCCAGGAAATTAAGTTGTTTTTTGCTGATGAAATCCTGCCGAAAACGAAATTAACCGCATAAAGCTTATCGTCAAGCTGCATTTCTTTTAAAATGGCACGTAACACGCTTTTGCTGTCATCCGTATCGTAAATGGTAAAATTGTTCGGATAACCTATTTTTTCGGCCTCAACACGTAAAATTTTCGCAAAAACAGAGTGAAAAGTACCCATCCAGATGTTTTTAGCCTCAGCGCCAACCACTTTACTAATACGCTCGCGCATATCCTTACTCGCTTTGTTGGTAAAGGTTAAAACCAGAATGTTAAATGGATCGGTACCGGTTTGGATCAGGTGGGCCACACGAAATGTAATTACCCTGGTTTTGCCCGAACCTGCACCCGCAACAATCATTACCGGTCCTTTTGTGTTCTCTACTGCTGCTCTTTGTTGTGGGTTTAATCCTTCTAAATAATCCAAATCGGCTCCTGTTTTTTTGAGGTTCAAAAATAACAATTATTGGGGCTTTTTGCCAAAGGTGTTGGTAATTATATATGTTGTTGTTTATAATAATGGTTCGTGGCGACAAGAAACATGGCGATAAAGTAAATTTTATTTGATTGATTTTGCGGAAAGGCAAACCTGTGTTTTATTGGCATCGTTAGTCCTTTGCTTTGCTTATACCTGCCCGTTCGTTCAAGCGGGCGCCTGCAGGCCTTATGCTCTGGGCCGGTATCCGCTTCGCCAAGGTTTAGGCAGGTTGTTTTTGTGCTGCTATTAAGGGTTTACAAACCCATGCCTCAAAATATCAAAATGGCCGGATTTTAGGTTAAATAAATGCAGTATGCTGTCAGAATTACACTTTAATGGTTTAGGTATAGAATTTGATATTGTTTAATCATGGAAGAGAAAAAAATAAAAACGGAAATTGAGCTTACCGATATCCCAGAGGGGGCTAACACAGATATTTATGTAAATTTAAAAGAGAAACTGGAAAGTGTTGAAAAATTTCCGGGTGTTTACAATTTTAAATTTATCGTTACTGGTGGCTTAGATAAAATACAAGACTTACGTGCTATTTTACCTCAGGATGAGTTTATTGAGCAATCTTCAAAAACAGGAAAATATGTTTCGATTACGGTAAAAAAGCAAGTGCAAAATGCTGATGAGGTAATTGCTGTTTACAAGCAGGCAGGAAACATCAAAGGGATTATGATGCTTTAGGTTTACCTGTTAAAAAGAATTAATATAGTTCAGTATTGTATAAATGGTTCGTGGAGACGCGAACCATTATGGCATAAAGGCTTTCTCCTTCTGCCTTCCACCTCAAAAATCTTCTAACGTCATTACATCCAATCTTTGTTCCCGCTTTCTACCTGGTACAGCCAATAATTGACCAGTTTTTTAATTTCTGTATAATTTCCATACTTAAAATGAATCTGTCCGGCAGCAGTATGCAGAGAAAGATGGCCTACATCAACCCCCTTATGCCACGGATATTGAAAAGTGGTAATGGCCTGGATTTTATTAGGCTGCACAATCTCATGCGAAACATCCCATATTCCACTTTTTTTAATGATAAAATCCTGATTTACCGAAATGCGGTGCCTCCTGTAACTGATGTATATCATAAATAGCCCGATTAAAAAATAGGGGATAACAATACCGATAAAAGGCTTCAACTCCGGGATATTAAAAGCAGAAATCAAAAAAACGGCTGCGGGCAAAACCAGTTTAAAAAATACAGGCAGGTTTAAAAAGCGCCAGTCGGGGATAAAAGTTTTGCCTTTTAAGATTTCTTTACCCAGTATCATTTTTAGCAGTTCATCGCGCTCATCAGGATTACAGCCAGGAATTTCGAGGATGTTTCCCTGCATTTCCTGTCCTTTTTTACTTTGTCCAAAATGAGCCTGCCGTAAACTCATATTCAGCATATTCATTTTCTTTTGGAAATAATTCTGACTGTATCTGGTAATCTGTACTTTATTTGGACTAATCAATGTATTTTTTTTGGCAATTAAACCCGAAGAGAGCAATAATGCATTTTTATGCTCACTAATTTCGAGCTCGAAATACTTATAAAAGGTTCTAACCAGGTTAATTAACAGTAAAACAACTAAAAGGCATGCAATTAATATAAAAACGGTAACAATGGTAAGCATACCGGTTACCGTACTCTGAATTTCATCTTTGTTAATTTTAAAAGCATCAAGCAATTGCCTGCCTTCATAAACTACCGTATAAAAAAATGCAACCAGTAACGCTAAACTCTGTCCATAATTAGAGGTTAACCCAACTTTAAATAAAGTCCAGTTGCTTATTCTTAAAAATGAAACTTCTTCAATTGCATAATTTTCTTGTTCATTCTCCGATTCTGCTTCAACCTCGGTTTTTCTGTGTAATAGGTGTTCTTTAAGATTATAGGCAGAGGTTTCGTCAATTGCCTTTATGCTTACCTCTTCGCCGTGCGCACCTGCGGTATCGATCTTTAAACCATAAACACCGATAATTTTTTGCAGGATATTCTGGTTGATGTTCACCTGCTGGATTTTATCGAGTTGGATAATTACCTGGTCGCGGTTAAATATCCCTTTATTTACCACAAACTCCTGCTTTTCTTTATCCAGGAAAAATGTAAATTTCAGGTACCATAAATAGGCAAATATAAAACTGAATATCATGATAGCTGAAATGCCCAGTATGAGGTAGGTAAAAGATGTGCCCGACATCTTTACAAAGGCTATCAGGAATAGAAAAAATGTGGCTTTGCCAATTTTTAACATGGTGTGGGCACCCATTACGATAATGCCAAATGCCGATTCGCGCTGAGGTTTACTAAAATCGTTCTCCATTATGCTTCAGTTTCAGTGGCCGGATTTTCGAGCAGATCCAGTTTTTTCAGCAATAAATCCCTGATGCTTTTTGCTTCATTAATAGCAATACCTGATATGTGGATATGTCCGCTTTGGCCACCTGCGGTAAATACCTGTAAGGAACCTAATTTAAATATCCTCGAAAAAATGCCTTCATTCAGTTCAATATGTTGTATCCTGTTTAAAGGTACAATTGTGGTTGATTCGGCAATAATCCCGCTTTTATAAATTACATCATGTGTACGTACCGCATACCCGCGCTTTTTGAAACTTAACCTGTAAATCAAAAATAATATAACCGCCAGGATGAAGTATAGCGGAACAATCCAGACTGCATTTAGCCTTATTTCGTCAACAAAAAATAAAATTAAGCCGGTACCGATGCCGAGTACCACGAAAAAGATCACCATGTTGATGCAAATGATTTTCCAGTAACTGGGATGTGGCTGTTTCAGCGAAATTTCCTCATATCTGGGAAGCTGATCAAGATCAACGGTTTGGTTGGTGAAGAATGTATCGGATGACATAATCAAAGGTATTAAACGTATCAATCAAATATCTGACTAATATTTAATGCTTTTGTTACCTTGATACAATAAACTTTTTAGTGCTGTTATACTGGCCGGAGTCGGAAGAAACTTTAAAGAAATAAATGCCGGGCACAAAAGCAGAGGTGTTGATCTCGAGGGTATGTTTTCCTGTATTCAGGTATTCATTTACCACAGTTTTAACCAGCCTGCCCATTAAATCGTAGATCTGGATGTTGATTTTATCCGTTTCCGGCAAAACCACATCGATAAACGTTTGCATGGCAGCGGGATTAGGATAATTTTGTGTAACGGTAAACTTCAGGAATTTATCAAAAATAGCTTTGTTAATGGCATCAAAAATTACATAGCTCACTAATCTATACCCTCTGGCATTCGGGTGGTACGAATCTTGATATAAAGTGAAGTCGCGTCTCATGGCTGCATTAACATCAGCTAGATAAATTTTATATTCGGCAGCTAATTTCCTGTATTCAGTATTAATAGCTCTAATATTTGTGTTTACGGGAATCAGGGTTTTATTATTTCTGTCATCAACAAACTGCAGCGTACATAGAATAGGTACTAATTTTAGTTTTAAACTGGCGTTTATAAATACCCTCATATTGGCAACTGTTTCAGCTACACTTCCCTTGCCTGATGCAATGGCCTGGGCATCGTTAATGCCCATATCAATTACAATAAAACCGGTTCTGTTTGCTATCGCTTTATCAATCCTCAATAAGCCCTGAAAAGTGGTCTGCCCTCCAATACCATGATTGGTGATATCTATTATTTTATTGGTATAACAGTTTAAAAAGTTGTTCTGAAGTAAAGGTTGGAAGCTCAATCCTTTAACACCTTCTACCGTACTGGCCCCAAAAGTTACAATGTTAATACTGTCTTTGGCATAATATTGTGCAGCATCAGGGCAGCTTACACGTGTAGGATTTTGAGTTTGGGCAAAAGAAGCGTTGCAGACACATAGAAGCAGCAGCAGAGATAAAAATACTTTTGCGCTAAACTTCATTGTTAAAATTCTTTCGTACAGGATTTAAGGATATCTGTTAATGGCGCAATTTACAAAAAAAGTAAATACAATTAATGGCAACAATTTTCTTTTTTACAAACAGTAAACCATTTTTTGTATATGTTAACAGACGTATTTTAAAATTCTGAAATATTGTAAGTTATCAAAAGCTTAAATTTCCTGACTAAGCCTGTAAACCATGGAGCATTAAATAAGATTTTACATTAATGCAGGCATAATTAAAGGTTCCTTACTGTGCCGTTTATCTGGTAAAACCTATATTTGTCCAAATTCATTTTGTTATGCAAGAGATTAAAAATTATGTAGAAACGCACAAACAGCGTTTTTTAGATGAGTTGTTCGAGTTATTACGTTTCCCATCAGTTAGTGCTGATCCGAAATTTAAGGGCGATGTATTAAAAACAGCTGATTATGTTGCGCAGAAGTTGAAAGATGCAGGTGCTGATAACGTTGAAATTTGCCAAACAGCCGGTTATCCGATTGTTTACGGCGAAAAAATTATAGATGCTTCGCTACCTACAGTGTTAATATATGGCCATTATGATGTTCAGCCTGCTGATCCTTTAGAACTTTGGCATACCCCGCCTTTCGAGCCTACCGTACGTGATGGCAAAATTTATGCCCGTGGTGCCTGCGATGATAAAGGACAGTTTTACATGCACGTTAAGGCTTTCGAATTAATGATGGAGACCAACACCCTGGCCTGTAACGTTAAATTTATGATCGAAGGTGAAGAGGAGGTGGGCTCAGCTAACCTCGGTATTTTTGTAAAAGATAATGCAGAACGTTTAAAAGCAGATGTAGTATTGATTTCTGATACCTCGATGATCAGTATGGAACACCCGTCAATCGAAACCGGTTTACGTGGCCTGGCCTATATGGAAGTAGAAGTGGTAGGTCCTAACCGCGATCTTCACTCTGGCGTTTATGGTGGTGCCGTGGCAAATCCTGCTACCATTTTATGCAAAATGATTGCTTCATTGCACGATGAAAATAACCACATCACCATTCCTGCTTTTTATGATAAAGTGGTAGAATTAACTGATGAGGAGAAAAAAGCATTAAATTCTGCGCCTTATGACGAAGAAGAATATAAAAAAGACCTAAATATTGAAGAAGTTTGGGGTGAAAAAGGTTATTCTACTTTAGAACGTACGGGTACACGTCCAACCTTAGAGGTTAATGGTATCTGGAGTGGTTATATTGGCGAAGGTGCAAAAACGGTATTGCCAAGTAAAGCAAATGCTAAAATTTCTATGCGTCTGGTACCTCACCAGAGTTCGGAAGAAATTGCAGAAATTTTCACCAAACATTTCGAAAGCATTGCCCCTAAAAATGTAAAGGTTAAAGTTACCCCTCACCATGGTGGCGAGCCGGTAGTAACGCCAACCGATAGCATTGCTTACCAGGCTGCAGAAAAAGCAATTGAAGATAGTTTCGGTAAAACCGCAATCCCTACACGTGGTGGTGGCAGTATCCCTATTGTAGCCTTGTTTGAGGATGTGTTGGGTATTAAAACTGTGCTTTTTGGTTTCGGTTTAGATAGCGATGCTCTACATTCGCCGAACGAGAAATATGATATTTATAATTATTATAAAGGAATTGAGACTTTGCCATTATTCCATAAATATTTCGCAGAATTAAGCAAATAAACAAACTTCGTTTATATCAGCTTTTCAAATTTACCGTCATTTCGAGCGCAGCCGAGAAATCTATCTAGATAGATTTTTCCGTTTCAGTCGGGATGACGGTTTTTTTTTGAAAATGCAGGGGCTGTTTTTCATAGGTGCTGTAGTCCCGCCATCGCTAATAGTCCTCGTTTCGTTGCACTTCACTGTGGGCTATCCGCTCTGTCAGGTTTATTAACAAAGGTCTGTTCTCAAGCTTAAGCTAAAAAGATAGATTTTTCCGTTTCAGTCGGGATGACGGTTTTTTTTTGAAAATGCAGGGGCTGTTTTTCATAGGTGCTGTAGTCCCGCCATCGCTAATAGTCCTCGTTCCGTTGCACTTCACTGTGGGCTATCCGCTCTGTCGGGTTTATTAACAAAGGTCTGTTCTTAAGCTTATGCTAAAAGATAGATTTTTCCGTTTCAGTCGGGATGACGGTTTTTTTTTTGAAAATTCACGGTCTGTTTTCATAGGTGCTGTAGCCCCGCCATCGCTAATAGTCCTCGTTTCGTTGCACTTTACTGTGGGCTATCCGCTCTGTCGGGTTTATTAACAAAGGTCTGTTCTTAAGCTTATACTAAAAAACTTAAATATCACAACAGGCTCTACTATCTAAACCTGACCGAAGTGTAAAACCCACAGCCCGAGGCACGAGGGCGAGGATTTGGAACGAAGGGCAGGACTGCTGAGACCGAAAAGCACTGTTTCTGCTTTCCCAGAAACAATGCAAATAATATTTTTAGAATTTGTTAAAAGATCTCTCCATTCCGGCCGGAGCTGACTTTTTACTTTCCAAAACCATCCGGTTCAAAATCCAGAGATATCGAATTCATGCAATAACGTTTGTGCGTAGGTGCGGGCCCGTCGTCGAAAATATGGCCCAGGTGCGAATTACAACGGCCACATTCTACCTCTATACGTTCCATTCCCAAACTGTTATCTGTTTTGTAAATGGTGCTTCCCTTACGGAAGGTTTCAAAAAAACTCGGCCAGCCACATTCGCTTGCAAATTTTGCGTCTGACTTAAACAATGCGTTGCCACAAACAGCACAATAATAAGTCCCTTTTTGGTTGGCATTCCATAGTTTGCCTGTAAAAGCCCTTTCGGTATTGGCTTCGCGTGCAACTGCATAAAGGGCCGGTGATAAAATCTTTTTCCACTCCGAATTTTTAACATTCAGCTTTTTTGTATCAGTACGCGAATAATATGGGTTTTTTACCTGCGTTTTTGTTTCCTGACTGTTGGCATAAAAGCCAAAACCAAGCAGGAATGATAGTGCCATTAATATTTTCATTTTGTGTTTTTTAATATGTAAATAAACGAATAATCCATCTAAATGGATTTAGTTTGAAGGGTTAAATTTTGTTTATAAAATATTAAATATCAAGAGTTGCCATTCGCCCTAATTTATATTTTTTGGCCGCGCTCCTTACTTAAATTAACCAGGTTTTAATCTGCCATGATGAAGAAAACCGGCCTTTTGATACTGGTATACCGTTTTCTCCTTATGTACTTATGAACGACGATATGGATCATAGAGATTTAGACAGTTACATACCTGCTAAAATTGAAACCGCTAATGTCGATAAATTAGCCGCTGGAGCATATAGAGAAAAGGATTTTCCGTTTTGTAAAAAGTATTTGAATACCAATAATCAATGACCAAACGGTGGTAATTAATTAGTTTAGTGGAGAGCGATAAGCGATTAACCTTTGGCATCGATTAACCCATTTGTACAATTAATCAGTTTGTTTTACCGATCAATAATGGCTAATGAACCAATTATAAATATCTGTCTTTCTCTTCAATCTGCATGTCGTTAATGCTTGCAAACCTTTTCTGCATCAAACCATTTTCGTCAAATTCCCAAAGTTCGTTTCCATAACTACGGTGCCATTGGCCGTCGGCATTATGCCATTCATACTCAAACCTTACTGCAATGCGGTTTCCGGCAAAAGTCCAAAGCTCTTTTTTGAGTTTATAATCCAGTTCTTTTTCCCATTTGCGGGTTAAAAATGTTTTCACTTCTTCACGGCCATTGATAAAATCAGTGCGGTTGCGCCACTCTGTATCGATGGTGTAAGCCAGGCATACCCTTTCCGGATCGCGGCTGTTCCAGGCATCTTCGGCCATTTGTACTTTTTGCAACGCGGTTTCGTGGGTAAATGGCGGTAAGGGCAGTTTTTGTTCCATTTTTTAAAAATTGATATTTATAATCAAAACTAGGTATGAAATTTAATCGTTCAAAATGATTTAAAGAGATTTATGCTATCATTATTTGTGATCGGAATATCGAAGGAAGATTTTTGCAGAAAGCAGAGCCAGGATGTAAAGATTATGTTTATAAAACCCGGTGTATGCTGCCTGAAGCACCGGGCTTTTATTCTCGAAAATATTCAGGACTTATAAACTATAAAAAAAGCTCCGTAACTCATTCACCCAGGTATCGGGCACTTCCAATGCAGCGAAATGCCCGCCTTTTTCCATTTTGTTAAAACGTTTAACATTCACCATACGTTTGGCCCATTCTATCGGTACAGGTGCTTCGGCGGGGAATATACTTACTGCAGAAGGCGTTTTCACATATTCGGCTGAAGGAGATGGCTCGCCAGACCATCCTGCCCTGGCATTTTCGAGGTAAGTTCTGATAGACGTATTAATAGTTTGGCTTACCCAGTAAATCATGATATTGGTAAGCAGTTCATCTTTGGTAAAACTATTTTCGATATTACCATGGGTATCGCTCCAGCTGTTAAATTTTTCAATTATCCACGCCGCAAGCCCTGCGGGCGAATCGTTAAGTCCGTAGCCTAATGTTTGCGGTTTTGTAGACTGGATCATGTTGTATGCACCCTCAGTGTACCACCATTGTTGTATAAACTGGCCAAATTCCTGCTCTGCTGCCGACATGTTTGCCCAGTCTTCCTGTCCGTTAGGATAACCTACATCAGTGAGGTGGATGGCGATAACACGATCGGGCTGCTGGTTAGCCAGCGATTTGGTCACAATGGCGCCAATATCACCACCGGCAGCATAATATTGATCGTAACCTAAAATTTTCATCAGTTTTGCCCATAAAACTGCCACCTGATCGGTATTGAGCGCTACACGATCTGAAAAACCAAAGCCAGGCAGCGAAGGTATAATCAGGTCGAAAGATTGTTCGCTATTGCCACCTGCACTTTCCGGATCGGTTAATAAAGGAATTACCTTATAAAAACGGTAAAAACTATCGGGCCATCCATGCGTAAGCAAAAGTGGTTTAGGATTTTGGCCTTTGCCTTTAACGTGGATGAAATGAATGTTGATGCCATCAATTTCAGCTTTAAAGTGGGGTAATGTATTCAGTTCCGATTCATGTTTACGCCAGTCGTAATCTTTTTGCCAGTAAGTAACTAATTCCTTTAAATAAGTTGGATTAGTGCCATAATTCCAATCTGCTCCTTCAGGCTCATCAGGCCATCGGGTGTGCTGTAGGCGGTTCTGCAGATCGTTGAGTACGGTCTGATCGACTTCAATTTTAAATGGGGTGATGTTTTTCATAGTTTGGTTTTATAGATAAAATTGTATTAAAAATATAAAATTGTCTTTGTTTTTTGAAAGAGAATGATCGTAATTTTTTTTAAAACTCCTTAGTGGTCAGTTTGTTGAGTATTTTTAACCTTCCAAGCATTACCCTTTGCTTGAATTTAAATTATTACTGTCGGAATTTGCCCCCTAAGTTGTCGTTTCCCCACGCGATCAAATTCTGAAATGCGCTCCATATTTGTATTGTCAAAACAAGATTTAAACTTAAAAACAATATGAAAAGCTTATTTAACACCAGAAATTCCCTCAAATCAATACTTTTTATTGTAATGATTCTATTCGGTGCGTCGCAGTCTAATGCACAAATTAAACCTTCTAACAGCGGTTACGCACCGGTTAATGGTACAAAAGTTTATTACGAAGTATACGGCGAGGGTAAACCTCTTGTTTTACTGCATGGTGCTTTTATGACCATTGGTACAAACTGGGGTGAGTTAATCCCTGAACTGGCTAAAACCAGAAAAGTAATTGCAGTAGAATTGCAGGGACACGGGCATACGCCTTATTCAGATAGGAAACTATCGCATGCCACTTTAGCAAAAGATGTAGTGGGGGTGATGGATTACCTGAAAGTTGATAGTGCCGACGTGTTGGGTTATAGTTTTGGTGGCGCCATTGCTTACGAGTTTGCCATACAGAATCCTAAACGTTTGAGTAAGCTGGTAATCATTTCTTCAACCTATAAAAGTACCGGCTGGCTACCCGAAATAAACAATGCATTTAAAAACATGAAACCCGAACTTTTTGAAAACAGCCCTATGAAAGCCGCTTATGATGCTGTTGCACCTGATAAAACAAAATGGATTCCATTTTTGAAGCAAATGATGGCATCAGCGGGAGAGCCATTTGATTTAGGCGAAGCTAATGTTGCTAAAATTACTGCGCCGGTATTGATTATAGCAGGTGATAACGACGGCCTTGATAAAATTGAACTGGCGAAAACCTATCAGTTATTGGGTGGTGGGAAAGTTGCCGATTTTGGAGTGATGCCGAAATCGCAATTGGCCATTGTTCCGGGTCAGGGGCATGTGAGTTTGATGATGCAAACCAAAACACTTTTAAGTTATGTTGATGGTTTTTTGAAATAAGTTTTGATAGCCATAAAAACAGCAATTAAGTTAAACTATAAATTATTACGATATGAGAAAGATAACTGTTTTAAGCATGATTACGTTAGATGGGGTGATGCAGGCGCCGGGCGGACCTGATGAAGATAGATCAGGAGGGTTTGAATATGGCGGCTGGACGGCATCTTACGGCGACGAAGTTTTTGGCAAGGTTATAGAAGAAGAGCTTAAGCCTGCTGAGTACCTTTTGGGTAGAAAAACATTTGAAATTTTTGAATCTTACTGGCCACAGCATGCCGATTTTTGGCCCGGAATTAATGATGGAGCCAAATATATCTTATCCGAAACCAGGGATAAATCTGATTGGAAAAATACCAGTTTCCTTAAAAGTGTGGCAGATATCGAAAAGCTTAAAAATACAGATGGTGGCGATATTCAGGTTTGGGGCAGCAGCGAACTGATTCAGCTTTTGCTCAAAAATGACTTGGTAGATGAACTTCGGCTAAAAATTTATCCCTTAACATTGGGAAAAGGAAAAAAGCTTTTCGAAAACGGCGCTATTCCAGCAGCACT
Organism: Pedobacter miscanthi; assembly: GCF_003315595.1. Lineage (GTDB taxonomy): Bacteria > Bacteroidota > Bacteroidia > Sphingobacteriales > Sphingobacteriaceae > Pedobacter > Pedobacter miscanthi. Next base: position 324,409 of record NZ_QNQU01000001.1, on the reverse strand, counting down.
TGCCTTAACAGAAAGCATAGTTACACCAAGCGGAGTAATTATTGTAAGTTATAAAAGGGCAGGAGATGTGAAAACGGGCAATGTGGGTGCTTAATTTCTGTTATAAATATACTAAAAAAGAATTCGATTATAACAAAAAGCCATCATTTCTGATGGCTTTTTCGTTCGATTTTTGTTGTACTCGGGGCGGGAATCGAACCCGCACGCCTTTGAAAGCACAGGATTTTAAGTCCTGCGTGTCTACCAGTTCCACCACCCGAGCATTAGCCGTTGCCGATTTCCACCGGCTTGGTTAACTTAAACTAAAATGCCTTCTGGTAGGAAGGCATTTTGGAGCGAAAGACGAGATTCGAACTCGCGACCCCGACCTTGGCAAGGTCGTGCTCTACCAACTGAGCTACTTTCGCAAAATTTACACATTCGCTGTGTTCCTTTGGGGTTGCAAATATAGAAATTAAACTTTTCAATGCAAAAAAATAAAATAAAAAAATGGTGTTGGGTTGATTATTGGTTAAAAATGAGGAAGATAAATTTAAATTAATTTTAAAATAATGCTTTTATCAGTCTGTAAGGATAATTTTGATAAAGATCAAAAATAGCTAAGTCTGGAAAAGTTAATGGTATTTGTAAGTTAAATTGAAACCAGTTGGCATTAAGTTTAACAAAAATCAGCACTAAATGGAATAATTCTCTTTTTCTATTCAAATTTAAAGGCTATGCCATGAGCCCTGATTTTACTCTTATCATTTTATTCTATCTTTAGCTCCTCTAAAAGGATCATTAAAAAATGGATAGTCAAACCTTATCGAATGAACAGTTTTTATTAGGTGGTGGCGAAATGGGCGCGCTTATACGATCTATGGACTGGTCTAAAAACCCTTTAGGCCCTGTAGAAAACTGGCCTCAAAGTCTCCGTACTTCGGTAAGCCTTTGTCTTTCCTCAACATTTCCCATATTAATTGCCTGGGGCCCTGAAACTATCCAGATTTATAATGATGCTTACAGGCCTATTTGCGGCGCCATGCATCCCGAATCGATGGGCATGAATTTTCGTGTGTGCTGGGAATCGGCACTGGAAGTAGTTGGCGATAAATTTACCCAGGGACAAATGGGAGAGGGTACTTATATTAAAGACCAGCAGATGTTCCTTTTTAGGTACGGATACCTGGAAGAAGCCTTTATGACTTTTTCTTTTGCACCCATACGGGATGAGACCGGTGGAGTTGGGGGGATTTTTCACCCGATAACCGAAACTACCGATAAAATGCTGAGTGCCAGAAGAACACAGGTGCTCCGCGATGTTGCTGCACTGTTGGGAAAAGCCAAAACCATCGAAGATATAGGTTTACTCACTACCCAGCATCATAACGATTTTGTAAACGATCTGCCCTTTTTGCTTTTTTATATATTATCTCCAGAGGGAGAAAATGCAGCATTGTTAAGTGCTGCAGGTGTCGAAAATGCCAGCCATCTTGCAGTTAATGAAATTAATCTTTCAGATCGCGATAGTAAATGGCCTTTCTCCGAAGTTCAGTCTGCTCCCCTGGTTATTGATGATCTTAACGAGCGTTTTGGCGATTTCGCCTGTAAACCTTATCCCGAAAAACCAGCTAGCGCAGTTATCCTGCCTGTATTTCTATCGGGTAAAGATAGCCCTTTTGGTTACATTGTTGCAGGGGTTAGTGCGCGTAGGGCCATGGACGAGGAATATTTAGGCTTTTATACGCTATTGGCCAATACGTTTAGTACCGCAGTTTCTAATGTTTATGCTTATGAGCAGGAGCAAAAAAGGGCGCAGGCATTAGCTGCTATCGACCGATCTAAAACTGCTTTTTTTAGCAATGTTAGTCACGAGTTTCGTACACCGCTCACTTTAATGTTAGGTCCGTTGGAAGATCTGCAGCGTCATGCCATTATGAAAGACCCTCAGGTAAGGGAAACGGTTCTGGCTACCCATCGTAATGCATTAAGGCTCCTTAAACTGGTTAATAACCTGCTCGATTTTAGCCGTGTGGAGGCTGGCCGTGTAAAAGTTGCTTATCAGCCACTTGATCTTGCTGGGTTTACGGCCGATTTAGCAAGTAGTTTCCGTTCAATTATCGAAAAGGCCGGAATGGAACTGATTGTTGAAACCCCGGCAACCGAACTGGAAGCTTATGTAGATATACAGATGTGGGAAAAAATCGTCCTCAATTTATTATCCAATGCCTTTAAATACACACTGCAGGGAAGTATTATCCTGAAGCTTGAAGTATTGGGTAATATGGTAGAACTGGCCGTAATCGATACTGGCGTTGGTATCCCCGAAGAAGAACTTCCGCACATGTTCGAGCGTTTTCACCGTGTTGAAAATTCTGCAGGCCGTACCCACGAAGGTTCTGGAATCGGGCTTTCGCTGGTGAGCGAACTTGTTCACCTGCACGGCGGCGAAATTAAGGTAGAAAGTACTTTAGGCGAAGGTTCAAAATTTACTATAATGATGCCATTGGGCAGTGCACACCTTCCGCAAGAGTTGGTATACGATAAAGATTATCAGGCCAGTGCCAGCAACCTCCGCGAATCTTTTTTACAGGAGGCTTCAGGTTTACTGGGTAACGAATATGCTAACGCGGCATCTCCAAAAGAGGAACCCGAAAATGTATATCAGGGTGAAGAAGAAGGCAAGGTTTTGCTGGTTGATGATAATGCCGATATGCGCGACTATCTTAAACGCCTGCTCCAACCTGAATTTACGGTTTATACGGCAGTAAATGGTGCCGATGCTCTTGAGCAGCTTATGTCATTGAGTCCTGATTTAATATTAAGTGATATTATGATGCCTGTAATGGATGGTAAGGCCCTTTTGGCCAAACTCCGCGAAAAGGAAGAAAAGCACTGGATCCCTTTGATTTTTCTTTCAGCCAGGGCCGGAGAAGAATCGCGGATTGATGGCCTGGAGGCTGGCGCAGATGATTACCTGGTGAAACCATTTTCTGGTCAGGAGTTGTTGAGCAAAGTAAGGGCGCAGATCAAGATTAACCGTATTAGGAGGCATAACGAACAACACATGCGCGATTTTGTAGCTGTGGCCACACACGAACTTAAAACGCCCTTAACCGCACTTTCGGGTTATGTTCAGGTAATCGAAATGAAAGCCCGGAAATTGCAGGAAGAATCGTTAACCCATGTTGCCGATCGGGCAAGGCATCAGGTAATAAAAATGTCGAAACTCGTTGATGATCTTTTAGATGTGAGCAAACTCGATGAAGGTATGTTATATCTTAAACCCGAACATTTCGATCTTAATGAACTGATAAATGAAACAATATTAGATGTACAGTCTACCGCTTCAAAACACCAGATCAGTTATGGTGGAAAAGGAAATTTAAAATTATCCGCAGACAGGGACAAGATAGGGCAGGTGATTACAAACTTATTGGTAAATGCGGTGAAATATGCACCCGAAGCACCACAAATTGATGTTTTTACTGAAACAGACGGTAACATGTTAACCGTTGGTATACGTGATTATGGCATCGGGATCAAAAATGAAGATCAGCAACACGTATTTAAACGTTTCTACCGTACAGATTCGGCACACAGGGGTTTTCAGGGTTTTGGCATCGGACTTTATCTTTGTTCCGAAATCATCAACCGGCACGGCGGGCATATCAACCTGGAAAGTGAACCAGACAAAGGATCGCTGTTTTATTTTAAATTACCGGTTGAAAATTAATTTGCCGGAGTAGGTTTTCCTGGTCCTTTTGAAGAACAATTTCCGCTTTTAGCTGCTACAATAGTAGGCAGTTTTAGGTTTATATGTTATTGCCACAGGTGTATTATTGGTACCCATCGTTTTTTACCGTTTCTGAGGTACCTCTTAATTTATATAAAAAGTATAATTAATGATGATGAAAAAATCTTACCATTTGAAAGCAAAAACCAATGTGTACGCTTTATTTGTACTGGTTCTTATTGCTTTAAACCCTTCTGGTTTATTTGCACAATCTAAAATGAGTTTTGTCATTTCCGTGCCTGAGGTGGCTAAACATCTATACCATGTAGAACTTAATTGTAAAGCTGTGCAAGCCGATACGGTAAATTTTCAGATGCCCGTTTGGACCCCCGGGTTTTATTCCATTAAGGATTATGCCAGTGCAGTAAGTAATTTCAGCGTAACAGGTGCCGCAAATAAACCCTTAAAGTGGGAACATACTGATCGCAGAAGCTGGCAGGTAATTGCAAAAAAGCAGGATATCCATATAAGTTATGACGTTAAAGCTGAAGATCCGTTTATTGCAGATATTAACCTTACCGAAGATTATGGCTACATTATACCTGGTGCCCTGTTGTTGTATACCCAGCAGGCTTTACCATTTCCGGTAACCCTAACAGTGAAACCCTATAAGCTTTGGCCTCAGTTTGTTGCTATGGGATTAAATGAGCTGCCCGGGAAGAAAAATGTGTTTTCTGCTGTTAATTTCGATGAATTGTATGACAGTCCGCTACTGATGGGCCACCTGGAGACTTTGCCTGCAATAATGGTTAAAGGTATTCCACATCAGTTTATAGGCTATAACCTGGGGGATCTCGACCGGACTCAGCTTACAGTCGATCTGAAAAAGATTTTTGAGAGCGGAAGCCGGATTATTGGGGATATACCCTATAAATCTTACACATTTTTGGCCGTTGGAGTGCCGCAGAGCGGAAGTTTTGGCGGTATCGAACATCTTAATTCTGCCTCGCTCATCATTGGGAACAAAAACCTGCTCACAACAAAAAACAGGTTGCATTTTTATAATTTCCTGGCACATGAATATTTCCACACCTATAATGTAAAGCGCATCCGGCCGATCGAACTGGGGCCTTTTGACTATAGTAAAGAGAACTATACTGATCTGCTTTGGGTATCAGAAGGTTTTACAGTGTATTATGAGAATATTATTACGCGGGCCGCTGGATTGATGAGCGCACAGCAGGTGCTGGATAATTTTAAAGAATGCATTAAAAACTACGAAAATAAGGAGGGGCATTTGCATCAGTCTGCTGCGGCCGCCAGCCGTGCGATATGGGAGATGGAAGGTAATCCGAACAGCCGCAATGCAGATGAGCTGAATAAAACAATTTCGGTGTATGATAAAGGTTGTGCATTGGCAATCATGCTGGATTTAAAGATAAGAAACGAAACAGGAAACCAACGCTCATTGGATGATCTGATGCGATCACTTTACCGCAAATATTACAAGGAGAAAAACAGGGGTTTTACTGCTGATGAATTTAAAAAAGAGGCTGAACAGATAGCAGGTGTAACTCTTGATGAACTGTTTTCTTATGCCAATACTACCGTGGAGCCAAACTATGCCAAATATTTTTCTTATGCCGGACTGGCCATTGATACCGCTAGCCATTGGGTTATCGGCAACAACCTGGGCATCTCGGCAGGCATAAACGGTAATTCCATTATAGTAAGAGAAGTAAGCTGGCAATCGCCTGCGTGGAAAGCCGGCATCCAGCCAAATGATCAGATCTTGCGCATTGATGGAAATGAAGCTACTTTGCCCGGGATTAAAGGCCCGATACCTGATAAAAGAGAAGGTGATCAGATTGTAATCAGAATTAAGCGAAATGGAACAGAGCAGGACTTAACGCTGATTTTGAATAAGTGGCGAACGAAAAGTTTTGACATTATGCCCTTGCCCGGAGCCAGCAAACTGCAAACCCTTATATACAATAGCTGGATGAGAAATTGAGAGGACCACAAACAAAAAAACCTTTCATTTCTGAAAGGTTTTAGTTCGATTTTTTTGATGTACTCGGGGCGGGAATCGAACCCGCACGCCTTTGAAAGCACAGGATTTTAAGTCCTGCGTGTCTACCAGTTCCACCACCCGAGCATTAGCCGCTGCCGGTCTCCACCAGCTTGGTTAACTTTAAAATAAATGCCTTCTGTAGGAAGGCATTTATTTGGAGCGAAAGACGAGATTCGAACTCGCGACCCCGACCTTGGCAAGGTCGTGCTCTACCAACTGAGCTACTTTCGCATTTACAAAACTGATGTTGTTGTTTCGTTTTGGTGATGCAAATATAGGCAGATTTCTATATCTGTCAAGGAATTTCTTGTTAAAAATTTAATATTTAATTTAAATTGCTGGCTTTCAGGGCAAGTAAAATTAAATCAGTTTCGAAACCTTTTGCCTGAAGGTAGCTCATCAGCTTATTTTTTCTTTTAAACGAATCATTTTCGCCTAAACTTTCTGCTTTTTTAACCGCCAGTTTTTCTATCGTTTGCAAATAATCATCCTCGTCGATGCTATAAATTGCCTTTTGCAAAATTTTATCGGGTACGCCTTTCAATTTTAAACCCTGTTTAATTTTAACCCTGCCCCAATGTTTAATGTTAAACTTGCCCGACGCATAGCTTTTAGCAAAGCGTTCTTCATTCAAAAAATTGTTAATGATCAGGTCGGTGATAATTTCTTCCAGCTCATCCCCACGCATGCCCCATTCTACCAGTTTGTAGCGAACTTCCTTTTGCGAACGCTCCTGATAAACGCAAAAACTTTCCGCTTTGGCCAAAGCTTGTTTTTTATCTAATATTACTGTCTCTTGTTTACCGCTTTTCATAATTAATTACTGAAATTCGTAAAAATAAAAGCGATTACCGTATTTTTCTGAATATAATAGCATGCAAAACCCGATTTATACCCTAGCCAAAATAGCCGAAATTTTAAATGCCGATACCAAATGGGTTGATGGAGAGGTGATTATTCACTATTTGGTGATTGATAGTCGTTCGGTTTTAGTGCCGGAGCATTCGGTCTTTTTTGCCCTGTCATCGCACCGCGATGGACATGAATTTATTAAAGATGCTTATGCAAAAGATATCCGGAATTTTGTAATTACAGATGCTAAATACGTTAATCAATATCCTGATTGTAATTTTTTACTCGTTGATGATGCTTTAGCTGCCTTGCAACAACTTGCCATTTACCACCGGAAGCAATTTGATCTAAAAACCATAGGTATTACCGGAAGTAATGGCAAAACCATTGTAAAAGAATGGCTTTATCAGCTTTTGGCTGCAGATTTTAGTATTGTAAAAAGTCCGAAAAGTTATAATTCGCAGATTGGCGTGCCGCTTTCTGTCTGGCAGATTGAAGCAGATGATACATTGGGGATTTTTGAAGCCGGTATTTCTGCAGTGAACGAAATGCAGCACCTGGCCGAAATTATCCGGCCTGAAATCGGAATTTTAACCAATATCGGCGAAGCGCATGCCGAAGGTTTCAGTTCTAAAAAGGAAAAGCTCACCGAAAAACTGAAACTTTTTGCAGCTTCAGATTTATTCATTTACTCACCCGAATATGTGACGGAGGTAAGTACAAAAGATTTACCGGGAAAGCAAAAGTTTAGCTGGAGCAGTAAACAGGTAGCCGACCTGCAGATCACCACTGTTGAGCCTATAGAAGGCAATTGCTATTTAAGGGCGATTTATCAGAACACAGAAATAGAGTGTATGTTGCCTTTTAAAGATAAAGCCTCGATAGAAAATGGAATGATCTGCTGGGCAACTTTATTGGCCCTGGGTTATACACCTGAGCAGGCAGATTTGCGTTTAGAGAAGTTAAGCCATGTAAGCATGCGCCTGGAATTGAAAAATGGCATCAACCAGTGCTCCATTATCGACGATTCTTATAGTGCCGATATCTCTTCTCTGGCCATTGCGCTCGATTTTTTAAACCAACAGAACCAGCACCCCAAAAAGACGGTAATTCTTTCCGAATTATTCGAAACCGGTAGAGATGACCTGGATCTGTATACCGAAATAGCGGAACTGCTTGCTCAAAAAAAAGTAAGCCGCCTGATTGGTATCGGAACGCACATTTCACGCTACGCTGATCTTTTTAAATTTGAAACACAATTTTTCGACGATACCAATGCTTTTGTGGAAGCTTTTCCCGGTTTGCAGTTTAATCATGAAACCATATTGGTAAAAGGGGCGAGGCGTTTCGAATTCGGACGGATCAGTAAACTGCTCACACAGAAAATACACGATACGGTTTTAGAAATCGACCTCAATGCCATGGTTGGAAACCTGCAGTTTTATCGTTCTAAAGTCAAACCGGGCGTCAAAATTATGGCCATGGTGAAGGCTTTTTCGTACGGGAGCGGCAGTTTCGAAATTGCCAATTTACTGCAGTTCCATAAGGTAGATTACCTGGCGGTAGCCTATGCCGACGAAGGTATTGCATTGCGCAAGGCCGGAATTACACTCCCGATTATGGTGATGAGTCCTGAAGAATCTGCTTTTGAAGCCATTATTAAACACCGGCTGGAGCCCGAAATTTACAGCTTAGAAATCCTGAACAGTTTTTTAAATGCATTATCCGATTATGATTTCGATTATCCAATCCACGTTAAGATCGATAGCGGGATGCACCGTTTGGGTTTCGACCGACCGGAAATTGATAGCTTATCTATCCTGCTAAAAGATTCGGCAAGGGTAAAAGTGCAGAGTATCTTTTCTCATTTAGTGGCCAGCGATGCCGCGGAGCACGATGGATTTACACAGCAACAGATCGATAAATTTAAAATCATAGCCGATCAGCTGGTAGCTATTTTAGGCTACAAGCCATTGCTTCATATTTCCAATACTTCTGGTATTTCGCGCTGGCCCGAAGCTCAATTTGATATGGTGCGTTTAGGTATTGGTTTATATGGTTTTGATTCGGCTTTGGCTAATAATCGTGGCCTGCAAACGGTTATGGTACTTAAAACAACCGTTACCCAGGTGAAAACTTTAGAACCCGGCGAAACGGTAGGTTACAGCAGAAAAGGCATGATGCAGAACGGTGGAAAAATAGCGACCGTAAAAATTGGTTATGCTGACGGCTACACGCGGTATTTTGGTAATGGTGTGGGTAAAATGCTGGTTAATGGCCATCTCGTGCCCGTAATAGGCTCCATTTGCATGGATATGACCATGCTGGATGTTTCGGGTATCGACGTAAAACCTGGCGATGAGGCCATTGTTTTTAATCAGGAACATACTATTATGCAGCTTGCAAAAGATATTAATACCATTCCTTATGAAATCCTAACCAATATCTCGCAAAGGGTTAAAAGAGTTTATTTTTATGAATAAGAAAGATTGTTAAATTGTTTTATTGCTTCATTGTTGGTAAAACGGGCAAAAATACAGTTGAAAAGTATGAGAAATCATCAATTAATAGCCAAGCAAGCAAGCAATATAACAATCCTAACCATTTAACCATATTTTTCCTAATTTTGCACCATGAATAAAGTCGGGAAAGCTGTTTTAAACTATTTGATTAAAGGTTTATTAATTGTTGTACCCATTGCCGTGAGTATTTTTATTGTGGTTTGGGCAGTTACAACGGTTGATAGCTGGTTAAATGTGAACAATATTTTAGGCGTAAACCCACGCACAGGTGAAAGCCGTAACATTCCGGGTTTAGGTTTACTGACGGTTTTAGCCCTTATTTTAACTGCAGGCATCTTTGTAACCAATTTCGTAACCGAACCCATGTATAATTGGTTTCAGCGCATGATGCAAAGGCTGCCTTTACTGAACTTCATCTATTCATCAATAAAGGATTTAACAGAAGCTTTTGTAGGCGACGAAAAGAAATTTAACCACCCGGTGCTGGTAGAAGTGGAGGGGGGCTTAAAGAAAATCGGCTTTTTAACCCAGAGTGATCTGCATAAACTCGATCTGCCGGATGAAGTGGCCGTATATTTTCCACTTTCGTATTCCTTTGCGGGTCAGCTTTGTATTGTAAAAAAAAATAAAGTTGCTGATTTAAACATGACAGCAGCCGATGCCATGAAACTCGTAGTAAGCGGTGGCGTAAGCGGACTTTAAATATTTTTCTGAATGATCACTATCTATCATAATAACCGCTGTACCAAAAGCCCCTTCTAGTCGTAGCATCTCGCTACGACATACAAATAAGTTTATTTTACAGGTCTTAGCGAAACGCTAAGACTAGAGTGGGGTTTTGGGGTAATCCGGTCGTCATCTTCTAGTCGTAGCGTCTCGCTACGATATACAAATAAGTTTATTTTACAGGTCTTAGCGAGACGCTAAGACTAGAGTGGGGTTGGGGTAAATCTCTCCATTTCGCTGCGCTTCAGTCGAGGTGACGGTTCGTTTATAAATTAAAATATCCCCTTAAAACTTAGCAAGCAGCAAATAAAAATAATCGCGCCAAAAATCAATCTTGAATAATATTCACGCACAAACAGGCCCGATAAAATCAATAAGTCATCATCCACATTGGTATGGATTAAGCCATTTCCGGCCGACGCATTAAAAAGAATCTGTTTGTCTTTATGGTTATTTAACGACCAGCGGCTTAACCAGCTGTTTTGGTAGCTCCAATCGAAAGTTTCGCCCGATGTAAATGCAATTTTGGCTTTAAAGCCCAGCCAATCGTAAGTAATAACCGCTAAAACCGTATTCTTATTGTCGATAATTTTAGTTTCCGGTTTCGAAAAACCTTCACTTTTTAGCAGGTAGATCCCTGCCTGTGTAGTGGCAATGGCAGAATTTTTCCATGAACCAAAATTCATCGAAAATTTTAAGTACCCGTTATTTATGACCTGATAATTGCTGTCAAATAAACCTTTTCTCCAATTTAATACCTGTTCCATCTCACAAAAGGATTTTATAATTAATCTTAATGACGGTTAACCGAAGCCGTTATAACTGGTATTAAGCAAGCAATAAGTACTGCAACGCGTTTGTTGTAAATCTGCTTAATAAACAAGCCTGCAACAATTAACAATTCATTGTCTGTATCAGACGATATTGCACCGGAATTGCTGTTAGCGCTGTACATGATGTGCGCATCTTTATAATTGCTTACCGTAAACTGTGTTTTCCAGATCCCAGTCGATTTCCATTCATACTGTTCGCCGGTATTTAAACTGATTACTGCTTTCGATTTCCAGCTATCATATGTGATGATTGCAACCACCTCATTTGTTTTTCTGTCGATTACCTTTGTTCTGGATTGCCAGAAACCTTCATTTACAAACTGGTAGTTTTTATCTTCAAACATGCTTTCCGCATCGCTTCTCCACGTACTGAAACGGATCATTCCCCGCTGGGCGCCATCCACAAAGAGCTGAAAATTTCCGCTGAACCAATCATTTTTCCAGTTGATAAATCTCGACATATTAATTGCGTTTTATTTTAGATAACACTTTCTTTCAGATGTTACAATAAAAAAAGTGCTTATTCTCGATAAGCACTTTTTTTGTGAATGACCAATAATTAATTACCAATTTACAGTTTACAATTTTCAGCTAACCATTTTTGTCAATCCTGAACGTAGTGGAAGGATAAACAATTAACCATACTAATAAACGAATGGCAAATGAACTATTTAACCAACCTAGAAATTCGGTTTAAGTACATACTTATCATAAAAACGGAAAATATGTTCTGCGGCTTCTTCGGCCGTATCTACCAATCTGAAAAGATTTAAGTCTTCTTCATGGATATTATGCTCTTTTTGCAGCATCGTTCCTTTTATCCAGTCGATTAATCCGCCCCAATAATCAACACCAACCAATACAATCGGGAAACGTGCAATTTTACCGGTCTGGATTAAGGTTAAAGCTTCAAAAAGTTCGTCCATGGTACCAAAACCACCTGGTAAAACCACAAAACCCTGACTGTATTTCATGAACATTACTTTGCGCACAAAAAAATAATCAAATTCCAGTAATTTATTATGATCGATATATTTATTGTGGAACTGCTCAAAAGGCAACTCGATATTTAAACCTACCGATTTACCGCCATTGGTATGTGCGCCTTTGTTACCAGCTTCCATAATACCCGGGCCACCACCCGTAATTACACCATAACCGCGATCGGTTAATAGTTTACCGCATTGTTCTGCCAGTTGATAATATCTGTGTGTTTGGGGTGTACGGGCCGATCCGTAAATGGTAACACATGGGCCAATTTTAGCCAGTTTTTCAAAGCCGTCAACAAATTCGGCCATGATTTTAAAAATTTGCCAGGAATCGGTTACTTTAATTTCCTGCCAGTCTTTGTTTTCGAAAGCACTTCTAATTTTTTCTTCACTCGTCATATACTGTTATTCTAATATTAAAATTTGGTTTGTGCATCAGTTTTTTTGCTGATGAACAATAAGCCGATAAATGTGATTAAACCGTTGATTAAAATCAGTTCAACACTAAAAACGTAACCGCCCAATAAAGTGGTCGAGTTCGTTGCAAGCAAGTAACATAAAAAAGGTGATAATAAGCAAACTATCGGCACTAATTTATCGTGAAGTCCGCGTTTTTTGACAAATAATCCAAAACTGTATAACCCTAAAAGCGGTCCGTAGGTGTAAGAAGCAATGGTAAAAATTAAACTCACTACCGACGAACTGTTCAGCGCATTAATGACGATAATCACTAAAAACATCAGAATGGAAAAGGCTACGTGTACAGTATGACGTTTTTTAACCGCATCTTTTGCATTTACATTCGACGCTTTATCCATACCTAAAAAATCGACACAGAAGGAGGTAGTTAAAGCCGTTAAAGCCGAATCAGTTGTTGCAAAAGTGGCTGCGGTTAAGCCCAGCATAAAAATAATCGCCGGAACCGCACCAAGGTTGTTTAAAGCAATTTCGGGGAACAATAAATCTGTTCTCGGTTTTCCGGTAATGTGATCCAAAGGAATATCGATACCGTTTTTTGCAGCAAAAATGTATAATAAAGCACCTACACTTAAAAAGAAAACATTTAAGATTACAAATACACCAGTAAAGGTAAACATGTTTTTTTGCGCTTCCTTAATGGTGCCCATGCTCAGGTTTTTTTGCATTAAATCCTGGTCTAAACCCGTCATAGCAATGGTTACAAAAATACCACCGATAAACTGTTTACTGAAATAGAATTTGTTGGTCAGGAAATCATCCAAAAAAAATATTTTGGAATAACTGCTGTTTTTAACCGTTTCGAATGCCTGTGGGATGTTGAAATTTAAACTGTTACAGATGAAATAAATCGTCAGAAAAACTGATAAAACCAGGAAAAACGTTTGTAAGGTATCCGTAATGATAATGGTTTTTAAACCGCCTTTAAAAGTGTATGACCAGATCAGCGCCAAAGAGATCAATACCGTTAACCAGAACGGAATGCCATAATTATCGAAGATAAAACGCTGTAAAACAATTACTACCAGGTATAATCTGGTGGCCGATCCCAATGTGCGGCTCAGTAAAAAAATGGAGGCTGCGGTTTTGTAGCTGTAATGACCTAATCGTCTTTCAATATAACTGTAAATCGACGTAAGGTTCATCCGGTAGTAAAGCGGAAGCAAAACGGTTGCGATGATAATAAAACCAACAGCATTACCCAGCACAAACTGAAAATACTGAAACTGGTTTCCGCTCGGTGCGCCAACTTCTCCCGGAACGGATATAAAGGTAACTCCCGAAAGTGCCGTGCCAATCATCCCAAAAGCAACCAGGTACCATTTAGAATTCCGGTTGGCAACAAAGAAAGTCGAATTATCGGATGAGTTTTTTGAGGTTACAAATGAAATAATGATCAGCAATAAAAAGTAACCGATCAGGAAACACAATAGAATGGTTGGAGACATAGTTTCGTATTAAGCTGATAAATGTAAAGAAAACTATCAAATCAAGCAATATTCTTGAGTCGGAAGTCCGCAGTCCGTAGTCCGAAGTCAAAATGACCAATAATCAATACGCAATTTTCAATCACCAATATGCAATGATCAATCACCAGTAATCAATATACAATGATCAGTAGCAACCGTCTATAAAGTTTTAATGTTCTTAATTTCTTAATGGTCGGGAGACGGAAAATGTAGGAAAACATTCTTGAGTCCGCAGTCCGAAGATTAGTCCAAAGTCGTCAGTCTACAAGTTTACAGTCGAATCGCACAATAATCAATATACAATAAACCAATTTTCAGTTATTATTGACTATTAACCATTAAACTATTGACCAATGAACCATATCCAGTTTGCAATTTTGCAGTTACCAATGAACTAATGACTATTGAACCAATGAACCATTTTACCTATTTTTGTATCATGAATTTTTCATCCAAGCTGCTGGAAGATGCGGTAAACGAATTCTCGAAACTTCCTGGTGTAGGGCAGAAAACGGCTTTACGTTTGGTTTTGCATCTTTTAAATAAAGAACAGGAAGAGGTAAACCAGTTTGGCAATACATTTATCAGGTTAAAACAGCAGATTAAACATTGCAGCATCTGTCATAACATTTCTGATTATGCCGTGTGCGAAATCTGTACTTCGGTTAAACGCGATAAAGAAACCATCTGTGTGGTAGAAGATACCCGCGATGTAATGGCAATTGAAAACACCGGACAATATTTTGGGGTTTACCATGTGCTGGGCGGATTAATTTCTCCGATGGATGGCGTTGGCCCATCTGACCTTTTTATCGATGGTTTAGTTGCGCGGATGTCAGCAGGAGGCATTAAAGAAGTAATTTTAGCATTAAGTCCGAATATGGAGGGCGATACCACCTTGTTTTACCTGTACAAAAGGCTAAAAGAATTTAATGTGCCGGTAACTACCATTGCCCGCGGAATTGCCTTTGGTGGCGAGCTGGAATATGCCGATGAAATTACCCTGGGCCGATCGATTGTAACCCGCGTACCTTACGAAACCGCAATGATGAAGTAATCATAATTTAACCTTAGCAACATCATATCTTGATACTTGCTACTTTATACTTGCTACTTTATACTTGCTACTTTATACTTGTTACCCTATACTTGCTACTCTATACTTGCTACTCTATACTTGCTACTACACACTTGATACCATATACTCACTACTCAAACCTTAATACTCGATACTGAAATCTTGCTACTACAAATGAACCTGAAAAATAAAGTAATCATCATCACCGGGGCTTCGAGCGGAATTGGAAAAGCCTGTGCCGAAGAATTTGCAGAACGTGGCGCCAATCTGGTTTTAGCTGCCCGTCAATATGTAACCCTTTGCGAAATCACTGCCGACCTCGAAAAAAAATATGGCATCCGGGCTGTGGCTGTTCAGGCCGATGTAAGTAACGAAGCCGATTGCGAACTCATTATTAAACAAGCTTTAGTTTCGTTTCAAAAGATTGATATTCTGGTAAACAATGCAGGTTTATCAATGCGTGCCCTGTTTAACGATCTGGATTTATCGGTGCTTAAAAACCTGATGGATGTAAACTTCTGGGGAACGGTTTACTGTACCAAATATGCTTTACCTGAGATTTTAAAAACCAAAGGAACCATTGTTGGCGTTTCATCAATTGCCGGTTATCGTGGTTTACCGGGCAGAACAGGTTATTCGGCCTCTAAATTTGCGATGAATGGGTTTATGGAATCTTTGCGTACCGAATTGTTAAAAACCGGCGTAAATGTGCTGCTGGCCTGTCCGGGTTTTACCGCTTCCAACATCCGTGTTACCGCTTTATCAAAAGATGGCGCTGCGCATGGCGAAACCAGTATGGACGAAGGCAAAATGATGTCGTCAGAAGAAGTAGCCAGTATTATTGCTGATGGTATCGAAAAACGTAAACGCACTCTCATCATGACCGGACAAGGCAAATTAGCCGTTTGGATGAATAAACTTTTCCCGGCTTTTGTTGATAAAAAAGTATTTGATTTGTTTGCTAAAGAGAAGAATCCGTTGATAAAAGGGTAGAAGACTGAGGGTATAAAGGTGGAAGGTTTGGGCGTAAGGTATAAATAAAATATATCGTTAATAATGAACAAATTATTTCGAGTATGCGTTTCAAACCAGCTAGGCCGAAGCATTGTATCTCCGTTTTACTTAAATCCGGCCTAACAAATTTTTCGGGTTCCACCCATCTAGCCACCCCACTAGCGTCCAAAGAAAAATTTTCAGCCGGTGTTTTTTGTTTCTTTTTGACAGCAAAAAGAAAGAGCCCTTCGGCGGCGGTGAGCCGAGGCAAGACAGTGCCGCTGGGAAAAAATATTTAATATTATCAATATTAATTCCTTTTCTAATACCTTTAAACCTGAATTGACGAACATTTCGACCTGTAATACCAAATCTGAATGTTTGGTGGAGCCTCAAATACATTATTGCATAAATAGAGACCCTGAAATAAATTCAGGGTGACGAGTCAATTATAAAAATCCACCACCTCAACAATTTCGTTTATTTAAGCTGAGATGAAAAACCTTTTTTATGTACAAATCCCTTGTTTTATTGATGCTCTTATTTCAAACCATACTTTCTTCTGCGCAGGTTAAAAAAGTAAAAAATATAAATTATGCGGGCAATACAAACGAAGCCAATACGCTGAATATTTTTTATAAAAACGATAGTATTAAAAATAAACCTGTGTTAATTTTTATTCACGGTGGTTCATGGAGCAGTGGCAAAAAGGAAACGTACTGGTGGCTGGGCAGGAATTTCGCGCGGAAAGGTGTGGTTACTGTGATTATCAATTATCCTTTAGCGCCAAATGTTCAATATGAAAAAATGGGCGATGATTGTGCTTTGGCCGTAAAATGGGTTCAGGAACATATTGCCGATTATGCCGCCAGTCCGGAAAAGATTTTTGTAATGGGGCATTCGGCCGGGGCACACCTGGGCGAACTGATCAATGCTGACCCTAAATATTTTAAAAAAGCTGAAATTAAAAACCCAATCAAAGGCGTAATCCTGAGCGATCCCTTTGGTTTGGATATGCAAGAATATTTAACCACAGCCGAAAAAGACCATTTTTATTTCGATTTCATCAGGACTTTTACCGATCAGCCGGCGGTTTGGAAAGTGGCATCGCCGCTGGATTATGTAAATAATATCAAAAATCCGCATCTGCTTTTTTATGGAAGTAAAACTTATGGTGCCATTAAATTGCAAACGCCAAGGTTATACGAAAAACTTAAAGCGAACCATGTTTCTGTCGAAATAAAAGAAATTAAAGGCAAAAGCCATGTTCCAATGATCAGTCAGATGATTTTTGGTGGAAATCAATTGTATAAAGATATTGTGGAATTTATCCAAAAGACATCTTCCTAAAAGTTGTCAACTTTCTTGCCTCCTTGCTATTAAAGTTGACAACTTTGGGGCAATTCTTAATTCCCCTCCTTTGGAGGGGTGCCTGCAAGGCGGGGTGGTTTTATTTATTGCACCTACTCAACCTACCTAAACCCGACAGTAGCGGGCATTCCGATTTTTCATCGGAATAAAGCGTATGGCGGGACTACCGTAACCCATTGGCACAGAAACCTGCTTTCCAAAAAACAAAAAGAACTTTTAAAAATAAAAAAAGTAAGATTTACACTGTCCGCGTCACCTTATCCAGCTTACTATAATCCATCACCATTTTGCCCTCTTCGTTATGATAATACATCTTATCAAACTTAGCGTCCATTTCTATTTCTTCGTCCTGATAACTTGTTCTGGTATGAATGGTCTGCGAAAAAGTATCGTCAAAAGCCTTTAACATCACAAAAATTTCGACCTCCGCCTGTTGCAGTTCCGTTAACGATTTTTCGTAAAACGGACTATCTTCGGTAATGGCATGCACCAGTGTCCAGTTTAAAGATAAGATGCCGATTTTATCGCGCTCTAAGGCAAGAGGATAAAATCTCCGTACGTGTTTACCATCAACGGTTTCGTTGTACGACATCACCATCTGGACCTCCACTTCGATAAGCTGGTTGCGGCGTAAATTAACCAGACGGCACATCAACCCATGACCGTTTTCGTAAGGTGCAATTACCATTTTTTTACTAAAACTCACTTTAGAAGTAGGTCGGCTGAAACGGCCATAAAGCAATCCTGTAGCCAGTGCAAATGCCAGTAAACCCAACATGCTTTCGAAAGCGGCCAATACGCTGGTAATAAAACCCTGCGGTGAAATATGACCATAACCTACTGTAGAAATGGTTTGTGCCGAAAAGAAAAAAGCATCAAAAAACTGATCGCGCAGGGTTACGCCTTTAGCACCATCGAGGTTTTCGATACCGATTAAATTATATAAAACTGCGAAAATGGTGTTTACCACGAGGTAGGCAAGTAATATAACGAAGAAAAACCGTGTCCAGCTCATGGTAACCAAACGGGTATAGGTATCATCAAACTTAAACCATGGCAAACCCGTACGTTCTATATTTGCTGAACCATCGGGATTTAGCATACGCTGATTTTTGGTTACCGGATTGGATCCGAACCCCAAATCATCATTAAACTGTACTTTTCTTTTGAAGAAAGACATATATTTTTAGAAAGATTTTGGAATATTAAAAAACTATATCAATATTTGCTTTATACAAACATGATAATTAAAAACTTAAATAACAATTGGTGGTGGCATAACGAAATTCGTTAGGCAAATTCTATTGTTATATATTTTAAAATATTTTAAACACAACGAAGAGGATTGCCCAAAAAGCAATCCTTTTTTTTATGCGCCATTCCCCTCCCGTGGAGGGGATGTCCGCAGGACGGGGTGGTTAATAAACATATTCCGGTTCGTGTCTCTACGAACCGGAATAAACATAAATGGTTTGTGGAGACACAAACCATGGCGTAAATTAAGAATGAGCCACAGATGAGCACAGATACACACAGATTTTTATCCGTGTTCATCCTTTTCATCTGTGGTTAAATAACATTGAGCAATAAACATGAAAAAAATATTAAACCATTTATTCGAGAACAAGAGCTTTAGTAGGGAAGAGGCGAAAAATATCCTGATCTCCATATCAGAAGGTGCCTTCAATTCCTCGCAGATTGCCGCTTTTATCACCGCTTATGCCATGCGCAACATTACCGTGCAGGAGTTGCAGGGTTTCCGCGATGCGATGCTGGATATGTGCGTAAAAACCAACCTTTCGGGTTACGATCTGATTGATCTTTGTGGCACCGGGGGGGATGGAAAGGATACCTTCAATATTTCTACTTTATCATCTTTTGTGGTGGCTGGTGCCGGTTACCCAGTGGCTAAACATGGGAACTATGGCGTTTCGTCGGGTTGCGGATCTTCGAATGTGATGGAATACCTGGGTTATACCTTTACCAATAATGAAGACACTTTAAAACGTAACCTGGATCAAGCGGGAATCTGTTTTCTACACGCCCCTTTGTTTAACCCTGCGATGAAAATTGTTGCACCTATCCGTAAGGAACTCGGCGTGAAAACGTTTTTCAATATGTTGGGGCCGATGGTTAACCCCGGGCAGCCAAAATACCAGATGGTAGGTGTTTTTAGTCTGGAACTGGCCCGTTTGTATGCTTATTTATATCAGGATACCGATAAAAGTTATACCATTGTACATGCATTAGAAGGCTACGATGAAATTTCGTTAACCTGCGATGTGAAAACCTTTAGCAACAGGGGTGAGCAGATTTTAACGCTTGATGATATGGGCTTCGAAAAAGTGGATGTTAATGCCATTAAAGGTGGTGATACAGTAGAATCATCGGCCAAAATATTTATGGATGTACTTAATGGCGAAGCTACCGATGTACAGAACAATGTGGTGCTTTGTAATTCGGCACTGGCCATTAAAACCATAAAACCTGAGCTATCTTTTGCCGATTGCTATTACGAAGCAGAAGGCTCGTTAATGGGTAAAAAAGCATTAAACAGTTTCAAAAACTTACTGGCATGTTAAAGTTAAAAGTTTGCGGAATGCGTTTGGCAGCGAATATTGCTGCGGTTGCTGAGTTGCAGCCGGATTACATGGGTTTTATTTTTTATGAAAAAACGCCCAGGGTAATCAGTGAGGTTTCTGCAGAATTGATTAAATACATTCCTTCAGAAATTAAAACTGTAGGTGTTTTCGTCAATGAAGACTTAAAAAAAGTAAAGGAGAGGGTAAACTTATTAAAGCTGAAAGTAGTTCAGTTACATGGCAGCGAATCTCCTGAATATTGTGCGGAACTAAAATCAACGTTTCCCGTTCTAGAAGTAATTAAAGCTTTCGGAATAGATGAAGATTTCGATTTTTCAGCTTTAAAACCTTATTTAGATGTCGTGGATTATTTTCTTTTTGATACCAAAACAAAAATACACGGCGGATCCGGAAAAACATTTAACTGGTCTGTTTTAGACCGATATACTTACACCAAACCTTACTTTTTAAGCGGTGGAATTGATTTAGAACATGCCCCTGCCATAAAAAACATAAACGACGAGCGTTTATATGCATTGGATATCAACAGCCGTTTCGAAACCGAACCAGGCCTGAAGGATGCAGAAAAGATTAAAGCATTTATAAAAGAAATGAATTCATAGCCTTTGGTTTCAACCAAAGGAAATAATAAAATAAATATGAAATACAAAGTAAACGAAAAAGGATATTACGGAGATTTTGGAGGTGCTTACATCCCCGAAATGCTTTATCCGAACGTAGAAGAATTGCGTCAAAACTATTTAAAGATTATTGATGATGCCGATTTTCAAAAGGAATTTCATCAATTGTTAAAAGATTATGTTGGGCGTCCTTCGCCTTTATATCTTGCCAAAAGGTATTCGGAAAGATATGGTGCCAATATTTTCTTAAAAAGGGAAGATTTAAACCATACCGGGGCACATAAGATCAACAATACCATCGGACAGATTTTATTAGCCGAAAAACTGGGTAAAAAAAGGATTATCGCCGAAACAGGTGCTGGACAGCATGGGGTAGCCACGGCAACGGTTTGTGCTTTGCGTAATCTTGAATGTGTAATTTACATGGGAGAGGTTGATATCGAACGTCAGGCACCAAACGTTGCGCGCATGAAGATGCTGGGTGCAAAAGTTGTTCCGGCAAGTTCGGGTAGCAAAACCTTAAAAGACGCTACTAACGAGGCGATGCGCGATTGGATTAATAACCCGGTTGATACACATTACATTATTGGTTCTGTGGTTGGTCCGCACCCTTATCCTGATATGGTGGCGATTTTTCAATCGATTATCTCCGAAGAAACCAAAAAACAATTATTGGAACAAACCGGAAGCGACCAGCCTGATTATGTTCTGGCTTGCGTTGGTGGTGGAAGTAACGCCATGGGAATGTTCTATCATTTTATGGATGATGAAAATGTTAAACTGATTGCCGTTGAAGCAGCTGGAAAAGGCGTATCGAGCGGGTTTTCTGCAGCAACGACTTACCTGGGTAAAGAAGGTGTTTTACACGGTAGCAGAAGCATTTTAATGCAAACACCAGACGGGCAGGTAGTTGAACCTCACTCGGTTTCAGCCGGATTAGATTATCCGGGCATTGGTCCGCAACATGCGCATTTGTTTAAAACCGGCCGCGGACAATATGTTTCCATCACTGATGAAGAAAGTTTAGATGCTGGTTTGCTTTGCACAAAACTGGAAGGAATTATTCCTGCCATCGAAAGTGCACATGCCCTGGCTTATTTAGAAAAAATGGAATTTAAAGGTGGCGAAAATGTAGTGGTTTGCCTTTCAGGTCGTGGCGACAAGGATCTGGATACCTATATCAAATATTTTAATTTATAGATATGAGACACTAGATATGAGATATTAGACGTACTGCCTGGTTCTCATATCTCACATCTCGCATCTCAAATCTCAAAAAAATGAACCGTATTAAACAACTCTTCCAGGAGAAGAAAAATATATTATCAATTTATTATACCGCTGGTTATCCGAATACTGGCGATACCTTACAAATTGCTGAATTACTAGAGCAATCAGGCGCGGATATACTCGAAATAGGCTTCCCTTATTCCGATCCTGTTGCCGATGGGCCGGTGATTCAGGCCAGTAGTAAACAATCATTGGATCAGGGCATGACACTTCAGCTGCTTTTCGAACAGTTAAAAGATCTGCGCAAAAAAGTAAGCATCCCTGTTTTATTAATGGGCTATGTAAACCCTGTTTTGCAGTTTGGCGTAGAAAAATTCTGCGAGGCCTGTGCCGAAGTAGGCGTAGATGGTTGTATTGTTCCCGATCTGCCAATGGTAGAGTATGAGGAATTTTATAAAGATTGCTTCGAAAAACACAACCTGAGCAATGTCTTTTTAATTACCCCTCAAACTGCTGAAGAGCGTATCCACAAAATAGACGGTTTAACCAACGGATTTATTTATCTGTTATCCTCATCTGCTACTACAGGTAAAAACCTCGAAGTGGGCAATACCACTGAAGCTTATTTTAGCAGAATTAAAAACCTGAACCTTAAAAACCCTACCATGATCGGTTTCGGGATCAGTGATAAACAAACTTTCGATAAAGCCTGCTCGTATGCCAATGGAGCTATTATCGGCACCGCTTTCGTTAAAGCCATCGCCGATGGAAATTTAGAGGAAAGCGTGAGTAATTTTATGAAGAAATTTAAGGATTAATGTTTTACCACAAAGGCGCAAGGCACCAAAAAAATTGCTTTGTGTTCTTTGTGTCTTCGTGGTTAATAATCCTTTAATGCAATGACGATTACTTCTATCGGTCGGTGTCACACCGACCGAAATCCTAGTTTTTTACCCTACTGCGCAACCTTGCCTCGGCTCGCCGCCGCCGAAGGGCTCCTTCTTTTTGGCGTCAAAAAGAACCAAAAACGCCGGCTGAAAATTTTTCTTTGGAAGCCGGTATGTTAGCTTGGTCTGTGGAACCCGAAAAATTTGTTAGGCCGGAACTAAGGTGAACGGTGATGTATGCTTTGGCCTAGCTGGGTGGAAATGCTATTTGCATGTAAGTTGCTTGTTTTTAGCGAATTACTGGGTAATGTCAATGGTGGCGAAGTCGAGAACAACGTTAGTGCTCAACGAAGCTAAATCTGTCTCGAGATAGATCTCTCTCCCGAATATTCGGGACGTTCCAGTCGAGATGACGATTTTTTTTTCTTACATTAGTCTTATTAAAATCTCTTTATAAAATATTCCCCAAACAGAACCCCGTTCTGAAATTCCCTTATCCATCCGATAACGGGGACTAAACCATTATTTTCTGAAATTTTATAAAGAGAACATCATGCAAGATTTAAAAATTGCTTTAATTGGTGCCACGGGTAAAGCTGGTACTTATATTTTAAAAGCGCTGTTGGCGCAAAACTATAGGGTAAAAGCCCTTGTTAGAAATCCCGAAAAACTTCAGGTCCATCATCCTTCGCTGGAAACTGTAACAGGCGACGTTAAAGATGCAGAAACGGTACATTCCTTTATACAAGGCTGCGATATGGTAATCAGTGCCTTGGGTATGGGCCAACCTGCCAGTGAAAAAACAATCTTTACGCAATCAGCTGCTAATATATTAACGGCAATGAAAGCTTTAGGACTGAAACGTTATATTGTAATTACTGGCATTAATGTAGATACGTCTTTTGATGAAAAAGATGCCAAAACCAAATTTGCTACCCAGTGGATGCATGAGAATTATCCGGTTTCTACAGCGAACCGGCAAAAAGAATACGAAATGCTTTCAGGAAGTAGTCTCGAATGGACTTTGATCCGTTTACCTTTAATTATTCAGACTGACCAACAAACTGCAATAGGAACAAGTTTGCTTAATTGCGATGGCGATCAGATTAACGCTGCCAACATTGCGGAGTTTATTATTGAGCAGTTACAAGGAGTTATGTTTTTAAAACAAGCACCTTTTATCTGGAATGGCTAGATAGATTAATTTACCACTAAGGCACGGAGGCACAAAGAAATTAGCCACTTGGTGTCTTCGTGTCTCTGTAGTCAATAGTGCGGATATGCTTTATCCAATCCCTATAACTCATTTCAAATTTCACTTCGCCTTTATTTACCGTGCCTGTTTTTCAATTTACCACTAGGCACGGAGGCACAAAGAAATTAGCTACTTGGTGTCTTCGTGCCTTTGTGGTCATTACTTAGGCTGTTTCATCCAATCCCTGTAACTCATTTCAAATTTCACTTCGCCTTTATTTACTGTGCCTGTTTTTCAATTTACCACTAAGGCACGGAGGCACAAAGAAATTAGCCACTTGGTGTCTTCGTGTCTTTGTAGTCAATAGTGCGGATATGCTTCATCCAATCCCTATAACTCATTTCAAATTTCACTTCGCCTTTATTTACCGTGCCTGTTTTTCAATTTACCACTAGGCACGGAGGCACAAAGAAATTAGCTACTTGGTGTCTTCGTGCCTTTGTGGTCATTACTTAGGCTGTTTCATCCAATCCCTGTAACTCATTTCAAATTTCACTTCGCCTTTATTTACTGTGCCTGTTTTTCAATTTACCACTAAGGCACGGAGGCACAAAGAAATTAGCCACTTGGTGTCTTCGTGTCTCTGTAGTCAATAGTGCGGATATGCTTTACCCAATCCCTATAACTCATTTCAAATTTCACTTCGCCTTTATTTACCGTGCCTGTTTTTCTCCAGCCTTGCCTGCTGTAAAATTCTTCGGCACGGGTATTTGGCGCTGTACCCAACCAAACAGGTTCTTTAGTCTGTTCAAAATACCAATCCATCATTAAGCGGTGTAACTCCTTGCCAATGCCTTTCCCTTCGAACGCTGGCCTAACGAATAAAGCCCATATATTATGTTCTTTTAAATCTACGATCGAAAAACCGACCACTTCACCATTTACTTCACAAAGCCATCCTTTGCCACGTTCGGTAATAAACTCTTCGCAATCTTTGTCAGTAACCAATGCCGGATCTGACAAAATGTTCTCTTTTACGGTATGCCTGACAATTTGTATGGCAGCGATGTCAGTTATTTTTGCAGGGCGAAAAATCATGATTTATATTTTCTTAAAAATTTCACTCATTTAAAAATCTTCATTTGAGCGCTGTAAACGATGATTATAAGTGATAAAACTAAGCAATAAAATGTTTATGACAAATGAATGATTGTGAATTGTGCAATTGGTTCTACATTTGCTTAACGGTGTTAGATTATTTACACCTTATATTCCAGGTCATGGGAAGTAAAGAAAGAATTCTACGTTTAAAAGATGAAACCAGAACAAAAATTCTGGATGCAGCCCTGAACATTGTTCAAACTGAGGGCTGGCAGGCATTGAGTATGCGTAAAATTGCCGACCAGATTGAATATACAGCACCTATAATTTACGAATACTTTTCCAACAAAGATGGCATCTTACTGGAACTTACCAGAAGGGGTTATTTAATGTTGGCCAAAGATATCCGCGAAGCAAGGGATAAGCACGAAAAAGCAGAAGATAAAATGGAAGCCATGTGGATTGCCTACTGGAACTTCGCCTTTGCCCACAAAGAATTTTATCAGCTGATGTATGGTGTAGATATGGTTTGTTGTACCGTTAAAAATTCAATGCCCGAAGCCGAAAACGTAGGAAGTATGTTAGGCGACGTAATTGAATCGTTATTCGAAAAGAAACCGGTTTCCGACGATGATATCTGTATGAAGTATTACACTTACTGGTCGATCATCCACGGCTTAATTTCTATCAACCTTGTTCGCCCTAACGGAAGAACAACCGACGAACTGAACCAGCAAATTTTAAAGGACGCCATCAAAGGCATTACTTTATCTATAAATAGTTAATTTTTTTTACAAGGTAATTTAACACTGTTAAATTATTATACACGTTAATTCCAATTAAATTTAAATATATGAAATCTCTACAACCCTTGCATCCGTTGCTTAACACTGTTAAGCGCTTTAATGGTGTTAAATCATTGTTAACAATTTCTCTTCTATCCATAATTTTGATCAGCTGTAAGTCGTCTCCACAACAAGGGGCTGCAGCACCACCTCCGCCTGCTTTACCGGTAAGTGCGATTACTGCGGGTAACGAAACTACATTTGTTGATTATCCGGCCTCTATACAGGGTGCAGTTGATATCGATGTACGTCCGCAGGTGAGCGGCTATTTACAAAGTGTGCTGGTTAACGAAGGCGCTTATGTAACTGCCGGACAAACCCTGTTCAAAATTAATGAAAACCCTTTCCGCGAAGCTTTAAACAATGCAAAAGCGAGTTTGCACGCCGCAGAAGCAGCTGTATTAAATGCACAGCTTGAGGTGGATAAGTTATCGCCGCTGGTACAGAACAAAGTGGTTTCTGATATCCAGTTAAAAACTGCAAAAACTGCACTTAAAATTGCACAGGCAAATGCAGAGCAGGCTAAAGCAGGTGTAGCTTCGGCACAAATTAACTTAGGTTATACCAATGTTAAGGCTACCGTAAATGGTTACATCGGCCGTATCCCTAAAAAACAGGGAAGTCTGGTTTCGCCAACCGATCAGATTGCGTTAACACAATTATCTGATATCCATGAAGTGCACGTTTATTTCTCGCTTGCAGAAAACGACTTCAACAACTTTAATGCAAACTACCCGGGCAAAACACCTGCCGACAGGATTAAACATTTACCAGCTGTAGAATTGCTATTGTCTGATAACACTGTTTATCCGGTTAAAGGTAAAATCGACATGATCGATGGTCAGTTTGATAAAAACACGGGTGCCATTACTTTGAGGGCTAGTTTCCCTAACGCAAATGGTGTGCTCCGCTCAGGTAATACCGGTAAAATCCACTTAGGATTACAGCACAACGATGCCATTCTGGTACCTCAGTCGGCAACGGTAGAAATGCAGGATAAAGTATTTGTATTTACCGTAGGCGACAGCAGTAAAGTGAAAAAACAAGCCATCAGCATTGTTGGTAAAGCCGGCGAAAACTACCTGGTTAAAGATGGCGTAAAAGCCGGTGATCAGATTGTATTAAGTGGCGTTGATAAACTACAGGAGGGTATGGTAATACAACCTCAAAAAGCAGCAGATAAAGTGGCTGTTGCAAAAACAAAAAATTAAGACAACAATAAACTCTAAAAAGTCATGTTTCAGAAATTTATAAACAGGCCGGTACTTTCAACTGTTATTTCCATTCTATTGGTGATAGTTGGTATACTTGGCTTATCAAAACTGCCCTTAGAGCGTTTTCCTAATATCGCACCTCCGTCGGTATTGGTAACCGCTGTATACCCAGGGGCCAATGCCGAAACTATTTTACGTTCGGTAACCCCATCACTGGAGGAAGCCATTAATGGTGTGGAGAACATGACCTACATGACCTCCAGCGCCAGTAACGATGGTACCTTAGCCATCACCGTTTATTTTCAGCAAGGAACCAACCCCGATCAGGCAGCTGTTAACGTACAGAACCGGGTTTCGCAGGCCACAAGCCAGTTACCGGCAGAGGTTGTACAATACGGTATCACTACAACTAAACAGCAGAATAGCTTTATTGGTGCAATTGGTGTTTACTCTGAAGATACCAAAAAATATGATGCCGTTTTTGTAAACAACTATGCACAAATCAATATTATTCCGGAACTTAAACGTATCCCGGGTGTAGGTTCGGCCAGTGTATTTGGCGGTATCAAAGATTATTCGATGCGTATCTGGTTAAACCCAAGTCAACTGGCTACTTACAAAATTACACCTAATGAAGTAATTACGGCCATTCAGGATAAAAACCTGGAGGCAGCGCCGGGAAGGCTTGGTGAACGTAGTAATGAGGCATTTGAATATATTATTAAATATAAAGGTAAACTTACCAAACCAGAAGAATATCAGAACATTGCTATCCGCTCTAACTCGGATGGTTCTATATTACGTTTAAAAGATGTGGCCCGTGTTGAATTGGGTGCTTACAGTTATGGTAGTGTAAACCGTTTAAACGGACACGATGGAATTACAATTGGTGTAATCCAGTTATCAGGCTCTAACGCCAACGAAATTCAGATTGCTATTGATAAACTGTTGGCAAAACTATCAAAAGATTTCCCGGCAGGTATTAAATACAATCAGTTTTACCGTACCAAAACCGATCTTGATGAATCGATCAACCAGGTAGAGCATACTTTGGTAGAGGCTTTTTTACTGGTATTTATCGTAGTATTTATTTTCCTTCAGGATTTCAGGTCTACCTTAATCCCGGCTATTGCAGTTCCGGTTGCGATTATTGGTACCTTCTTTTTCATGCAGCTGTTCGGCTTCTCGGTTAACCTTTTAACACTGTTCGCCCTCGTACTGGCCATTGGTATTGTGGTAGATGATGCGATTGTGGTGGTAGAAGCGGTGCATGCCAAAATGGAAGAAGACCCAACGCTTAGTCCTAAAGCGGCAACTACCCAGGCGATGAATGAAATTACCGGGGCCATTATATCGATTACGCTGGTAATGGCGGCAGTATTTTTACCGGTTGGCTTTATGACAGGTTCAACAGGTATATTTTACAAACAGTTTGCCTTAACCATGGCCATCGCCATCATTATTTCTGCTGTTAACGCTTTAACTTTAAGTCCTGCACTGGCTGCTTTATTTTTAACGAACAAACATGCTGCAGGTGCACACGGACACAAAGCGCCTAAAAAAGGTTTTGTAGATAAGTTTTATGCAGGTTTTAACGGTGGTTTCAATTATATGACTAACCGTTACATAGGTGGCTTAAAAGTGCTTATCCGTAATAAATGGATCAGTATGGCCGGCCTCGCATTAATTGTTGCGGCTACCGTTCTTCTGGTAAGCAGAACAAAAACCGGTTTTATTCCTACAGAAGATCAGGGTTTTGTGGCCATCGCGGTTGCTTCTCCATCAGGAACATCATTGGCTAATACCAATAAGATATTAAAACAGGCTGAAGCGGAGTTGAGGGCTATGCCATCAGCAAGGTTTGTAATGTCATTAGCAGGTTATAACTTCTTAACAGCATCAAACAGCCCGTCGGCCGGACAGATTTTCTTATTGTTAAAACCTAACGACGAAAGGGGAGCGGTAAAAAATATCGATGAGATACAGAACATTGTAAGGGCCAAAATGGCGGCTATATCTGCCGGTACCTTCTTTGTATTCAGTTTTCCAACCGTACCGGGCTTTAGTAACGTAGAGGCGATGAACGTTATGCTACAGGATAAAACCAACGGCAGGCTGGATAAATTTAGTGGTGTAGCAAATAACTTTATCGGAAAGTTAATGGCGAAACCGGCTATTGCTTATGCGTTTACGTCGTACAAAGCAGATTATCCTCAGTTACAGCTTGATGTTAACGATGAAAAGGCCGATCAGCTGGGCGTAAGCAAGAAAGATATCTTACAAACCATGCAAACTTATTTTGGTACTGCGCAGGCATCAGATTTTAACCGCTTTGGTAAATACTACCGTGTGGTGGTTCAGGCCGATGTTGCCGACAGAACTGACCCTGCAAGTATTGACCGTGTATTTGTTAAAAACAAAGCCGGAGAAAGTGTGCCAATCAGTACCCTGGTTAAATTAACCCGTGTTTATGGTTCGGAAACAGCTTCGCGTTATAACCTGTTTAACTCTATCGAGGTAAATGCGATCCCTAAACCTGGTTTCAGCTCGGGTGATGCGATTAAAGCGATTGAAGAAACAGCAAAAGAAGAATTGCCAACCGGATATGCTTACGAATTCTCTGGACAAACACGTGAGGAAATTTCTTCAGGCGGACAGTCTACCGTGATATTCCTGCTTTGTCTGGTATTCGTTTACTTCTTGTTATCAGCACAGTACGAAAGTTACATCCTACCATTGGCGGTAATCTTATCAATCCCTACAGGTATATTCGGTGTGTTTGTGGTATTGGGTTTAACCGGTATTGAAAATAACATTTATGTACAGGTAGCACTGATTATGCTTATCGGTTTGCTGGCCAAAAACGCCATCCTGATTGTAGAGTTTGCGGTGCAGCGACGAAGGGCAGGACTGAGCCTGGTTGATTCAGCCATTGAAGCAGCGAGATTAAGGATCAGGCCGATTATCATGACATCGCTTGCCTTTGTGTTCGGTTTATTCCCGATGAGTATTGCAACAGGTCCGTCGGCTCAGGGTAACCACTCTATCAGTATTGGTGCCGCAGGAGGTATGGTATCGGGCGTAATTTTAGGTTTATTTATCATTCCGGTACTTTTTGTAATCTTCCAGGCTTTACAGGAAAAAATATCAAAAAAATCATCAAATGAGGTTGTTCACCACCATGAAGAACCTGTTAATAATCATGCAGTTTATGAAACGGTTTAATATAGTTAGCATCCTGCTCCTTGCTCTTATCTGGAGCGGATGTTCGGTTTCGAAAGATACAGCCCTGCCCAACGTTGTGCCAGGCCTGTTCAGAAACTCAGCACCACAAGACTCTTCGAGCGTTGGCACCATGCCCTTGAAAAGTTTTATCAGCGACCTCACTGTTCAGAATTTAATTGATACAGCTCTGGTTAAAAATTACGATATGCAGATTGCATTGAAAAATATCGATGCAGCCGAAGTATTGTTTAAACAATCGAAACTGGGTTATTTGCCTGAGCTTAAATTGCAGGTTGCAGCAAGCTCAAGCCGCCCGAGCGATAACAGTTTAAATGGTTTAAGCCTTAACCAGTTTACAGGCTCAACCCACATCGAAGATTACAGCGCTAATTTAGGTTTGGTTTGGGAAGCTGATATCTGGGGCAAAATCCGCAATCAGAAAGCCGGCGCTTTAGCCAGTTTTTTACAAACTGAGGAAGCACGCAAAGCGGTACAAACCCGTTTGGTGAGTAATGTTGCTCAGGGTTATTATAACCTGTTGATGCTTGATGCACAACTGGAAATTGCCCAAAAGAACCTGAAACTGAGCGACAGCACGTTAAGGATCATTAATTTACAGTTTGATGCCGGTCAGGTTACTTCGTTGGCGATACAACAGGCACAGGCACAACAACTGGTTGCGGCACAGCTGATCCCACGATTAGAGCAGAATGTAACTTTACAAGAAAATGCTTTGAGCGTATTGATCGGTACTTTACCAAAATCGATCACCCGTGAGAGTCGTTTAGATAAAATGGCTCTTCCACAGAACCTAAGTGTAGGTTTTCCTTCGGCCATGTTAAGCCGCAGGCCTGATATTAAAAGTGCAGAGTTAGCTTTAACGGTAGCGAATGCAAAGGTTGGTGTGGCGAAAGCAAGTTTATATCCATCATTGGTAATTACCGCAAGCGGAGGGGTAAACTCTTTTAAAGCAAGCAACTGGTTTAATGTACCTGCATCGTTATTCGGTCTGGTATCGGGTGGTATTACGCAACCAATTTTTCAACGCGGACAGTTAAAAAGCAATTTAGAACTGGCTAAGATAGACCGTGAGAAAACAGTTATCCAATTCCGTCAGTCGGTATTAAACGCTGTAGGCGAAGTATCGGATGAGTTAACAAAAGTAGAAAAGTTAAAAGCACAATACAGCATAGCTGAAAAGCGGGCGCAAACGTTACAACAGGCATCTAAAAATGCAAGTTTGTTGTTTAAAAGCGGTTTAGCCAACTATTTAGAAGTAATTACAGCGCAAGGCAATTTATTGCAGAGTGAGCTGGAACTGGCTTCTATTAAAACAGAGCAGCTAAATGCTGTGGTAGGCTTGTACCGCTCGTTAGGCGGTGGCTGGAATTAATTTGCATTAAACCTATAAGGCTTGCAAAGGGCTTTATAGGTTTGTGTATAAATTTAGCACCAGGGACGCGATGTTTCTGGTGTTTTTTTATGCCTCATTCAATCACTTCGTCATTGCTTTTCCCTGCATGCTGTCATCCTGAGGCACGAAGGCTCCCTGTGTATTAAGCACTAATGTCAGTTACTCGCTACCGTATATTTTTTTCCATCCGCTCTGGCTTGCCTCGGTTCGCCGCCACCGAAGGGGCTCTTTCTTTTGGCTTGATCCAAAAGAAACAAAAGATCAAGGCTTGGATCTGATGTCGGATAAATTCGTCAAAGCTTTTTGGTTCGCCAGCACAAGCCCCCGCTGAAAGATCGGGGAGGGCGTGCTGTCTCAGGGCTGTGCTGGATTGAATGGATGTGCTAAAGCTTTAACGTCCTGAGCGTAGTCGAAGGATCTCCTTTCCTCATATCCTATGCCGGATAGCAGGGTGCAGAGGACTTTTCGCGTAATTTCTACCGCGATAATTTTTCGCTCATTTCGTCATTTCGACCGTAGCGGAGAAATCTATGAAGCCAAATTACAAAGGGAAATACTTTATCCGACCTTTCCCTGCATGCTGTCATCCTGAGGCACGAAGGATCTGTGTGTAATTAAGCACTAATGTCAGTTACTCGCTATCGTATATTTTTTCCCTACGCTCTGGCTTGCCTCAGTTCGCCGCCACCGAAGGGGCTCTTTCTTTTGGCTTGATCCAAAAGAAACAAAAGATCAAGGCTTGGATCTGATGTCGGATAAATTCGTCAAAGCTTTTTGGTTCGCCAGCACAAGCCCCCGATGAAAGATGGGGGAGGGCGTGCTGTCTCAGGGCTGTGCTGGGTTGAATGGATGTGCTAAAGCTTTAACGCTTTCTCCTTCCCTCATATCCTATGCCGGATAGCAGGGTGCAGAGGACTTTTTGCATTATTGCCCTCATGCCGTCATTTCTCTGGTCGTGTTCAGGTGTAGATGAGAGAAGGCCTTGTTTACCTAAACGATTTTAAATAGTTTTACAGGCAGTAATCATCGATACCGAGCAAACATGAAAAACGATCTGGCTAAGGCCATATTATTAAGTAGCCTTGCACTGATGCTTTCCTGCAAACAGGCGAAGAAAAATCAAAGTGCTGTCGATAAGCCTGCTCAGCATACCAGTAGCAATAATATAAATCATGTGGCATCAATCAATTCAACGAACAAATTAGAACCCGGTAATTTTGTTCCAAAGGGTTATGTTCTTGCTGAACAGATAAATGGCGACCTGAACGGCGATGGTCTGGCCGACTGTGTATTAATGGTTAAAAATACACTGAAAAACCGTATAGTTAAGGATCCTGACCGTGGTATATTGGATCGTAACCGCAGGGGACTAATTGTGCTGCTAAACAAAAAAGATCATTATGAGCCAGTGGTGAAGAACCTGAGCTGCTTCTCATCTGAAAATGAAGATGGCGGGGTTTATTATGCCCCCGAACTGATGGTATCAATCGAAAAAGGTAAATTGTATATTCACTATGCTCATGGGCGTTACGGTTACTGGAAGTATACGTTTAGATACGGAAAGAATGATTTTGAACTGATCGGTTACGATGCCAGCAATAACACCGGACCGAGGGTAGACCGTGAAGTCAGCATTAATTTCCTAACCAAACGCCGCCTCGAGAAAAACAATACAAATGAGCAGGCAAGTGGTGGCGATGAGGTTTTTGAAGAAAAATGGACAGATATTTCGCTAGAGGGGCTGGCGAAACTTTCAGAGGTAAAGGATTTTGATGATTTTGGAGAGGGGGGATGGTGATTTTAAAGAGACTTTTGCGTAATTGGCTTTTCTCGGCTCATAGCCATCGGGGCTATCCTTTTTCCCTGATGAAAAAGGGATCAAACCTGAGCACAGCGAAAGCATACCTGCCTATAAAAACAACAACAAATAAGGCATAACTGAAAGGCTTGCATCTTTTCTTGAACTAAGCTATCGAAATTCTTATTGCAGCAATATGGAGGCCCGATGAAAAACCGGGACTATATATGCCTTGCGCTGAACCAGCAGCTTGAATTTATGAATAACCTTTTATACCATAACTTTCTTACAAACGATATCAAATAATTCGGCTAAATTTGGGATCTACAATTTAAGGTATCTTCATTGATATGAAAAAAACCAAAGAAGCCAAAAAGCCAGGTATTTTCAGTTTACTTGGAAATTATCGGGGCTTAATTTTCCTGCTCATCCTCTTTGCCCTGCTTAGTAACGGCATCAACCTGCTCTTACCAAAAATTATTGCCAGCGGTATCGATTCTTACACCAATAAAACCTTCGATTTAAAGCATATTCTGTTTCAGTTTTCGCTGGCCATTGTACTGGTTTTTATTTTTACCTACCTGCAGAGTATCGTGCAAACCTATGCTTCCGAGCGTGTGGCAAAAGATTTAAGAACAAAACTTTCTGATCAGATTTCGAGGCAGAGCCATGCTTATATCATTAAGGCCAATCCTTCAAAACTGCTTACCAACCTTACTGCCGATGCCGATTCGATCAAAATGTTTGTGTCGCAGGCTATTGTTTCCCTTGCTTCATCTATCTTTTTAATCGTTGGGGCGAGTATTCTGCTCCTGATGATTAACTGGAAACTGGCTTTATGTGTAATTGCTATTGTACCGATCATTGGGGGAGCCTTTTTTTATGTATTAAGTAAAGTAAGGGTACTTTTTAAAAAGAGCAGGGAAGTGATAGATTGGCTGAATAAGGTAATCAGCGAAAGCATTATGGGTTCGGCTTTAATCCGTGTAATTAATTCGCAGATGCTGGAGTACAATAAATTTATGGATGCGAATGCCAAAGCCAGGGATCTGGGGATATCCATCCTCCGCATGTTTGCATCGCTTATTCCGGTAATTGTTTTTACGGCAAATTTAGCCGGCTTATGTATTTTGGTGCTGGGCGGTCACTTTGTGATTAGCAATTCGATGACTTTAGGTGAATTTACCGCTTTTAGCAGTTATCTCGCATTAATTATCTTCCCGATTTTGGTAATCGGTTTTATGAGTAATGTTATTGCACAGGCCACAGCATCTTACCAAAGGATTGAAAGCGTGCTGAATGCTGCGGAAATCAAGCATCCTGGTACTTTAATCACACCATTAAGAGGTGATGTGGAAGCAAAAGACCTCAGTTTAAGTTTCGGGCAGAAGCCTGTTTTAAAGTCGGTTTCTTTTACGGCTAAAGCCGGTTCTAAAACTGCTATTATCGGCCCTACGGCTGCGGGTAAAACACAATTGTTATATATTTTAACAGGTTTAATTGATGCCGATGCCGGATCGGTATTGTACGATGGTCAGAAAATTAAACAGTACAAACAGGAAGATTTCCATCAACAGGTTGGGTTTGTGTTTCAGGACAGTATCATGTTTAATATGAGCATCAGGGAGAATATTGCCTTCAGCGATACCGTTACCGATGAATCTCTGGCTAAAGCCATTGCCACGGCTGAGTTGAAAGATTTTGTGGATGCCTTGCCGGATCAGTTGAATACCATTATTTCCGAACGCGGAAACAGTTTATCCGGCGGACAAAAACAGCGGATTATGCTGGCCAGGGCTTTAGCTGTAAATCCAAAAATTTTATTGCTCGATGATTTTACCGCCCGTGTTGATACCAATACCGAGAAAAGGATTTTGGAGAATATCCAGCAGAATTATCCCGGTTTAACTTTACTTTCCATTACCCAGAAAATAGCTTCTGTTGAACATTACGACAAAGTGATCCTGCTGATGCAGGGTGAAATTATTGCAGAAGGAACCCATCAGGAACTGTTAAAAAGCAGTCCTGAATATGTTCAGATTTACAATTCACAACAGAGCACCAGTAATTATGAACTACAATCTTAACCAGCTTAACACCGGGCAGGAAAAGCAATCGACTTATAAAGCACTTAAAAGCCTGCTGAAATTAATATCTGCCGAACGACGGAACCTTTGGCTGGCATTGATAGCCATTTTGGTAAATTCGGGTTTACTGCTTTTAGGGCCGTTATTAGTAGGCCATACTGTGGATACCTACATCCGTACCAAACAGTTCCATGGTGTGCTTTTTTTTGGAGGAATTTTATTGATAATGTACATGATCGCCATGGTTACCGGTTATACACAAACCCGTTTAATGGGCGGAGTAGGGCAAAGAATGCTCTATACTTTACGTAATGCCATCTTTAATAAATTACAGGAACTGCCTGTCTCGTTTTTTAACCAGAATAAAGCTGGCGATCTGATATCGAGGGTAAATAACGACACAGATAAACTGAACCAGTTTTTCTCGCAATCGCTAATGCAGTTTATCGGCAGTATTGTAACCATGATTGGTGCAGGGATTTTTCTTCTTTCGATCAATATTGAGCTTGGAGCCGCTACATTAACCCCTGCAGTTGCGATTGTGCTTTTTACAATGGCTTTATCGCCATGGGTAAAAGGAAAAAATGCGAAAAACTTAAAAAGTGTGGGTGGAATGAGTGCCGAAATTCAGGAAAGCCTGAATAATTTCAAAGTGATTATTGCATTTAACCGTCGTGATTATTTTAGAAAACGTTTTGATGAAGCCAATACTCAAAATTATAAAACTGCTATTGGTGCAGGTTTAGCCAACAATATTTTTGTGCCGGTTTATGGCCTTTTATCAAGCATAGCACAGCTGATTACCTTGTTGTTTGGTATTTATTTAATTTCTACCGGTAATTTTACCCTTGGTTTGTTAGTGAGTTATATTTCTTACACAACCAATTTTTACAACCCGTTAAGGCAGCTGGCGGCACTTTGGACAAGTTTTCAGGTGGCGATGGCCGGTTGGGACAGGATTTCGCAGATTTTAAATTTAGAAAGCAATTTAAAACAGATTGAGGTAAACAGTAACGAAACTTCTGATGCCTTACTGGAATTTAAAAACGTTCATTTCTCTTATGACGACAGTAAAGAGATCCTCCATAATATCAATTTAAGGTTCGAAAAAGGCAAAACTTATGCATTGATCGGCCCTACAGGTGGTGGAAAAACCACAACGGCTTCTTTGATCTCACGTTTGTACGATGCCACAAAGGGAACGGTTTTATTAAATGGGAAAGATATCCGTTCGTTTTCGGCAGAAGAAAGGACGCAAAAGATAGGTTTTATTCTGCAGGAGCCATTTTTATTTACAGGAACGGTTAAAGAAAATATCCTGTATGGCAATAGCCAATATAAAGATGTTAGCGATGCCGAACTGGAAAAAATAATAGAAGAAGCTAACCTCAATGCACTTCTGGCTATATTTGATGAAGGATTGAACACACAGATCACTTCCGGATCGGATAGTATCAGTTTAGGGCAAAAACAACTGATTGCTTTTATGCGTGCAGTTTTACGCAATCCTGAACTCCTGATTCTTGATGAAGCTACGGCAAATATCGATACCATAACTGAACAGCTTTTGGGTAGTATTTTAAATAAACTTTCGAAAGAGACTACATTGGTTATTATCGCCCACCGTTTAAATACCATCGAAAATGCCGACGAAATTTATTTTGTAAATGAAGGTGAAGTACAAAAAGCAGGCACGCTGAACGATGCATTAAATATGTTACTGAAAGGAAAACGGGTAAGTTAATATCTTTACAGACCTCGCAGGTTTTTAAAACCTGCGAGGTCTAAAATTATCAGTTCAAACCTGCGAGGTCTAATCAAATTATAAAACACAAATGAAAAAATATTTCTTCGCGCTGGCATTTTCTGCCTTTAGTATGGCCTCTTTTGCACAAGGTGCAGGGCAACCACTTTTTGTTCAGGATAGTTTAAAATTAATTTCTTCGGAATTTAAATTTACAGAAGGTGCATCTGTTGATAAAAAAGGGAATGTTTTTTTTACGGACCAGCCGAACGATAAAATCTGGAAATATAGTGTAGATGGTAAACTGAGTTTGTATATGGATAAATCGGGCAGGGCTAACGGCACCTATTTTGATAAAAAAGGTAACCTGATTGTTTGTGCCGACGAAAATAACCAAATCTGGTCTATCGATAAAAACAAAAAGATAACCGTGCTCTTCAGCGATTATGAGGGCAAAAAAGTAAACGGACCAAACGATATCTGGCTGGATGCTAAAGGGGGGATCTATTTTACCGATCCATACTATCAGCGTGATTACTGGACAAGGAAATCGCCTGAAATAGAAGGACAAAAGGTTTATTATCTTCCAAAAGGGAAGAAAGAAGCCGTTATTGTGGCAGATGACATTATTAAACCTAATGGCATTGTGGGTACCCCTGACGGGAAATTTTTATATGTAGCAGATATGAATGCCAATAAAACTTACCGTTATACCATTGGTGCAGATGCAAAATTATCAGACAGGCAGCTTATCCTTGATCAAAACTCTGACGGGATGACTTTGGATAGCAACGGAAATATTTATGTAACCGGAAAAGGCGTGAATATTTATAAACCAACGGGAGAAAAAATCGGTCATATCGATGTGCCCGAAAACTGGTGCGGTAACATTTGTTTCGGTGGAAAAGACAGAAATAAGCTCTTTATTACCGCTTCAAAATCTTTGTATGTAATTCCAGTAAATGCAAAAGGAGTAGAGTAATGAACAGTTATAGTCGTTTAAATGCCATTAAAGGGCGAAAAACGAATATGAATTAAACTGAAATTTTTTTCTGTTCAGTTTATTCAACCCCTTAAAATATTAAACTCATTTTTTAGTTTTGGATTCCTACTTATAGGGATAGACGACTATGAAAAAGCCCTCTCAGGATTGAAGGGCTTTTTTACTTTTCTGTTGTCATTCGAAACTGGTGAAGAATCTTTTATGGTTACCATCCACTATCAATAAAATTTGTTTAAATAATCTTTGCAAAATACCCTTCGACTCCGCTCAGGGTGACAAGTTGCAGTAAACTTTCCGTGTTAATCCGTGCATCCGTGGCTACCCTTGGATTCCGCTGATGGAGGCAAATTAACAAAATCGCGATCATCTCAACTAGAACGTCCTGAATATTCGGGAAGAGAGATTTATCTTACATGTCAGACCCTGAAACAAGTTCAGGGTGACGAATCGCAGGAATTGGATTTCCATAGCAATATAGAAAACACGGAATTTAAGTTGAAACAATCTTTACATCATCCATTTTCCATCTCACATCATCCATCTCTAATCACCCATCTTACATTTTCCATCCATAATTGTATAGGTACTGTTACATTTAATCTTCTCTGGAATAATTTTATAAATTAGCATATATTCATAAAAACCTGATAAGCTTATGGAAAACCTAAAAGAAGAAACCAAAATCAAAGCTTTCCTTACCAGGATAAAAGCAGAATGGCCAGGGGTGGTAGAACGCTTTGAATTTAAAACAGGAAGTGTGATTTACGTTCATTTAAAGGAAGGGATATCAAGTATGGATTTTCTGGGTAAACTTTCCCGCCAGGTAGAGCGTTTTGTAGATTTTACCATGCCCATAATCCTTTACCATGTTGAGAGTGACGGAATGAATTTAAGGTCGCACCCCATCAATTGGTACTCGTCGCTTACCCAGCGGAATTCATCATAATAGCTTCAAATTTTGCTGTTTTAAATTTTTTTTTGCCGTAAACTCAATTTTGTTTGCCAGTTATTTTGGTTTTTGGGTTTTAATCCTATTTTTGGTTTTTAATTTAAAAACATCCAGTATAATGAAAAACGGAACAGTAAAATTTTTTAACTCAGAAAAAGGCTTTGGCTTCATTAAAGAAGATAGCGGATCTGAGATTTTTGTGCATGCATCAGGCCTGATTGACGAAATCAGAGAAAATGATACAGTTGAATACGAAGTTCAAGAAGGCAAAAAAGGCCTTAATGCAGTGAAAGTAAGAGTTGTTTAATTCTTCCCCAAAAGATTTTGAGCAGGATTTAGTCCTGCTTTTTTTTTGCCTAAATTTAAGTATTAGCCGATACATTGATTAGTGAACAAAAAGGTTGAAAAAATTTCTTTCTCATTTCTAATTGATTACCACTTTAAGGCACCTCAACAACGTTTCTGATAGTTGTTTTGTGGATTGGATTTTTATTTTTGTTAAGTCGATCTACTCGGCCGGAACCAAACAAATTAAGATTTTTGCAACTTTCTATTTTTTCAATTCAGGAACCTGTTAGCAATAACAAAACACTTGATCGGGGTACCTTTATGGCTGCGGCGCAGTTTGTGATGGCATTAAACTTTGCCACCGAATTTGAGCTTCTGAGTTTGTCGGCCATGAATGCCCAGGGTGGTAATGCTAAAAAAGGCGGACTTGTGTTTGTACGTAACGGGAAATTAAAAATGCATCAGGAAATATATGATCATCTTTCTCTGGTGTCGATATCTTCTATCTGCGCAGGGAGCATTTACCTCCATGGTCTCGATAAAATAGTTGCAGAAATCCTGAATCTACCTTACAGCGATGAACTTTTAGATCTGGCAGGTGCTGAAGACGATTATATGGCTTTTAAACGTTTATGTAGTCCGGTTTCGAGGTTTTTCCTGTTACAGGCTAAAAAAGTGCAATGGTCGGCAATTTTATCTACTTTCCGGTTTTTTATGACGGATGGTATATGGGATGTGGTAAACTATGTGGCAAAAGCACTCAACCAGGCCGATGCCGATGTACTTTCGTGCACACAGCTCTTAGAAAATATGCAAAGTCAGGAATGGTATCCGGGTTTTTGCGATTTACTTAAAACCTTTCATGCTTCAAGGTATCCGTTAAGTAAAACCATACTCGAATCGGAATTACCAGAAATGGCTTAAATTATTTCAGGTAATTTTCAAGTAATGCGCTTATGTCTTCACTTAGTGCTCTATTGCCCATGTTATTGAGCTTCTGTTGCGAAGAATTGTGCTTTTCGATGTATGTAGCCTCTGTTTTATTGAACTTCAGATAACCCTGTTCAAAGTAACGTTCTTCAATTTCAGTAGAAGAATCCATCGATCTGAACCATAATTTAATCAAAGAACCTGTAAGTTTATCGTAATAAAGCCAGTGGTATTTTGCCTCTGCATCTGCATTGTCGGGCAGATCAAGACGCTGGATTTCTAAGATAGCAGTATCGGTATTCTGGAAGAAATATAAGGTTTTGTATTTAGACGACATCCGGCAAAAATAAGACATAATTTTTTACCGCAAAAGAGATTTTTGTTGTTTAGATTTAATATTTGTTGACATTTGTAGTGGTCAGAATCTATGATCCTGATCATTGATCTCCGGATTTGTAATTCGCTTTATAATTTCAAAACCTTGCGAAAGATTATAAATCCTTAGTTCTCGAGTCGGGATTGCAAATCCCGACTAGCGTAATGTTGGTCAGGATCTGCGATCTTGACCATTGATCTCCGGATTTGTAATTCGCTTTATAATTTCAAAACATTGCGAAAAGGATTATAAATCCTTAGTTCTTGAGTCGGGATTGTAAATCCCGACTAGCAGCAATGTTGGTCAGGATCTGCGATCCTGATCATTGATCTCCGGATTTGTAATCGGGTGTGGTTATAATTAAAGCCTGGTAGCTGAAGAGCCTTTGGGTTATTCACTACATTCAGAATGACAGATCAGTCGGGATTGCAAATCCCGACTAACAAATTTAATGTTTTCCCCCTTTAACAACTTTAAACAAATGTAATATCTGAGGAAATAAGGCATCTATACTTTCCTCAACACCACTTTTCGAACCAGGAAAGGTTAATACCAATGTTTCGCCTATAAAACCTGCTATACCGCGCGAAAGCATCGCATAAGGCATGCGTTCCTGTCCGTAACGCCGGGCCGTTTCCATAATGCCTTCAATATTGCGATCAATTAAAGGTGCAATGGCTTCTGGCGTAACGTCGCGTGGCGAAAGTCCGGTGCCACCGGTAAAAATAAGCAGCTGGTAACCATTTTTACTTAATTCGGTTGCTTTATCCCCGATCACGTTAATCTCATCAGGCACTACATCATATTGAGTTACATTAATCTCCCACTGTTCCAAACGGGAAATAATGGCCTTCCCGGAAGTATCCTGCGCTTTGTTTTCGAAAACAGAATCAGAACATACTACAACGGCAGCTTTAATTTCAGGGAATCTGGCATTTTTAAGATCAGATTTACCACCTGACTTTTTGAGTAACCTGATATTTTCGATTTCTACCCCTTTATCAATCGGTTTTAACATATCGTACATCGTTAAAGCCGTAACCGAAGCACCATGCATGGCTTCAACTTCTACACCGGTTTTATAAATGGTATGCACTTCAACGGTAATGATGATGGTTAAACCCGCAATTTCGTAGGTAATACCAGTATATTCGATAGGCAGCGGGTGGCAATCGGGAATTACATCGCTGGTTTTTTTAACACCGAATAATCCTGCTGCACGAGCAAACTCAAATACATCGCCTTTAGGTATTTTGCGTTGTTCAATAGCATCGATGGTTTCCTGCTTCGATACTTTTACTGTAGCGGTGGCAACAGCAATGCGCAGGGTGCTGGATTTTTTGGTGATGTTTACCATGTTATGTGTTTTCTTTCCACTGATGTGTTTCGTCTTCGAATATTTCTTTACCCCAGATTGGTAATTCGGCTTTTAAACGGTCTACCACTTCGCTACAGGCTTCTATTGCAGGTTTACGGTGTGCAGACGAAGTGAAAACAAAAAGGCAGATTTCGCCTGTTTTCACCGTGCCCAAACTGTGGTAAATGTGCATGCAGTTAAGCGGATATTTTTCGAAAATAGCTTCCCTGATCTGGTGCATTTTTTCGAGTGCAAGTTCTTCATAAGCCGTGTATTCTATTGCGGCAACAAATTTACCCGCAATTTCATCTTTGCGCACCTGACCCATAAAAATACTGTGTCCGCCGATGGCTGTTTTACTGCTGTGCTTTGCAATGCTATCGGCTATAAAAGCAGGTGTAATTGCTCCGTTAACAAATATATTTTTAACTTTTTTTTCGCCCATGTTATGATCTTAAAAAGTGATCTCTCCATTTTACAATGCCACCTTTTAAGCTGTAAATCTTTTTGGCAGCACCGTATTTTTCCTGCAGGGCTTCGGCAGCGGCAACACTTCTAATCCCATGCTGGCAGATTAAAACCACGTGTTTCTGGTAAAACTCCTTGCTTAAAAATGCGCTAAACTCCGACATAGGTACCTGTGTGTAAATCTGCTTGTC
Organism: Pedobacter miscanthi; assembly: GCF_003315595.1. Lineage (GTDB taxonomy): Bacteria > Bacteroidota > Bacteroidia > Sphingobacteriales > Sphingobacteriaceae > Pedobacter > Pedobacter miscanthi. The sequence continues at coordinate 281,785 of NZ_QNQU01000001.1, read as the reverse complement.
TAATAGGGGTACTTCGTGTCTTTCGCGCACATCGATTAAAATGGTCGATTCGGTCTGTTGCAGTTTAACCAGTTCGCTGGCATCAATTTCTACATATCCCTGTGGTCCTTCGCTGGTATCCTGATATTCCATATTTAAAAATTCATCAACCGTTCTGGGTAAGGTATAATCGCTTCCGTTACTGATGTTGATGGTATATTGTTCTTGTGTAAGTAAGTTGTAATTTAATATTTTATTGGTGAGCGGCTGTCCGATTTTGGCCACAAGTTTAATAATTTCTGCCGCCGCCATGCTTCCTATTATCCCGGGTAATACACCGATAACACCATTTTCGGCACAGTTCGGTATTTCTCCTTTATCGGGGGGAATTGGGAAAAGATCGCGGTAATTGGTGCTGGGTGTAAGGTGATCGGGCACATTAAATATGGCCAGCTGACCTTCAAAACCGGCAACTGCGGCAAAAATAAGCGGTTTGTTGAGTAGGGCACAGGCATCGTTAATCAGATACCTCGATTCGAAATTATCGGTGCCATCCAGTATATAGTCATATCTTGAAATGATATCGAGGATGTTGTTCTGCTGTAAACGGATAGGGTGGCGGATAATCCCTATCTGGGTGTTCATTTCCTGCAAACGTTTAGCTGCAACCTCTACTTTCAGTTTTCCGATATCGGCCGTGGTAAATAATATCTGCCTGTGGAGGTTGGATAGCGAAATGGTATCATCATCCACAATACCGATATGGCCAATTCCGGCAGCTGCGAGGTATTGCAGGGCGGGACAGCCCAAGCCACCGGCACCGATTACCAATACTTTTGCCTTTAAAAGCTGCTGTTGTGCTTCCTCACCAAATCCTTTTAGAATCAGCTGTCTGTTATATCGCTCTGCACTCATATCTTAACCGCCAGAAAAAGGGGGCATAATGGCTATAGTAGCCGGATTTTTAATTGCTGTATTCTCCTGAACAATATTTTTGTTTAGGGCAAGTTTATATTTCATGCCTTTTAATGCAGGAAATTGATTTTCGATATATTGTTTAAAGGTTTCAGTATCGGTAATGCCTGAGATATCAATTTTTTGATGTTCGATAAATTCGGCAATCTGGCCAAAACTGATGATTTCGATTTCCATCTGTATATTTTTGTTTTTTATCTGTGATGAAGCTATCATGAGCATATTTTTCACAAGTTTCTATTTGATTTTTGTGTTCAAGCGCTCGCAGGCTCGGTTTAGTACCGTTTGTGAGTGTTTGCTCATGATGGTTCCATGCTGCTAATTTACCTGTAAGATGCTGATTTTGCTCAATCCTTTTACAAATCTTCTTCCCGTAGCAAAATCCGTAGGCGTAATAATGGCTATATTTCCCTTTTCGGCCTTTGAAGGGTCGGTATCGTAACTTTTTAAAACCAATATCTGGTCGCCGGTTGAAGAATTAAAAATTTCGTTCCACGAATACACCACTTTATAATTATCGGTTGCGGTAAAAACGAGGTAATACTCGCTCAATGTTTTAGGCGACGCGGCGTCAATTTCTACTTTGGCCAAAATATCTTTTAAAAGCACGCCTTTAATGTTTTTAATGCTGCTCTTACGCTGCATCAGGTGGTTGAAAATTGTCATACTATCCAAATTAACGGATTTGTAGGCACTTAAATTGTCTAAAGTAACCGTTAAAGGCGTTTTAACCTTTCCTTCGATAGTAAACTGCTTACTTTCCTGGGCTTTTGCGCTAAAAGCTAAAAATAAGAGGGCAATGATGGTATATTTCATATTATGCATGTGTAAATAATAGTTTATAAGCTGCCAGCGCCAGTACGCAGGCCAGTACATTTTTTAAAACGGTTTGCGGGAATTTTAGGGCACCAAAATAAGCCCCACAAATGCCGCCAATAAAGGCAACACCAACATAAGCAAGCATGTGGCTGTTAAAATCAAAGCCTTTAATCAGCTGTCCGCCCAAACCTGCCACCGAATTTACAAAAATAAAAGCGGCACTGATGGCTGCAGTCTGTTTCTGATCGGTCCATTTTAAAAGCAGGAGAACCGGTGAAAGGATGATCCCGCCACCAATACCAATCATACCCGAAAGCAGACCAATAACGCCACCAATGGCTAAGGATAAAGGAATATTTGAAGGTTTAAAATCCTTAGGATCGGTGTTTTTGAAAAAGAAAAAACGGATTACCGGGATGAGTAAAAGTACCCCCAAAATCCTTTTATAGATCGAACTTTCGATGGCCATCATTCCGCCAATAAAGGAGAGTGGGATAGAGGCAAGTGCAAAAGGCCAAAAGGTTTTCCACTTAAAATGCCCACCACGGTAAAACTGGATAAAAGAAGTGGAGGAAACAAAGAGATTAAGTAATAGTGCCGTTGGTTTCATAATGGCCGGCGAAATGGCGAAAATGGCCATTAAAGCCAGATAACCGCTTGCACCGCCGTGCCCCACAGAGGCATATAAAAAGGCAACGATAAAGAGTAAACAGTAAAATAGGATAAAACTTTCTTGCATGGTTTAGTTTGGTAAAATCATTACAGTTAAGGTGTCGCCTTTTTCGAAATGTTCCTGTGTTTCGTTAAGGCAGATGAGGCAATTAGACTGTGCAAATGAACTTAAACGGTACGATTCCTGCGCACCGAGGGGTGTAACCTTTCCGTTTTCGTACTTCCCTTTTAGGAAATGCGCTAAACCTGCAGGCTTTGAATAGGGGTGTGTTAGTTCTGCCTCAATTTCGATTACGCTGTTTGCTTTTTGAGATAATGTTTTAACAGCTGGCAATACATAATTATAATAACAGCTTAATACCGACGATGGGTTTCCCGGAAGTCCGAAAATTAATTTTTGATCGAGAGTTCCAAAAAACAGTGGTTTGCCGGGTTTCTGTTTCACCTTGTGGAAAATCTGTTTAATACCGCAATGGGCTGCGGCTTCGATCACGAAATCGTATTCGCCCACGCTAACGCCACCGGTAAGTAAAACTACATCGCTGTTTGTTATTGCTTTTTGCAATACTTTTTTAAGGATTTCGAGGTCGTCGTCCGCTTCGTAAATGCTGATCTGATCAATGCCTTCGTGTTTTAATGCGGCAGAAAGTGAATAAGAATTTGATTCGTAAACCTGTCCAAATGATAAGGGCTTACCCGGTTCCTGTAGTTCTTTTCCGGTTACAATGATTGATATTTTAGGCATGGGGTAAACGGTTACTTCGTTTACGCCAATTCCGGCAAGAAAACCAATGGCAGCAGGACTAAGCAAACTGCCTTTTTCCATGGCTAATGCCCCGGCTTTAATCTCTGAACCTTTATCCCGGGTATTTAAACCTAATTTTAGATTGGAGTCTTGTATAGTAATTGTTTTATCTAAACGTGTTACTTTTTCCTGCATTACCACGGTATCGGCACCTTGGGGTAATGGTGCGCCGGTAAAAATCCTGCTTGTTTCGCCGTTTTGGATGGTAATGTTTTTAGCCGTTCCGGCGGCCATTTCGCCAACTAAAGTGAGTGCTTTTTCGTGATCTTCAAATTTTAGGGCATAACCATCCATCGAAGATTGGCTGAATGCCGGAATATCAAATTTAGCGTAAACATCGGCCGCCAGTATATGGTCAGCTGCTTTTGTCAAACCAATTGTAATTGGACTTAAAGGATTAATTTGTTGGGAAATGAGGTTTTTTGCTTCTTTAACGCTGATCATGAAAATTTTATCCTCCAATGGTAATCATACTTCTGTTTTGAATGGTCGTGGCATCAATTTTTTCGAAATCGCTGGCTAATTGTCCACCTAAAGCCTCTTTTTTGCTCCAAATTGCCGATTTAATCAGCGGAAGTACATCTTCATTCTTTCTCAGTGCAGTAAGCAGATCGGTTTCAGTATCCGAAAAAAGGCAGTTTTTTAATTTCCCATCAGCGGTTAAGCGCATTCTGTTACAGGTGCTGCAAAAAGGATGTGTCATGGTGCTAATGATGGCAAATGAACCTTCGTGGCCAGGGATCATAAAATGTTTGGCAGTATCGTTCGGTTCTCCTTTTACAGGCAATACCGTAAAATCTTTTTCAACAAGTGCAAGGATTTCTTCTAAAGAAAACATCTGATTACTTGTCCACTTATTACCGCTAAAAGGCATAAATTCGATAAATCGAACCTGGATAGGGTTATGTTTGGTCCAGGCAATAAAATCGTTTATTTCATTGTCGTTTAGACCTTTCATCACCACCATATTGATTTTTACCTTGATTTTATGCTGTAATAACAATTCGATATTACTTCGTACCTGGTGAAATACATCCCTACGGGTAATCATGAAAAACTTTTCGGGTTGTAAGGTATCTAAACTGATGTTGATGGACTTGATGCCTGCTTCTTTTAACACCGGCAGCATTTCTGCAATGCGTGTACCATTGGTAGTCATCACCAGTTCGACCGGAAGTTTACCCAATGCGGAGATGATCTGGGCTGCATCTTTTCTTACCAATGGCTCGCCACCCGTTAGCCTTATCTTTTTTACGCCGTTGGCTACAAAAATCTCAGCCAGTTTGATAATTTCGGCTGTCTGCATCAGCCTCGAAACAGGGGTGAAATCGTATTCTTCCTCCGGCATGCAATAAAAGCAGCGAAAATTGCAGTTATCGGTAAGTGATATCCGCAGGTAATCGTGTACTCTTCCGAAAGTATCTGCTATCATTGCTGGCTGATTAAATTATTGTAATCGGTTTCTGTATCAATGTCAATCTCGCCACCCTCAAAAACTACGGTTTCTACATCCTGCGGATATTGTTTAAGTAGTTTTTTTGCCCCTTCAGTTCCTTTGAGTGATAAAAGAGTCTCAAAATAAATTTTTCCGAAGAAAACAGGTGTGCCAATCGTTTCGGCATAACTACTGGCAATGATGTTTTTACCAGTTTTATGATGCTTTTCGATCAGGTTATTAAAGGTACTCATTTTTATAAAAACCTGATCGGCTACAGCAATAATGATACTTTGTGTTTTGTCATTTTTTTCGATTGCAGCAGAAAGTCCGGCGACTATGCCCGATGCCATCCCGCTTTCCCAATCTTTATTGATTACAAAGTTGACCTGATTATTTTGATGTTTTGCTAATATTTCTTCTGCATTTGCACCTAAAACTACGGTAACCGGAAAACATCCTGTTTTTAAAGCTTCATCAATCACGGTTTGAAGCAGCATTTTGCCTTTATAATCCAAAAGCTGCTTTGGCTTTCCCATTCGGGAGGAATTACCTGCTGCCAGAATGATAATCGATGTATCCATTTAGCTATTGGTTAATCCATAAACATGGATCGGGTTTTTTTTCTCTTTTAAGAAAATTGCCGATGCCCCTGTAAACACTGATTTAATCTCTGCCAGAATGGAAATGGCAATTTCTTCGGCTGTTTCTGCTCCGATATCCAAACCTATTGGCCCATGTACCCGGCTTTCATTTTCAGGTGTGGCCAGGTTCAGTTCTTCCAGCATCCTGATCAGTTTTTTCTTTGGTCCCAATGTGCCAATATACGGGGCATTGGTATCCAATAAATATTTAAGCAGTTCGAGGTCGTAATTGTAATTGTGCGTCATCAATACAAAAGCAGTTTGCTCATCTATATCAATCTGATTCAATACCTTATCTGGTTTACTTACCAAGATTCTGGTGGCATTTGCAAAGCGCTGTACTGTGGCATGGGTAGGGCGGCCATCGATAATGCTTATTTCCCAACCCAAAAGGTAAGCCATTTCGGCCAGGGGCTGTGCGTCATTTCCGGCACCGGCAATGATTAATGAAACGGGAGGGTGGATTAACTCCAGAAAAGCTTCAATCTGATGATCGCCATAAGGATATACTTTAAATGCTGCTGTTTTACTGATGAAAACCTCTTTAGCGTTTAATAGGATATCCGCTTCAATTTCCTCAGGTATTTTAGATAAGATGGCCTCTTTTTTAAACAACATGCTGGTGCCCAATTGTTGCTTTCCGTTTAACGAAAAAAGTGTTACCAGTACGGCATCTTCTCTTTTCTCTTGTAATGCTGATAAAATCACAATGGGGTTTAGTGTTTCTTCTTCCAAAATGGGTTCGAATAGAATATGCACAATGCCATTGCAGCCCAGCTGAACACCAAATTTAGCATCGTCTTCGTCGGTGGTATCGTAGGTAATGAGCTTGTTCTCCTGCTGTACAATAGCCGAAAGGGCCTTTCGTAGTGCGTCGCCCTCTAAACAACCGCCACTTATGGCGCCGGTAAGCTGGCCATCTTCGGTAATGAGCATCCTGGCACCGGGCCGGCGGTAGGAGGAACCTTCTACCTTAACTACCGTAGCCAAAGCCGTTTTTTTCTTATCCTTAGTCGCTTTCTGGTATGCTTTAAGTATATCGGTAATTTCTTTCATCAGGGATTGGTGCAATAGAAAGGCAATTTAATGATAATCTATTACAAAAGGGAAAGCAAGGAGGGGAAGGTAACTATAATCGATCGATGTATTGTTTAATCCGATCTAACAGTTCTTCGAAATCAGGTTGGCGATTGTAATATAATGATGCAGTGCTTTTGTAACGTTGGATAAAACTTTTCCGAATTTTATCGTTTTTAAGCAAAAATGCCTCATTTTCATTGATTGGGATGTCAAAATCTAAAGGAGGGAAGCGGGTCTTTTTATGAATATGATATTCATCAGTACCAATAAACTCCAACACATTATCATTATCCAGGAGTGAATATACATCGTAATATTGTCGCATAAAGTTTACCCCTATATCACCAGTCTCCTTTTCTTTTCGGAATTTGGTGGCAATAGTTTGTAATTTCTCCACAAAAGTATAACCAGGATTGTAGCACGAAATATCGGTCGCACGGTTATCTACAATCTCAATTTTATTTTCTATGGCTTTGTCATAAGCCCATGAGGAAATGGTGATATTGGTATTGGGAGTAACAGTATCGAAGCCTGTTTCGAGCAATATACCTTCTTTTATACCAACAATTAATGTATTAAAGCTTTTATAATTTAACCTTATGCCTGCACTGTTATAGGTTTTTGTGTTGTCAAAAAGGATATCGCGTTCAACAGAAACAATACCGTTTATAGTAATTTGTTCAGTTAACCAGTTATAAAAAATCTTTTTTGCCTCTGTGTTTTTCGGTTTGGTATTTTTTGGATTTTCGTTGATGTTAAATTCTGCAGGAGGTTTTATATGTATATCGATGTCTTCTGAAAAACGTTCAATGATTTTAAAACCTTTTGAAAGAGATGTACCACCTTTAAGTTCAAATTCAAAACCCTGTTTTTTTAAACCATAAAGTACATGCATAATCCAATAATCCTTCTCAATCAATCCGGCCTGAATACCAATTTCATCTTCAAGAATTCGCAATAAATCAGGGAAGTTTTTATGATTGTGCAGGAAGTCGGCTGCCATATCAGTTATCTGAAAGTTGCAATGCAGGTTTGAAAAATTTTTTCGCCTTAATATTTCCGTATGAATTTACAGATCGCTTTAATTTTACCTGATCCATTTGTTGTACTTTGTTCAGTACATTGTTTAAAATAGCTTGTTTATCTTCGGCTAATTTATCCAAATTGTTTACCAAATCAACTAATAAAAATTCTGGTGTAGCTTTAGCCGGAAAATGAGGTTTCATTTGAAAATCAAATTTACGGTTGCCCAACATAAATGTACCATGGCGTTTATGGTTGTAAACAATGCGTTTATTATATAGTTGCGTAGTGCCCACTCCTAAACTATTATACGAATTAGGTGAGGTTAATAAAAAACGATCGTCTTTTAAAAACTTGCGAACAAGTGTATCATCCTCGGGCGGAGTATTGCCGAATACAGTTTCTTTCGGGTAGTAATATACCCCTTGCGAAAGCTTTTGAAGTGTACCATCATTAACAAGGGTGTTTAAATGGCGATCAATAGCGTTAGACCATTGCGTAAGTTCATCCCTGCGGTAAACATGGCCACGTTTCAGGTTTTTCTTAAGTTCATCTAACTTCGCCATAGCTATATTATACAAGATTAAAATAAAAGTTATTATAAATGTAATAAATTTTATTTAAAATTCATGCAAATATAATGGTTTTTAATTATGTTATAATTTAATATACAGTTAGATATCCTCATTTTTTTTTCGCTGTTATTAAAAAGGCTCCGAATGAAAAATCTCTAAATTAACGCAGCGCAACCCGATGCTGTTAAAAAGTTCGGTAATTTCTTTGGTCCAATCCCTTGGCGAATCTACGCGAAGGATTTTATCGCTGTCCCACAGGTCGATGTTCCATTTAATTTCTTTGAAACGACTGTTCAGCAAGGGGCTGATTTCATTTAACTCGCTATCCGTGGATACATTTGTTTTGAAAACGGCTATCATAAAGCATATTTTTAGGTTTGTTAAGGCTGTAGACGTATCACTTTTGATTTTACTTTAAATAAAAAGCAATTTTTTAAAAAAAAATAACCGGTACCAAAGAACCGGAGCGATGTTTTAAACGTAAGTGTAAAAGAATCACTTAAATAAAAGCAAAATGTTAAATACAACCATCGCCGCCCTGTTGGGAGGCCCCGAACTGATTATTGTTGGAATAGCTGTTTTATTATTGTTCGGCGGCAAAAAAATCCCTGAATTAATGAAAGGCCTTGGTAAAGGAATAAAAGAATTTAAAGCCGGACAGGAAGAAGAGAAACCGGAAGTACCAAAGCAGGCTTAAATTTTAAATTACCCTGATGGTTTGATCTGGAGTTCGTTATATCTCCAGATCAGCTTACAATCCCGAATAATAATCATAACCCTGCTCGGCCCAGTAATCGCGAGGTCTGTTATTACTAAAACTCATCTTACCAATACGTTTCAGGTTTTTGATGCCATATTTTACAGGAACTATTAATCTTAGAGGTGCTCCATGTTCAGTACTGATGGTTTTTCCATTCATTTCATAAGCCAGTAAGGTTTGGGGATGGAGAATGCTTTCTCTTTCTAAACCTACATAATAAGCACCATTAGGCGTTTCTAAACCCATATATTGTTTTTCAGCTTCGTTTTCAAGTTGAAAATGTATTAGAAAATCACTCAATTTTACGCCAGCCCAGTGTTGGATTTCGTCCCAACCTTCTACACACTTAAAATCATAAACAATTTCTGTTTTGGGTAAGGCTTTTATTTCTTCAATTGTGATATGCCTGGTTTTCTGATTGTTTAATTTAACCTGAAGTTTCCATCTGGTAATGTCGAAATCTTCATCATCTTCGATTCCAATCAAACTGTTTACCCTGGGATTTTTAGCCGCCTGCTCTACAGGATAAGTTTTAACCAGGTGTTTGTTGCTGAAGAAATTGCGAAAAAAGAGTTCTGTTTTATTCAATGCCCTGCGTAGGGGCGCTCTGGTGCCTGCGGTAATGCCAGCTGTTTCTTCAGGAGCATTTAAAAGCCATTTCCAACCTGCAAAAGCGCCTCCGCTGAGTACAGCAAAAGCACTGAAAGAGATAAAACTGCGGCGGTTTATTTTTTGCTCAACCGTTAATGGTGCTTTAAGCTTCTTTTTGTGCGGTGTTTTCATTGTTTTCTTCAGTTTTTTGGATTGTTACCTGTTCAGGTAAATGCTGTGATTCTTCTACCACTTCAAATCCGGCCACTACGGCCCTGAAATTGTTCCAGCCGGCCAACGCCACCTGAACAATGTGGATGAGAAAGAAAAATACATAACCAATGGTTAAAGCAAAGTGAAGGATACGGGCAAAATGATAGCCGCCACACAACCAGCAAATCCAGTAAAATTGCACCGGTTTATAAATGGCTAATCCTGTTATTACCGAACCCATGCCCATTAATATAATTGCAGTATAGGCAATCCGCTGTGCGGCATTGTATTTCTTTTGCGGGGGAATGGTTTTTCTGATATGAAGATCATGCAGCAAAACCAACCAAGCTTCTTTAAATGAATTTTTATTTGGTAAAAGTTCCCGCCATGCCCCCGAAAAAAGAGTGTAGCTGATATAGAGTAAACCGTTGATGAAAAAGAACCACATAAACAGAAAATGAAATGCCATTCCTTCGGCCAAACGCTGTGGAATGTGGAAATAATTATAAAACCATTCGGGAAAAAATTTGATCAGTGTGACGTTGAAAATAGAAATGCCGTAAGCATCATTAGCCCAATAGATAAACAATCCACTCCAGATCATAATGGCCAGAACAGGAAAATTTACCCAATGTGTCCACCGCATTAAAAGCGAATGTTTTTCTTTGATTACTTTCATGGTGGGGGCGGTTTACAGATGATAAACGCAAAAGCTTATCATTTGGATTTATTACTTAATTGGTTGTCTAACAATGTATTTAGTTTTGATGCTGCGGTAATTTTACCCGTTTTGGTGTTTTGTAAAAAAGCGATCAGTTCTGAGGAAATTTCTCCGTTTGATTGATCTACCTGCACATTTACCGATCCGTTGGTTTTTCCCTGGAGCTGGAAAGTGTCGAACTGCCGTACAATCTGAACATGGCTAAGTGTACTGCCTTTATTTTCGCCTTTTAAAACTTTATTACTCGCTTTTTGCGTTACCAACGCAACTGCAAGCATATAACCATTGGTTTGCTGATTGGTATTATAATTTAAAATAAGGTTGTGTTTATCGGTTTTCCCTAATGAAATTTCTAAATGATCAGTTGATGGTTTTGCAAGCATTGTATTGATACTGTTCCGCAAAATTTTTTCATCCGATCCGATAAATTCCGTACTTCCGTTTACCACTGCCTGAGGAGTATATACCGTTTTGAGGTTGAGCCAATTGGCGTATTGATTTTGTCGGGCAGAAAATTTTGCGCTGCTAAAGCTGTCTTTCCAACCCAGCCTGTCCCAATAATCTACATGGAAAGCAAGCAGATAAACAGGTTTTTTGGAGGTTTCCTTTTCAATCTCGGCCAGTAATGCATCTGCCGGTGGACAGCTTGAGCAGCCTTCAGAAGTAAAAAGCTCCACAACTGCAAAACCGGTATTAGTCGATTTTGGTGTAGTGCTAAGGTCTGCGGTAAAAGCAACGCTAATAACGCTTATCAACAAAAGGGGCAATGCTATTTTTCTGATCATGGTCATCAATTTTAAACTTAGTCGTTTCTGATTTACAATCCTTACAAGAAAAAATAAAATAATTTGTAAGGATGTTCCGAGCGATGCGACTAAATGATTAAGCACTATATTTATACAAGATAATCCAACAACATGCAAAACGATACTGGCCACGATATCGCCGCTAAAAACCTTCATGCCAACCCACTTATCTGGGTAGAAAAATATGCCGATTACCTGTATGGATTTGCAATGTCGAGATTAAGGGATGAAGATGTGGCAAAAGACCTCGTGCAGGATACTTTTTTAGCTGGATTACAACAATTGCAACGTTTTGAGGGTAATAGCAATGAGAAAACATGGCTTACCGCCATTCTTAAAAATAAAATTGCCGATTTCTACCGTAAAAATGCTTCACGAGGTTTAAAAGATTTAAAAATAACCGAAGCTGAAGGCGAACAGCAGGATTTTTTTGATGCAGAATCAGGTCATTGGAATGAACAATACTATCCGAAGGCTTTTGGGTTGGAGGTTGGTAACCCATTGCTGATGAAAGAATTAGGGGCAATTTTAAATGATTGTTTAACCAAATTACCAGGACTATGGTTTTCGGTGTTTTCGATGAAACATATAGACGACCTCGAATCAGAACTGATCTGCACCGAGCTTAAACTTACAGCATCTAATTTCTGGGTGATTATGCACCGCACCAAACTGAACCTGAGGGCCTGTCTTCAAAAAAACTGGAACTGATATGAGAAGCGCATTAAAAAATATTATCTATAACTGTAAACAGGCTACTTTTTTGATCGAAAAAAGGCTGGCAGGAAAAATAACAACCGCCGAAACCCTGCAATTGCGGATCCATTTGGCTGGCTGTTCTATCTGTAAAATCTATCAGCAGCAAAGTGTGCTTATTAATAAGTTATTTGCAGGGTTTAATTCCGAAGATTTTAAACTGGATAAAACTTTCAAACAGACACTTACAGAACAGATTGAAAAAGAAATGAATAAAAATTAAATTTTTTTGTAAGGTTTTGTTTTCTGCTTCGACTAAGGGATATATAAAACACAAAACAGCATGAAAAATCAAATCTTAAAAACAGCAGGAAAATTGTTTATGGCTACTTTAGTTGTGGCTAGTCTTTCACTACCAACTTTTGCTTCAGCAAACACTCCGCTTCAGGAAAAAATGTCTAAAATGAAACAAGACAAAATGGACAAAAAGAAGATGGCTAAAATGGAAAAAAGTAACATGGACAAAATGAAAACCGATTCGATGAAAAAAGCCAAAATGGAGAAATCTAAGATGGCTAAAGACAAAATGGCCAAAGATAAAATGTCGAAAAGTAAAATGTAAAAACAGCTTTAGGGAGGTTAAAACCTCCCTAAATTAATCACTTAACATGAAAAAAATTATACTATTTCTAGCCTTAATAGCAGCTGTTTCGTTACAGGTAAAAGCTCAAAAAGGATTAAAAGAGGGAGATAAGGCCCCGGTATTTACCGGGATCGATCAAAATGGCAAAAACGTAAGCTTGAAGGAAGCACTTAAAACGCACCGCTCTGTTGTGCTGTTTTTTTACCGCGGGCAGTGGTGCCCGTATTGCAATAAACACATTAAAGAACTACAGGATTCTTTAAACCTGCTGAGTGCCAAAGATGCTTATGTGATCGGTGTAACGCCCGAAACGAAAGAAAATATCGATAAAACCATTAAAAAGACCAAAGCAGGTTTTTCTATTGTGCAGGATAAAGACGACGAGATTATGAAAGCTTATGGCGTGAATTTTATGATGGATGAGGCAACTTTTACCAAGTACAAAGGTTATGGCATCGATCTGGAAGCAAATAATGGTAATAACCGTCATACCCTGCCGGTGCCTGCAACCTATATTATCGACCGATCGGGCAAGATCAAGTATGTACACTTCGATCCCAATTACCAAAAAAGAGCTTCGGTGCAGTTGCTGCTCTCGAAACTTTAAGAAACTCATCGGTTAGTTTAAAACACCTGGTTATTTTAATATAGCCGGGTGTTTTTGTTTTCGGATAGTGGATGAAGTAATTTGGAATTTGAATTCAAATTTTATGGATAAGAGTTATAAAGCTAATTTAGTTTAGTATTTATTAACATAAAATGTCGATTTAAATTTTACTTTTGAATAATACTTGTGAAAAGCAACTAACCTGCTGTTAAAGTATTTTAACCAAACAAGGGCGCCATTAACTATGGACAAAAAGAATATTCTGGATGAACAAATTTCTCTGCATAGTTTGTGGTGGGAAGCCATGTGCCTCGGCGAAAAAGATGCCTTTCTTAATTTATATAAAGGCCTTTACAGGAGTTTAGCAGGATTTGGATTACGCGTTTGCAGTGATCCTGAATTAGTTACCGATACTTTAAATCAGATTTTTTTAGAATTATGGGAGAAACATGGTGACTTGCCTCGGGTAGAGCAGGTAGAATCTTATCTCCGCACCATTTTAAAGCGAAAGATTTTAAAGAAAATTGCACACGAGCAGCGCTTAAACAAGGCTATTGCAATTATTGGAAGAGAGGATGAAGCACTTTTGGAAATGCCTTACGAAGAGCTTATTGTAAAAATCCACTCGGATGAGATGGTAAAAGCCAGCTTGCAGGCCGCACTCGAAAAACTGACCCCTCAACAGCGGAAATTAATTCAGCTGCGCTTTTACGATGGTTTGAGCTACGAAGAAGTGGCCAAAAGAACGGAATTAACTGTTAGAACTGCCTATAACACCATTTACAGCGCATTAAAATTTCTTCGTACCCGGCTAAAATTTTAGCCCTTCTAAGCCTATTCAGGCAACTTTTTAAAATAAATTTAAAAAAAAGTAAAAAATCCTTGGTAAAAAAAACATTTTCTGTGCACTGACATTAAAAGCAGGTGCCATGATTGATGAATATAAATATCCTGAAGATTTTTTAATGGATGATACCTTTAAGCAGTATTGCGAAGGTAGCAACGAAAAATGTGTTGTTTTTTGGAAAACATGGATCGCCAGAAATCCCGAAAAACATAAAGTTGTTCATGCAGCCCAAAAATTATACGGGATTTTAAGTGGTAATTTCACACCTGTTAATCAACAGGTAGATTATCTTAACTCACAGATTACTCCTGTAGCCAAAACCAGAAAAATAAGGCCCTTTTATTATGCAATTGCTGCTTCACTTTTAATCGCATTACTAGCCGGATTGATGTATACGATTTACCCACGTACGGATATTCGCTTACATTATGCCGGAAATTTTGCAGCAAAAAAAGGAGAGAAGAAAAAAGTGACGTTGCCCGATGGTACGCTTGTATACCTTAACGGAGATAGCAAAATAGAACTTGGCGATAACTTTGATCAGGAAGACAGAAATGTAATGTTAACCGGCGAAGCCTATTTTGATGTAAAGCACGATGCTACAAAACCTTTTTACGTGCGTACCAAAAATTTTAAGATTACCGTGTTGGGTACCGCTTTTAATGTAAAAAGTTATGCCAATGAGGATGAATCGGCTGCAACCCTGGTAAGGGGTACCATTAAACTCGAAGATAATACGGGTTTAAATAAAAATACCATTATCCTCAAGGCCGGTCAAAAAATTACCTACCACCTGTTAAAAACGGAACCTGAGTCTGGCCGTGCCGGTACAGATGAGGCAGATAGGGTACCTAGAATAGAAGTTAATAATCTTACCGTAGTAGATAAACAGGTTGTAGAATCGGCGTGGACCAACAATAACCTTATTTTTTTGAATAACAATTTAGGAGAGATTAAAGAGCGGCTTGAGCGGTGGTTTAATGTTACCATCGAGTTAGAAGATAAAGAAGTGGCCGGATACATTTATAACGCAAACTTTAAAAACGAGGATATCTTAACCGTACTGCAGAGTCTGCAACGCGTAAAACATTTTAATTTTAAACAGAAAGGAGACCGCATTACCATAACCAAATAAACAAGCTAACCAAAATAAACCTGTATCAAAAAAAAAGGGGAAGTGCTAGAAACACATTCCCCAAATAATTTTTTGATCATTTTTCTCATCTGGGGTTCCTCACTGGACATGCGTAGCCCCAAATAAACCAACCAAAAAACAAAAATATGATTAAAATTTACATTAGTCAAGCCTCGCCATGGCCCAGGCTGCTTTCCAAAGTCATTATCCAAATGAAGATTGCATTTTTATTAGTCTTTATTACCTGCTTAAATGTTTCCGCAAAGGTTTTCTCTCAGGAGAAATTAACGCTTGATCTTAAAAATATCAGGCTCGAAAAAGCACTCCAAACCATTGAAAAAGAAAGCGGATACCGTTTTGTATACAGCCCAACCGAAGGGCCTTTTAATAAGCTGATCAGTATTAAAACCAATCAGGCTTCGCTGGAAGAGGTTTTGCGGACTTTACTGGCTGGTACAACACTAAATTATAGTGTTCAGCAGGATAACCTGATTACCATTTTAGCCAATACCGGAACCGATAAGGATATTACTGTTCAGGGCTCGGTTAAAGATGTTACCGGGGCAGGTATACCGGGGGTAAGTATAGCGGTTAAAGGAATTAAAGGCATTGGAACTTCTACTGATATTAATGGTAAGTTCAGCTTAAAGGTGCCCGACCGTGCCATTTTGGTTTTTTCCATTATCGGCTACGAAACAGTTGAAATGGCTGCCGGTCCATCGATGAACATCACGCTCAAAGAAGCAAACAACAATCTTGATGAGGTGGTAGTACAGGCATACGGCAAAACAACCAGGCGTGTTACCACCAGTGCCATCAGTACCTTAGATATGAAAAACGTAGCGCAGATACCTGTGGCATCCATTAATGATGCTGTTGCAGGCAGGTTGCCCGGGGTTATTGTAACCGCCAGTACAGGTGCACCGGGTGCTAAAAGTAGCATTTCAATCCGTGGTGGCGGTACACCTCTGTTCGTAATTGACAATGTGATCCGCTCAGCCAATGATTTTGCTAACCTTAACCCCAATGACATTGAAGAGTATTCGATTTTAAAAGATGCTGCGGCAACTGCGCTTTATGGGGTTTCGGCCGCTAACGGCGTTATTATTGTAACCACTAAACGTGGAAAAGAAGGCCAAACTACCATTAACTATTCTTACAACCAGATTTTTTCGCAACCCACCCTGTTCCCCGAAAAAATGAGCGCTTATGATCAGGCTGTAGCGCTAAATAAAGTGTATACCGATGAAGGAAAGAGTCCGTTCAGAACCCCGGCCGATCTGGAAAAAGTAAAAACAGGTTCTGATCCCCTCAATTTTCCCAATACCGATTGGCAAGCACTAACGATGAAAAAATTTGCGCCAGAAATGCGCCATGATTTATCTTTAACGTCAGGTACAAAATCATTAAGCTATTATGCTTCTCTTTCGCATTATAATCAGGGATCGATATTGCGCACAGATCAAAACTTTAATAAACGCACTACTTACAGGTTAAATGCTACCAGCGATATCGAAAAGCTGAATTTAAAAGTTACTGCTGGCATTGATGGTTTTATAGAAAATAACGCTGTCCCTTATGCTGGTTATGGTGGCATTTACAGCCATATTCAAAACAGGCAACCCTCACAGCTGGCGCTTAATGAGTTTGGTTTGCCCACATCCCAGCCCGATAACCCGGTAAGGGAATTGGATCCGCTTTCGGGCTATAACAAAAGTACCGCTAAAATTTTCAATTCCAATTTAGGCTTGGAGTATAGTGCCCCGTTTTTAGAGGGCTTAAAACTCAAAGTAAATGGAGCTTATACCACTTATAATAATTTCAGGAAAATCTGGACTTATCTGGCCCCTGCTTATGCAATCGGCAGCAAAACACCAATTAATGCCGGGCCACCATCGTTAACAAACGAACAGGGGCAGGGAGCAACACTTACCTTACAGGGTTATTTAACTTATAATAAAACATTTGGCGATCATGCTTTTGATTTTACAGGTGTTTTTGAACGCCAGACTGATGATTTCTCAATTGTTAACGGAACCAGGCAAAATTATCAGATTATTTACGATCAGATTATTGCCGGACCAACTTTAAACGCAACCACGGGTGGCAGTGAAGGAGAAAAAAGACGTGCAGCAATTTTGGCGCGTTTAAAATACAGTTTTAAATCGAAATATACTTTGGAAGGATCGGTTAGAAGAGATGGTGATTATATTTTCCCCCCGGGCAGCCAGTGGGGAACTTTTTATGCCGTATCTGCAAACTATGTCGTATCTGAAGAAAACTTTATGAAATTGCTTAAGGAAAAACATATCCTTGATTTTTTTAAATTGAGGGGATCTTACGGACAGTTAGGAGATAAAAAAGACCTCATCAGCGGGGAGGAAATTGCTCCGTTTCAATATGTACCTGCATATGGTTTAAATGCCAATGCATGGGTAATTAATGGCAATTTAGTGCAGGGTAGTTCAGAGCCGGGTACCTTACCCCGCAGTACCTACTCATGGCAAACCATTGGTAGCCGGAATTTAGGACTAGAATTTGGTACCTTAAACAACAGGCTAACCGGGGGCTTCGATTATTTTTATACCCGTAGAAAGGGGTTTGTTGCCAGCGATCCACGTTTTGCATCTACTTTGGGTATAGGTTTGCCTTTAGTTAATGTAGCTGGTGCCGCATATAGAACAGAAGGTTTTGAATTTAACTTAAACTGGGCCAGTAATATTAATGATTTTAGCTATAAGGTTGGCTTTAACTTTACAAAATCCAATTCCTTATGGGAGAGATATCCTACGGAAGCTGATGCAACCATTAAAAACCCTTATATCCGAAGAACAAATACAGCGGGCGATTTTTATGGATACGGTTTACATAGCCTCGGTTTCTATACCGATAACAGCCAGCTGCTAACTGGGGCTAGGGTAATATCGCCTAATATAATAGCCGGCGATTTAAAATATTATGATGCCAATGGTGATGGTAAAATCACGGCCGATGATAACAGGCAGATTGGCAGCAACAGTTTTCCCCGTACAAATTATGGTATTACTATCGATTTGGGCTACAAGGGCTTTTCATTTAATGCTGTAGTACAGGGAGCAGGCACAGAGATCGCTATATTGGCGATGTGTTGCAAGGATCAAGTAACCAAAATCTGCTGGTTTATGCCTATCAAACCGATTACTGGAGTTTAGATAACCCTGGAGCCCGTTTTCCACGCGCTGTTTCTACACCCAGTGTAAACGGAAGTAATAATTTTCAGGTATCTGATGCCTGGTTAATAGGATCTAAATATATCCGTTTAAAATATGCACAGTTAGGTTACGATTTTAAACAGGGCTTGCTCAAAAAAGCACCCTTTCAACAACTTCGGTTATTTGTATCAGGTACCAACCTGTTAACTGCTGCCAAAAGTCAGGATTATTTCATTGATCCCGAATCAGGCACCAACAACCTGAACAATTACGAATATCCTGTTCAGCGCACTTTTGCTGTTGGAGTAACCGCAGGTTTTTAATCATTTTATAAAGAAGATCATGAAAAAAATTATAACAACCATAGGGATTTTAACCGGCTTAATGGTGTTAAATTCCTGTAAAAAAGTGCTGGATACTTTACCGACCGACAGGATCAGCCCGGATATTATCTGGAGCAGCAGGGCGAATGCCGAAACTTTTATTTTTAGTACTTATGGCATTATGAACAATTATGCAAGTGGTCCAGGCCAGGACCCGTATACCACAAATATTATTGCCCAGGGCGGAATAGGTGGGGCAAATACCGTTTTTAGCGAAAGACCCGGGTTAACAAACAGAAGCGACTATGGCTTTAACAACTGGGGGGCTGTTCGCCGTTGTAACGTAATCATTAAAAACGTTACCGAATCATCAGGTATTGCAGAGGCAGATAAAAAGGAATTAATTGCTGAAGCCAAATTTTTAAGGGCCATGTCGTACTACAGTGTGGCACGCACCATTGGCCGTATTGTTTGGATCGACAAAGTTTTGAACGAAAACGATGAATTTTTGCTTCCAACAACAGCTAATCCAACAGAAAGTTACAACTACATTATAAAAGACCTGGAGGATGCTGTTACCGGTTTACCTGCCACAAAAGTATCAGGCCGTACAAATAAATATGTAGCAGCTGCTTTTTTGACTGAAGTGTGTTTACAGGCTTTAGCTTATAAAAACTATCCGGCGGCACCAAATATAGCAGCTAACGATCCGTTGCTGGATAAAGTGATAGCCAATGCACAACTGGTTATTGGAGGTGGTTATGCCTTAGAAACCGATTATGAAGGCATGTTTAACGAAACCAAAAGTACATCCAGTGAAATTATTTACGGAATTTACCAAAAAGCAATTAATACAACTGTATCAAGCACGCCAATGCAAAATGCGTTGCCGAATATAACAGCCGATAAAATTAATAAATTTCAGGGTTCTCCATTGTTTACCAAGTCGGTTCCTTTTGAATGCTGGCCCGAAAATTTCCCCGCACAAAATTTAACTGATGATTATTTAACCATCGATAAGGCCGATCCAACCAAGGTTGTGCCCTGGAACCAGACCTCGCAATACATTAATGCAGTTGATGAAGGAGTAAATGTGCTGGTGCCTTTTTCGAGAACAGGTTTTCCGCATGATAAAACGGCTAAATTAAATGATGAAACCCTGGTTAAAATGGGAAGGATTAAACCTGGCAGCAATGAAACCATCTGGACATTAACCAATGAAAACCGCGATGCAAGGTGGAAAGCTTCCATTATCAGCGATTCTACCCGTTTTTACGGCGAGTTATTTACTACCGGGCTAAGAGGAAATGCCGCACGTTTTCTAGGCGAAATCAATGGTGGCGACTATGCTTTTACCTTAAGTAACATGTATTGGCGAAAAGGTATTTATACCAATGTTTCGCCTTCATATTTAAACAGTGTAAGTACTGATTATCATTTTGTATGTATGCGTTTGGGCAGGGTATATTTAAATCTTGCCGAGGCTTATCTGTTAAAAGGAGATGTGGTTAATGCTGTAGTTAATTTAAATAAAACACGGGTGATGCATGGACAAATACCTGCCTCAATGGCTAGTAATTTAACAGATGCCTGGAAAGACTACAAAAGAGAGCGCAGGGTAGAACTCACGGAAGAAAACGATCGTTATTACAGCCTTTTACGCTGGGGCCGCTTTGGAGGTAATGCAAATGATGGAATTGCGCCAGGAGGAACAATTGCTGAATTAACTGAACCAATACGCGTAATGGACATATCAAAAGACCGGAAATCTTTTTCTATCGTAACAGGTCCGTTCCGTACCACCTATAATCAACGTGTTTTTACACCTTCGCGAAGGTATTTATTCCCTGTACCACAGGGTATGATTGATAACAACCCTAAATTCTTACCTCAAAACCCAGGTTGGTAATCCTAAATCTTACATTATGAAAAGAAAAATTAAATATATCACCCACGCTGTTTTATTATTGATAATAGCGATTACAACTTCATGTTTAAAAAAAGGCTTAGAAGATTATCCATTATTTGATACCAATGAGATCACACTGGTAAATGCAGAATATCGCTTTAATGGCACCGAAACCAGGAACGGACAGCCTGTTGTAGCTTACCAACCTTTATTAGTAACGCAAACAGTAGATCAGACCAATGCAACTATTAATATCGCGATCAGTGTGCCGGCTGCCAATGGTCAGTTTACTGCCGCCGAGAAAACTAAAGTAGCGCAAACAAGGTTATGGTTTAATGTAAACATCTCAACGGCGGCAACCATTGCACCAACAGGCGGAACCCCTGCACTTGGCGATCCAACTGATGCAACAAAACCATTGAAATATGTGGTTACCGCTGCAAATGGAGCAACCAGGCTATGGACCATTAATATTACCTCTTTTACAAATAATTAGAAATTAAAACATTAGCTTGTGAGAGGCTGTACCGTAAATATAGATGGTCGTTTTTGAATCGGTTAATTGATTTATCACAACTAGCCCGGGTGCTGATTTTATCGGTAAGGGCTCATTGTGACAAAATCTGAAGAATCTCTTTTACGATACAGCCTCTCTTTTAATATTTAAACTGCAACATTTACTGTTGAATATAAGCACGCTTTATTAATCGCAAACGCCATAGTTAGAACCACATAATGAAAAAATATTTTACCGCATTATTCCTGCTTATTGGTTACCAGCTTCAGGCCCAAACCATTGATGTAAGTACTTTTGGCACCAAACCCAACAGTTTTGCCGATGCCACAGCAAGCGTGCAAAAGGCAATTGAAGCCACCAGAGCGCAGGCTAAATCAGTGCTTAATTTCCCCAAAGGACGATATGATTTTTGGCCTGATAGCGCTACCGAAACCCATTATTATATTTCCAATTCCTCATCGGAAGCAGAATTTCCGGTGAAAAAGCAAAGGGTTGGCTTATACCTGAAGGATTTGAAAAATGTAACCATAGAAGGCAATGGATCGGTATTTGTTTTTCATGGAAAAATGATCAGCTGGGTAATTGATGGGAGCGAGGATATCCGTTTGCAAAACCTTTCGGTTAATTATGAACGGGCAGGTATGTCGGAAATGACCTTAGAAGAGATTACGCCCACATCGGTTACCGCCAATATTCATCCTGATAGCAAATTCGCCATTATTGATGGCCGGTTAGAATGGTATGGCGAAAAATGGATTACCAAAAACCATCACGCTGTTTTGTTCAGACCAAATGCCAGCACTTTAACCTACAGTGGTTGGGATGCTTTTTCGAAAAGTAAAGCCGAAAAAATTTCCCCGCTTAAAGTAAAATTTACCGGTGATTTTTCGAAACTTAAAGCCCAGGCTGGTGATGTATTAACCATTAGAGACCGTTACCGCGACTATGTTGGTGCATTTAATAACCGCTCTAAAAACATTAGCCTGCATAACATCAATATGTATTCGATGCATGGTTTGGGTATTGTTTCGCAGTTTTCAGAAAACCTTGATTACGATAGCGTTGTCATAGCACCCGAACCTGGTAGCGGACGGGTAATAGCATCATCAGCAGATGGAATGCATTTTTCGGGTTGTAAGGGACAAATTACCATTAATAATTGCCGCTTTAAAGGTTTGCATGATGATCCGGTTAATGTGCATGGCACGCATTTAAAAGTGAGCGAAATGATATCGCCAATTACTTTGAAACTAAAGTTTATGCATCACCAGACCTATGGTTTTATGGCATTTATGCCTGGCGATACCATCGTTTATTTACACCCTGCTGCATTACAGATTTTTGGACAGGGCAAAATTAAAACCGCTAAATTAATTTCAGAAAGAGAAATGCTGGTTGAATTGGAAAAACCTTTCCCCAGCGAACTAAAGATAGGAGATGCTTTAGAAAATGTAACGTGGACACCAGCTGTAACCATTAAAAACTCACGTTTCGAAGCCACTATTTCGCGGGGAACTTTAATTACCACACGTCGTAAAGTGGTCATTGAGAACAATATTTATTATCGCACGGGCATGCATGCTATTTTGATTGAAGATGATGCTGAAGGCTGGTACGAATCGGGACCTGTAACCGATGTAACCATACGCAACAACCAATTTATAGAATGTGGCTATAATTCCGCACCAAATAACTATGTGATTAATATTAATCCTGAAAACCATCAACTCATCCCGAATTACTATGTGCACAAAAACATCAGGATTGAGAACAATACCTTTAAGATTTACGATTATCCGTTATTATCTGCTAAAAGCACCCAGGGGCTCACTTTTGTAAACAATAAGATAGAAAAATCTGATTTTATGCCTTCTGGGAATCCACGCCCCGCATTTAACCTTTTGGCCTGTACAGGCGTGATAATGAAAGGAAATCAGTTCGGTGCCGAAAAACCAACAATTGAATTAAAAGATATGCTTAAAAAGGATATTAAATCAGATATTAAGTAGTGTTGAGTTGTCAACTTCATAGCCGTTTGCATAGAAGTTGACAACTCTTTTTTGTAGTAGTTTTGTTCCGGGAAATTGAAATGGTAATTATTTATTGTTGATAATGAGTTGATTATCTGCGCTCTCCAATCTGCTGTCGCCACATGGAATAATAAAGGCCTTTCTTTTCGAGCAATTCCTGATGACTCCCTGTTTCAGATACTTTTCCTTTCTCCAGCACGTAAATTTGATCGGCGTGCATAATGGTTGATAAGCGATGGGCAATCAGAATGGTCATCTGTTCCCTTCTGTCAGAAATTTCGCGTATCGTTGCCGATATTTCTTCCTCGGTAAGCGAATCGAGTGCAGAGGTGGCCTCATCAAATATCAAAAGTCTTGGTTTTCTTAATAACGCTCTGGCAATCGAAATCCGCTGTTTTTCTCCTCCGGATAATTTCATTCCATTTTCGCCCAAAACCGTATCAATCCCCTGCGCAGCTTTGGCAATAAGCGCAGTAGCAGATGCCTTACGCAAGGCTTCAACAATATCTTCTTCGCTTGCAGTGGGGTTTACGAAACGCATATTATCCCTGATTGATCCGGCGTACAATTGGGTATCTTGTGTAACAAAGCCAATTTGCCGGCGTAAAGGGTTATACCTGATTTGTTTAGAGCTTGTTTTGTTGAAGAAAATTTCGCCCTCAACCGGAAGATAAAGTCCTACCAAAAGTTTTACCAAAGTGGATTTACCCGAACCTGACGGACCAACAAATGCCACTGTTTCACCATTCTGGATTTCGAAAGAAATATCATCAATAGCGTTATAACCGGCTGTTTTATGTCTGAAAACTACATTTTTAAATTCTAACCGGTTAAGCGCGTCAATTTCTATTGCATTATCTGGTCGCGTTTCTATTGATTTCTGCATCAGGTTATCAAAGGTTTTAAGCGATGCATCGGCCTCTCTATACAGGATAATCATATTACCCAAATCCTGCAAAGGGGTAAAAATAGCTGTGGAGATAAACTGCATGGCAATCAGTTCTCCGGTACTCAATATTTTCCTGAAAATAAGCCAGAGCAGGATGAACAGAACGGATTGCTTTAACAAATTGAGGAGATTACCTTGTAGAAAAGATAACATACTTACTTTTCTGGCTTTTAACATCTCGAGATCGAATATTTTTAACGTCTGTACATTCAGCCTTCTGATTTCTGCAAAGGTTAAGCCCAAACTTTTTACCAGTTCGATGTTGCGCAGGCTCTCGGTAATCACACCTGCCTGCCGGTCGGCCTGTCGGTTAATAGACCGTTGGATAGCTTTGATTTTTTTTGAGAGTAAACCTGTTAACGAACCCAAAACCAATACGCCGATAAAAAATACGGGAACAAGTAACCAGTTTTTATTTAAGCTATACCACAACAGAAAGCCAATGCCAACGAGCGATGAAAAGAGAATATTAATAAATGCATTGATAAAACGTTCGGCATCGGTTTTAACTTTTTGCAGTACCGATAGGGTGGTACCACTGCGGCTTTCTTCAAATTCCTGAAAGGACAGGCGTAGGGTTTGTTTCAAACCATCATTAAAAATATTCATGCCAAAGCGTGCTACGGCTTTACGGGTAGTAAATTCCTGTACCGAGCGGCAAAGCCGGGCTACCAGCGCTATAACAAGTGCAATAAGCAGCCAGTATAAAACTTCGCTTATAAGTTGCTTTTCGCTTAAATGATGTTTATTGGTTGAATAATTGTCGATTATTTTTCCAAAGATGATTGGATCAAGCAGGCTTAAAAGCTGTGCCGAAGCAGCCAGCAAGAGCGAAAATATAATGAGTTTACGATGAGGTTTAAGGTATTTTAAAAGTATTTTCATCTTAGCGGCGATATAGGAAGAGGTTGGCAATTACTAAACGCAGATCAGTTCTAATAGTTTCGATCACGCGCAGCTATATTACATCATCATTAAATTTTAAACAATTTTACATTTTTGCTAAGTGATTGATTACAAAATTTGTAAATTTAGTTAGCAAAGTTTATTGTGTGCCAATTTATAAGGCTTGTATTATTCTTTTGAATCATCAGCTCATCAAATATTTCATCTAAATACGATTTACAATGAACACTTATCAAACAGATCAATCTCAGGAGGGAATCCTGCTTACGGCCAGTATTTCTGCCACCGGACCGGTATACACCAGGGCAATTATCCTTAAAGTAGACGAGCCCGCACAACCCGGAATTAAAGTTGCTGATTCTCAGCCAATGGATCATACAGGTAAAATTAAAAAAGCCCTGATTGGAACGGGTCCAAAATTGAAAGGATTCCGTTTAGGTGTTATTAGTCAGGTTGGGGTAATAGGGAGTAATAAGCAGGAAAGGTTAGAAAATGCCAAACATGCGGCTGGCGATTACTTGTTGCAAACCGGGGATAACAATAAGGTAAGTTATAATAATCCCGTGATTACTGTTACCGAAAATGGTGATGATGTTTATGTATTTATCGTTTTTACTGTAGATCTGGTATGAAAAAACTATTGACCTTCTCGCTGCTTTGTGCTGCTCTGATTACAAAAGCCCAGGATACCAAAACGATAAAACTCGAAGATCTTGGCGCACCAACTTCACCGGCATTTGTACTAACCGATCTGAGCCCTACACTCGTTCAGAATCCTACCACACCAAAATCATTCGTATTGGGTGTGGCACAATCTTTTGGTCAGTCGAAAAGTGGTTTCCCGGATAATTTTGCCGCGGGTTTTACCCCTTTCTGGTGGTTTAACAAAAAAGGTTATTCGGTATACGATGTACTTGGGTTAAAAACCAAAGATACTACGGGTAAGGATCTTCGTGAAAATATATGGGGCGGATTAAAGTTTACGGGGGTTTCGGTTGCGCTGATTAATAAAGATCTGATCCCTGATGCAGTTGCCGATCAACAGCAGGTATTTTCTGTCGGAGGACGCACCAACTTGATCAAGGTACACCGGAAAAGCTATGTAACCGACATTGGAAATGCATTAACTGCATGGACTAAAGCAGCTAATAAAGGTTTTGATAGCAATCAGGCAATGTTAGATGCCATGATCATTGATCCTGCAGGCACCGCAGAAATATTGAAAAAATGGAACTACAAAGATTTGGAAAATGCTATGGACCAGATCAATACATTGATTGCTGAGAAACCTACCCTTAATCTTGATCTTTCTGCCGCTTATGCCGTATACGGAATTGATGATAAACACTATAAATCAGGCCGGACAGGTGTTTGGACAACGCTTTCGAGCTATATCCCCATGCGTTTGAAATTTGATAAACCTACTCTCAATTATTTTAGTTTAAATGCCTCTGTAAGGTATCAGGAAGACCATTTTTATAAAGATAATGCGGGCAATGTAGGGCTTAACCGTTCGGTTGATGCCGGTGGCAAAGCCGGGATTGAGATAGACAAGTTTGCTATCGGAGTTGAATGGCTCCATCGTTGGAACAAGGCAGGCACAAGCGATCAAAACCGCACTGTTGGACAGCTAAGTTACAAAATTGCCGATCAGGTATTCCTTAATGGTAGTTTCGGGAAAAATTTCGATATGCCGAACAAACTGATTACAGCTTTGGGGATCAATTGGGGAATTGGTTCGGAAAAAGTTAAACTTCCGTAAAATCGTCCATTAATTTCATGGTAATCAATGCATCTTCGCCACTGCATGGGTTTGGTCCTTTATTTAAAAAGTAATCAACAACTTTTTCAATCATGGGTTGTTGCACATGTTGCAAAGGTTCGAATGCGAATGTTTCAGTTCGATCGGTTGTAAGGTTAATTTTATTGCCAAACATCGGAAAACTGATTTTGCCTTTCGAACCATATATTACACATTCATCAGCCTGATCCTGAGGCGCAACGGAGAAACACCAGGTGCCGCTGAAAACTACGCCGTTTTCGAAAAGAATATTGCCGGTAACAAGGTCATCAACTTCGGTATTTTCCTGTTGTTTAGCTGCTATACCCGAAGCACTTTTTACTGCACCAAAATAGTAGGTCATTAAATCCAGCTGATGGGGAGCCAGATCATGGAATAAACCTCCGCCAGAAATGGCAGGATTAATCCTCCAGTTATCTTCTGTTTTGGCAATCAGTACAGGATTTGGTGGCTGGAGCATTTTTAAGCGGATCAAACGGATATCTCCAATGGTATGTTGATCCAGCAGTTCTTTAACTTTCAGAAACATGGGCTGTGCCCGTCGGTAATGGGCCACACAAAGCTTTATATTGAGTTGATTTGCTGCATCCGTCATCCGTTGTGCTGCGGCAGCATCTAAAGTCATCGGTTTTTCTACATACACGGGTTTTCCCGCCTGTAAGGCTTCAATGGTATAAGCTTCGTGTTGCAAGGGCGGTGTAGCAATATAAATGGCATTTACCTCCGGATCATTAATCAGTTCCGAAGCATAGCTGTACCATTTTGGTACTCCATGGCGTTTTGCATAATCAGCTGCTTTAGCGCCATCACGTCGCATTACCGCCACCAATTTCGAATGGGCAACTTTATTAAAAGCCGGACCGCTTTTTACTTCTGTTACATCGCCACAGCCAATAATACCCCACCTGATTTCTTCCATGATCATTTAATTTGAGCGGTGAAATTAAGAAATATTGGCTTAAAATGGATTTTTCAGGTAAGCTTAAAAAAAGAAAAGGGATTCAATATGAGATTGATCCCTAATCAACTAACCAAACAAATGAATCCCGGAAACCACCCCGGGTTCGTCATTATAAACGGAAGTTTTAATGGATTGTTTTGTTGATTTTTCGGATTTAATGTAGGGGGTTAATAATGAGGTAGAAAGCTTTTAATTTTCATCTATTTTAAAATCCTGCGCAAAAGCCCATTCCACCATTGCATCAAGCACGATTCTTAACTGTTCGCCTTCTTTACTCAGGCTGTAGGTTACATGCGGAGGAACTACATTTTGTGCTTCACGGATCACCAGGTTATCTTCCTGCATCTGTTTAAGGTGCTGAATGAGCATTTTTTCTGTAATGGCCGGTATAAGCTTTTTAAGTTCACTGTACCTTTTTGTACCGCTCAAAAGGTGATAAAGAATAATGGGTTTCCAGTGGCCGCCTATTTTATTCATCACAAAACTTACCGGGCAACTGGCCTGGCTGCTTTTCCTGTTTTCGTTTAAGGTCGAATTTTCTTTAATGGCTGTCATGATACATACTTTGGGGTAAGTACTTGTATAAAAGTAAGTACAAATATAACTTTGCTTTAAATAAAAACATAACAATCATGAAAATAATCATAACAGGTTCCTTAGGGAATATCAGCAAACCATTAGCAACTCAATTAATTGCACAAGGCCATAACGTAACTGTAGTAAGTAGTAATGCAGATAGAACAGCAGAAATAAATCAGCTTGGTGCGCAGGCGGCCATTGGTTCGGTAACGGACGAAAGTTTTCTGACTAAAACTTTTGCCGGTGCAGATTTAGTTTACCTGATGGTTCCACCTCACTTTGGTGCCGATGACCTACCCGGGCACATTAAAAATGTAGGGCAGCATTATGCCAATGCAGTAAAAGCTTCGGGCATTAAAAAAGTGATTTTATTAAGCAGTATAGGCGCTCATTTAGAAAAAGGTACCGGCCCCATTGCAGGTTTACATGCTGTAGAACAAATTTTTAACCAGGTAGAGGGTATTGATCTGTTAAGCCTTCGTCCGGCGTTTTTTTACAACAACTTTTATGCAAACATCGATCTGATTAAACATGCAGGTATTATCGGATCTAATTATGGTGCCGATCAATCGATTGTACTCGTTCATCCAACCGATATTGCCGCGGTAGCCGCTGCCAAGGTAGAAGAGGGCTTTGAAGGAAAAAGTATCCTTTATATTGCCAGCGATAAGCCCAAATTGAGCGAAGTAGCTGCTGCTTTAGGTTCGGCAATAGGCAAAGCCGGTTTGCCATGGGTTGAATTTGATGATACGCAGGCTTACGAAGGTATGGTTGGTGCAGGTTTGCCAGCAGAAATGGCCAAAAATTATATAGAAATGGGGACAGCCATCAGAAGTGAAATATTGTGGGAAGATTTCGAAGCGAAAGGCATTGTTCCTGTAGGTAAAATCAAGTTAAAAGATTTTGCGGCGCAGTTTGCTGTGGCTTATAATGGCTAAATAAAGTTGTCATTTGACTGAAGTACGAGTCCCAAATATTAGGGAGATAAACCTGCAGCTTAGATGTTCTCAGGTGTCTTAGGTGGTCAATTAAAACAGCATAGTTTTTATTTTTTAAGACCATCTTAGTCACCTAAGTTCACCTAATATGTCTTTAAATCGGTGTTCTTTTATGCTACATGAGTGGGAAATAGAGTGAAAAATGTTCCCGCAGATCTAAAAAGATAAGAACGCAGATTAGAAATATATTTGGCACTGAATAATATCTCTTCAGATAGATCTCTCCACTATGGTTGAGATGACGGACAGCGTTAGTACTCCGTGTTAATCTGTGTTTTCCGCGCCTGATTTTAATCCAAAAAAGAAAAGGGATTCAATTTGAGATCGATCCCTATTCAACTAACCAAACAAATGAATTCCGGAAACCACGCCGGAATTATAATATAAACGTTGTAAGGACGGGATTGTTTTAACGTTTTACCAAATTGCCTGATATTTTTTAAAAAAGAGAAAAATGACAGATCAGACCAGTAAATAACGATCTGCTTTTTTTAGCTTTGTGCTATGCAAAACCTTTCGAAGAAGCTTCAGATCGATCTCATAGAACTCAAGGCTAAATATGCCTTCATTATGGACGAACTGGAGGCTACTTTTGCAGATGCTTACCTGTCGAAATCTTTGGCCAAGCAGCGTTTAGCCGAACAGATGATGCTCGAAATTGAGCGCATCCTCAGCGAACAAGGTGGTAGCGACAATTGATCTTTTAATTCCCGATTACTTTTTTAGCAGCAGACAAATTGAAAGTACGTTTTTTGTCGGCATCTTTAAAATCCACATCCATAAAATAACGCTTGTGTTTAACTACATAATTTTCGATAAACCATAAAATATCGGGCAGGTTTTCGGTCATTGGCGAACCGGCTATTTCGTGACCCATATCCTGTACGTATTGAAAATAATAAGGATAATTATTTTTTCTGAAACGGTGAGCCAGGTATTTAGATCCAAAAAAACCGCGGTTAAATAACCTCACTTTGTTGTATGGAACCAGTTTGTCGGCCGTGCCATGAAAAAACATGGTTGGTGCAGGTGCCATCGCATATTTTGGAGCGCCTTGATAGCTTAAAATTGCCCCAGCAAAAGAAATTACACCTTTATATTGAAAATTAAGCGGAAGGTTAGCTGCCAGCGGAGTAGCGTTTCTTTTATTATAATCTGCATGTAACGCCGTAATCGCTCCCGCGCTCGATCCGGAGATGATCACCATACCAGTATCAATACCCAAAGCCTTTGCATTTTTGATAATATAAGCGGTTGCTTTATAAACATCTGCAGTTGCGGTATCAATGGCCGACCGTAAATTAGAAGTATTGAACGGGGTAGGGAACTTTTTGCCTTTAAGCCCTAACCTGTAATCTACTGAAACTACTTTAAAGCCATGTTCGATCAACCTATTAAAGTAAGGCTCATACAACTTGCTGTCTCTGCGGCCCAGCACAAAACCACCACCAAAAACAAACAGCAAAGTATGTTTTTTCTCTGTTATCTCACCCTGATAATAAATATCCAGTTTTAATGGGGTAGAATCAGTTTGTGAAAATATTTTGGTTTCTACACGCGATTTCTTGTCCTTTAACACAATCTGCCCGAAGGAAGCCAAAGAACTGAATAAAAAACCAAGAAAAAGCAGGTTAAGCGGAAATACTTTATTGTTGGGCATCGTATCTGATATTGAAAAGTTTGCTGTTGGTCAAAACAGCATTTGACCAGGGCTAATTTATCGCATTTTCAATTTTATCACAATTCTTATTTAAAAGATTGCTTTATAAAGGCAGATTACATCCTTAAAATCATAATGAAGTGCATTTGTAGTGGTATATACAGGCACCTATTTGGGCACTTGTGTTTCAAAAATAGCGATATTGGCACCATCAGATTATCCGATAGTTATGGTTATGAAAAAAATATATTTACTTTTCCTTTGCTTTTTGTCAGTGCTGTTTTATTCGAAAAGCCTGATGGCATCAGCGAAAAAGAAATTCAAGGTAATTGCCTTTTATACCGCCAAAAGCGACCTGGCGCACATCAGTTTTGTGCACGAAGCCAATGTTTGGTTCCCGAAAATGGCTAAAGAATACAATTTTGAATACGATTCTACCTCCAACTGGGAAAACCTGAACGAAAAATTCCTTGCTAACTATCAGGTAGTCCTCTTTTTGGATACCCGCCCTGAAAAGAAAGCGCAGCGCGAAGCATTCCAGAAATATATGGAAAATGGAGGCGGATGGATGGGATTTCATTTTGCTGCATTTGGCTTAAATAACTCGGCGGTTCCGCAAAACTGGGATTGGTACCACAACACTTTTCTGGGCTCCGGCGAATATGGAAGCAATACCTGGAGGCCAACCAGTGCCATTTTAAGAAAAGAAGCAAAACATCCCGCTACAGCAAATCTTCCGGAAACATTTAAGGCACAGCCAAATGAATGGTACCGCTGGAAAAACGACCTGCGCAATAACCCGGATATCGATATCCTTTTATCGATCGATTCTGCAAGTTTTCCCCTGGGCACAGGTCCGAAACAACATGAAATCTGGCGCAGTGGCTTTTATCCGGTGGTATGGAGCAACAAAAAGTTTAAAATGGTTTATGTAAACATGGGGCACAACGACATGGATTACGAACATAAATACGACAATACCAATAAATCGCTTTCCTCTTCATTCGGCAACCCCGATCAGGATAAATTGCTGATCAACGCACTTTTGTGGTTGGGAACGGGTAAAAAGCATTAAAAAGCCATTAAAATCTATAAAATGAAAAGAAATTTAAAGTTTTTGGCCGTTTTTCCCGTGTTTATCATTGCATTTTTAATCATGGCCGCATCAAAGAATGAAAGCGAAAAGGTAATTATCGGCTATGTGGGAGGTTACCGCGGCCTGGTTGATGTTTCGCTTATTGCGCCTAAAAAACTCACGCATATCAATTATGCATTTATTAACGTGAAAGATAACCGCGCTTTCATCAACAGGCCGGCTACTGATACCGTAAATCTAAGAAATTTAGTCGCTCTAAAAGCTCAAAATCCAAAGTTGAAGATTTTAATTTCCATCGGTGGATGGGCCTGGAGTGAGAATTTCTCTGATGCTGCGCTTACCGATACAGCGAGAGCAGCTTTTGCTACAAGCGCAGTAGATATTGCTCGGAAATTTAAGCTTGATGGAGTAGATGTAGACTGGGAATATCCCGGTATTCCGGGCGAACAAGGAAATGTTTACCGCCCCGAAGATAAAAAGAACTTTACCCTGATGATGGCGTCATTACGCGATGAGTTGAATAAACTCGAAAGCGAAACCGGATCGAAAAAGCTTTTAACGATTGCCGTTGGAGGTTTTAACAATTACATCAACCATACCGAAATGGATAAAGTGCAGCGTTATCTCGATTTTGTGAACCTGATGACCTACGATTTTTATCCTGGTAATGGCGTGGCTGTGCACCATACCAATCTTTATGATTCTGATCAATACAAAGGCAACAGTGGCGATGCCGTTTTTAAGGCTTTTGTTAAAGCTGGTGTACCTGCCAATAAACTGGTAATGGGCATTGCGTTTTATGGCAGGATGATTAAATTAAAAGATGCTGCGCATAATGGAATTGCAGATAGTGTTCAATCACAGGGTTATGGCAAAGGTTATACCTTTATCCGCGATAGTCTGATCAACAAAAAAGGCTTTAAACATTATGTAGATAAATCGGCAAAGGCATCTTATATTTTCAATAATGAAACTAAAGAATTTATGACTTTCGACGATGAGAAATCGGTAACGGAAAAGTGTAAGTACGTAAAGAAAAACCAGATGGGCGGGGTAATGTACTGGGAAAACGATTCGGACCTGAAAGGTTACCTGCTCAATCAGATCAATAAGGATATCAGGTGATTGGCTTATTGGCTTATTGGTTAATCGGTTAATTGTTTAAATCGGTTAACTGCAAATTGCCAACTGGAAATTGTTCATTGGTCATTTGTGGATAGGTTAATTGTAGTATTGATAAATTGTTAACTGCAAATTGCCAACTGAAAACTGTTCATTGGTCATTTGTGGATTGGTTAATTGTAGTATTGATAAATTCTTAACTGTAAATTGCCAACTGAAAACTGTTCATTGGTTAATTGCTTAACTGTTTACCCTTCGACTACGCTCAAGTGGGTAACTGTTGGAGAATGGCTAATAGCAATTGTACTATATTTGGATGAAGAATTGACTTTGGGTTTTCTCGCGATAATGGGCGTGTGTTAGCGTAGCTCAGTGTAAATCCGTGCCTCCGTGGCTAAATTAATTATGGAACTAATCAGATGTTTTTCGAGATAGATCTCTCCACTTCGCGATGCTTCGGTCAAGAGGAGGGGTTGCGTTGGTGATGACGTGTTGCGTTAACATATTCCGTTGTAAATCTGCCTCCATGGCAAAATAAAATGATCTGCTAAAATCTGCAGGCTTTTCGCGTTATCTGCGGGATGAAGCCACTTTTTTGTTACGATAAAATCTACCCGCATATCTTCCATACAAAAACCTTAATTCTTGCTAAATTGCCCTAAAATTATTAACCACTATGGCAGAAGTTAAAATCAATATCCAGCAAAATGAACCAAGTGCTTTCGATCTGTACGATGAAGACGGAAAAGTTGGCGAAATGGTATTCGATATCCAGGGAAACGACCTTACGGTTTACCATACCGAAGTATCGCCGGAAAAAGAAGGACTAGGTTATGCCAAAATCCTGCTCGATGCCATGGTGAATTATGTGCGCGAAAATAAGTTGAAAGTAATACCGCTTTGTCCGTATGTGCACCTGCAATTCAGGAGGCATGAAGCACTTTACCAGGATATCTGGAATAAAATAAAAGAAGAATAAAATAATTGTTTTTTCCATTACCTCAATGCTGCCCAGGGATAAACTCATTTGCCCGGCAACCCGCTAATTCCCTCTGAAACCTTTTCAATAAACCATAACAATAACCACACTAAATGAAGTTTTTATTCTTTAAGAAAAACGTTTTAGTAGTATTTTTTTCATTGCTTTCAATCGGAGTGATGGCGCAAAATACTACAGATGCCGCCAAAAAATTAAACGCCCTTCAACAGCAGTTTGTTGATCTGCGTTTCGGAATGTTTATCCATTACAATATCCCAACTTATGCCAATGCCGATTGGCCCGATCCTGAGGCTTCGCCAAAATTGTTTAACCCTAAAAAACTAGATGCCAATCAGTGGGCTAAGGCTGCAAAATCGGCCAATATGAGTTATGGCTGTCTAACTACCAAACACCATAGCGGTTTTTGCATCTGGGATACCAAAAGCACCGATTATAACGTAATGAACAGTCCGTATGGCAAAGATGTGGTGAAGCAGTTTACCGATGCTTTCCGGGCGAACGGTTTAAAAGTGATGCTTTATTATTCCATTTTGGATACCCACCACAAACTTAGGCCTAACCAGATTACGCCAAAACATATCGATATGATCAAACAGCAGCTTACCGAACTGTTAACCAAATACGGTAAAATTGAAGCGCTGATTATTGATGGATGGGATGCGCCATGGTCGAGGATTTCTTACGATGACGTACCTTTCGAAGATATTTATACCCTGATTAAAAGTTTGCAGCCCGATTGTTTGGTGATGGATTTAAATGGTGCAAAATACCCTTCCGAAGGTCTTTATTATACTGATATTAAAACTTACGAAATGGGCGCAGGGCAGCGCATGCCAAAAGAAAGTAAGCTGATGCCAACTTTGGCCTGTTTGCCAATTAATACTTCATGGTTCTGGAAAACGGATTTCCCAACCGTGCCGGTTAGAAAGCCACAGGAAATTGTGAACGATTTAATTAAACCCTTAAACGAAGCCAGTTGTAATTTCATCCTCAACGTAGCCCCAAACCGTGATGGTTTAATCGATGATAATGCCATTGCCGCTTTAAAAGAAGTTGGACAATTATGGAAAAACGAAGGAGCAACCAGGCCGCTTCCACCGTTGGGTTTGCCGATTATTTCGAGTAACCTGGCCAAGAACCAGGCCGCTAATTCGAGCTGGAGCAATGATATGAACATTATGGATTTTGCCAATGACGACAGTTACAGAACGTCATGGGAATCGAACAGTGCGGTCGAAAATCCATGGTACGAGGTCGATTTTAAGAATGAAAAAGCCATTAATACCATTGTAGTGGCCGAGCAGAAAGCAAATATCGATACCTATGCACTCGAATACTGGAACGGGGTGGAATGGAAAAAAACTTTTGAGGGCAAAAATGAAGACCGCATTAAAATCCACCGTTTCGATCGCGTTTGGGCGAGTAAGGTCCGTATCCGCATTGCCCATGCCAAAGAAACACCCTCCATTGCCGAATTTCAGGTTTTTAATGAGAGAAGGTAAATTCAGGGATTTAAATAAGATTCTGTAGTATAAAATATAAAAAATTAAGTTTTGTGACCGAAGTTGACCCTGGTTTTGATGTTTTAGATCAGAACCGGGGTTAATTGCTTATAACCTGAGTTCGATTAATATTTATATATTTTGATTGGTTTTTAGGCTCTTTTTCCTAAGGCGATTTTCATGCTATTCCGATTCATCCTATTGCCCGGACACATATTTTTAAGGCATCATGCCAGCTTGCTTTGAAAAACAATCAGGTTTTACCTAAGTACGCCCGTCAATCCCAAGTGCAGGGAATCAAAAAAACAGTTGCAAAATAGAACAATTAGCACCATCAAACCTAAAACGCAGTGGTTTTGTGCAGCTCTTGGAACCACTTTACTTACTCAAGACTTGCTGTACAAAACAAAGTGCTGCTGTTTTTTTGATGTGAATGGGCCTTGTGTGAAGCACATTGCTGGATTGACGAAGCGTTTTGGGTACTTTGGCGCTCCAAAGTACCATGCCCCCGCGGCATAGGAGCGGAGAAAACTTTGTGTGTCTACACGGTAGTATTCATCGGGGCAGGGTGACAACTGTGCGTTAACAATATCTATAGTAGACTATTTAAACCAAAATTAATAACCAAATTCAGTTTTATAAACGTGTCGATCAACTCGAATTTCTAACAATAAGATTCGTTTTGAGCATCACGGTTTGGGCTTTCCAGTCGGCTACCTCCCGATCAAGCTGATCCAACAACAATTGGGTTGCTACCCTTCCTATTTCTGCTATAGGCTGTTCAACCGTTGTAAGTGAGGGTTCTACCAGTGAAGAAGCAAAATCGTTACTAAAACCAACAATGGCAATATCCTGTGGGATTTTTAAACCCGCTTCTTTAATCAGCTGTATGGCTTCAATTGCAGTGGGGTCATTTATTGCAAAAATAGCATCTGGCCTGGGGTTAAGGTTCAGAAAATAGTTAATGTATATTTTTACCTTATTTATCGATAAATCATAATGTATAATCAGGTCATCGTTTACCGGAATACCATATTTTTTTAAAGTATTTAAATATCCGGCTTTCCTTTGTTTACAGATACTCAGGGTTTCAGGACCGGATAAATGGGCAATGCGTTTTTTCCCCTG
This sequence comes from Pedobacter miscanthi, assembly GCF_003315595.1. Taxonomy (GTDB): domain Bacteria; phylum Bacteroidota; class Bacteroidia; order Sphingobacteriales; family Sphingobacteriaceae; genus Pedobacter; species Pedobacter miscanthi. The sequence continues at coordinate 245,087 of NZ_QNQU01000001.1, read as the reverse complement.
TTTGATGAGGTGTTCAACCGCCGAGCATGCCCCTTCATAATCATCAACAATAACCTTTGGTACAATCATCTCATCGCAAATCCTGTTAAAAAACACAATGGGGATGCCTTTTCTCTGAAAGGTTTTAAAATGTTCGTAATTATTGGTTTCTTTTGTCATAGAGATCAGCACGCCATCTACCTGATGAGACAGCATTACCTTTGTATTAGCCACTTCTGTTTCGTAACTTTCATCAGACTGGCTGATGATCAGGTTGTAACCCGCTTCTTTGGCCCTTTGCTGTGCACCGATAATTACCTGTGGAAAAAAGGAGCGTGAAAACTCCGGAACAATAATTCCAAGGGTTTTACTGGCTCGTTTAATCAGGCTTACCGAAAACATGTTCTTTTCATATTCCATGGCATCTGCCATTTCCAGAATCCTTTCCCTGGTATGGGGCTGTACATTTGGATGACCGGTTAGGGCTCTGGAAACCGTTGATTTTGAAATGTTTAATGCTTTTGCGATATCGATTATCGTTACCTGATGCTTTTTCATACTTAAATATACGCAGTTTGGGAGCATTCCCAAAATTGGGAACGCTCCCAATTTATTATATCTGCTTTTTATAATAAGGGATTTAAGAATTGACATTATAATTGTCTGTCGATTTACATCCGAAAGGATTAATACGGCGCTAACCAAAATAAACCAAATAATTATGACAAGATTTTACGATCTGTTTTTTAGGGGGAACAGTTCTCCTGAAAACAAGGAAACTGTTTTCGATCCGAAAAAGGCAAATACTACTGTTCTCCGGAAATGCCTAAAACTAAGGTATACAATTGGTCTGATTTTGACTTTAATGCAGTTAAGTGTTTTTGCCCAAACCGATGTAACCATCAACGGTACCGTTAAAGATACAAAAGGCCAGCCTGTTCCAGGGGTGAGTGTTGCGGTTAAAGGAACAACAACCGTAACGCTAACGGCCAATACAGGTAGCTTTACCATTAAAGTACCATCAAATGCAAGCGTACTTGTTTTTTCTTTTATCGGTTATACTAAACAGGAAATTAATGTTGGCAACAAAACCACAATTGATGTGGTAATGGCCGAGGAAGATAAACGGCTGGATGAGGTGGTAATTGTAGGTTACGGTTCGCAGAAAAAAATTGCCAATACAGGGTCTATTGCCTCAGTTAAATCTGAAGACCTGGTTAAAACACCGGTGGTAAACATTGCGCAGGGCCTGCAGTCAAGAGTTTCTGGTTTGCAGGTTACACAGAACAATGCAGCTCCGGGTGGTAACATCAGTGTTAGGGTAAGGGGAACCAATTCTATTAACGGATCATCAGAACCTTTGTATGTAATTGATGGGATACAGATATCGAATGAAAGTGGTGCCAATACACCAAGCCCATTATCCACCATCAATCCATCGGATGTAGAGTCGGTAGAAATTTTAAAAGATGCATCCGCTACGGCTATTTATGGGGCCAGAGGTGCTAATGGTGTCGTTTTAATCACTACCAAGCGTGGTAAATTGGGTGCAACCAGCATCCAGGCTGAAAGTTATGTTGGGGTACAGAAAATTACGAAAACCATTCCGGTTTTAAATGCAACGCAATTTGCACAGCTTGAAAATGAGATCTATAAAACCACCATTTATGCCAATCCTGAAAACGAAGGGGAAGGTACCAACTGGCAGGATGAAATTTACCGCAGTGCAAAAATCCAGAATTACATGGTTTCGGCAGCAGGCGGATCTGATAAAACGAGATTCTCTGTATCGGCCAATTATTTCAACCAGGATGGTATTATCATCAATTCTAATTTTAAAAGATATTCGCTTAGGGCTACTTTAGATAATATTATTAACGACAGGTTTAAATTCGGTGCCACCATCCTGAGTAGTTATACCATCAATAGCGGGATTTCGACTGCTTCACAATCATTAGATGGTGCTGCCACTACTACTTCGGTTGTAGGTGCTGCATTGGGGGCGCCGCCAACTTTAAAGCCGTACAGGGCCGATGGCAGCATTTTTCCTTTAAGTGATCAGTTTAACGGCAGGTACCGCGAAGTAACAAATCCTTTGGGTTTAACAGAGGTATTTAACCAGCAACAAACCAAACGCACACTGGCAAATATGTATGCCGAGGCTAAAATTGTAGACGGTTTAACCTATCGGGCTACTTTTAATGCCGATCTGGCCGGTACATTAGGTGACAGGTATTCACCCATTTACATCCTCGGTGCTTTAGAAAGGAATGCAACCTCGGGTTCTGCCTACAAAAGCAATTCCAACTCAACTGCTTTACTGCACGAGAGCATTTTAACTTATATTAAATCTTTCGGACAACATAGTTTAAAATTTACCGGGGTATACGCTACACAGGCTAACTTTTACAACTTTAATGATATTAATGCCAATGGTTTCCCGAACGATGTAACTAAAAACGAGGCAGTTCAGCTTGCCATTAACAGAGCTGTTTCAAGCAACAGAACAAGAGAAGCCTTAGAATCAGTGATGGGCCGTATCAATTACAGCTTTGCGGATAAATATTTCTTCGATGTTACCGCAAGGTATGATGGTAACTCGAAATTTGGCCAGAATAAAAAATGGGGCTTTTTCCCGGCAGTATCTGGTGCATGGCGTATTATTAAAGAAGATTTTATGCAGAACAGTACCTTGTTCAGCGATCTGAAATTAAGGGCCAGTTATGGTATTACCGGTAATGCTGCGGCAATTGATCCTTATAAATCGCTGGCAACTTTAACATCGGGAAGTGATTATGAGTTTGAACATACCTATACTGTTGGCATTAGTCCTTCAGGTATTCCAAATGCCGACCTGAGATGGGAAAAATCTACACAGGCCAATATCGGGCTTGATTTTTCATTCCTTAAAGGCAGGTTAAACTTTGTAGTTGATGCCTATAACAAGAAAACAAAAGATATCCTTTTCATAAAAGCATTGCCGTTTTCATCAGGATATTCTTCAATTACCGGAAACTTTGCCAGTATGGTAAACAAAGGACTCGAATTTGCGGTAAATACCAAAATATTAGATGGAGAATTAAAATGGGACCTGAATGCCAATTTTTCCATCAACCGGAACAAACTACTCAGTTTAGAAGGCGATGTAAAAGAATTTGTGTTGAGTCCGTATGCGGTATTAAGCGTTGGGCAGCCATTGGGTGTTTTCAAAACCTATGTATATAACGGGATATACCAAACCGGAGAAACCATTCTTCCGGGATCAGATGGCAGGGTAGGTGGTCCTAAAGTGGCCGATCTTAATGGTGATGGACTGATTACAGCTGCCGACCAGAAAATCACTGGAAACGCCAATCCAGATTACATTTTTGGTGTTTCTACAAACCTGAGCTACAAAAACTTCGATTTTAGCCTGTTTGTTTCAGGTGTACAGGGCAACCAGATTTATAATTTAAGCCGTTATGTTTTCGAAACGCCGCTGGGTGGCAGAAACACATTGGCCGGTGTGACCAACCGCTGGTCGCCAAGCAACCCAACCAACGATTTTGCAAACGGTTTGCAGGGTGGCCGTTTGCCCATCAGCGATCGTTTTGTAGAAGATGGTTCGTTTATCCGTTTAAAAAACATCAGTTTAGGTTATACTTTCAAAAATATAAAAGCACTTAAAAATGCCCGCTTATATATCAGTGCCAATAATTTAGTAACCATTACCAATTATTCTGGCTACGATCCTGAGGTAAATACCTTTGGAGGTTCCAATACATTGATCGGGGTAGATAACCTGGTATATCCGCTTGCCAAAACTTACCTGATCGGTTTACAAATAGGCCTGTAGTTATGAAATCATTACTTATTTCTAAAATAATTGATATGAAAAAGAATTTAATTAAATCCGCCACACTTATCTTATCGCTAAGTATGGTAATCACCATAACATCCTGCACCAAACTTACCGAAGAACCTTATTCGGCCATTTCTACAGGTCAGTTTTATAAAACCGAGGCAGATGCCAATGCTGCTTTAACAGCGGCTTATGGTCCGCTTGCCGATCTTTATTACACTGCCGGAACCTGCGTTTCTGATTGGAGTGCCGATCAAAGTTATCCTAGGCAGGCCGTGGGCAGAAATACGATGACACTTTTTAATTACGATCCCAATTACACCACTCAAAAGAGTTTTTCGAGAACAAACGAATCGCCACAGCAAATTTGGGTGGCCTGTTATTCGGGTATTGAAAAATCGAACTGGGTGATTTCAAAAGTACCAGATATTAATATGGCAGCTGCTACAAAAGATGCCATTTTGGGCGAAGCTTATTTTTTAAGGGCATTTTATCATTTCACACTGACCAAAAACTTTGGCGATGTGATCATAAAAACAGTTCCAAGTGATAATATAGATGCCGCTTTGCAGGTAGTAAGCCCGAAAGCAAACGTATATAAGCAGATTTTTGCCGATCTTGATGTTGCAGTTGCAAAATTACCTGCCCACAGCCCAACGCTGGTAAAAGGAAGAACATCAAAAGAAATTGCTTTAGGACTATATGCAAAAGCTGCCCTGTACGCCGAAAACTGGCCTTTGGCATTGGAAAAAGCCAAACTGGTTATTGCATCTAATAAATTTACCTTATTAACCGAACCTGTTGATTTATACAATGTTGCAAAAGAAGATGCTTCGAGGACAGAAAATATGTGGGCTTATGAGTGCGAAAGTACAAATCCGGGCCGGAGTTCACAATTGATGAGCCTATACGGACCTAAAAACAGTGATAGTCCGGTTTATGGCACCACCACTTTCGGGTCGATATTTGCCTATCAGGCTTTCTACGATTCTTTCAGCCCCGCAGATAAACGCCGTTTGTTGCTGGCTACCTCTTACGTTACCAAATCGGGTACCACTGTGGCTCAAAAAGACATTACTCCAATTACCACAAAAGGGGTGCTGATCAAAAAATATATGGATCCCAATTCTATTGGCGCCAATCAGGCCGTTAATGTGCCTATTTTAAGATTTGCCGATGTATATTTAATTGCAGCAGAGGCCGAAGCAAGGGCAAATGGCGTTAATGTTGATGCTTATCTCTACCTGAATAAAGTTCACCAAAGATCCAATGTTGATCCCGTGATTCCTGGCTTAACCAAAGATCAGTTTATTGCTGCCGTATTACAGGAACGGAGCTGGGAATTTTTTGGCGAAGGCGACCGCTGGTACGACCTTACCCGAACCAATACGTTTATGCAGGTAATCCCTACTGCCGTTAACGATGTTTACCCAACCCGTAATATACAACCAAAAAACAGGTATTTTCCGATCCCACAGGATGAAATTAATGCCAATAATAAAATTGTACAAAACCCCGACTGGAAATAAAATTGTCCCAAATAAAATTAAGATATGAAATATCCCATAATAAAACTCTTCGTTTTTTGTCTGCTTTTGAGCAAGTTTTCATTTGCCCAGTTTACCATCAGGCATAAGGATGCCATCATGTTGAATGGCGAATGGCGTTTTGCCATGGACCCACGTGATGTTGGCGAAAAAAACGGATGGTATAAACAGGCCACTAAAGCAAATTGGGACAAAGTAACCGTTCCACATTGTTTTTCTGTTGATAAACGTTACCTGTTTTACACCGGTAATACCTGGTATAAACGTGTTTTTACCATCACTAAGCCACAAAATAAAAGGATTATTCTCCACTTTGATGCCGCATATTATTTAACCACGCTGTATTTAAACGATAAAAAAATAGGTACGCATGAGGGTGGATATACGCCATTCAGTTTTGATGTTACGGATGATTTGAAAGATGGTGAAAATACCATTGCGGTTTCTGTTGATAATAATACCTGGAAAGAGGGTACTATACCGGGTTCAAAAGATTATGGCGAAGCGAACGATCCTTTTATGGGCTGGATCAATTATGGTGGATTAAACCGCCCGGTGTATTTAACCATAGAGCCTGAGGTTTATCTTAAAAATTTAAAAATTACAGCAACTCCCGATCTTAAAAAAGGAACGGCCAAACTGTTTGTTCGCGCTTATGTCGAAAACCCTTTGAATAAGGAGAATACTGCGCCTAAATTCGAAGCTGGTTTTGAAGGTAAAAACCTTGTGCTGAAATGGAAGACTGTAAAAACCCAAACTACTGATCAAACAGTTATTTACGAAGCCGAAGCAAACCTCAGCCAAAAGCAGGTAAAACTCTGGAACATTGATGAACCCAATCTTTATCAGTTAAAAGCTGTTTTGGGTGGAGATACACTTATGTCCAACTTTGGGATCAGGAAAATTGAGGTTAAAGCAGCACAGCTGTTGCTAAACGGACAGCCGATAAAATTTGGAGGGGCAAACCGAGTTGTCGACTATCCTGGATTAGGGGCTTTAGAGCCCGATAGCGTGGTTGAAAAAGATTTCAGGTTGATGAAAGAGGGAGGTATGATCCTTCAGCGTTTAACCCATTATACACCTGGCGAATATTTTTATGAACTGGCCGATAAATATGGCATGCTGATTATCACTGAAGCCGGAAACTGGCAGCTTACGCCTAACCAGATGAAAAATGAAACTTTCCGTTCTAAATTTAAAGATCAGCTTCTGGAGATGATGCACCGCGATTGGAACCATCCGAGTGTTTTTGCTTATAGCGTTGGAAATGAGTATGCATCGGGCACGCCCGAAGGGCAAAGCTGGACAAAAGATATGATCGATTTCGGCAGGAAAGAAGATCCTTCAAGGCTTTTTACTTTTGCTACACTCACTTTAAATAGCCTTCCTAAAACTCCTGAGGCAGAAGCTTCGCAATATTGCGATTTTGTATCAACCAACACCTATGGTGGCCATGCCAAAATTTTAGATAATATTCACCGCTTATATCCTGATAAGCCTGTACTGATATCCGAGTGGGGTGTTAGGGCCGATCAGGCAACCGAAGCCGGGCAGGTTAAACACATTGAAGAAGTGGCGCAAATTATCCGCGAAAGGCCTTATGTAATCGGTGCTTCCTGGTGGAGTTATAACGATTATCAAAGCCGTCATGTGGGTACTAACCCAAATGGTTACAGGCCCTGGGGCCTTGTTATGGCTGATCGTTCGCCGCGTCCGGGATATTTCACCTATCAAAAAGAAATGTCGCCAATTACTGTAAAAGTTTTGGAAAGTAATAATGGCACTTTGAAATTACAGGTGAGCAATAAAAACGATTTTCCATATCAGAATATTCAAAATTATAGCCTGAAAACGGCATCGGGATTACAATCAATCCCATCATTAAAACCGGGAGAAAGCACTGTAGTAGAAATTAAGGGAGTTACAGGCGATGTTACAAAAATAGAGGTTTTAACGCCTAATAAATTTGTGATCTATCAGGAAACGGTTCACTTTAAATAATTTAACATGTTAAAAACAAGTTTTTCCGAGAAAAGATCCCCCAAAAAAATCTTTTTAGAGACCGGATTGGCAATTGTGGGAGGTGGATTATCTGGCGTTTGTGCTGCAATTACAGCGGCCAGGGCAGGGCTACAGGTGGTATTGGTTCAGGACCGTCCGGTTTTAGGCGGAAATTCCTCAAGCGAAGTACGTTTATGGATTTTGGGCGCTACCTCTCACCTGGGTAACAACAACCGCTGGAGCCGCGAAGGTGGGGTAATAGATGAATTATTGGTCGAAAATATGTTCCGTAACCCCGAGGGCAACCCATTAATTTTTGACAGCATCCTGCTGGATAAAGTGGCCGCAGAAGAAAATATCACATTGTTGCTAAATACAGCCATTTACGAACTCGAAAAATCAGGTTCCGAAATTATTTCGGCTATTGAAGGCTTCTGCAGTCAGAATTCGACGCATTATCATATCTCTGCGCCACTTTTCTGCGATTGCTCGGGAGATGGGATCGTGGGCTTTTTGGCAGGTGCGGCCTTTAGGATGGGTGCTGAAAGTAAAGATGAATTTGACGAAAAATTTGCCCCAACAGCCGAATATGGCGAATTATTAGGGCATTCGATGTATTTTTATTCTAAAGATACCGGAAAGCCTGTTAAATACACTGCACCCGAATTTGCCTTAAAAGACATTACCGAAATACCACGTTTCAGGAGCTTTAATACAAAGGAATATGGCTGCAGGCTTTGGTGGCTCGAATATGGTGGCCGACTGGATACTGTACACGATACCGAAAAAATAAAATGGGAACTCTGGAAGGTGATTTACGGTACCTGGGATTACATTAAAAACTCGGGTAACTTCCCCGATGCAGAAAATCTTACCCTTGAGTGGGTGGGGACCATCCCGGGTAAAAGAGAAAGCAGGCGTTTTGAGGGCGACTACATGCTCAGTCAAAAAGATATTGTAGAACAACGTACTCATTTTGATGCCGTGGCTTATGGCGGCTGGTCTATCGATCTCCATCCGGCCGATGGCGTATTCAGCGAAAAACCCGGATGTAATCAATGGCACAGCAAGGGCATCTACCAGATTCCTTACCGCACACTTTACAGCAAAAACATTAAAAACCTGTTTTTGGCCGGTCGCATCATCAGCGCCAGTCATGTGGCTTTTGCCTCTACACGTGTAATGGCCACCAGCGCTTATGTAGCCCAAGCAGTGGCACTGGCGGCCAAAATCTGTAAGGATAAAGGTATTTTCCCTGCCGATATCATTAAAAATGATCAGATTGGCATTCTTCAGGAAGAATTGATCCGCTCCGGGCAGTATATTCCGGGTGTTAAGTTCAATGATCAGCAGGATCTCGTGCAAAAAGCCAGCCTACAGGTGAGCAGCGAATTAAAAATAGAGGCATTGAATAAAGGAATGGAATATGTAGACCTGGCACTTTCTTCTGCACAGCTGATCCCCGTGAAAGCTGGGATTATGCCGAAAATATCTTTTTCTGTTAATGTAAAAAAGCCAACCACTTTAAACGTTCAGCTCAGAAAAAGCATTAAATCAGGTAATTATACACCCGATATTACCATCGAAACCAAAACCTTTAGCCGTGGCGAAGGATTGCATGATGTGACATTATTATTCGATTTTGTCCCAACGGAAGAGACTTACCTGTTTTTGATCATTGAAAAAAATCCTGATGTTAAATTAAAGTTCAGCCAGCAGCGTATCACAGGGATGTTATCCGCCTTTAATCTGGTGAATAAAGCGGTTTCTAATTTTGGAAAACAAACACCAACAGAAGATATTGGCGTGGAAGAATTCGAGTTCTGGTGCCCGCAACGCCGGCCGGCCGGCTTAAATATTGCATTGACATTTGAACCTGCACTCGAATTTTACGGTGCGCAAAACTTAAAAAATGGTATAGACCGGCCAACTCTGAACCCAAATGCCTGGGCGGCTGCCTATAATGATCCAAAACCGGAAATTACCCTCAATTGGGATAACGAACAGCAGATAAGCGAAATCAATCTTGCTTTTGATACGGATTTCGATCATCCGATGGAATCCGTTTTAATGGGGCACCCCGAAAACAGGATGCCATTTTGTGTACAGAATTATACCATCACTGATGAAAATGGTAAATTGCTTTATAAAAAGGATGGCAACTACCAAACCCGGAATGTGATCAGATTCGATTCTCCGGTGCGTACCAAACAGATAAAAATTAATTTAGAACATCCCTCAGCATTAACCCCGGCCGCATTGTTCAGCGTAAGGTGTTACGCATAAAATAAAAACTATGGTAACCTTAGATTTTTACGTAATGGCAATTTTTGCCGTACTCATTTTTTCAATCGGACTGATTTTTACGCGGGTAGGAAGCAAAAGCGGACAGGCATTTTTTGAAGCCGGCGGTGCAACTCCATGGTGGATTAACGGACTTTCGCTTTTTATCAGTTATTTTTCTGCAGGTACATTTGTGGTATGGGGATCAATCGCTTACAAAAGTGGTTTGGTAGCCAATGTAATCCAGCTTACCATGGCTATAAGTGGTTTATTGGTGGCGAGGTTTATTGCTGCGAAATGGAAGAAAACCGGTGCAATGACGGCTGCTGATTACCTGCGTACGCGTTTTGGTGTTAAAACGCAGCAATTTTATACTTACCTCATTTTATTGTTAAGTTTATTTGCAACGGCTGCGGTACTTTACCCGGTAGGTAAAATGGTGCACGTGGCTACACCTTTTTCTTTAAATACCTGTATCATCGTAATCGGGCTCATTATTGTACTTTATACGGCTGCAGGTGGTTTATGGGCTGTTTTGGTTACCGATGTGGTGCAGTTTGTGATTTTAACGGCCTCGGTACTGATTGTAATACCGATTGCTTTTAAAGAAATTGGCGGACCTTCGCAGCTATTCGCAAAAGCCCCTGTAGATTTTTTTAAACCCTTTAATGCCGATTATACCTTTGAGTTTATGCTGGCTTTTATTGTTTATCAGTTGTTTTATATTGGTGGTAACTGGTCTTACGTGCAGCGTTACACCAGCGTTTCTACCGTAAAAGAATCTAAAAAAGTAGCTTATCTATTTGCCATCTTATATTTTGTAAGTCCGGTGATATGGATGATTCCCCCAATGATTTACCGCATCATTAATCCAAATTTACAGGGATTAGAGCCCGAAGGTGCTTATATGATGCTTTGTCAAAAGGTACTTCCGGCAGGTTTAATAGGTCTGGTATTGGCGGGGATGATTTCGGCTACATCAAGTAAGGCAAATACCACCATCAATCTGGTGGCAACCGTTTTTGCCAACGATATTTATAAAGCCCTGATCAGGAAAAAAGCTTCCGAAAAGGAGATGATTTTTATGGCAAGGTTATTTACGCTCATATTTGGTGCAGCCACCATTATTGTAGCCATATTAATCCCCAGAGCAGGTGGGGTGGTAGAAGTGGTATTAAGTACCGCATCTATTGCAGGTGGTGCCCTTTTCGGACCGATTATCTGGTCGTTGTTTTCGAAAAGACAAACTTCTTTTTCTTTGGTATTTATTTCTACCACATCACTTTTAGTGAGCCTGTTTTTTAAAACCATTACCCCGGCTGCTTTCGATCTTAAATTTAACCGTACCATCGAAACCATAGTAGGTGTAGGTTTACCAGTACTTTTACTGGCCATTTTTGAACTGTATTACACCAGCCGAAACTTAATCGGGGCACCTTTTATGCTTGCTCCGACTGAGCAGCACACGCAAAATGAAATAAACAAGAATATTGCAGCAGAAAAGCAGAATGTATTTGGGATAAAAGTTATCGCCATTTCTATGGTAGTGGTAGGAACAGGAATTGTATTGCTGGGTATTTTTGCCCCGCAATTTGGTGGGATTGTAATCGGTGTGGGCTTATGTGTATTGTTAACGGCTATTTACATCTGGTACAGGGTAAAAGGTTTTCAAAAGAAAATTGGATTGCAATAAAGGATATGCTTTAGGTATTAGCCGATCAGCAGCTTACGTAATTAGGAAGAGCAAACGATCCGCTAAAACATGTATTGAAACCCAAATCAAATCAATAAAAGACAAAAGACAGCATTAAAACTGTCTTTAGTCTTTTGCAGAATATTTGTCAGAGTTTAATACATGTCGTCGAGGCCGGCTATATCTTTTGCTGATAGGTTATTAACCTGGTCGGTATAACCAGAACCATTTAACAGCGTGATAGTCATTTTTCCATTAATTGAAAAGGCTTTTGACCCATACATCATAATCGATCCGAGATCCATTGTACCGAGCGTTTTAGATGTAACTGAAGAAACTTTATTGAAAGCGTATCTGAAGTTAGGATCAACATTTTCAAGATAAACTTTTACAAAATTATCCCTGTCAGGACGCTGGTGTTCGTGTTGTACGCCAAGTGCATGCATAAATTCGTGTGCAATGATGCCTGCATTGGTATGGTTTATCATCCGTAATTCTTGTCTTCCACCCTGCATGCCTAAAGGAGAATTGTTCCCATCTGATTTTATGACTTCGATATAATTAGGCTGGTTGGTTCGTTCTACAAAACGGACAGGGCTAACGCTTGATATTTTTTGCATGGCCTGTAAAGCGTATGTATTTGATGTGCCTAAACTCAGCTTATAATAAACAATACCGTTTGGCCATCTTTTAGTATCTTTTAAAAATAAGCTCCTTTCCTGTGTACTGAGTTCTTTATTGTTCAGTCGTTTTAATAAATTAAACTGCTGAGCCCCAAGAATAATGTCATCAGCGAAATAATACTCGCCGTTTTCTTCTTTAATAGTCATTTTGTTCCCGTCAATGGTAAAATCATGCATCACGGTTTGCTGCAGATTTTCCTTTTGGTTTTTTACTACTTCTTTTTCATTGTTTTTTTTACAGGCTGCCAGGCCGATAATGATCATCACCACTACAGTTTTTGCCAGGTTTTTAAAAAATTGATTTGTTTTCATAGTTATGGTTTTAGTAAAAGATTAATTAAAAACATATTTCAATGAATAACCCATGCCGCTTATTAATGCGGCATTTGGGGTAACCGGGACAATTTTGTGGGATTAGCGTAGGTAATCTTATGCTTAATTTACTGTTGAAAACAGGAAATTTTTAGCTTTGAGCACTGATATATAATATCGGTTTAAATATACAAAGTAATATTATTAGTAATACTTATTTGTTACGAAAGTAATACGATAAACTCATTAATTCTGGTTAAATATTAACCGATTATAGTATGAAATTATCTCTGTAGAACTTTACCAATATTTATTCAAGGTTCTGGACGGGTGAAATAAAATTTGCCCTGAAAAATAGCCATCCAGATGCTGAATCAATTTGGTGTTCTTCTACCATTAGCCTGTAAATTTTGCTAATCGTTTGCCATGTTAATATGATAGTATTGTCCATGTATTGGTAACGATCATCCATTTATCAGCTTTTATTTTCATCGTAAGTTTATCCGCACTAATCAAATATCTTTCGTATGTTAAATTATATTGTAAAATCCTTGCCCAAAATAGCATCGCTATTGATGTTTTTTGTGTTGTTGCAAGGTAGTGTGCTTTCGGCTCAGGAGCTGATAAGCGCATCAGGAAAAGTTACGGGTAAAGATGATGGAATGTCCATCCCCGGCGTTTCTGTCAAGGTAAAAGGAGCAGCTATCGCAACCTCTACCGATCCCGATGGAAAATTCAGTTTAAAAGTACCGGCAGGCTCTGTTCTTGTTTTTTCTTCCCTTGGTTATCGTAGCCTTGAGCGACCGGCGGCTGTGGGTATGAATATCGTTCTGGTATCCACAACAAGCGAGCTTCAGGAAGTTACCGTAGTGGGTGCAACCATTAAAAAGGGCGATTTAACCGGTTCGGTGAGTAGTGTTGGCGAAAAGGTGATTAAAGAAATGCCTGTAACCAATATTAATCAGGCTATCCAAGGCCGGGTTGCCGGCGTGCTGGTGCAGAGTAATGATCCGAGGCCGGGTGGTGCGGTATCCATTAAAGTACGTGGAAACAACTCCATACAATATGGCTCAAACCCGATTTATGTAGTAGATGGTTTGGTAATCGAAGAAGCCTTTAATACCATTAACCCTGATGACATTGCAAGTATCGACATTTTGAAGGATGCATCTGCAACTGCAATATATGGTTCGAGGGGAGCAAATGGTGTGGTATTGATCACCACCAAAAGAGCCAAAAATGGTGATGGCAAAATCGAATACAATGGCTGGTATGGTGTACAGTCGTTCAACAAAAACATCCCATACCTAAATGCCCAGCAAATTGGCGATTTACGCATTGATGCCTATGCCAATAAATACATGGATGATAACCCAACGGCAAACCGCCAAACTTATATCAACTCGTTGCTGGGCACAAATTCAATTGCATTTAGTCAGGATGAACTGGCAGTGTACCGTAGCGGCCAATCGTATAACTGGCTCGACGAAATTACCCGCACGGCTATACAGCAAAACCATACCGCAACATTTTCTAAAGGTGGTCCCGATGGTGCCGTATATGTAAGTTTTAACTACACCGATCAAATGGGCTTGTTAAAAACCTCCAACTATAAACGTTATGGTGGTCAGATCAACCTCGATCAGAAAATAAAACCCTGGTTAAAAATCGGTACCAATACCAATTTCTCGCGTACCGAAGAATCTTACATCGATGGTGGTGTATTTGGTATTGCAGCCAATGCCAATCCGCTTTTGCCCATCAATGATCAGGTTACCTATTTAAGCTGGAAGGGGATTCAAAGCACCGATCTTTATAACCCCATCAGAAGTTTAAATATTGATGGAAAAGGCAATTTAAACCGTTTGTTAACCAATAATTACGTAGTGGCCACCCTTATTCCGGGTTTAAATATACGCTCGAGTATAGCCCTTGATGTAAGGAACCAGAACTATTACAACTACATTCCGAAAAGTTTAGGCCAATCGCTTAGAAATTCGACCAACGGCAGTGCTACGCAGAAAAAAGAAAGCTGGGTAAACTGGCAATGGGATAATTCTATATCTTACGATAAAACCATTGGTAAAAACAGCTTTTCGGGGATCCTGAGTTTTGGATTGAGCCAGAATAATTACAATTATAACCAGGTAAATGCATCAGGCTTTGCTACCGACGATTTTTCTTACAAATACCTGGGTGGGGCTTACCTGAAAGATCAGTTCCAGTTATCTTCTGATTTTGTAACCAACTCATTAATCAGTTACGTGGCGAGGTTTAATTACAGCTACGATAATAAATATTTTGCAACCCTTACCGGAAGGTACGATGGTTCGTCGAAATTTGGCAATGGCAACAAATGGGGACTTTTTCCATCACTTTCACTCGCATGGAATATTGCAAACGAAGATTTTTTCAAGGATATCAAGGGAATCAACATGCTTAAAATCCGTGCAGGTTATGGTATCGCCGGAAACCAGAAAATTGATGATTTTGCCTACCGTTCCCTTTATCGTCCGGTATTTACCAATGGATCTGTTACTTACGTGTCAGACGGCCGTTTAGGAAATCCGGATCTTGTTTGGGAAAAGCAAAAACAGCTCAACCTGGGGCTGGATATCGCCATTTTAGACAACAGGCTAACTTTTAATGCTGATTATTTTCTGATCCATAACAACGATTTGTTGATGAGAAGAACCCTATCCACCACATCCGGATTTAACAATACCATCGCTAATGTAGGCTCATTGCTTAATAAAGGATTCGATTTTAACATCAATGGTGTCATCCTGAAAGGTGATGATTTAAAATGGAACCTGGGTGCCAATATTTCGGCCTATAAAAGCAAAATCACCAAACTTTATGGTAACGTAGATGCCATTTATAATTATGGCGGATTTACCGGAGTGGAGATCCAAAGGGAAGGCAATTTCTTCCTTAACCAGCCGCTCAATTCGATTTATACCTATAAGTTCGAAAAAATTGCACAACAATCCGATATGGCGCGTATCCAGGGGATTGATTACGGTGGCCGTACCATTCATCCGGGTGATATTATCCCTGTTGACGTAAATGGCGATAAAAAGATAGATGATGCCGACCGTATTGTAGTGGGGAAAAAAGATCCTAAATTTTACGGCGGTTTCTTTACCGATGTAACCTATAAAAACCTCACGCTGAACGCGGTTTTCAATTACAGCTATGGCGGTAAGGCCATCAGCGGACTTTATGAAGGTTTATTAAACGGAACGGGCGAATATTCGGGTCATGAAGACGAACTTAACCGCTGGACACCTACCAACACCGGTTCTAACATCCCCAGAGCTTATAGCGGAAGTGGCAGGTATGGTATTGGTGAAACAGATTACGCCGTACAAAATTCATCTTATTTAAGGATGTCGGCCTTAACACTTGCCTATAATTTCACACAGGATTTTATGAAAAAGGCAAAAATCAGCAATCTACGTGTGTATGTTACCGGCCGGAACCTGTTAACCGTAACCAAATACAAAGGTTACGATCCTGAAGGCGGTGATGGTTATCCAACTTCAAAAATGTTTGTTTTTGGTGTTAATATTGGACTTTAAGAGAAATTACGATGAAAAGGAAATATAGTTTGATCATGCTTGCCTTATTGGTGATACTAAGCGGATCGTGCAAAAAATTTATAACAGAAGAGCCACAAACTGCCCTTACCGAAGAGCAGGTTTTTAAAAGCCTCGATAATATCGAACCTTTGGTACTGGGTTTATATACCAGCTGGCGCAATACTAAAAAAGATAGGGGAGGTTTTGTTTTTACCCTGGGTACCGATGAAGCTCAGCAAGGCGCTTACCAGGTTAGAACCGACGATCGTCAGGCAGGTTTAGACCGCTATAATGGCTTTTTAACTGCCAGTAATACCGCCCTTGCCGAGCAATGGAACAGCCGCTGGCCGGTAATTTCTGCAGCAGCAAAGGTAATTTATGCCTTAAGCTTAAATACAGAAGATCCTGAGCGTAAAAACAGGATTTTGGGCGATGCTTCCTTTATCAGGGCGGCGCTTAATTTCGAAATGAGCCAGTACTGGGGCGAAATACCATTGATCGATCAGGCAAAATTTGCTGAATATGGTACCAAACGTCAACCTTTAACATTGGTGTACAGCAGTATTGTTTCGGACCTTGAAAATGCAGTAAAATACCTGCCTGCAACACAAACCGACAAACGTAAAGCCACTAAAGGTGCTGCATTGGCACTATTGGGTAAAGTATACATGTACGCGCCTGTTAGTTCGGGGGTACGCGATTTTGCCAAAGCCAGAGATACGTTTAAACAGATTGTAGATGCAGGCACATACCAACTCGTAGCCAATTATGCCGACCTTTGGAACCCTGCAAAACCAAACAGCAGCGAATCTATCTACGAATTTCAGTTTAACAATGTTTACCCCGATAATAACCAAACCCAATGGCAAATGGGATCGAGGTCTTTGGCCGAAATTGATCAATATGCTTATTTTGGCGGTTACGACCTGATGGTGCCCACACAGTATTGTTATAAAGATGCAACTGCAGGCGGACTTTGGGAGGATGGCGATGTAAGAAAAGGGGAGAGCATCCGTTACGATTTTACCTATAAAGGCAAAACACCTGTACTTAACCCTACATTTGGTGGCGATGAGCTCGATCCACACGTTAAAAAATATGAAGATATCAGAACTGATGGTACGTTGAGTTTCTGGCTTTCGGGCAAGAATATTTTTTACCTGCGTTATTCGGATGTGCTTTTATGTTATGCCGAAGCCTTAAATGAAACCGGTGCAACTGCCCAGGCGGTTGATTTGGTCAATACAACCGTAAGAAGAAGGGCATGGAACAACAATCTGCCTGATGATAAAAAATGGAGTGCGGCAATGTCGCAACAGGATTTCAGAACAGCCATTATGGACGAACGCATGCGCGAACTTTGCTTCGAAGGATGGAGAAGAATGGACCTGATCAGAACCGGTAAACTGGTAGATCTTGTAAAAGCACGTAACAAATGGACAAAAGAGAGTGCTTCTATACAGCCTTTCCATAACCGTTACCCCATTCCATTACAGGAAATTAAACAAAACGACGATATATCCGAAGCGGACCAAAATCCAGGATATTCGAATAATTAGATGATTATGATGAACAAAAAGCCGCAGTTTGTGCGGCTTTTTGTTTACTGACCGTCAATTCGAACGGAAACTCCCCAGTACGTCATTTCGAGTGGAGCCGATAGCTATCAGGTGCAATGCAGTCGAGAACCAAATAATGCTCAGCGAAGCTAAATCTATCTCGAGATAGATCTCTCCATTCCACTGCGTTACAGTCGAGATGACGACTTCTTTGAGTGTTTTATCTTAAAAATGTATGGGAACCTCCTAAAACTTAATCGGCAGCTTATCAGAAACCAGCACATTGTTTTTATAATACTCAAAAAACCAGCTGCCGTTTTTCTTTAAAACTACACCTGCAATACCGCCGTTACTGGCAATAAAGAAATCTTCAACAGAAGTTTTTAATAAAGTCATTACAATTTTTGGTGTTGCATCAACCAATTGGTAACCGTTGTTTATGGGCTGTGCGTAAAGTACCGCTTCAGTTAGTTTTGTTCCGGTTGTTGCTGGCTGACTTACAGGTGCCGGCACGGCTTCAGTTTTAACTTCCTGAGCAGGTGCTGCAGCTGTTGTTGTTGTAGCAGGGGCAGGGATTGAAGTTTCAGGTGTGCTGCCTGCGGTATAACGAAAATCGTTTAACGAACTAAAGGCATCCTGTAAAGCTAGATTGAATGAGGTTTTATATTCCTTTTCCCTGCTTTTTCCTTCCTTGCTTTTTAATACTACTGTTCCTTTGCAATCTTTCAGCACAACCGTTAAATTGGTTACAAACATGCTGTTTTTTTCGAGTACATCTGCTGTTAAGGCCTTACATCTATCGCCTGCAATTTCAGTCGGAAGATCGGCGTTATCATAATAAACCGTAAAACCCATACCCTCAAACAGCGCTTTGGTAACACCATTTAAATTATACTGATTTGGCTGTTTAAGAAAACTGTATTTCTCGGGCACAATGATATATTTATAATGGTTGATATTAGGCTGCGCTTTTGCAGAAAAAGACAAAGCCAGAAGAATGATAAAAATGTACCGTTTCATAATTGTTGATTGAAAAAGGATTATCCGGGTTCAATTTATACAATGAAACGGAGAAAATCAAATGTGAAATGCTCTGGATGGATTTGTATTGGTTGAAGTAGAATATTTTACTTTAGATGGCGATGAATCACAACTGTGGCAAGGCACAAAAAATTTAAACAAAATTTATCGTTTAACCAGATATCAATGATCCGATATCACCATTTTAGCTGCTGCAGGATTTTTCTTCGTTTTTACAAAAAGTAACAGCGGCAGTGTAATTACAAAAAGCAGCCCCACAAAATAATAACAATCGATATAACTGAGCATAGACGATTGTGTACTAATCGTATGTTCCAATACGCCAATCCCTTTCATACGGGCCTCCATTATATTGCTCCCTTTTTGTTGAAAATAAGAGGTCAGCGAATTTAAACGTTCAACAGCCTGTGGATTATAGGGGTTGATATGCGTTAACAAATCGGTGCGGTGTACTGCAATTCTTTGTGCGTAATAAGTGTTCACCGCCGAAATGCCAAACGCACCACCCAATTGCCTCATCATATTGTTCAGCGATGCACCCTGCGGAATATCGGCAGGAGCCAATGATGATACCGCCAGCAAGGTGAGGGGGACAGTTAAAAAAGCCATGGCGGTAGCACGGAAAATCAGATTAATACTGATGGCGCGTGCTGAAATGCCAAAATTAATACCCGACATGCTCCAGTTGAAATAAATAAAACAGATAAAGCCCAAAACAACAATCAAAATCGGAGATACCCCTTTGGCCATCAGCCTGCCCGAAGCAATCAGTGCAAATATGGCAATTACAGCACTGGGCAGTAACATCAGTCCGGTTTCGGTAGGTGTAAAACCAAGCAGGCGCTGGGCCAGTACAGGTGTAATAAAAACCGAAGTAAACATGCCGATGCCGGTAATAAAGGTTAAAATGGCGGCAATAGATAAAGATCTGCTTTTAAATACCCTCAGGTTAACAACAGGATGGGGCACATGTAATTCCCAGAGAATGAATGCTGTTAAGGCAACAATAGCGGTAACTGTTAATACGATAATGTAACCGGTAGCAAACCAATCTTCCGTTTGTCCGCGTTCTAAAACCGTTTGTAATGAGCCGATACCTATGGCTAGTAGAATAATGCCCAGCCAGTCTACTTTGTTTATTTTAGGTTTAATAAGTGGTTCAGTAAGCAGAAAATAACAGGAAACAGCTGCTGCTATACCGATGGGGATGTTGATGTAAAAAATCAGCGGCCAGTTGTAGTTATCAATAATCAAACCGCCCATTGTTGGGCCAATGGTTGGTCCGATAAATACACCTATGCCAAAAATTGCACTGGCCACGCCCTGTTTTTCTTTCGGGAAAAGTTCGAATATTACAGCCTGCGAAACCGATAACAATGCACCGCCGCCCAATCCCTGTAAAAACCTGAATGCCACCAATGTCCAAATATCCGGTGCCCCACCACACATAATCGAACACACTACAAATACGATAATTGAACCAATGTAATACTTCCTCCTGCCAAAAATAGCGGTTAAAAAACTGGTCATGGGGATGATGATCACGTTGGCTATGGCATAAGCCGTAACCACCCAGGTGGTATCTTCCAATGTAGCGCCAAGATTCCCGCTCATGTGTGAAAGGGCCACGTTTACAATGGTGGTATCAATCAGTTCCATCACGGCGGCCATCAATACCGTAATGATTAATAATATGCGTTTTAAATTGTTCATTGGGTGTTTTGGTAAAAGTGAACGTTTGGTCTCTTTTTTGGTAAAAAAAATTATCTTGTTTTTGTTGGTTTAACTATAGTATATGGGATGCGGGTGATGTTAGGTTTATTCTTATTTTATAAAAGTGAACGATTGGTCTCTTTTTGTGTAAAAAATTTTAGATGATATAAGGCTCAATTTCTTTTTTCAGTATGGCGATAGTATTATGCAGGTATTCGGGACTATTTTCTATTTTGCTGATCAGTACGGCGCCTTCGTACATGGTAAAAACTTTAACTGCGTATTGTTCTGCATCAAAATCTTTAGAAAATTCGCCATTTTCCTGTCCATCAACGATGATTTTAATAATACGGTTTTTAAAACGGTGGATGGCAGCACTTACTTTTTGCTTCATTACAGGATTGGTATCATCAGCCTCTGCCCCAAAATTTAGGATGGCACAACCACCCCATTTAGATAAAATACGACTGTCGTAAAAATCCAGTAAGCCATAAAGTTTTCCCTTGGCTGTTGGTATTTCCCTTACTACTCCTGTAACCGCATCGTGCATTAAACTGCTCAGATAATTAAAAACTTCCAGACTCAGCGCTTCTTTACTGGGGAAATGCCGGTAAACACCACCTTTTGCCAATTGTGTAGCCTCCATAATATCGTTCATAGAAGTGCCTGCAACACCTTTTTTATTAAAAACCGGTGCAGATTTTTCGATAATGAACTGTTTGGTACGTTCGGCTTTTTTCATGACGGTACAAATATGAACAATCGGTCGCAAATTTTAAGCGGAATATTTATCTATTGACAAGCCAATTACAAAACAAAAAATGGTAACCGGAATTCCGGTTACCATGCTGTAAGATCAACGGTGTTTTTTTTGATTATTTTACCGGATAGAGGGCTTTTATGGCCACCTGATCGTAAGTGGTAAAAGGGCGGCTATTGTTACCCAAGCAGGCAAGCATCCACGATTCCGGATCTCCGTTTTCAGCCGTTGGTGTTCCGGGAATATGAACAGCACCTACATCCGCCTTACCTTCATTTTGCTTTAAATATTTTCCAAGCCACGAGTTGTAGGTCTGTATATCGCAGCTATAGTTTCTGTCTGCATAATCGGTATGTCTAAAACCAATGGCATGGCCAATCTCATGCGCAATTACGGTAGCCAGCAAACTCTTTTTATCATAGGTTGCACTATATACCTTATTGTTAAGTTTAATTGGGGTAGCAGGGTTTCCGTTTGCCGGAAATCCGGCCGACTGACCAAGAATGGTTTGTCCGTTTGATGCTTTACCTAAATCGGCACCGATGATGGAGATATCCGCTGTTTCAGTAGAAGTTGCATCCAAAAGTCTGAAGCTAAGTTTTAGGTTAAGGTCGTTATAACGTTTAAGTGCTTCAGTAGTTGCATCGGTAAATACCGTTTGTGATGCGCCGGCGTCCACTTTTATTTTTAAAGTCCTTGAAGTGCCAACACTCACAATATTTGTAGTACGGTACTGTTCGGTACTTGGTTTATTTTTATTAAGATCATCAACAATTCCCTGCTGAATGGCCAGGTTTTTAGCATCCAGAAAAATATCACCTTCTACCAGGTAACCGCCATCTTTTTTAAAGGCGTCAGCAGGAGAGAAGCCCGCCTTGGCGATGGCCATTTCTTCATCTTTGCTTAGCTGGGTTTGGTCTGGTTGAATTTCGTTACCGGTATTGCTTTTTTTACAACTGATGGCTACGGCCAGACCAGTTAAAAAAATAATTGCATAACCTGTTTTTGATTTTAAAAATTGTGTTTTCATTGGTTCGTTAGTTAAAAGTTAGTTAATAGGTTGATCTTACAATATTTTTTAACGCAACTGATGTTTTTTTAAACTAAAGAACACCATTAGCAAAAATTATTACAGGCGGTAGTATTGGGAAGCACAAATTAGATCGCGATGGCGGGAATCGGGAGAAATAATCAGGAAAACAGGGTATTGTTTTTGTGAACTGTAGCGTTCAGCTTTATTGAAGTTTTTCAGAATATGTCCCATCGTACTAAATGTTATTAATTTATGTGGGACGTGAAACAAATATAGATAAGCAGGTAATATTTGTGTCGTTAAATAACGTTGATTATCAGATTTTTACACGAAATCGGTAATGTAGATTTAAATATGGCTCTGTTGTATGTTTTTAATCATGAAATTTACACGAAACTTATTTTAATGTGTAGTTTTTATAAATTTTTAGGGTGTTTTCTATTAAAAAAGCCCGGTTAGCGAACCAGGCTTTTAATAAAATATCAGTTTTGATTAGTTCTTATCCACGAATTTATTATTGGCTTCGCTATAACGTTCGCCGGTATTGGGATATTTTTTTAGCAATACCTCAATTTTAGCAAGGTCATCAGCAGTAATATTTACATCAACAGCACCCGCATTTTCGATCAGGTATTTTCTGCGTTTTGTACCCGGGATGGGAATAATGTTTTCGCCCTGGGCAAGTACCCATGCAATAGCAAGTTGTGCGGCTGAACAGTTTTTACCGGCAGCCAGTTCGGCAAATTCCTGTGTTAATCCCCTGTTGTTTTCAGCATGCTCTTCCTGAAAACGTGGAAGGCTTTTTCGAAAATCGCCGTCTTTTAAGGTGCTTACATCTAATGTGTTGGTTACCAATCCTCTGGCCAATGGACTGAAAGGAATAAAAGATATCCCCAGTTCTTTACAAACCGGTAAAATTTCGGCTTCTACTTCGCGGGTGAGTAATGAATATTCACTTTGTAAAGCACTTATCGGGTGTACAGCATGTGCACGCCTAACCGAATTGGCCGATGCTTCAGAAAGTCCGAGGTAACGCACTTTTCCTTCTTTTACCAGATCGGCCATGGCACCAACCATTTCCTCTACGGGTACATTGGGATCAATGCGATGTGCATAATAAAGGTCGATTACATCTGTTTGTAAACGGCGTAAACTGTCTTCAACGGCTTTTTTCAGGTAAGCAGGTGAGCCATTAAATGCCGTATATTTTCCTTTGGTGTTCAGTTCGAAACCAAATTTGGTTGCAATAAAAATCTTTTGACGGTTTGGCTTTAAAACCTTTGCCACCAGTTCTTCGTTGGCACCATTCGCATAAATATCAGCGGTATCCCAAAAATTGATGCCCAATTCGAGCGCTTTTTCCAATGTAGCAATGGATTCGTTATCATCGGGTTCACCATAAGCATGGTTCATGCTCATGCAGCCTAATCCTAAAGCCGATAAAGCAATGTCTGTATTTCCTAATTTTCTGTATTTCATAACCTTTAATTATGCAACAAAGATAGGAGAGCGCTTGTTTCGGAAATAAAAGTATTCAAACCAATAATTCTAAAATTCAAACAACCGCTTTGCGGATCTCTTTAGGGCTTTTACCCGAATATTTTTTATAAAAGGTATTAAAATAACCAGGATATTCAAATCCCAGGCAATAACCAATTTCTGAAATGGCCCAGTTACTGTGTCGTAAAAGTTCGTTTGCCTCGAGCATAATTCTTGAAGCAATATGTTCGGTTGTGGTTTTACCCGTAACCTCCTTAACTGCACGGTTTAAGTGGTTAGTGTGTACGGAAAGGTGATCTGCAAAATCCTTTGCCGATTTGAGTTTAAGCTCATGTTGTCTCGAATCGATCGGGAATTGCCTGCCCAGAAGTTCCAGAAACATGGAAGTAATCCTTGCAGAAGCGTTCATATCATGATTGTAGTTATGGGCAGGCTTTAATTTTAGCGCATGGTGGATAATGAGATGGAGGTAATTACGCAATACATCCTGTTTTAGTGCATAGTTATTTTTGTTTTCCTCTACCATTTTCTCAAAGAAAAGCGAAATCTCTTTAACGCTTTCAGCATCAGGGAAAAATACTTTGTCGGTTTCGATCTGGAACATGGGCAGATCGGTTAACAACTCATCACGCTGTTTTACGAAAGCATCATTAAATATACAGAACCAGCCCAGTTGTTCGCCTACATCAGGTTGCCAGTGATAAGGGATGAGCGGATTCGAAAACATGAGCGCAGGCCGGTCGATATACAATGTTTTATCGGCATATTCGAGCGTGCCTTTACCCAATATCAGCGTAACTTTATAATAATCCCTCCGCGAATAAGGAACAACACCTACACACGATGCCCGTTCAAAAATGTTGATATGAGGATGATCGGGTGATAAACGTTCAAGCACCGGATATTTGATACGCTGATAAAAACTGTCGATATTTTCTCTTTTGCTCACGGTGCAAAATTAAACAATTCAAACAATAAAACCTGAGTTGTTCGATTGTTGAGGGGCGTGTTATCGAAAAATGTACATGATATTGAATTTGATATGGGATGTTAATTCAGAAAGTTATTCATTTTCAGCCATTTTACCGCTTGTGGCAGCCAATGGTCGTCTTCTGCCTTGTTATAATTGGCAAAACCATGTCCTCCTTTTTGGTAAATTTTAATGGTTGCAGGAATATTCCTCTTATGCAAAGCTTCGTAATAACTCAAACTGTTTTCTACAAGGGCCGTTTGATCGTCAGAAGCATGGATTAAAAAAGCCGGTGGTGTTTGGTTATTCACGTTAAGCTCGGGAGAATACCACCTGATTTGCTCTTGTGTTATGTTTTTTCCTAAAAGATTGATCCTCGTTTTAGATCCAGGTGCTGTTAACGAATCGCGGAAACTGATAATCGGGTAGGCAAGGATGGTAAAATCGGGCCTTAAACTGATATCCGAATCTACCTGTTTATCGTTGTAATGGGTAGAAGCCATGGCAGCTAAATGCCCTCCGGCCGAAAAACCAACGTAACCTATTTTGTTGGGATTGACGCCGTACTTTGCTGCATTTTTTCTAACAAGAGAAATCGCCTGTTGGGCATCCTGCAGGGCAATTAATCCATTGTTTTTATTACATAAACTATCTGAAAGGCGGTATTTTAATACAAATGCCACTATTCCGGCTTTACTTAGCTCGGCAGCCGTTTCGTAACCACCATCGAAAATACTGAGGTTGCCATAACCACCACCCGGACAAATAATTACAGCCGGACGGTTAATTCCGGTATTTTGGGGCATGAAAACCTTTAATGTAGGAACGGTGACTTTTTTTACCGTACCACGTTTACCTTTTTCTTCTGTCCATATTTCCTTTACCTCACATCCTTTCGAATTGGGGATTTTTCCGCTATAAAGGTTAAATTCCTGTTGCGCTTTTACAATAACGGAACAACAAAGCAGAAAAATCAAATAATGCCACTTCATATTAGTTCGCTGGTTTAAGGAGTTTTGGTTTCAATACATTTTCCCAGATTTTGTAACCTTCGGGTTTCATGTGCAGCATATCGGAAACAAATAGTTCAGGGCGCGATTTGCCATCCTTTAACATGGGCGTAAAAACATCTGCAAATGAAGTGTTTTTTTCTTTTTCAAAAAAAGACTGAAGCAGCTTGTTGGCAGCCATACATTTTGCCTGAAACTTATCCCTTACCGGACTCGGTTTTAAAGAAATGTAAACAATGGGTACTTCGGGTAATTTTTCCCTGATGGCCTTATACAAGGCAATGGTTTTTTCGAGGATAATTTCAGGCGATTCATTTTCTATGGGGATATCATTTTCGCCCACGTAAATCACCACCTGCCTTGGTTGATAAACAAACAGAAGATCATCGAGGTAATAGGTAACGTCATCAATTACCGCTCCCCCGATGCCCCTGTTCAAAACGTTATAGGTGCCAAAAGTGCTTTGCAGATTGCTCCAGCGCCTGATCGATGAGCTACCGATAAACAGGATGGGACTGATTGCAGGGGCATAAATTTTATCGTAACTTTTTATGGTTTGTACATCGTCAAAAAAACGGTGTTTTTCCTGCGCCATGGTTAAGGAGGCAAAAAAACAGCAGAAAACGATCAGTAATTTTATTTTTTTCATGGTATTCTGTTTATATGGATGTTGGATTACAGGCAATCACACTGTTCCGCACAGATGATGCATATTGTGTAAAATTATTTTCGAAGTCGCTGGCCAGTTTTTTCATGCGTTCCAGATAATCGCTGTTGTTCTGGTAGGTTTTGTACGGATTGAGTAGCGCTGTTGGTATATTTTTACACTCGAATGGAACAGCCAGATTAAATAATGGAAAAATTTCAAAATCCGCTTTATCCAGCACTCCATTTAATGCCGCATTTACCATGGTGCGTGTATGCGAAAGGCTGATGCGTTTACCCTGATGAAAAGGCAAACCACACCAACCGGTATTCACTAACCATACTTTAATTTCATGTTCCCTGAGTTTTGCACCTAACATTTCGGCATACACATTTGGGTTTAAGGGTAAAAAAGGAGCGCCGAAACAGGTGCTGAAGGTTGGTTTAGGCGATTTTATACCGGTTTCCGTTCCTGCAACTTTAGAGGTGTAACCACTTAAAAAATAATATTCTGCCTGTTCGATACTGAGTTTACTGATGGGTGGCAATACACCTGTAGCATCGCAGGTAAGGAAAAATATGTTTCTGGGGATTCCACCCACCGAAGGCCTTGCAATCCTGTCAATAAAGGTAATGGGATAACTTACGCGTGTATTTTCGGTGATGCTGTTATCGTTAAAATCAATTTCATTACTATCCGGACGAAAAACTACATTTTCTACCAATGCGCCATGGCGCAGGACTGCAAATATTTCGGGTTCGTGTTCGGCATTTAAGCCGATGGTTTTAGCATAACAGCCACCTTCAAAATTAAATACGGCATCTTTACTCCAGCCATGTTCGTCATCACCAATGAGCCACCGCTGAGGATCGGTACTTAAAGTGGTTTTACCTGTGCCGCTTAAGCCAAAAAATAAAGCGGTATCGCCTTGTGTACCGATATTGGCACTGCAGTGCATGCTCAATACTCCGTAGTTTGCAGGCATTAAAAAGTTGAGGACAGTAAAAATCCCTTTTTTAATTTCTCCGGTGTAACCTGTACCGCCAATCAGGATCATTTTTTCTTTAAAGGAGATCACCGAAAAATTCTTCGACCGCGTTCCGTGTTTGGCGGGATCTGCCTCAAAACCAGGTACCTGAATAACCGTCCATTCGCCGATAACATTTTCTGTAGAAACATCCTCCGGCCTTAAAAACATATTGTAGGCAAACAGATTGGCAGAAGCACTTTGCGTAATCACGTTGATTTTTAAGCGATAATCAGGGTGCGCACTTGCATAACATAGCCTTTGAAAGATTTCATGCTGGTTATTTATAAAGGCAAGTAAATCTTCTTTCAAGGCCTCAAAATAATGTGTTTTCATTGGGATATTGAAATCACTTTTCCAATCGGTAAGTGATATACTCAACTCATCTTCCACCGTGAATTTATCCAACGGACTCCTTCCAGTAAACGTGCCCGTATTAATGCATAAGGCACCGGTATCGTTCAGTTTTCCTTCTGCCAATAATGCTCTGTTAATGAGTTCGTCGGCAGATAATTGTAGGTGTATTGTGGTATTTGCAGTCTGTATCATGCTCATTACTTCTTTTCAGGATTTTCTACTGTAGCTAAATATTTTTGAACATCGATTAATTTTTCGCTTTTGGCAATCACCAATGTGGCAATGGTATTACCGATTACGTTGATGATGGCCCTTCCTTCACTCATAAAACGATCTACGCCTACCAGGAGGGCCAAACCTTCGAGCGGAATGATTTTTAAAGCGGTTAGGGTAGAAGTAAGCACCAAAAAACCACTTCCTGTAACGCCTGCAGCACCTTTACTGGTTAACATCAGGATGCCTATAATGGTGATTTCCTGCCCCAGGGTAAGGTTAACATGAAAGAGCTGGGCGAGGAAAACAACGGCTAAACTGAGGTAAATACTGGTGCCATCGAGGTTAAAACTATAGCCAGCCGGAACTACCAGCCCAACTACGCTTTTTTCGCAGCCTGCAGCTTCGAGTTTTTCCATAATGTTGGGCAGAACGGCCTCGCTGCTGCTCGATCCGAGCACGATCAATAATTCGGATTTGATATACTTTAATAGTTTCCATAAACTGAATCCGTTTGCCTTTAATACCAGGTAGAGTACAATAAAAATAAAAGCAGCACCGGTGATATAGAAGGTGATGAGCAATTTGCCCAAAACCGCCAGGGTGGCAAAACCAAACTTCCCGATGGTGTATGCCATGCCGCCGAAAGCACCTAAAGGACTTACTTTGATTACAATATGGAGGATATTGAACAATACCTGGTTAATTTTTTCAAAACCGGCAATTACGCTATCGCCGGCTGATTTCATTTTGCTCAACGCAACGGCGAACAGTACACCAAAAAACAGTACCTGAACAATTTCTCCTTTGGCAAATGCTTCTACAATGTTACCGGGAACAATATGGGCAATAAATTCTTTCCAGTCTATTTCTGCCCCATGTACCGCCTGTGCGGCGGCGGTTACGGGTTTTTCAACCCCTTCGCCGGGTTTAATGATATTGGCGATAACCAAACCGATGATAATGGCAATGGTGGTGATGATTTCGAAATAAACAATCGCCTTTAAACCCATTTTACCAACTTTTTTAATATCTCCTGCTTTTGCAATCCCGATTACAATGCTCAGGAAAATAACAGGCGCAATGATCATTTTGATCATATTGATAAAGGTATCGCTGATGAGTTTGGCCGATGGTGCGAATGAAGGGTAAAGGTACCCAACGATTACGCCAAGCACGATGGCGATTAATACCTGGACGTATAGTGTTTTTAAATATCTCAATTGATTTCTGTTTTAGTGTATGTTTTTCTTGGGTGATGAAATTGTTATGAGGTGCATCTTAATTCCTGTGGTCTAATTGATTTATTTGCCCTATGGCACGGTCTTGCCTCGGCTCGCCGCCGCCGAAGGGATCTTCCTTTTTGGCATCAAAAAGAAACAAAAAATGCCGGCTGAAAATTTTTCTTTGGGAGTCAGTAAGTTGGCTAGGTCGATGAAGCCCGAAAAATTTGTTAGGCCGGAGTTAAGTATAACGGAGGTGCGGTACTTTGGCTTAGCTGGGTGGAAATGCATGATCTGTATAAAATGCTTATTATTAATAAATTAATGAATAATGTCAATAGAGGTTTTTCATGTCATCCTGAGCTTGTCGAAGGGCCATCCATAACACTATGAAAGGCATTTCGGCAGCTCAGTATGACAATATATTTATGATCCTATCTCATCTTATCAATGGTAACCCGGATTCTGTGTAAGTTTCCGACCGGTATTGGAGTCGATAAAATCCTGTGGAAGCGGGAATAGCACCGGTGTATCGTAATCGTTCATTCCCCGTGCGTTACGACCGGCTATTTCATTGTATTTCCGGGTACGGCGTTTGAAATAGTTGTTTACATCTCGTTCATCACCACCTTTTTCCTGGCTTATACGCATCAAAGTATGCCTGCGTTCTTCTTCTGATAATAGCTCACGGCTACGTTCATCGAGGATAAAATCCAATCCGCCTGTGGTTAAATCTGTAGTGGTAATGGAAACAGCGTTCGAGCGGTTCCTCACTTTATTTATCCAGGTAATGGAGCCGCCCATATCGCCCAGTTTAAATAGGGCTTCTGCATAAAGCAGATAGGTATCGGCAAGGCGTAGGTAAGAAACATCGTTGTACGATTCGTCTGCATCACCCCTCGAAGCTATGGTTTGCGTATAATCCCATTTGCGGGTAGTTGGCCATTTATAGTTCTGGATGGTGGTACGGTTATCATCCAGCATAGCGGTGGTTAAAGTGGTATCAATCGGTGTTTTTCCGCCGGATAAAAACTCTACGATATTGCCCGCGGCATTTTTCTCGTAAATTTTCCAAACCATGCTATAATCCGAGATCCTGTCGTCAACAGTACCCTGGTTTTTATAATTATACAAACGGAGCGCACCTAAAGATGGCACACACCTGCCGGCACCTTTTCCACCGTTTACCAGCCAGAATATCTGTGGCAGGGTTACCGCACCACTAATATATTCGGGGGCATTCAGGTTACTCCTGCGGATTACCACATCATTGGAATAATAATTTTTATAGGTGCTCTTGATGTAAATGGCAGATGTTCCGTGCGATTCTACCTCTGGTTCAGTATTAACGAATGCATAAAGCACTTCCTGGTTGCCCTGCGAGTAAAATGGCGAACGGAAAACATCAATAAAGGCACAACCCGGTTTGCTGGCATTTGAGCCAAAACGGGTAGTCATCAGCTTATAAACAGCACCTTCTACCAGGGGCTGTAAGGCATTTTTAGCTTCCTGTGGTTTATCCATTGCCAGGTAAAGCTCACCCAGATAATGACGGGCCAATGCACCAGACACTGCGGTATTGGAAGCTGCCCTGGCAGGAAGTTTTTCGGCAGCAAATTTTAAATCGGCTTCCATTACCGCCCGTATTTCTGCAACAGGGGTGCGGTCCCAGTCCTTACGGTAGTTTACCCCGTTAATTTCTTCGGTAACCAGCGGTACAGCGCCAAAGGAGTAGGTAAGGTGACGGTAGGCCCAGGCCCTGAAGAAACGTGCTGTAGCCACAATTTCATCTTTACTTCCACTTCCCCAGTTTACCGATGGCGACTCGGCCCTGGTGATGATCATATTCGAGGTGGTAACCATGCGGTACAGCCATTCGAAAGTTGCTTTAAACGGTTCAGCATCGGTTTGATCGATATTTTTCGGGTAGTACATAAATTTGAAAGAACTGTGCGAGTTATTGCTCCACGAGTTATCAACGCCACAGCTCCACATGCTCTGTTGCACCAAAGGCAGGCTTCCAAAGCCCCCAAAGGCATCAACACGGCGGTATTCGTGGCGCATCATGCCTTGTAAAGCCGTTACCATGGTTTTAAAACCGGTATAGTCTACCAGCAGGTTATCTGCGTAGGTATTATCGCGGGGTTCTTCCTGCAGAAATTCTTTTTTACAGCCCCCCATGCTAAAAAGCATCATGGCTATTAAAATATAGATTAACTTTTTCATTGTTGTACGTCTAAATAATTTACAATCCTACTTTTAAGCCCAATACATACGATCTTACCTGTGGCGCAGCAAGCTGACTTCCGATAAATTCAGGGTCGAGGCCTTTCCAGCTTGTCCAGGTGGCCAGGTTTTTAATGTTTACAAAAACACTTAATCTTTCCAGCCGTATTTTGGTTAAAATGTTCGCCGGAACTTTATAACCCAGCGTAATATCCTGCAAACGGATATAATCAGCCTTGCGGTAATAGCCCGATTTAAGCGGGTTAACCGCACCATTTAAATCGTTTTTCGGATAGGTATTGATCGGATTATCGGGTGTCCAGAATTCGCGGTTCAGCACGTTCTGTCTGTACGACATATCGTTTTCATTCAATAATACATCTCTTGCAGTAATACCTTTAACACCATTGAGGAAAAAACTAAAAGTAAAATCCTCATAGCTGAAAAAGTTTAACATGCTCATGGTAAAATCAGGAATGGTGCGGCCGATGATCTGTCTGTCGGCAGTGGTAATGCCGTTTACACCGTCTACGTCCAGGTATTTTACGTTACCCGGAATAGAGTAGATGTAACGCGGATCCTGTTGCCCTGTAGGGTTTGCCTGATTACTGATCTGCCAGATGCCATCAAAAACATAATCGTAGTTTACATTAATGGGCTGCCCGATAAACCACCTCGAACCTACATCATCTGTTGGGTTTCCGTTCTGGTCGTAAATACCCACATCTTTGATTTTGGTATTGTAGTGCGAATAGTTAAGGGTTGATGACCAGCTGAAATCTTTGGTACGGAAAATATTGAAGGTTAACTGGGCTTCGTAACCGGAGTTTGTGGTTTTACCGATATTTTCGGTAACCGAACTGGTACCGTTGATAGATGGGATGGTACGGCTTAAAAGCAGATCGGAGGTGTTAGACCAATAAGCATCAAAAGTTCCGGTAATCCGGCCTTTAAACAAATCGAAATCTAAACCGGTATTTAAAGAGGTAGTGGTTTCCCAGCCTAAATTAGGCGAAGCCAGTTGTAAAGGATAGAAACCATAAAGTGCTTTATGATCATCGCTCAGGTAGTTAAAAGTAGCCAAACTTGGCAGCGTTACATACGCATTTACAGCTTCGTTACCATTTTTACCCCACGATAAGCGGTATTTTAAATTGGAAAGTACATTCGAAGCCGATGATTTTTTAAAGAATTCCTCGTTCGAAATGTTCCAGCCCAATGCTACAGAAGGGAATATTCCGTATTTGGTATTATTGCCGAATGCCGAAAAACCGTCGCGGCGCACCGTTGCTGTTAACAGGTAACGGCTATCGTAAGAATAGTTTAACCTCAACATCTGCGATTCATGGTTCAGTTTCGAATAAGAAGAAGTTCCTGATAATACGCCCGCTTTTGAGGCCTGGTAGTAATACATGACATCGTTAGGGAAATCTTTTCCGGTAACCGAATTATTTTCGTTCACTTTACTCTGTGCCGAGTATAAACCGGTTGCAAAAATGCGGTGTTTGCCAAAATCGTGTTTGTAGGTTAAGATATTCTCTAAAATCCAGTCGTTATTTTCCGTATAACTGGTATTCAGTTCGCCGTTCGATTGCGCACCTTCATAAGTATTTCTTCCCCTGTAATTTTTGTAATTATTGGCCTGGTAAGTGTAACCGGTATTCAGTTTATAGCTTAAACCAGGGATAAACGGCAAAGTGATATCGAATGCATTGTTGGTGATGATTTTAAGTGTTTTGTCGCTGTTAAGTTCGTTAATGGCGCTTAAAGGGTTTTTGGCAAAGGCAACGCTCGAATCTTCCCATGAGGAAAGCCTGATATTGCCGTTGGCATCGTAAGCTTCAGAAAGTGGGTTCATCCTGAATGCCCTTCCAAAATCAGGCGGCCAGCCATCTCTTACATAACGGCCCATTTGGGTGTTGGTAGAAAATTTTAACCATGAGGTAAGGTTCTGATCGAGGTTAAACCTGAAATTATCCCTGGTAAATTCATCGTTCAGCGCTACACCTTCAGTATTGGAATGGTTAAAGGAAACGAAAAATTTGGTGCCTTTATTTCCTCCGCTAAAAGAGAGGTTGTGCTGTTGTTTAAAACCGTTTTGCGTGGCTACATCGATCCAGTTGGTAGATTGACCCGCATTGTGCATCCTCAGTTCGGTAGGGGTAATGGTTCCCAGCCATGGTTCCGGATTGGCAGGCGTAGGTGTGGTGGTATTGGCCGCTTTAAGTGCTTCTATTTTATATTTCCAAAAAGTTTCGCCATCCATCATCTGCGGAATATTAATGGCCTTATCGAAAGAAACAAAGCCATCATAATTGATACTCAGCTTTCCTTCGGTACCTTTTTTGGTAGTGATGATAATTACACCGTTTGCACCCCTTGCACCATAAATGGCAGATGATGAAGCATCTTTGAGCACTTCGAGCGACTGGATATCGTTAGGGTTGATTTCCGAAAATGCACCATCAAAAGGGATACCATCTAAAATAATCAACGGCCTTGCATCTGCGGTGATTGATTTATCGCCCCTTATACGCGTTACCGAAGAGCTACCTTCTGCATTAGAACCCGTGATGGAGATATTCAATCCCGGTACTGCACCCTGCAGGGCGTTTACAATGTTGGTTTGCGGCCGTTCTTCTAAAATTTTTGTATTTAAGGTCGCCACAGCACCAGTAAGGTCTGATTTTTTCTGTGTACCATAACCCACTACCACTACATCGTTAAGGTTGGCAATACTCGATTCCATCACCACAGTGATTTTATTGCTTTGGCCTACAACAATTTCGCGTGTTGTAAAACCCACATAAGAAAAAACAAGGGTTTCACCTGTTTTAGCTTCAATGCTGAATTTTCCTTCGCTATTGGTTGTGGCAGGCCTGCTTTTGCCCTTAACCTGCACAATAACACCTACCAGTGCTTCTTTGCCGGTATCGGTTACTGTACCTGTAACCAGCTGCTGGGCAAATGCCGGCATTATAAAAAATGCGCTGAGCAGTAAAGCGAGCAGAAGCGGCCTGGAGACGCTCACTATACTCCAATACGTTTTTTTAGTTAAGTAATCCTTTATCATATTTGGTTTTAATTTGGTTCTGTTTTTAGTGGTTGAGAGCGTGAGGGTATTATGAACATCGTCATTTCGAGCGGAGTGCAACGTAGTCGAGAACCACGTAAGTGCTCAGCGGAGCTAAATCTATCTCGAGATAGATCTCTCTCCCGACTTAATGTCGGGACTATGCTTCAGTCGAGATGACGAGTTTTTTTTAATAAAAAAAACTAGAAAATGGGATTGATTTTCTCATAATAATTGATCTTGGTTTGGTTAGTTATGTTTACGGACAAAAACTGATGTTTTCAAGCTATCGCATTTCAATAAGCTATCATTCAAACGGGTTGTATTTGTACCGCTATTTGGTTACACTAAATAAGGTGTGTTTTTTCACAATTCTTTATCATGCGGCATTTAGAAATATCATAAATGATTTCTGAAACCGGGGATAAAATTTCCGAAATTTATCCAATTTATTGATAATCAATTTATTGTGTTGATTTTTTAGTTTTGTAGCAACTTAATAATAAGCTTTCATCCTAATGAAATAATTTGTGGCTACGCATTATTTTGTTCATGTTTGTTAAATTGCGTAACCAGATATTAACGTAAATTCAAAAAGGAATTTTAGAAAATGAATCTCAAAACAGGTAAAGAGGAAATTGTTTATCTACTCGCCCAGGTATTTGAAAAGTATGAGCGGATTACCGGTAACGAGGTAAGACGGAATACGAACCGCAAAAACTACGAGGAGATTGCCAAAATGCTCAGCGAAATCAGCAATCGCCTGCCTGTAACTGCTGAAACATTGGGGCATGAAGAATATGCGCCCGATCGCAATAAAAACAACTTAAGCTATCCTAACTTGAAATATGATATTACCGGCGGACAGATTAAAGATGCCTGTAACGGTATGGTGTCAAATCCACGGTCTTTTCTGGTTGATGCCTGTTATATTTATCTGTATGGTGTAGGACGTAAGCGTTTTGAAGAAAACCCTTTAGATTCAAATCTGGTAGAAAATCAGCCCATACAAAAGGGGGCGAATGTTTCAAAATCTCCAGGCATTTTTACTATCGGTTTTTGGCGGATTGCCGCTATTCTACTTTTTATCTGCGTTTTGTCTCTTGCTTTTTTTACTTACCGTGCTTCTGATAAACTACAAACAATTACCAACGATATGAAAATCGGGGTTTATAAGCCTACACCTTCAGAAATAAAAAGATTGGTGGGTACCTGGCTGGTATATATCGGGAGTCCGCAGGCACGCCGTTCGGAGAAAAACAGGTACCATCAGGTGGTTACCAATGTTATTGATGTGCGTTTTAAAGATGGTTATTTTGTATTTAAACGTTATGGTGCCAATTTTAACCACAATGGTTATATGCAATTCGAAAGCAAGGATATTGTTTCTGTGCACTCGTATGTATCCAATGATCGCGATACCGTAGAATCGCCAAGGTTATCGCTAATGCGCCTTGATCCCAGAAATAAGTTTCAAAGTGTAATTTCGGCTTCCTGGAATTTCGATACAGGCGAATATAATGATGTGATCGGCATCCGCGAAGTATATATCAAACAGAGTAATTATGGCTCGACAAAAGAAATCCTCAATACCATCGAAAACAGCAGCTGTAAGTGTAAAATTATCAGTTTGGATGAGGGCAACACACACCGTAATTATTACTTAAAGAATATTCTTCTGGATTCGTTACCTGATAAAACTTTACGCGCCCTGCTCGACGAAAACAGCATTCTACTCAGAAACCCTGATTCTACTGTGGTTATCGGTAATACACGCAGGAAATCTTAATCAGCATCAGCTATTTTCATATTCTTTCCCTGAATAGCCTTTAGTTTATACACTTTATGCCGGTTTAATATTGAAGAAATACGCTGCTATGACTTACCCGACAGAATGGGATATTATGTTGATAAATAGAAAAAAGTTAAGCGGAATATGACCGTAATATCGCTTTTTTACGATGCGCTTATCAGATAGATATCAGGCCATATCCTTAAATTTGATTCTTAAATAAGCAATTGATGAAGAAAATAGGATTTTTATCATTCGGGCATTGGTCTGACCATCCCTCATATCTAACCCGTAACGGAGGGGATACTTTATTGCAATCTATCGATTTGTCTGTAGCAGCAGAAGAACTGGGTGTAGATGGTGCGTATTTCAGGGTTCATCATTTTGCACGTCAGCTGGCATCGCCATTTCCGCTGCTTGCCGCAATCGGGGCAAAAACCAATACCATTGAGATCGGTACCGGTGTAATTGATATGCGCTATGAAAACCCGCTATATATGGTAGAAGATGCCAGTGCTGCCGATCTCATCGCCGGACACCGTTTACAACTAGGCATAAGCAGGGGTTCGCCCGAACAGGTAATAGAAGGCTGGCGACATTTTGGTTATCAGCCTGAAGAGGGAGAAACCGATGCCGATATGGGTCGCAGGAAAGCCATGGAATTTCTGGATAAACTAAAAGGCACCGGATTTGCCGAGCCCAATCCTTACCCAATGTTCCCTAATCCGCCGGGCCTGTTGCGCCTCGAACCATACGCCGATGGGTTGCGTGACCGTATCTGGTGGGGAGCCGCATCTAACGCCACCGCAATATGGGCGGCAGAAAATGGCATGAACCTGCAGAGCTCTACACTAAAGTTCGACGAAAGTGGCAAGCCTTTCCATATCCAGCAGGCCGAACAGATCAGGCTGTATAAAGATGCCTGGAAAAAAGCAGGGCATGAGCGCGAACCAAGGGTTTCGGTAAGCCGTTCTATTTTTGCAATCGTGAACGATCAGGACCGGTATTATTTCGGACAGCAGGGCAAAGGAGATGATAGTTTTGGTTACATCGAGGCCGATAAAAGAGCAGTGTTTGGCAGGAGTTATGCCGCCGAGCCCGATCAGCTTGTTAAAGAGCTGGCCAATGATGAGGCCATACAGGAAGCAGATACGCTACTGTTAACCATACCAAATACTTTAGGAGTAGATTATAATATCCATGTGCTATCGGCTATTTTAGAGCATGTTGCCCCGGCATTGGGGTGGAGATAAAGTCTTATTATGCTCTGAAAAATAAAAAAAATGGACTTTAGTTTTAGGATTACTATTAATTCTAACTAAAGATACTTTTATACGAAACAAGATGAACAAATCACTTTATTAACCTGAGTTCGATAATTGTTTGTTAAATTTTGCTTTAAAAGAGATTAGTTAAAATCGATTCGTCGTGCTGAATTTATTTCAGCATCTTTCCTGGTAGATAGACCCTGGAATAAATCCGATAGTTATCGGATCAGGGAGACGAATCTTTGTTTAAAGATCATGTCTTATTAACAAATGTATGATGAAATAGGAAATTTTGATCTTACAGTGTATTAATGGAAGCAAACTTATGGTTTAAATATCGGTGATACATTAAGATGAAATACGCCTAAGATATTTCAACAACAATTTTCCCGCTAACACTGCCAGATTCTATAGTTTCATGAGCACTAACAATATCATTTAATGAAAAAACTTTCTCTACTTTAACTTTTAAGTTTTCTTCCCCAAGCAAAGTGGCAAACAACTGCAACTGTGCTTTGTTCGGCTGCATCATTGGCCAAATTAATTCTATGTTTCTCTCTTCAGCCAGTTTTAGGGCAATTGGGTCATCTTTGGTTGATGAAGGTAAACATACAATTTTACCCCCGGGTTTAACAATGTTGATGGCGCGATAAAGTATTTCTCCACCCATTGTATCCAATACTGCATCCAGCCCTGTAGCAATTTCTTCAAATTTTTGTTCTTTATAATTAATCACTTCATCAACACCCAGTTCGGCCAGGAAAGCTGCATTTTTAGCCGATGCCGTTCCGTAAACAAATGCACCAGCCAATTTCGCGAATTGTACAGCCAGATGACCAACACCACCGGCGGCAGATTGTATTAATATTTTTTGTCCCTCTTTAATCTGTAAATGATCATGAATGGCCTGATAGGCTGTTAATCCTGCTACCGGAATAGCGGCTGCCTCATAAAATGAAATATTTGCAGGCTTTTTTACTATAGCCTCAGCTCCAGCTGATACATATTCTGCATAGCTGCCATTCACGGATCCAAAAATTTCGTCACCAGTTTTAAAATCCTGTATGTTACGGCCCACCTGTTCGATTATACCGCTAACATCTTTTCCTAAAATAGCAGGCAGCTGTAAATTTTTGCTTGATCTGTGTAATCCTGATCTGATTTTCGCGTCAACAGGATTTATACCTGCAGCAATTACCTTAATCAGCACCTGATCATCATTAATTACAGGTTTTTCTATTTCACCCAACTGTAACGCTTCTGGCCGGCCGAATTTATGTAGGAGGATTGCTTTCATAAAGCAAATTTAATTTTTATTCGTTCTGCGCCAATTGCAATTTGTCAGTACAGGGTGATTTTTGAATGCAGAAACACTCGTTTTGTTGTCATCATTGAATGGGAGGATTTCTGATATTGCTTCCAGTTGAGCTGTTCGGTTTATTAGATTTTAATTTAGTTGTACAGTGATGATCTCTAAGGCATGTTCAATAAGATTACTGTTCCCTACATTATTCATCATAGATCTGGCTTGTCGATTCAGAAAACAGCAGATTATGTTAAACTAAAGGGCTTAAATAGCATATTGCTCAGCTTTTCAATTCAGGAAAATAGGGAAAAAGCTGAAGGAAAGAACTGCCTATGATAATCATTCATTGTCAAACCAAAACAGCGGGAGAATGTTTATAGCATCAAATGATAACGGAAGAAAATATAGCGCAGCGCATACTGTCCGTTGCCCTGGAGCGGGGGAAGGATAAAAGCACCTGTCCCTCAGAAATTGCCCGAATGCTGTTCCCGCAGGAATGGCGGAAAAAAATGGATATCGTTATGGATGTGGCCAGGAACCTTCACGCCAATGGAAAAATCTGCATCACCCAACAAGGTAAGGCGGTAGACATCCAAAAGATCAAGGGGCCTGTACGGATTAAGCTGGCTAATGCAGTAGTTGATTGATATGGATTTGCACTCCCTTAAATCTAATATTCTCGCCCCCCATATATTTAGCTGAGAAAGTATATTAAAACACAAGATTCTGTGATTTTTATTTGGTGGAAAAGCTTTGGGTGTATGATTTGTATTACACAATAATGATTATTTTGCTGAAATTTTGCACCTATAATCTAGCGCCAGAGATCAGAAAAGCATATCGTTGACATTTGTCATGTACTCCGTTGGTGCGATCTAATTATTAAGAGAATATTACGCCTAATTTTGCGGAATGAAAAACGCTCTCAACTTGATTATTTTGTTAACTCTTATAACAAATGCCAAAGCTCAAACAGCTCACACCTTATCTGCAGATCTTCTGGAGGAATCACGTTTTACCTTTAACAAAAAGCTAATAAAAAGAGAGCAATACAACTTACAGCAATTGCCATGTTCGCAATATCTTTTCAGGCAATCAGACAAATGTGAGGTTGACATAGAAGGCTTAATATTTGTAATGGATAACAATACCATAACCGGTATAAAAGGTATTGATTTATCAGCAGAATCCCTTAAACAGATCAACGATCGTTTAGGGATACTCGACAGGCTCCAATGGGCATATAGCGAAGCATCTAATAATGAATTTCGATCCGGCCAAAGGAATAATCATGATATAGTTTTTAATGATAGAAAATTTTTTTCTACGCTGAGGGCAATTAAATCTACTGCCCGCGATATCAGGAAAATATATGGGTCAGCGCTGTCGTCAGCGGAGAAGTCGGAAGCTATTGCAAAACTCAGGTTTGCAAATGTAGATTGGCAATTTTATAGGAGGATAACCGAAGTTGAAAACAAACAAATTTTGGCCAGTGATTGATCGAATATTCCAATACAATAGGATGTGTTTTATTAATGTAGGTTTTTGCGGTATATAAAGCGAGCTTTACTGAAATATTAATGGTGTTCAGTTAGTTTTATGATTGGTGTGCGAGATGGCGTACAAAAAGATAAACTATTGGCGATGGATAGTTTCTGTTCAAATGCATTTAGAATGGCCTTAAAACACAAATAACCCACATAAATTGATATGTGAGTTATTGTCTGTGGAGCCGAAGGGAGTCGAACTATTCAGTTTAATCCACTGTGAATAAGTATGTTATGTGTATTTAATGTTTTTAGGACAACAAAAACCCACCTCTATTTTTGAATGCAAATTCTTGGTTTAAAGATAGTAAAATAATTAAAATTATAGGCCAGTTCGACAAAATTTATACGTTTATTGTTTCCAAATAACAGAAAGATCT
Organism: Pedobacter miscanthi; assembly: GCF_003315595.1. GTDB lineage: Bacteria > Bacteroidota > Bacteroidia > Sphingobacteriales > Sphingobacteriaceae > Pedobacter > Pedobacter miscanthi. The sequence goes on along the minus strand of NZ_QNQU01000001.1, from coordinate 204,520 downwards.
GAACTTTTGGAATATCTCCCTGGAACATCTTTGGTTTTTTTTCTTCATTCTGATCGCTTCAAACTGCATATTTAATATTCTGAGCGGTAATTAATATCTTTATCATTATTTTTAGTAAACCTTGAGCTAAACTACATGAAGCGTGCGATTTTATACATTATCCTGTTTTTACCGGCGATATTAGCGCATGCGCAGACAAGTAGGTTGGATGAATTACCTATGCCTGAATTGAGGAAAAAACTTGCTGCCAGCAAAGAGGATACAACAAAAGTAAAATTACAGCTCGCATGCGGACATTTGATGTTGCTGAAGGCAACTAAGGGACAAAAGGATGTTGATTCTGCTATTAGGTTTTCTAATGAAGCTGAAGTGCTCAGCCGCCGGCTTAATTATCACTTCGGAATTATCAATTCACTCTTATTAAGGGTAGAGACTTTGTATGAAAGAGGGGATGTTAAAGCAGGATTAAGACTTGCAGAAAATGCTCTTTTATTTTCTCGCCAGAATAAAAACAGCGATGGAGAGGCCAGGTCTTACCATATGATATCTAAGTACTTTAGCACAAATTCACCGGCAGAACTTCGAACAAGGATATGGTATAACGACAAAGCTATCGCAATATTTAGAAAAAATAAGAATTTCCATTCCCTTGCGGATATGTTAACGGTCAACGCGGATATGCTTTTCCAGGCCGACCGTACTACAGAGGCATTAAGATTCCTTTTTGAGGCGTTGAATCTGGGAAAAGGAGTGAGCTTGAGGACCGTAGAGGGCATCTATTGGAATATCGGTAGGAACTCCTTTAGATTAGGAGATTATGAAAACGCTTTAAAATATACCTTATTAGCCCGTGAAACCGCCAGAAAGGTTAATGACACCACGACACAGGTATGCGTTATCAATTTAACAATTGCGTCCAGTTATATCAAGAAGCAGGACTATTTCCGATCCATACCTTATTCCAAAGAGGTAATAAGCACAGCAAAAAAGTATAATGACGAAGGATTTGTCCGGGCTGGAGCTTACCAGCTGGCCTCAGCATATACTCATACGAACCAAATCTCCAAAGCATTAGCTGTACTCGATGAAATGAAGAGCCGTCCTGGTGGTTTTTTAAAAAATATAGCTCTCAAAATAGAGTACATAAATACCTTGGGTTATGCTAAAAAGTTTCAGCAGGCTAAAGAATATGTAAACGAACTGGAAAGCTTGTTGCCAAAAATCTATCCGGAAAACATACAACAAATAATGAACGTTCATAATGCTCTCGCTTACTATTATTCCGAAACAGGGAAGGTAAACCAGGCTTTTAAACATACAGAATTGCACGCGCAGTTGGCACATAAAGTAAATTATGCCAAAGGTATTCAAACTGCTGAATATCGGTATTATCAACTGGTCTCGCTTAAAGGAGATAAAAAGTCAGCTTTGGCCCATTTTCAGAAGGAAAAGGCAATAAAAGATTCTATTGATAATGTTTCAAAAGCCTACCAAATATCCCTTTTGCATATAGAAAATGCAGCAATGGAGAGAAACAGGCATATTGAGCTGCTTACCAAAGACGCGCTGATTAAGGATATTAAAATGAAACGGAATGAACTCATTAATCGGGTAACCATTGGTGGAATAATCGTGCTGTTAATTTTTACTGCATTGATATTCAGTAGATATCGGTTAAAGCAGAAAAGTAATGCCTTGCTTGTTTCGCAGAAATTGGAGATTGACAAGCAAAATGCTGCTCTTAAGCATCTGGTGTCATATAAAAATCAACTTCTTGGAGAGAAGGATCTGCTTTTAAAGGAAGTAAATCATCGAGTTAAGAATAATTTACAAATTGTAATGAACCTGCTGGCCTCCAAATCTGTTTATTTGTCTAGCGAAAGCGCACAGCAGGCTATTTTGGATAGTCAAAGTAGGGTTCGATCGATCGCGCTTATCCATGACCAGTTATATAAATCGGATAATATTACGCAAATCAGTCTATTTCTTTACATTAATGAATTGGTGGATTCTCTGTACGACTTCCTTGATAATGATTTTGATAATATCGAGATATTGTGTGAGGTTGAAGATTTCATGATTGATGTTTCACAAGCAATACCGATAGGTATAATCCTAAATGAAACCGTTACTAATGCTATGAAATATGCATTTCCAAATCACAAAAAAGGCACAATAACTATTTGCGTTAAAAAAGTAGGTATGTTCGTTGAGGTGGAAATCAGTGACGATGGCATAGGACTGCCAATTAATTTTAGCTTGCCAAACGAAAATACACTTGGAATCAATCTTTTGGAAGGGTTGACAGCTCAGCTTGGCGGCTTATTTCGAATTAAAAATGAAAAAGGCCTGACTATTTTCCTGAAATTTCCTTTAAAGGCTCCTACGCAGCTTGAATTTAGTGCTTTAGATAACGAGTTGGCTAGTGAGCAAGAAACATTGGAGCTATAGGCCACGTGACCGTCGCCAAAATATAGTATGCAGCACATATTATCAAAAACTAATTGCGAAATTATAAACACGACTGAGGAAAGCATCGAAGCACTGCCTTAAACGCTGATTATTAATTGTCTATGTAAATTAAGCCAACTGCTTTTGGAATGGCTGAAGCTTAAATTACGCGGGTTTATTTTTACGAGGGTACATTCGCCTTCAAATAGCTTTTCAATCGCACTACTTGAAAATTAACAAGCGGGATCTGTTTTTAAACCTAGAAGGAGGGAATTATGTTTTGGTTGGAACATACTAAACCCGGTTGGTTTGGCTTGCCGTCACAAGTCGAGTTAATATAAGTTTTTCTACAGGATTTCTGTCATCTAGTAAGAATTAAATGTTAAGGTTCCTGAGACGGGAAATAATCCTGTCTTCGAATATTCAATTTTAACAGTTTTGATTCCAATGTGGTAGGCTTGATTTTAAGCAGTTCTGCAGCGCCATTCTGGCCCCTGATTCGGCCTTTGGAAATCGTAAGTACCGATATCAAATGGGCACGCTCTGTCTCCATCTGTATTTGCTTAACATCATCTAATGTCTCGATTGCACTAATAGGGGAATTGCCAACCAAAATTTCAGTAAGGGGCTGCTTTAAGTTCAACTTACTCGAGTCCTCATTTATGATGACGGAACGTTCTATTATGTTTTCCAGCTCTCTTATATTTCCTGGCCATTGGTATCCATACAACTGGTCCATCATTGCACCTTCGATATCGGGGATCGGCTTATTGAACTCCTTACAGAATTTATTGACAAAGAAGTTAACTAGTGCTGGAATATCGCTTTTTCGCTCTCTCAATGGAGCAATTGTTATGGGAAATATGTTTAACCGATAATATAAGTCTAGCCTAAATTTCCCTTCCGCTACCGCTTTCTCCAGATTTCTGTTGGTAGCGGCGACTACGCGAACGTCAACTTTAAAGGGTGAATTGCCGCCAACAGCATTTACCTCTTTTTCCTGCAATACCCTTAGTAGTTTTACCTGCATATCCAGCGGAAGTTCTCCAATCTCGTCTAAAAAAATAGTTCCACCACTTGCAAGTTCAAACTTCCCTTTTCTTTTTTCAGTTGCACCTGTAAAAGCGCCCAATACATGCCCAAACAGTTCTGATTCAATAAGTGTGGAAGGTATCGCCCCACAATTTACCTGAATGAAAGGCTTATCTCTCCGGGATGATAATTGATGAACGGCGCGTGCAATTTTCTCTTTACCGGTACCACTTTCCCCGAGTATCAGAACGGATGTATTGTACGGCGCAACCTGAATGGTGAGATCCAAAGCAGCGAGTAGCAGGGAATGGCTGCCGATTATACCATTGAACTCGCGACGCTCCAAAAGTTTTGATTTATTGTATAAAGGCTCACCTAGGCTTCTGTTGAGGGAAGAGATTGAAGGATAAAGCATTTTCTCAGTAACATTACTCAGGCATTTTGTGAAAAGTCTTAAAACCTCTGTATGCTTCTGTGTATACAAATCCCTTTGCCGACTATAGAAAATATATGAGAATTCAGTCCCCGTACCAATCTTCAATCGGAAAATTCGCTCAGACTCCATTTTAAAGTAATTCATCCAGACTCTTTCGCCCGGGATTTTGGAATTTCGGTTGATCTCGCTTTCCTGGTTGGGGTGTGAAAAAAATGCTGGTCCATTATCGGTGCTGAAAGTTTTTCTAGACAAGGATTGTTTTGGGTTTACAGAAGCTACCAATTCCGTTTCAACGATGAACTCGTATTCGCTGAAACCTGTCCTTAAGTATCCACAATTGACATATCCACTATCTGAATCGGCACGAGTAACAATCAAGTCAAAGGGGATAAATATTCTTATTGCCTGAGAAATTTCCAATAATTTTTGCTTTGCCTCAGATTTTCGGTTACTAATGTCCAATAGTTGCTTTTGTAAGGATACTTCTTGTAAAAGCCGGGCCTCGACATTATTTTTTTGTCGGTACCATGCAATATCCAGCGTAACGATTAAGTCTTTTTCCCGAAAGGGTTTTACCAAAAAACCATATGGGTCGGTTTTTTTGGCTTCTTCCAAGATCGTCTGGTTAGAATTAGCGGAGAGATAAACAAAAGCAATATGCTGGGCAGTTAGTATTTTAGCTAAATCAATTCCTGAGCGTTCGCCATTCAGCATGATATCGAGTAAAACAATATCAGGCTTCTGCTTATGCATCTGCTCCAGGGCATCCTCTACTGATATCGCAATGCCGATTATGCTGTAACCTGCTTTTGATAATATTAAACGAAGGTTATTTGCAACTACATATTCATCTTCAACGATGAGCACTTTCTTGGCCATATGGTATAAAGTTAGCTAAATTGTATTTTCCGGATGAATGAATTTGATTTTTATTTGAACGCCATTGTTGTTTTCGATCTGAAACGTTCCCCTAAGTTGCCGGGCAAGTCCCTGCATTAAGTCTAGACCGAGGGAATTCAAGGGTGATTTTTCCATGCCTTTAGGTAATCCGGTTCCGTTGTCAGCAATGAAGAGTAACAGATGATCGGGGCCTTCTTGCCCTAAAGAGATATCAACTATTCCAGCTTTGCTATTTAGGAATGCATATTTGATTGAATTGACTATACTCTCAGTAATAATAAGACCTAAAGGAATTGCCTGGGTGACATCCAGGTTTAAGTTTTCGATCTTCTGGTTAAAAATAATCCTGTGGTTATCATCAAAGCTGTCGCGAAGATAATGAATAAGTTCATCTATATATTCGGGCATAAATATAGTTGATACGTTATCATCCTGATACAACTTTTGATGAATCATCGACATAGCCTGCATTCTACGCAAACTATCGTTTACAGCTAAAATTGCAGCATCATTATCAAGATATGTTGTTTGTGAGCTCAATAAGCTTGTAACCATTTGGAGGTTATTCTTAACCCGGTGGTGAACTTCTTTAATTAACCATTCCTTTTCTTTCAAAAGCTTTTCTTGTTCGGTATTCATACTTTCCAGATAAGTATTTTTCTGGTCTAATTCTCGCTGACTTTCTTCAAGTTTCCGGTTGGTTCTTTGTTTAAGCCGATATCGGCTAAATATCAGTGCAGTAATAATGGCCAGTAAAACTGACATGGTCATAATAACTTTTTGCATCAATTGTGTACGCTTCAATGCATCATCCTTAGCATGCCCCGCTTTGGTGAGGGTGTCAATATCGTTATTCTTTTTCTCCGTATCGTTTTCAATTTGCAAAAGCGATACCTGATAAGCTTTGGTAACATTTTCTATTGAGTCCTTTATTTCTTCGGACAATAGGTGGTGCTTAATGGCAGATTTATAGTTGCCCTGCAGTGAATCCAGTTTATAATACATGTTTTCTACCGACCTAATGCCTATAGGGAAATTGAAGGATCTGACGACTGCTGCATATGCGTCTGCATATTGGTAGGCAAGTTTTATCTGCCTGGTATCAATGTAGTGAGCGGCTAAAAAATTATATGCCGTAATCCTATTGTTAAAATTATCTGGCGGAATCTTTTTGAGCAGACGCGTGACCTCGCCTGCATAAAATGCAGCCTCTTTATACTTTTTTGCATGATTAAGGTTGCCCAAGAAGTAGGTCATGATATAAAGGGAATCCGCATCATTCTTTGCATATTGCCAAATATTTCTCAACAGTTTCAGGGCATCATCTAATTTATTCACTCTGGTGTAATTAAAAGCTGTGGAGATGGAGATTGTAAATATATAATCCGAATCGTTATAATGCTCCGCGATTTTTAAGGCCTTTAACGCATAAGGAAGCGCATTCTTATAATCCTTCATATAAGTATATACGCTCGATGTCGTGAAATTTATGCTGGCAACAGTTAAGGTTGTATCATTGACTGCTTTTGCGGATTTAATTGCGAGAAGCGAATACTTAAGTGCACTGGGAAAATCTCCAAGTTCATTCAGTGTTCGACCAATAAGCCAATATATTCCCTGAATGGACTTGTTCCCGATCGACTTATTAACATTGATGGCCTCGAACAGTATTTTTATCGCTTCCATATGTTGCCTGTTTAACAACAACATTTCCGCATCGCCTTGTAAAGAAGAGGCAAGCCGGTAAAAATTGTGCGTTTTTCTAAAAATATCACTTGCTTTTCGGTAGTATTCCATTCTCTTGACCAGTTGTTCCGGTTTAGATATAGAGTAATGCTGGCCAATTACGATATACGATTCGGCAATCCCTGTTTCCTCGCCGATTTTGGTGGAATATGCCAGGGCCTCTCTTGCAGTTTTAAGTCCCGCGTCAACCTCATTTTTTTTATTTAAGCTGAGTGCCCTCAGCAAAATTGCGTTGATAATGCCTTTAGAATATCCGATCCTACGGCTTAATTGCTCTGCTTCTGTTGAATACCTCATCGCAGTGTCTATTTCAAGACTTCCACCGCCTGGTTTAATCAACAACACTCTTCCCAGCGCAATTTTTAGTTTTATTTCTATAGTATCCGGATTCTGCTGGGAAAGCCTTTTTTTTAGCTCTGACACAGGAAGTTCTTCAAGGCTGCTATTTTGAGCCATTACAGAAATACTATAGAGGATAAACAGCATCAGCAGGCTAAAAATTTTCATAAGCATGTTATCTTCTTTGGGTATTCAAATTACGGCATAGGCTGGCGAAAGCCATCAAAACAACCGTTATAGTATTTATCAGAATTATAATAAATGGTGGGTTGGAGTCTTGAATCAATATCGATCTATCAACAAAATAATAGCATTTATGAAAATCATTATTTCTATTTATTCAGCTGTAACCTGACCTTCATGCTTCAGTTTAGACACTTACAGCATGCTAAAATTAATCGCCATGATTAGACAATATATTTTTTTATTCTTGCTTTCGTGCTGGCCATTCCGGCAGCAAAAGGCCAGAATCAAAAAGTGGATTCGGTAACCATAATACCCTCGGCAAAATATGATCGTGTAGGCAGATTGCACCGAAAGGTTTTTGGTGAAAACTATCGAAAAGATTATGCCCGTCCTGTTAAAGTTCCTTTAATCAGGCTTTCACGGATATCGGAAGGACTTACCGCAATTCAAGCCGGAGGGGGCAATCAGTCGAAGACGCTAAGGCTACGGGATGCTAGTGGCCAGGAATGGACGCTGAGGTCGGTACTGAAATTTCCTGCAGTTTTGCTTCCAGTTCCACTTAGGGAAACATTTCTGTTGGGAATTTTAGAGGATAACATGTCTGCGCAACACCCTTTCGGAGCCCTTGTTGTTCCTGTCTTGGCGCAAGCTGCCGGGATTCCCCATAGTAATCCCATCATCGGAGTTGTTGCACAAGAGGCTGGGCTGGGGATTTATGCAAAGGATTTTGCAAATACGCTTTGTCTTTTAGAAGAACGGGAGCCTATGGGCAAATCGGATAACACCGAAAAAATGCTAAAGAAGATAGCAAGCAGTTATCGAAATCGGGTAGACTGGCAAACCTACTTAAAAGCAAAGGCTTTAGATGTACTTTTAGGTGACTGGGATAGGCACGAAGATCAATGGCGTTGGGCAGTAGACGCCAGAGCAGATGGCACTGAATACACCCCAGTACCACGTGACCGGGATCAGGTTTTTTACCGTTCGGATGGTAGCATACAACGGCTGGCACAGTCTAGCTGGCTATTGCCCATGATGCAGGGTTACGAGAGAAATATTCAGAATATTAACTGGTTCTTATGGGAGGGAAGAAATCTAAACTCACAGCTGTTTTCCGGCATCAGTCAGTTGCAGTGGAATAATACCATTACAGAATTCTGTGCTGTCATGACCGATTCCCTGCTTGCTCAGGCACTACTTAAACTTCCTGACTCGACGGATCCAGATGTTAGGGCACAACTGCTCGAACAAATGAAGATGCGCCGAAATGCACTCCCTGATCTGATGGATCAATATTACCGTTTCTTTAACAGAATTGTGGATGTACCTCTCAGCGATCAGGATGAACGGGTAAGCCTGATGGAAAAAGGCAATGGATATCTGCAACTTATTGTTTCCAAACCCGGAATGGGGGAGAGCGCTTCAGCGCAAATCCTTCAGCGGGAATTTGATCCATCGATCACTAAAGAGTTGCGCATATTTCTTCGGGAAGGAGAGGACAGTCTTTTGATGGAATCGGGTGATTCAAAGATTAAGGTTCGTTTGATTGGAGGTTCTGATATAAAACATGTAAAGGTTCAATGGAAGGGTAAACCATTAATTTATTATGGAAAGCCGCAGGATGATATTGCCGATGTGAATCACCGACTGAAAACGAGATTGTCTACCGATACGTCTAATTTTACTTATTTTGCTACTAATCTTTATTCTCGAAAGTTAACTCTTGCTAACTTCGGATTTAATGTGGATGATGGTGCTATGATTGGTGTATCGCACAGATTTACTGTACCGGGCTTTAGGAAAGAGCCTTTTGCAAGTACGCATTCATTTTCTGCTTTATATGCATGGAATACTTCAGCATTTAGCTTGCATTATTTGGGTGAGTGGCTGAATTCTATAGAAAACAATGATCTGCTTATCGATCTAAAAGTAAATGTCCCAAATAATACCCGCAATTATTTTGGCGCTGGGAATGAAAGTGAATTCGATCGGAAATCTTCGCCAGTTAGTTTCTACCGGGCACGTTTTGATCTCTTTACCTTAAAGGCTTTGATCAGGAAGCGCTGGGCGGATAATAATTTTTCATTCGGACCATTGTTTCAGTATTTTCATTATTCAGATTCAAAAAATAAAGAAAAATTCATTAATGGCTATCTGGCGGAAAACAATTCCAACAGGCCAATTAGTCTGAATAATTTTCAGATTGGCACAATACTCCAATTGTTTATGGATAACAGAGATAAGAAAGTCCTTCCGCAGTCTGGAACAATTTTCAAATCAAACCTTGAATTACTGACTGGTTTCGGACCAAGCGCCAGTCGTGTCGGGGTATTGAATTCCGAATTTACACTGTTTATTAAACTGAATAAAACAGGAACTGTTGTTTTCAGCAACCGCGTGGGGGTAGGGCTAAGTGCAGGAAGGCCAGAATTTTTTCAGTTGCCATATTTAGGGGGAACTGATAATTTAACCGGCTATAGAAAATTCCGGTTCACAGGTGATTACAGTGCGTTTAATAATGCAGAAGTTCGGATAAAATTAGGGGAGTTTTTAAGCTACATCCTTCCCGGGGAGTTTGGATTGAATACGATGTATGATTTTGGTAGGGTTTGGGAACGCGGTGAGCATAGTAACCGTTTACACCATGGTATTGGAGCCGGGCTCTATTTCGCTCCTGCATCTTCTGCGCTAATTAATCTGACTGTTGGATATTCAAAAGAAGGTTTTTATCCCACACTTTCCCTTAAAACCCGATTATAATGTGATAATAGACGTTAAAACTTAATTTCTTTTTTTACATACGGTGTCCACGCAGCGCTTCGGTTATACTGATAAAGTAAAAGATAAAAATCTGAACCGAATATGTCTAGCCTTATAGATTTTCGGTATTGTATGGAAACGATTGTCATTTGCTGTAATCCCCACTTTGTTGAGGTAAAATCGTTGCAAGCTTTCCGGCAGCGATTTGCTGATTTTTTTGGCTTAAGCTGTGATGCTTCGAAAATTATTGCTTGTTGCCATTTATCACTTCAATAGTATTTGCTATCAGTTTTCTGATTGCTGAATTCGCTTTCCGTCAAGATAAATTCAATAGGTTTACATCATAAAGTCAAAATCATATGGTATTATAGATAATCAAAATAATATGAAAAAAATAGGAATAAACGGTTTAGGCCGCATTGGAAGGGCATCTTTAAAATTAATCATGGAAAGTGATCATTTAGAACTGGTTGCAGTAAATGATCTGATGAGTATTGAAAATGCAGTATATCTTTTGAAGTATGATAGCATTTACGGTCGTTATGAGCGTGAGGTTACGCATAGTGAAAATATGGTTTATATCGGTGATAAATCTTTTCATTACAGTTCAGTGCGTGAAATCTCGGATTTGCCCTGGAGTGAATTTCAGGCCGAGGTGGTGATCGAAAGTACGGGGCTATTCACAAACCGGGCCGATGCAGAAAAGCATCTGGCTTCCGGAGCAAAATTCGTTGTCATATCAGGGCCGACAAAAGATACCCCTACAATTGTTCACGGGGTGAATACCGATGAAGGCAAGGTTAATATCTTCTCCTGTGCAAGCTGTACCACAAATAATATAAGTCCGATTATCGAAATTTTAGGCCGCAGAATCGGGATTAAAAAAGCGGTTTTAAACACCACTCATGCCTATACAGCATCACAGACATTGATGGATGCTCCCTCGAAAAAAGAACCCAGAATGGGCAGGACTGCGGGAATTAATCTGGCGCCCGCTGCAACAGGGGCAGCGATAGCAACTACAAAAGCACTTCCACAATATGCCGGTAAATTTGATGGTGTTGCAGTTAGGGTCCCGGTTTCTGTCGGATCTATTTCTGATGTCACATTTATTTCTGAAAGGCCCACCAGTGCCGAAGAGATCAATGAGATTTTGATAGAGGAATCCTTATCGTCAAGGTATAAAGAAGTGGTTGGTACAACAGATGAACCGCTGGTTTCCACCGATATAATAAAAAGTCCCTTAGCCTCAATAGTGGATTTAGCCATGACTAGGGTAGTAGATGGTGATTTGGTAAAAGTGATGTCCTGGTATGATAATGAGTGGGGATTTACGAATCAAATGATTAGACAGATTGGTGCCTTATAAAAAAAATAAAGCTTAAATTTAAACTATGAACTACGCACAGCTCGCATTTACGGATGCAGTTAAAAATCTACAGGAGAAGCTCGGTAGCCGGCTGAGTTATGACCGCATGGAAAAAAGAAGCTTTGTAGATGGACTTACCGATTCTGAAATTGACTTTATAAGTGATATAGATAGCTTTTATATTGCCTCATTTGGGGAAAATCAATATCCATACATCCAGCATAGAGGAGGCCCCAAAGGTTTTATTAAGGTTATCGATAAAGGTACAATCGGGATAGTTGATTTTACAGGGAACAGGCAGTACATTACTGCAGCTAATATTTCCAGGAATCCAAATGTTTCACTTATTCTTCTTTCCTACCCGCTGAAAGCACGGCTAAAAATATATGCGAGAGCTGAGGTTGTTGAAATCGATAAAAACCCAAGGCTTTATGAGCTATTGAAACCTGAGGCCTATAAACATAAACCGGAATGGATGTTGACATTCAAAATATCCGCTTACGATTGGAACTGCCCACAACATATCGTTCCAAAATATACCCTTGAAGAGATCGAGGAACTTTTAAAACCGCAAAAAGCATACATAGAGCGGCTTGAACAGGAAATCAAAAGATTAAAAGAGATTTAATAATGAAAAGGCCGGACATTTTCATGTGCCCGGCCTAATTCTTTTATTTTAATTTTTTCAGAAAGCTCTGTATCAGAGCGGCTACTTCTTCACCGCTTTCCTCCAACAGAAAGTGTCCGCCGTTAAAGAGGTGAACTTCTGCCTTTGGTAAGTCTTTCTTATAGGCAGTCGCTCCGGCACCCGGGAATATTTTATCATTCTTTCCCCAGACCAAAAGTGTTGGCGGCTGATGCTTGCGAAGGTAATTTTGCCATTCTGGATACTTTGGGAAATTATTTTCATAGTCTCTGAAAAGCACCTTTTGGATGTCTTTTATGCCCGGCCGCTCAAAAAAGAAATGATCCATATTATAACTGTCAGGACTGATTCGTTCGGGTTGGGATGCGCCATATAGGTATTGTTCCTTTATTCCTTCCAAAGACATCATGTAATTGGCCGCTGCTTCAAGACCTTCAGTGTCCTTCGCCGCACTTAAAGCACCGATTTTCTGAACGTCAGGCCCAATCCCTTCCATATACATATTGGCGTTCTGGATGATTAATGCCTTAACCAATTCGGGCCTGCGGCTCGCAATCCGAAATCCAATCGGACCACCATAATCCTGCAGGTAAAAGGTAATGGACGTTAACTTAAGGTTATCGATAAATTTTTCAACAATCTCCGAAAGATGGTCAAATGTATAATTAAATGTTTCGGGAGATGGACTGCTGCTCATCCCGAAACCAGGATAATCGGGCGCAATTATGTGGTAGTCTGGCGCCAGTTTTGTGATTAGATTCCTGTACATGTGGGAGGATGACGGAAATCCGTGTAGGAGTAGGATTATTGGTTTTGCCTTTTCACCCGCCTCTCTATAAAATATTTCGGTATCTTCCACCTTTATTTTTCGATATTCCATAATATTTGAACTTTGTGAATGCTTTTGCGATGCAAGCGAACGCACTGACGTTTTTTTGGAACCCTTTACAGTCTGCGCACGGGCTATTGTTAGGCTGGATGCCGCGATCAAAACCGTAGTCATCAGCATGCTGAATTTTTTCATTTTTTCTCTTTGAAATTGTTTTTGTTTGTTACAAATGCCGAAATTAAATTTTCCTTTAAGGGTGTTTCTTGATGTAATCTCAGTTGATGATACAGGCTCACTATAAGCGTCTTTCAGATTCATGAATGGGAAGGTCGTTTATACTCGCATATCTCTTGGTCATCAGTCCGTTCGTATCGAACTCCCAGTTTTCATTGCCATAAGCCCTAAACCATTGTGATTGAACGTTTTGATATTCGTACTCAAATCTGACCGCAATTCGGTTTTCATTGAATGCCCATAGCTCTTTTTTAAGGCGGTAGTTTAATTCCTTTGACCATTTCTTTGTTAAAAATTTTACGATTTCCGCTCTCCCGTTGATGAAAGTATCTCTATTACGCCATTCACTATCTACTGAATAGGCTAAAGATATTCTCAAAGGATCCTGAGTGTTCCAGGCATCTTCTGCAAGTTGAACTTTTTGTAATGCTGTTTCCAGATCAAATGGGGGTATAGGCGGTTTTGTTTCCATCTTTATTAACTTATTTAAAATGCTTTTAATTGAATAGTTTGGTTGGTATTCCGGGTTCGAGCAAAATTAGCCGGTGTCCGATACCCAGAATATTGAAAGCCTCCCGCAGGTTATCATTGTTCTCGGTATAATGTGACCAGCCTTCAGCGTGGACGGGCACAATTATGGCGTTTTTGAATGCGGCAGCAGTGTCCAGTGCATCGTTGGTGCTCATTGTCAGATTGAAAGGACCGCGGGGGCGTGCTGCGCCTGCAAAAATAAAAACATATGAGGGATTTATCTGTTCAGCCAGTTTTTCGATCTCGTTGTAGTAAACTGTATCCCCTGTTATGTACAGACTCTGCCTGATTTCATTTTCGATGCTTAAGTGAAAACCAATAACTTCGCCGGTTATTGGTTCTATACCTGCCGGCCCATGCCTGGCAGCTGTGGCTGTAATAACCAGACTTCCACCAGCAGGAATTTGGAATTCCCGACATTCTCCGGGCGCTAAGCCAATGCTGTTGGCTCCAAGTCGTTTTGCACCCGACTTTGTTGTCAGAACTACGCCAGCCCGAGTTAAAAAGGATCGACCTGCATTATCGAGATTATCAAAGTGATGATCATGGCTGAGTAAAACTATATCTACTAATTCTTCGGGAATCTTCGCTGGTCCTTTGAGCTTGGTTTCAGTCATATTCTCATTAAGTTTGAAAAAACTACCGGCCTCGTCTAATGTCGGGTCTGTCATTAATCGCAAGCCTCCTATTTCAAAAATCACGGTAGGACCTCCAATGTAAGTCGCTGAAAAAGGTTGTTTGTTCTTCAAGTTCATCATTTATATATTTTAATCAACGAATATTTTTTCTGACAATCTCCCGCAGTGGAAAGGTGGATATTAGGAATTACTTTTTGCTCAGATTAAGGATTGTATATTCCGGGATTTTATAAAGTAGTTCAAAATCTGATTTGATTGACTGATTTGTATTTTTCATCCTAAATTCGGTTCCGGCCAATCTGCTTCTGTCTTCAACCGAAATTTGTAGCCTAACGAAGGCCCTCTCGGTGCAATGGGCAAAATTAATTTGGCCAGAAAAGAATATCGTGAAGTATGCGAGCACCACTCCGGCAAGACAGGCTAGTTTTTTCATTTTAATATTCATGGCTAAAATTTAATATTGGCTAAAAATTATACTGCTTTACAAAGAATACCGGTAGAGGAAATACTGCTATTTTTTGTCCGCTGCAAAATGTTGCGTGTCTACATCTTTTAAAAAACCAATAAGGGCATTAAAGTAATTGCTTTGATCGTCATACATAGACATATGACTACCCGCCGGACATAGGTAGAACCTGCTGTTTGGAATCAATTGTGCTTCCTTTTTCATGCTTTCCGGGTTCATCTCGTCATATACGCCGCCCAGTACCAGTGTCGGCACCTTGATCTGGGGCATTTTATTCCAAAAGCTCCAGTTTAGCAAGTTGCCAGTTACATGAAACTCATCTATACCCTGCATTTGCAAGTATATCGTTTGGTTGGGCTTTTTGAAGGCTCTCATTAAAGGTTCCGGCCACTGTTCAAGAGGCATTCGGCAAATTACTTTGGTATAAAGTTTTTCATTTAATAAAGACGCATAGCGCGGGGAGGAATAAGCTTTAGCATTGTCCAACGAGTCAAACAATTGTTTTTCCTTTTTTGTAAAGAGCTTCGACTTTAGCACAGCACTATAGTCAACAAAGTCTGCAATGCTTCCGGTCATATTTGAAAGGACCGCACCCTTTACATGTTTCTGGTATTTGTATAGATATTCCATAGCCAATAAACTCCCCCAGGAATGCCCCAAAATGTAAAAATTTTCCAGACCCAAACCTTTTCTAACCTGCTCAACTTCCTCAACAAAACGTGGGGTGTTCCAGAGCGTTGTATCTGTTGGGACATCAGAAAGTCCGCTGCCCAATTGATCATAATAATAAAATTCAATATTCTCTTTTGGGAGGAAGTCTTCAAAACATTCAAAATAGTCATGTGAAAATCCCGGCCCTCCGTGTAGAAGCAACACTTTGATTTTACCTGTTCCAACCTTCTTTGTCCACACCTTATATTTTCCGTCAACTGAGATGAGTTTGCTGCCACCTGTTTTTATTTCGCTAACGGTGCCTGCTTGCGATGCCTTTCTCGATTGTGGAGATCCGCATGCAATAATCACTGGAATTAATGCAACAAATAACAATACTTTAAAAAGGGATTGATGCTGTGTTTTCATTTTATATGGTATTAAGGATAATTTACCAGCTTCTTGTTTTCATATCCCAGATATGATCATTCAGAGGGTAAGCTTGCAAAACAAAATTAATCCGGGACCAATCATGTTTTATATAATGGAAATCATATATCTTATCAGCATTGTGATAATGGAGTTTGTCCGTTCATCTTTTGGCCCGCTTCCAGGATTTTTAAAAACTGATCCGGATGTTCTGTTTCCTTTAAATCTGATTTATCCGAAACTGAACCATGATTATATCCCTAATCTTGTTGAGATGCCGTATTTCTTACCATCAATAAATTAATATATCATATCATTTAAATGTGATAAATGCAATGCTGTGCAGTCGTAATTTTACTCCAGACGATCAAGAAAAACAAGATCATTATCTGCTCATGGCTAAAGTTCGGATAGTGGGCTTCAGTCGTAGATTAATTAAATAAATGTTTAACAAAAATTATCAATTATGCCCAATATCCTGCATATCATTTCCAGCCCCAGAGGGGAAGCGTCAAATAGTATTAAACTGTCAGAAGCTATTATCGAAAGGCTTCAATTAAACTATCCATCAGCAGCGCTGCATACCAAAGATCTGACCAAATCGCCATTCCCTCACTTAGAGGAAGTTCATCTAAATGCTTTTTTAACTCCTGTAGAGCAGCATACTGATGAGCACAGGGAAGCCATAAAACATTCCAATTTAGCAATTGAGGAGTTAATGAATGCAGATTTTGTCGTTATTGGAGCACCCATGTATAATTTCGGGATTTCTTCAACGCTTAAGGCTTGGTTTGATCACGTAACCCGTGCAGGCATTACTTTCAAATACACGCAGCAGGGCCCTGTAGGGCTGCTTAGCGGAAAGAAGGTGTATCTTGCCATTACAACCGGCGGAATATACAGTTCAGGGGCGAACATAGAAAACGATTTTTTAACCCCTTACTTAAAATTTATGTTGGCTTTTATTGGAATGGATAACGTAACCGTGTGCAGGGCGGAGGGATTTGCTTTGTCAGAAACCCGGGATAACGCTTTAGAAAAAGCTATAGGAAGAATCCAGATTTAAGCAAAAACTTAAAGTGGCGACTTCGATCAGGTTGCAAAATAATCAGTTATCATCGGCACAATGAACGGCATTAAATGTTTAATTCGATTATCAGCTATTGCTGTGCTCATGGTGTTCATTCCGAAAAAAATGCAGGCTCAGCGTTTCATGCTGCTTAGGTTTGAAGAGGATCATCATCACCTGTCGGATTCAACCCGAAATTTCTATAACCGGCTGAAGTATTCACAGTTTTCATCTAATCCTGCGCTAAGCCTTTCATTTGGCGGTGAAATACGCGCTGAGTGGGCGGTGAAGGTGGATGAGAGCTGGATTGCCGATGAAGGATTCAATCACTCCTTTCTTAACCGTTATTCCTTACATGCCGGAGTAAATTATGGAAAAAAGTATCGGTTTTTTGTTCAGTTAAACAGCAGCCTTGAAAACGGTAGTCGCAATGCAGTTTCCACAACGGATGAGGATAAGCTCAATGTTCAGGACCTTTTTTTGGATTACGATTTTTCGTCATCTCCGGCGCTACAACTCTTGCTGAAGATTGGGCGCCAGGAACTTGATTATGGTTCCGGACGCTTAGTCTCCGTTAAAGATGGCAATAACAGTCGACAGTACTTTACCGGATTGAAATTGTCTTATGTTAAACCTCGTTTAAAAATTGACGCCTTTCTTTTAGCAGCAGATAAAACCAATCCCGGAATATTTGACAACAAAACAAGAATCCAAGGAAACCTTTGGGGCGTTTATTCGGACGTGAGGTGGGCCGAAACCGGTAACTTTAATATCTACTATCTGGGTGCGATGCGAGAGCAGTCTCAATTTGAATCTGGGATGGGTCGGGAACTTCGGCATACACTGGCGATTCGTTACTGGAAAGAAAGTAACCGTTTTAGATATAATCTCGAGACAGCATATCAATTCGGAAAGTTCGGTCAAAATGAAATCAGTGCATGGACTATGGCAATTGAAATGGGCTATGTATTTAAGCAATTCAAATTTAAACCCACATTAAGCCTGCGGAATGATTACATCTCGGGCGACAAAAATGTTCTGGATAAAAAATTAAATAGTTTTAACCCTTTGTACCCAAAAGGGGGCTACTTCGGATTTAATCCTTTAATTGGCCCATCAAACCTTATAGATATACATCCATTCCTAACACTCCATGCAAGTGATAAACTTTTATTTCAAATTGATCTGGTCTATAATTGGCGGTATTCACTTCATGACGGAATCTTTCATCCTAGTGGGAGTTTTAATATCGGAGGCTCTAGTTCCCTGTCACGTTACATCGGCACAACCTATTTATGGAGTGCAGATTACCAGGTAAACAAATACCTGTCCATAAGTTTTGGCTATCAATATTTTAGAGTAGGTCGTTTTATACGGGATGTCATCCCAAATACTGCTAATTCCAAATTCTTTAATACGCAACTTTCATTCAAATTCTAATATAATTCTTGCAAATAAACTGTTTTCAGAACGCTTGGAATGGGCTAAACGCAAAAAAAGGCAAATCCTTAATTAAAAGTTTTGCCTTGTATGCAGCGATACGATTTATATCTGTTTTTTTAACGGCTTTGGTAGCCACCGTAGAAGTTAATCGGGCTCCAGCTGGGTATAGCACTGGGGATTTTCGGAGCAAGTTTTTGATATTCCTGAGCACCATAAACAACCTTACCGTTCATAATGGTTAGGATTGAACAAATATCTTTTATTTCATCCTCCTTAATGTCAAGGTAATCCGAGTTAAGAATTGCCAGATCGGCCAGTAAATTTTTCTTTAACATCCCGCGTTCATTTTCCTGATGAATTAATGAAGCGCTTCCCAGGGTATATATTTTCAATGCGGATATTCTGTCGACCTGATTTTCACTGGAAGCGAATTTTAATCCACCTAATGACTTTCCGGATACAAATTGGTAGATCCCAATCCAAGGATTGAAACTTGAGACCCTAGTGCCATCTGTACCTCCTCCAACACGTATGCCCTTGGCTAGCATTCTGCGGACCGGGGGTGTATGAAGCGCAGCCTTTTTGCCATATCTCGAAACGAATCCCTCGGCTTGGAAAGCCATTCTGTCCTGAATTGACAGGCCACCGCCTAAAGCCTTTATACGATCTAGATTTGCATCACTCACCGTTTCCGCATGGTCAAAAAACCAGGTCAGTCCATTAAATGGAGTTTCACGGTTTACCTGTTCCATAACATTCAAAAACCTGCTGATGCTCTCATCATAAGTTGCGTGCAATCGAAATGGCCAGCGGTTTTTCACCAGTTCACTTATCACTGCCTTTAGCTGATTCTCCATAGCCGGAGGGAGTTCAGGTCGCGGTTTGAGGAAATTTTCAAAATCCCCACCCGACGCTACTAAGTTTTCTCCTGCACCCTGAACATGGTATTCAGTTTTCTCGCCTTCAAATGAATCATCCGTTTGATGGTCTGAGAGATCAACCATACCAATCCATTTCAGGTAGTCTTCCAATTCTGTTCCAGGTTTTTGAGCAAATAAATAATATGGTAATCTTATATTTAATTCCCCCTTCTTGGATAACATATCAGTAATCTGATAGTCGTCTGGAAAGTTCTGGAATCCCCCTCCCGCATCCATTACACTAGTTACGCCCAACGAATTTAAATCGGATATGAACCGTTTTGTGGAATTGATTTTTTCTTCCGTAGTGAGTTCTGGAAGCTTTGATAGCGTAGCATACAATATAAATGCATTGGGCTCAGCAACCAAAAGTCCGGTAGGCTCCCCAATTGGATTCTTTTGTATTAGCCCCCCAATTGGATTCGGCGTATCACCTGTAATATGCAATGCCTGAATACCAGCCTTATTTAAAAATGCCTGTCCATACAGATGCAGAATGAAGGTTGGAGTAGCTCCTGTAGCGTTGTTGATTTCATCAAGGGTAGGGAGGCGTTTTTCTTTGAACTGGAATTCACTCCATCCGCCAACAACTCTTACCCACTGTCCTTTGGGTGTACGCAATGCCTGTTCTTTAAGCATTGATAATGCCTCTGCCAATGTGTTCAATCCATCCCATCTCAGTTCCGCATTGTAAAATCGTCCACCGCGAATCACATGAAGGTGAGAATCATAGATTCCTGGGATCACTGTTTTTCCCCTGGCATCTATCACCTGAACATCTTTGCCGATGTATTTTTTTATTTTTTGGTTACTTCCAAGTTCAATAATTCTATTACCGGCAATAGCAAGTGCTTCAACAGTTGGTTGTTCATCATTCAGTGTAATAATTTTACCGTTTAGGATGACTTTGTCTACCTTTTGCTGGGAAAATATACTCCCAGAACATACAATGATCAAAAATAGGGTTGTTTTAATTCGTTTCATGGTCTGCCTTGATCAGAGGGACAACGCATGCATTGTCCCTAGATAACTTATAATTATTTAATGTTTGATCATTTCTTTCGCATATTGGATCCCAATCCCGTATGCTCCTCCGTACTGTTTAATAAGGTCGGTAGTTGCATTGTAAGTTTCTGATCTTGCCCAATCACGCTGTAGTTCTAAAAGATACTGAAGCGATGTTATCGGTTGCACACCCGCTTTAACCATTCTTGTAACGGCCTGATCATGTGCTTCGGTAGAAACATCACCACTGGCATCTGTAATTACATAAACGGTATAACCTTCATTGATAGCTGATAAAGCTGGCCCAACTATGCAAACACTCGTCCACAGACCACCTAAAACCAATATTTTTTTGCCTTTGCCTGTAATTGCCTTATGCGCATTTAGATCTTCCCAGCAATTCATAGTTGTTCTATCAATAACAGTGGTAGAAGCAATCGGATAAAATGAACTGATTTCAGGAAATACAGGACCGCTGAATGATTTTGCCGCCACAGTTGTGACCACGGTTGGAATATTGAAAATTTTGGAGGCGCCTGCGGTTAGGGCCGCATTGTTTCGAAGCACTTCAATGGACTGATTCTTGACAGCGAATGCCATCTGACTTTGATAGTCTATTAAAACCAGTGTATGGTTAGTAGGGTTTAATAATTGCGGACTAGGCTTTTGTGCGAATCCGTATAGTGATGTTATAAGACTTACAGATAACAGAATTAATTTTTTCATATTGATTTGATTTTGTGAATAGTTAAGGATGATAGCAAATGTGTGTGCGCGGGGCATTTGTTTATAAACCGCACATGTTCGTTTAGGATGATGTTATGGCAGCGGGGTCATAAAGTTCTTAGGTTAATTTCCCTTAGAGCATTATTATCTTTTAACCTTACGGTCTAAAAAATCTTCAATTGCTGCTGCCATTTCATCCCCCTTACTTTCGAGGGCAAAATGCCCGGCATCATACAAATGGTATTCAAGGTTTTTTACATCCTTCTTGTATGCTTCAGCGCCACTTACAGGAAAAATGTAGTCGTTTTTTCCGTAAACAATAAGCATTTCGGGGTTATGGTCTCTAAAGTATTTTTGCCATTTGGGATAGTTAGGTGGATTGGTTCCGTAGTCATAGAATAAGTTCAGTTGGATCTGATTATTTTCCGGTCTTTCAAGATGACGCAGATCAATCTCCCAATTATCCGGACTTACAACTGAGGTATCGGGCACCCCGTGGGTATATTGCCATTTTAATCCATCTGGCTGATGAAAGGTTTCGAGCGTGCTTTCTGCTGCTTTATTATTTCTGTCTTTCCAGTATGCCTTGAATGGATCCCAGAAAGTTTCCAGGCCCTCTTCATAGGCGCAACCGTTCTGAACAATCAATGTGTCAATTTTTTCTGGATGTGCCGAAGCGATTCTCCAGCCAACCGGGGCACCGTAATCCATCAGGTAAAGGCTGTACTTTGATATCTCCAGTTTTTGAAGCAAGGTGGTAATAATCTCGGCAAAGTTATCAAATGTGTATTCGAAGTCTGCAATCGGAGGCTGTTCACTTCGGCCATAACCAGGATAGTCTGGGGCGATTAGGTGATATTTGTCCGATAAGCTGTTCATCAGGTTGCGGAACATGTGCGAGGATGTTGGATAACCGTGCAAAAGCACTAATGTTGGTGCTGTTTTCAGTCCGGCCTCGCGGTAGAAGATATTGACACCGTTAATGTCAATGAAGTGATACGTGGTTTGATTTTTCATAATTTTCCAAATTAAATTTATCTTAAATAGTGAGTGTTGGCTACCATAACTGATTTGTTCTAGTGGCAAACCAAAAGTACCGGCCAATGCCAAAATTTGTATATAAGGCTATTTATACCAGGTATTATTAAAATCATAAATGCTTAAAACGGCCAGGTAACCGTAAATCCCAAATGTGAAACAGGGCCGAAAAGGTTAGTGGTTAACCCGGGCTGCCAAAATCCAATACCGAAAGTTTTTTCTTCAGAGATTCCAAATCGCGATTTACCGATCAAACATTTTTGATATCCCAACTCCGATATTTTCAGAGTTTACATTAATGAAACTCCGAAAAAATTGGAGTTCTGGTGAAATCCTTGATCAAAACGCAGTTGCATTTTTATTTTATTTAACTGATAATCAATGTTTTAAAATAAATTTAGTTTGCATTCCATTTTTTATTATTTATGGCACATAATTGACTGGTGCTTAGTTATGAAGTCACAGAATGAACAAACTGCAACATTTGCAAACCAGAATGGCCAGCACATTTTTTATCGAAACTGGAATAGCCCCAGCCAGCTCAAAGGGATAATCGTAATTATTCACGGGCTCAATTCTCATAGTGCGTATTACGAAGATTTTGCATCTCAGCTTAACGGAGAGGGGTTTGAGGTTTATGCTATGGACCTGATCGGTAGGGGTCGCTCAGAAGGCGAAAGGTATTATATACCTGATTTTCATGGAGTATTGTCAGACATTGATACCCTGATTAATATTGTTGTATCCAGGCATCCAAGCATTCCCGTTTTTTTGCTTGGGCATAGCGCTGGAGGCGTTTTTTCTTCCGCTTACGCTGTGGAAAATCAGCATAAGCTCCAGGGACTAATTTCAGAAAGCTTTGCATTTAAAATTCCGGCGCCTGCATTTGCTCTAGCGGCCATAAAACTCCTTGCCCGTTTTATTCCTCATGTCCGTTTGGTCAAATTAAAAAATGAAGATTTTTCCAGAGATGCTGCCCATGTGCTTAAAATGAACAATGATCCATTGTTGAGCCATGAAAAGCAACCTGCAAAGACTATGCAGCAACTTTTGCTCGCATCCGAATATCTTAAAGAAGAAATGAGTTTGATTAAGCTCCCGCTACTGATCCTTCATGGTACTGCGGATGGCGCAACTTCGCCATCCGGAAGTGAATACTTTGAAAAACACGCATCCTCTTCAAATAAGCTATTGAAACTGTATGTAGGGCATTATCATGACCTGCTCAATGACAAGTACAATGGACTTGTTACACGGGACATTATACACTGGCTAAACGACGCGATATAAGTTGAGCAGCAGAACATCCAAGAGACATACTCTTTTGGTATGGTACTGCAACAAGTTGTAACGAACGATTAATAAAAAACCTTAAACCAACAAACAATGATTAATCTAGAATGGTTCAGAACCTTTAAAGTCATTTATGAAGTCGGAACACTTTCGGCTGCAGCAAAAGACCTGTTTATTTCCCAACCAGGTGTTAGCCTGCACTTAAGCTCGCTTGAGTCTTTTGCCGGCCATCGGCTTTTTGACCGGGATACCCGGAAAATGGTAGCTACAGAAAGAGGGACAATGCTATATAACTTTATAATCGACCACATGAATAAGCTTGAAGAAGCGGAACATATCTTCCGTAGAAAGTCAAAGGCTGAAAAACCAACTGTCAGTGTGGCTATGTCGATGGAAATCTTTCAGCACGTACTGGAGTCCAATATCACGGATTTACCTTTCAACCTGGTTACCAGGTTTGGTGATTGTCCGCAGATGCTTCAGGATTTGAATAACGGTACCTTAGATCTGATTCTTACTACACTAAAGGGTACGCAGCATAACCTGGATTATAAGCCATTCAAAACGGAAAGGATTATATTGATCTGTGGCAACCAGACGGATACCAGCGAGTTTGCAGAGCTCCTCTCTCAAGATAACCGGCCGGCTCTTAGAGATTGGCTGAACGATCAGATCTGGTATACAACTGCGTATGATATGGAATATCTTAAAAATTTCTGGTCAGCAAGTTTCGGCGCCTTACCGAGTTTCAGACCAAAATATGTGGTGCCCTCTTTCGCGTCAATTTTAAGGTGTATGTCCAATAACAAGGGTTTTGCCGTTGTACCCGATTTCCTTTGTGGTAAAGAACTTGCAGAAAAAGGTATTAAACTGGCATGGGAGGGAAGTCCGCCAGTAGAAAACACACTTTATTTTGCCAAGCGCAAAAATACTGCGTATCCGGACGAGATTAAATACCTTGAAGATATTTTAAACAAAAATTGGCCTGTTGGTATGGAGAAGTTATCATTGGTGGATTAGTGGATGCTGATACATTCCATGATGGATATATCCATGGCTGATTTTCATTGCTGGAAAAGGGCATTTCTGGATTTTAACCTCATTAAGCAAGATGTTTATAACCATTTACATTCGGCTTGAAGCTGTTGAATAAAAATTATTGATTAAACAGTTGCCACAGGATTTAATTGAAATGACCTTGTATGTTGTAAAACAATTGGTGTTTCGGAGGGCTCAGAATGTGATCGGATTAAAATCTTAGCGATATGGGGCTTCTTTCCAAATCAGGAATGTATATCATATGGATACCCCATAAACCTTTAATTATTTTCCATTAATAAAAGCCGAATTTGCTGGAATACCATTTTTCTTCCAAACTCGGATTGAGATGTAGGCTAGTGCTGCTACAGTTGAAATCAAAAACAATAACCCGGCGGATAAGTTGATGCTTAGCAATGCGAACATTACCAATGGGCCAATGCCGTAGCCCCCAAAAAGAAATCCTGTCCCATGAGCGGCGGGAGACAAAAGCGTTTGCCTTTCCTGAGGAAGCTTAACAAGGCCCATAAATAATGGTTGACTACAACCGAACCCAATTGAAATAACAGCCAGCAGGCATTCGGCCAGGCCGAGCGACAAATTTCCCCATAATAGTAAAAGCCCTAAAATGGTTAGCCCCATAGTGGCGTATAAAAAGGTTATCATTTTCTTATCCATCTCCAAATGGTGGAATAGAAAAGATAATGCAAAACCCGGAAAACCAAAAATAAATAGTTCGGTTGCAATCTCAGATTCATTCAGGCTATATTGAACAGTGAAATAATGGCTGATCCAAACAAAAACCCCAGAATGAAACAGACCTGTCAAAAAAGAAAAACTAAATATAAATCCGGCATTGCGCTCTAAGGACTTAACATTCCCGGAATTTTCGATGAGTATCCCTTGGGGAATAAATTTCTCTACCTTCTTAAGCAGGCATAAAATGAAAAATAAAGTACATAGTATGCTTAAACATAGATAAAGCATTCGCCAGCCAAATACACCGTTTAGCCAGCCCCCGATACTGGGGGAAAACGTCATGCCCGTGGCCAGTGCAAAAACAACCGGTACGATACGCTCTAAAGATTTTGGCTTTTTGGTATGGCAAACATTGTGGAGAATCGTCATCGGCAATAATGCACCTGTCCCTAAACCAACCAGCGCTCTTGTTATTAGGAAAAAAAATGCAGTCTCGCTAATACTTAACAGATAACTTCCTAATGCCATAGAACCGAGTGAGAGCAACAAATACCCACGAACTGGCACATGAATTTTTAAATAGGCCGTAGCTATGGCAGCGATAGAAAATGCTATAGCAAATACAGGAATGCCAAGCGCAGGCAATGGTGAGGCAAAGTCTCTTGCTAAGCTTGGCGAAAGAGGTGCAATTAAGTAAGCCTGGAACATCACAAGCATGCATGCAAATAAAGTAGTATATTCATAAGTTAAGGATAAAAGTCCTTTGTGGCTGCGCTTTATCTGCTGAATCATCCGTTGGAAATTTATTGTAGACTATAGTTAATGGAATGCCGGATTACCGGTTGTTATTATTTGAGGATTATAAATAGCGAGTTCCTGGTTTTGTACTCCAGATTTTGGCTTCGGTGGCCTTTACCGGTGGTATCCTCCATAAGTAGGATCTCGCCCGGCTGAAACTGCCTTTTCTCTCCCAGTGAGGTTTCGATTTCCACACCAAGATCGAGCAGCACGACAAATTGCCTTTCTGGGGCTTGATGAGCATCATTATAATCGGCTCTAACCGTTCTAAAGATCATTTCCTTGACTTGAAACCGATCGGAAAGAAAACCGATGGGCCCAGCATCCAAAAGCGGATATTCAACCTCCTGAAAGTTGCTCTCGCCCTCCGCATCTGTATAAACGCGTGTGACTTTGAAGGTCTTTGTCATTTTATAAGCTAATTAATCGTTCAAACGTGATTGTCACTGAATATCCAGTCATTGGCGATGATCATTTCATTAGCAAGGATAGTGTGCGGCTTATCCTTATAAATTTCCAGTCTGACATTTGCCTGCTGAAGTTCCAGTTGTGCTACAGTTTCTTTAACTCTTTTTAGTGGTACATGCGGATCCATATTTCCTGTGGTGATCAATACCCGAGTTCCTAAAAAATCACCTTCGTAATTATCATTTACCAAAACTTCTCCAATCAGACCACCTGTAAAAGCTATTGCACCTCCGTACTTGCCTGCATTTCTGCTGATATACTCCAGCATTAGGCATGCACCCTGTGAAAATCCCAGAAAGAAAATTCTCTCCCGGACTATACCATAATTTAATGCATGCGTGACGAGCTCAGCAACAATTCCCAGTGAAAGATTTACTGAAGGCTGATTTGTAGCAATAGGTGCCATAAAACTGTGCGGGTACCAGCTGTTTTGCAATGCTTGTGGAGCAAATATGGCCATTCCTTCAATTTGTAACTCATCAGAAAGCGCCATGATATCTAATGCATTACCGCCTCTTCCGTGAATCATGATGAGTACACCGGTGGCTGATTCAATTGGTTGTCCAGCGGTCAAATAGTTGCTCTGTATTGCGTCCATCTTATGTTAGTTTAGGCAATGTAATTTCAAGGGTTTCACGCAATTGTTCATATTGTTCGGGCAACATCAGCTTTTCACCAAGGGTTTCTATCGGTTCATCGACCATAAAGCCGGGGTTCTCCGTAGCCAGCTCAAATAAAACCCCTCCCGGTTCGCGGAAATATATGGAATAGAAATAGTTTCTGTCAATCTTTTCAGTGACATGTAGACCAAGACCAATAATCGTATCCCGGAACTGCATTAAAATCTTTTCATCCTTCACTCTGAAAGCGACGTGGTGTACCGATCCCATAGATACGTGGCCCGGAATTTCAGATTTCGAAACCAAAATGTCAACGATTGCTGCATTTGTAACCGAGTTGGTGCTAAAACGGAAGAGATTATCTTTTTGCTCCACTAATTGATAGGCAAATACTTTTGTTAATATATCCGCTGTTGGCGCTAAGTCGTTTAGTGTTAAAGTTATATTGTAAAATCCTTTCAGTGCATTGTTTCCGGGTACTTCTTGAGATGTCCAAGGTTTGCGTATATCTTCCTTTGAAGAGCCAATCAGCTCCAAACGAAGTCCGTCGGGATCGAAAACAGTTAAATATGGTTCATTGAACTTTTCAGCAACATCAAGGTACTTTACGCCGTTATTATCAAAGCGCTGCTTCCAGAAATCAAAACCTGACTTATCTATGGAATATCCTATGGCTGTAGCCTGACGTGTTCCGGGTCGTCCCGCCGGGATTCCCTCATTCGGAAAAAATGTCAAAATGGTGCCAGGTGTACCCATCTTATCTCCATAATAGAGGTGGTAAGTTTCGGGATCATCGAAATTCACAGTTTTTTTAATAAGCCGAAGTCCGAGGATTCGGGTATAAAAGTCATAGTTTCTTTTGGCATCACCTGCAACCGCAGTAATATGATGAATACCTTTAATCGTGTTATCCATATTTTTATTTTATTAGAATGCGTAATTCAATCCTTTCTGCATTGAAGACCTCTATCTATTGATCGTTCAGCTTCCCTGAGAACATTTCTGTGGCTGATTCCGGCAGGTCCTTTAGACTTTCCTGAACAAATTCTCGCCAGATTACCTTAAATTGAATTCATCACCAACATGATTTATTTTGAATAAAGTTCATTTGAAATTTTAAAAATGGAAAATCATACGACTTATACCTGTTATCATTATTTTGATAGTCATCTTGATTGTTCTGGCAGGAATGTTCGTAATACCGGAGTTCATTTTGGGTTGGATCGGCAAGTTGAGAACCAAGAGGGTTATTTCCGTATCAACAGTATCGAACATGGTGATCCTAATCTGACTGGTTTTTGGTTAGGTCTTTCCAATATGTCTTTCTACAAGGTTATAAAATGAAGCAAGGTCGAACGGCTTCCCGATATTCCCGTCAAATAACCAAAGATTCTTTTTTTTGAGAATGCTTTCATCGCAACTCATCGCAATGATAGGGAGGTTAGGATATAGAGATTTCATTCGACCGCACCACTCTATAGACTTATCGGAAGGTAAACTAAGGTTAATGAGGATTAGTGAAGGTGCTATATTCTGAATTAGTTTAATCAGTTCCAGTTCGTGCCCCGAGTAACCGATAGCTTCATATTTTTCCATCTCCAACGCATGACAAAGAACTTCCAACAGGTTTAGGTTCGGGTCTATGATTAATATAGTTTTCATCACGTAGTCTATACTTTGGTAACACTGCCATAAATGATACACTAAAAATTGGTGTTTAAGAATATGAATTAAACATTGGAATAGCTTTTAGCATTTCTTATCACACATTTTAGAGATGTAAGGATGATGATCTTGGAAAAACTGCGTGCTCAGTGTGGCTTTACGGTTAATTGTTACTGCGCATAGATATAGACCGATGTGGGTTTATCCAATACATCAGTCGAAGTTTACGCCCTGTTGATCTTTATAACACCACATCCAATTCTCTCCTGGCTCGGCAGAACTGGCTACCAGATGGGACATTGACAAAGCATGTGTACGAATATGCTTATGGTCTGATGAATCGCAACACAGCGTCGCTCAACAACTTTGGCAGACCCTCAGATGAACCCATTTGCCTCCAATTTTGACGCATTCTTCGCATTCAAGTTTCCCACTGGTCATGATTTTGTTAATTTCCCTGATGTGTATGCATAGAATCTTTTTTTCTGACATCGTTTTAAAAATTTGCGTTAGTGTTCTGCTAAATATTTGTGGACAAAGGAAATCGCCATCGAACCTTCACCAACTGCCGAAGCGATTCTGTTCATTGCCCCGGAGCGCACGTCGCCAGCTGCAAAAATACCCGGAATACTGGTCTCAAGTAAGTAAGGATCTCTTTTAAGCTTCCAGAATTGCCCGAACCTGCTGTCGTACCTTAGATTTTGCCCCGTTCTGATAAAGCCATTAACATCCCGTTCGATAGCCTCTCCAAGCCAGTCGGTGAATGGCTTAGCCCCTATAAAAATATACAATGCAGCTGCCTTATATTTTTCAAGACTCTTGCTTTTAATATTTTCGATTAACAAATCTTCCAGGTGGCTTTGGCCTGAAGCTTCCCTTATTTTGCAGTTTGTCAAAACCTCGATGTTGGGCAAGCTTTCGATCTGCTTAATTAGGTAGGAGGACATCGTATTGGATAAGCTTTCTCGTCTGATGAGAATATGTACTTTTTTAGCAAATTTAGAAAGGTAAACTGCAGACTGACCCGCAGAATTGCCTCCTCCGACAATATAAACCTGCTGCCCCCTACAGGAAGCCGCTTCGCTTACGGCTGCTCCATAATAAATTCCGGCACCTGTAAAATCGCTAATGCCCTTAATCTCTAGTTTTTTATAGTCGACTCCGGTAGTTATAATTACTGCCCGGCATTTGATTGAGCTTTGATCGTGGAGCGTAATTGTTTTATAATTATCTGTTTCGCTGATGGATAACACTTCTTTTGGAGAAAGTATTTCCGCACCAAGTCTTACGGCCTGGCTAATCGCCCTTCGGGATAAATCAGCGCCTGTTAGTCCGGAAGGGAAACCCAAGTAATTTTCTATCCTGGAACTCGTTCCTGCCTGTCCACCCGGAGCTTTGCGCTCTATTATAAGGGTTTTAAGACCTTCGGAAGCGCCATAAACTGCAGATGCAAGTCCCGCAGGACCTCCGCCGATAATTACAACATCATACATCTCAGTCGTTACTCCGGCACCTGCCCCGATTTCCAAAGCTAGAGCAGAAACATCTGGCTGGATAAAAACTTCTCCATCTTCTGTTATAACCACAGGTAAATTCTCCAAACTTAACCCGTTAAGTTGAAGCAGTAGATTTGCTTCCGGATCTTTCTCTACATCCAGCCATTGGTATGGAATCAAATTGCCTGCCAGATAATCCTTAAGTTTGTGCGAAAATGGCGAGTATTGGAAACCAATTAACTTGAGTCCCTTGAATTCAGGGCGGTAATTAGCCTGCCAGTCGGATAGGAGGTCATCCAGCACGGGATATAAGCGTTCCCCGGCCGGATTCCACGGTTTCATAAGGTAATAATCCAGCTGGATATGGTTGATCGCCTCAATGGCAGCTTGGGTATCGCTGTATGCAGTCAGCAGTACCCGTTTCGCATTGGGAAAAATGGCCATAGCTTTTTTCAAAAATTCTATTCCCTGCATCTCTGGCATACGCTGATCGCTGATAAAAATAGCAATTGCTTTTGACTGATTCCTCAATTCGGCAATAGTTTCTAAAGCTTGGTGCGCGGAGCTGTTGCTGATGATCTTATATCTTTTTTCATACTGGGACTTTAAATCCCGTGTGATTGAATGGAGAACCTGGGGGTCATCATCAATCAAAAAAATTAAAGGTTTTTCCATTTTATTTATGGTTTAATTGCCTGTTTGTGAGTGTTGATTGGGATGCAAACTGTAAAGACCGTATTGCGGGGAACTGAATATACCTTAACTGATCCGCCCTGCCTAAGTATAATCCTTCTGACATTTTCTAGGCCCATGCCTGTGCCTGATCCTATAGGTTTGGTTGTAAAAAAGGGATCAAATATGTTGTTTATGATATCTTCAGGGATTCCCGGTCCATCATCGGTAAAGCTAACCTTGATGTTATTACCCGCAAGTTCGGTCACAATCGTAAGTGATCCCTCTTGGTTTTCAAGCATGCTGTCAATTGCATTGTCGATCAGATTGGTCCAGACCTGATTAAGTTCTCCAGTATGCGCGTTTACCGGTGGAACTTCTTCACCATAGCGCTTGTTAACGCGAATTTTTCCAACTCGGATTTTATGTCCGAGCATACGGATGGTGTTATCAATTCCCTCATGGATATTAGAATATGACCTCTCTTGGCCTCGATCCATGTGCGTGTATATTTTGACGGATCGGACCAAATCTGCTATTCGCGATGAAGCCACTTCAATGTTACGGGCAATTTTTTCGGTAACAAGGGAGTTGGTCAGTTGTTTAAATAAGGCTGCCAATGCTTTTTGCGGAAGACTCTGTTTGAGAAATTCAAGCGAGTCGCTTTGGATATTGAAATCTGCAAAAACTTCGATCATTTCTTCAGTATAGCTGATGGAATTACGCTCCATCCATTTGGTGATGGAATTTTCTTTCTGATTTTGCTCCTTGTAGGATAGTTCTTTTTCCTGATGCCCGGAGATTATTTCTACAAGCCGGCTTTCAATACTACTTCTTTGGGTATTTACCAAACATTCCGTTGGAAAGAAACTATTGAATAAGAACTCTGCACGAATATGTTTTTTGAGGGCTAAAGCATCACTGATGAGCGCTGAGGCCGGATTATTCAATTCATGGGCTAAGCCCGCTGCCAATTTTCCGAGCGAAGCCATCTTGTCATTTTGTTGCTGAAGCGTGGTGTAACTTCTGACTCGGGTATTCATGATATGTACCAATGACTGGGTAAGCTCAAAATGTAAACTGATCATTTCCCGTACCATTGAGGTTTCAAAGGATAGCACTTCGACCTGGTCGAGGGCAAGTGCATTTAATGGTGCGATATCGCTTCTTGAGTAGGGAAGGTATCCGAAGATATCGCCCGTTTCCAGTGTCAAAAGATCCTGCTTCTCGTTGCCACGATACATAAACATTAAAATATTTCCCTTTATTAAAAAGTGTGGCCCATCGATTTTTTTTCCCTGTATTCCTACAAATGCTCCCCTTTCAAATTTTCTGATCTTGCTGTGCTTGATTAGCCAGTTCAACTGGTCATGAGGGACTGTTGAAAGACTTTCAAAATTCAATAATTGCTGAAGAAGGGTTAGCATTGTCTGTTCATCTATGTAATAAATTAGGCCAGGTTACACTTAAGCCCACAGATATTTGTGTAACTCAGCAGATGCATGCGCAATTTGCGACTTCACCTGCGTCAGCTTTGCCAAAGGATTAAGCAAGCCAAAATCATGAATCATACCATTATAGCGTATGGTGGTTACATTGACTCCGGCCTGATCCAGTTTTCGGCCAAACTTCTCTCCCTGATCCCTCAAAATATCAGCTTCTGCTACCTGAATTAATGTTGGCGGAAGCTTTTTAAGTTGCTTGCGGTCTGCAAGAACAGGGGAGATGTAGATACTGCCAAGCGCCTGCTCATCGCTGGTATAGTTGTCGAACATCCACTTCATTTTTTGTGAAGTTAAAAACCTGTCACTGCCATATTTATCATAAGATTTCCAATCTGTGGTATAGCTTGTTACCGGCCACATCAGTATTTGTAGTTTGATCTCTGGCCCATTGTTTTCAATTCCCCGGATCGCACTTGCGATTGCCATGTTCGCCCCGGCGCTGTTGCCTACCAGCGCCATCCGTGTAGCATCAAGATTATAATCATCAGCATTTTTTGATAACCAATCCAGTGTTGCAGAAATTTCATCCAGTGCCCTTGGATATTTTACTTCAGGTGATAGACTGTAATTTATAAAAATCCCTGCTGTGCCTGAGTGGACAACCAAATCTCTTACCAATCGTCTATGGCTCGGATAGTCACCTAAAATCCAGCCACCCCCATGAATGAAAACGAAAAAGGGTAAAGATCTTTTGCTGTTCTCGGGTTTTAAAATGTTTAATTTTATTTTGTATCCACCAGAATCGATGTTTTGTTCGGATTCCTCAATTCCAGAATAATCGACTTCGCTCGATGCTTGAAGATCCGCAAAAGCTTTTCTTGCTTCAGTAACCGATAAATTTGCTGCGGTCGATTCTAGGGCGTTGAACTTTATAAGGAATTTTTTTGTTTTTTTTGAAAGTGCTTTATCCTTCTCAACCGGGTATTTTTTTTCAATTTCTTCCATTATGTATAGGTTTTAATTTTCATTGCAGTAAATAGCCTTGAAGCGCTTGTAGCAAAGTTGGTTAAGGAGATTGAGGAACATAAAATATGCTCTGCAGAACTGGACGTTATGCAGAGCAGTTTTAATTGTACTGAAAATCAATATTTTCCACCGGTATTATGGCTGAATTCCAGTTAATTAACGGCTGTCGCCGCATTGACGATAACTTTAGCAACTTGTTCAGGCTGTGAAATAAATACCGCATGACTTCCCTTTACCTCTGTAACTTTAGTGTTCGAGCGTTTATACATCGCTCTTTGAATTGAAGGAACAAGTGTCTTATCCTCGGTCGAAACTACCGCATAACTTGGTTTTGTTTTCCATGCTGCAACCGTAAGTGGAGTTACAAACCCCTTCACATTGAAGGCGCCCTGTGAGGCTGCCATAAATTCAGCCTGCGCTTTTGGAATATCCGCTCCGAAACCGGCGTGAAATTTTGCAAGATCATAATAAACCATTCCTTTTTCATCTGGATTAAGTATTCCGCCTTCAGGAGCTGGTGGAGCGGTCATTACCCATTGCAACACAGTTTCCCCCTTATCTGGTTGAAAGGCTGCGACGTAAACCAATGCGGCAACTTTAGGGTGATCACCCGCTTGGGTAATTACGGCACCGCCATAAGAATGACCTACCAAAATCGTTGGTCCATCTTGCTTATCCAATGCAAGTTTAGTAGTCGCCACATCGTCTTCGAGTGAAGTCATTGGATTTTGAACTACTGTTACCTTAAAACCCTTTTTGGTCAGTATAGAGTAGACGGCACTCCATCCCGAACCGTCGGCAAAAGCTCCATGTACCAATACAATATTTTTGACTTTTGGTGCCTGTGCGGATACTTTCTGCGGCGTTAAGATCACTGCAAGTAATAACAAGGCCAAAGTTCCTACCCTGGCCGGTTTTTGGATTGATAATTTTGTTTTCATATTTTTTAAAATAATGGTTTTAGAGACGCCCGTCGGGACAATGGATTCCGGACACAATGTTTTCCGTATCCTGTACAAAGTTGGTGGTTTTTGAAGTCCTGCAAAATCATTTAAATTTTAGCAGTTATTAAAAATATAATGCTATTATTAAGTATCGGGAAGTCACTCAGTATATTTGCGAGTAATGATTATCTTTAGAAATGTGCTGCTACTGTTGATTAGGGATGATGGGATAACACCTAGTGAAGATAGGGAGCCGGGCATAACATTTTCATGGTGCCCTTCAGGGGGGGCTATCGGTAAATCTTACCAACATACATGGAAACTTCGCTGAGAAATTTCGTTTCAAGCTAACCAAATATGTCCATAATAATCGAATAAAATGTCAAAGCCATATCCTGTTGCCCTTAGAAAATTTCCTGTCAAAGCCTCATAATCGCTGCTGACTTTCCTGTTATCAATGAAAAGAAAGTTGATATCACTGTAGTCTTTGTACTTATTCATTACCAATTTCATCACAGCGAACGACTACGAAAGAGAGTCGAACTATTCAGCTTAGTAATCTATAAATAAGTATAGCATGTGTATTTAATGTTTTTAGGACAACAAAAAATCACCTTCTCCTTAATTGCAAATTCTTTAAAATAAAGGACTGGATATTCAGTCATCAGGGAAATTAAAGACACTATTTAAGTAACTATTTAATGTATTCCTTTTGTCATACAGAATCTGACAGCAAAAACAACTTAAATGGCATTGACGTGCTACCGCTAAGGTTAGATCCATGGATGGCTCTGTAGTAAATTAGCACACTACAATGTTAAACGACTACACAGTAAAGTTAAAGTCCAAGTATGCGAAGCGTTCTGTTGTCTTTCTCCCCGGAAAAGAATGCATCAAGAACCTGTTGAAAAACTGCCGGAGCCTTAGCGACACAAGAAAATAAGCTCATACTTGACCTAAGTTTCAGATCATCCGGACTACCAAAAATTTCATGGGCAGTGCGGTTTTTGTGACAAAGCAATCTTTCACTGATTTCCATTAGCCTGGGGCCTAATAATGGATGGTGCAAATAAGCATTAGCCTGCCTAAGGTCCTTAATGGCGTAATACTTTGCTGTTTCAGATAGGCCGAGGCCGCGGATCTGAGGAAAGATATACCACATCCAATGGGATCGTTTTTTTCCTTTGCTTATCTCAGTTAGCGCAGTTAAGTAGTCACGTTCCTGCGCGGAAATAAACTTTTCAAGTTCCTGGTTGGCCGTACCAGTTTCATAACTAATGTGATCATCTTTATTTTTCATAAATAACTTTCTCCTGACGATATAAGATTTAACTATAGATCTTTTAAAATAGTTTTAGGAATGAGACGTATCTTGCCTTTTTCCTTAGGGAAAAGCCAAACTCACCCCGCCATTTTTTATTGTCGAGTCGAAATATTAGAAAGTTGAATTATCCATTTATAAAATAGTCAAAACTATTTCTATCGATTAGGATTTTATATATAAAAAGCTATGAAAACATTACGGTTATTTTTATGTGTCACAGCTATTGCTGGAATGGCTCTACAGGGATGCACTAACCCTTCAGAAAAGGGTAAAAAAGTGAAGTTAAAAATGACTTCAAAGGATACTTCCGCAAAGAAGGTTGATACCTTGCAGCCACAGAAAAAACTTGATCCGGGAGATTCAGTAAGAAAGTATTAATGTATTTTCTTTGCCATCTAAAAATGGACCAGCAAATTAATGCGTTTCCTGTTTGACAGAAAATTACAGAAATATTGTTTGATAAAGTTCAGAATGGCAGATGAAATTATGTTGTGTTTAACTTGCCCCAACACCATTTCGGAAAGCAGATTTTAGGTTAATAGCTGATGAAATCTGTAAATTAACTCATAATACCATTGTTAAGTTAACTAAGGGATCGCCGGTCTCAACTCGTTAATTCCTTATCGATAGTCTAGTGGTATATTCAAATTCCCGGCAAATTACCGCTGGCTAAAGCACCTGTGCATCCGAAATCGGCCCCATGGTGTCCTTAGAAACCCGCGAGAAGACATGAGAAAAATTGCGAATATCGATATTGGTCTGATATTTAGGGAAAATCTGATTATCCAAAGGGATTTTTGTTGATGTAAATCGCATTAAAGTTCTTATACGCATGAAAATCAAGTTAACCAATAATTTTCAATGATTCTAAAAAAAATAACGGTCTGCAATTAATAATTACTGTATAACTTTCTGCGTGCGGTTACCGATCTCGACTAAAGGAAAAGACAAAAATTAGTTTTGAGGCGGAATACAATGCATTGGATTAGATGATTTGACAGTCTGCTATTTGCAAGCTTTTGGTAAATGCCGGATAATATCTTTTCTCATTTGGTTTGGTTGCAATTAGGTCTTATCAATGCAACTTGAAACATAAACCTATCTACACGTCATAATAAAAAACATAACAAAATCAGAACCGTGTAGTCAAAACCAATGCAAAACGCACTAAAACTTTCGCTGAAGTACTATGGTGATTATTTTTTTTACATATAATGTTTACTTATTTGAAAGGAGAATGCTCATCCGCCCATCTCGCTCCATATATATGGAATCAATCTTTTCGAGATCGTCCCGGTGCATTACTTGTCGCACCTGCTCCATTATCTCCTGTTTTCCTATCAGACCCTTCTTTAAATTTTTATCGAGGAACTGCCCATTTTGATAAAGTACAAGTTTTTTGCCGGAAAACCAATTGCTTAACTTGGGTTCAACACTAGTCAACCAGGCTAATAATCTGTGCATTACGACAATTAGGGTGCTTGAGACTACCACAGGTAAAAATGGAGATGCCCCTACAACTGCCCTGCTTAATACAGCGCCTAATAAGATTACGATGATATTATCCAGAGGGCTCCTCAAGGCGAATGAGCGCCTACCAGATATGCGGATTAATAGATAGGCCAATGCAAATACGATTGCTGCCCGGCTGCACATCCCTAAATAAGAAAGTTCTGTATTGGTCTCAAATAAAAAATTACTCCAGTCCATAAATAATGGTAATTAAGTTTTCGGCTTTATGCTTATTATGTTCAATGGTTTGTTTTACTTACTTTTTGCAGGAGAGGTTATTTTTTTTAAAACCTTTTTATTTTCCAATAGGTTTTAAAAAAAAGGACTAAGTCGATTCCAATATTGTGGAAGACGCGGTGAGGGACGGTGATAGAATTATAATACAGATAACTAAGATTAATGTTATGGCTAAGTATTCAAAGAAAGCTGGCGAAAAAGTCGAAAAGGCTATCCATGAGGAAAAAGAGGGATCGCTAAAAACCGGAACCGGAAAGAAAGTTACCTCTAAAAAGCAAGCAGTAGCAATTGGCCTGCCCGAAGCGAAGAAAGAAGGAGCGAAGGTGCCTAAGAAAAAATAACCGGTTTGGTTTCAATCCGGGTCAGGGTTGGTTCAGCGTATCAGTCCATGAATTCAGATCTAGGTGGTCCCACATCTAGATCTCCTGATTGAGTGAAGAAACTCAAGTTAGTATGATCTTAAAACCTGAGCGCTGAACTAGCCTGATTGACCAAAACGAAGCAGAACTATTATTGCAGACAGGAAGTCTGCCACAAATTGGGAGTTGTTGTCATTATTACCGTGGATTGGCTAAATTATGTTATACTTAATTGGAAATTTTCAGACTCTTCGCTTAAGTTCTTTCATCACAGCGTGCATCGTTATCGGATTCTCGATTTTTTTTACTAGTTGTCATAAAGAAGATCCTAACGGTTACAGTTATCCTGTTCGTGAATTTATCATAACGGCAAATGAAGAAATGCAGTTTCAAAATGTTCTCTTGGCAGAATGGAAAAAAAATCCGTCGAGTGTGAAAAATTTTGATGTCATCGCGGATAGGGAAAAAACAGCCAACAGCTACATGGAGAAATTAAAAATGTTCGCTGATCAATATGGGGTAGTGCTTGCTGATTCACCGGATAACAATCGTTTGGAGCAAATAATGGAAGCTAAGGGGGCGGTAAGAAGTTTGATTACTTTGGCAGTCCGTTCTGATCAGCACATGATTGAACTCCATGTTAAAGCTTCCTCAAATATTGGGGTAGATGATTCTGCGTTAAGATCGTGGGCCAGCTCGCGACTCGCAGATTTCACTGAAAATTTAGATCGTCTACAAAAGTTGAATTGACCAGCATTGCTCTGCCTGATTAGGCATCTGACTGTCTGTAAAGTGCTGTGAACTTGTCGCAGTACCTATTAAAAAGCGGGCATGCTTCAGGTCTGCACGAATTCCAATAATTTCTCCACAATAGTTAACTTCCAACCTTATCAAATTGCAGCCTCTTTAAAAAGCGTTGGCACTTTTTAAAGTTTCAAATCTGGATAGTCCTGCATGGGCAGAATCAAAGCCCTATCTGTTACT
Organism: Pedobacter miscanthi; assembly: GCF_003315595.1. GTDB lineage: Bacteria > Bacteroidota > Bacteroidia > Sphingobacteriales > Sphingobacteriaceae > Pedobacter > Pedobacter miscanthi. The sequence continues at coordinate 166,096 of NZ_QNQU01000001.1, read as the reverse complement.
CAAGCGATACCTTTTATAGATACCCGTTCATTAACAAAAAGTACGGTATGTATATTTTTAACCATACAATTTGAATTAACTTATTGGGTCGAACAAGGTTTAAACTTCTTTGTTTAACCAGAAATCTTTGCGGGCAGGCTTGCTTGAGGTAACAAAAAAAGTTAATTTAGCGCAATGGGGAAGAAGGTAATCATTTTTGAAGACGACATGGACCTGGCACTAATCTTCAGTTTTTTGTTTGAAGAGGAACGCTGGGATGTGAAGACCTTCGAAAACTGCGATTGTGCGGTTGGGATTTGTAAGGAGTATTCCCCGGATTTGATATTAATGGATAATTGGATCCCTACTATTGGTGGTAAAGAGGCGATACGGCAGTTAAAAGGTGATCCCCAACTAAAAAATATACCGGTTATTTTAGTTTCAGCAAACAATAATATTAAAGAGGTTTTCGCAAATTCAGGTGCAGATGCATATCTGGCCAAACCTTTCGACCTTGAGGATCTGTTGGTTCTCGCCCGGCAACTGATCCAAATAAAAGTTTGCCAAACTGATCTCTTACTACAATTATCCCACCATGAAATACCCTAATAATACAGATCTAAACCAAAACGACCGGGAGGTTGCTGCCATTATTGAAAGCGCTCCATTTCCTATCGCCGTCTACCATGGCAAGGAAATGCGGATTGTCAAAGCTAACCAGTCTGTGATAGAGGCTTGGGGTAAAGGACCCGAGGTGATTGGCAAAACCTATCGTGAAGTTCTTCCAGAACTTGAAAAAACCGATATTTATCAAAAGCTTGACCAGGTATTCAGTACTGGCATTGCTTATCATGTCCGCAATAGCAAAGTGGAACTGGTTGTGGAGGGCAGGCTAAGAGAGTTTTATTTCAACTATAGTTTTACTCCGCTGTTCGACTCTGAAGGGAAGGTTTATGGTGTAATGAACACTGCAGCTGATGTGACTGACTTGAACCTTCAAAAACAAAGAGCTGAATTTTCAGAGCAAAATTTTCGCGAAATGATCTTACAGGCTCCGGTAGCAATGTGTCTGCTTAAAGGCCCAGACTTCGTGGTAGACCTCGCAAATGATGCGATGATTGAGATCTGGGGAAAACAAAAAACAAACGTAATGGGGGTTCCTGTATTCAAGGCGCTGCCCGATGCTAGGGAGCAAGGGCTGGAGCAGGTTATGGAAGCAGTTTATAAAAATGGCATACCTTATACCGCCAGTGAACTTCCTGTGGTACTGATGCGTCATGGCAAGCAGGAAACCGTATACCAGAATTTTACTTACCAGCCCTACCGGGACCAGCACGGGGAAATCATCGGAATCCTTGCCACCTCAGTGGACATCAGTGAACAAGTTGTTGCCAGAAAGGATCGTGAGAAGGCTTATGAACAGATTCATCTATCTAAAACAGCTGCTCAGGTAGGCACATTCGATATGGACTTAGAGAGGGGAACAATGGAATGGGACCCCAGATGCCGCGAACTTTTTGGCATTTCCCATAATCAAATGGTAAACTATAAAAAAGATTTTGTCCAGGGACTGCATCCCGATGACCGCGGCCGAATTACCTCAATCATCGACGGGCTAATGGAAAGCGAAAGCTCGGGGGGAGATTATGATGTGGAATACCGTACACTGGGTGCCACAGATCATAAACTACGCTGGGTCAGGGCAAAAGGAAAAGTTTATTATGAAAAAGGCAGGCCGGTACGGTTCATCGGATCTGTGCTCGATATCACTGCTCAGAAAGAACATGAATTGAGCCTGTCGGAACTGGCAGAAAAGCAGGCCCGGTTTGTGGCGGTGGTCAATTCTTCTGATGACATTATCATTTCAAAAACCCTGGAAGGCATTATTACCAGTTGGAACCCGGCGGCGGAACGCGCGTTTGGCTATAGTGAGACAGAGGCAATTGGACGTCACATTTCCATCATCATTCCAAAACAACGCTTGGGTGAGGAAGATTATATCCTCTCACAAATCCGTAAAGGCGAGAAGGTCGATCACTTTGAGACGGTAAGGAAAACAAGAGAGGGAAAAGCCGTCTACCTTTCTTTGACAATATCACCGATCATTGATGAGCAGGGAAAAATCATCGGTGCTTCTAAGATAGGCCGCGACATTCAGGCTCAGAAGGTTGCCCAGCAAGCTGCGGGCCAATATACAAGGCGACTGGAAATCATGAATATGGTAATGGGTTCGGTTTCTGAAGAGCTGGATCTCAATAAGATTCTTCAGAAAGTTACCGATGCGACTACTGAGCTCACTGGAGCTGGTTTCGGAGCATTCTTCTATAATAAAATTGATCAGGGTGGAGAATCCTATACACTCTTTACCCTTTCAGGCGCATCGCGTGAGTCTTTTGAAAAGTTTGGTATGCCACGTAATACTGCTGTTTTCCAACCTACATTTTCTGGACAGGGTGTGGTGCGGGTAGACGATATTACCAAGGATCCAAGGTATGGCAAAAACGATTGCCATTACGGTATGCCCAAGGGACACCTCCCGGTGGTGAGTTATTTGGCGGTGCCGGTAACTTCAAGATCCGGGCAAGTGATAGGAGGGTTGTTTTTTGGACATCCCGAACCTGGGAAATTTACCTCTGAACATGAAACTTTGGTTATTTCCATAGCTGCTCAGGCTGCAATCAGTCTGGACAATGCGAAGCTTTTAGAAGAGGTTTTGGCACTTAACGACAAAAAGGATGAATTTATCGGCTTAGCTAGTCACGAGCTAAAAACCCCGCTCGCATCCATCAACGGTTACCTGCAAATTCTTTCCCGAATTATAACAGAGGACCGACCAAAGATGTTTCTGGAGAAAGCTTTGATCCAGGTTGGCAGAATTACTAAGCTGGTTAATGATCTTCTCGATGTATCCAAGATTGAGGCTGGGAAGCTCCAGCTGACCATTGCAAAGTTTAATCTTATCTCAGTGGTACTGGAAGCCATTGAACTCATTGAACATTCGGAGAGCAGTCATCTGATTTCCTACACAAGCGATATTCAAGATTGCCTCATAGAAGGGGATTCACAGCGTGTCGAGCAGGTGGTTATTAACCTGTTATCCAATGCCATCAAGTACTCTCCAAAAGCTGGAAGAGTCGAAGTCACTCTTTTCTGTGATGATCAAAAGGTAACCGTTTCTGTTAGAGACTTTGGCCCTGGCATCGCTCCTGAAAAGCTGAAAAGCATTTTTGCAAGGTTTTACCGAATAGATGAAGCGTCTCCAAATATCTCCGGACTTGGTATAGGCCTCTACATTTCCCACGAGATCGTAAGCCGTCATGGTGGGGAGATTTGGGCAGAAAGCAAACTTGGGGAAGGTGCAGTTTTTTATTTTTCCCTTCCATTAAGCCTGAGCCCTGGGTGAAAATGTGATCCTGAAAATAACATCTGAAGCTCGAAAAACGTAAATAGGATATTGCTGGATTATATACGATTTTCTCTGCTAATTGCTGGAGGCGGGCGGAAAGAGCGGTAGGATTATCAACCGATCATTAATAGCTCGATTAGATGATAAAATACCCTGCTCTTTTCGCTGGTTCGTGATTAAAGTTAAGCCTCTTTTGAAGATGATATTCAAGAGGGTAGGGTAATCTGATCAAGACTTTTTCTCGGAGGCCCGGTAATTACTTTTCCCTGAACATCAAACCTTCCCCCGTGGCATGGGCAATCCCAGCTTTTTTCCGTGGCGTTCCAGTTTACAATACAACCCGCATGGGTACAAACCGGGCTTACTGCGATAGCTTTTCCTTCTTCATCTTTGTATAAAGCAAGTTTTTCGCCTTCAAACTCCACAATTTTTCCCTCATCATTCTTAAGTTCACTTACTGAAGTAATGATTTCTGTTTTGAAGCGGTCAGCAATAAGATGGTAAGCCACATCGGCATTCTCTTTTAAAAAATCCATAAAGCCAGAAACCGGTTTGATCCTTGAAGGGCTGAGTAGTTTGGAAAGTTCCGTTTCATTTCCCTCGATCAGCTCTGTCAGGATCTGAGCAGAAAGGGAGCCGAAAATCATTCCGTTTCCGTTAAATCCTGTAGCAACGTAGCTGCGCTCGTCTCCGCCGGGAAATTTTCCTATATAGGGAAGGCCATCTACCGGGACGTAATATTGAGAAGACCAGCGATAGCGAATTTCCTCAAGTTGGAAGTTCTCTCGCGTGTAGTTTTCCAGGTCTGAAAATGCTTTTTCGGGGTCATCATGTCCGGTTTTATGGTCTGCACCCCCGATCAGTAAATACCTTTCACTATCAATAATATGGCTACGGAAGTAGTGATAGGGTTCTTGCATATCATAGGCCAGGCAATCGGGATAATCATCATTTTTCAACTTCACTGCAAGGACATAACTTCTATATGGAGCATTACGGAGAGATAGAATATTGATTCCCGGAGGGATATGGGTTGCCCAAATGAGGCTTTTAGCCCTATAGGTCCCACTGGACGACTTGGCGATATGTACATCATCCTTGAATTCTGTGCTTTCAATAAAAATATCTTCAATAATATCTCCACCAAGTCGGAGAAACTCCTTGGAAAGGCCAAGTATATAATTTACAGGGTGAAACTGCGCCTGTCGACGAAATTTGAGTACACGTTCAAATGGTAAAGAAACGCCATTTGCGGAAACTTCTGAGACATCTATCCCTGCTTCAATAGAGGAGGAAAGGATGGATCCGAGTTGCTGGCTCTCCTTTTCATTCTGGGAAAAAAGATAACCATCCTTATATTCAAAATCAGCATCTATTTCGAATTCTTCGATATTTTTTCTGACCTGCTCTATCATTTCCTTTGCCGCCTGTCCAAGAAGGTTAGAGGCCTCTTTCCCAAAATCACTATCAATTTCAGGATATGTGGCATCAAGAAAAGTATTGAGGTGCGCGCTCGTCCCGCCTGTGGTTCCAAATGCGAGTTTATGGGATTCTATCAGCAGACATTTTTTTCCTTTTTTCTGAAGCTTCAATGCTGTAGATACCCCAGTAATCCCCCCGCCAATGATCAGCACATCATAGATATACCTTTCCCCTGATCCATTTATCTCCGTTTTTGAAGCTGCACTTTGCCACAGACTAATGTTAGCGCCGTCCCGTTCCCTAATATGATTATTTTTCATCGGTGTATCTTTTTATAATATAACCAGAATAAAATGTCAAAGTTTTAAGTAGACTCTATGAAATTGTAGGCCCGCTGGTCATTTTTTCCTGGATTGTACTCCCGGCTGTTGCGACTTTTGTCTTGATAATTTTTCGGCAGAATCAATAGAGTGCGATTTATGGATATCATCCTCCTCTTCTGCCACATCGGAAAGTCTTTGATAATATTTTCGCAGTACATCCAGTTCAGCCTCTGAAAGATCTTCAATATCCACCATACGGTTACTTGCACGCCTGCTGGCGGCTAAAAGTTCATTCAGCTTTAATTGTATGGCTTTCGAATCTTTATTTTGCGTTTTTTGGATGAGAAATACCATTAGAAATGTAATAATGGTCGTTCCGGTGTTGATTACCAGTTGCCAGGTATCTGAATAGTGAAAAACAGGTCCGCAAATCCCCCAGATTATAATGATGAGAAATGCAGTAGCAAAAGCTCCCGGGCTTCCGGCAGCGCAGGTGATCTTATCTGAGATTCTTTCAAATAAATTTAGGTTTTTCATAGCATGATATTCTTTATAGCTATAAACTATGAAAACGAATGATTGGTTTGTTTTAGGCCGGGTTAAACTATTTTTGTAATAAAAAAGGCCCAAAAAGGACCTTTAGTAACGTTGTAATAAATTTTCTTATTCCGACACTGCTTCAGCGTTAACAGCGCCAACTGCTATTTCTGTTAGTGCAACATCTGTCGCTTTTTCATTTTCTAGGGTCTGTGTTAAAAGATCTGCTATGTCATCGCGGCCCATATTCTGTGCAAATACCCTTAAGGTCCCATATGTGGCGATTTCGTAATGCTCGACTTTTTGGGCGGCCAGGATCAGGCCAGCATCCCGGATCATCGTACCTTTATCGGTATCGGAGATAATACTATCAGCCTCTTCCAGTAAACCCGCCATTGCATCACATTTTTTAGCTGTAGCTTTTTCTTCCAACATGTCAAATACACGCTCGAGTGTAGTGATATGCTGTTCGGTTTCAGCAGTGTGTTTCTCAAATGCGGACGCGAGTTCCGGACTTGTAGATGCTTTTTGTAGTTTGGGCAGGGCTTTTGCGAGATGTTTCTCCGCCCAGTAGATGTCCTTTAATTCGTCAACAAAGAATTCATGGAACTCTGTGTCTTCAATCTTTTCTTTTTTTGATGCCGCTTTACCTGTTGCTTTTGCGGCTGTTTTTGTAGTTGCCATATGTTTTCTTTTTATAGGTTGTGTTATAGCTAAAACCGTATTCTTGCACCGTTGGTTTTGAATATTTTATGTTCGCCAGCATTGCCTGAAATTTTTACTTTCCTGTTTCTAGGTCCGGGGCATCGACAGGTTTAGACTCGGGCGAGCCTTTTTGGCGAAGGAAGATGGTCAGAATTACGATAGATGCAACAGACAGAAATTCGCTTTGCCAGTTCTGAAAGGTTTCAAACCAGAAATTTGCCTGGCCAAGATATGCAGGAAGGCTATCGGTCGGTTTCCCCTTTAATACCTGCTCTATATTATGCTCCTGCCAGCTCCCGTAAAGATGCAGGCCCCAGCTTATAAAGAACAAAAAGCCAAAAACAATAGAAAGTGAATGTGAATAGACCCTAAGGATCCAGCCACCTTTTTTTACCGGCCATGGAGCATCTCTAGATGCTACTGGTTCCCTATCAACTTCTTCTTTTTTATCCAGGTTTTTTGATTCCGCAGAACCGATCTGACGGAGTGAAATGGTTAACATAACATACAAGGCCATCTGCAAAAACTCGCTTTCGAAGTTTTCAAAAGTAGCAGAAATAAAATGTCCCGAGCAAAGATAGGTTTGGAATGACAGCTCCGAAGAACCAAAGTCTTCGAGTTCACTGTTATGCTCTTTCCACCCACTAAGGGCCTGTGCGATCAATGTGATCAAAAAAATACTGATAAAAAATATCGAAAGACCATTTCGATATAGCCACGATTTTCCTTTTGCCTTCATTTTATGACCCATTAAATGGTTTATGGTTAAAGATGTGCTAGGTGTTGATTAAGCAATTCCGCACATTTTACAACTGTTGAATATACAATGTCTTCTCTTTCCCCTGTGAAGTGCATCTGCCTGGAAAAAAGCATTCCCTGATCATAAGCGGCATAAATGAACATTGTACCGACGGGTTTATCAGCAGTCTCACTGCCACCGGGACAGGTTAGACCTGTTATGCCGATGTGCAGGTCGGCAGGTATCAATTTCCGGAGACCCTCGGCTATTGCTTTAGTAACCTCCATCGACTCGGGTGTATATTTTTTTATCAATGAAGGTTTTACCTTTAAAAGTTCTTCTTTAATACAGGCATCGTAACACACAATGCCCCCTTTAAGAAATGAACCGGCATTTTCGATCAGTGAAAATTCTGAGCACAGCCGTCCAGCCGTAGCGCTTTCGGCAAAAGCGATAGTGAGTTTTTTTTCAATGAGTATTTTGCCCAACTGCTGCAACATCGCGCGTATCATGGTTAGTGCTTAGGAGTTATGAGAATGATAATAGTTTTTTCTTTAAAACATACGGGAATACCGATAGTTTTGCAGGAAGTACCGGATTTACTACTTATCGTATTTATGTCAGGATAAGCCGCAGATTATACTGATAAAAACCTTGACAAAAAAGTTTGGAAAATATAAAGAAATATTCCATATCGATATTCAAAATCTGCATACGCTAACAAATTGTTTAGAATAGCATGATCTTTTAACAGAAGCAAGGGTTAGAGGAGGCTGTAAATGGTCCAGAGGTAATAGTAACCTGACTGGCGATGCGATTTTTGCGTTTTTTATTTTTTATTGATAAAATGAAAGGCTAACTCGAAAATGCTCTGCCACTAGTATTCACTCAGGAATAATCTGTCGTATTTCGGAAAATTGAAGTAGGTACTATAAGGGAAAAATAACGATAAAAAAAAGGCCCGAGCAAACGGGCCAGCTTTTAACAGTTGATATTTATAGCGGTGTAAACTGGCAGGTTTTCTCTGCCAGTTGCCTTTTTTAAGTCAGCCTGTTTTCTCGGGTAGTTTTTTTCTCTTTTCTTTTTGGCAGTCTCCAGATGTATCTAATCGGTGGAGGGTATCACATACAAACGATCATATCTTCACCCCTTCCAGCTTCTTTAAATTAGTAAATTTGAAATAATATGTAGTCTGATTTCTAAAGAACGGTGTTGCAACCGATTACATTTTGGTATTAATTCTAGCGGATAAAAATACAATAAATTAAGTATTGTTGCATTAAGGTTGTCCACTTCCTCCTGCTGCACCATATATTTGCCCTGTAGAATAACTGGCATCGTTAGCGGCAAGTTGGACATATATCGAGGCCAGTTCAGCTGGCTGCCCTGGTCTGCCTAGAGGGGTTTCTTTTCCAAATTCCTTTAACGTTTCGGGAGTGGAGCCTCCTCCCATCTGCAGAGGTGTCCAGATTGGGCCCGGTGCTACGCCATTTACCCTGATACCTTTTGGACCTAATTGCTTAGCCAGTGATTTTATAAAGTTTGTTGTTGCTGCTTTTGTCTGTGCGTAATCGTAAAGGTCGGCGGAAGGATCTGTGGCTTGTACCGAAGTTGTCCCGATTATCGCAGAGCCCGGTTTCAAGTAGGGCAATGCAGCCTTTATGATCCAAAATGGCGCATAAATATTTGTTTTGATCGTCCAGTCAAATTGTTCGGTAGTGATATCGGCGATAGAAGGGGTACTTTGCTGACGTGCCGCGTTGCTAATCAAGATATCAAGACCACCCAATTCTTTGGCCGCAGTATCTACCAGTTTTTTACAAAAGTTTTCATCACGTAAATCGCCCGGTATCGCAATGGCTTTTCTACCCGCCTTTTTAATGAGTTCGACTACCTCTTTTGCATCGGGTTCTTCCTGTGGTAGATAATTGATCGCTACATCTGCGCCTTCACGTGCATAAGCAATGGCAGCAGCACGTCCCATGCCTGAATCACCCCCAGTTATCAATGCTTTGCGCCCTGCCAGCCTGCCTGAACCTTTGTAACTGGTTTCACCATGGTCAGGTCGGGGATCCATTTTACTTGCTAGGGCGGGCCAGGGTTGGTTCTGATGAATAAAGGGCGGCCTGGGATATTTAGTGGTAGGATCTTCCAGAGGTCCCGGGATAAAACTTTCCCCTTTTGTACTCGCCGAGCTAACCATTGAAGGGGCTAGTGATAACGCTGCAATGCCAAGGCCGAGGCCCTGTACAGCTTTTCTTCTGCTAATAATCTGATTTTCCATAAAAATGTTTTCTAGGTAAAATTAGAACCCTGCTTCTTTTCCAATAGTTTTGATTTTTTGAAATATCCTGGTGCGGGACTTAGGCGATCATCTTTTGAAATTACAGCTTATACTCAAAACCATTTTTCAGCCAGACATGTTCTTATCATAAAAATATCATGGAAGAAAATAAGAAAGCAGAGAACCAGGAAACTGAAAAGAACAATGGGCAGTCACAACAGAGTCCGAACAAAGAAAAAGAAGTGGACGACAATGATGTGCAGCGTGGTTTAACAGGCGAAACTGATGATGAAGAAGATGTTGGTGGAGACCTTGCAGGAAACGCTGGTGGAAATACCTAGATTTCTTATTCTAAAAGTAGAGGTTAAGCTCTGGATTTATCCGTATTAGATGTGAAGCAAATAAAGATCCCGGATTGCCTGGCAATCGGGGACCTTTATTTAAGTACAAAGAAATTTACCGCTTCCTGGATGAGATAAACTTTCGGCACAATCATTTTCCGCAAAGTTTTTTATTTGAATTTGTGACGCTATTAGCTAAAATAAAGGATTTAAATATTACCTCCTGATTTAGCCTTTTGCAATTTGAAACACATTTTTAATCACAGTTTTTACCTTGGGAAGCAGGCCACTATCACTGCGTTTTTCTCTTAACAGATTTTTCACAAGGCTTATGATTTGCTGGATCGAGAATGGTTTCTCCATAACCGCATCGCAGCCATAATCAGATAGGGAAAACAATATTTTCGTGTAAGCCGAAATGATGATGATGGGAATATATTCAAATCCATCGATGGCACGGATCGCGTTACAAAGCTCTCCACCATTCCATTCAGGTAACATGTAATCCAGAATTATCAGATCGGGAGGATTCTGCTCGATGAGGTGTATTGCTTTTGTCGGGTCGGTGCTGCCATCGCATATATAGCCTTGTTGCTTGAAAAGTTCCTGCAAGGTTTCCAATAATGCCAGATCGTCTTCAACAATAAAAATTTTTCTTTTCATGATTACTTAATATCGCATGAATATATTGCTACTGTGATTTTCTCTCCTTAATATCTCAAACTGTAATGCCTTCTTATGAGGGTCCTGCTAATAATATTCTTACTCAAACGCAGACATTCCACTTTCCTCGAGTTTTGAAATCCGAAAGATTTCTTTTGAAATGATTGCAACATTTTCCTTGAGTTCTTTTAGGTTGCAGAATATCGTAGCCAAAGGTATGGGAAGTCCGGCAACTTCATGCGTAAGTACCATTTGAATCATGCACGTGGCTGAATGTTCCATTCTTCCTTTGAGAAGATTAAATGTATCGAGTGCTGTTTGCCGTTCCGTTCCCAAAGCAAATTTACCATATGTAATTTCAGTGCCCTTAAAATGAAGTGCTATTTTTATTTCCAATAGTGAATCCATTTGTGATGCTCTTTAGTTTCCGTAGTAAGTTATTTTGAAGATGAACTAAAAATGCCGCAGAGTGCGGCATTTTGAAATTGTTTAGCTGATTGCTATCTGTCTGGAAACTGCCTTTGCTTCTTCCTTCTTCGGAAGGGTCAGCTTTAGTACGCCATCACAGTAGCTTGCCAAAATGCGATCTACATCGGCGCTTTCAGGAAGTGTGAATACCCTGGTAAAAGAAGAATAGCTGAATTCACGCCTGTTATAATTCTTTTCAGCTACACTGTTCTCACTCCGCTGCTCGGTAGAGACCGTAAGCGTTTCACCCTCCACCGAAACCTTAAAGTCTTCTTTTTTCAGACCGGGGGCAGCAAGCTCAATCTGGTATTCTTCACTCGACTCTGAAATGTTAACGGCCGGAAGGCTACTGATTCGGCGATCTGAAAAATAAGTATCGCCTAATACGGATTCAAAAATGTCATTAAAGCCTGGCAATAATGCACTGTTTTTCTTTTCTGGATTAAATTTAACTAACGTCATAGTTTTTCCTTTTAATGGTTTAATAATAAATGGACTATTAATCAATTAATTTTCTCTAAAACCTCAATGAGGTTCTGTAAGTCAACTATCAACTGGTATGCCAATTGCGCTGGCAGGCATATTTTCATATTATCTGCGCTGGACTGCTGAAAAAATTTCATATTTTCAGATTTTTTTTCAGTTGCAACTGCAAATTTTTCAGTTTTAACTATTGATTTTTTGCATGGCGATCAAAGTTTTCCGGAGTGAGGTAGCCGGATTATGGGATGAATCCAGACTGATTATTAAGGGACTATGCCTTTCTTTTCAATTCAGCAGGTGCTAATGATAGGGCTTTCAGAAATCTTATCCTATTAAACCAGTTCTAGTCTTTTCCCAGATATGCCGCTAAAAAAGGCGCAGTTCTGCTTTCCCTGCACCTTAGCAGACCATCGGTTCGGCCACTGTAGACGATCTTGCCTCCCTGATCACCCGCTCCAGGACCGATATCGATAATCCAGTCGCTTTGTGAAATCACCTGCATATCATGTTCAACCACAACAACGGTATTTCCAGCATCAACGAGTCTATTGAGTTGCAGTTGTAATCGTTCTACATCAGAAGGGTGTAGGCCGGTCGTTGGCTCATCCAGGATGTAAAGTGAGGATCCTTTCTGACTTTTCTGAAGTTCGGTCGCCAGCTTGATGCGCTGTGCCTCGCCTCCGGAGAGTTCGGTTGCGGCCTGCCCAAGTCTTAAATAGCCAAGCCCAACTTCTCTTACAATATCCAGTGCACGGTAAATTGGCGGGTCCTCATCAAAAAAATCACAGGCTTCTTCCACCGTCATATCCAGTATCTGGGAAATGTTTTTTTCTTTATAAGTGACCTCAAGTGTTGCAGGGTTGTATCGGGAACCATTGCAGACAGGGCATGGGGTATATACGCTGGGCAAAAACAGCAGTTCGACCATTACAAACCCTTCACCCGTGCAGTTGGAACATCTTCCTTTTGCTACATTGAAGGAAAACCGCCCTGCATCGTATTTCCGTTTCCTGGCGAGCGGAGTTTCAGCAAAACGCTTTCTTACCAGGTCGAAAAGCCCGGTATATGTCGCAAGGTTGGATCTGGGCGTTCTCCCTATGGGCCGCTGGTCGACTACAACAAGACGGGTGATCTGCGATAGCCCGCCCGATATCCTGCCTTTTAGTGGAACGGCCGGGTCCACTTCCGGTCCTTCGGGGAAAGTTTCCTTTTGCGCTTCTACCTGTTGTCCCAATCCCTCCGCAATAAGTCCTGCTAGTATTCGGCTGACCAGGCTGCTTTTTCCCGATCCGGATATCCCTGTGACGCAGGTCATTACCCCGACGGGGAAATCTATATTCACCTGGTTAAGGTTATGAAGGGTAGCTTCCGATATGCTCAGCTGACCAGTGGGTGTTCTGGATGGTTGGATGTGATGCGATTTATTTCCAAATAAAAATGAAGCAGTAACCGAGCTTTTATCGTCTTTTAATCCCGCTGGAAGGCCGCTATAGAGAATGTGCCCGCCGTTTTCTCCCGCACCAGGGCCAACATCAACAATCCAATCGGCCTGTTTAATGATCTCAATTTCGTGTTCTACCACAAAAATGCTGTTCCCTGCATCCTTTAATTTATCCAGAATGCCCAGCAGCGCCGCAGTATCCGCAGGATGTAGCCCCGCTGATGGTTCATCAAGCACATAGATTACCCCAAAAAGATTGGAATGAACCTGGGTAGCGAGCCTTAGCCGTTGAAGTTCACCCGGCGATAAGCTTGGCGTGGTCCGTTCCAGGCTGAGGTAACCCAAGCCTAGTTCTAACATCACTTCGATGCGTGAGAGGATATCTGCGCAGATCCGTTGGCTGACAATCTGTTTTTCAGACTGCGGGGATTTTCCAGGGACCGCATGTTTTTTAAATATTGGAGAAAGTGTTGATAAAGGTAGTCTGGACAGGGTGGTGATATCTTTTCCATCGAAGTTGACCGAGAGCGATTCTTTCCTGAGCCTTTTGCCCTTACAAAGAGGGCAGGGGGCACTGATCATGTATTGGCTGACCCTTTTTTTCATCAGTTCGGACTGGCTGGATGAAAAGGTCTTAAGAACGTAAGGCTTCGCGCCGATAAAAGTTCCCATATAATCGGGTGTTCTTTTGTTTTTGATTGCTTTTGCTGTTTCTTCCGGAGAAAGACCGGGGTAAACAGGGACTGTCGGCGTTTCTGTCGTGAAAAGTATCCATTCACGGTCTTTTTTGGGAAGATCCCTCCAGGGGATATCCACATCAAAACCCATTGATACCAGGATGTCACGCTGGTTCTGGCCCTGCCAGGCTAGCGGCCAGGAGGCAACTGCGCGTTGGCGTATGGTAAGACTATCGTCGGGAACCATTGTTTTTTCATTTACCTCGAAGACGCTTCCCAGTCCGTGGCATTCCGGACACGCACCCTGTGGTGTGTTTGCAGAAAAACCTTCTGCGTAAATAATGCCCTGACCTTTCGGATAATCGCCCGCCCGCGAATACAGCATACGTAAAAGATTGGAAAGGGTAGTGACGCTCCCTACAGATGACCGGGTACTTGCGCCGCCGCGCTGCTGTTGAAGTGCGACCGCCGGCGGCAGACCATCAATCGAATCAACCTTAGGTACACTCATTTGGTTAAAAAGCCGGCGGGCATAAGGGGATACTGATTCCAGGTACCTGCGCTGAGCCTCAGCATAAAGTGTCCCGAAGGCCAGAGAAGATTTTCCCGAGCCTGAAACGCCTGTAAATACGACCAGCTGATCCCTGGGGATGTCTAAACTGATATCTTTTAAATTATGTTCCCTCGCTCCACGTACCCTGATCATATTGTCCTTTTCCTGCGCTGCCATATTCTAATTTACCTTAATTTCATTTATGCAACACTCCAGGCCTTGGTTAGTTTTTCTGACCGTGGATATTTTAAGCCTGCAGGGGAGTAAACAAGCTGTCGTCAGCACTAATAAAAAAAATAAGACAATCTTGCCCTTGCAAAACCTTCCGGGTTTTGGAACGGTTATAACATTATGCAAATCTTATCCCAACCATTATCGCCCAAAGGCAGCAAAAGATTATATCATTATCAGGAAAACGACATCGGAGTTCTTTTTGAAAAACTTGCTTCAGGCGGAAAAAATGCCCGTTTGCTTTACCAGTTGGCTACCGGGGGTGGGAAAACGGTTATATTTTCTGAGCTTGCTGACCGGTATATCAGAAACTATGGTAAGAAGGTTATTGTACTTACCCATAGACGTGAACTCTGTAAGCAGACTTCTCTGGCGCTTAAAGCCACGGGTGTGAATAATAAGGTGGTGGACAGTGGGGTTAAACGCTTTTCCAGAAAAGACCTTTTTCCATGTTATGTTGCAATGGTCGAAACCTTGAAAAACCGGATCAACGAAGGTCTTATCGATACGCTGGATGTGGGGCTGGTAATTGTAGATGAAGCCCATCATAACTCCTTTCACAAACTGCTCGGTAAATTTCCCAATGCCGCTGTAATCGGAGTTACTGCCACACCTTTTTCAGCAGATGTAAACCTGCCGATGAACCAGTTCTACCAGGAGCTCGTGGTGGGTGAATCCATCAGCGCGCTGATTGAACAAGGTTTTTTAGCCAAACCTAAAACGTTTAGTTATCAGGTGGAACTCAATACCTTGATGAGGGGGATCCACGGCGACTTTACGGTAAGCAGTTCAGATGAACTTTATTCTTCTCCTGTCATGCTTGAACTGCTGCTGCATGCCTACAGGGAACACTCATCCGGAAAAAAAACTTTGATTTTTAATAATGGGATATTTACTTCACGTAAGGTGCTTGAAATGTTTGCCGGCTTAGGGCTTCCCATCAGGCACCTCGACAATAAAACGGGCGGCTGCGAACGCGTGGAAATATTAAAATGGTTCAAGAAAACCAAGGGTGCGATATTAACATCAGTATCTATCCTGACTACTGGTTTCGATGAGCCTTCCGTACAATCCGTTATCCTTAACCGGGCTACAACTTCGCTCACCCTATATCACCAGATGATTGGCAGGGGCGCAAGAAGGCTGAGTGGCAAAAAAACATTCAATATCATCGATTTGGGGAATAACGGAGAAAGATTCGGCGAATGGGATGAGCCTGTTGACTGGAAGCATGTTTTTGAAAACCCTGAAATTTATCATCAGAGCCTGAATCAATCTGTTGGTGAGATTCACCAGATGCCGGCAGAAATGAGAACCCGGTTCCCCAATAGTGCGGGGATTTCCTTCGATGTGCTTGCCGCATACAATGCCGCAACTGAAAAAGGGCAGAAAACAAAGGTAGTGCTTAGAGACTCAATACGGCAGCATGCGTTGATGTGTGCCGATAATGCAGATACAGTGAGTATGGCGCTGGAACTCGCAGGGGAGCTGGATAAAGAGATCACCTGGCGGATTAAACAATATGCAAAGTGCCTTGGTACGGTTACCAGAAATTATGTCAAATGGTTGGGAGAAGATTACCGGAAGCGCCTTATCGTGCTGATTGAAAAAATTATGTCGAGAAGGGTGATGATGAGGAGTGCAGGTTAGTATCCTAACGGGTAAATAAAGATAAAAAAGCAATTGTTGGCGGCTTTTCTGGTTAATATATATAAGCAAAAGGAGGAAAATTGATCGTTAAATACACAGAAAATGGATGGGAGATTATCACCCAGCGTGCCCATGGATTATTAGCGGGGCAAATCTGTGCGCGTTGGAAAATTTCCGATCAGCCCGCAAGATGGGTGGAAACCCTTATGGCAACCGCTGAGCATGATGATGTTTTTAATGAATTCCAGTTTGGCCCGCTTCTTACCGCGAGCGGCGGACCGGTAAATTTTAAAATGACGAAGTTTGATCAAGCAGCTTGTGAACAGTTGATTGATATGGCATTGAGCAAAAGCCGTTTTATCGCATTACTTTTTGCCCGGCATATCGCTTTTACCCATGGCGAAGAGCCTGAAGCAAAATCATATTTGCTAACGCTAAAAAAATGTGAAGATCAATGGACAAAGGAGGCAGGAGTCAGTATTTCGGAAGTGGACCAGGCCTATGAACTCCTTGAATTCTGTGATGCGTTTTCGCTGCTAATCTGCCAGGATCAGGTTCCACCTGAAGAGCGTACGCTGGAGATCAGCAGCGGTCCGGATGGAACCCCTTATCGGTTTTTCCAAAGAAACGGACAGCTTGTTGTAAGCCCATGGCCTTTTGAAACAAAAAAGTTCGAGATCAACTATGAATGTTTGCATCTAACGCAGATGAGTTATAAAAATGATGGTGAGTTCAGGGATGCATTGCGGAAAGCTAAAGTTGAACTTAAGAAAATCATTATTAGCGAACACTGATGTATGGATTGGGGTGCTGCTGATAGTGGGGACGAAATTAACTTCGCCCGTTTGCAACTTTATTGAACTATATGGCCACCAATTTGTTATTTGTTAAACTTAAAATATACCACCATGTTAGACCCAAAGGAAAACGAGGACCAGTTGCGAGATCAAAATGTAAAACCTGATGATGAAACCATCCAGGATTCAAACTGGGATGAGCATCAAAGGATAGATGAAGAAGGAAACGAATTAAGTCCGGATGATATTAAATAAGAAAGATGAAAAATATACTAATGATTTTAACCTCGCATAGCGGGATGGAAAATACCGATGGCAAGACCGGTGTGTGGCTGGGTGAATTTACAGATCCATATTACGAGTTTATTGATGCGGGTTATCATGTTGAGCTGGCCAGTCAAAAGGGAGGTAGGCCTCCTGTTGACCCGATGAGTGAGCTCACAGAAAACGTAACAGGATCGAACCGCAGGTTTCAGGATGATGAAGTGGCAAAAGCCGCCTTTTCACACACGAAAGTTTTAGATCAGGTGAGCGCTGCTGAATATGATGCAGTATTTTATCCTGGCGGGCACGGACCTCTATGGGATCTGGCAAATGATAACAACAGCGGGATTTTAATACTTGATTTTTTAGACTCAGGCAAGCCAGTAGCTGCGGTATGCCACGGACCGGCGGCATTGATCAGTGCAGAGCGGCAGAGACCTGGGTTTTTGAGGGGTAAGATACTATCAGCTTTCAGTAACACCGAAGAGACGTTGGTTGGCCGCAGTGGCAATGTGCCATACCTTTTGCAGACCAAACTGGAAGAATTAGGGGCAGAGGTGAAAACGGCCTTTGTACCATTTCTTTCCCATGTTGAAAAAGATGGATTGCTGATCACCGGGCAAAATCCACTTTCTGCAGGCCCCGCTGCCAAAGCGCTAATAAACTTATTAACCGGGCACGCTGAATCCGGCATCGAGGAATAATAGGAGATTCATGAAATGACACATGGTCGATGGCCAGATAATTTTTTATCGGATACCTTGCTTTAGAAAAAAAAGTCTTGGCGATCAGTTTAATTGTCTTATTTTTTGTTATTCCTTAAATTAACAAAGGACAGTGGATTAGCCTGCTGTTCTTTTAGTATTTCCACTTTTCTCTTACTCTGATAAGGCGTTTAACCATCCTGAGTTCTAGCTTTATCGAATTCTGCCTATTCCTTATACCTGAAGGAAATTTAAATTTACATTTCGTTTTTTATAGAAAAACCGAGTTTTTTGACCGCATTTAAATTAATTTAACTGGAAGCCAGTTTTTTAGAGATTTGCATTTGCATAGCCGGCGAATGATTTTAAATTTGCGGCATGACTGTTACGGTTTTAGCCATTCTGGAAACTGATTTTATTCCGCAGAAATCGCTGGCAAAGATTATGAGCGATAGGCTCCAGCGGGCCGCAGGCGAACTTAGGCAAATCCACTTCAAAACTTTGTCGGGATGGGGATTTCCCTCGGACGACCTTGTAGTATACATCAGCTACAATCCTAAATATAAGATCCGTTACCATATTGTGAACGACGTCCCTGCTGATATACAATATTTTGTTGCAGAAACATGTGGCAGGCTTGGGTATATCCTCTGGAAAAGAGACAGGGTCAGACTAGAAGAGGACAATTATTTCTATCCTTAAAATTTACTTCTCCATCATTATTCCTGGGTGGGATCAATAAAAGCAGCTTTAAAATCGGGGTCCAGTTTTTTAAAAAGGGCTGTAGGTTCAGTGGTGATGATAAGTTCCATGGTTGGACCAATGATGAGTTCAAGAAGATGTCCTCCGTGCACGATACCATCACTGGTTGCTGCGCTGAAATGGGTATGCGCAACGGGATTTCCGTTGTAGCTCGCGATGTCACCGGTGAATGAAGTGACCTCAGCAGTATCGATTTTGATTACTTTAAATGCTTTCTTTTTATAGTCATACCATCCGGCTTTTGCTGATACTGCATCCCCGATAGCGGTGTAATGGGCACTTTTAACCTTGTACTGTTTTGCAAAATCAGTCAGACCGGAAACCACCTCGTCGCCATTGGAAAATATGATGATATAGGTTTTACGCTCTCCGTTTGTGGATAATAGTTTAACCTTCATCTTGGGTGCTTTTCCGGATTGAACAGGATTTGTTGGCGCAACATACTCCTGGGCGAAAAGTTTGACTGCCGCGATGCAGTACAGCGCGATAAATGTCAAGGTAAAAAGATATTTTTTCATGGTTTAGGATTTACTTAATATAACCCTGCCTTTGGCTGGATTGTTTTTGTGTGGCAGACCCCGTGCACAGCATATTTACCAAGATGGCCGACGTTAAGGGTGTCTTGGGCGTTACATCTGTTTTCCCGGCTAAGGTAAAAAGGCAGTTATAATTAAAACTTTTCCTTTACCAAGCATCTACTTTCTACAGAACAATTAACAGGTTTATTGTTTTTCTGATTTTTACTTATACAGTTTCTGCTCACTGGTGTAGTAAGCTGTTCTCCCACCGATCTTTTCCGAGCGGATAGTTTTCCCTGTTGGAGATCTTTCGATTTTGGCTCCATGTATTTTCATGAAATCGCGGAGTTCGCCTTTAAGTTCATTTCCGTTTTCTTTGGTGATGGCCTTAATGGCCTCATTCAATACTTTTGAAATGGTCCTAAAAAGCTTTTTAGCCTGTTTTTCGGGTATTTTATCTGCAATCGATAAAGGAGATATGCTAGCCTCCCAAAGAATTTCATCAGCATAAGAATTACCAATACCCCTGAATGCTTTCTGATCAATCAGGACTTCTTTAATGTTTTTCTTTCTCCTGGAGAGTAAGGTCAGAAACTCGGTTTCGGTAATTTCAAGCGCGTCGGGAGCTTTTGCTATTGGAGGGCTAAGTGTGGTTGTCGCTTGTTTGAGTACATCTGTCACCGCAAAGCCTTTGCCTTCAGTAAAATGAAAAGCAAGGATGGTGTGTTTAGGCAGGTCCCCACTTATCGCCTTTAATTCTCCCCGAAGCATCAGATGCAGACCCAAAACCTGGTCTTTGCCAAAATGGAATTGCAGGGTTTTACCGGCCCGCTCTACCTGGTTTAGTGTAGTGCCTTCCAATGCTGTCTTTAGTTCGGCAGAGGTCACATTCAACTTTTTAGCCACCTTAATTTCCAGGTCATTTAATGTTTTTCCCTTATAAAGCCGTGTCAGGGTTTTGGCAAATACGGTTAGATCAGGTAATTCGGCCATTATTGTATCGTATTAGATGCTGAGGTACTTTTTAATTGCCCTTACCGAGTTTCCAGTAAGCGCCATGGCCGCATGCAACTCTTCATGGCTAATCTGAAACTGAGTGGCCCAGAATGCCATGTCCTTCGGATCATCTGCATTGATTTCTCTGTGTTCAGACTGATCATCAAAAGGTTCCAGCGTATCAGAATCATCTTCGATCGGAAAGCGTTCTCGAATATCATCTGGATCAGGTATATTATCGTCTGACGGATCTTGCTTTTTGTTCTGTTCCATTGTTTTTGTGATCAGTTAATTCCAATTATTTTAAAATAGGGGTTGCCAGCTTTTTTAATGATAAGGTCAAGATGTTCTTCAAAGTCCACCAGGTTCGGCGCCTCATCCTCTAAAAAGGTAGTAAATACCTCCATTTCAGTTTCCTCACTGATTATGACTTCAAGTGTTTCGTCTGTTTTCCACTCGGTTTGAATAATTTGTGGATAGGTGCCCTTCAAAATGGCGGGGTATCCGTTTCTGGAAAAGGCTCCTGAAAATGCTGCTGCGATGTCTGCAAGGTAATGCTGTAAATCTTTATCATGGGTTTGCCACTGCATCCCATTTTCCTGATCCTGCCACATGGTACCCAGGAACTTTCCGTTTAGCTTAACGCTATAACATTCCCCGCTTCCCTCCACGATCACCTGCTTGTTGTTATCCTTACCAGGTATATCAAAAACATATCTTTCCATATTCAGATTGGGTAACATTTGTGATGCCGTTTTATTAAAGGCAAATTTCCGTCTTTTGGCCAGGTAAAGTATTCCCAAAGTAAGTCCGAGACCAGTGGCCGCGCCCAATACGAAAGCAAAGGGATGATCGCTAACCCATTTTTGGATCAGTCTAACCGAATTTTTTTTATCCTTTGTTGTCATGATAGTACAACACTGGATTTTATAAATTGGTTTTCGATTAGAAAAGGCGGAACAAAAAAGGCCGTTGTTTGATATTTATCAAAATCTGAGGCAGCTATCAGTTAAGATGAATTTACGGATATGCGGCGAGATATTCTGATTAGGAAGAATGGAAATGTTTAAAAAAAAGGATAATCAATTAATGATTATCCTTATCTAAATTAACGCTCTCAGGCTTTCGCCGGATGTAAGGCTCTCACCCCTTACTGATACAAGTATACAAAAAAAAGCCCTTGGTAGCAAACAGATTATTGCATTAGCATATTTTTCAATCAGATGATAGAAGATATAGAAAAATAACCTGAGAACCTAAATAGGTATCAGCTCTGGTAATCCTGACCCATCTGATTTTAAAAGAAATGCGCCCTGGTTCTCTGTCATAGTTATCATAGCCATGATTGACAATATTGCCTATGCCAAAGATGCACAGGAGGCAAAGGATAAAAGTACTAATTGAAATCTACCTCAAATTCTCGCCGCCATGGGCCACCCAGGTAAGTCCAAACCTGAATGCCTTCAATCCCCACAGTGAAACCTATGAAATCTTCAGTCAGCTTTCCAAACAGGAGTTCTGCCTCCTTTAAGGTAACTTTATTCTGTACCGTTACATGGGGCCTGTAACCTTGCCTGTCCTGGCTTTTAAGGACCGAAAAAAAGTGCTTTGATAAAACCTTATGCAGTTGCATCAATTCTGCACTTTCAATGCGATAGGCAACTCCGCGTCCGAGTTTCATCAACCCCTTCACCTCTGCAGTGAATTTGGGAAAGCTCAGTTGTTGTAAAAAGTAAACTGTATCCACAGTAGGGGGCAGGTGATGAAAGACCATTAAATGCGCCTCCAGGAAGTTCCTTTCAGCTGGAAAAAAAGCATTCCGTTTTGCATCAAAAAAAGACTGACTTTTCTTATCCATCTTTAGCGTTAAAATCAGCGAATCATCCATTGTTAATTATCTTAATCATATAATCGGCTGCCAGTCCTATCAATTTTTATATATTATTACACCCTAGCGATCGATTTTGTTTTGCAATAGCCAGCTAGGGAAACAGTACAATCGTGCGGAACTGCACGCATTTGCACCAACATGTGTTTAGAAGAGGCGGGGGAAGCTGGCGTTCAATAATATATATACCAGTTGTTTGTTTGATGTGCAAAGCTTAACTGATAAGTCAACGGAATAGATTGAGCGAAACATGATTTGGAATTTGTTTGACGGAAGTTTGTTACCTGCACCATTCCCCGGAGTTTCAGTCAATCGGCAGGCACTTCGTGCCTTCCCCTCAAAGCTTGACTATTCGTTGTCAAATGAATGTGTGCATATTATAGCAAAACATCATTGGGAAGCCGGATTAGGAGCGATTCAATGCCTGTTTCACCCTGTTATTAGTCATTTAATTGGCCGTGTCTTAAAACTTTATGATTAGTTGAAGGTTTTATAACAAAAAATAAATAATATCAGGTATGAGTGATTCCGAAGGACTGCCACTTATGGGGGATGACCCTGCAAACATAAAACTATTAAAAGCTGCCCTGGATTCGTCTATCTCTGGCATTATCATCACTGATAATAATCAGTTTGATAACCCGATTATCTATTGTAACCGTGCTTTTGAGCTACTTTCGGGTTATGAACGTGAAGAAGTGATAGGAAGAAACTGCAGGTTTCTGCAAGGTAGTGAACGCGACCAAAAGGAACGCGAGCTGATCAGGAAAGCTGTTCTGACCGGAAAGCCAGTTACCGTAGAAATTCGAAACTATAAAAAAAGTGGCGAACTTTTCTGGAATGAACTTTACATTTCGCCCATTATAGGGTCTTCTGGAGAGGTGACACATTTCATTGGGGTGCAAAATGATATCACCAGAAGAAAAAATGCGGAGGAAAATTTGGTTTATGAACGAAACCTGGTGGAACAGAAAATTCAATCGCGTACCCGGGAGTTAAAAGAAAACCAGGAATACCTGGATAGCATCATACAAACCATTCGGCAAGGATTGATTGTACTTGATCCTCAATATCGGGTAATCTCTGCTAATGATTTCTTTTTTAAAACCTTTAAGGTTGAAAAACGTGATACATTAGGTAAATCCCTTTATGAACTAGGTAATGGGCAGTGGAACATCGATCAGCTTAAAACGCTTTTGGAACAGATATTGCCGACCAATAACCCGGTACTGGATTTTGAGGTAGACCATGAGTTTCCCCATATCGGACGTAAATTAATGTTACTTAACGCACATCGCATTGAGCTGGAAGGTATTTTCAAGGATAGGATATTGTTGGCCATTGAGGATATTACCGAGATACGTGCAGCTGAATTGCGAAAGGATGACTTTTTATCCGTTTCCAGCCATGAACTTAAAACCCCGCTGACCGCTATAAAGGGCTATATTCAGACAATATTAAGGTTATTGCCATCAAGCATTGACCCGAAGATTATGGCCATGGTGAAAAAATCAGCTCATCAGGTGGAGAGGCTTCAGAAGATTATCACCAGCCTGCTTGAAATGTCTAGGATACAGTCTGGTAAGCTTATTCTGGAATATGAGAAGGTGGATCTCGATACACTGATCAGGAATGTCATCGACGATGTTAGTATATCTAGGCCCACACATTTGATTGAGATTGAAGGGACGATAAAAAAACCAGTCTACGGTGATGAGTCCCAGATTAGTCAGGTGCTGGAAAACCTCATATCCAACGCCATAAAATATTCTCCCGGGGCATCCAAGATCAATATCAACCTCTCCGAAGTCAGCAATTATGCCAAAGTATCCATCACAGATTATGGTTTTGGAATCAGCCTGGACGATCAGAAAATGATCTTTGATCGTTTTTTCAGGGTTTCTACAATCCAGAAACATTTTCCAGGCATGGGCATTGGACTGTACATTAGTGCACAGATTATAAAACAACATGGGGGAACGCTTTGGGTGGATAGTGAACCCAAACATGGTGCAACCTTTAGTTTTACTTTACCACTTACAACGGAGCGAAAGGATGCGGAATAAAAAAATACTGATTTGTGATGATGACAGGGATATCCTGGAAATGTTGGAAATTATTTTAGAAGACAGCGGACTTGATACCTTCACGGAGCCGGACAGCACCATTTTAGTGGACCGTATAGAAGAAAACATGCCCGACCTGTTGCTGATGGATTTATGGATGCCGGTTATCACCGGAGATGAAATTCTGAAAACTTTACGCAGTAATGATGGGATCAAAAACTTGCCTGTAATCATCATGTCTGCCGCGCAGGACGGCAAACTTATCGCCACAGAAGCCGGCGCAGATGATTATATCTCCAAACCGTTTGATATCGATGTGCTGATCGCAAAAGTCAAGGCATTGATCCAATGAGTCGTCATTTATAGTCAATAAATACGTTTTTGGACTAATCACTTCTGATGGCGATACACCCTTAGCGAGGTTGTTATAGGTAAATTGAAATAAAAGGGCGGAACTCTGAGGCCTCCCCGGTCAGGTCAGGCCTGTTTTCCTGCCATGCGTTATGTGATTCTGAATAGAGAAAAGATCAAAGCCGCTCCCAGAAGCTATTTTACTTGGTTAATCTACCCGGAGAAAATGTCGGGTTCTTTCCCTATCACGCCAATTCCATCGTCGACCGTTCTCCCAGCACCGGTTTCATGATAGATTGAAATCTCTACATGGCAACTCCTAATGGGTACTTGCCCCTATTGTTCGTTAGATTGTTTCCTATGTTATCCTTACTTCAAATTTAATGTTTTCTGATCCCGCTTTTGGCCATGATAAAGGACGAAAGATCCTCGTATTTAGAAACGGCAACGCTGTTGTTACCTATAAAAACTACAGTTTCACCGAAAAATCCTGAACCTTGAAAATATCAACAAAAAATAACAGTTTACCCAAACTTTTCAGTGCCATAGAAGTTGCTAATAACATGGATATATCAGTGGTCACTATAGTTAAAAACCGGCGCAGCGCCCTGCTTAATTTGATCAGGGGTTTGGAATATTGTAAAACTACACCATCTGAGTTAATCATTGTTCATATGAATGAAGCGCCTTACAGGCTACCTTCTGCTTCCTTCCCGATCCATGTTAAGGTGGTCGCTAGTGAGCACCATCTGCCCCTTGCAGCAGCACGGAATTTGGCCATTGAATCTGCAAATGCCAACCAGGTAGTATTTTTAGATGCGGACTGTATACCTTCAATCGATTTGTTTTGCGTGTACCGTAAAGCCTTTAGCCAGGCAGATCTGTTGCTTTCAGGCAGGGTGCGTTACCTTTCCGGGCTGGTGATGAGCAAGACAGATCTTTTTGAACATATGATGGCATACAGTATGCCCGATCCGGTAAGGGAGGAAATAGGGCAATACCCTTACGAACTTTTCTGGTCACTCAACTTTGCTTGTAGTAAGGCTGTTTTCAGTCGAATTGGTGGATTTGATGAGCGTTTTATAGGATATGGGGGAGAAGATACCGATTTCGCATTTTCAGCAAAGTCGGCTGGCGTGGAATTAAAAACCATTGACGCCATAGCCTTTCATCAACACCATCCAAGTTATGATCCGCCCCTGAACCATCTAAAAGACATTATCTGTAATGCAAAGGCATTCCAGGAAAAGTGGGGAATATGGCCAATGGAGGGCTGGCTGGCAAAATTCCAGCATGCGGGTTTAATCAGCTGGAGGGACGGACGGCTGGAACTTCTGCGCGTGCCATCGGCCCAGGAGATCCGGCAGGCTTTAAAACAGACCTAAAGTTTTTTAAATAGTTTTCTGTAGCTGTCCATCAGGTAAACTGCTGCCTTTTTCGCAGAATCAGGGTTTACCAACCCGCCCCAGGCGGGGCGGGTACTCAGTGATTTCTTTAGTAAGCTCTTCCAATCGGTTCCTGCGATTTGTGTAGCAGGAATATGTATAGCCAGGGACAGGCTTTCAATAATCTCTGCCTTTTGCAACTGTTCTTTAAACGGGCGCTCCTCAGATATAGCGATGAACCGCTTATTCAATGACGCGCATTCCATCACCGTATTATGTCCGGCGTTACCAATTACAATGCAGCAGCGTTCTAACACTGCGCTCGGGTCATCCATCCTTCCATGGAAATGCACGTTGGAGAAATCATTTCCGGTATCAGTATCTCCGATCACGTGGAATGTCCAGGAAGGACATTGAGAGGAAAGTTTTGCAAAAAAAGCCCCTTTCATTGTAGTCCCCCCGCTTCCAATCAGTACCGCTACCTGCCGCTGACCCGGATCACTGAGATCCTCCCGGGGGCTAAAGCGGCTAAAGCCCCCTGTATAAAAAGTCTTCTGCTTGATCCATTTCGGTTCATGACCTGCCATGCGCCCATCGTAAGGGGCAAGTAAACCAGCCGCGTTGCGGTAACAGATATGGTGGGGCAAGTCATTGCGCTGGCCGTGCTGCCTGACAATAACTGTTGGTACGCCACAGAGCCTGGCAAGCATGGCAATTTCCACAGATACATCCACAATGAGTAAAAGTCTGGGATGGCTGGCTAAGAAATGGGTTATAATAGCCACTCTTTGCAGTTGCCCTGAGATATTTAGGGGTGCATAATGCAAGCCTTCTAAACTTGAACTCACCCGGTTAGTATCCTCCTTCCCCGGAGTATCCATTGGAAGCTCAATAACCTCGATTGAGTTAGGAATAAGGGATTTATGTTTCTCCAGTCCGCTTCCCAAAAAGGTAATTTCGCATTCATCGAGCCCGGCAGCGATTGCCAGGCACCTCATCAGATGGCCGGATCCGTGGTGGTGGACGTAAAAAGCAATTCTCATATCAGGCTACTTTGCTTACCGTATCACTAAATAGCGATTCATAAGCATCAATCATGCGTTCGATATCCAGATTTTCTTCTGCCTGACGGCGGCAGGCGGAGCGGTCCATTTTCACAGCGCTTTCAATACAGCCCGCAAGCTCTGCCGGGTCATTACTGCTAGTCAGGCAACCTGTTCCCGGGCTGACCAGGTAAGGCAACGCCCCCCGTGAAATACCTGCTACAGGTGTGCCACAGGCAAGGCTTTCTGCTACCACCAAGCCAAAAGGCTCATCCCAGCATGGGGTGATCAGGGAGCATCGGGCATTCCCGATCAGTTCGTTTAGCATTTCGTGGTTACAGTTGCCTAACAACTCCACGTCCTTGTCAATTAACGGCTCCACATAAGTCTGGAAATAGTGGCTATCGGCAATACTCCCTGCAACTTTGATGGGATAACCGGCAAGCCTGGCCGCCTGAATAGCGATGTGGGTTCCCTTGTCCGGATGGATCCTGCCAAACCAAACCAGGTAATCCCCAAGTGGCTTCGGATGGAATTTCCATAGCGAAATATCCACCCCATTGTAAATCACCTCACAATTATTGAGAAAGGGTTGCCAGGCAAGGGCGTTAGGTTTGGAAACACTCACATATCGGATGCGGCCGGTTTTGCGTTCATGTGACATGGCCCGCTTCATTTCAAAAATGGGAGGGGTGTGCAGTACAGTGACCATTGGAGTTGCGGTAACGGTTGACATTGTCAAAGGAACATAGTTAAGGCTGTTGTTGAAGATTATGTCATGCTGGCGGCCATCAATATCTTGCATAAGTTCTAGGTAAGCATGATGCGTGGAAATAAAATCCTCGCTTAATTCATGTGAGCGAAACCGGCTCAACGTTTCCCTATCATAATCCACATCAGTCAAAATCACATGAACATTCAGATCCGGATCACTCAATTCACTAGCGTAAAGTGTCACTGTATGTCCCCTGGCGATGAGCCTTTTGGTTACCTCGTAGGTGAAAGCTTCAAGTCCACCCATATATGGCCGTCTGATGGGATGTTTTAAATGTGCAATTATTCCGATATTCATAGGTTTAAAAAAAGTTTATTATAAGAACTTGATAAACCGGTGAAAGTTTTGGCCAATGTATCAACTAAAACTGTTAATGTATTATTTCCCGTAGTTAACCCGAATAACCTATTCAATCGCCAGTCTGAATTTTTCTGGGCAGCTTTTAAAAGACATTCATGCGAACGCATTTGGACCATGATAGCACAGAAAAATCGGTACAGTTTAAATGGTAGATCTTTTTGCCAAAACAAACCATTTTTACAATGATCTGTTTGTTAATTAAATTAATTTATTTTGGCAAATTCGACTCCTCATGACCTGGCAACACTGGTCCACAATAAGCTTAGGTTAACAAAGGTGAAGGCTACTTTACCTGATATAAAGGTAATGGAAGATTTGTTTGACTGCCTGTATTATGCTAGCATGTGTAAAGAGGAGAGTGAGCTAATCAAAGTCACCGTAACTTTTATTGACCCGGAAAATCCTGATCCGGTTCCACCAAGGTATATTGTGGCCGAACGGTGGAGCTGTATTGAGTTTGACCACCGTATTGCGATGACAACAAAATCCCTCTCCAAGCTTTCAAAAGCTGCTGATCCTGCAAGCTCATCGCTTGCCGTGTATTACGATGAACAGGGAAGCATTTTTATATGGGGCATGATCGACCAGGCAGTTCACTACCAGAATTTCCTGAACTATGAATCTGAAACCGGATCAGAACAGCCTGGGCTTTTTCAGGTTTCGGTAAGTGATATCGGAACGCTAAATGTGCTTTTCGATTATGAACTTCTGGCAACCTTAAAGCAGAATATTCTTGTCAAGCGGTATCTTGATGTTTTGACCATTGGTCCGATTTCAAAAATTCTCAAGAAAAATGCTGATTTTCTGAAATTCGCCGTTCGTGAATATATTGAGCAGGTACACCCGTCGGAACTGTATGCTGACTGGGAGAATTTTTTGGATGGGCTTTGGATCCAGACCTTCTCAAGGTTGTTATTGCGGATTCAGAACTATCAGCATGGAGGGGCACTCCTTATAGCGGATGATAGTGCCGATCTGGATGTCAAATATAAAATCCACTATGAAAGGCTGACCCTTGCGATGGTCTCTTATGCCAAGGCTGCTATCGATAATTATGTTGTGCAGAGAGTTATAGAAACAGATTTACAGCATGGAAAGAGATCGGTCAGTAAAGCTCTGTACCTGCATGAGGCAAGTTCATTCTATCACAAGAATGGTACTGCTGATGAAATCAAAGGGGCAATCAGCTTTATCGCCTCACAGACCTGCGTAGACGGGGTTGTGCTCTTTAATCGAAGTATGGTCAGCAATGGTTTTGGCGCAGTGCTGCGGGCAAAAAAGATGCCCAGGAAGATTTATGTTTCCACTACTGCTACAGCTGCGCCAAAGTCGCTGGAAGTTCATGACCCAAAGCATTACGGGACCAGACATCGCTCCATGATTGCCTATTGCTGGAGTCATCCATCCGCACTTGGGCTGGTTATTTCCCAGGATGGGGATATCAGGGCTTTTTCGAAGATCGACGATAAGCTTATTATGTGGGAGAACATCAAGACACAGCAGTACATGACTGGTAAATCCCAAAAGCAAAATAATAAGCAGTAGCAATATTTTGCTTGGCTGTTTTTCCCATCAACATCGTTTAATCTTTTGCACTGCGGAACATGGTAAAATCACTCATGTTTTAATTTTGGGCGTAAGACAAGCCATCAGGAACTGAGGTGGATCAGCTTGGCATAGTTATCGGCAAAAGACCAATGAAGCGGTTTGTGTTAATTTGTGGTTCGACTAAGGAAGGTAGGAAGGGGTGATAATCAGGCTCCGATTGTGGATATACAGTTTTGCGCTACTCCATTCCTTGTTGGCAGGTAGAAACAGTTTATCGCACTTATCTTGTTGTATTATTCCCGGGTAAACTGCCAAAGCCAGCTGAAGCTTAAGGGGTGTTTAGCTTTTGAAAATCATTAAAACAGGGCTACCTGTCTGCGATAACAAAAGTATATGCCCTTCATTGAGTTAGCAACAGTATATAAAAAGGTCCATTTATTGAAAAGTCGTATTGCTGAAAAAAAAGCGCTTTTTATAGATTGGTATCCCGTCAGGATATATATTTGTGAATAACAGGATAATTACTAACGGAGTATGATATGGACCGTAGAACACTTCTCCAAAGCTTAGCCGTGGGAATCCCCATTCTGATGCTTTCAAAAAAACTTTCTTCATTTGCACTGCCTGATTCGGCAACCAGGGATTTCGTAGAGAAAATCCTCTCCGGGCCATTTAGTCCAACCTGGGAATCACTATCCAAATATGAGACCCCAGAGTGGTTCAGGGATGCAAAGTTCGGGATTTGGGCCCATTGGGGTCCTCAATGTCAGCCTGAAGCAGGGGACTGGTATGCAAGGGAGATGTACATGGAAGGGAGCTGGAAATACAAATACCATATAGAAAAATATGGGCATCCTTCGGAATTCGGATTCAAGGATGTGATCAATACCTGGAAAGCCGAGAAATGGGACCCGGATGAATTGGTCTCATTATATAAAAAAATAGGGGCAAAATATTTTATGGCTTTGGCAAATCATCATGATAATTTGGATCTCTATCAGAGCAAACACCAAAAAGAATGGAATTCGACCAGGCAGGGACCTAAGAAGGATATTGTGAGAGGTTGGGCAGATGCGGCGAAAAAACATCATTTACCTTTTGCGGTGAGTGTACATGCTGCCCATGCCTGGAGCTGGATGGAAACTGCCCAACGTGCTGACAGGCACGGCTCCTATGCCGGTATTCCATATGATGGCAAACTGACCAAGAAAGATGGTAAGGGGAAGTGGTGGGAAGGTCTTGATCCGCAGGAGCTCTATTCCCAAAATCATATCCTGAGCAAGGATTCACAGGATAATAGTACCATCCATAAACAGTGGGATTGGGGCAACGGGGTTACACCACCAACAGATGCTTACATTCATAAATTTTTTAACCGGACCATTGATCTGATCAATAGATACAGTCCCGATATGTTATATTTTGATGATTCACAATTGCCGATGTGGCCCATCAGTGATGTGGGCTTAAAGATTGCGGCCCATCTTTACAACAAAACGATCAAAGATAATGGTCGATTGACTGGTGTGGTGACCGGGAAAATTCTTGATGAGGTGCAGCGGAAGGCTATGGTTTGGGACATTGAACGTGGTCAGAGCAACAATATTGAGCCGCTGCCCTGGCAAACAGATACTTGTATTGGTGACTGGCATTACGATCGTGGAATTTATAATAGAAAAGGATACAAGAGTGCTAAAACAGTTATACACACCCTTGTTGATGTAGTAAGCAAGAATGGCAACCTGATGCTCAATATTCCATTGCGGGGGGATGGATCAATGGATGAGCTTGAGTATAAAATTGTTGAGGAGATAGGTGTATGGATGAATGCTAATGGTGAGAGCATCTACGCAACCAGGCCGTGGAAGATTTTTGGGGAGGGACCTTCACTAAAACAAACTACTGCATTGACCGCACAGGGCTTTAATGAGGGAAAAGGTTTGCCATTTGGGGCAGCAGATATCCGTTTTGCCGTGAAAGGTAAAGATCTTTTTGCTACCGTGATGGGCTGGCCAGATCAAGGATTTGTTCTAATCAAAAGCCTTGCAAATGGCGCTGTGCATTATCCTGAGCAAATCAGCAACGTCCAAATGGTTTCAACTGGGGAAAAACTAAAATTCGAAAGGACCACAGCTGGATTGCAGGTGCATTTTCCTGCCGAAAGACCTGTGATCTTTTATGCCAACGCTCTAAAAATTTCATAAAAGTTTATATGTTTTTAAAAAACCTCGAAAGGGTAGGCGCTTGTTTAATAAATCAGTTATCTGTATGATCTAAAGTAGTGTATTCGACTATGGATAGTATTATCTTTATCCCTGTCTCCTTTAAATCAGCAATAATAAGAAATTAAAATCCTTCTCAAGGGTTTATAAAGGCATTTACGGGAAGTTTAAGCTTTTTTTCATTTCCGTTTTTTAACGTCTTTTGCCTTCTTTATAGCTATCCTTTTTTCCAGGGAGGTGAGCCTGGCTTTCCATTTTTCAAGCGTTTCATCCTGGGATATGGGAAGCTCTTTGCTGCTCAGCAGGCCCAGGATTTTGGCAAGCGGGGCAGAGTCCCGGGCAAGCTGTTTATGAGCGTCAACCCAGTTTTTTTGAATGGTTTCCAGATGGGCCTTTCGATTGGTAATGAGGGTCTTCAATAGCTTAACTTCGGCATGTGCATCTTTGGTTTTGCGCAGCAGGACCAGCAGACGCGAGGCAGCCTGGATATGAACAGGGTTTTTACCAAGCACAGACCCATAGGTTTTGATCGCTTGGGGTAGCTCAGCGGCGTGTTCAAAGGCTTTTGCCTTTTGCATTCGCTCTTTTTCTATAAGCCTGGCTTTTTTCGACATCTGTTCCATTGTTTACTGATTTTTATTTTCCTGGCTTTGGATAATCCGGTATAACACAGGCCATATATTCTCTGCTGCAATTGCATAACCTTCCCTTAGCGGATGGACTCCGTCAGGCATATTGAGTGAGCGGACGCCAGCCACGTTTTTTAAGAATGAAGGCACCAGTTCGATATTGTTTTTATGGGCCAATGCCGAAAATATTTCAGAGTAATCTCCCTGGTGAAGGCCGGTTGCCCAGTCGGGCAGTTCAATCCCCAATAATAATATGGCAGCTCCGGGGCAGGCAAGTTTAACCTTTGAGATGATGCTTTGGAGGTTTGTTAAAATCAGTAACGGGCTTATGCCGCGAAGAAAGTCATTGGCCCCGAGTTCCAGGATGAAAATACCAGGTTTTTCTTTTAAAACTTCATCAAGCCTGGATAAGGCAGAAAAAGTGGTATCGCCGCTGATGCCGGCATTTATTACATCATAGTTTAATCCCAGCTGTTTCAGCTTTTCGCTGATTAGCGCAGGGATGGATTCAGTTGAAGGGTTCTGAAGTCCGTAGCCCGCTACCAGGCTATCACCAAAGAAAATAATCTTATTCTCCATTTTAGCATTTTTTTTTAAGTGGTGGTGAAAGTAAAAGGCCCGTGCCAATAGCGCTTTTTTCTATTTTAAATATGCAATCACCGGTAAAGCCTCTTCCGTACCTTAAGTAACCCGCTTTTTTATGAAATGGTTTTTAGTAAGGTTTCAGGACGTGCGCACCTTAGAACCGAAGCTGCGATAACTTCTCATTGTGGATAATTTATGAGCACCATTAAAAACAAAATAGCCGATGAGTGGTTGAGCTTAGAAAAATATTTACCTATGGATAAAACAACAGCTAGTAAAGACCTCGAAAAATTTATCGAAAAGTTTGAGCCATCTAAATTCAAATTGCTACAAAGGGGAATCGAAATCCGCGGGATCAAGGACCTTAATAGAAGTATTTCCTTTGCAAAGGAACTCATCGACCAGTTAAAACTAAAACTAACTGTTTCGCATAGTGCTGAAATGGCGATGTATGGAAGTTTTGAGGTAGTGTATCAATAACTACAACTATAAATCCGGTATCATATTGGTTAGCAAAGCCAATGAAAAAAATCATAAGAAGGCTTGGTAAATATCCTGGCCTTTTATTGTAAAAAGATTTTGGTTTAGATCGTGCGATATATTTAAGCCGGAATTTTGGCAGTAAAGACCGTTAACAGCTAGCATTCAACTGACCTGATCCATTCTTTGCTACCGCATTTAGGACAATCCGAAAACCTTTTGCCTAACATCATATATTGAGTATAACCACAACATGTACAACTAAAATGACCTTCTAGGGAAACTGCAATTCCCGCAGGCAGCAGATGATCTTCATTCACATACTCCTCAGGAATTATACCCAATCCAGGAAGGATTTCTGATTTTGGAAAACACCATACTGACACTAATCCCGAAGTTTCAAAAAAAGCATTTTTTACCTGACCCAAATGTTCAATATCCTTACTACGCAGAAATCTGTAGAGATCCTCATGGCTCAGATTGTTTTTGTTGAGTGAGGCATTAACAATCATTCCGTCATTAACCAGACAATCCGGCCTTCCCTCCATAAATGCCTCAAGTTTTTTGTTGCGGTTGATGATCCATTCTGCAACGCTCTGGAGAATAGCTACAGTAGTAATCACCACCATTCCATGTATAATCGGGATATCCTTTCCCATCATCGGGTCACCTACCGCAGAACCGAAACATATAATAATCGCGAGCTCGAGCGTGCTAAGTTGCCCCATGCTACGTTTACCTAGGAGCCTGAGCAAAATGATTGTATAGGCATACATCACTGAAGTTCGAAAGATAATCTCCAATAGAAAACCGTAAGGCAGATCGCCGAAGAAAATCCTGTGAAAATCAAAAGTTTTAAACGCATCCATAAAGAAAAATTTAAAAAGTTGGGATCATCGTGGCCCTTTTCAGAACATCTTTAAAATTCAAAAGGTTTTAGGTGAAGATTTAAATACAAAAGCTTTTTTTCAACCGGACATCTCACAAAAATGACCGCTCGTTCCGCGTTTGAGCTGTCGCGCCGTTTCGCTTGATTGATTTAGATAACTTTTTGAGAAAAATGTATTTGAATTAGGTGCACCTCAAAAATTGGAAAAGAACATGCAAGTGAACCCTCCATGTCGCATCAACAATTCCCTTTTTAAACTTATCAGAGATCGAATTCCATACTCATGTTAGATTACTTCCAAACTAAAGCTCAATAGTCATGAGTCTGTAGATTAAATGATACTATATCGCTGTATCATGTGTTTTTATGACATAGATTTTTTTATTTAAAAAATTAAATTTATGATTTCGACTTTGGAAAAAGTGTTTTTAATCTACGGAAACCGGCTTTTGACCAACTAATTGTTAGCAAACGGTTAACTGGCATAAAAGTTGGAACGATTCGGAGTTAAATCATCCAGCTACAAGAACCTATGCTTAATCATACCGAATTTGACAGTTTCAAAAAAATAATATTAAAACGTTTTAAGCCTGCATTAAAACCATTGGATATCGAAAACGATTTCCTTGAGGTTTCTACAAGTTATTTGGGAAAAGCTTATGAAGTTCGGATCATGGGCCGTCCTGACCAAAACAGCAACTATTTCTGGGATGTGGTCAGGGTTGTAAACAGGAGCATTATTCCTTCTAGCATTTCACCCGGGAAATCCCAGCTACAGGGAAAATAATAAGGACATGGACATACTTGCCCGCTGTATACCTCTAAAACTATATCGTGATATCAACACTGTCTGAGGTCTGAAGATGAATTTTAGATCTAAGTTTTTTACTGTTGGTGGGCTACATACACCGGTTAAAGATAGCTGAAAAGGGCTATTTTTTGCTACCCTTAAGGAACTTACATTTGTATCCTTCATATAATCAGGAATGATTTTTTTACACTGCCTTTTGGATAAAAGGTGGTGTTTTTTATTTGGAAGTATTTCTCCGGCGGGTAAAGTCTCTTTTTAGTGGGAAAGGTTATGTTTCATTGGAATATTAATCCTAACCCGGGTTCCCTTGTAATTTTCGATAATCAGGCCAGCCCTCAAACGTTCTGCCCTTACCCTGATATTATCCATTCCCACCCCTGCAGATTTCTGTAAGGCGGGATCAAAACCGATACCGTTATCTTTTAAAGAAACTATCAGCTGATCCTTTTCGATCTCGATGAGAAGTCTTGCCGTACTTGCATTGGCATGTTTGAGAATGTTGTGAGCAATTTCCTTAACAATAAGGTAGCAATCCCTTCTGCTCTGGCTTTCCAGTTCAATTAGGGGAATATATTCAGGAAGATCGGAGGAGAAAATAATATCGGTATGTTCAAAAAGTTTTTTGATCTGTTCATCAATAAAGTAGATCAGGCTTTCCAGGTTATCGCTGTCTGTGTTCGAACTCCATATAATTTCCCTGATTTTTACCGCTGTCTCGCTCACCAATCCTTCCAGTTCTCCAAGTTCGGGGATATCTGGTCTGGACCTGGATGCATGTTCTGCGTATAACTTTATTGCAGTCAGACCAGATCCAATCTCATCGTGAAGTTCCCCACTGATTCTGTCCCTTTCATTCTTGATCAAAACAGCCTGATTTTTATATTTTCTCTGATACTTTCTGGCTTTTATATAATATCGCAGTAGCAGTACCATTAGAAAAAAAAATATAATCCCCAGTAAAAACGTCGAAAAAAAGAACGGTTTATTATATAAATTCAGCTGCATATTATTTATCGGTATCAGAGGCCTAACGCCCTAAATGATTCACTAAGTTAGTTTTATGTATTATAAAGTTTACGTGTAAAGACGTTATTTTCATAGTTGTGTATTATTGCATCACTTACATTCTGTATTTCTGAGTAATTCGAAACGTCATTCTTGCAGGTGTTAACTGCGTGATATCAAAGGGCATAGCTAAAACAATTCTTTTTTATAGGTTTGTCAGGTCCGGCTTAAGCAGGATATAGGATCGTCTCCCCCTTCAAAAAAATCATCTGATCATCAACGGCATAAATCCGGTATGGTGGGTTAATGGAATATGTAGAAATGACGGGAACAGGCATCTGACAATATTACTTAAAAAAACGCATTATTTATGATATCAGTTTCCATTGTTGAAGATCACAGCCTTTACCGGAACAGTTTGGCCAGTACAATTCTAGAAAACAAATCTTTCGAACTTAAAGGGGTTTATTCCTCAGCTGAAGAAGCATTGGAAAAGTTGCCCAATGAATGTCCTGATATCGCTATAGTAGATATCAAACTTTCCAATATGTCGGGGATCGACCTAGTGATGCAGAGCAGGAAAAGCCTTGGTAAAACACTTTTCCTGATGTGCACCGGCTTCCAGAATGATGAAAAAATCTTCAGTGCATTGCAGGCAGGTGCATCGGGCTATATTGTTAAAGGCTGTACTTCGGCCGAGATCCACGAAGCGCTGATAGAGCTTTATAACGGCGGGGCGCCTATGAGTCCCTACATCGCCAGAAAAGTGATTAATCTGGTTCGGGGAGGACAACCTGCGCGGCCAAAAATTGATTTGGGCCTTAGCGACCGCGAACTTGAAGTACTATCGCTACTGAGTAAAGGGTTGTTATATAAAGAAATATCAGATACACTTTTTATCAGCCCGAATACCGTAAAAAACCATTGTAAAAACATTTATAAGCGCCTTCATGTCCAAAATAAGATTGAAGCTCTTAACAAATTTAAAAACTATAGTTACAATTAATCTGCCAGCGCTGTTACTATTTCGGTTCCAATTAAGCGGCTTGGCATAAAAAATCTTTTATTTCTCTGCAACATGCATCCAGGTATGTTTAAACACGTACCAACAGATCATAATCAATAAGCGTAAAACTTTAACGCCGGCAACCTGTTGTCCCCTTGTTGTCATCCCCTTTACACGCTGCCAGACAGATAGCTTTGTTCTGTACAGTTCGCGATGCATTGGTTTTAGCTGGCAATATTAAGATTTAAGTTTCCCGATATGATTAAATTAGCGTATGATACTCCCATTTCCAGGTTGGAAAAGATTAAGATTGGTGATGAGGTAATGGATGAGTACCAATCCAGCGGAAAGGTTACTATGATAAAGAAGAATATCAGTGGTGAGTTTACTGAATTTATATTTTTACTAGACAGTAAACAGACCATTTTTATCATGTGCGCAGGGGCATAAACAATTTTGTGGGGCAAATTGCCCTGTTAAACGCTTAAGTTTTGCACATCATGCAGTTTATAGGCAATGGGCAAATAAAATTGCTACCTTGTAGTCCAATCCCATTCTCATGAAGAAAAGCCGTTTTGCGAAAGTAATTTTTGCTGCCGCTGTTACTACCATTGTCATTTTTCCCAACTGCCATAAAGCCATCATCACCGGGCCTGAAAATAATGTGGTCAACACCTCATTGAGTGAGGAACCATTTAAAGAATATCTGGGAGTAAATGCCTTCGAATGGAATTTTACTTCGGATGTTAACCACGGTCAGATTGAAGAATCCAGGTTTCAGACGATAAAATCTTTTACAGGTATCAGGCACTATCTGGATTGGCAAAGGATAGAGAATAAGGAGGGATTATTTACCTATAGCCCTTCACATTGGGGCGATTGGGATTATGATCAGATTTACCGGAGAATGAAAGAGGCAGGTAAATACGTATTACTGGATTTAAAAGGTTGCCCCGATTGGCTTTTGGAAACCTATCCGCTGGGTAAAAGGGATGCTGAAAATGTTCCGGCGCCTTACGGTCTCGACCGGTCTTTACCGGCAAGTTATCTTAAACAGGCTCGGGCCGGCTTTCAGTTGGCAGCACGCTATGGTGCAAACAAACTTGTTGATAAAAGCTTATTACTGGCAGATCCTACTGTTCGCTGGAGAGACGATCCACAGAATTTACCCAAAGCAGGTTTAGGTCTTATCAGCTATATGGAGTGTGATAATGAGCGTGATAAATGGTGGAAAGGCCCGTTGGCCCAGCAATCGCCTGAAGAATATGCTGCCAACCTTTCGGCGTTTTACGATGGCCATAAAGGTACCCTGGGTAAAGGCATCGGGGTTAAAACAGCAGACCCGGATATGATTGTGGTGATGGGCGGCCTGGCCGATCCAAATCCTGATTTTGTACGCAAAATGGTGGCGTGGTGCAAAACCAACAGAGGAATGAAAGCAAACGGACAGATTGATCTTTGTTTTGATGTGATTAACTACCACCAATATTCTAACAATGGTTTTCAGAATTATGGTAACGCTACGGCAGGCATGGCACCTGAGCTTTCTGAGCTGGGTAAGGTTGCCGCATTATTTAGAGATTTTTCAAAATCAGTAAATGGCGGTATCCCCGTTTGGGTTACTGAAACAGGTTTCGATATAGGCGAGCATACGCCGCAAAGAGCTTTAAAAATAGGCGATAAAAGCGCAATGGTTACACAGGCCGACTGGAACCTGCGAACAGCTTTGCTCTATGCCAGATCAGGAATATCTAAATG
The DNA here is from genome assembly GCF_003315595.1 of Pedobacter miscanthi. Classification (GTDB taxonomy): domain Bacteria; phylum Bacteroidota; class Bacteroidia; order Sphingobacteriales; family Sphingobacteriaceae; genus Pedobacter; species Pedobacter miscanthi. The sequence goes on along the minus strand of NZ_QNQU01000001.1, from coordinate 127,352 downwards.
TATTTTTTACATGTTGGAGAATGTGGATGTAAACAGCTGGACCCAATATACCTCTTCGGGTTTTGTTAATCCTGATTACTCAAAAAGGCCATCAGCCGATTATGTGCTCCAGACAAACCGGTTAATAGGAGAGTACCATTACCAATCTACCCTTAGTAAAGACCCGTTGGTTGATGTGTACGTGCTCAATGGAAAAAAAACCTTTGTACTTACCATACCGGATCAGGTTGGAAGGTCAAAATCATACGACCTTGATCTCGGCCAGAGTAAAGAGGCTACTATTTATACACCCGCCATTGGCAAAGATGAAATGGCTGGTAAAACCGTAACCACTAAAAATGGGATTCTGCAAGTTCAGGTAACAGAAACTCCCGTGTTTATTCAACCTAAATAAAAAACCACCGTAATTTACACTAAGACACGGGCATGCATTTGCTCCTGTTTATTGGTACTTAAGGGCTATTTTGGACCTAACGGGGATACAATAGCTTTGTACAAGCTAAGGCTAAGGATCGGCATGCGATATTGCCTGCCCGGTTTTTTTTCGATGCGCCTTAATGTATATGAATATAAAGACGGATAATAATGGTTTCTGAAGGCCGGGGACAATCACTTTATGTGTTTCAGGACTGGAAGAACAATAAAGGGAATTTTAAGTCCAGGATTATCATGCTCCTTTACCGAATCTCCTCGTTAATTTATCGTTACAGAATTTTACGGTTTATTTTTTTCTGGTACCTGTTGCTTTACAAGTTTGCTTTAGGCTGGTTGATGAATATCGGAATCAACTCAAGTGCTGTAATTGGCAAGGGCTTGAGGATACAGTATGGTTTCGGGACAGTAATTGGCAGTAATACTGTAATTGGCAAAAACTGTAACATCAGGCAGCTTACCAATATCAGTGCAAAAATGAAAGAAAACGGCAGTTATGGCCGCGCACCCCGGATTGGAGATAACGTAGATATAGGCATTAGCGTGGTAATACTTGGCGATGTAAATATCGGAAACAATGTAACCATTGGCGCGGGCTCTTTAATTACCAAAGATGTAGAAGACAACTGCGTAATGGTGGGCAGCACCGCTACCGTATTAAAGAGAAAATATATCATCTCTGTTGAAGGAGCGTAGCTAACACATCAATTTAATACCCCGCCATTGGGGTTAATATCTCTATACAAAAAGAACTGCTTTTGTTGTTTTAAATCCCGGCCAGAAGGGATTAGCCCTATTGGGCTATTGATACGCGGCAGGCGAAATTAGACCTTTACAGCATCTTAAAAATATATCAATAACCGGTATGTGTAGAAGATGACGAATACCATATCATAATTAACGTTAATGAAAAATCTTATTTTAAAGAACAACGTCAAAAAATATGTTAAAAAACATATACTTCTGGTAGATGGGGGATTGGACCTTGGCAAATTACTGAACTTTATCCTTGCACCCGAATACAAGCTTACCATTAAAACCAATGGAATTGATGCGCTGAGCTGGCTCGAAGAAGGCAATGATCCTGATCTGGTAATTTCGAGTTTAAGGATGCCGTTTTTTGACGGAAGCGTATTTATCCAAAGCTTAAAATGCAGTGGTTTTTACCGCAATACGCCGGTTATGCTCCTTTCGGGAGAGGAAAACCTGGAAGATAAAATAAAAAATATGTCGGTGAGGATTGACAGTTACATGGAAAAACCCTTCGATCCGGCAATTTTGAAAAACCAGATTAGCAGGTTAATTGCATAATGAACGGCCATAATAATGATACTGCTGTTGCCAATGTAAGATCGGTTTACTTTGGTAAATTATTGAGGGATGCGATTTTTGAATGCCTGGATAAGCATACTAAAGAAGTTATTTTTATCGATGACTTTCAATCTTACATCCAGCAACAAACTTTTTTAAGCCTTCCAGACCTGGTGCTGATCGAAGTGGATGAAAATCCCGAGTGGTTTAACCAGGTTTCATTTATCAGGGATCATCCGATACTAAAGCACCTCATTGTTGTACTGATTGGTACAACAGAAAATGCTGAATCGAGGAAAAAGGCATTAAAGCTGAGGGCAAACGATTATTACGTTTATCCCTTTCCACACGCTGATTTTATTTCCAGGATTGCTTTCCTCATCAGGTTTAAAGCAATTAAGCCAAATATTATAGAGCTTTCCGTGCAAATGCAGGAGCGTTACAAAATACCTTTGAGTAAACGCTTATTCGATATAGTCGCTTCAGGAACAGCCCTGCTATTATTAATGCCGCTGTTTGTCCTGATCGGGATTATGATCAGGCTCGAATCTAAAGGCACCATCATTTACAAAAGTAAACGTGTAGGTGCAGGTTATAAGATATTCGATTTCTATAAATTCAGGTCGATGCGCCAGGATGCCGATAAAATGATCGGCGAAATGGCTTCGTTAAACCAATATGCCAATGAAGGGAATAAAAACGGAAAATCTGCTTTTGTAAAATTCAACAACGACCCAAGGATTACCCGTTTGGGCAGGATATTACGCAAAACCAGTATCGATGAACTTCCGCAACTGATCAATGTATTTATCGGCGATATGTCGCTGGTAGGCAACAGGCCGCTTCCACTCTACGAGGCAGAACAGCTTACTACCAATAAATGGTCTTCGCGTTTCAACGGCCCCGCAGGTTTAACAGGCTTGTGGCAGATCAGTAGAAGAGGTAAGAAAGAAATGTCGGAGAGCGAACGCAAAGAGCTCGATAATTACTATGCCAACCATTATTCTATTTTCCTCGATTTCAAAATTATATTAAAAACCATTCCCGCGCTAATCCAGAAAGAAGAAGTTTAACAGATTGCCCGGTTAATATCACACAAAAATTATATGAAAAACATTTCAGCTATAACCCTTTTATTATTTATGCTTGTTGGCAGTTCGGTATTTGCGCAAGAATCCATTCTGGGCCAGGTAAACCAGGCAGACATCGAACAATATGTTGCGCTCGCCAGGCAGAATTACGTAAAACGAAAAATCCAGACCATTTCTTCTGAAGCGGTAAAAAACGATGTTTCTATGGCCAAAGTATCTTATCTGGATATTTTAAATGCATCCTATTTTTATCGCCCCCAGAATAACACCGTTTTGGATCCCGTAAACCCATACAACGTAAACGGATTTCAGTTCGGCGTCAATATTAACGTAGGCTCTTTGCTCCAAAAGCCGTTTATGGTAAAAAAAGCCAAAGCAAATTACAAGGTAGCCCAGTTAGAAGCGCTTGACTTCGATACCCAGCTTACGCTCGAAGTTAAAAAAAGATATTATAACTACCTGCAGGAAAAAAGCCGTTTAAAGGTGCTCACTCAAAGTGCGTCAGACAGTAAAGGAGTTGCAGAAAGTTTGAGGAGAAAATTTGAACGGAGTGAGGTTTCCCTTGAGGTTTTCAATCAATCGAGGGTTACACAATCGAGTGCAGAAACATTAAAAGTAGAGGCGGAGGGCAATTACCTGAAAGCAAAAGATTTATTGGAAGAAATAATCGGTCAGCAGATACCGGAAGGAAAATAATATGGTAATGGATTTTAAATTTTTTTTGCATCGGATTTTCAGGTTTAAATGGCTCATAATCTTATTGCCCGTGTTGGCGATAATCATTTCTTTCCTGCTGGTAAAAAATATCCCCCGAAAATACGAATCTGTTGCACAGATTTCAACCGGTTTGCTCGATCCTTCTAAAAAGGTAATCAGCAATGAAACGGTAGATTTTTTTGCCGTAAACCAGCAGTTTGCCAATCTGGTAGAAAAATTTACAATGAAAAGGATGATCAACCTGCTTACCTACAGGCTAGTAATTCATGATCTTACCGATCAGAAGAGTGCATTTAAACGCTTGCCCGAATCATTATTGGCAAAAAGTAGTACAGAATTGGCAGAGATTACAGCCCTTTTTGAAAAAAAACTGACCAGCAATGCCCTGTTAACCCTTGATGATGATAAAGGCCGCTACAAACTATTTACCATTGCCGAAGATATGGGTTATGGCGAAGAACAGTTAAGGGATGACCTGGAGGTTTCGCATGCAACCAACAGCGATCTGCTTTCCGTGATTTTTACTTCCGGAAATCCTGCATTATCTGCCTTTACAGTGAACACGCTTTCTACCGAGTTCATCAGCAGTTACAGCAATGATGTGTCAAACAACCAGAACTCTTCTGCCAAAATCCTTGATTCGATGCTCCTGAGCAAAAAAAATGCAATGGATGCCAAAAATAACCTGCTTTCAAATTTTAAACGGACCAAAGGGGTGCTTAACCTCGACGAACAATCGGCAACAGTTTACAACCAGATTTCGCAGTACGAAGCGCAACGTGCTGAAGCCATGCGGGTAATCCAATCGAATGCAGGTGGTGTAGCCACTATCGAAAGCAAACTTGGTGGGAGCGACCGATATATTAATGGAAGCAGCAGGGCCAGCAACCGCGAGATCGTTGATCTTAAAAGGCAGTTGCAAGTTGCCAATAACCTTTATATAGATGGTGGATTTAAACCTGCCATGCAAAAGAAAATTGATTCATTAAACCGCCTGATCAGTAATAAAAGCTCGGCGAATATGGATGAAAATATAGTAGATACGCGTGTATCAAAACAGGATCTTGTTCAGCAAAAAGTTGGTCTGGAAGTATCTTTACAACAGGCACGGAGCAGTATTAGAACGCTGGACGGGCAGTTGCGTATTTTACGGGGCCGATACAGCAGTATGGTTCCTTTTGATGCCGATATACAAAACTATCAGCGTGATGCAGAACTGGCCACCAAAGATTACATGCTGGCACTTGATCGTTTCAATTCCGCAAAAACCGATCAGAAATTAGGTCTCAATCTCCAAATTGAACAATTGGGGTTGCCAGGCAATCCAAAACCTACTAAAAAGGCACTGTATATTGCCGGAGCCGGTACAGGCACTTTTGCGCTTTGCATTAGTTTTGTGCTGCTGTTGGTGGTGGTAGATTCTGCTGTGCGCAACCAGCAGACCCTCGAAGCCATTACCGAAAGTCCGGTAATTGGAAATATAAACGAAATAGCTGGTAAAGAACGCACTGCCAGAAATATCTGGGGCGATAAATCTACAGACGGAAAATACCTGGTATTTAAAGAACAGATCAGATCGCTGAGGTTTGAAATTGCCTTGCAGATGGAAAACACTGGCAGCAAAATTTTGGGTATCACCAGTTTGGCAGGTGGCGCAGGAAAAACCTTTTTAAGCCATAGCCTCGCTTACGCCTTTGCATTAACCGGTAAAAAAGTGCTGCTCATTGCTGATGAACAACAACAGCCCCTATCAAATGAAACAGGACTGATCTCTAACCTGAGCTTTCAGTCTTTCCTGATCAAAAAAGAATTTCATACTGAAGATCTGATTACGGTGATGAACAAAAGCGTTGAGCGGAATTCGCTGCTGGAAATCCAGAATGTAGGTAACCTGAAAGATGGTTTCGAGGTGCTTAAAAAAGAATTTGATTATATAATTATTGACGTGAACAGCTTACGTGAAGTTAATATTTCGAAAGAATGGTTGTTATTTACTGAGCGTAACATTGCCCTTTTTGAGTATGGCGGTAAAATTGGCGAAGCAGACAGGCCTTTAATCCGTTACATCAGGGAGCAACCCGGTTTTATGGGCTGGGTATTTAATAAAGTAACCGATGTTAAATAATTTACCGGTGCATCAATACGGCTTACCTAACTAATGAAGCGGATTTTACTTTATTTTCTGGTTGCCTACTGCTTTTTCCTGTTTCTTTTTGGACGCGAAATCGGCTTGCTGCCTTACGGTTTATTGATCGATGTGTTTTTTGTGCTCATCTTACTTACTACGATTGTTACCACAGCGAAAAAAGAATGGGATGCCATTAATATCAGTCTTTTTTACCTGCTGTTGTTGTGGCTGATGGTAAGTTTATTTGAAGGCTTTAATCCGGGTTCCAGTAAACTGGGCTGGATCAATGAAATCCGCAGTACGGCCATTTACCCCTTTATAGCGGTGCTGCTTGGCCTGTTAATTTTCCGGACGCACCGCGACCTGGATATTTTTCTTACCCTGGTATTAATCTGTTCCACTTTGGCCTCATTAAACGGAATTAAACAACTTTATATTGGTCCAAGTGCCAATGAGCGGGTGTTTTTACTCGATAATGCAAGCACGCACCTTTTATGGGGCCGTTTGCGTGTTTTTTCTTTTTACAGTGATGCCGGGCAGTTTGGTGCATCGCAGGCACACGTTGGCTTAATGGCAATTATCCTTTCGCTCGCGCCCATTAAAACCTGGAAAAGGATTTTACTTTTTTTATGCGGGGCAATCAACATTTACGGTATGCTGATTTCGGGTACGCGTGGTGCCTTGTTTTTAATCGTTATAGGTGGCTTTGTGGCCATTGTTCTTGGTAAAAATTACCGGGCGCTTTTATGTGGTGGCTTTCTGGTTATCGCCCTGCTTGGCATACTTAAATTTACTACCATAGGCGATAGCAATTACCAGATTTACCGTTTACGCACGGCAATGAATCCTGAAGATCCCTCGTTAAACTTGCGGTTGGCCAATCAAAGAAACCTGGCACTTTACATGAAAGATTATCCCTTTGGGGGCGGGCCCGGAGTGACCGGATATTATGGAAAACTTTATAACGGGGACAAGTATCTCTCACGAGTTGAACCCGATAGTTACTTTGTGAAAATCTGGATGATGTATGGAGTTGTAGGACTTACCATCTGGTTTTGCATCATGATGTACATTTTGGGTAGCTGCTGCGGTATTACATGGCGAATAACAGACAGGGTGCTGAAGGTAAAAATAATTGCCCTTACCGCAGGCTGTGCAGGTATTCTGTTTTGCAGTTATGGCAACGAAGTAATTAACCTCATGCCGACTTCAATTGTGGTCTATCTTTCCTGGGTATTTATTTACAGATCGCCGGAATTAAAACCCGGTAAAGAAATTTTAATTTAAGTTATGCCGTTCGAATATTTTATCATCCCGGGAATAATCTGCTTTATTATAGGCCTGTTTAAAGCCAAAAATATTTACCTCTCCAAAAAGCCCTAAAATATGATTTTAAATGTTGTTTGGCTGGTTATACAGCTCCTGATCGGTTACAACCTCATATTGCCATTGTTGCTCTATGGGGGATATCTGCTGACTGGCAAACGCAAATACCCTAAAATAGAAAGCGTTGAGCACGATTATGCCATTATTGTTACGGCTTATGAACAGACAGAATTATTGCCCGCAGTAGTGGATTCACTGCTGAAAATCGATTATTCCAATTACCTGATCTATCTGGTGTGCGATAATTGCGATATATCCGGCCTTCATTTCGATGATGAGCGGGTAATTTTACTCCGGCCCGAAAAAGTATTGGCCAGTAACACCCGTTCGCACCTTTATGCCATTGCCCACTTTAAACGTGAACACAAGCTCCTTACCATTATTGATAGCGATAACCTGGTCGACAGGCAGTATTTAAAAGAACTTAATGTGTTTTTTGATCATGGCTTTGACGCCGTTCAGGGTTTGCGGAAATCAAAACGACTGGAAACCACCATTGCCTCGTTGGATGCGGCAAGAGACTTATATTACCATTTTTTTGATGGCGAAGTGATGTTTGCCTTAGGTTCTTCGGCAACACTGGCGGGATCGGGGATGGCTTTTAGCACCAAATTGTATATTAATGCTTTCCGGGATCATGACCTTCAGGGAGCAGGTTTTGACAAAGTTTTACAGGCAAAAATCGTTTCTCAGGATCTTCGCATTGCATTTGCACCGCGTACAATAGTTTACGACGAAAAAACAGCAAATCGTGTACAATTGGTTAACCAGCGATCGCGTTGGATCAACACCTGGTTTAAATATTTTAGCCTGGGTTTTTCTGTTATTGGCCGTGGTTTGCGCAACCGCAGTTGGAACCAGCTGCTTTTTGGGGTGGTACTGTTACGTCCGCCACTTTTTCTGTTTATTCTGCTTTCAATGTTGTGTTTGCTGCTCAATATTTTTTTAGGAAGCAAATTATCATGGTTATGGTGTGCGGCCTTTATTGCTTTTGGTTTAAGTTTTTTTATTGCACTAAGGCATGGCAAAGCCGATCGTAATATCTACAAGGCCCTGGCAGGCATCCCATCATTTATTTACGTACAACTCTGCTCTCTGATGCGCATCAAGCAGGCCAATAAACGCTCGGTAGCTACCAGGCATGTTATCAAATAATACTAAAAACGCTAATCAAAAAGATTTGAAAAATCGAAATATTATCATTGTAGGTCAGCAGCCCTGGGATACAGAAATTGGGAGCAACTGTAAAAATATTGCATTGGAATTTTCCAAACAAAACCGTGTGCTTTATATCAATCCGCCGTTAGATCGCATCAGCAAAATGCGGCATACGGGTGATAAAAGAGTACAGAAACGCCTGGCCATTATTAAAGGCAAACAAAGCGGTCTCGAAGAAATCAGTCCCGGCCTTTTTACGCTCTATCCCGATTGCCTTATCGAATCGGTAAACTGGCTGCCCCGGGGATTTATTTTTACCAGCATTAACCGGTATAATAACCATAAATTTTACCGTGCCGTAAAACCTGTAATCGAGAGCCTGGGCTTTAACGATGCAGTGTTGTTTAACGATGGCGACATGTTCAGGAGTTTTTACCTCATCGAACTGTTGCAACCCCTCGCTGCTGTTTATTACTCGCGTGATAACCTGGTTGCTACCACATATTATAAAAAACACGGATTGGCCCTCGAACCGCAATTAATTGCAAAAAATGACCTCTGTGTAGCCAATTCTGAGTTCCTGGCAGATTATTGCAGGCATTCTAATCCTAACTCCAGCTACATTGGGCAGGGCTGCGATTTTAGCCTTTTCGACCATTTTCTGGAGCAGCCTGAGCAGAAACAACCGAAGGCTTTTACAGGTCCGGTTATTGGTTATGTGGGTGTACTTACCTCGGCCAGGCTGGATATTACTTTGATAGCAGGCATAGCCAAAGCGCGCCCCGACTGGAACATTGTGCTTGTAGGACCAGAAGATGCCGATTTTATGGCCAGCGGACTGCATCAGCTTAACAATGTACACTTTTTTGGTGCCAGGCCAACTGATGAACTCCCGATGCACATACAGGCATTTGATGTGTGCTTCAACCCCCAGCTGATCAACGATCTCACCATTGGCAACTATCCGCGTAAGATTGATGAATACCTGGTTTTGGGCAAACCTACCATTGCCACCGCTACACCATCTATGAAAGCCTTTAAGGAGCAGGTGTACCTGGCCGAAGGCATAAACGGTTATATTGAAGGAATTGAAACCTTGCTTAACCATAATACTCCCGAAAAGGCTTTTCAAAGGGCAGCTTTTGCACGCTCGCACAGCTGGGAAAAATCGGTAAAGGGAATATACGATGCCCTGGCCGGATTAGTGGAAACCAAACGATCTAATTGCTGAGAGATGAAACATAGATTTGTAGTACTCGATGTTTTCAGGGGGATTTTTGCCACCCTGGTGGTGTTTTACCACATGAGCGCTTTTTCTGATACACCCATACTGAATAATGCTTTTATCGAAAACGCCGATCTTTTTGTCGATTTTTTCTTTGTGTTAAGTGGGTTTGTAATCTGTTATTCCTATCGGTCCATCAACGCTGTTAAAAACATTTCCGGCTTCCTTTACAAAAGGCTGATCAGGCTTTACCCTTTACACCTTTTAATGTTATTGTTGTTTTTGGGGGTAGAAGGAATTAAATATTTTCTGGCGGGCCGGGTGCAGATCAATAATTCGCTTGATAATTCTACACTTACCTTTATCACTTCTTTTTTTCTGCTCAACTCTATTGATTTCCCTGGCGTACGCGATATCAGCTGGAATTTGGTGAGCTGGTCTATCAGCGCAGAATTTATCAGTTATGTGGTTTTTGCACTTAGTTGTTTTTCGCTCAGCCATCTCAAATCCGATCGGTTAAAACCCATAGCTTATTTTTTACTGGCAGCCCTGGCAGGCACATTAATTTATAACTTTACCGGTAGCGCACGTTTAGATTATACTTACAATTATGGTTTCTTAAGAGGCATTATCGGCTTTTTTACCGGTAGCCTATGTTTTTATCTGTTCGATTTTTCCCATAACCGCCTGAGCAAATGGTCTGCAGTTTTGTTTACCGTTTTAGAAATATCTGCAGTAATCATTGTCGGTTTTATGGTGGTTAACGGAAAAGAATTCCGTCAGCTGGGCATTCTTTTTGAACCGGTTTTCTTCGTTTCTGTCTTTATTTTTGCTTTCCAGAAAGGTTATTTATCCCTCATGCTTAGCAAATCAGGCTTACTGGAGAAGATGGGGAAATATTCTTATTCCATTTACATGGTTCATACCCTGTTCATCAGTGTTTTTAATGTGCTTTTTATCAGGATCCTGAAATTTCCTCCTGCGGCATACGGTTATCTGTTTATTATTAATTACCTGGTAATTTACCTGGTTGCAGGCTGGACTTACAGGAATATCGAAATGCGCTTTCAGAAAAAACTTCAGCTGCAGAAAAAGCCATAATATTACAGCCAGCCAGGCTATTAAAGCTTTCGGAGTGGTGGCTGCGCAATAATGTCGAAATTATACTTAAGCTGGCGGTAAGTATCTCTTAACAGTTTAATCCATACGGCTTTACTTTCACGCCAGCTGATCCGGGTCATGGTGCTCGGTTCCTGGTGCGAATTTTTCTGGATCAGCAGCTTGCTAAAATCATTATAAAACAGCCCCTGCGCTTTGTTCTGTAAAAAGGAAATACACATTTTGTATTCCGTAAGATCTCCCTTTAAGCCCTCAGGATACCGGCCGAATTTTTGAAAAAAATCTGATCTTCTTAAATGTGGATGGTCCGAATAAAGGTATATTTTGGTGTAATCTGTCCCAAAGGTAGGGTGGAACATTTGCGAAAAGTGTTCGTCAAAGGGTTTTAGGTAGGCGTAAGGCGAGTAAGCATAAAACCGCACAATATCCAATGCCTTTTTTGCCTTCATGTGTTCCAGTCCCTGTAAAAACAGGTGCGGAAACCGGGCAGAAGGTTCAAAATCTTCCTGAATGTAAAGGGTGTAAGGCTTGGTTACTGCATCCTGGCCTTTATTTATGTTATGGCCCAGGCCACGGTTTACGGGTGTGGTAATCAGTTTAAAACCGAAAGCTTTTTGGAGCAGGTGGAGTTTGCCCAGGTGTTCTTCGTTGCTTCCGTCATCCGAAACTATAATTTCGCCAAAACCGCATTTTAGGTCGTTAAGCGTATATAACAAGTTGGCTAAGGATGAACTTCTGTTGTAGTGCGTTATTAAAAGGGAAACCTGAAAAAAGGTGTACATTGTTAATTGATTTTAAGGTTTAAATTTTCTTGGTATCGTGTGGCTTGTGTGGCGTAAAGAGCGAGAATAATTTTTTTGATTCGATCGAAATCCTAGAGAATAATGCCTGGGTAAAAGAACCATCCCGCTGCAAGGTTCGTGGTGCTGTCCATGCTCGGGAACGGTTGCGCTTAAGCTGGCGTACTTTGCCAAACTGCATCAGATCGAAACACAGGCGCCCGTCTTCGCCCCGCACATTTACCATCACGTAGCCCACCTTCATTCCATACTCGCGGATATAACCCATGCTGATGCCAAATGCATTAAGATAGGGGCGTTTTACATGCCTTAAAGCAGCAACAGCATCCTTCATTTTCTCTAAGATGGCCAGTTTCCACCGGGGGAAACCGGGTTCGGGAATAAAAGAATAGCGGCCATACACACAAACGGTGCCGGGGCTGCTTAAAATGGCCAGCATATCATCAAGCCAGCACTCCGGGTAAATGCAATCCGCATCAGCCAGCAGAATGTATTTTCCCCTCGCTTTTTCCATACCCATCTGTCGCGCAGGTCCACAGCCCTGTATCTGCTGGAAATAACTTTTAAGGTGCAGTTTATCCAGAGTCAGCTGTGTTGCATCGGTAGAGTTGTTGTTAATTACAATAATTTCAAGCGGTATTTTAGTGGCCAGGTTGGCCAGGCTCGCCATATTGCGGATAACATTAACTTCTTCATTCCAGGCCGCTATTACAATACTCACCAGGGGAGTTTCGGTTTGCAGCACATCCAGCCGGGCATTTATTTCTTCAAAAAGCGATTCGGGTACTTCAGTTAACTGTTTAAAAGAAAAATCATATTTGTTGATCCATTCCGGAGTAGTGAAAATATTGTTCATGGTATGCGTTATATCATTGAGTTAAATGGACCGTAATCAGCGTAAATTTTGTGCCTGTTTTATTCCCAGGGTTACAAACCTCATCAGTTCGCGATAGCCGCTGAGGTAACTGTTTACCAGAGAGAATTTTCTAAAATCTTTATTGATATAATAATAAGAAATGGCTATTGCGGTAATGGTTGGGAAAAATGTGCCGATTACAATGCCATAAACATTCCCAAGCAGGTAAACACCCAAAAAATCGGCTGAAAGGTTAACCAACAGCATCACCATTACTTTAATGAAATTGATTTGTGGCCTGTGGATCGCATCAAGCGCTACGCTCATAAAACGGTCTGCGGGGTAAAGCAATGCAAACGTGGTAAAAATCCTGAAGATGTTTATCGCTGTATCACCTGCGGAGGTATTGTGGTATTGCCCCCCGCCAATAATGCTCATGGCCAGTCCGGCGGCAATATAGGCTACAACCAGCACCGGAAACAGGCAGATGGTAATGGTTCCGATATATTTTTTCATAATATCAATTACTTCTTTCTTATTTCCGCTGTTATAAGCTTTAGATAAAGAAGGCATCGCGGTAGCCACGAAACTTCTTAGCGGAATTTCTACCACTTCCATCAGGCGTTTGCCCAGGTTATATACGGCCAGTGAGGATGGCCCGAGCATAAAATTGATCACAAAGGTATCTGTTACCCCAAAAAGGCTGCTGCTGATGGAAGTGCCCACCGTATATTTTCCGAAATTGAAAATCTCCCTGACGCAGTCTTTTTGTTTTTTAAAAAAATAACCAATGCCCGACCAGCCCATTACCAGCGTTAACATGCTGGTTAGCAGTGTAGCGGCAATATTGGCAAACATGAGGTATTGCAGCGAGTTGATTTTTAAAATGTTGAGGATAACCAGAAAGCTAATGAGTAAAATTACCTGGCACATCCTGATGTATAAAAGGGTATCAAACCGGAGCTCACCCTGGGCAATGCACATGGCTACAATCATCGGTAAGGAGCAGATCAGGTTTATTGCGTAATATTTGATGAAAAATGCAAGGCTTTCATCATTACTGAAGTGACTGAAAAATAGTAGCGGTATATTAACGGCTACTAATAACAAAGTAATTCCGGCGGCGATATACCAGGTAGAACCAATTACCTGCCGGCCTTTTTCTTCAGTAGCGCCTGCATAAAATTTTACAAATGCCGTGGTCAAAAATCCCTGTCTGAAAGTATCCAAAAAAGAAAGAAGTGCCTGAAAGAAAAACCAGATACCGATTTCTTTAGTGCTTAATGACCGGTATAAAATGGCGGTAAAAAGGAAAGTGAGCAACGACATTCCACCGGTACCCATAAGGGAAAGGAAATGGATATTTTTTAATTTAGAAACTAATTTCATTCAATAAAACAGGGTTTTCCGTAATTTCTGGCCAAAGCTCCATGCAGGGGCGGTTAATAAGGTTGATCAAAATTACTCATCCCGCATTGCTCTATAAATAGCCCTTAAATACTAATGAAAGCAAAGCTTTAAGGTGTTAATTTTGGGTATTCCCAGCTTCATCAATACATCGTGCGTTAATGCTCCTGTCTGGTTTTTAAATATGAATACACAAACAATACCGTTTACTGGCCTTAATGACCGGAAGTTTTAACATGGGGATAATCAAATATATTCTTCAGGACCGGAAGGCCAATCTGGCCAATCCCACCAAGGGAAAGTATATCGTGGTGTTTTTTAGGACAGCACAGCTTATATCGAGGTATAAAATCACTAAGATTCTGTTCTTTTGGTACCTGTTATTTTACAGGGTTGTTATAGAATGGACGATGTGTGTAGAGCTCAACTGGAAAACTTCTATAGGGAGCGGTTTCCAGCTTTGGCATGGCAGCGGCCTGGTTATTCATCCGGATACCATAATCGGTAAAAACTGCTCGGTGCGCCAGTGTACTACAATTGGTGTTAAACAGGATTTTACAGCATCGGGTCCCGTTAAAGCCCCGGTTATTGGCGATGCTGTAGATATTGGCTGTAATACAGTAATTATTGGTGACATAACCATCGGCAGCAATGTAACCATCGGGGCTGGTTCGGTAGTAGTAAAATCAATACCAGATGATGCCGTAGCCGCAGGGAATCCTGCGAGGATTCTCCGCAGCAACCCAGTGATTACCTGAAAGCCATCACCAGCTTTTTCTCTATCTTATTATAAATCTTTTTTAGTTTACTCACCGCATCACTTTTAATGCGGTAGTTTGCCCATTGGGTTTTATTTAGGTAATGGAAAAAAGTAGTTTTAAAATGTTCTTGTCCCGAATATCCATTGTAAATTGGTTTCATCCCTGTAAAATGGATGAGGTAGGGGCTGGCCATATCTTTTTTTGCAAACCAGTTCCATAAAGGATCCAGCTCAAACCAGTCATTATTAAAAACCACGTTAAGTGTGTATTGCTCTGCAAAGTTGAGATACGCTGCATTTTCTGCGGCACAGGCAAAAGCTCGGGCAGTAATATTCCGTTCGCGCCAACGCTGAGGTTTTAATAGCATCATGCCGGCATTAAGGTATTTGCTGTTAGGATCGAGCCCCAACGCTTTATAATTACTGATTCCTCCCCATGGAGAACTCACCAGACCCGAAAGATCGGGTACAGCACCCAGGTCGTAATTGCCTATATCTGTATGCCATAACTTAGATATATCATCAAGCACAATCATATCCACATCCAGGTAAATTGCTTTTGTAGCCTCCTGAGGAATAAAATAAGGGATGCACAAGCGCATGTAAACATTCGCGGGAAATGAAGATTTATCCCTGGGCAGTTTAAACTGTTTAGGTAGAGCTTTTTCAATCGGGATCCAGTGTAAACGAAGTTTGGTGGTAGCCAGGCTCGAAACCACTTTGAGCCGGTTTTTCTCCGTAATGTGGTCAGAAACAATATAGAGGTTAATTTCTTCTCCCGAATGGTGGTTATCTTCTAACGACCTCAGCATTGCAGCCAGCAGCGCCACAAACTGGTTGTCGCAAATGGTTACTATTGTTATACTTTCAGCTTGATGCATCATGGTATTTTATTGTTTTGTGTGTGATGTGCAGTTGGATAAGTTATTTTGATCAAACATTTTGAACAGCATCTTTTTTACTTTCCAAAGACTGATAAGGTTTCATCCATCGCAATCAATTTTCTTCCTATACTATTATAGTAATAGCCAAGCTCAGTCATTTTCTCGAGCTCGAACAGATTTCTGCCATCAAAAATTACTTTTTCCTTAAGCAGTTCAGCCATTTTTTCAAAGTCAGGGTTTCTAAATAACGACCACTCGGTTGCAATTAACAATGCATCTGCCCCCTCAAGTGCTGCGTAATGGTTTTCGGCATAAGAAATCCGGTTGTTAAATACCGATTTTACATTTTCCTGTCCCTCAGGATCAAAAACGCTTACGGTTGCGCCATTTTTAAGCAGGGTTTCGATTAGGTAAAGTGCAGGTGCTTCCCGGATATCGTCCGTTTCCGGTTTAAAGGAGAGTCCCCAGAGGGCAAAATGTTTTCCACTGATTTCATTGTCATAATAGTGAAGCAGTTTATCTGCAAGGATTACTTTTTGCTTTTCGTTTACGGTGATTACCGATTTCAGGATCTCAAAGTTGTATTCGTTTTCATCTGCTGATTTAACCAGCGCCTGTACATCTTTCGGAAAGCAGGAACCTCCATAACCAATACCGGGGAATAAAAAGCGTTTGCCAATACGTTCATCAGTTCCAATTCCTTTACGTACGGCATCAACATCAGCACCTACCAGCTCGCAAAGGTTGGCAATTTCATCCATAAAAATAACCGGATTGCCCTGGCGCACATAGGGTGCATAAAGTTCCGACATTAATTTTTTTGCCCTTTCGCTGCTTGTACCTATTACCACGCGGTCTGGTTTCATAAAATCTTCTACCGCAACGCCTTCCCTTAAAAATTCAGGGTTCGAAATCACATCAACAGCGATAGAAGTATGGCTTTCAAAAACAGCTTTTACTTTATCGGCAGTTCCTACTGGCACGGTTGATTTGTTTACAATTACTTTATAGCCGTTAAGGAGCGCTGCAATATCTTTTGCCGCACCAAGGATGTACGAAAGATCGGCCGCACCATCTTCGCCAGGAGGGGTAGGAAGGGCCATAAATATAATTTCGGCATGTTCTACCGCCGATTGCAGATTCATGGTAAAGCGGATACGTCCCTGCTGAATGTTGCGGTGAAAGAGCAGTTCTAATCCAGGTTCATAAATAGGGAGTTCGCCCTGTTGCATTTTTTCTATCTTGCTGGCATTAATGTCCACACAGATTACATCATTTCCTGTTTCTGCCAGGCAGGTTCCTGTTACTAGGCCCACATAGCCGGTGCCGATAACTGCAATTTTCATTTATTTTATTGTTAATAGCGTTTATTTTATCAATGAAAGTTTAGCCTGCTGGTCTGGCTACTTGCGTAGCGAGCGCTCCCAGGCTGCATTCTGGTTCTGGTTAATGTATCTTAAAATTCCCGCTGCCACAGCATAGTTCATCATGCAGAAATAATAGGGAATAAAAAGCGCTTTGAGCCTGATGTTTCTCCGTTCCATCAACATGCCCAGCAGGGCCAGGCCATAAAAAGCAAACTGTGCCATCAGCAGGAACAGGTAAAACCTTTGGTTATACTGCGAAACAATGATGATGTTGGCCAAAAGGGCCAGAACAAGCAGGAACGGGGTAATCGTCCAGCGGAGTACCCGGTGCGACAGGTACTGAAAAGTTAATATAGGATAACGGAAAGGGTTTGCTGCCACTTTTAGCCTGAAAATAGACTGGATACCGCCCGCTGCAATTCTGATTTTACGCTTAAGTTCTTCAGCGGTATTTGCCGAAGCTGTTTCACTGGCGTAAGCTGCAGGCTCATAAGCGATCAAATAGCCTTTTTCCGCAATCCGCATGGCAATCATATGATCATCAATAATGGTATCGCTTTCTACCGGTTCGTATAACGATGCCCTGATGCTGAAAAGTTCGCCGGCAGCACCTACATTAGAGTAGAGCTCATAATCCCACTCTTTAAGCCGCGATTCGTATTTCCAGTAAAAACCTTCTCCGGCTGAACTGGCATCGGCATGCTGGTTGACCAAAATCCGTTTTTCGCCTGCCACAGCACCTACTTTCCCATTCTGGTAATGTTTTACCAGCTCGCGCAGCGCCTGTTGGTTTAAAAAGGTGTTCGCATCCGAAAATACAATAATTTCGCCCGTTACGCCTGGCATCGCTCTTTTTATTGCCGCCATTTTGCCGTGGCGGGCACCGTTATGCATCAGCACAATTTCCTTATACGGATAAATCAAATCGGGAGTGTGATCTGTAGACCCATCAGTGATAAAGATAATCTGCAACAGCTCCTTTGGGTAATCCAGTAATAGCGTGTTTTTAATTTTATCGCCAATAATCAGTTCTTCATTCCAGGCAGCCACTAGTAAGGTAACTGTAGGCAGGGCGGCATCAGTGAGGAATTTTTTTGGATGGGTAACAATGCGTTTGATCCTGATGAGGATATAAAGTAATAATCCATAACCCACGAAGGTGTACATCACGATGGAAAGGCAGGCCCAAAAGAAAATAATCATTGTTTATTGGATATGTATAAATTGGTGGTGAATCATTAAGCCCAGGCTTACCAGCGGCACGAAGTTAGGATGCTTAAAACTGTATCTCAATAGTCCTTTACTACCATTGTATTGCCTTATTTAACACTTTTGGCTGGTAAAGTGATAGGAGAACGATGTTCGACATGATTCTTTGATCGGATCAGGTGCCACGAAAGCCCCTTTGTCACAAAAGGGATCAGATCTCTCCTGCCTTTTATGAGATAAGTAATGACTTGTTTTGGCACGGCCAGAAGCAGGTAATAAGTGCTAAACAGTGTAACATTTAGCCAGTTGGTATTCCGCCGCATAAAAAGCAGCCGGTTTCGGGTAACGAAATAGGTTTTTACAGCACTTTCTTTCCCTACACTCATCGATTCTTTATGAAAGATGTGTGTTTTACCGGTAAACCAGATCTGTTTGCCAGCTCGTCTAAACATCTCGCACCAATCCAGCTCTTCATAATACAAAAAATACTGTTCAGGTAACAGGCCGACATGGTGAATGTCGCTTTTCCGGCACATCATTGCGGCTCCATGGCAAAAAGCTGTTTGGTAACTGGTATTGTCGTATTGGTTATTATTCTGCCTGCCCAGGCCAATGGTTTGGTTTCTGCCCGTAATTAAATTTATTGGTGTAAAACCGGCATATTGGATTACACGTGGATCATCATAAAAGAGTATTAACGGCGAGAGTATCCCGATTTCCGGCCGTGCAATCATTTCTGCTACGAGCTGCATCACAAAACCGGGAATTATTTCGGTGTCGTTATTGATCATCAGGATATATTCACCCTTAGCCTGCATGATGCCGAGGTTGTTCCCGCCGGCAAAACCCAGGTTAACTTCCGAACGGAGATACCTTAATGAAGGATAGCAATCTGCAAAGAGGCCTTTGTTGTCAATATCGCTCGCATTATCAACCAAGATTACCTCAATATCATCCCTCTTGCAGTTTTTTTTAATTGATTTGAGAAGATCCAGGGTTGCCCCGGGCTGGTTGTAGTTTACCGTGATGATAGATGTTAATGCCATTTCTGCAAACTTATGCAAAGCCCGGCTACTGGTCTATAGTCTTTTTGGGTGGTTTATCAGCCCTTATAAAAACACTTACGACGGGGATTTAGTGAAATAAGGCTATAGGTGAAAGGAGGCGCTAACGATAGCTTTGTGTTTGATTATTCGGTGGATATGCATGTTTAGATCTGCCCTTTTAATATACTGATTATGAAAATCAAGAACTTAATTTTAATTATGTTACTAAGCCTGTCTGGCATGGCTACGCTTTACGCCCAGCAGATACTTTTGATCGGATCTGATTCGAGGGAGAATAATACGAGGGGTAATGCAGATCTGATTATGGTGATTACCGTAAAAAATAAAGAGGTAAAGCTGACTTCCATTTTGCGCGATACCTATGTTTACATTAAAGGATATGGCAATCAGAAACTTAATGCGGCGTACCGCCTGGGAGGTAGGAAATTATTAATCAGTACCATTAATGCAAATTTTAAAACCAAACTGGTATCTTCTATCGTAACTGACTTTAACAATACAGCAAGGGTAATCGACTCTTTTGGAGGAATTACCATTAATATAGATAAAGGCATACACCAGTATGTAAACCGTTATATAGCAGAACAGTCGTACTTAAAAGGTGTGCCTTCACTGCCATTAACGCGTACGGGGGTAATTAAGGTAACGGGCGATCAGGCTCTTGCTTATGCCCGGGTAAGGGTTGCCGGAACCTGCTATGATGACCATGCAAGGGTAGAGCGGCAGAAGAACATTACTAAAGCGGTAATCAGCTATGCGGTGAAAAATAAGTCGGTGGCTTTAAAAAATATCTCGGGTTTATGGTCGATGATTGATACCGACATCCACCTGAAAGATTACATGAAAACCTTTAGCACTTTCCTTAACAAACAGCACTTGCCGAGGTCGCAGGTGTTTCCTGCCGGAAACCTGTATAGTAATGAACGGATAAGTGGAGTGGGGCTGGTATTAAAGATAAAGAATTTTAAGAGTGCAGCTTACCGTTTAAACGATATGATAAAATAATGAGAAAGGGAAAAATACTGAGTGTGAGTGAGGTTCACGGACATGGAACTATAGAAGACGAAAACCAGCAGGAGATTACATTTAGTTTAGCGAGTTTACAAGTTAGCGTTCATGTTAGTGATGAAGTGTCATTTGATATCGCTATGGGGGCATCTGGTCTTGTAGCTGTAGATATCCTTACCATAAAGGAAGACTGATAGAATGCAGACCGCATGCATTAGTTGATCAATCTTTCGATATGTTTCTTCCCAGGACAAGATTATGAAGAAGTCCGCCTTTTTATTTTCCGATTATCCCTTTTATCTGTCGGAGAATATAAAGTTTATAAGATAAGGAATTAAATGTCAAAGGAGACGCCAAGCATTGCTACATCTGGTGATGCCTATTTGCATAGATGAAATGGCCAGTACGATAAATCTGCACCAGCACACAATGAAGTGGTTAAGCTACCAGTAGACTGACACAAGGTTTAAGGGATTTGTTTCGGGTATTTTGATACCAGTTTGTATCTCGACCTGTAAGCCAGAGATAATAATTTGATTGCAAATTATTTCCGATGCCTGTCTTCACATCCGGGAATCTCATTTTCGTATTACTGATATATATAAATCGGACCGGCAATAAAAAACAGAGACTTATCTTTCCTGAAAATTGAAGGCTAAGGTAAAAAAAGATAAATTTGCGGGATGAGCAGTTTTAACAGTTCGGATAATCTACAGGAAATCTACGGCAATATCGACATATATCTTTTTGATCAGTTATTAAAAGGTACTTACAAGGGCTGTGTGCGTGTTTTAGATGCTGGCTGCGGCAGCGGGAGAAATATTCAATTTTTCTTAAAGCAGGGGTTAGAGGTTTTTGGTGTGGATCAAGACCCGCAGGCTATAGCGGCGCTTCAGCAGCTGTACTCCGGGTCTGAGCAGGATTTTCAGGCAAATCATTTCGTGGTTGCAGAGGTGGAGGAATTGCCGTTTGATGATAACAGCTTTGATTTGGTCATCAGTAGCGCGGTTCTGCACTTTGCCAAAAACCTGGAACACTTCGAGCAGATGTTAAGTTCAATGTGGCGGGTGCTGAAAAAGGATGGTTATTTTTTCTGCAGGTTGGCTTCAGATATCGGCATTGAATCATCACTCCACTTTGTGGGCAACGGGCGGTATATTTTGCCGGATGGCTCGGAACGTTTTTTAGTTAATCAGGAAATGTTACTTAGGTTGACACGCAAACTCGGCGGCACACTCCATGAACCTATCAAGACCACTATAGTGCAGAACATGAGGAGCATGACGACCTGGTGCCTGAGAAAATAAAATTTTTTTTATGCGAATGATTTTGGTTCCTGGTCCTATAGTATGGCCTGAATCAATTGGAGTGCGTGTAGTTATCTCATGCTTACTTAAAGTTCCTGCCCCCTGAAATAGCTGGTACTGTTGGGGTGTTCTTTTCTGGGTTACCATTTTGGCAACTTAGATATGGGGCAGTTCTTCCATCTGACCTGAAAAAGCTACGGCTGGAAAATCATTGTGTCCAGCCCTGTCGATCGACCGTGATATATCGCTACTGTCAGCTGGACTAAATTCGAAATCAAAAAAATAGACTTTGGGTACATTATCTGCAGAGATAATTTTGGTAAAGACTATACGGGAATAAACAAAAACAACAGGCTTAAGAAGGCAAAAGGCGCTCGATTACCGAAAATTTTTTGATCAGCTTGTTCAGTAAAAATATTTCGATGCAAAGGACAACTATCATTGGAATGTTTCGATGCATTATATTGAGGTACTGATATTCGGCATTAGTAATGCTTTTTCCTTGCGCAGCTCAACTTGTTCTCCCAACTGGTTAATCCATCTTTGGGTATAAAGCGCTATCCCACTATGGTATACCCATCCATAATCTGTACTTACAATGTTCAGTTGCTGTCCGCTTATGTCCTGTTGAAAACTATAAATTGCTTTTTCCCCGTGATGTAGAATCATAAGCCTGCAATGGCAGCGTCTGCCATCTGCCTCTATGAAAAAATACCCGGAGCGAAACATACATCAAAGGAAATTGGTGGGGAAACAAAGTTAATGATGTATATCGGAATTGAAAATCTTTGAATAATTAAATTTACTATCTGCAAGTTGATTCTGAATATTTACTACCGGTACTAATTACCAGATAATAAGCTATAGGATTGGTGCCTTTTTTGGACAGGATTCATTGATACCGGTTGAAAAACCGAATCACAAAAAAGGGCGGGAAGGAATAGGTATTAGCCATCTAGAATTTATAATGTCAGGTGGTAACAGGCTGTCGCCTGCATATACACTTGTTACAGGAAATAAAATACATCAGAGCTTTGCCTTCCCTCATTCTTTGCACCTTGCCAGCTCCATGATTTAAGTGAAGAAAAACAATGTTTCTGATTTACAGATGCCGACTAAAAGACGTTGATAAGTAAGACTGTTGAAGATAAAAGGCATAGTAGAAGGAGTATAAAAAGCATGTCAATAAGTACATGTTTTTTTATGGAACTTTGCCATTCATCATACTCTGGCAAAAAATCCTGCTTCCAGTTTTGCGCATCTTTGCCATGGGTAAACTGTCTTCCCGTTTGATGATTGTTTTTTAATGTCTTATCCAATACTTTCATTTGATAAAAATGCCAAGGTTGATCGCTGAAAGATAAAATTCCTCTAATAATTCGTTACTAAAATAGATAATTCTTTGTATTTTTCTACTACCTAACTAATATGCAAAATCACATTTAATTTTTAAAAATTTCAAATTGTATCAGTTCCAAGACATTCATTTGTTTTGAAATATAATATCTCGCAACTGGTTAATCCGTTGTGTAATACAGTAGGCTATAAGATAACATCAGAGAAGAAAAACTTTTTAGGTCTAATAGGTTTAAAAAAGCTGATTGTCAAATGATAATATCCATGACCCGATATCGCTGCCAATCTGGTTTATCAGTTGTGCCAAAGGAGCCCTATTGCTTAATGGCCATATGGCTTTTTCAAATCCACCAAGATAGAATGCAGGTATCTATAGCCATTCGAATAGTTTAGCAAATATGCTAGCTTTGGAGGAAACCATTGCGATCTTTAAGTATATTCCGTTACATTCCGTAAAATTTTCATTGGTAGGCAACAATGGGATATATCACAATAGCGATAGCTTCTTGCTATTCGGGAAGGCGTCGTTAGTCATGTTGTAAGCAAAATTGCCAAGCAATGGTTATCGGATTGAAACCTGTTCAGTCGCATGCGGAAGTTTTTTATTTAGTTAGATTTATCCTTTCGCTTTAAAATTATTTTTTCTTATCCCAAATGTCGGCGGAGATGATTAATTCTTAATCCTTTGTTTCAAAATGTCTCTTTGGTTGATATGTCCTTGATGATTATGAGGGATATGTTTATTAATTTCATTGTTAAAATGACTGATTATTCATACTTTAGTATCGTCGAAATAATGCTGCGCAAGCAGCTGTATCCGGAAGCGGGCAGGGAGAGCGGAGAAGCGCCGGATGCATAAAGTTCTATCTGAACCCACGTTAAATGCAATAGCCAAAGTTTTAAACTGGGTTTATAAAATGAATGGATATGGAAACAATTTTCATTCACGAAACCGATGAAAGTATAAGGGATGTTTTAACAATCATCTTTAACTCGGAAGATTATCAGGTAAAATTTTTTGAAAGGTATGGTGACTGGTTTTTACGGAGTCTTTCCACCAATCCCAGTCTTGTTATATTGGATTTCAAGTTGACAGGTGAAGTTAGTATTGCTGCCTGTCAGCTCATCAGGCACAGGTATCCATACCTTCCGGTACTTGCGATGAGTTGCAATGAGAGGATCGGAGACCTCTATTTAAGGCATGGATTTGATGATTATATATTAAAGCCATTTGACGTCACTGAGTTGCTATCTGTTGTCCGCCGAATGATAAGCACAGCTAAGATTTCCAAGCACAAAACGTGTACAGTAACCGCCTCAAATTGACTGCAAAGAGATTTACCATACGCCTAATTCAAACGATCCTTTAAATTATCATATCTACTATCAGCAATGTTAAAACAAAACAAACCTTATCTTAGTTTCTAGTGGTAAATCTGCATTTGACATATGAAACGCATTGTTACACTGTGCCTGATAGGCTTATCGGGTATGTTTTATTCCTGCAAAAAGAATGGTTCTCCGGATCCCGGACAACCACAGCCTTCCCCTGATGCCCGTTTCACGGCAATCGCAACTACTGAACGCAATTCCCTGGCAATCGATGATAAAGGAACGCTATGGGGGGCTGGCGAGAACAACGGGCAAATGCTCCGAACCGGTAATAATGAGGTGCAAAAAAAATGGGCCAGGATAATGGATCAGGTAAAAGATGTTTCAATCAGTGAATCACGATCGCTGATTATCAAAGCTGATAATTCCGTATGGACCTGTGGACGGAATTCGTTCGGAGACCTCGGTACGGGAAATGATGCATCAACCAAAGGAAAATTCGTCAAAGTTGCTGATGGGGCACAGCAGGTTGAAGCAGATTACAATAACGGCTATATTATTAAGTCCGACCATACACTCTGGGCTACTGGTTTTAATTATTATGATCAGTTCGGCGCTGCGCATTCCAGAGCTGAAGTGATCAATACCTATGTAAAGATTGCCGATAATGTGACCGACATCGTAACGGGGAGAAATTGCATCCTGATTGTCAGAACTGATAACAGCCTATGGGCCTGCGGCCAGAATGTCTGGGGGCAATTGGGTCTGGGCCATAAGGCTGACCAATACGGGTTCGTTAAGGTTACAGAAAACGTAAAAGCGGTGCGTGCCGGGGAATTCCATACACTCATTATCAAAACAGATAACAGTCTTTGGGTAGCGGGTGACAATGAATTTGGAGAGCTTGGTACAGGAGATAAGCTCAGTCAGGTCAATTTTGTAAAAGTACTCGATGGGGTTACAAATATCGCGGGAGGCCGTTATTTTTCATTGGCGGTCAAAACCGACAATACGCTGTGGGCTACCGGATACAACAGTTTTGGGACGTTTGGCGTTTCAAGTGCGGACCAGGTAAAGTTCGTAAAAATCATGGATAATGTTTCGAAGGTGGCCTGCGATACCTATCATTCCTTTATGATCAAAACTGACCAGACTTTATGGGCCACCGGAGAGAACACTTATTACGGACTGGGTACTGGAACCAGAGATGATTTGGCTGTATTTACTAAAGTCAAACTGTAATAACGGATTTGATCCACTGTATTATAAAGCATCCTTCTATGATTGGGTAGTGATGCCAACAACCCGTAAAGGATCAATTTGTCTTTGTCGATAATAAACTTATCTCAAGGCAAATATAAGCCGAACTTTTCTATAAGCATTTCCGCCACTTTGCCCTGTGGGTTCATCTTGTGGACATTTGAGGGCTTGACCTTACGATAGGTGATCGATACGCGTCTTTCCCTTTTCATTAATGCTCCATTGATGTTATCCTTTTTTCTTGGCGGAATGCCGTGGGTCCATTTCTTTCTGGCATCATCCTGCATAATATACATTGACCTTCGCGGCATCTCAATATCTACGGTCTCGAGGTTTTTGCCCTTTATGAAACGCATGAGGCAACCACTGCCCAGATTAATACCGCAGATTTGGTTTTCGTAATAGCTGCGGTCCTTATGTGGACGGATTCCCTCGCCAGGAAGATATTCATTTATGATGACCTGATCAGGTTGTAAATCAAGAAGGCCCTGGCTCACTATATTCTTTGAAAGGTGGTAGATTCTTTCAGGTATAGTCAAGGGTATGGATATTAGTTGGTGTGGCTCTTCAAGCTCATTTCTATACCCGTAATATTGCAGGCGCCTGGAGTAATCAACCATCCATATCTGCTTGTCTATTTCTTGAAGTAGCTCTTCTTCAAGGGAACCTGAAATGAAATTAGGGTAAATATATAGCCCCGGGACTTTTGTTTCCATCAATAAATAACACTTAGACAGTTTGTTTGTGTGGGGCGAGGGATCATTTATTTACGCAGAGAAAACTGGTCCAAGGTGCCGTTTCCCAGTTGCCGGAATTTCTTGCGGGGTTCAGCGGCTGGAATGGTCAAGTACGCCAGAAAGAGCATAGGCAAAATAACGCTTATACCTGCTTTTCCGTTGACGCTGGCCAGGAAGGGTGGGCTGTTGATGGGAAAGGAGCGGGGGTGGATTGATGATGGTTGATTACTTCGCTGATTTTTGTGCATGTTTTGTTATTAACTGATATCATTTATCTTTACTGTTTATTTTGCAGTCAGATACATTTGAAAGAAATTCTACGTCGACTTGAAAAGCCGTTCCTCATCACCTATATTTCCATATGGGTAGCGGTTTACGTTTTGTCAAGGTTTTTCCTTGAAATTTATACCGATGATGCTCCGGCGTCGGTCTGGATATTTTTACTTATTGTCTTGGTGCCACTGAGCTTTTATGCGGCTGCAAGGACAGTAGCAATAAAGAGGGAAAACTGGTACGGCGTGATCGGTTATTTCATTATGTATAGTGCCGTGTCACTGCTCACAAGTAATTATATTATCGTCAATGGTGATCTTTTGATCAGCGCTGCCATTAAACCTAAAATGCGGAGTCAGGTGGTGGTGACCGATGTGCGTAAGGTTTTTTATAAAAGCGGCTTTGACCATACTTCAGTAACGGTTAAAACTCAAGATAGATTCATTACCCTGCAGGGCAAGCCTTATATTTTCTTTTACCTTCTGGGCAAAGAGCGTATCTCTGTGAGTTCCGCGAGATCTTTTTTAGCAAACGAATTTCTTTACACCGATGGAATTTCCCGTAGGGAAAAGCTTAAGGCCAGATGGCTGCATTTTAAAGACCAGATTTACCGTTTGCGCATCATTGCCGCTATCATCGCTACTTTGACACTCATCGGGTTTTTATGGCCTCAAAAAAAGTCCCCAAATCGCCAGGCGGCTGCAAAGATCGGGATCTGGAAGATGATGGCTATTGTGATGGGCATCTTGCTTACCCTTGGCCTGTTATTTTATGCCGGGCTTTTTGTGTATGTTAAATATTTCGCCACTGCGCGCCATTGATTCCGATTGCCATTAGCCTGGTTTTTTAATTGCAAATTTACAGCACCCCTTTGCGCGGTAAAAGGACTTTCGCGGCATAAGCGCTGCGCTATTTATTCCACGCTTCCCTGTAACGCTTAAACTCGGTACTGTCCTTTCTTTTGCAAAAAAAAATGGCTACTTTAAATCATGCAATCGAAAATCAATATGGCAATACCTTTCATCAGTCTTTAATTACTGACCATTATATCTTTTACACTGACGATGGTGACGGTATAATTATGTTTTTCCGCAATGACCTAAAAAGAGGGCCATTCCAGGGTTACAGGGCAGATGAGTTACTGATCGAGGTAATCTTTAAGGGGGAATGGGACTGGGCCAGTGAGGATATGAAATTCAATATCAGCTGCATCCTGGAAGCTGATAGTGAAGCAGGGTGAGCGTTATTGGAAAATAGCAATTCAACGTGAAGGGATAGCATTCAGTTCGGGTATTTTTAACTTCATAATTTTATTTATATGCAATGATCCTTTTTAATTTCATAATTTCCATGTTGCCAAAATTTTCCAGTCAGCTTCTGCGACGCAGGTTGAGATATTAATGCAACTCCTACGGTCAGTTATTTTACCTGATAATGAGTTTGATAAAACCTATCCTGGGCGATACAGGTAAACATCCTTGAAATAATTTTGAATCTGATTGCATTAATGACCAGCATTTTGTGCTTACCTTCGATTTCAACCTTACGCTTATAGTAGCCTCTCAGATCAGGCACGAATCTGATAGATAGTATCGCGGCAGTATGTAGTAAGGCCTTTACACGCTTATTTGCAGTTTGGGAGACTTTTGCACGCTTACTGATTGTCGTTCCAGACCGATGCCGAAAAGGAGCAACACCACAATAACTTGCAAAGCGTTTAGCTGTGGTAATTGATCTGAATTCATTGGTTGCAATGATCGCATGTAAAGCAATAACAGGTCCAATACATGGAATTGAAAGCAGGATCTTCATTAAACGGGAAAGACTTTCGTCAGACTTCCATGTTGCATCAATCGAGGCATTTATATTCTTTATGTCTGTGACCAATGCTCTCAAGCTGCCTGAACATAGACGGTTACTTTCCAATATCAGGCCTTTTTTCACAAAACCCGCATTTTCTTTTAATGTATTTACTATAGAAACCCTAAGGGCAATGAGTTTTCTGCGTAATGTCATTAAAGAGGATAAATGTCCAATGATATCGCGACGTGCTGCAAAAAACCTCAATTCGTTACGCGATTTGTAAAGATAACTGGCAATCCTTTCCGAGTCGTCCTTGTCTGTCTTCCCCCTGATCAGTCCAAAGGAGTTTTTAAGGTGTAATGGGTTTTCGAGCACAACTTTAGCCTTCTTTTGATGAAGAAATGTTACAAGTTTAGCAGAGTAAATCCCCGTACTTTCCATCCCAAAAACGGTGTTTCCAAAAGTCAATCCTTTGTTTGCCATGAGCTCTTTGATAAAGGCCTTTATAGCATGGCTTTCATTCTTAATACACCTGTGAATCACAAAAGTGTTGCCCTGTAATAGCGTGAGGTCCAGTGTGAGTTTTGATATATCAACTCCAACAAAATATTTTAATTTCATGATAACATTAAAAAAAGTAAAATTAGCCCCTGTCCATTCAGGTATTATATCATTTAATAGGCCATTAGCCTTGAACTGCTTATAATTCCACCTGAATGGGGCTTTTGGATGTTTTTTGCCAAAGAAGCGGTCTTAACACAATTCCCAGGCCTCTGCCTATGTTCTTCTTTAAGTCTGTTCCGAATCGTTGTTGCATTTTCTTCCATATCCTTCAGGGGCTACTTCAAGCATATATAGTTTTCTCATTTTAATAACCAGGCCTCATCTTAAAATCCTTTGTGTAAAGTTCAGTATTTAAATGTAAAAGCCTCGGCTACAAGCATTAAAAGTGCATTCCTGGTCTGGAAATTTTTAAACAAATCTTGATAAAATATCAAATAATAATTTTCGCATGGAAACCGCTGACGCGACGAACCGGTACATTTGAATGTTTTGAAAAGTTTAATTTATGATTGTGGTAGCGCCTGTATGGGAGACCTCACTTATATGCCAGGGTATCTTTGTTGCGAATGCTTGACAGAATGTAGACGATTTGCCAGATTTTATTAGTGATGATAGTTTAAGATGATATCGAACAATCGTTTGTTCGCCATGGATATTTGAATAATCCTAGGCGTATTGTGTCAAGAGTGGAAAATGAGAAAACAGTGTTTTAACAACGTGATTATATAATACATCTCGCATAACACGCTATGAAAAGTATTTATTTTTTCTTTGGTATAGTAGGGCTTTTAGATACCATTCATCCTAACCGTGCTCCTCAGGGGGAGTGAAGCCTGTTAATATCCACCTTTGAACAAATTTATTAGTTCCTAACCAATGTTAGAATTACGGTAATGGGAATATTTTTTTATTAGTCCGGATTGCAGCCTGGGGCTTTTTCATTTTTGCTTTTCCAGTTAATTTGCAATCTGGCATCGCCTTTAACAGTGGCCTCAAGCTCATTTTTTTTGCCTTTAGCAGTTTGAAATTTACCTGCTGCACCTTTCAGCTGAAAATCCAGATTTTCAAACTCATCCTGGTCACCTTGCGACACTATCCTTACGCTGCAATCAAGACGTTTATCTCCCAAAAGATGAAAATCCACTGCATGTTCCGATTTTCTTAGGGCTGCGAACGGATAGTCCGTAAAAATCAAAAAACATTCGTTCTGTGGGCGGATGAAGTGCCTTGGTAAAATGCCAAATGCATTTCCTGCTCCGTAAACTTCCTGGCCAACTGAGCCACTTTGCTTTAGGCCATCCTGTAGGTCTTCTAGTGCTATCCAAAGGTCAGGATCTACTTCGCCTGTTTTAACTTCTTTCGATATTACTTCTTTGGGAAGCATCGGCGGGTAATAATAAGCCGCCCGGTCTACTAGATACCGGATATATTCGGCGCATAACAACCTTACACTGGCTTCAATCGTTATACCTTCAGCATGCTGAAGGTAATCATGTAAGGCACAGAAAACCTCCTGCTCTTCATAAGCCGCTGTGTAGGGCGCATCGGCAAGTGGGAAAAGTGCAAAAAATGTCGGAAAATGTTTCGCCAGCCCATAACCGCAATCCCATAGTTGCACATTCTGAAATATCGAGGCCAGGCACCGGTAGCTCAAATTCAGGTAGATTTGCTTTCCCGTGAGCTTATACAATTTTAAGAGTGCACCTGCAGCGAAAGCGGTATTGTTGGCCTGGTACATGATTTCCATCCCCAGGCTACTGAGTTTCTTTGCAGCCCGCTCAGCTTCCTGTAGATATTTTTGATCACCGGTAAGTTCGTATGCCTGCAACATGACATGGGCATACAGGCCCGCAACATCCTGTTCGCCACCCTTGCCTTCGGAAGTTTCCGCTTTTATAATTTCCAGGGTATCCATTTTATAAAATACCGGCCACTCGTATTTGTAGGCATGGGCGACTTTTATCGCATAGCCAATGGAGTCCAAGAACAGCTTTTCGGCCTCATGGTCCCCTTTGATCGCTAACCTGGATAAGTTAAGTAGGGGATGGTGAAGATACCAGGAGTCCATCACCATTGGCAATTTCTGTTCTTCCTCTCCCGTCAATTTATCTTCAGCCGCTGGATGCCAACGAACAATTGTATTAAGTTTTTTATTGTAAAAAGCGGGTAAACCCGTTTTGATCTTTTTGACCACATCAAGCTTTTCTCCGCTCCACTCTACATAATCAACCAAAGGCAGAAGTACGGCAAGCTGGACCATAATTTCGGGAGGCGTGTTGTAGTCGCTGACATAGGCATTCAGGTAACTATTGCCTCCGACCATCGACCAGCAGCCAGGGTTTTCTATCAAGTCCTTCAGGCCTTTTTTTAAGATCCCCGGCCAGGAAAGGTATCGGGTTTTTGGACGTGGTAGGATCAGGTATACTGCTGCCAATAACTCTAAGTAGTTCAGGCTTAGTTCTTTTTCTTCTCGCTCCAAAGGTTGAAAGCATATATATGCATCCGAAAGCATAGTCTTTATACCTCCTCGCAAAGGTTTTTCAATCGCAGAGGGAAGCGATAAGCCGATTTCCGGCAATTGCCCACTCACCACTCCGGACATACTGGTAGAGGTCTGCTCAGCATAATTGGATAATGCTGTGAGATTTTGAACATAGAGTACGCGCAGCCTGCTCTGTTCTTTAGTGAAATAAGCCAGACCTGAACGCGTACCGATCTGACTGAGATGCAATACTCCCCAGGATTTCTGGCCATCTAAAGTAGAATTAGCCGTCAGGATGTCCCTAGGACAAAAGGGAAGGTATAGGGCAATTTTTGGGATTAAGCAACAGCTATAGTTCAACCATGTAAAGGCCCCTTTTCCAAAGGTAATCTTGATTAAAAACCGGCCCATCACAGCATCAATAGTAATATGAAATGTATTATCTTTAACTCTGGTACTAAGTTTTTTTATGCAGGCGGCTGGAACAGGACAAGTGTTAAAATATATAGGGGCCGCATTTTTATAGCTGGCTGCAACCCATACTGAATCTCGGGTTTGCAATAGGACGAATTGAAGCATGCCTGCCTGCAGGGTCTGAATTGGGCTGGCCTGTTTAAGCTGCTCTAAGCTGGTAATTGTCCACGAGGATAAGCCTTTCATACCTGATCATTTTGGTTAAAACTTTATAACAGTCTTTTTTAAGCTTTGTTTACAATTATATTTCACGATATCCTGGGGTATTAGGAAATCGTTCGCAATTGCGCTACACAGTAGGTTGGAATAAGTGTTTTTTCTTCCGCACAGCTGCGTTCACGTTTTTTTTAAAATCATTGACGAAGGGATTCTCACAATTGCTGGATAATTTTTTTGATCCTTTAGCATTTTAATAAGCGAACTGTCGGCAAGCCGCAGGTGGTTAAGCTTGCCGTTGAAGAATTGATCCTGATCTGAATGTGATGGATATCCGTCTGGGTATTGGTGATGGAGAGGGCGTCTGTGGTAAGGCGAAATCTGAAGCTGCTAGCTCAGATATTCGCATGGTGTTGGTAAGGGGCTGGTTATGATGAGAATACTTATTGATTGCCGGCAGATACTATAACGGGCAAGTGTTACAATAAGCGCTTTTTGTTGCCAACTTATCAATGAACGCTGAAAACCGGGTGGTTCACAGCCTGATTAATGATCCTGAATGATGGGCTTACTAGTTTGTTTTGGCGAAATTCTTGAAATTGTGGTGTTGGAGAGATGACCCAGGCGAGATAATCATGTGTATCGCAATGCGGCCGGGACAGCTGCCGAATACCTGACAGTGGCTATTTTATACGCGGCATATCTTTTGCTTTCACCCACTCATCGTGCTTGCAATTGGTGCATTTGTAGTTCTGTCCTTTGCCGATTTGTACGGTTTTTCCGCAGAAGCTACAGGCATAAAGATCCTCACTGTCCACTAACTTCGATGCCTGGGCAAATTCTTTAGGCAAGATCGGCAGGCCGGGTCTTACCTTATCGTCAGGAAAAAAATAGATACTTACGCAGCCTGAAGTTTCTAAAATCGCTGTTTCAACCTGGCCGAGATGTGACACGCCCTGCTGTCGGAGTTCTGCAAAGAATTCGTCCTGGGCTAAAGTTTCTTTCCGGAATTCATGAACTGAAAACATGCCTTTTTCAATGATGTATGTAGCTTTTCCTTCCACCAGATCGTCGAATCTATTGCTTTTTGCCATCAGGAAGGTAGTGAGCCTGTAGGCGCCTACAATAATTGCGAAAATTGCTATTGGAACCATAAGCCCGATTTCTTTATAGAACATCGGATCTCCGGCTGCAGATCCCAGGCTGATGATGACCACCATTTCAAAAACTGATAGCTGTCTTACCCCACGCTTACCAAGGAGCCTTAGCCCGATAAGTATAATAAAATACATTAGTATGGTACGTATGGCTATCTCGATAAGAAATCCCCATTTTTCCTCACCTACCATTATCTTGGTCCAGTCTAGGTCCTGCATAATTGATTATATTTAAGTGCTGCCTTCAGAAACTCTAAAGTCTGCTGTGGATGAGCCCGGCCAAGGTTTGTTCATGGCGTGGTACAACAATCCTCGCTTTTCTTCCAGCGTTTGCGAAGGGAGCCTCCTTTACGGGTTGACCTGTCTTTTTATTTTCCTCAACAGTACATCGATATCGAACGGCTTAGTTACATATTCTTCTGCGATGCATGCTCGGGTCATCTGAGGAAGGTCTGCATGCGCGCTCATCATCAATATGGGTATACGTTTTGTCGCTGCGTCTGATTTTAAAAGCCTGCAGACTTCCATTCCGTTACCGTCGGGGAGCATCACATCAAGTATAAATAAATCAGGGTTAGGATTTTTTCTTGATAAAAAATCGTTAACGCTCGAATAGCTTTCTGCCCGGTAACCCTCCTCTTTGAGCAGGATCTTGATGATATCGATAATGCCCGGATCGTCCTCCAGGATACAGATATTTTTGCCCATAAAAATGTTTCGTTTTACGTTCTACTCCGAATAATGAATGTAACTGTTTCAGACTGATGTCTTATCACTCTTCACCTTCTATAGGGCTTCCGGTGGGGCCTTCGTGATATCTTTTTTTTCCATTTTCATCCTCGTGTACGATAAGTGAATGTGGTGCAGCTGAAGGTAGATTGCTTCCGGTGCCTGAAGTTTTTGGTATTGAAAGTAATTCGTCGTTGTTATCTATAGAGGGCTTATCACCCTGGGGATTTCCCAATGCTGTCTGCGCCAGTCTTTCGCGGTCTGTCAAGACTTCATTTTGCTGGTCTTTTTTGCTTTCCTTATCTGCCATAATGTTTTTTTTAGATTAACACTAAAAACAGTTCAATAGTTTGGTGAATATTATTTCTACAACTTGAGGTTGGTGTTTTCGGATGATATGGGTAATATGCCTACGCCACCACGGTATCACTCAGCAGCCCTGAGCTTTTTCAGTTTATTAACCAGGGAGGCGACGGGCTTACCATGGCTGGCCGGACGCTATAGAGTCGATGATTGTTTATGGTATAATCCCTTGCGTATTTTCACGGGTCAATTGGGTATTTATAACAAAAATTAACAATTTAAAAAAAGAACCAAACCAAAACGGGCATATAGGGTTTAAAATTTAATGATCTGTGTTATGGTACAACTTATAGGCGGACTATTTCCGCCGGGATTTGATATTATGAACCAATTAGATTTTACTCAGGCAGCGCAATCATTTCAGCCACAACTTTACTCCCATGCGCTACATTTTACAAAAGATGAGGATGATGCAAAGGATTTGCTACAGGAAACACTTATCAAGGCATTCCGGTTTTGTGATCGCTTTGACGCTGGGACCAATCTTAAGGGATGGCTTTATGTGATCATGAAAAACACTTTTTATAATGGTGTGGTAAAAACAAAACGCAAAAGGGAGGTTATTTCTGATGAGGACCTGGACAGTCCCAGCCTTGTACATTCTTCCACCGCAAATGCCGGGGAGGTTAAGTTTGCAATGGAAGATATAGCTAAAGCAATGGGAGCATTGCGGCCAAACTACAGGATTGCTTTCCAGAGATATTTCGAGGGTTACAAATATGAAGAAATAGCCCATGAACTGGGTATTCCCTTAGGCACCGTTAAAACGTATATCTTTCAGGCCAGATGTGATCTGAAAAAATATTTAAAGATGTACAGGTAGCAAAATCTTACCCTTTCTGATAGATTTTCCCAGCTGTTTTTTTTTATTATTCAGTCATGGTTAGAAAGGATGTGAACTGTTTTGGTGATAGGCGCAATCTAAAAGAACATTTTAAACATTACCCTACCCGGAATCCCACGTGAAGTGAAACGAATTGTGTAGCGCAGGTGTCGCGCATCTAAGGAAAATCGATGGGAGTCCTGTGGGCGTCTAGATATTTTACAAGGGAATTTTGATGGTATGAATAGCCTAATTCATGAATACCTCAGGTTATGTATTATTTATCTGTACGCATTAAAACAATTGTACTTTTTTTAATGTCTAGATAGCATGTTAGAATTTCGCAAAGCTGAGAAAAAGATTTTTACCTCCACCGCTGTCAGCAGTCGGATTAGGCTTCACATGCCGGGCTTTTTAAAATGGCTTTTTCAGAGTTTTTGGTTGTTAGCTTTTCTGTTTGCATTAATCGTATTGTATTCCTTTGGTATTCTGCAAAGTTCCCTTAAGGAGCTCTGGTTTCAGTAAGTTAGGCATCTGGATTTGATATCGTATTGCTTTTTAAATTGCCCGGTCCAAAGTTATTTTTTCAATTGCCTAAAAATCCTGCATCAGCAGTTTTATCCACGCGCACAACCATCCCATTGGGAGAACTGTTTCTTAGAACGTAGGAGGTAGGCTGAATTCAATATTTGCCCCGGGGAGAAAGATCTTTAGTATTACGAATCAGGACGACCTGACTGTTTCTTCCCTTGGCCATTTTGGTTTTGGGATGAGCAGAGGATATTTTATATTTAGCCAGCCAATTCTCTATTGAAAAATGGGCTTGAACATTATATTTTTTCAGTTTTATGGTGTTTGTGACTTAGGAGTGGGGGACTGTTTGTTGTTGTCCTTTTTTGAACAGGTGGGACAATGAAAAGATATTTAGCTGCCGGATTCATAAAAAGCGTTGACTATTTTGATAGATAGATTGAAAAGTTGTTATACTGCTCGAAAAAAATCCATATTTTGTATCATCCCTGCTGCTTTAAAACAGGATTGCCTTTGAAAAAAATAGTTGACGGTACCATTATCATTTTTAAAGATCCTATAACAGCTAGAAGACTATACTTTTCCGGCATTGCTTATCTTTGTTTGTTTGCCGGCTCTGTTATCTGGCTTATAGGAATTTTTGCAGAGTTCTACATTGCTGATCAGGATTTTATAATAGGCATAGTAGTGCTATCTCTGGTTTCGCTCTTGTTTGGTTGGAAAATGGTCAGCAAAATTCTGGAAATAATGGGCATTTTGAGGAAAAATCCGCTAATTACCATTAGTCGCATGGGAATAGCCGTTTTTGGTGATACAATTAAACTTTGGTCAGACATCAAACAGATTAGGTTAATTGCAGATTTTGACAGAAAGTATATTGAACTGCGATGTTTTGTGGAGGAAAATAGTAAAAGTTATATGTTATATGCTGCTCCAGACACGTCAGAATTCGAAAATTTAGCTGAACTGAAAAGTGTACTTGACCTGTTTGCGAATAAAACCACTATTTCTGAATACTAAGGAGCGAAACTTATTGTGCATTTGTCGCTGCATTATTTGATCTAATCCCCTAACAAAACGAAAACGACCAAGCGCCCAAATCTTATTGAGGTGCATTCGGATTAGCCACTATCGTATAAGTAGGAGTTTATACATTATTTTAGATAACAGTTGTGATTTAGACCTTATCAGGATGCAAGTTGATGGAGCAGATGAGTGTAAATGTGATTTCAAATCATATGATTTGTGGGATAACTTCAAAGAAAACACTATAAGGTTAAATCGTGATGGTAGGAAGCGGTAGCAGTAGATGGCCCAAGTAAATGATGTCCTTTTTTGTTTAGATTTAAAAGCCACAAATTGGGGCTTTTTCTTTTTGTTGAATCTCGATTCTAATCATAAACCTATTTGGTAAAAGTTAGCCATATGTTTATTTAGCCTCTTTTGGTTAACTATCCTTCAGTGAAAGCATTTCCATTATGGCATGCATATGTGTCGTCAGTTCCTTTTGTTCATCATCGTTAAATTTAGAAATCAGAGCATCAACCTGCAAGTTAGATGCTCGATCCAGTTCTCCATAGATTATTTTTCCCTGGTCTGTCAGCGAAAGCAGTATTACCCGTCCGTCCGTATCTGATAGCTCTTTTGAAATCAATCCGGTTTTCTCAAAATGTTTCAGAACTTTACTGAGATATCCTTTATCAATATCAATTGCTGAGATAATCTGTGAGGCGCTGATTTTGCCCATGGCCTGTATTTCATAAAGAATACGGGCTTCTGCGAGAGAATATTTACTTTCCAGGAGATGATTGTCCATAAGGCCAAGTAGCTTTGTATAATAGCGGTTGAACTTCCTGATTTTATCAATTACTGGCTGTTTTGCTTTCATATATTGGTTTTTAAGCATGGGTTTACTAGGCCAATTCCAGGTCATATCTGTACTCGCGAATTGGCTTATTGAAACTATCAGATGTGCTTTCTTCAGTCAGCTCGAAACCAAATCTGGTATATAGAGCCATTGCTGCTTGCTGTTCTTCCGTAGTCCATAAATAGGCATGGGTGATATCTTTTTCACGCATAAACGCAATAAACTTTTGCATCAGATGTTTTCCCAAGCCTAGTCCACGGTATTCAGGGAGGAAGATAAAATAACGAAATTGTATCTGCTCAGAACGGTGTTGTGCAACCAGGCAACCGATGATCTGATTGTCATGTTCGCAGATCCAGACCCTGTCTTTTTTAGGATCATATCCTTTTGCAAAATCTTTTAGTCCATCCAGCACATAAGCTTCGAAATTTATTCCATAGCCGCATTCTTTTGCATATAGCTCACCATGTATATAGGCAATATACCCCAAATCTCCTGGTTTCAGCGTATCTCTGATCTTGATATCTGATAATGTAATCGTTCCCATAATTTCACATTTTAAATAAATGGTTGAAAAAATCAACAATGCAAATATAAATAAAAAAATGTTGAATTTGTCAACTATATGTAGTTTAGATAGTTTCTAATTGGATAATATTATAAATTCTTTACAATCAAAACGGATAAAAAGGCCGTGAATTTCGGGCGCTTCGTTCTCTGCGAGCGCATAATGTTCTCGCTACGCCAGAACACCCTTGGGGACTTATAGCTCTGCGTTCTCTCTTACACCCGTTTTTCCGGACTTTCTTTTTTCCGTTTTTTCTTTTGAAAAGATTTTTTGGGAAAGGAGGAAACAATGGAAATAAACAGGATTATTTAAGGATTTGGTGATGGAAAATTTGGAGTACCTCGAAAGTGAGATCGCAAGCTTTACGGAGGCTTTTTGCCCCTATGGTTATTTGGATATCAAAACAGCACTTTTGCGTACGCTCAGCGCTGGTTTTGATGCCACCTGGGCATTTGATCAGATAACTGTGTTTTGTGATGAATGTGGTCTCGAGTTTTCGAAGGTTGACCCCTGTTATATCGTAATGGAGGGCATTTTACAACAGGCCAGGAATGAAATTGAGGCTTTGAGCGGTTTTGATATTTGCAATGATGCTAACTTTTATGTTTATGGCAATTTTATGTGTTCATCTTTTGAAGGGGTAGAGGAAGACAGGGAGCAGTTGCGGTCTGCGCTTACCGGATGCAGCTGGCAGTTCGACGATCTTTCGGAATGTGCAAGATATTGGCTCGTTGAAAATGAAGTGGAATTAGGGTCTGATGAGGTGAAATGAGAAAAGTTGCTACTTTCAGTAAGGATAAGAAAAGGAAGTAACTGCTTTGGTGATATAGAGACATCATATACCCTGAATACCACTTGAAGTTAACGCATAATACTATGTCTAGAAAGCATGCTAGAATTTCGCAGAGCTGAAAAAGGACCTCTAATTTCCGCCGCAGTCAGCAACCGGATTAAGTTTCACACTCCAGGCTTTTTTAAAATGGTTTTCCTGAGTTCTGACTGCTAGCTTTTTATTTGCGTGATAGGGTCTGGATCATCTATTATTGCTTTCTAAACAATTATTGCTATAATAATCAAATAGATGTAGTCTCATCTGATGATTGCGAAAATCATTTCCGCCCAATTGTTCGCATCTTCGGCAGCATTTTTAGCTTATGTTTTCCCGATGATATAAATGACCATTTCTTTTCTAATCTCAAATCCCATAGACTGGTATATTTTGATTGCACGTTCATTGTCTCTCTTGACGTGCAGGTATGCCGTTTTACTATTGGCTTGTATCTGCCGGATTTGACTTAGGATTAATTGACTTGCATAACCTCTTCCCAGATAATCCGGATGGGTACAAACAGCGCTTATTTCGACAAAGTTATGGCTGTGTAACCTTTGGCCAGCCATTGCTACCAGCTTTCCATTGTCTAAAACCCCCTCATAGTTGCCAAAGGCAATCGTATTGCTTAAAAAAGGGCCTGGATTGGTTTGTATGGTAAGTGCAAGCATTGCCGGCACATGCTGTTTTCCAAGCTTTACAATATTTATATCACTCGGTTGAGGTTGCAGCGCTTTAATCAGTAGCATCTGGTAGCCATCGATCCGCTTGATGATATGCCATGGATCCGGGACTAAGAACTTTTCATCAGTAAATATCGCTGCAGGTGATTCAAATGGAAAAAGCTCATATAGTGTTTTAAAATTCTTGGCCGAAAATTCTTTCATCCCGGCAAAGGGCGAAATGTCGCGTGGTAAATACCTCACGGGTCCACTCCCTTGGGAAAGACGCGCATTTCCGCTTATCAGTGCTTCCCATACCGGATTATCTAATATATGTTTCATGTATCGCGTGTAGCTTGTATGGTTCAAGGCATTTATGGGATTGCATTCCTTAGTTTCTGCTGAAGTTTCAGTATGGTTCCCACCTTGTCATCTGCTAATGCTTTTAATAACTTTTCATTCCCGGGAGGATTATATTTCGATCCCCATATCGTTAGTTCCATTAATATCGGGACCAGTTCGATCCCTTTTTCGGTCAGGCTGAATAAAAACTTGTTCTTTTTTTCAGGTGACACCCTTTTTATAATAAAACC
Source organism: Pedobacter miscanthi (assembly GCF_003315595.1). GTDB lineage: Bacteria > Bacteroidota > Bacteroidia > Sphingobacteriales > Sphingobacteriaceae > Pedobacter > Pedobacter miscanthi. The sequence continues at coordinate 87,561 of NZ_QNQU01000001.1, read as the reverse complement.
ATATTGTTCAAGTGTATTCAATCTGTCGGCTAGGATATTGGTGGCTATTCTTTCATTTGATGCTAAAAAATCACCATAACTATTTTTATCCGAGAGTACCATATCCCTTAAAATGAGTAAGGTCCATTTATCCCCTAGAAAATCGAGTGAAAAACTTACAGGACATCCTGAGCGCTTGGTAATTGTTTTCATGACAAAAAAATGTTTAAATAATACTTGTGTTTTGCAAGTAAAAGCACATCTTTGTTTGCTTGCAAAATGCAAGTAAAAATACAACTAATTTTTTAAATAAGAAAATAAAATTATGTCATTAATAGAAGCCCTCAAATGGCGTTACGCCACCAAAAACTACAACACCTCAAAAAAAGTAGCTGATGCTGTTTTCCAGCAGCTCACTGAAGCCGTTCGATTAGCACCGTCATCGTTCGGGTTACAGCCATACAAGTTCCTGCTTATAGAAGACAAAGCCAAACTGGAAGCAATCAGCGCAGCAGCATATGGACAGCCCCAGATTACCAGCGGTGCACATGTATTGGTTTTAGCAGTTGAAACCAATATCGATGAGCATACCGTGGCCAGTTATATAGACAAGGCAGCTATTGCAAGAAAGACCGCCAGGAAAAACCTTGAAGCCCGTGAGCAGTTCGTAAATTCAGTTATCGACAAACTCGATTATGAGCAGCGTATTGACTGGGCCGAAAAACAGGCGTTTCTGGCTGTTGGTATTTTTGTTGCAGCTGCTGCGGTAGCCCAGGTTGATGCTTCCCCGATGGAAGGTTTTGATAAGTCGGCCATTGATGAAATCCTTGATCTTAAAAGTAAAAACCTCGCTTCCGCCCTACTTTTTGTCATAGGTTACCGTGACGAGGAGAATGAGTTTGCTGCTATCCCAAAAGTGCGTAAAGAAAAAAAAGAAATTTTCCATATCATTTAAATTTTGAACCAATGACGAATACAAAAGTAATCGTGCTGGCAGAGCTGCCTGTATTTCCCCAATATTTGAAGGAGATTAAAGCCCTATCGGCTAAATCCCTTATTCCTACCTTAAAGGAGGCAGGCTGCGAAGCTTTTTACCAGACCTATAAAATAGGTGCGCCAGATACGCTGGTTTTTTTTGAAGTTTTTAAATCGAAAAAGGCGCTTGATATTCACATGAACGCTGAACACACTAAAAAATTCTTCGAAGGTATAAAAGGCAAATTATCAGCAATGCCTGTATCAACAGTTTTAAGTGAAATATAAATTCAAATGGAATATCATTTCGCGATAGAGCAGCCGCAAGCAGTTCCGCTAAAAGTTAATCTGCAAATTGCAGCGCAAATATGTGCTCCCGGCATTTTATAGCCGGTCTAATGTCGTAAGAAAGCAACTGGCATTCCTGGTATTACTCAAGAATGCTTAAACAACGCAAAATTATTAGTTATCAAATAAACACATGGATTTAACAAATAAAACCATACTTATCACCGGCGCAGGATCAGGCATCGGTTTCGCTACAGCACAATCGCTAAGCAAAAAAGGAAACAAAGTCATTATCGTTGGTCGTAATGCAATTAAAATTGAAAAAGCCGCCGCGGAATTAGGCCTGGATTTCATTGTATGTGATGTTACTGATGAACAGCAGGTATTGGCGCTGGTATCAAAAGTGAATGCGCAGTATAAAGATTTAGCTGTGCTAATTAATAATGCAGGGGTAGCAAGCCTCTACAGGCTAGGCGAGAGCGCGAATGCGTATGAGAAATCAAAGCAGGAATTTGAAACAAACTATTTCGCTGTGGTCCGACTCACTGAGCTTTTGTTGCCAGTACTTAAAAACCAGTCAGAAGCTGCGATTGTCAACATCACTTCCAACGTTTCTTTTCATCCATTGGTTTTGTTACCAACTTATTCGGACACCAAGGCTGCGTTGCATTCTCATACAGTCGCACTCAGACTTACATTATCAAGGAATACTAACATCAAACTGTTTGAGGTAATGCCCTCATTGATCAATACAGAAGCAACCAAAGACATGGGTGGCGAAAATGGTCTTCCCCCAAGCGTAGTAGCAGAGAATATTTTTCAGGGTATCACTGCAGATACTTATGAGATATATGTAGGTGAAACAGCCCGGCAGTACGCAGAACATTTCGAAAACCCACTTTCTGCTCTTGAAAAGTTCAATGATGGATTGTATTGACGGTTACAAACGTTAGGACATTGCCGTTTTCTTGAGAGTCAAGAAGCGGCAATGCTTAAGTATTATTGAGACAATCAATGTGTATTATCATCAAAGTGAACTCTTGATTCGGGACGCTATACTTGACTGCCTCCACTTAAGTTGATAAGATATTTAACCTCTCGTATCGCTCAGAGTATTCGGCTTAAATATTTGAAACTGTTTATGCTCATTACCTGCCACCTTTTTCCTGTTGGCCGGATTTTTTAGGGTTTGACAGGTTTATATACCGCTTTCTGGATGGCAAATTTTTTAACCGGCACTTGATTGCTGTCCAACAGTTGATTAAATTGTGCATTCATCACCCAGATATCATTTCCGTTTTGGGTAGCGGTAGAAGGATAGGTGAAACGATCTGTAGCAAGCGTTGACCCGGCTACTTTGGCACTTTTCCAGCCGTCGGTAGAGCTAAGCTGATAAATTTTATCACTTCCTCCGTTTACAACCATATTAAGCGTATTCTTATCGCTTAACAGCAGTCCGTCTGCACCCAGGAAGAACTGGTCAATATCTATTCTTGCTACGCTTTTTGGATTTTTGATATCCACTTTAAAAAGCTGGCCTTTAGCACTGTTGTCTACAATGAGAAATCCATCGGGATGAAAAACAATTCCGTTCAACCCAACGCCTTCAGTTTTGAAAGTTTCATCCCGGCAAAATACAGAAGCCTTTCCATCAGCCGAGACTTTATAGATTACTCCTGCAAAGCTGTCCGTGATATAAGCATTATTCAGAAGGTCAAAAGCTAGATCGTTAGGGAAGTGCTTACCGGGTAAAAGAGTAGAGAGGTCCACATCAGAAAGTTTTTTGCCGGAGGACAGCTCTATTGAGATCAACCTTGCCATCTTGGTCCTGGTAGCGGGACTGGTATATTTGCTGTAATTGGCATCGCCCACACAGGCAAACAGTCGCTTGCCATCGGGATGGATTTTAAGACCATAGGTGGACTTCAAAGTATTCTCACCGTAAAGCACGCTATAAGTTCCCTGTGGAGTAACCTTACCTATATTTCCCAGCCTGGCAGAGGACACGTAATAAACATTTGCAGCTTTATCGAAGGCGATCCCTTCGGGGTAACTTTCCAGTGCCTCAAATTCTATTCTTGGGGTAGGCTCGGGCTTCGTTGCGGCAACGCCTGCAATACAGATCCCGCCCAAAATAACATATGTGATCTTTTTCATTTTAGTTCGTTTTTTTTACTACGTAAATATTACCGGATGCGTCATCCGAAATGTAAATTGTTCCCTCTTTAGTTACTGTAATCCCGGCAGGTCTTCCAAAACGGGAATCCCCCTGTAAAAATCCGGTGAGGAAATCTTCCGCTTTTACTGCTGTTCCATTTTCAAAGTGGATGCGCTGTACCTTGAAGCCTACCGGCTTTTCCGCATTCCAGGATCCGTGCCATGCAACCAGCCCATCTCCCGACCATTCTGTAGGGATATTCGATGCGCCCCTGAAAAAGCTAAAGGCTATCGGGGCCATGTGCGCTGTAAGTTCCAACACCGATGGTTCGGTTGCCTTAACAACTTCTTCTTTTGTATTTCCGGCAGGATCTTCCCGGCTTTTATCTACCTCTCTTTTTCCATAGGCATAGGGGAAGCCGTAATCTGCGCCCTGTCTTATCCGGTTCACTTCTTCAGGTGGCCATTCGCTGCCTTTGGCATCGCCTCCGTTGTCTACTCCCCAGAGTTCTTTGGTTTGGGGATGCCAGTCGAAACCAATAGTATTGCGCAGACCGCTGGCGTACAGTTTTCTGCTCCAGTCCTTTGGATCTACCTGCAGCATTACCGCAGTTTCCTTATCACTCTCCTTACAGTCGTTGCATAACGAACCCACACTGATATATAGCATGCCATCAGGTCCAAAGTCCATGGTACGGTTTGGATGCTGGCCGCCGTCAGGAAGATCTTTGATCAGTGTTTCTTTTCCATCTATATTAAGTGTGCCGTCGGGTTTAACGGGATAACGGCGGACTTCGTTGCTGTTGCACAGGTACATCCAGTTGTCTTTCATGGTAATGCCATGGACACCCTTAAATTCAGACACAACCGTGACCAGGTTTTCAAATTTGCCATCTTTGTTTTTATCCTCCAATAAAAGAACATCGCCTCCATCCCTGCGGGTAACGTAGACATTTCCCGATGGACTGGTATATAACATGCGCGGTTTACCCAGGCCAGAAGCTGCAACATTTACCTGCCACCCGGCAGGAACTTTTAACAGCTTGACCATTTCAGGCTTGAATTCCATTACCTGGGCATACTTGGTTACCGACATGGATCGGGTAACATCTTTGGGCGGGAGACCACGTTGGGCCTGTACACCCAGTGCAGCCGAGATGGCTAGCACTGAGAGGATGATGCGTAGTTTTTTGTTTTTCATATTCCGATTTTCTTTGGTAACATTTCCTTTTGACCATAGGTTTTGAGGAATCGAAATATTTAACACCATTTTGGAATATGAAAGGTGAAATTAGCCTTATAATGGAGCGGTCTGATAATGCATCAGGGTATTTTCATTAGTGATCAAAAATGAATTAGGTTTTTTCGTGCTTGATCGGGTACATGGGTTTTAGCTATGGTAGGCAATTATCATAGCCAAATTAAGTCGAAAACCAATTCGAAAATCTGATGTTCTTATATTAAACTAAAAGAAAAACATTATGGCAAGAGGAACAAAAGTGGAACGTAATTCGGTTTCCAACCAGGACCACGAAATCAACTATGAAGCAAATAAACTGGATGTTAAACCTGGCAAGATAAAAGATGCCAAGGAAACAAGCGGCAATCAGCGAAAAACTATAGAAAAAAAGGTTAAGTAAATACGATGAGCCCCGGTTGGGGCTTTTTTTAGCCTCCATGAAAATCGCAACCTACAACATCAACGGTATCAACGGCCGTTTGGACAATTTGCTGCGCTGGCTTAAAACCACCAGTCCGGATGTGGTATGCCTTCAGGAGCTTAAATGCGAGAACAAGAATTTCCCTGAACAAAAATTAAAAGATGCCGGCTACCATGCCATCTGGCAAGGGGAAAAAAGCTGGAACGGCGTAGCGGTGCTTTCCAAAAACGAGATCAAAGAATTAAGGCGCGACCTGCCTGGCGAGGATAGTGAATATACCCACAGCCGCTACCTTGAGGTTTTTACCTTTGGGATAGTCATTGGCTGTCTTTACCTTCCCAACGGTAACCCTTACCCGGGACCCAAGTTCGAATATAAAAAAAGATGGTTTTCAAGATTATTGGCACATGGCAAAACCTTGTTAGCAACGGGATTGCCGGTAATGTTAGTGGGCGACTATAACGTAATGCCTACGGATCTTGACACCTATAAGCCGGAAAAATACAGAAACAACGCGCTCTTCCAAGAGGAAATCAAAACGGCTTATGCAAACCTGGTTTCGCAGGGCTGGACGGATGCCATCCGTACGCTTTATCCTAGCAAACGCATTTACACCTTTTGGGATTACTTAAGGAAAGCCTATGAACGTGACGCTGGGCTTCGTCTTGACCATTTTTTGTTGAGCGAATATCTTGCGAAAAAACTATCTTCAGCTGAAGTGGACAAGGAGGTCAGGGGATGGCAGGGTGCCAGTGATCATGCTCCGGTATGGATTCAGCTTTCTGATAAGCCATTGGCAAAAAAAACAACTAAAGCCAAAAAAGGCAAAGAGGAAAAAATCTATGGAATAATCCCTGCGGAAAATCGGCATCTACTTGATGAAGCCGAAAAAACCAATATGCCAACAGGGCTAAAACCCATGAAGGCCACTTTGGTTGATGCCCCATTTGATGAACCCGGCTGGCTCTACGAAATCAAATGGGACGGATATAGGGCATTATCCTATTTAAGTACCTCCGGCACTTCAATCTATTCCAGGAACAACTTAGAATTCTCGCAATTTACTTCTGTTTCTGAAACGCTGACGGATCTAAATCTAAATGCTATTCTTGATGGGGAAATTGTAGCACTAAAGGATGATGGTACTGCTGATTTCGGTGCCCTACAGAACTGGAAGAATACCCAGCGATCCAAACTCATCTATTATGTGTTTGATATCTTATGGCTGGAAGGTTATTCATTATTGACGCTTACTCTGGCAAATAGGAGAAAGCTTCTGGAAAAGGTGATTCCCAAAGCTCATGACAATATTAGGATCAGCGAGGCCTATCAGACCAGTGGTATAGATTTTTTTGAGGCCGCAAGAAGAATGAAACTGGAGGGCATCATCGCTAAACGTGCGGACAGCTGCTATTCCGCAGACAGCCGTTCCAGGGAGTGGCTGAAGATCAAGGCTAAGCGAAGACAGGAAGTGGTCATTGGCGGCTATACCCGAAACGAAGGAACCGAGAAATATTTTAGCGCGCTGGCCATTGGCGTGTATGATGCAAGAGGCATACTACATTATATAGGGAAGGTGGGCACAGGATTTAACCAAAATTCCCAAAAAGAACTTATGACTGAATTCGAAAAGATCGCTACCTCTAGATGCCCATTTGAGGTGGAACCCGACGTAGATGAACCTTCGCAGTTTCGCCCTCAGCGCCTGGGCGCAAAACCAACCTGGCTCAAGCCCACGCTGGTATGTGAAATTGAATTTGCTGAACTGACTACTGGTGGCAAGGTGAGACAAGCCTCTTTCAAAGGATTAAGGGCAGATAAAAAGCCCCGGGAAGTTGCGCTTGAATTAGAAAAAGATACCGGATCCATTGTGCATGAAGTTGCCCTAGAACATGATCTCAAGGATAGTCCTAAACAGGCAAAACCTGCAGCAGCACCAACACCTAAAAATGGAAAGGCGCTGAAAACCACCGGCAAGCTTCTGCTGGATGGCACATCCGAAAGGCAGGAGAAAAAAGTAAATGGGCACCTGCTGAAATTCACCAACCTTTCCAAGCTTTATTGGCCGGAGGATAAAGTTACCAAACGGGACATGTTCAACTATTATGATCAGGTTTCTCCACTTATGCTACCTTATCTTTTGGATAGGCCGATGTCCCTCAACCGTTTTCCAGGCGGCATCCATGGAGAAAGTTTTTATCAAAAGAACGTAAGGGAAACTGCACCAACTTGGGCACGGACAATGCCCCATGCCAATGAGAAAGGCGAAGAGAAAAGCTATTTATTGGGCAATGACAGGGCTACTCTTTTATGGATGGCAAGCCTGGGCTGTATTGAAATGAACCCCTGGTTCAGCAGGGCAACCTCACCTGATTATCCCGACTATTGCGTAATTGATCTGGATCCCGATAAAAATACTTTCGAGCAGGTGATCCAGGCGGCTCAGGTTACCAAAGCCATACTTGATGCCATCGACGTTCCGAGCTTTCCCAAAACATCAGGTTCGACCGGTATGCATATTTATATTCCACTTGGCGCCAAATATACCTACGAACAATCTCAGCTTTTTGCCAACATTATCGTCCGGCAGGTAAACAGGGAACTTCCAAAGTTCACTACTTTAGAACGGACAATTTCAAAGCGCGGAGGAAAAATGTACCTTGATTTTCTGCAGAACAGGCCGGGCGCCACGATCGCAGGTGTTTATTCACTAAGACCCAAGCCTGGTGCAACCGTGTCGATGCCGCTATTGTGGGAGGAAGTAAAGAAAGGACTGAAAATGAGAGATTTTACAATTTTCAATGCGATTGATAGACTAAAGGAAACCGGCGATCTGTTTTCAGGAGTTCTTGGTAAGGGAATAGATATGGTGCATGTGCTTTCTGATGCTCAGGCGCATTTCAGTTAATAAATTGGTATATGGTTTACACTTGAAAACTTAATTGCATATTTCACTCAAACTGTACACTCCTTTTCTTTCCAAACTGTACGTGAATCTGGCTGCCGGATTTTTTGCGAAGTCATTCCTTTCCCTCTGAACGCGTAGCGGCTCGGCTGCAAATTTACCTCTTTCCCCAGGCGCTCCTTATCTTTCGGCCCTCTAAATTCAAGCTTTTCTTTGGATCTTCATTCCATCAACCTTCGGGTGAAACTGGGAAATCAGATAAAAAAACGCTCAGAAGCATTTAAATCCAACCTGATGGGCGCAAGATCACACCACGTATCGATTTTACCTATGGGGCTTTAATTTGACCTAAACTTAGAAATTTTATTGGAACTGCCGGGTGAAATCCTATAGATCAGGGCGTACAGCTTGGAGCGAAACAAGGTGTCAGCATAAATGCGAAAACGCGAGTACACTTTCCCGAAATACCCAGCCAGTTCCAAACTAGTCACTTAAAGTTTCTGCCCCCGTGAAATGCCTCTTTCGCCACTTCCTCGCGGACCTGTGCCCGTTTATTCTGCGATGGATAAGGTGCCGTTTTTTCATCACCACGAGCCAAGGTCAGTACCGGCAACTCATCCACTTCTCGTTGCAACAACTTGCCCAGCATTTTTGTAAAATCAAAACACTTGCTAACGATCACGTGCACCACTTTTCCCTCGCGCTGCAACCGGCCTTCCACCATTAGCATCCTTGCATGCAGTATTTCCTTTCGGTAGGTCTCAAATAGTTTTTCAAATACCACCAGATTAGAAGATCCCGTTTCATCTTCTATAGTGATAAAACATACGCCCCCTGCTGTTCCGGGCCGCTGGCGTACGAGTACCAAACCCGCGACCTTTACCAGTTGCCCATCTGTAGAATCATTGTTGATATGATGGCAACTTCGGATATTAAGCATATCCAGTTGTGACCGCACGAAACTCACCGGATGCGCTTTTAGAGAAAGCCCAATGCTGGCATAATCCTGCACCACATGTTCCCCTTTTCCCATAAGCGGCAATTCAACCTGCGTTTCCAGCACACTTTCAGATGCCTGTCCCTTGAAAAGTTCTACTGGCATATCCTGCAAGGCTGAAACTTCCCAGAGCGCCTTGCGCCGATCCATTCCCATCGAGCGAAAAGCATCCGCATCAGCCAATCGCTCCAGTGCCGCAATGGAAACCCCTGCATCGCGAAGCGCGGTAATGCTTTTATATCCTTCACCGCGTCCATTTACCAACGTATCGATATCATCGGCGCGGATGCCGCTGATCTGCCGGAATCCCAAGCGCAGCGCAAAATATTTTCCCGACCTTTCTTCGAGCTTATTATCCCACAGCGAATGGTTGACATCCACCTCTCGCACCTTTACGGTATGTTTCTGCGCATCGATAACAATTTGCGCAGGCTGGTAAAAGCCCATCGGCATACTATTAAGCAGTGCTGCAGCAAAAACATCGGGATAATAATGTTTCAGCCAGCAGGACACATAAACCAATAGGGCAAAGCTTGCTGCATGGGATTCAGGAAATCCATAGCTGCCAAACCCTTCCAGCTGACGAAATATCCGCTTGGCAAATTCTAAGGTATATCCCTTGGCCAGCATTCCGTCAATGAGTTTTTGCTCATATTGGTTTACTAGTCCCTTGAACTTGAACGTCGCCATACTTCTTCGCAATCCATCTGCTTCGGCCGGGGTAAATCCTGCTGCAACGATTGCAATTTTCATTGCCTGTTCCTGAAATAAAGGGACGCCCAATGTCCTTCCCAGGATTTCTTCCAGTTCGGGTGAAGGGTAGACCACAGGCTCTTCGCCACTTCGCCTGCGCAAGTACGGATGCACCATGTCTCCCTGTATCGGCCCTGGCCGAACGATGGCCACCTCGATCACCAGATCATAAAACTCTTTTGGTTTCAATCTGGGAAGCATAGACATCTGCGCCCGGCTTTCGATCTGGAATACGCCAAGTGTATCGGCCAAACAAATCATATCATAAACCCCGGGATCATCCTGGGGAATATTGGCCAGGGTAAAATGCTTTCCATAATGGTCGCGGCAAAGGTCGAACGCCTTGCGTATGCAGGTGAGCATGCCAAGGGCGAGTACATCTACCTTTAAAAATCCGAGGGCATCGATATCATCTTTATTCCACTCGATATTCGTGCGGTCCTCCATCCGTGCATTTAGGATAGGGCACAGGTCGGTAAGCTTGCCTTGCGTCACTACAAATCCCCCGGTATGCTGGCCGAGTTGCCGGGGAAAGCCCATCATCTGGGAGGTCAGCTCCAGCGTTTTTTTTAGGTGCGGATCATCTGGGTTCAGGCCCTGTTCTGTAATCCGTTTTCCCTCGAACCATTCTTCGGTAAACTCCCAAATGGAACTTGAAAGCCTATTGATCGTATCCACGGAAAGTCCCATTGCTTTCCCCACATCGCGGATTGCGCCCTTCTGGTGCTGCTGGGTAACCGTTGCTACGATTGCTGCCCGGTCACGGCCGTATTTATTGTAGATATACTGGATGATTTCTTCTCTCCGCTCATGCTCAAAATCCACATCGATATCAGGAGGTTCGTTTCTGGCAGGAGAAATAAAGCGCTCAAAAAGCAGGTCAAATTTCATGGGGTTAACCGAAGTAATTCCCAAAACAAAACATATAGCAGAATTGGCCGCTGAGCCCCGGCCCTGGCAGAGGATCCCGCGCGACCTTGCTTCACGCACGATATCCTCTACAAAAAGAAAGTAATTGGCATAATCCATCTGCCTCACAAATTCCATCTCATGGTGGATCATCTTAACGACTTTTTCAGGAATCTCTTCACCGTAGAACTCATGAGCGCCTTTCCAGGTCAGGAACTCCAACTCTTCCATTGGACTTCTGCCGCTTTGGTTGATTTCTTCGGGGTAAACATATTTTAGTTCATCTAGCGAAAAATTACAGGCTTCGGCAATGACCATGGTATTTTTAATGGCACTTGGATATTTTCTGAACAATCGCTCCATTTCGGATACTTCTTTCATATAGCGCTCAGCATTCTGGTGCAACCGGAACCCCGCTTCCTGGATTGTACATTTTTCCCGCACGCATGTCAGCACATCCTGGAGTTCCCGGCGCGAGGGATCATGGTAATGGATATCGCCCGTTGCCACAACAGGAATACTGTAACTTTGCGAAAGTTGTGATGTCCTAAAAATCAGTTTATCATCATTTCCCATATAGGATCTGGTAGCCGCCAGATATAACTGCCCACCAAAGGCCTGCTTGTATTCAGCAACCGCACTGATAAAATTCACCTCGTATTCAAACCTGCGGTTTAGCTCTCCGGGCATCACAAGACAGAAGATTATTCCCTTACTATGGGCATAAACATCCGCCCTTGAAATGTGGCAGGAGCCTTTTTCGGCCCGCATATTACCTAGGGTGAGTAGCGCCGATAATCTCCCATAGGCTTCCTTGTCGGTTGGATATGCTAACAGGCTTGGCCCGTCGAGCAGATCCAGCCTGCAGGCCGGAATAAGCTTGATGTTTTTTTCCCTGCATGCCGCATGGGCGCGGACAATCCCTGCCAGGGTATTACGGTCCGTAATCGCTACTTTTTGATAGCCAAAAGCCTCTGCCTGATCCACCAGCTCATGTGCATGGGATGCCCCCCGTAAGAAACTAAAATTTGATGTCACCTGTAATTCACTATAAGCCATAACCTATTTTTTTTATGCAAAAAATCCATGGATAAACCATTTGTATTTATTTTCTACCCCATAGTGTCCGGAACGGAACAGCCAGTAGCGGCCTCCTAGCTCATCCTCTACCTGGTAGTAATCCCGGTGTTCGCCCTGATCCAGCCACCATTCGCGCGCTATGCGTTCAGGTCCATCGGCTTTTGTGACGATATGGCGAACGCCCTTGTAGATAAAGAACTTTGGGGGATGATCAGGGATAATCGCCATCACCTCTATCGGGGCAGGGGTTTTGAGTAGTTCTGTGGGCCGGGGTTTATCTATCCTCCAGGGTGCTGTAGGTTTTTCGGTTACCGAAACCGCTTTGAGTATCGACCGTTCTGGCCAGTACCTTTTGGCAGGCAAATAGCGCTGTATCACCTGAAAACCTACTTTTCCAGCAACACGGTCAAGCAATTTGATAACGCTTTTATCATCCAGGCCCGGTTTTGATGTCCACATCTCTTCCTGGGGAACTTCCACATCATCAACCTTTGGCGCATCCAGCACAAAAAGTTCAATTCCCAGAGCCGGCCTGATCTGATCGATCTTCAGCTGAAAAAGCTTGAACAGGTGGCGGATGTCATGCGATGCTCCGCTAGTCCCGATATCCACCTGTACCACTTTGCCGTCGATCCGGTAACAGGTAAGCACGGCGGATCTTATTCCCTTTCCCTCGCCCTGCATTCGCTTGCATAGCTTTTCCAGCAATTTATTAATGACGATTTCTATCCCATTTCTTGTTTTAATAGGTTCCAGGCAGGCCAGCCTTTCGCTGAATGCAACAGGCAGCTGCAATGGAATGAGTACCTCGTTTTCTGTGCCGATGGCTTGCGCCAAGCGCAAAAGAAAACCATCACCGAATCGCCTGCGCAATACCGATCTGGGCATTCCGATAAAACTTTTGATCTGGTAAAATCCAAGTTTTCGAAGTTTTGCCAACACTGTTTCATCCAGTCGCAGGGCATCCGGCACCAGATTAAGTAAAGCATCTACATGTGCTCCGGCAGGGATCAGTGGGGTTACTGTTCCATAATGCGATACCGCCCAGGCAGCACCAGGCGTATCGGCTATTGCAACGCGCACCGAATAGCCCTTGCTTTTTAACCTGGAAACGATTTCTTTTAAGTATCCGCGTTCCCCGCCCCAAAGATGGCTACATCCGCTTGCTTCAAGCAGCAACCCATCCATCGCAAATTCGTCGATGGCTACTATTGGTGAATAACGCACGCACCACTCGCCAAGTCCCTTGAGCAGTTTTTTTGGCCTTCCGGGTTTATCATCCAGAACCTCAAGTCCGGGGCAAATGGCCTTTGCATCGGCAGCACGCATTCCAACTTCCACACCAAATCCATGTGCCAACCTGCTCACTGCGGTGATCATCATTCGGCCATGGTCGGGCGCTGCAAAAACAAACGGCACGCCTGAAAGCTCAGGCCTGCGGATAAGCTGCCAGTCAGAGAGCAACTGGCGGAACCATATGGAAACAAAACGCCTTTGCATGATCTATCCAATCTGTCTGCCATCCATTTCAGACCAAACAGGTTGTTTTTTGATTTTTTTAATTTCCTGGAATTTTTCTCCCGCCCATTCCAGCACGAAGTTCCCGGGATTGCCATTGCGCACCTTCAGCAGCTCGACCTGCCAGCGGGGGAAACCGAGACCCGGCATTCCATCCTCGGACTGAGAGGGTAGGGGGCTGATCCTCCACCTAGCGGTAGCCACTGTACTTGCGGTTTTATTTTCATCTTTCCGAAGGATAAAGCCGGTTACGCCACTTGATTCAACAGCCAGCTGCAATCTTCTGGATTCGATGAGGGAAAGATTGTTAACTTCAGCCACTACTGCAGCGAGTCCTTCGCACTTTAGCGCTTCTTCGGTGATCCATAACACTTCTTTTTCGGTCTGGACATCCATAAAAATGATGCGTTCGGGCTCAACATTGAAAAGACTTAGCGATGCAGGGAACAAATGGCGCGATGTACTTGCCCATACGCATGCCGCACCGTTTTCCATAAGTACGGCCAGCAGACCTGCGATAAAGCCATCGCTTGCCGCAGAATGTTCTGGAAATACGGTAATAAATTCATGGATTGCTTTTTTGGGGAATACTCCACCAGGAAATGCATCTTCTATATCTCCCAGCCCGATGCGTTCAGCTTTGCCCGAGGCCACAGGCTTAAAGCCCTGCCACAGCAGGATATCCTGCTGCAATTTTTGAAATAATTCTTTTTTAGCATTCATGATATTTGAGATAATTTTATACTATTATTTTTAGTATAACTAAATCATTCAACAAACATAAAGCTAAAATTGTTAGTAAAAAATGAAATGTGGAAAAGATTGCCGTTTTGGTGGAGAATTCTTGGATAGATGCTTCTACTAAATATCTGATATCAGTGGTAAGATTCATGTTATTTCCATGATACCAGAACCCGCAGTTTTTCCCTTAACGGTATGCTTACTTTGGATATTATCAGGTATACCAATCAACTCTTGAAAGAAGCCTTGAGGTGCATTTTTGCCTTGCTGAGAAAATTATCCTGCACAAAAATCATTTTCCTCAATATGGCTACAAAAGTTCTTGATTTGGATACGTGCCCAATTATTTTGATGTCCATCTTTGCTTTATAATTTAATCAACTTACAGTTATGCAATCAAAGGAACAAAAAACTGCACTGGTTTCCGGTGCTAATACTGGGGTAGGATTTCAAATCGCCAAAGCCCTTGCCGATAATGGGTATCTGGTTTACCTGGGTTCCCGGGACTTTCTTAAGGGTGAAACTGCGGCTTCGCAAATCGGTGATAATGCAAGGGCCATCCAACTTGATATCACAGATCAAGAATCTATTGCGGCAGCAGTAAAAACAGTGGGAACTGAATCCGGATACCTGAGTTTATTGGTCAATAATGCCGCAATCTCGCATGCTGGCAAATCAGGAAGGACAATGGAAGAAGTATTAGGATCACAACGGGCAAGCATCGTTGCTATTAACGAATTAAAGGCTGTATGGGAAACAAATGTATTCAGTACGCTGGCCCTTACACAGGCCTTTTTGCCCTTACTTCACAATGCTCGTGCTGCCAGGATTGTAACCGTATCGAGTGCATTGGGCTCACTGACAATCAATTCAAATCCCCAAAATCCTTACCGTTCAGCCTTCGATGCAGCTTATGGCGCATCGAAGACAGCGCTTAACGGGATTTTTCTCTCCCTTGCGATTGACCTGCAGGACACCAATATCAAAGTACACCTTGTCAGTCCCGGCTTCACAGCGACAGCCCTTAATAATTTTCAGGGAACAGATACCGTAGAGGAAGGATCTATCGAACCGGTAAGGGTGGTTTTATCGGAAGATCTGCCGACTGGCAGTTTTACAGGCCCGGCCGGCTTCAGCGGGGCGGACAATATCCTTCCCTGGTAAAAATGGTTTATTTTCAGGCCTGTGATAAGCTGATTGTCACAGGTTTTATTAAATTTAAGTAATGAAAAGTAAAGAAGATAAGCTGATACGCTTTATATCCATATCAGAAAGCCACCAGGCATTTGGCCTGCCTGCGCCACAGCATCCGCTCATTAGCCTGGTACATTTTAATGAGCACAATCCGTTTAACACCGACATGGCGCCGATTTATGATGTGGTAAATTTCTACAAAATTACTTTCATCACAAAAAATAGTGGCAGGCTGAAGTATGGGCAGGATTACTACGACTTTGATGAGGGGAGTATGTTGTTTTTGGCCCCCAATCAGCTGGTAGGGAGTACGGACTATAATAGTAATACCTATTGTTATATATTACTCATTCATCCCGATTTTTTGTTGGGTCATCCTTTGGCAACAAAGATCAGGCAATATGGATATTTTTCTTATTCATCCAACGAAGCGCTACATTTATCGGACAAGGAAAAGCAAATCATTCTTTCCATTTACCAGATTATGGAACAGGAGCTGAACAGCGGTGTCGATGAGTTCAGTCAGGAGGTTGTTATTGCGCAGATAGAATTGATGCTCAGTTATGTGAACCGGTTTTATAAGCGTCAGTTTATTACCCGTAAAGTAGTCAATCATGATATACTACAAAGGTTAGAAACCATTCTGGATCGTTATCTCATTAGTGAAAAATCCCTCAATATCGGGCTCCCCACCGTACAATACCTTTCTGAACAGCTGCATATCTCGCCGGGTTACTTAAGTGATATGCTGCGTTCACTAATCGGGAAAAATGCAAAGCAGTATATTCACGAAAAGCTTATTGAAAGAGCAAAAGAAAGATTGACAACCACTGAGCTGCCTATAAGTGAAATAGCTTATGAGCTGGGCTTTGAACACCCGCAATCCTTTAGTAAACTATTTAAAACTAAAACCAATGTTTCTCCCCTGGAGTTTAGAAATTCCTTTAACTAATAGGGGCTATTAATCCTGTTTTAGCGATTCCGGTGTAGTTTAATCTTTATACCTACTAGTCAGGATTATCTTCGCAAACCGGAAAGTTTTCGGGTTAAATTTCATTCTTGCTTAATTTCTGAGCACCTAAGATGCATGGCAGGTCTATAGTGGTAACATGGCTGACATGGTTATAATTGCTCACGTTAATAAACCCGATGCTATTTTTCTTTTAGGCCGACCTATGGCGCGAAAAAAAATAATATTTTGTTTGCTTTCCTGAAAATAAATCTCATTATAAGCTGATGTTATAGGTCTTGCTGTTCTTGCAGGGCTCAACGGGCGGGTAATTGCACAAAACTTTAACTCATTTATTATGGTTGTTATAGGGTGATGATAAAACTGGATTCTTTTGAGTGGCTGTTAATCTGCCTGGTATTTGCCATATTTATTCTTGGGCTAATGGCCGCAGTCATGCATGGTGACCGGGTAGCAGAACCTGTAAAACTTTATCCCACAGTTGCTTTATGCTGTTAGGTTTGGGGTGAGAACTTTCAACGGTTAATTACTTAAAACCAATTAAAACCATCATTATAATTTTATTTTTTTATTCACGCTATACTGAATTTTTAAATGACTTTACCGGAAAAAAATCCCTCGTATCATTATCAGCTAAATCCGGATTTGACCGGAATCGACTGGCAGCGTGTACTTGAACTCTTTAAGAAAATTAACTGGAAATACCGCGTCGCACAGGAGATAGAAAAAGCTTTTAAGATGAGTACTTCCACGCTTTTTATTTATGATGGGGACATGATTATTGCATTTGGTAGAATTGTAGGGGACGGTCGGTATTATGCTATGCTAGCCGATGTTGTCGTAGACCCGGCCTACCAGGGAAAGGGACTAGGCAGCTACCTTGTAATGGCGCTGAACAGTGAGTTGAAAAATTACCATTTTGTCAACCTAAGTGCCGCCCCCGGAGCTGACGGGTTTTATAAATCCCTGGGCTGGAAAAAGCAGACCACTTCCTATATATGGCCACAAGGGCCCAAACAGCTCAGGCAACACTGTGAAAAGGAATAGTGTTGCAAGCCATCTTTTTTAGAGATTCCACTAGTTTCCAATCGTTGATTTTGTCAGGACTTCTATAAACGATGTATCACTGGTTTATATCAAAAAGCAAATCAGATTACTTGTGCGAACAACGTAAATCTCCCGGTACGACAAGAAAAACCGCATTCACAGTCCCCATAAATAATAAGCAGATTGTCCAAGTCAGAACGGCGGGCTGTTAGCTGTTTAACCCTTATTTTTAGCGCCGTTTTGGCAAGGCCATAACACATCTATTATTTACTAAGTAATACAATGATACAATACATTGCTAAATCAAATGCCCCATCTTAATACCTGCAACCTGAATCGCAAGGGAATCAGGAGCGGAAGTGTTATAAATCTCCTGGGGTCATTTACCCACTTTCAAATAATGTGCTTCATAGCATGTCTGGGCTTGGTTCGTCCCTGTAAAAAGCGATAATTGGCAGTAACTCTTTATAACGGATCACCAGCACAGGTTTTTTTCAGTTTAGGCTCTATAAATAACTTAGGGCCTTAAGGTCATCAAGAAATGGAGCATTCGCTTTACTGCTGACCTCAGCTTTCAAGTAGTGAGCCGAATTTCAAAGAAATTTCCCTACCTAGCACTATCGGTACCCGTAAACTATAATACTGGTTGCGTTGGCGGTTCAACAATTTTACCTTCTTCAGATTATTTGCCATCTATCCCTTCGAGCTTTACAGTTTTTTTTAAGCTCTCAAGCTAAATTATCTGTCGAAAAACAGCAAAAAATGATTACTCCGGGTTATACACAATTGCGCTTGCCAGGGGATTTTTTCCTTTCATAAACAGCTGTCCTCTGGGGTCAAAAGACCATGCAATTTTCGGATGATAAACGAAGTCTCTTTTTGTCTTAATCAAAGATAGATTTGTCTGTTTCACTCTATAAGTAGTTAAAATACTTTCTGCTCCTTCTTACTTTCGGGATATCAATAAAAAAGAAAATTCTATGAAAATCAATTTTAAATTTCAATCAATGAAATTAGTCTGCCTTGTGCTCAGCATGGGAATAAGCCTGGCATCTTGCAAAAAGAATGATGAGCATCTATCAATACCCGATCCGGTTCAGAAGGATTATCATCAGACCGCGGTGACACAGTTTGTCACCTCAGGAGATGTTCGGTATGCCTACAGGATATTGGGTGATAGGGAGGGAATGCCACTTATCATGATATCCGCTCTTGGTGGATCAATGGATGACTGGGACCCTGCGGTTACAAATGGCCTTGCACAAAAAAACAGAGTTATTATTTTCGACATTCAGGGGGTTGGGGCAACCACCGGAAAAACGCCAGATAACATTGCGGGTATGGCGCAAAGCGCAGTTTCCTTCATTAAAGCGCTCGGATTGACAAAGGTTAACTTAATGGGCTTCTCGATGGGAAGTTTTATTACTCAACAGATTGTACTTACTGAACCAGACCTAGTAAATAAAATTATCCTGACAGGCACAGGTCCTAAAGGAAGTCAGGGACTTTCTAATCTCCCTAACCTGTTGGCTGCTGCTGCCGGCCTGAGCCCGGAAGACAGTTTTTTAAAGTTTGCTTTTACTTCTTCCGCTGCAAGCCAGGCCGCCGGTAAAGCCTCCTGGGGCAGGGTTCAAAAACGTACAGTGAACAGGGATGTGCCACTTACCCAGCAAGCAAGTCTAGCAGAGCTGACTGCCGTATTAGGTTGGGCCCAGCCCTATCCTAATGCGTTGGAGGAACTTAAAACAGTTACCCAGCCGGTATTGATTGCACAGGGAGAAAATGATATTCCCGTACCTGTAATCAATTCGATCAATATGTCGCAAAGCTTTCCCAATGCGAAACTAATTATTTATCCAGATGCGGGACACTCTGCATTTACCCAGAACTATGAACAGTTTGTTCCCGCTGTCAATGCCTTTTTAGCTAAATAGGTATAAGTTTGAGGCTACAGACGATGAAAAAAATAGCCATAGGACAAAATCCTGTGGCTATTTTGATTGTATTCTTCCAGGGGCTTCTGATTTAAGGATTTCTTTAACCGGTCATATTCTTGTTGACCAGGCCGATTTGGCCGCTCAATCCAATTTCGCTCGAGCGGAATCGTCTTTAAAAAATAAGTGTGACAAGTCTGGGGGATAAGATCAGTAGCCAATAGGGGGCATTGATCATAAGCTTCGAGTACTATATTGTTTCCCGGGATAGCTGGCTGCCTGAGTCCGTTTATTATTTTGGTTGAACTGGCCTGCTGTAGATGTTATGAACGCTTAGTCCATAGGCTGATCCTAAATCCCGGATCAGCATAACCACTGGCTCAGGAAAATACCTTGAAACCAGTTAAAAATACATAATTGAAATCAGGTTGATGACGGAGGAAATTCAAAGAAGGGTAGAGCTAAATAACGGTATCCTTCTGATTCCTTTTTTGTTCGCTCTTAATTGTTTGACATTCTTCATTCTGTAAAGAGCATTTTTAAGATTATTTCCTTACGCTGACCGATGAGTTCAGAAAATTTTTTTTCGCTGATCTGGAACAGCTGACGGTAAAGCGGAGCCATTATCAAAGGATAGGATAGCAGCGAGAACAGGTTCATCAGAAAATGTATGGGTTCTATTTTCTCCAGTGTGCCATTGTGCATTTCTTCTTTAACTTCCGTTAAAAAATTATTGATCGGTTCGGCTTTTATATTTTCTATCAGTTCTTTGCCAAGTGTGTTGATTTCGGTCACCAGAAAAGTTTCCTGATAGGGAAAGGCCGTCATATCTTTCAAAAATACTTCGATAAGATCCTCGATTTTTTGCCTGAACGGTTTTTCAGCTGCCATGCATTCATTCATACGCCCGCTGAGTGCCTGCATGGCTTCTTTGAAAACAGCTTCCAGTAACAAGTCTCTTGAACGGAAATAATAGTGAAGGGATGTTCTGTTGACACCTGCAGCATCTGCTATCTCTTGGGTAGTGGCATGAAGTTTCCCTTCAGCAAAAAATAGTCTTTTTGCAGTCTCTTTGATCAGCGTTTCGGTACCGGTATTTTTAAGTGGCATTGTTTGCTATGAAATTTTCTAACCTAATATAATTTTTTTATTTATACCTATCTCTGCGGTGAAGTACTCATCATGTGAGATCACCAATAATGTGCCTTCGAAATCCCGGACCGCGGCGGTAAGAATCTCCAGGCTTTGTACATCAAGATTATTTGTCGGCTCATCCAGAATCAGCACATCGGGTGCCTGATTGCCTACCGAAAGGCAGCATAAAGAAAGCTTCATTTTCTCCCCACCGCTTAATCCGTCACATTTCCTATCAAAAGATGCTGCATCGAACTGTGAATAAATTAGTGTCGCCTTCAGTTCATGTTCTTCCAGCCCTCTGGTATTATATTGCTGTACCTGCTCATATATGGTAAGTTCCGGGTCAACCATGGAATAATCCTGGTCGAGGTAAAGATAAGAAAAATCCGCCCGGCTAAAATTTCCCTCGAGTGGTTCCAGATTGGCTGTAATGATTTTCAGCAGTGTAGTTTTGCCAGTTCCGTTTTCACCCTCTATCTGTACACGGTCTGCTGAACGTATCTGAAAGTGTAATTTGGTCCATAACCGGTTTGAACGGTAGGCAAAGTTGAGGTTTTCAGCTTCAACAAGAACTTTCCCGGGATGCATACCGGATGATCCGATATTGATCTTAAGCACCTGATACTGTAGGATCTGTGATCTGGTTTCCCGCATGGTTTCCGCAAGACTGGATATTTTATCATGTTGTGCATCGATAACTTTGGCTGTACTTCGTTCTGATTTACTTTTCAGGCCCCCGGCAATAATTCTTGGCATTGAATTCCCCTGTCCGGCTGATCTGCCCCTGGATTCTTGCTGCTGTCTCTTGTAGGCTACCTCACGGGCCCTTTTTTCCGTTTGTTTTAACGTTTTGGCCTGCTCATTAAGCTGGGCCTGAAGCGCGTTTACTTTATCTTCTTTCTGCTGCTGGTAGAACTCAAAATTTCCACCGAAAACCTCTATGCCTTTCTTGCTGAGCTCCAGTGTCTTGTTCATCAGATTTAGAAGATGTCTGTCGTGGCTCACAAGTAGAACAGTGGCTTTACTCTGTAGGATAAAACTATAAAGTTTTTTTCTGGCCCTGGCATCAAGGTGGTTGGAGGGCTCATCCAACAGGATAAGTTCCGGGTCATGAAGATCCAAAGCAGCCAAAAATACTTTCGTTTTCTGCCCTCCGCTTAAGTTACCCAGCTGTTCTTCAAGACCAAAATTTTCCAGTCCCCACTTGTGGAGAGCAGCTTCCACTTTTTTCTCAATTTCCCAATCATCATCCAACACTGAAAAATGATCCACCTCTGCGCTACCATCAAGTATAGCCTGTAATGCCGCTAATTTCTTATCTACTTTAAGGGCACCGGCAATGCTGAGCTGATCATACTCGCCCAGGTGCTGGGGCATGTACCATGGCTTTTCGTGATAGGAAATCTCTCCCGAGCTTGGAATGATCCTACCCGCGATCATCTGCAGCAGCGTAGATTTTCCTGCGCCATTGATTCCCACCAGTGCAGCTTTCTCACCTTTGTTTATCGTTAGGTTGAGATCCAAAAAGAGCTGTTGGTTATCAGGATGTATATAAGAAAGGGATTTTATTATCAAACTCATATAATTGCTTCTCCATATTCTTGGTAAAGGCAAAGGTAAATTATATTATTCAATTTTGTTTAACAAAATTGTTAAATAAAAGATATTGTTCTACTTTTCCTGGATCAGTACGCTTATAGGTTCGATTTTTTGCTTAGAAGGTTATGCTGTCCATCTCGACTATCCGCACCCCAAAGTAGTACAGCGGCAATTAAAAATTAGTCGCTTTGGTGTAAAGGCAATGAAAGAACCTTATCTTTTAGCCTTTAGCTTAAATGCCTTTCATCGCCGAAATGATTTTTCCGGTAGTATAAATGCCGCCCCTTTTCTTAATTACCATGTCATTTTCGCTATCATTGGGTTTCTCTATCCAGCCTATCCTGCAAATCGTCGGGGTCACCCCTCAATTGGCCTGCTTGGGACGGATATTGTTGAATAGGTTTTTTGTGGCCCGTATTTTTGAAGAAAAAATAAGTATATGAAAACACTGAAAAAAATTGCAATAGCATGCGCGCTTTTAGTTTCTATAATCGGAATATCAGCATTTATCTGCCAGGAACCGGATAAGAAAAACACGGCCACCGGCGTAGCAGAGGGCAAGAGCTTTGCTGTTCTGGAGCTCTTCACCTCCGAGGGATGCAACAGTTGTCCGCCCGCTGAACAGCTTTTGGAAAAATTAGGGAAAGAATCAGCAGGAAAACCAATTTATGTTTTGAACTATCACGTTGATTATTTTGATCACCTGGGCTGGAAAGATGCATTTGGGAGCCGTGAGAACACGAGAAGGCAGCAAGAATATAGCACTTGGTTAAATTCCCAGGTTTACACTCCTCAGCTCGTGGTAAATGGCACGGCAGAATTTATCGGATCTGATGAAAAGGCTGTGCGCAGTGCAATAGCCAGCCAATTATCTATCAAACATCAAGGAATATTGTCTGTTAGTGTTCATAAAACCGGTAAGCAGATCAAAGTTGATTACCTTTCAGGGAACACCGGTGATCAAGATGACTTGATACTCGGCCTTATTCAAAAAAATGGCAGTTCCAATGTACTAAGGGGCGAAAATGCTGGCCTTAGGTTTTCCCATATCCAGATCGTCCGCAATTTGCAGAGCGTATCTTTAAAGCAATCCTCATCAGGTTCAAGGGAGTTTTATATTCCATTGGAAAATAATATGGAAAAATGGGAAGTCATCGGTATAATTCAAAATAGGAAAACCGGAAGGATAACAGCTGTGGACACTGCGCAAGTAAACCAGTAAACATTTATAAGCTGTTACGATATGGAAAATTTCAGGCACAAAAAGTTGCGCGGTATTTTCGCTGGGCTAGCTGCCATTTTATCAGCCCTTTTTTTATTTACTCCACCCTTTGAAAAAAATCCCCAGCAGTGTGAGATGGTTTTAACAAAGATAAGAGACAAGAAAAAAAACCTTAGAAATTCCGATAAAATCCAGGACTAGCATTACCGGAGTTGGAAGGTCATATGGGGGGACAAATCACGAATTGTTTTATTCCCGGTTTCGATTAAGAAAGTTTCATCGCCAGAAATGACTGTCCGAAATACGGAATAGTCCACCTCATCTAATCAATCATTTCATCCTGTCGCCTGCGGGGATATTTTTGGACCATAATTAATCAAAAGAACATATAACATCTTAAATTATGAACACAAGCTTTAAAACACTTATCAGAACGATTATCACCTGTGCGTTTGTTGTTGGCGCTTTGAGCGGTTTTGCGCAAACCGCCATCACAACAGGACCGCAGCCCGGTAACGATAAATTAATCCGGCCATTTCACGTTAACGTTCCTCAGCAAGCCATTGATGATATGCGCCAGCGGATTTCCGCTACCCGCTTTCCGGATAAAGAAACAGTAACCGATCAGTCGCAAGGGGTAAAACTTGAAAAATTCCGGGACCTGATGAACTACTGGGGTAACGGTTATGATTGGAGAAAAGCGGAAGCGAAGCTAAATGCCTATCCCCAGTTTATTACCACTATCGATGGGGTGGACATCCACTTCATCCACGTCCGCTCAAAGCACCCGAACGCCATGCCTATGATCATGACCCATGGTTGGCCGGGTTCTGTATTTGAACTATTAAAAATCATTGGACCGCTAACCGATCCGACCGCTTACGGTGGCAAGGCCGAAGATGCCTTTGATCTGGTTATTCCTTCCATCCCTGGTTTTGGATTTTCCGGTAAGCCAACAGTAAAAGGTTGGGGTTCAGATCATATTGGGCTTGCCTGGGCAGAACTGATGGAAAGATTGGGCTACAAAAAGTATGTTTCCCAAGGCGGTGACTGCGGTTCGGTAATTTCTCAGCGCATGGCCATTCAGCATGTAAAAGGCCTGATGGGTATCCATGTTAACATGCCGGCAACTGTCCCTGCCGAAATCGCAAGGGCATTGACCAATGGGGAGAGAGCACCTGCCGGGCTTTCGGCCAAAGAGAAACTTGCATATCAAACCCTGGATGCCTTTTATAAAAACAGTACAGGGTATTCAGGAATGATGGTAACCCGTCCACAGACTTTGGGATACTCGCTATCTGATACTCCAGTAGGTCAGGCAGCATGGATTTATGATGAATTCATCGGTTGGACCTTTTCTGGTGGAAACCCTGAAAAATCACTGACCAGAGACGAAATGCTGGATGATATCTCCCTATACTGGCTAACTAATACTTCCACCTCTTCGGCCAGAATCTATTGGGAAGACCATTCAAACAACTTCAATGCCATCGATCTTTCAACGCCTGTAGCTGTTACAGTTTTTCCGGGCGAGATATATAGGGCACCTAAAAGCTGGGCGCAGCGCAATTACCATAACCTGATCTACTTCAACGAGGTAGATCGAGGCGGCCACTTTGCTGCCTGGGAGGAGCCCCAGCTTTTGGCAGAGGAACTTAGAAAGGCTTTCAGATCTTTAAGATAGCATATTAAGGCGTTTAAAGCAAGGTTTATCCGGATAGGATGGTTGAATCCTGTCCGGGAAATCTCATGAACAACAATCCATACCTTAAGGCTATGGCCTCTGCCTGTTCACCCTGATGGGATCAGAAGCATTTGCCAGGCAAACACTCCTAAGACGGCGTGTCAATAAATCCAAAACTTAAAATAGATAATAAAATGAAAATCCAATTTAATCTAAATCAAAGAATGATCAAGGCTGTTCTGGCCGTTATGGTCTTAATCGGCAGCATGCTGTTATTGTCGAAAAAAAGTATCGCGCAAACCGGGCAAATTAAAAATATAGTGGTTGTACATGGCGCTTTTGCCGATGGCTCAGGCTGGAAAGGGGTATATAATATTCTCTCCAAAAAAGGGTATCACGTTACCGTTGTACAAAATCCGCTAACCGGACTCAGAGACGATGTGGAGGCTACCAAAAGGATTCTTGATAAACAGGACGGCCCAACGGTGCTCGTAGGCCATTCGTGGGGTGGGGTAGTGATTACGGAAGCAGGTACACACCCCAAGGTAGCAGCTCTGGTTTATGTTGCAGCATATCAGCCAGATAAAGGAGAAAATACCCTCAAATGGGCAAAAGCGCTTCCTGATGCGCCTGAATTCGGCATCCTTCCTCCTGATGATAGGGGGTTTGTATATTACCGAAAAGAGAAATTTCATGCTGGTTTCGCAGCTGACCTAAGCAAAGCTGAAACAGATTTTATGTTTGCCTCACAGCAACCTATCTATGGAGAGAGTTTCGCCACTCCTGTAGCCGAAGCTGCCTGGAGAATCAAACCCAGTTATGGAATTGTAGCAACAGAAGATAAAAGCATCAATCCTGATACCGAACGCAATATGTATAAACGTTCAAATACCAAAATTACAGAGGTAAAAGGCAGCCATGTCATCTTTGCCTCTCAACCAGAAGCGGTTGCAAAAGTAATCATTAATGCTGCAGCGCATAAATAGCGCATTTACAGGAAATGAGCGCGCATGATTTGCGTTGCTCATCGCTTTTATAAAACTGATTGATGGCTTATGGATGCCCTGGAAGGTTTTATCACCCAAGGATATGTATAGGCCATTTGTGAATTACAATGAATCTGGCGCCTTTTAGCATCAACTCTTTAAATATCAATTAGATAAATTAAAAAATTCAAATACCACTGTTTTGACACTCGCATTCACCTCATTCTTTTACTTACGGTAATGCTGAGGAAAACGGCATTGCAGTACAGGTACAATATGAGTGGCAGTTTGTCAAGCAGGTTTTCATAAAAAGCGTATAGATTTTAATCTACATTTACAACATCATTGAATTCTATTCCATCGAAAATTGTTTTTGCAAGTTCGGGCTGGTGAAGATAAAAACTGGCAGATGGCAATAATTTCTTTCAGTTTTTTTGGATTGTTATTCGATTCCCTGAAATAAATGCAGCAGCTTTTCGAATACATCTTTAGGGGTTTGATAGCATGAGCTGGAGTTCTTTTAGGGAATTATTTTCATCATTCCTGCCGCTATAAACCCAGTCATGGCACGGTGGCATCGGTTGCAAAAGTGCTGAGGAGATTCGCATCCGTTAGCTACCAAATTCAAGTATCTCAGCGCAATCCTCGTATTGCCGGAATAGATAAGTGGACAATCACCAGGATTGGAAGGTATTTCATACATCATTGTGTGTTTTTTTTGCCCATAATGCAAAAGCCAGAAGAGTAAATTAAACTCTTCTGGCTTTAGGTTTTTTGTTGTGGTAGGATATAGTATTATAGGTAAACCGGGCGGCTTTCTTCTTTCACTATCGAGTAACTTACTGCATGGATCCTGCGGAACATCAGATAGGTTGTAGCTACGATAAGGAAGGCCACAATCGCATCAATGGTTTCTGGTAGGCCGATAACAATTAGCTTAGAAAAGAATGCAAAAATGATGTCGAAGAAGATTCCTGCAAATACCCACTCTTTAAGCCTAAGCAGCCGGTTGGGAATCAGAAGAACAACAATTCCTGCCAGTTTGGCTACGCCCAGTACATAAATGAAATATGGTGGATATCCTAACTGAAGGGTAATGTCCCATACCAGTTTGTTTTTTGTCAATTCGCATATTCCGCTTGTTCCAAACCATAACGATGTTAATGCTGCTCCAATCCAATAAATTGTCTTTGTTGATGTAAGTTTCATAATATCTCTTTTTTTAAGTTTAGCACAAAAATGAAAGCTGAAGGGAGAAAAAATCAGCAAAAAAAACTTGAAATGGGCAAATAGATCCCCGAAGTAGACATAAAGATAATTGGCTGATCTGTTTTAGCAAACCTGCATAGATCATCATTAAATTGGTATTTACCCATTAATAGTCTGCTGCCAATCAAAATAATATCTCATTTGAAGAGTGATAGCGCAGGGTCAGCAGGCAGTTTGCCTGGATAACTTACCGTTTTGTCCATTTCACCTGTTTTCTGGTGGTTAAGGTCTTCCAACCTGCGTAATTTTATACTATCAGTTCAGTTGGACAGAGAAATTACACCTTAAATCATATAATATCTAACTCTTATGGCAGTTTATTCAATCACAAAGCACTCTTCTTTAATTTCAAAATTAACGATCATTCTAGCAGCATTGCAGCTGCTTATTTTTGGCATAGCTAATGCTGCCACGCCAATCTATGCGCTTACCAATAGTGTAAAGGTACCAGTAGCCTCAACTTTTGGGGAATTAAAACATATCCGGGCAGGCCTGCTTGATGTGGGCTATGCTGAGGTTGGGCCGCCTGATGGCGAGCCCGTTATCCTGCTTCATGGCTGGCCGTATGATATCTCCAGTTACCAGGAGGTAAGCGGAATCCTTGCAGCTAAAGGATACCGTGTTCTGGTTCCCTATCTGCGCGGTTACGGATCTACCCGTTTTTTATCCGCCTCCACTCCACGTAATGGACAACAGTCTGCCGTAGCACTGGACATTATTGCGTTCATGGATGCACTAAAAATCAAAAAAGCAATCCTTGGGGGTTACGACTGGGGAGCCCGAACCGCTGATATCATTGCTGCCCTTTATCCGCAAAGGGTAAAGGGGTTGGTTTCGGTAAGTGGTTATCTAATCGGTAGTCAGGCCGGAAACGAAGCTCCACTTCCTCCGAGAGCCGAATTGGCCTGGTGGTACCAGTTTTATTTTGCTACCGAGCGCGGGGCTGCAGGATATGCTGCAAATACACATGATTTCAATAAATTGATCTGGCAGCTGGCTTCTCCGAAATGGAATTTCAGCGATGCCATTTATGAGCAGTCTGCCAAAGGTTTCATTAATCCTGATCATGCTGCTGTGGTTATCGATAACTACCGCTGGAGACTGGGTTTGACCAAAGGTGAGGCCAAATATAATGAGCTGGAAAAGAAACTTGCACTGGCCCCATCTATTACCGTCCCGACAGTTACCCTGGAGGGAGACGCCAATGGTGCACCACATCCTGATCCTAGTCAATATGCCGGAAAATTTACAGGAAAATATGTACATCATAACATTACAGGAGGGGTTGGCCACGATCTTCCTCA
This sequence comes from Pedobacter miscanthi, assembly GCF_003315595.1. Classification (GTDB taxonomy): domain Bacteria; phylum Bacteroidota; class Bacteroidia; order Sphingobacteriales; family Sphingobacteriaceae; genus Pedobacter; species Pedobacter miscanthi. Next base: position 59,252 of record NZ_QNQU01000001.1, on the reverse strand, counting down.
GGAAGCACCGCAGGCTTTCGCAGATGCAATTATGGAAGTGGCTAATCTGGCCAAGTAATTAATTTTGTACCCGTTCTGGCTACTTTAAGCCGGTGCAGCTAACCTCTTTAAACGATAAACAATGAAAAGTAACCGCCTGTTCCGCTACCAGAAATTTATGATCGTTATCTGCATAGCAGTTGCTGTTTTTGCAATGTTGCAGATAAACGCTCCAGTAGTCCATAACCCACCAGTTACCACAGCGATTTCGCTGCCTGAAGATGTCAGCCTGATCTTAAAGCGTTCCTGTTACGACTGTCATTCCAATGAAACCAAACTGGCCTGGTATGATAAAATTGCGCCAGTTTCTTATCTCGTGGCAAAAGATGTTAAAGAGGGCAGGGCAAGGTTCAATTTTTCTCAATGGGGCGATAATCCCCCTGCAGTACAGGAGCTTTTGCTTTGGGAAATGCTTAATGCCGTACAGCAAGGTAAAATGCCACTTAAAAGTTACAGCTATGTTCATCGTGAAACCCTGTTGACCGGTCGAACTGAGTATCCTGAAAGGTTATGTCAATACCCTTCCGGGAAGACATAAAATAGATACCGCAAAAATTACCACGCCAGCCGGGAACACTTCTATGCAGACTGCGGACCATGATGCTCAAATAACTGCTTCCCTGAATGGTGTTGCTTATTCTTCGGACTATAAAAACTGGAAAATTATCAGCATTACCGATAAGTATGATGGAGGCAGTATGCGCGTGGTCTATGCAAACGATATTATGGTTAAAGCTATAAAATCCGGTACAATACCATTTCCGGACGGGGCCAAAATAGTAAAGGCAGTCTGGGGAAAACAGAAACCGGACGCTGAAGGAATTGTTAGGCCCGGCAACTTCCAAAATGTGCAGTTTATGGTTAAGGACGGCAAAAAATACCAGCAGACGGAAGGCTGGGGATTTGCGAAATTTGATGGGTTTGGACTAAAGGCTTATGGTAAAACGTCCTTATTTGATAGAACCTGCATCAACTGCCACCGTTTACTGGTACCTGAAAATGATTTTGTGTTTAATATCCCGACAAAAAATAAGTAGTTAAACCAGATTCCAGATCTAAGAAACCATGAATAATAGATTTATTTACGTGTTGTCCCTTACCCTGCTCTTTGCCTCTTGCCAGCAAACAAGGTACGCAACTTTGGCACCTGAATACCTTTTTGATGCAAAGGGGCAAAGGCTGATCAGCTCGCTTATAGATTCAAAAAAAGGTACTATCTCTGTAATATATGGCAATGAGATAGCCATTAAAGCCGCTGGAAACCATTCGCCAAAAGCACTGGCCGGTGCTGAATATACGCTGGTTACCTGGAAGCAAAAGGAGATGCCCGGATGGTACGGGACAAACATGAATGGTGATCTGTATTCGATAGAAACACTCAAGGTGCAAGGCAAGAATCAACAACAGATACATTTAGAATATCTATTCAAGGCCGGGCATACCTATCCAAAAGGAGCGGAAGCGCCAGAACGCAACGGAAGGATAAATTTAATAACCAATCAGCCCGCTGCGGTTTTTCCTTGAGCTTGCCGCAGGGAAACTAAAAGTTAATATACGCGAGCCTTTAAACAATATAATTTGAGCTTTTTGGCAAAGCGGGACTACTCAAAACAAGGGAAATTTGTAAAATAATAATCAGAAAATGAAACACATCAAAAGTACTTATATCAACGGAAGGTTCGTGGAACCGGCCGGAACTGAAATGGCTGAGATCATCAGTCCGTTAAATGGAAAAGTAATCGCACAGATCAGGTATGCTGACCACCGCGACACAATGCTAGCGATTAATGCAGCTTCAGATGCATTGGCAAGTTATAGCCGTAGCACTATTGAAGAACGCTCGGCCCTTATGCAAAGGATTCATGATGAGATTTTGAAGAGGATCGACGATTTGATAGAGGCCACAACCCATGAATATGGTGCCCCCAGAGAACGTGCCAAATGGGCAAATCTTATCGCAGCCACCACCTTCACCGATCAGATTAAAGTAATCCATAATTATCCCTTCAGCAAACAGGTTAACGAATCAATTGTGATCATGGAACCTGTAGGCGTTGCCGCCCTGTTCACCCCATGGAATGCTACGGCAGGAGCAATTGCCGTAAAGGTTTCGGCAGCATTGGCTGCTGGCTGTACTATGGTACTTAAACCCAGTGAGTTTGGCTCGTGGCAGGCTGAGATTATGATGGAATGCTTCCACGCAGCAGGAATACCTGCAGGGGTAGTTAATATGGTTAACGGCCGTGGAGAGGTAATTGCCGCAGCTATTATGGAAAGTACTGCAGTTACCAAGGTTTCGTTTACAGGATCTACCGTGGTGGGGAAAATTCTGGCTACTCAGGCGTTAAATACCATGAAAAGGGTAACCCTTGAACTGGGTGGGAAATCAGCTAACCTGATACTCGAAGATGCTAATCTGGAAACTGCAATTCCAATGGCCCTTCAGGCGGCCTTTATGAATAACGGGCAGGCCTGCATCGCAGGAACCAGGCTTTTGGTGCCTGCTTCACGATTGGAAGAAGTGAGGAAAGCCCTTCTTTCGGCAGCCCCAACATTTACCGTAGGCAGCCCTTTAGTTGGTGATTATAAATTAGGGCCACTGGCAAGCAAAAAACAGTACGACCGTATTCAGGAGTTCATTAGTTCTGGTATTGGGCAGGGAGCAGAATTACTTGTAGGAGGATTAGGCCATCCTGAAGGATTAGACGAAGGTTTTTATGTGAAACCAACCGTCTTCATGGGGGTAGATAATAATATGAAAGTGGCAAGGGAAGAAATTTTTGGACCAGTACTCGCTGTTATCGCCTATGAGAATGAGGAGCAGGCAATATCGATAGCAAATGATAGCGAGTATGGCTTAATGGCCTATGTGAGTTCACAGAACACAGACCGTGCAGCTGTTGTTGCTACTCAGCTTAAGGCGGGCAGGGTGCTGATTAATACCTTGAGACATGACCCTCTGGCTCCCTTTGGTGGCTATAAAAATTCAGGTATTGGCCGTGAAAATGGTGTCTCAGGACTTGAGGAATATTTAGAAGAAAAGACGCTTATCCGGGGCTGATTAATGTCTTCCGAATAAATTTTAAATGAAGAGTGGGTTAGGTTTGTGTAGGTAAGTGGTGGGGTAAGCCCACCATTTTTTTTAAGAAACTTTGGTGTCCGTCTAACTGAAAGATGTAAAGTCTACCTGAACTTTTAAACAAATAAGATTGGACGTTTAAACAAAGCCCGCAATTCTATTTTTATCGAAATTTGTATCAAATATCAATGATGGATTTAAATTGAAATCAAAAATGATGCTGCAAAACGGATATCATAAGTCCCTTCACTCGCCAAAGCTTCTGCGGAATTTCTATCTGGGGAAAAATGTAGCAGGAGAAGCCTTCGTTTCAGATCATATTTTCAGTTATATCATGAGCGGAACGCACGAAGTATGGGTAGGAGACCGGAAATACTTTTTCGGAAAAGGGGATTACCGCTTTTTTAAACGGAATCAGCTAACCAGGTTTGTGAAAAGTACGCAGTCTGATGGATTTAGGTCTATAGCTATCCACATCGACCAGTATACGCTCAAAGAAATGGCAAGCGAACACGGTTTAAAGGTTTACGGACATTACCAAGGTGAGGGAGTTAAGTTAGTGGATGCGAATGGTATGCTTAAAAGTTTTGTCAATTCTCTTAATATTTACGCAGATAATGACAGATTGGATCATGATATTTTAACGCTCAAAACAAAAGAACTTGTACTGATTTTAGCTGAGCTCAATCCGGTTCTAAAGCACATGCTATTTGAGTTTAGCGACCCTGGGAAATTAGATCTTGAGGCTTTTATGAACGGACATTACCGATACAATGTTCCTCTGGAAAGGTTCGCTTTTCTGACCGGGCGTAGCCTGTCGGGTTTTAAAAGAGATTTTGCAAGGCTCTTCAACATGACACCAGGCAGATGGCTGGTAAAAAAACGTCTGACCGAAGCCAAATATCTGATAGAGCAAAGGTTTGCCCGGCCAACTGAGATCTACATGGAGCTGGGTTTTTTGGATCTTTCGCATTTCTCCTACGCCTATAAAAAGGCTTTTGGGAAAGCTCCCTCAAAAAGAATATAGAATGATTAAATAAATAGAAATGGATTTAAAATTAAAAGGAAAAAGAGCCCTGGTTACCGGCTCCAGTTCGGGGCTTGGAGAGGCCATTGTAAAGATGTTGGCAGCAGAAGGTGCCAGTGTAGTGGTTCACGGTCGTAATGAAGGGCGCGCAAGAAATGTGAGCGACGAAATTATTTCAAGCGGGGGTACAGCAGATATTGCAATAGGTGATCTGAGCACGGATGAGGGTGCTGACGCGGTTGCCGAAAATGCACTTAAAAATGGACAAATCGATATCCTGATCAATAATGCTGGGGCCACCTCACACCAATCATGGGGAGATGCCAGTACCCTGGATTGGGCAGAGATGTATAACAATAATGTTGTGTCGTATGTGCGGATGATTCAACGCCTGGTGCCCCAGATGAAAACCCTGGGTTGGGGAAGGGTTGTGCACATTGGCGGCGGTCTGGGTATCCAACCCATAAAAGAGCAGCCGCATTATAATGCTACCTTAGCTGCGAGGCACAATTTATCGGTTTCACTAGCCAGGCAGCTTAAAGAAACAGGTATTACCTCAAATGTAGTTTCTCCGGGTGCCATTATTAACCCAATGGTCGAGGACTGGCTGGTCAGTGCGGCGCCAAAATTCGGATGGGGAACTGATCTGCAGGAAATTAAATACAAAGCAGTACAGGAACTGATTCCAAACGATACAGGCAGGTTTGGCGAGCCTGAGGAAATAGCAGGTGCTGTGGCTTATTTGTGCAGCACATATGCCAATTATATCAGCGGTGCGATTATACGGGTAGACGGGGGCACTATTAAATGCATTTAGATGATAATTGCCGTTGTACCAGCGATGTTTATAAAGCTCATTAGCATATTAAAAACCCATAAGTTAGTAATGGCTTATGGGTTTATTATTATTATTATATACCTTTGCAAGAGGATTTTTCGATTACCGATTAGCCCAAAGCATTCTCTCTCAAGCCAGAGTGTAGGTTTTAGCGTTCTTCCATCCAGGCAAGGAAGTTAGATGTTTTTTCCTTATTGATCAGTAGCTTGTCAGGTGTTTCGATAACCAGTTTCACAAAAAGCTTTCTCAAAAAATAATGCTCAATTTCTTTGATGGCTTTAAAATTTACCAGGTACTGACGATTGACCCTGAAGAACTGTTTAGAGGATACCTGTGCGGTGATCTGGTCCAGTGGCTGGCTCAGAGAAAACTCCTGCTTATCAAAACACATAATGGTAGTCGTTTCATTCCTGATATAAAAAAAGGCAATATTTTCGGTGGCAACGGTGGTGTATTTCTGGTTTTTAAAAACCAGAAAACTTTCCTTTCCCAGTGGGGTTTTTAATTTATCGATTAAACTTCCCAGATCAGGAACTACCTTTTGCTGGAAGAAATTCTGAAGGCCATCAACTTTTAAGAAAGCCTCCTCAATATCTGTTTTTGAAAATGGTTTCAAAACATAATCAACCCCGTTCTGTTTAAAAGCTTCCAGTGAGTACTCGTCAAAAGCAGTGCAGAAAATAATCGGGCTATTGACTTTAACCTGCTTGAAAATTTCAAAACAAAGTCCATCGGCCAATTGGATATCCATGAAGATGAGGTCTGGCTGCGGTTGCTCCGATAGTGCTTTTACCGATCCTTCGATACTCTGGTACCGGCCTACTATCTTTGAATTGGGCCTCAAAGCTAAAATTATATTTTCGAGCGATTTTGCTGTCTTTAGCTCGTCTTCAATGATTATGATGTTCATATATTAAGGGGAGTTTTACGGTAAAGGTCTTGCCATCATTGATGATCTCAATCGGCTTTTGAAGTAAATGTTGATATCGTAACGCAATATTTTTGAGCCCCACGCCCAATGAGCTGTTGTCTGCCATTTTTAAACGGATCGGGTTTTCCAGCACGATCTGACTTTCCTGTATGTATAAGCTGATGTGAAGCGGCCTGTCCAGGGAAACGACATTGTGTTTGATGCAATTCTCGATGAGTAATTGTAGGGTAAAGGGAGGGATGAGTGTTTGTAAAGCCGCATCATTCAAATCGGATTTAAAGGTAAAGCCCCCATCAAACCGCGCCTTTTGGAGAAAAAGATATGCATTGAGTATTTCCATTTCCTCGCAAACATGGATGAGGTCGAGCTTACGGCTTTCCAGGGTATAGCGGTAAAAATTGGATAACTTTAAGATAAAGTCAACCGCATCTTTATCACCAATCTCTACCATAGCTTTTAATGTATTGAGACTGTTAAAAAGAAAATGCGGATTTACCTGCTGTTTAAGCAGTTCATATTGCGCACCCAGGCTGTCATTCCTGATTTTCTCCAGTTCCATGTTGACTTGCTGGTTTTCGTAATTTTGTTGCAGCAGGTGCAGGAACATGTAAAATATCAGGTTGATCAATATTCCCCGAACCTCCACCATGAGCATCACCGGACCAAAGTTGATGTGGGACAGGATGAGCTGCTGGATCCAGGCCAGGCAGAGCATTACGGCAATTCCGGATAACAGGCTTTTGACCAGTTTAGGGTAGGAAATGCCCTGTTTTACCACTTTGTTGCTCTTTTGCGAAAGCATATGGATATTCAGGTACCACATCAAAAGTGCAAATATGGATGTAATGGCGGCATTCACTGCTGCTTCGGCCGCGTGAAAATGATGTTCCGCAATTTGAGGGACTGAAGATAAAAGCCCCAGGAAAATGGAACTAATCCAGATGATAGCCGGTGAGATTCTTAATGAGTTTGTCGTCATTTCTTTTTATTGGCCTTAAAGATAATCAACGCCTGAAAATTTCAATAATTTAGTGTTTCTCATACATTGGGTTTTTATGCGCTATTGCGGTTCAGTATCTGCCTATTCCATCCAAATATATCAATGTCCACTTTCCTGTTATATAAATATTCGGCCAAGCCGGACAGAATGAAGCATGGGACAGGCAAAACCTGGACTGAGCCGGACAGTTCAGAAACCAAGGGTTTTACTGTAGCTGCCTGCGAAGGCGAGTGAGAAAATGATATTTATTTCCTACCGGTCAACAACAATGCCTAACGAGCGTGCAGATTGTATTCTTCATCCCTGATTTTGGCCGGTTCGCGGGTTTCTACCGATCATTTTGCAACCAGCCTGTTAATTTTGACTTAAGCATTCTCGCCTTGCCATCAAAGCCCAACTGATTTGGATTAAGGTTAAGAAACGTGATAAAAGAAATCAAAGCATATTATTCACAATTAAATCACAGACAAATGGAAAATCAAAATGTAATCGAATCATTAAACACTAAAGATGTAGTTATCAATAAGGTATTATATACCGGAAAAGTACACGTAGATGGCGGCCGTGAGGGTTTTGCCAAAAGTCAGGATGGGCTACTGGATACTGCTCTCGCCTCGCCGGGCAGTAAAGACAAAGGAACTAATCCCGAACAGTTATTCGCTGCTGGATGGGCGGCTTTTTTTATCGGGGCAATGAAACATAATGCGCCGGGGCTTCATATTGCCCTTCCTTCAGACACCTCTATTGATGCAGAAGTGGACCTTGCAGTCGCAAATACTGGGTTCAGCCTTCAGGCCAGGCTGCATGTGTATCTGCCCGGACTTACTTTAGAAGAGGCTAAAATGGTTATTTATGCTGCCCATGAAACCTGTCCGTATTCTAAAGCGACAAGGGGAAATATAAATGTCCAGATCAATGTGGTAATATAGCGTTGGATCCTCTTAAATCAATTGAAAGCCAGCAAACCATAATTTTTCAGAAAGATGAAGACAGCATCCCGTTACTATGATCGGGGTGCTGTTTTATTTGTGAGATCTCTCCGCGACCGGCTTTTTTAATCAGGCTGCGCCAACAGGGATCTGCAGAATGGAGACTCTTGAGCAAATTTACTGATCAGGAATTACATGCATTTTTTTTGGTAGATTGTAATCAAGTGAATCTTTATAGCTGGCCTGTAAACCGAATCGTCTGTTTTTTTTGCATTTTCAGTGAAAAAGTCAAACAGTTTGGACATTTCAGACTTATTATACAAAGTACCACCAAATACCAACATACTGCATATGAAACCAAAATATTTGCTGATTTTAAACTTTGCTGCGCTGATACTGACCATTGTTATAAATTATCTCTCTAGCTCGGGACTACTCAACGGAATCACTATAAAAGAGATTTCAGCCAGATATGATAATAACTTCACCCCGGCTGGTTACGCCTTTTCAATCTGGGGCCTGATCTATATTGGTCTGTTAGGTTTTGTTTGCTATGCGCTGATTAGCAAGGGGGAAGCTCACCGGACAATAATTGTAAACAGAATAGGTTGGTTATTTATACTTTCCTGCCTGGCAAATTCGTTATGGGTGATTGCCTGGCTGAATGATTATCTTGGCATATCAGTAATCATGATGGTGCTGCTTTTCATCAGCCTGATGGTAATCATCATCCGAACCAGAATGGAACTCGATGCCCATCCCCTTAAAGAATATGTTTTTATCTATTGGCCTTTTGCGGTCTATGCGGGCTGGATAACAGTGGCACTTATCGCAAACATTTCAGCTTACCTCACCAAAACAGGGTGGAATGGATGGGGCATTCCAGAGACTTACTGGGCAATCATCATGATCATTCTGGCAGGGTTAATTAATATTATTATGGTTATCACCAGGAATCTCCGGGAGTTTGCCTTGGTGGGTATCTGGTCATTGCTTGCCATTTCCGTTGCCAATCATGGCGGCAATTATGGACCTATCCGCTATACCTGCTATATTACCATAGCGGTTATCCTCGCATTCATCATCGGAAATGGTGCCAGGAAAACAAGGCGCTCCATTCACAGCATGTAATTAATACCTTTCAACGCCGCATTAATTCATTAGTGTGATCTGATCCTGTTTGATAAATGTCTGCCGGCAGGGTCAGGTTAAACAGGTTTTCAGCTGTTTTATCTTTTGTTGCTGCTACATTTTCGCAGCAGTATTTAACCTTGCTACCAAAGCTTTTCCATTTTTTTCGCCAGCTAAAATTTTTCCTCATACTGTGCAAGGCTTTTTCGCAGGTGATGGAATTCAATCTGGCCTATCGATGAAAGTACTTTGAGTAATTTGCACTTTAATGCTTCGATTTTATTCGAAATTAGCGTCTCTAGGAAGGTTTTGTGGACAAAGTAGGGTGTTAGCAGATAAGCCCTATGGGCGGCTTATGTGGCGTTTTTTTTGGTTTTGTAACCTGGGTTATCCGGTGCAGTTGGGGATTTAAAATCTCTGCTTATGCTCAACAGTTAGGCCATGAGCGGCTTGTTCCGCCCTGCTTTAATGTGCATCCAGAAACCAAAAAGGGCAGAGGAAAATAAAAATACATGCAAGTGATCATCCAGGTCGCAGTTGATCGCTGAATAGCTGCCGTATGTACCAGCGTAGGTAGTACCTAAAATAGGGTCCCTGATCGTGCATGGGGTACCGGTAGTTCCCGCTGGCAGGCAAAAGTTAGCTACGTTACAACACGGAATATCATAATTAAAATCCTGGCTAAACAGGATCTGGAACCGGTACAATTCACCATTGCTATTACGTCGGCACCCGGTTTGTGCGTAGCATCCAAACAAAACCAGGTTGAAGAGTATGAAAAAGAATATACTTTTAGGCATAATAACGGAACAATGATTTATGCAATTTGTCACTGTTCATTTTGTTCAAGTATTTAGCTGTCAGTAGTTTGCTTAGTTTGTTAAGGTTTTGGATATTGGGGATACCCTGCCGGGAAACCTGCGGTGTGTTTTATTGTTTGCAACTAAGAACTAAATAAGTTCAGGGGGGGGCAGGCACGGCAATTCTGGCTTTTTAGTTTTGCACAAACATTGGAACTAGTATCCGGGGTTTAGCATTCTGCCCCGTGCGTACCGGGGCATGGATTATGCAACTTATTTAATAACTTGCATAATAAACATCTTTAATAAAAACAGTTATTATGGCATCAGGTAAAGTAAAATTTTTTAATGAATCAAAAGGATTTGGATTTGTAGTGGAAGAGGGTACCGGTAAAGAGTTTTTTGTACATATCTCAGGCCTTAAGGATGATGTGAGGGAAAATGACGAAGTGACCTTCGATGTTCAGGATGGAAAAAAAGGGCCAAACGCTGTTAACGTTAAGTTGGTATAAATCTTTCCAGGATTTTTGAATAAAGTGCAGGTTGTTAAACATCCTGCACTTTCTAATTTAGACAGTATATCATTCTTTTCAGAAGAAAGTCCAGAAGAACTGTTTTGGTGAAAAGCACACTTGTTCCAGGGATAACAGTAAGGCGGCAACTTTCATCCGTCTGTTATCAATACCTTGACAGAAAGCTATTATGCTGTTTACAGTAACTCCCGGGCCAGCGTTCTGTTTTATTGTTTTTTTTAAACCACTTGTGTGAGTTATCTAAAAAGGGGTCACCCTTATTTAACTAACTATTAACAGTCCCCAACCTGATCCAGGCCTGGGTTCATCACAGCAAGCTGATCCTGATCAATACCCTGAAATAATCGCCATCGCTGCCATAATTAATTTCTGCCTGTTCGCCATAAGTATGCGATAGTCTCTTTTCAATATTGGCAAGCCCGGTGTGAAAGCCCGTATCATTTAGTCCGGTGTTGAGCAGGTTCACCGTTTCTATTTTTAGTACATTGCCCTCCAGGCTGAGAATTATTTTACCTGGATTTTCTTCAAGGCTTAGGTTACCATGTTTGACCATGTTTTCGGTCAGGCTGAGCACGATCAGGGGGATGATTGCCGTTTCCTCGACCTGCCTGTCATAAGTGAAATCTACAAACAGCCTGGACTGCTTGATCCGGCTGAGTTGTAGCAAATGCTCGACCTGTCTGATCTCGTCTTCCAGGGGCATCAATTCAGGTCCATGTTCACATTCCAGGGCATAACGCATCAATTTGGTGAGGTATCTTACTGCTTCTGCCGAACGCGGCTCAGTCTTGTGTGTGCTATTGTAGATATAGGTAAGGGTATTGAAAAGAAAATGGGGATTGATCTGCGATTTCAAATTTGCGTTGCGGGCTTCGGCAAGTTCAATGAGGGTCTGCTTCTGGTGTATTATTTTCAGGGCTGCCTCTCTTTCAAGTTCGGCCGTCCGATCTTTCTGCAGGTTATATCGGGTTAAGAAATAATAGGCAGTAGAGAAAAGCATGAAATAAACACCTCTCCAAATTGTTGCAAAGGTGAACCGCCAGTTGCTTACCAGCCCTGTTAGTGATATTGATTTAGCTGGTGTCGGCGCCAGGTGACTGCCCAGCTTGGAAAGCAGTATATAACAGATAAGTTCCACTAAAACCAGCGGAACAATCAGCAGCGCGCATCTCCTTGGGCCTGACAGGAACTTGCGCAGCATCAACCAATGGAGATAGAACAGTCCGATGTTGATGGCATAGTGGAACAGATAGGCTGACAGCGGCAGCCTCGAAGTCAGCGTTAAGGCGACAACAAGGTTCTCATAAATAATGAAGATCAGCCAACCAAGAAAGTGCCAGCGGTTGGTTTTAAGCCAGTTTCTCATTTTATTATTTGGGTTAAAAATACATTTCGCCATGGCTCTTGCCAGCTTGGCGTAAGTTGATCTTTTTGGGTTTTTCATAGGGCTAGTTTCCCCCTATGAAAAGAATTAGCGACCTAAAATCCAGCAGGAAAACAGTATTTGTTTTCCGCAAGAGAACCCTTGGTGGTACTGTTCCAGAGACCGGTGATCCGACCACAACAACGATCACCATTATCACCACTATTACCACCCAGTCGGATAGGGCTCCCGGTAGCCTAAATGCGCTTTGAGATCAGGATGCCCTTTGACACATGATTCATAAAGGCCTGTTTGTATTGTGGGGTCATTAGTACCTGATATTTGCCCAGGTCGATCCGGTGGCCATTAATCTCCCGAACAAAGCGGCTGTTAATGATGTAGGACTTATGGACACGGTAGAAATACTGGTTTCCGCTTAGCAGTTCTTCCATTTCCTTTATGGTCATATACACAGAATAGTCTTTATTCGGGGTATAGATATGTACATGGTTGTTCGACCCCTGAAGATAGATGATTTCCTCCTTTAATACCTTGGTTAACTTGCCACGTTCCCCGTTGGTGCGCAGGAAGAATGCTTCCTCATCATCCCTTATCAGACTCTGGCTGTCATAGTATTCACTGATCACTTCGTTCACCACTTCTGCGAAGTCGCCGATATTGAAGGGTTTGAGCAGGTAGTGTTTTGCCCTGACCTTGAAAGCCGCGATGGCGTGTTCGGCATGTGAGGTAGTGAAGATGATCTTATGGGGACTGTGCCTAAGGTTATCAGCCAGCCTGAGGCCTGTCATCGCAGGCATGTCAATGTCCATAAAAATCAGCTGCCTGTCTAATTCACCGCTGATCTCGCTTAGTGCCTCCACCGGGTTTGTAAAGGTTTTGTTGATCTTCAGCCGGGGCATTTCGGAGGCGAATTCTGTCAGGATATTGATTGCGGTAGGTTCATCATCTATGAAGATGCAAGAAATAGGGTTTTTCATGAGGAATGGGTTAAGTAGATAGTACAATTTAGAGATTATTCTTAAATGGAGTGGGTTTGTAATAAAATTGATAGGATATAGGTCGTTTTAAAATGACGTTAGGATCTTGTTTTACTTTCACTTTCCTAGAGAAAATCTTAAAACATCTGGTGCCCGGTTTTAAGTGGATGAAAAATTACGGGCTGAAGTCGTGGGAAGTTTTGTAAGGGTGAAGCTTAGCCGGAGCTTCTACGGGCCTGGCGGAGGAATTCGTTTTTTAAAGAAGTTAAAGGCGAATGGAATTATGGAACTTACATTTGATTTCGATGCAGAGAGGTCGTTTTTGTCTTTTAATCTGCTTTTTCCGGGGGCAGCATTTCAAAATAATTCTTTAAAATTTAGTGAAATTAGCTGTGGGCGTGCCTTCGGGTTGGAGCTGAGGTTATGAATCTGCTAACGGCCTAAAGCTGACTTGATTGTGTGTTTGGTGGTTTGTAAGATTTCTGATTGTAAATGATCGGGCGCAAATGTGATTGGGATCCGTAAAGGTACATTTTGTATAATGCCTGCTGCCATGTAGAGGGAATTCGAGCTGGTCGTTTGTTTTGTTCACAGGGAAGGTAAATTTGAATGCATGATCCTGCATGTGGTATAACGGCCACTCGCTCCCAAACAGATGCATTTCCGCTAATGAAATATGTACTTTAAGCTGAGTTGTTAAAAAATGTTAAATGGTTTTGAAAAAAATACAACTTTTTTTTGTTTTGGAGCCTAATCAGATAACAAGATCAGAGAACATTTTTTAGAGCAATCATTAACATTTTTGGTTTAGATCATGTCAACACAATTATTACCCGAAACTTTGCGAAAAGGACTATTTCGCGCACTTTTATTACTAACTTTTTTTATTGGGGCTGTACCACTTCATGCGCAGAAACAAGAAGCCATGAAAGGGGCGCCCGGACTAACTGCAAAGCTGATCAACATCGAATCGGCGACTAACGAACCTTTCCGCTTTTCAGCCTCGCTGTATAACGCAGCGGCTTACCATCAAATTTATGAACTCAAGGCAGAGCTGCCCGCAGGCTGGCAGATCAGCTACCGGGTTGATGGAAGCCAGGTTACCTCGGTCAATTTAGCTGCCGGCCAAACCAGGGAGATTGCAATCGAAATCACTGTACCCAGTAATGCTCCGGCAAGGAAATACATTATTCCTTTCAAAGCCGTATCATCTGCTCAAACGCTCGAGCTACAGCTGGAGGCTGTGGTCAAAGGATCCTATGGCGCCAGCCTTGGCACGCCGAGCGGAAGGCTGAGTGAGGAAGTTACCTCCGGATCTCATCAAGATATTGAGCTTGAGGTAACCAATACCGGTACTTTACCATTGTCCTCACTGAGCCTATCATCCCAGCTGCCCAGCGGATGGGAAGCGAGTTTTTCACCCAGCCAGATTGAAAGGCTGGATGCGGGGAAGAAGGTGGGCATCAAAGCAACGCTAAAAGTACCGGATAAAACAATTGCTGGTGATTATAGCGCCACTTTTAGCCTTGGAGGAAACAATGCCAATGCTCAGGCTGCCTTTAGGATTTTTGTCAAAACCTCTGTGCTTTCAGGCTGGATTGGTATCCTTACCATTGCCCTGTCGGTTTTAGCAGTTTATTTACTCATCCGTAAATACGGTCGGAGGTAGGCCATCTTTTTTTAGGAAACTTTAAATCTTAAACCAGAAAGATGAAACCTATTATTGATCTAAAGAACCTGTGCAAAAGCTATGGTTCGCATATCGCTGTTGATAAGCTCAACCTTCAGATCGAGCGTGGCGAAATATTCGGATTGCTAGGCCCAAACGGTGCGGGTAAGACTACGAGTATACTCATGATGCTAGGCCTCACTGAACCCGATAGCGGTTCGGCCATCGTTTGCGGCCATGATGCCAGCAGGGATCCTATTGAAGTAAAACGAAAGGTAGGCTATATGCCGGATAATCTCGGATTTTATCCCCAGCTGACTGGTCTGGAAAACCTGCTTTATATCGCAAGACTGAATGCAATGCCTGAAAAAGGTATAGCTGAATATGCCAGGGGTATGATGGAACTTGTGGGATTAGGGGCAGCTTCAGATAAGCCTGCCTCCACTTATTCAAGGGGCATGAAACAAAGGCTGGGACTGGCAGAAGTACTCATCAAAGCGCCTGAACTGATCATCCTGGATGAGCCCACCCTGGGAATCGACCCGGCCGGGGTAAAGGAGTTCCTGGAACTTATAAAATCTCTCCAGCGGGAACAGGGTTTAACGGTACTGCTTTCCTCTCATCACCTTCATCACGTTCAGCAGGTGTGCGACCGGGTAGGGATATTCGTCGAGGGAAAGTTACTGGCTACCGGAGACCTGCCCACGCTTTCCTCCGAGCTCTTCGCAAGCACAGGAATAGAAATCCTTATCCAGTTAACCCGCTTACCAAAGGATGCTGATGCATTGAAAAGTAATTTCAGCGGCTGGCCGGAAATTAATAGTATGAACGTAAACGGAGACAGGCTGCAATTTAATACCACCGGGGAGATCACCCCAAAACTCATCCGCAGGATTATTGAACTGGGAGAGGACATCCGGGCTGTAAGCCAAAAACAATACGGTTTGGATGAAATTTATGAGAAATATTTCGAAAACAACACAAATATTACCTTAGATAATGAAAGCATTAAGCGCAAGCCGTTATTTGGCAACAGAAGAAAATAAAGCTAAGGCAGGAAGCCAGCTCAGTCCTTTTAAGGTGATGGTAAGCAAAGAGGTGTCGGACCATGTGCGCAGCTGGCGTTTTATCTTGCTGCTTGCGCTTGTGGTGCTTACCTTTTTCGCCTCGCTGTATATCTCCATGTCCAATATCCGGGCTTCTTTCAGCAATTCGGGCGATCCCGATCATGCCTTTTTATACCTCAAGCTGCTCAGCGCAACGGATGGTTCGATGCCTCCTTTTCATGTGCTGATGAGTTTTTTGGCACCGCTGCTTGGCATTACCATGGGGTTTGATGCTATCAATTCAGAGCAGAACAGCGGCTCGCTTACAAGATTGCTGGCTCAGCCGATATACCGTGACAATATCCTGCTCGCTAAGTTTTACAGCGCCATGCTGATCATCTCTACGCTGTTTATTTCCCTGACACTGCTGATGATTGGTGGGGGACTGCTTTTTACCGGGGTACGTATTGAGCCTTCGGAGCTCCTGAGAATTCTAGGCTTTACCTTGCTCACGATGGTCTATGTCGGTTTTTATTTAAGCCTTTCTATCCTGTTTTCAATTGCTTTTCGCCAGGCGGCTACTTCTGCTTTAACCTCGCTTGGCATCTGGTTGTTTTTTACGGTATTTTATCCGATCCTGGTTAATCTGGTCATTCGAGCCTTTTTGCCGGACCCGGCTTATCTGAGCCAAAGCCAGCTAATGGGTTATAATGAACTGATCATGGATATTATGCGCATCGCTCCCGGGCAGCTATATAGTGATGCAGCAACCACTATGCTCATGCCTTCCATCAGAAGCCTTGGTCCGATGAGTATGGAGCAGCTTTCGGGCGCCATTCCCTCACCACTACCGTTCAGGGAAAGCCTGGTGATTGTTTGGCCGCAACTTAGCGGACTTTTGGCTGGTAGTATTGCCTTTTTCGCCCTGGCTTACTATATCTTTATGCGCAGGGAAATCAGAAGCTAGCTTTGGCTTGATTATCGGATTAAACTGGGCTTATCTTTATCGATGAAGGTATGCTTGTGAAGCGGTTTTCATGCGGCCGGAAAACTATATAATCAAAAATAAAGATCTTTACTAAAGAGTATCTGGTTGTCTACTTAAACTACTTCCAAAGGATCAATTGATGAGAAAATCAGCTTGGTAAGACTCATTATTCCCAAACGAACAACAACCAGATTTATCATGAAAAACCACCAAAAATTGGGAAAGAACCAATTTAGTGAAATACGCACTTAGGGTCTTTTATGTTTCAAAGCATAACGAACAAACAATTCTGCTAAAGGCAAAGGCTGCCCCTGTAGTTCTATAAAATAAAATAACCTTTCTATTGTCAAATCCCAGATGTCCACAATGCTGCACTCACCGGATTTAAGTTCTTTCATGATAGCGTGAATGGAGAGAAATGCCAGGCAATTGCTGTTGAGCAAATAGGACTTTATGCTTTCTGTGCTGCCAAGCTGCATTTCTATATTCAGGTCAGCTAAGCGTATGCCTTTCTGTTTTAAAGCATATGCAATGAACTCCAACGTTCCCGATCCCGACTCCCTTAGCAGCAACGGATAGTTTTTTAATTCCTCTGGCTTCAGGATCTCTTTTTTGAGTGTCAAGTTGGTCGCGCTGCTTACCAGTACGAGCTCATCTTTGGCAAATTCCTGATAACTGATCTCAGGCTGCTTTGTTATACCCTCGGTGAGGCCCAGGTCTATTTCCCTTTTTATCAACGCTTCCTCTATCTGCTCGGTATTGGCCGTAAGCAATACGATTTTTATCTCTTTGAACTGTTCATGGAATTTAGCAAGGATTGGTGGAAGAACGTACTGTGCAACGGTAGTGCTGGCGCCGATCCTCAAGGTGCCATTGTGATGCTTCGCCTGCACATTCATATCAAATTCCAGCTCACTGTATATTGAGCTGATCTGTTTTACGTACCTCAGCAGGGTTTCTCCAGCAGGGGTCAGGCTAACCTTTCGATTGCCGCTCCGCTCAATAAGCGAAGTCCTGAAATGTGCTTCCAGCTCTCTGATGTGCTTGGTAACAGCTGGCTGCGTGATGTACATCTCCTCTGCTGCCCTGGTAAAATTAAGGCGCCTGGCCACTGCATAAAACACCTGTAAACGGAAATCAAACATAGTTCATAAAACTACCTATTCAATCTAATATATTTTAATCCAACCGAAAAAAATAATTTTTTCGACTGGTAATTCTTAGGCTGTTTCATAACCTGGGGTTATTGACTATCAGATTCTATGATGAAAATAGTTCTCCAAGGCGAGGCATATTTGCGCAGTTAAAAACAACTCTATATGAACATAAACAAATATCTGGATGCGGATAATCCTCCAGGTGCGCTCCTGAATATTAATAGCAAAAGTAGAAAGATAATTTTCATCACATGCGCCATAGCTTGCCTCACACCATTTTTTAACCCTGCTGTTGCGCTTTTTCTCGGCCTGGCAATCGCACAGACGATCGGGCACCCATACCTGCACATCAATCAAAAGATGACACATTTGCTTTTGCAGGTTTCAGTAGTGGGGCTGGGCTTCGGCATGAACGTGCAGAGTGCACTGCAGGCAGGTAGGGAGGGCATTCTCTTTACAGTGGCATCGATCAGTTCTACTTTGGTCCTAGGATATCTGATGGGTCGCTGGTTAAAGCTTGAAAAGAAAACATCTTATCTGATCTCGACTGGCACAGCTATCTGTGGAGGAAGTGCCATTGCTGCGATTTCTCCCGTTATCAATGCCGGAGAAAAACAGATTACAGTCGCATTAGGCTGCGTATTTATCTTAAACTCCCTTGCACTGTTCCTCTTTCCGGCCATTGGGCATTACTTTAATTTATCGCAAACGCAGTTCGGCCTGTGGTGTGCCATAGCCGTTCACGATACCAGCTCGGTTGTAGGTGCTGCAAGTAAATATGGTGCACGTGCCCTCGAAGTGGCTACGACGGTCAAGCTTGCCAGGGCACTTTGGATCATACCAGTCGCTTTTCTTTCAACTTTCATATTCAAAAGCAAAACCAAAAAAATCAGCATACCCTATTTTATAAGCCTATTCATCCTTGCTATGATAGCCAATACATATGTGCCTGCAGTTAAAGCGACAAGCCCTGTTCTGATCTCCCTTGCAAAGGCCGGATTGAACCTGACACTATTTTTAATAGGGGCTGGACTATCCAGGCAAGTGCTATCAAATGTTGGGCTGAAGCCGTTCCTGCAAGGTATCGTTCTTTGGCTATTTATTTCCACAGTTTCCCTATATGCCATCTTGCATCTAAGTTAAGTCTGGGACATTGCTGATCGGATCAGGCAACAATATCCATTTTCTTGTCCTGCTATAGCTTGTCATTACAAACAAAAAAAGTAGAAAAAAAAAAAGCAAAGACTCACACAAATTGCAAAAAGAAGACCTTGGGTCGCTAAAATGAAGATGTTAAAGTAAACACCCTGTGTGAGGTAATTCAGGGATGCTTGGCAAGAGGACAGCGAGTCGGAAATACGGTTTGACCCGAAGCACTATAGGACTTTGGTTTGAGAAGCATGATTTAGCTGTCTTGGCAAATTGTGGGTATCTTGGCACAGGTGTCCGCGCGTGCCATTGCTGTTCTGATTGCTTCCGTATTTTCATGCTGTTGGTTTCCAGTCCGGAAATAACTGGTTGCCTGTTTAAGCCTTTGCCCATTTCCAGGAGGAGCGAATGTTCTCCGGAATCCAGGGGGAACTTAATGGAGGCGGGTTTTCTTTTGGTCATAAGTCCAGTTCTGCGAGGTGCACGGGTTGCGAAATGTTTCCTTTAAAGCTTGCCGTTCCGTTTTCAATGGCCGAGGAATCGATTTTCCATGCCTGCTGTGTTTTTGTCCGGTCGGTAGAGTTTGATTTTTTGCCTTCCAGTTCTGGTTTTTGATGTTAAGGGTATAGGTGTACTGCGCATGGCTGGCTCGGATGAGAAGTAGCAATAAGATGCTTAAAAGGGATGTTTTCATAAATCCTTGGGCGCAGCGCTGGGCATGTTTGACTAACACAAATTCAGTTAACCTACCCTTTGAAAAACGAAACGCGCAATCATTTTCGCCTTAATACCTTATAACCCTCCATTAACATAAGAATTTAGAATATAAGGGTTATTGGCGGATCTTTTCCGTTATCTTTTCTAATGATCGTCTTTTCAAGGAAAAATAATCAATATGTTAAAGCATTGCATATGGTTCGACATTTGGATAGGAGTACTTCATTTGATGAGTACTTCGAAGGGGAAAATCTAGAAAAAGATGGTCTCAAGGATAATCAGCCCCAGGAAATCCCATCTCTTACTAGGAAATATTGTTGATTTCCAGGATTAGATATATTTGCTTAAAATTCATTTTTGAATGTATTGTTATCTGATTGGATAGCATAGTATAAAGTAATACTGTTTGGGAAAACCTATCTGTCTGCCAAATCCATTATCGAAATAGCCCGGGCTTATAAATATTCTCAAAATAAAATGGGTTATGCCGCTTGGTTCCCAACTGCCTTGCATTATTCAGCTTCAAAAGGTACGCTACAACATTTTAATTCCATTTTTAGGTGCATTGATGAGCATAGCCCGAAGGAACTTATTTTTGAAGTCAGCTTCCACGTAAATATTGCTGATCCAGCAGAGCACCTTTAACTCCACGCTATCTGCAGCGATGGCATTGATGAGAATTTCTGCATCAAGATTTCTTACAGCGGCATCTTGCGAGGATACAATTTCTTTGATAGTTTTATTGACCAGCTCAAGGTCACTGTCTGCCGGCACTTTCAGCAGCAGTTCTGTTTTAATGTACTCATTGTTTAGTGTCCAGTTAACCAGCCTGCCTGAAAGAAGATCTCCGTTAGGGATGATCACCTCGGATCCTTGTGGGGTGAGCAGTTTGCTTGAGCGGATACCGATGTCCCGTACCTTACCCTTTTTATCGGCAAGTTCAACATAATCCCCGATACGAAAAGGTTTTTCAAATATTAAAATAATGCCTGATACGAAATTATTCACAATGTTCTGCATGCCCAGACCAATCCCTACCCCGAAAGCTCCCAAAACCACTGTCAGCTTATCCATGGGAAGTCCTGATGCTACTACCGCTAGCAGCACGCCGGCAATGATGATCACCAGTCTGGCCAATGCCACTTTCGAACCTTTTTGCCCACTTGACTCATTGAATGTTATCTTTTCTTCGCCAAAAAGCAGCGGGACATGCTTCTGCAGTTTATTCGAAATGTATATAATCACAGTAAAGAAAAGGATATTGCCAAAACTGAAATGAATACTTCCAAAGACGCGGGGTTTGCTTACGATGGATGTGAGCCATTGCCAGATGCCGCTGATGAGGCTTAGGTTCATAAATAATACCATGATCCAGAGCAGTAATGAAACAACAGAAAGGGCCTTTTTAAGCTTTGCCTTCGCCTTGGACTGGTTGATCCTCGAAAAAAAGCCATTGTTGCAGGAGCTGATGCGCATCTGGAGTTCAAAAGCATCAAGCATGATCTGCGTGAAAACGGAGAGAGAGATCAGTTGTATCAGTCCGATTACGCCTGTTACGCTGAGGATCTTGGCCAGGTCCACTCTTCCGAACAGATTCAACACTACCGCAGATGCATTGAATATGACCAAAAGCGCAAAGACTGCATGCACATACTTTTTCGGGAAAACCTTAAAGCTTGTCTTTCGGTACATCTTCACGCCTAACCAAATGAAAAAAATATTGATCAGCATCAGCGCCGACCTCAACGGTAATCCATCGTCCACAGCCGCGTTGCCAAGTATTAATAGCGTGTACAATAAGGTTATGGCAAACCAGAAGCGTAACTGTTTCTTTTCCAGGGTTCCCCGGAGATGGATGGTCATAAGCAATAGTAACACCAATGCAATAAGCTCAATATAGAGGCTTGGGGCCCCGGGTTCGAAAACAGGAGTGATGTTCAGCAGGATGATCAGGGTCGCAAGGATGGGGTAGGGGCGCAGGTAATCAAATTTTAATGTCCCAATCTTCCTCTTGATAACTGTGCGTTTTGAACTGCTGAAATTGTGGTGTACCCATACAAAAAACAAAACTGATATCAGAAAGGCAAGAAGACGGTTATCCCAGGTAGTGGAGATAAAATATTTAAGGATTTGTTGCTGACCGATGTAGCTTGTCAGGATCAGGTTTCCGGTGGCTCCTTTATTCTGGTTTTTAATAGGGGCATCCCAAAAATACGGTTGTTGTTTGCTTAAGGCCAATTTTCCCGATTGTTCCAACCTTTCAGCTGTCTGGGCCCTGAGATTTGATACTTCTATGCCAAGGGAAGATGTACTGGCCAGCAAACGGTTTACTGAATTAAGATTTTCTCCTGTAGCCTTTCCCACCTGATCAAGCCGGAGCTTGATATCCTTTATCTGTTGCCCATAAAGCGCTTTATCAGCTGCATCATTGCCTGTAGCTGTCAACAGGGAATCGCCGCTAAGCTGGGTAACTTGCTGGGCCATGCGCTGGAGGTCGTTGCTGCTTTTGACAAGTGCTTCTGTTATGGCTTTTAAGCGGGAGTCTGCATCCTTTAAAATAAGCTCATAACTGAGCAGGCCCTTACTTTCCGGCTGATCGCCTTTAACGGAAAAGGCAGTTTTGAGCGGATCAATATTACTTCTGATATCAGAAAGCTTCCTTTGAATCACCTCCAGGTCATAGCCTTTTTTGTTGGCAGCATTAATCTCTGTGATCGCAGATTGGGCACTTTGAATCCTGAAGAGTAAGGTGTCGGGAATGGTTTTTACCGAATCATTTTTAACACCGATGGGATTCTGGGCCAATGAATTTCGGGGATGTGCAAATAAGATAAAGAGGGTTAAAATGCAGTGGATTAATGGTTTTAAAGGGGTAAATTTCATTGATCTTATTGTTGAGTGATCGGCCTAGCCTTTAACTTCTTTTGACGACTGGCTAACAGGTAAATCTTCTTTTTCTATCTCGATTTCTTTGACGCTTACTGCATAATGGTTCGGCTTTATATCTGCACCTTTGGCCACAGCGAATGCTTTGGTGAATTCTGCCCCGAAATAGAGGATAATGGAGGAATAATATGTCCATAACAACAGCACGACCAGTGATCCTGCCGCGCCGTAGGTTCCGCCTACGTTGCTTTTGGAAATGTAAAAAGAGATCCCAAATTTGCCAACCATGAAAAGAAATGCGGTAACCATCGCACCAGAGAGCACCTCTCCCCATTTTATTTTCGCATCTGGCAATACCTTAAAGATCACACCAAAAATGGTGGTGATGATGATAAAAGTCAAAACAATATTAAGGAGATAAAACACTACGACCGAAATCTCAGAAAACCTCGCCTGAAGCCTGACGCTGAAGCCATCCAGTAACGCTGAAATCCCTAATGATACCACAAGTAAAAATCCAAGGCTTACGATCACAGAAAATGATAAAAACCGATTCTGGAGCATCTTTAACCAGCCTCTTTTGGGTTTTGGTTTTATTCCCCAGATGAAATTGATCGAATCCTGGATGTCAGCGAATATGCCCGTTGCCCCCAGCACCAGCGTAACGGTCCCGATGATAATGGCAACATTGCCTTTTGCTGTAAGTGCGGCATTTCTGATAAGTTCCTGTAACTGCAGGGCGGTATCTGAGCCGAGCAGGCCTTTCAACTGGGCAAAAATCTGACCTTCCGCTGCCTCCCGGTTAAAAAAAATAGCACTGAGGGAAATGACAACCAGCAGTAGTGGAGCCATGGAAAAAACGGTATAATAAGAAAGCGATCCGCTCAATTTGGTTACCTTATGGTCTGAAAAACCCTCAAATGCCGCTTTCAACAGATGGTAAATGCCCTTAAAACTCATTAGCTGCGTTACCTGTTCATCGTGATGAGTATTCCCTGCGGGTAGCGGTGCTTCTTGAGCCCCATTCGGTTTATGCCTGCGGTTTTCCGCTGGTTCATCTTCAACTGAATAAGCAGATTTTGGAGCGGTTTTTACGCCTGTAGGTCCTATTGAATTTTCATCATCCTTTTCACTCATTAGCTTAGCTACCACTGCCTTACTCAGAAGGCCAAGGGACTTACGGCTGAAAAAGCCCAGGCGGGAAAAAATCGTCTTTTCCAGTAGTTTGGCTGTGGCATCAGGAACCATTTTTGATAATGGTTTGCTGATTAACTCTATCGTTTGCTCTACTTCGGGACGGATAATGGATTGAAGGTCAAATTGGCTAAGTTTATGGCCATGATCCACAATGCGCAGGTGACTCGAGGATATCTGCCTGTCGATGGTAAGCAGCTCGGCATTCAATTCTTCGAGGTTGCTTATTTCAAGGTTTTTCTTCATTTCCTTCATGGTATTTCTTAAAATATTTTCCGATGGTGAAATCCATTAGTGCTTTTTCCAACATATTGTTTTTTAAAGCGCCAACAATGAGTGCAATCGAAATATAAAATAATGTCAGTGCACCAAAACCCAGGAAATAGCTTTTAAATAAATGTGAAAAGTACCACCCGAGGGTAAAAGTTGAAAACAGAAAAGCAAGTAGTATGCAGACAATTGTAATGGTATTGGTAATTAAATCAGCACTAATGCGTGATATTTTTAAAATGGATTTCAGTTTGAGCATCCTTAACCGGAGCTGTGCATTGATTTTCAATTCTTCGATAAGGGCATCTGCCTGTTGGGTCTTGTCTTTTAACATAGGGAATGAGCTTGATATGGAACAAAGCGATGTTTCAAGGTCCGGCACGGACCTTATATATTTTCAACTTGAATTTTGCGGGATTGTTTTGCTTATTGTAAAAAAGGTAGCTTGATCATTAAAGTACAAAGCATGTTCAATAACTGTAATTGTTTTAGGGGAAATATGGGAGATAAAATGTTTCTATAGACCTACTGACACTATACGGTATTATTAAAGTATTCTGTCAATTTTGTTATTTCAGCAAAAGTGGTCACTTAATCCACATTTAAGCTGACAGAAGATTACGCTTCAAACTGACATTTAATTTTTGTTCAAAGTGGCCGTTTTAAGCTTTCTAACCTATTTTTTTTTTGGGTATAGCGTTCCGAATAATTTTTCAAACTTTAGCGAAATCTGCGGCTCTGAGATCGTATTTGGTCTTGAGCTGGGGTAAGGGCCCCTCTGCCATTCTAAATTGTCTAATCGCTTGTCTGGAGGTCTTGAAGTTTTTTAGATCAAAAGATCGGACTTAAATGCGCTCTGGACTGGTAAACGCATTTTATGGGCATGCCTCGTGCCAGAAAGAAAGGATTGGAGCCGTGGTCTGCATTGTTTCAGAGGGAAAGGAGTGCATCATCCGGGAAGCGGTTTTGCGGCCACTATGCACCGAAACAGATACGCTACTATTGGTGAAATATGCAATAAGAGGTCTTAGGTTGTTGGCATGGGTATAGTAAAACTAAATTTTGAACCTTTACCGGGGTCGCTTTCTGCCCAGATTCGACCTCCATGGCGGATAATGATTTCTTTACAGATGTAAAGTCCTATTCCAAAACCCGAAACAGTTGCCAGTTTACTACCTTCAACCCTGTAATAACGGTCAAAAACTTTTGGCAAGTCATAGCTGTCAATACCAATGCCGCTATCGCTGACACTGACACGTGCTTCTGTTTCATCATTTATGCAGGCAACTTTGATTGTACTGCCGCGTGGGGAATACTTAACCGCATTGCTGATAAAATTTTGGATAACGTGGCTTATTTTCTCTTCATCTGCATGGACAATGGTCTGCTCCACCGGGGCAAAAAGTATAGTGTGGCTGAAGACAGTCGCCTGGGTGTCTTTCTCAATATTTTCAATCAGTTTTTCAAGATTGAAAAGTTCGAGGTTGAGCTGGATTTTACCTGATTCGAGTATTGATAGGTTCAGGAACCCATTGATCATGCTCGACATCTTACTCACCTGGTGCTCTGCCTTATCCATCGCAAGAGCCGCTGTTTGATCCCCCCCGCCAGTGAGCCTGCGCTGGGCAAGCTGAACAAATGCTTTCATAGAAGTCAGTGGGGTTTTAAGTTCATGGCTAACCATTGCGATGAAATCGTTTTTGCGGAGTTCATCATTTTTTTGTTCGGTTACATCCATCAGTATTCCGGTCATGAACTGCTTTGCCCCAGGTTCCCTCTTGCGGTCAAAATCACCTATCGCCCTCAGCCAGCGCAAAGTATTATCACGAAAACCACTCGCGGGGTAGGTTACATCCAGGGTCTTTCCATCATGTATTGCAAGCCTGATCTGGTCGCTTACATTAGACCTGTAATCTTCGAGCACGCAAGCCAAAAGCTGCGGCAAAGTCAACGGCTCATCAGGGAGAAAACCGAACAAAGCTTTTGCCCTTGAATCAGCAGTGATATCCGTGGCGCCGATTTCGACAGACCATGTACCCAAATGGGCTGCCTCTATAGCATGCCGCATCGCTTTTTCTGTATCAACTATACGGTTTCTGGCTGTTGACAATTCTTCATTTACGGCTAAAAGTTTTTCGTTTGCAGCTTGCAGCCTTTCATTAGCTGCTGCAAGCTTTTCGTTGGTGGCTTTTAATTTTTCGCTGGTTTGCTGC
The DNA here is from genome assembly GCF_003315595.1 of Pedobacter miscanthi. GTDB lineage: Bacteria > Bacteroidota > Bacteroidia > Sphingobacteriales > Sphingobacteriaceae > Pedobacter > Pedobacter miscanthi. Next base: position 33,295 of record NZ_QNQU01000001.1, on the reverse strand, counting down.
AAAAGGGTAACTGTCTGCCTGATCTCGGTTACGTCCCGGGTCGTACCTGCAACTGCTTCTACCCGGCCATCTGGGCTAAATACTGGCGTAAAAATATAATCATAATATCTTTTTCCCAGAGTAGCGTGCGGAAAAGTAACCTCGCCCCTGATAGGCTGCGCACTGGCCACCACGGTATCAATTTCACCCCAGTGCATCTCGGCATGCCATTGTTCATAGCCATTTTCAAGCAATCCTTTCCCAATAGCATCCTGCGCGGTTTTACCCCACATCCTCAGCAGTGCTTCGTTGGCATAAATGAAGTTATAGTTCAGATCAAACACATACATCAGATCCGGCGTTCCCGAAGTTATTGTTTCGTAAATCCGTTTCTGTTCGAGGGCTTTCGCCTTTGATTCCTGCAGTGCAATCTCCGCTTCTTTCCTTGATGTGATATCACTTGCTGTTCCAATCCATTCGGTAATTTCTCCATTGGCATCAATCAGCGGAATTGCCCTTGAAAAGGTCCAGCCTGTTGTCCCGTCTGCGCGGTTTACGCGGTGCTCAAGAGCAAATGTTTTTTTATTCCGGATGGATGCTGCAATCGCTTCATTGACAATTTCCAAATCTCCGGCGAAAACATTAATAGCTTTCCATCCGGTAATGGGTCGGTCTGAATTTTTTAAAAAACCGCGTCCATCCAGCTCATACATAATTTCCCAGTCCGGGCTTAGCGAATAAACGACGTCCGATGTTGCATGGGCCAAAGCTAGAAAGCGCTGCTCCATGGCTTGCACGAGGTTGCTTTTTTTATTCGAATAACTTCTCGGGTCAGTCATTTTGTATTTTTTTATTTAACGTTGGCAGTTGCATTTTGTTTCGGAAAAAAGTAAGTCTTGCTGAGTTCGGAGTCTGTTTGACTGTATTACCGGATCAAATTGCTTATTGTTATTGAAGTATGCAAATTTTGTTGACAGTAAGATGTAAAAAGCTGATCAGCCTGGTTGTTTACCTAGGAAGTTTACACCCTTGGTATCCCATGGAATTTTTTGGCAAGGTTATGAATTGACTAAAACTTCCCTGATGGTGCGCAGCCGTTTATGCGGGATGTTGGCCAAGGTCTGCTCATCGCAGAGGTAGAATCGCCCATTAGCAAGCTAACTTTATTGATTTTGAAGAATCTATACCTGACATTCAAATATTTTGGTAGAAAACGAGAATGTTTGATCCTATATATTTTTCCTGATTTTACTAAAGTTAGATAGAGTTCGTGATCGGTTTTTATCATCACTCAAGGTAACATGCTATAAGGCACGTAACTACATTGCACAGTTATCACTTTTCTGAAATTATCCTATATTCGTACGGATGCCGGTAAGTGTGATGTTTTTCTTGGTTAAATCTGGTCAAAATAAAAAAAAATTATGTCGCAATATTATCTTTTTCTCGGCGTGGGACTGTTACTATTGCTGGTAGCATCCTTAATTTTTAAAAATTCCCTTTCATTTTTAAAAAATGCCAAAAAGACGACTGGTACTGTAATTTCATTACGTACAATTGTCTCAGAGGGCGAGGGTATATTTACCAACCTTTCGCTATCAAACAATGGACAACAGGATATTTACATTTGAGTTGCCAGATGGAAGTAATCCCCCAAGTTGGAAATTGGGGATCTTTTAGTTTCTGCATAAATAATCGCTTATGTTAGTATATCAACAATTCAGGATGGACTATAGTCGCTTTACTAATCTGAAGTCATAAAGCATTTCTAAGCGTTACAATAGCCTTCGGAATGGTCTTGATCTTTAAAAAGCTCTAAATTGAGGGTAAATCGGGCAGTAAGACGGATTTTACCGTAAGGTCTTGAGGAAAATGGATCCTAAGGGTATTTTTGTTCTGAGGGAACCGAACCAGGTGCGCATCATCCGGTAATAAAATTGGTGAGCAGTTTAGTTGGAAACAGAAAAGTAACTTTCACCGAAATACACACTTAAGGCAGAATGAAGATGTTTCATGACTTCAAATGAATTTCTATATCCGGCATGAGACACGTTATAGATTTAGTACACGTGCATTGGCGGGAATAAATCCCGCCAAGGTTTCTGGTTTAATAACCATGATGGTAAATCCATAGCTTCATCTGTACATTGGCCCAATAAAGGGAATCTTCCTGGCCCCAACCATGTGAAATACCATATTGATATCCTGCCGACCATGCGGCTAGTGCATTGGTGGGTTCTGGTTGATTCATGGCCCTGTCTGTTGTACCCTGGCTTGTTGAAGTACTCTGAGCTATAGTGTTACTCTGATCTTTCGGGGTGTTTTGAGCTTTAGAAGATGATGGCAAAAATGCTAGCGCTGAAAAAGCGAAAACTGCTGATAAGATGATTTTTTTCATGATTTGTAAATTGATTTTATGTTAAACGTTGAGTATTTGCATTGGTAAAATTAATCTGTTCAATATCAGCTCTGCTAATTGCTGTAAGCGGGCTGAAATCCTAAACGGGTGAAAACAAAATTTTTAATTCACAACAATGTGAATTAAGTAATTGTTTTATGTTTTTATTTATTTACTAAAGAAAACAGGTTAAAATTTTCGCATTAATATACTTATCGAAAACTTATCGATCAAAGAAGAGCCCTGCTGAAGCCCAATAGCACCACTTAGAGTTAGCTTTATAAACTTGGAGAATGATTATTCAGCTTCTCCAGCATATTCATTTGGTAAGAAGACAACTGGTACTGTAATTTCATCACGTACAACTGTCTCAGAGGGCGCGGTATATTTACCAACCTTTCACTATCGAACAATGGACAACAGGATATTTACATTTGAGTTGCCAGATGGAAGTAATCCCCCCAAGTTGGAAAATCGGGGAGACAGGTATTATCATGTACGACCCTAAAGATCCCTCCAAAGCTAAACTGTTTTCTTATTTCAGACTCTTTGCCTGGCCTTTGGTCTTAGTATCTCTTGCAATACCCTTAATCCTAATGGGCGGGGGATACCTCATTGCCAATCTCCTCTGATGAGTTGGGGTTGATAACTAGCGATGGGAGTATGTAAACTTATTTTAGTATTATAATTCAAAAACGACAAGTAAATTCAGGAAGGTACACTCTCACCCCATTTCGCTTGAAAGCGACCAACTGTTCCGGTGCAAACTGGCCGTTCTGACCTTTCGGTCAGAGTTTTTCACGACTTGCTTTTGGGGATCTTTTAGTTTCTGCATAAAATAATCGCTTATGTTAGTATATCAACAATTCAGGATGGACTATAGTCGCTTTGCTAATCTGAAGGCATAAAGCATTTTCTAAGCGTTACAATAGCTTTCGGAATGGTCTTGATCTTTAAAAAGCTCTTAATTGAGGGTAAATCGGGCAGTAAGACGGGTTTTACCGTAAGGTCTTGAGGAAATGGATCCTAAGGGTATTTTGTTCGGAGGGAACGGAACCAGATGCGCATCATCCGGTAATAAAACTGGTGAGCAGTTTGGTTGGAAACAGAAAAGTAACTTTCACTGATATACACACTTAAGGCAGAATGAAGATGTTTCAAGACTTCAAAAGAATTTTATATCCGGCATGAGACAGGTAATAGATTTAGTACACGTGCATTGGCAGGGAATAAATCCCGCCAAGGTTTCTGGTTTAATAACCATGATGGTAAATCCATAGCTTCATCTGTACATTGGCCCAATAAAGGGAATCTTCCTGGCCCCAACCATGTGAAATACCATATTGATATCCTGCCGACCATGCGGCCAGTGCATATAGTGGGTTCTGGTTGATTCATGGCCCTGTCTGTTGTACCCTGGCTTGTTGAAGTACACTGAGCTATAGTGTTACTCTGACCTTTCGGGGTGTTTTGAGCTTTCAGTGCAAACACTGGGACAATGTATTATATAGATGTGATCAATTGCCCTTTAGACCATTGGTCCGCTTTAATGATGTTCTCTACAATTGCTCTAGGAATCAGAGCTTTACGAAAACCGGGCGTACACGAGTAAATCCATTGAGGTTAAACTGGTGTCTAGTTTTTCCAGCCTCTTCGAAAATTCCTGGGATGATTGCCTGTTGTGATAGGTTGGTACCAGCTTGTTATAAAGGCAGGCCGCCCCGATATATTGCGGCCAGGCAAACCGCTAAAACGGAAAAATTCGATTTATTTCAGAAGCGAAATTTAATGAGTGGTCTATTAATAAAAGCTGAAATTCGCCGTTGAAAAGTATTCGGTGCTGTTCTAGGGTTTCATAGTTTTTTTTGGAAAAGGGGTTGATATAGGTACCTGATGCTGTCATGGATCATATGTGCGGTCATTTTTAAGGCCTGTTTCCGGGAAATATTTACACCCCTTGTGTGAGATCTCGGCTGAGTTAAAAACATTTTGACTGTTTTTCAGTGCTTTAGGTTTTTGCGTTTGTAAATGCCGTTTATGAAAATATATTTGCGCAATGACTGTAACCGTTTTAGCTATTCTCGAAACTGATTTTGTGCCGCAAATGTCCTTGGCGAAAGTAATGAACGATAGACTGCAACGTGCAGCGAAGGAACTCGAAGAGGTGCATCTGAAAGCATTGTCCGATCAAGGTTTCTCGCCGGATGATCTGGTGATTTAAATGAGTTATAATGCCAAGTATAAAATCCGCTATTGTATTGTAAATGATGTTCCAGGAGATATCCAGTATTTTGTAGCAGAACTTTGTGGCCGTCTGGGTTATATATTATGGCGGCGGGTTGTGGTGGAAGTAGCGGAATAATGTGAAAATGAGGTCCATGACCACCTGGTGCGTGCGGAAATAATCTCGATTTTAGGAATTTAGCATAGCATACCAGATGTATTGTTTTATGCTGCCAATATAGCCTGAAACCAGCTGCTCAAGGATTGAACAGCTGGTTAAATAGTCTGCCGACTGATAGCTGGCTTTCAATGGATCATTCCTTATTTTCGCTTGCAGCCGTCAAGGTCATCAGTATACCGTAGGTGCTTGTGCAGAGCTGCATACCGATTAGCCCGCCGCCGGAAATGTAAGGATTTTTAGCGGTCAGTAAGGGAGTGATGAATCCCCCTAGGTTGAAGGCAAAATTCCCGGTGTTGGACAGGATATCCGAAGTGGGTATGGCGAGGGCGTTATCCTTTTGCGGGTTACCTTTTGAAGCATCTATCAACGTGAAGATTGGCGGAACGCACCATGTGGCATTAATTGCAGATTCTACATAAGGAGAAATTTTGGCCCATGGCTTAACTTTTGAAGCGAGTACATCTGTGAGTGCTTTCAGCAGGCTTACTGCTGTAATTGCATAATTCAGGTCTACGTACCAGGGTGAAAACGGTTGACCTGTAAATAAGGGCAAGAGGTTAGGGGCCATATAACACATGTAATTGGCGACGCCCAAAAATCCTACTGACTTCGGGATCTGTTCTGTGCCCTGCAGGGATGCAAAGTTACAGATGTTAAAAAACAGCATGGGCATCGAGGCAAAACTGGCCGTAAGATTAAGGACCTGTTGCATCACCTGTTCGGCATCTTGTTCCGCCGCAACTTCCCCGTTTCCGCTGTAGAGAAGACGGAGTGTGTGGAAATCCGGTGCATTGATGACCGCAGTGGTGAAGCTGGTATCATCAAAAGGAGGTTTGTTGTTCAATGCCTTGTAAACAACCGTGGTGGGAATGGCCACAACCAGACAGACAAGATCCAGGAAACTCAGTTCACTGCCGTTGGTTATTTTCTTGTAGACTTTTGAAATTACTGGGATGCGGATGGTTGCATCCAGAACGCCCACTGCTGTCTGAACCATTATCTTCAGGATGTCCAGGACGCTCTCTATCACGTTTTCGACAGTACTCAATACAATTTTGGAGAGCACGCCAAGTATGCGTTTGATGATATCAGTTATAGGAAGACTGGTCAGCTGATCAATGATCTGCGTTTTGATTTCATCAATGGCCTCGGCAAATATATCCTCTTCGCGGCCGATGGTATCAACGAGCACCAGTAAAAGTTTTTCCAGCTCTCCGGGGTCATCAACATTGGGGTCGAAAGAAGTATCTGAACGCTTGGCGTTATTCTTGGTCTGATTGATGCCCCAATTGGCCTGTGGACTATTTCCTTCTTCGGGTGGTGCGGCATCCGAAGAAAAGCTGCTGATGCTGCGCTTAATGTCGGGCAGGCCCGAGATGTCATTGATCCGCTGTTCCAGCAGGTCGAACTGTTTGGTCAGCGTTGATTTCAACTGATCGATATTGGTGATCGAATCATCCGCGAATTTTAGGAAAAGACTTTTTAGCACCGAATGGGTTCTTAGGATATCTTTCCACTGGAACAAAAAGCCTATCCATTTGATCAGATCTTCCAGGAAAACTTTGATCTTATTGAAAACCATCTCGATAGAGCGGACGACAACGTTGATACTGTTCAGTATAAAGCTGTAAATCTTTCCACCTATCTCGATAAAAAAATGGGTCACCCCGTCAACTACATCGGAGAAAAATCCTTTTACATCCTGATAGGCATGCTTTAACCAGTTAAAAACATCCCCTGCGATGCATTTGATGGAGAGGGAAAGAAAATCGTCTGTGCCATATCTATTTCTGTAGTGAGTCAGTGCAAGGCTTCCGTTCCGGTATTCAAACTTTTCATCGTAGGATATGCCCCACAGGTGTTCTCCCGTGGAGACTGTATCGGCACCCTTGCTGACATATCGTTTGCTTTCCACGCCGGGCAGGTTTGATCCGTCAGGCGGCATCGTCCCGCCGGCCCTGACCAGTTCCTGGAGCGCAATGCTCGTCGCGTCAAGCTGGTCTGACGGCGTATCCTTTGGCACCAGGGGCTGCTGGTTTCCATTGGCATCGGTTACCTCTACCGAGGCGAGGTCAGCCCCGGATTTTATAGTGCCCATAATGTCGAGCATCTTGTTCATGGGGTTTACATCGGCGACCGTACCATCAGGAAGTTCCAACTGATAGCAGATAGCCCCGATGGCCTGCGTTTCCTGCATAATGGAGATATTTCCGGCGTAATCCGTGGTAACTTCTATCGGAGCATCTGTTTTGATATGGCTGTAGACATCGTTGATATAGACGCTCACGGGACTGGTTCCGCGTATAAGGACAATTGCTTCTGAAGCGGGCAGATTATCATCATCCGTGACCGTGATCTGTGTGGTGAAGGTATCCACTTCGAGTACATCATCAACGTCGGTTGTCGGCAGGAGGATCTGACGCTGGATCCATGTACTGGTCACCGGATCCTGTGTGAGCTGCAGCAATTCCGCTGTATGCGTATACGCAAAAAGCACATTGTTATCGGTAACGCTATTGATAAAAAAGGCCATCTGCTCTACCCCGTAAAGAATGGCTAAGGGGTAGGTCCAGGCGGAAGGGGCAGTCTGTTGGCCTGCAGGGCACTCCAGATAGAAGATTTCTCCGACACCGTTTAGCCCCCAGATGATCACTACCTTTTCATCAGCATGCGCATACAGGCTTTTCACATCTGAAAGGATCGGATTACTCACCAGCACCTGGCTTTTGGAATCATTTGACTGGGCATCCCAGGGGAAACAATGAAGGCTGTCCCCGGCCGCGACATACAGGTCCGTATATACGGGGGTATTTCCAGGCGCTACTGACCCATAATTTAAGGCGGAAGCGATGGCTGTCGTACCCGTGGGAGCCTCCAGCCTGGTTGCCGATGGTTCTGTACCTTTTGAAAAAGGGTTCCACAGTGGGGTATAGAGCAATTCTTCTTTCCCGACGTTCTTTCCATAGGTATAGGTACCGTCCACCAGTTGGCCTTTTTTTCTTCCCAGGCAGCTCACCAGACCGTCCGCCGCAAGGTTGCCCGAAAGGTTGTTGGCAATCCAGTAATTTCCATCTTTGGCGGAAGGGTCGACAGCGTAGCGGTAAATATAATCTAAGCTGCTTCCGGGATCTTTGAGTATATCCACAAGGATAAATTCATTTCCACCGGATTGGTTGATGTAGATATCATTGATCACCAATACGGGAACCACATGTCCGGGATCCTTGAAAGGCATGATCAGCCAGCTGATGTTTCCGGTCCATGCAGGATCCTGGTAGGAATTTCCGATTGAAACATAAAGATAATCGGCCCCGTCGACGGTGATGGCAAGGGCAATGTCAATTGCCCCGTTGAGCGGGCTCTGGCTGACGGCAAAAACTTTTGCTTTTACCGGATTGCCGCCGTGATAGGCAGAAAGCCCGCTGCTCAGGTCGATCTTTGACCAGCCGGTGATCTCGCTACTAAGTTCCCTGGTTAGATAAAGGACATCATCGGTGCCTACGGAGAAAAAAAATGAATGCCCATCATAACTTTCCAATACCTGAAAAGCTGAATCGGTGGACATGATCGCTGCCTGCTTCTGGTTCTGCATCAGCTCTGAAAAATGTTGTATTTTCATGGCGGATTAAATTTTAAAAAGTGCGGAATCTTCAGGATCTATATAGGTAATCTGGGCGGTGAGGTCCTGAAAATTAGAGAAGACAACATCTTTGAATACAAAAGTTTTGCCGCCTGGAAATACCCATACCCCTGAATTGTTGAGCATTGTCTCGATTGCCCTGTCGTGGCCGATCATAAACTCCTTTAGTACTGACCAGTATGTTTGGATCTGGTCGATTACGCCGTTGATCTCTCCAAGGGTCACAAATTTTGACCATCCATTTGGATTGATCTTGTCGGAAAGGTCTGTGAATGCCGGTGAACCCGGGGCCATTTTCGCATTAAGGCTTCCATAAGCATCAACCCCGATTTCATAACAGGTTTCTGTTTTGTATTTCACTACATTACCCTCTGTAACCCCGCCCTCAATATTGATATGGATGTAGACAGTGGCGGTAGTTACACTGCGGATAATGTTGGATTCTAAATAAATATCGGATGCGATATTGACCTTTGTGCTGATATTTCCCCAGTTGGGGACAAAGGTATCTGAATCACTTGCCTCTTTATAATAATCCAATGATAGCACCCTTGAGGTGTTATCGTCGATCAAACTGAACCTGACCGTGTCAGGATCCTGTTTAAAATAACAGGCCCAGTTTATTTTCGTAAACTTCACATCCATGGAAACTACCGGTATTAGGCAAATGCCCTGAAGTGAGGGCGAAAGGAGCTGTTCTAAAAATCCTGAGAAAATATTTTTCTTGATGGCCATTACGCCATTGTATTTTAAATCCTCCACCCAGTTCCATATAAACGCAGTCGAAGGGGGCATCCGGTTTCCCTTGCTCATTACCAGGTAATTCAGCGTATACTTGTTATATTCCTTTGAAACTTTATTTTGTTCGTCATAATAAGGTGAGATCATAATGTTAAGGTCAGTGGGAATAATGCTGGGCGAGGCTCCGTTAGGGCTGACCGGTTGAATGGCGTAACCCAGCAGAAAATTTCCGTTGGGGTTAGCTGGAGAAACACTTCCGGATTTTAAGGTTTCGTAATAGTTTTGTATAAAGATTACACTTAGGTAATGGTAGGCCCAGCTGGTTTTATCCACCCCTTTGATCACAGGATCGGAGGTCAATTGGGCAGTATTGAGATCAAGATAAAGCTGTTGTACGCTAAAGGCTGAATCGGGGTTGAGGTTTTTTACCTTCTTCTGCACCGCTTCGGGGAGGGTACCGAAAACGCTGCCGGTGTTGTCGGCATTAAGATCCAGCTTGACACGGAACTGGAACACCCATGGATCAGAGGAATTTGTTGTGTATTTCTGGGAAACATTTTCCCATAAGAAGAAATTGCCCCTGAGTACCTCGATATTGAGCATGGTCATGTTTTTGAAAAAAAGATTGTAGGTCACTTGTGACCCGGCCTCATCAAAAAGGATGATTCCGGGAATGTCTTCCAAAGGGAATCCTTCAGGAAGGCCCATGTCTGCTTTAAATCCGAATGCAAACATTGCATCGAACAGATTCTGTGCGGCCTGTTTTTCTTTTTCGTTCTGGAAATCAGAATCAGGGATTGAAAAGGGATCCATGCCGGCAATTTTAACGACCTCATCATAAGCGATAGGGACAAACTCCTGCTTCCTGGGATCCGGCTGGATATAGCAGGCGATAAATTCCTGTCCATCATAATTTAGCAAATACTGCTTGATAGTTGCATTGATAGCTTCTTCGGTAGTGGCCACGACCATGTCATAACCATACTGTGGTAATTCGAGATGTGATTGATAAACACTCATGTCATTAGATAGTTAATAGAAGTTTAATAGTAATACGATAACTACTTATAATGAAGACGTATGAATGTATAAAAAAATAACAATAGAAGTACCGATGGCATAAATTATCCAGTAAAATGAATGAAAAGGATGTTTGATCAATTTCCGGTAGCGAATACAAATGAATTTTGTGTTGTAGTATTAGTTATATTTTAAGGTTAGCAGATTGCTACTATAGTTGATCTATAGGATCTCATTTGCCTGATCACACCTGGCTAACTGTACACTTCGGTGAGAGAGTAAATGGCGAAGATTAAAATCGGCGTACTATGAAATTAAAGTTTCTTTCTGTTTTGATTGGCAGTTGTTAAGTATAATGGATGCGCACAATTTTTGGTTTATCACAAGTTAGCCTGCTTTTTTGGGAGATTGCCGATGGGACCGCGTTATTGTGGGGCAGCCTTGCGCGTTGTTGTGAATCGATTTTGTTAGAAAAAGTAATCATAAAAATTAGCTAAATTCGCCCAATAAGATAAACGGATAGTTGAGCAATCAGTGAAGTTTCGAGATGGTATCTAAAAAACAAACATTCTAAAAACCTATGAATATTGATTAATGGGTGAAGTTAATTTATTGACTACAGTTGCTGTAGTGACAATTTCCATTTCATTATTTTTTTCCTTGTTTTTGCTAACCGTTAAAACAGCACATAAATTAAGTAATCACCTTTTTACTTTTTTTCTCATTTTACATGCAATAGACAACAGTGTAAATCTAGGTTACCTGTTTGAAATTCCGTTGACTGGAAGGATTTTTATCAGCTCATTTTTTTTCCTGCAGCTTCCGGTTTTTTACTTATACGTCCTATCAGTGTGCTATTCAGATTTTAAGTTGAAACCGGCCCACTTAGTTCATACCATTCCCTTTCTGCTGGCAAACTTAATCTTCTTGCCTCGCTTTTATAGTGTCGATCTGGCATCTAAAATTAGCTTCCTTGCAAATGGTAGCAGTATGGTGGAGGTACAGTTCAACCATATCTTAATGCATGTTCAATGTGTTTTTTATCTCGTTGCAGCTTTTATGATCTTAAAAAAAGCCAAAAAGATTTACCTTGAAAATTACACTGGAGCAAGTCTCGAATCTCTTAAATGGTTATTCCAGTTTACTGTAGCACTATCGATCTTCTTTGTCATTGCGCTTTTAAAGAACATCTTTAAGTTTACTACCTATCCTAATATTTCCAATTGGTTAAAAGCTGGACTGATACTCTCTGAGCTGATTATTATTTTTTGGTATTTGTACAAAGCATTGATTAATCCAAACCTGTTTAGAAATATCGATTCAAAGCTAAAGCTGGTTTCGGAAATCATTTTAGAAGAAAAGAATAGCAACCCAAGGGTAATAAATGAAAAAGAGCATATCTCGGCGTTATTGACGCTAAAGCAATATATGCTCGAAGAAAAGCCATTTCTTAATCCTTCCTTGACCATACAAGAAGTTTCCAAAAATATCGGGATTCCTGTGCGAGAATTATCAGTTCTGATTAACCATAACCTAGAACAGCATTTTTACGACTTTGTTAATGCTTACCGAATAGAATATGCGATGGATATTTTAAAAGATGTTACAAAAAACAAGGTAACTGTTTTAGAAATTCTATATACTGCAGGTTTTAATTCTAAATCTTCTTTTAATACAGCCTTTAAAAAACAAACCGGTTATACGCCGACTGAATTTCGCAAGAATCTATAAGACAGTGATTTGTAATTACTCGTATCTCTTGCTTTAATTATTCATACCCATTTTTTAGAACAAATGCGTCCGAGTGCTTTTATTCGGTCGCACAGAACTAATTTCTTCCCCAAATTTGTATCGAAATAATTTTTAATCCAAGACGGTACAATGAAAACATCAATAACATTTTTAGCATTGCTCTTAATAAGCAGCTTCTCTTTCGGACAAGACATCAACAAAAAGATTGATTCGATAATCACGGATAATTTTAAAAAAAATCCTGAAGTAGGAATCAGCGTCGGCTTTATCGGAAATAATAAAGAGTTCTTTACATCACACGGAAAATTGAATGCAGAAAGTCAAACACAGATAGATAAAAATTCCATATTTGAAATTGCTTCGATCACTAAGATTCTAACTTCAAACTTAATTGCGCAGGCGGTTATTGAGCACAAAATAAAATTGGATGATTATATCGACAACTTTCTGCCCAAAGCGTACGTGCTTCATGAAAATCTAAAGAATAAAATAAAGATTTCTGATCTGGCGTCTCATCAATCTGGTCTGCCCGATATAGATTTTGGGAAGTTAGTTGCGCTGGATCCACAACAGCCAATAAATACCGTCACCGAAAAAACATTGAGTGTTATAATAAACAGTAGTAGTGAACTTAAAGATTATGGCAAATATCGTTACTCGACTATAGGATATACTTTGCTTGGACTGATATTGGAAAAAGTGTATGGCAAGAGTTATGACAAGATTATTCGTGAAAAGATTCTTGAGCCTTTAAAAATGACAAATACACTTACTAAAGATTTTTATGTAAAGAACAGAACAACCGGCCGCAACACTGAAGGAGGAATTCAGGAATTTATCAAATGGAATATTACTGCACCTGCCGGACTGGTAAAATCTAATGCTTCTGATATGGTTAAGTTTTTGAAAGCTCTATTGGACGAGAAAACTGAGGTGGGGAAGGCTGGAACAATTACCGAGAAAATTTTCTATAAGGACGGGAATAGAGAATTGGGATTGGGCACGAACATCTTAACGGATGATAAAAATACAATTTACTTGAAATCAGGAGATTCTATGGGGCAGTCTTCAATTATCTGTTACAACAGGGCTAAGAATTGGGGTATCGTAATATTGCTTGACCAACGGAATTCGAAAATGAGACAAAATCTTTTAAATACAATTTACGATACGGTTTTAAAATAAATAAAACACCAGGTCATTTTCACATAGCTTGTTGTATTATGTGGGGAATGATATCTTCATTTGATAGTGGTTTTGGTATAGGTGATATTTGAGTATCGCTTGGAGGGGAATATTGCTTCAGGAAAAAACATTGGCCTTTAGACTGGGCTACACCTATAGGTTGATGAGCGTTCACCTGGAAGCTTTTTCTCAGTGGGCATGGGGCTGAAGCGGAAAAGAATAGGGTTGAATTTGGCTTATCTTTCCTCCACCCACAGCGTACATTTCTGAGTAATATGATTAGGTTTTCACTTGATTATTCAATGTAATCTGGGTATTTTGGTGGAGATAGTATCTAAAGAAGTATTGTTTTGGGCCTTCACCTGCGTGCAGGGCCGTTTGCTGTATCTTACTTCTGGAGAGATACAGCGCTTGGTCCCGACAGGGGGAGCGCGTAGAAGACCTGGAATACGAATCCGCCATTATCATAAGCTTTTATTGAAATTTGCTTCCGAAAGTCTCAGCTCGGTAGACACTTTGGCTTTGGTTGTTTAAAGATTTAAATGCTGAAGAAATATCGCTTTAGAAGTAAAAAGAATATAATTGCTCTAAGCCAAGAGGCTGGTCCGGTAGCTTTTACAATCCACTATTCCATTGTAAATTGATATAGAACCAAGTCACCCAGACAGAAATGACATATGTTCAACTTGGATACTAGAAAGAATGGCGCCAGGAGAGCAAGTAGACATTGAGATAAAAGATCTTGATTATACTACCGAACCGATAAGCAAAAGAAAAGCTTTCTCTGAACCCTACATTCCTGTTGAATTTAGCAATGCCGAAATTGATGAACATAATAAGCATAGGTTAGAATATTTCTACTCGCTACAAAAAATTTTAACTGAAAAAGGCCTGATATGATAAATAAAAGATTGGTGTTAGCACCGGATTGACCACCAAAATTGAGAAAGAATCAGTATTAGTGAAATACACAGGCAGTTCCCTGAGTAAAACCAAAATAGGTTTTTAGATGTTTGCTCTTGTATGGAAAACTTCCGTCAAATAAACTTGCTCGTTAATAAGCAACCCTATACTTTGGCAATTAAGCCATATGTTAGTCTGCTAGACGCTTTGCGTGACTACCTTGACCTTACCGGCACTAAAAAAGGGTGTGATCACGGACAATGTGGTGCGTGTACCGTACTGGTTAATGGTAATCGGGTCTTGAGTTGCATTACTTTAGCTGTTATGAAAGATGGTGCTGAAATAACTACTATAGAAGGTATTGACCATCCCCTGCAAAATACCTTTATAGAACACGATGCCTTCCAATGTGGTTATTGTACACCGGGGCAAATATGCAGTGCTATTGGTATGCTTCGAGAAGGTAAAGCCCACAGCCGCGCTGAAGTGGCTGAATTAATGAGCGGCAACCTTTGTCGTTGTGGCGCGAGTATGCAGATCATCGACGCCATCATGGAGGTCAAAAGCGGAGGAAGCAATGAATGATTTTAATTATCATAAAGCCGCAACCATAGACGAAGCGGTAAACGTAGTTAATGAAAATCCTCGAGCTGCATATCTGGCCGGAGGCACGAACATTATTGACCTTTGGAAATATAATATTATCAGTCCAGAACTTTTGATGGATGTTAATCAACTTGGTGAAGGTATAATAGAAACATCAGATGGTATCCGTCTTAGCGCGTTTATTACCAACTCGGCTACCGCCTGGCATCCTTTGATCGAGGAACGGTATCCGCTATTATCGAAAGCCATATTAGCCGGAGCTTCAGCGCAGATTAGAAACATGGCCACCAACGGCGGTAATTTATTGCAACGTACGCGCTGCTATTATTTTTATGATCCGAACGTCCCCTGCAATAAACGGGAGCCGGGCTCGGGATGTTCTGCAAAAGAAGGTTATAACCGTATACATGCCATTTTAGGAGCAAGCGAACAATGTATCGCAGTCTTTCCTTCGGACATGTGTGTCGCACTGGCGGCACTAGGTGCAGTTTTAAATGTTTCCGGATCGGCTGGAAACCGAAGTATATCTTTTAATGACTTTCATCGTTTACCTGGTGATACCCCTCAACTGGACAATAACTTGCTGCATGATGAAATTATTACTTCAATTGATTTGCCGTCTAAAGGATTTGCAACAAACTACTCGTATCTAAAATTGCGCGACCGTCATTCGTATGCTTTTGCATTGGTTTCAGTTGCTACCGGATTGGACTTGGAGGACAATATTATTAAGGAAGCTCGAATTGCGCTGGGCGGGGTTGCACATAAGCCTTGGCGGGTAATAGCTGCCGAGGAATATTTGGTCGGTAAAGCGCCTACGGCAGAAAATTTTGCTATCGCCGCTGAAATTATATTGCAAGGCGCGATATCTTTTAAATATAATGCTTTTAAAATAGAATTATCTAAACGAGCCATAGTGCGTAATTGCCTGATGGCGCTCGATCCTTCATCTCAATTACCTGGCTCGCAGCCTTCAGCCTAAATCTCATGACACAAATAGGAAAAGCAATCAGCCGTCTAGAAGGCTGGCAAAAAGTTACAGGATCAGCTAAATATGCGGGGGATTATAATGTGCCCGATCTCCTTTATGGTTATGTGGTTAACAGCACGATTACCAAGGGTCATATCATTTCGATAGATACCAGCGACGCCTTAGCTTTACCAGGCGTGATAAAAGTATTTACACATCAGAATCGACCTGGTTTGGCATGGTTTGACATCATGTATACCGATATGGATGCGCCGCCAGGCACTGTTTTTAAGCCTTTGCATGATAATGAGATAAAATATAACGGTCAACCTGTCGCTTTAATAGTAGCTGAAAGATTTGAAATTGCCCGAGAGGCTTCTGCTTTAATTAAAATAAAGTATGAAGAAATGCATTTTGAGACGCGTTTAGATAGAAATATCGAAAAGGGGAGAAATGCTAAAAAAGGTTTGGCAACCGCACTCAAACCTCCTCCACCCAAACCTAAGGGTGATTTTTCTTTAGCATATGATGAATCTCCGTTTAAAGTAGCTACTGAATATCGGCACAGTACAGAGCATCATAACCCGATGGAACTATTTGCCACTACAACAGTTTATGAGGGAGACGGTAAGTTAACGATTTACGATAAAACGCAGGGAACAATTAATAGTCAGATATATGTTGCCAATATATTTGGTCTTCACTTTAAGGATGTTAGAGTATTAGCGCCATTTGTGGGCGGCGGTTTTGGTTCAGGACTGCGTCCGCAATACCAATTGTTCTTTTCTGTAATGGCAGCGTTGGAATTAAAACGGAATGTGCGGGTTACCCTGGACCGTAAACAGATGTACTCCTTCGGTCACCGCCCGCAGGTAATACAAAAACTGCGTTTTGCTGCCGAGACGAACGGAAAGTTAACCGCGTTAAGTCACTTGGCCTTATCGGAAACTTCTCAATTTGAAGACTATGCAGAATTAGTCGCAGAATGGAGCCACAAACTTTACCCAGCAAATAATACCCTTTTCAGCTATAAACTAGTGCCTTTAGATCTATACACCCCGATTGATATGCGTGCTCCTGGTGGTTCCACTGCATTACACGCGATAGAATGCACCATGGATGAATTGGCCTATCAACTCAAAATGGACCCGCTGGAATTGCGGTTAAAAAATTACGCCGAAATAGACCCGTCAACCGATAAGCCTTTTACCAGCAAAGCTTTGAAGGATTGTTATTTGAAAGCTGCCGAAAAATTTGGTTGGAATGAGCGTAATCCTGAACCAGGTAGCATGACCCATGGCAATAAGTTGATTGGGTACGGTATGGCGACAGGCATTTGGGATGCTTACCAGTTTCCAGCAAGGGTTGAAATAGGCGTAAATGCTGAAGGTAAATTGCTGGTCAATAACGCTACCACAGATATTGGCACCGGCACGCTAACAGTTATGACCCAAATTGCGGCAGATCAGTTTGGTCTTTCTCTGGATGAGGTAACATTCGGTTATGGCGACAGCAAAAAACCTTTTTCAATGTTTCAGGGTGGTTCAGCCATGACCGCTTCAACGGGTTCGGCTATAGTGATTGCTGCTAATGTTTTAAAAAAGAAATTACTTGATAAAGCTAAAGAAATTACTAATTCGCCTTTAAAAGATGCTGAACTTAAAGATGTAATGTTTACCCATGGCCGTATGTATTTAAAAAATCAAGTTGAAGTGTATGTAATGTTGACGGATATTGTTCAGGCTAACAAAGGTAAAACGATCAAGACAACCAATCTGGGAGCGCCACACATGTTTGATTTGCGCAAATACAGCAAGATGACGCATAGCGCGGCTTTTGTGGAGGTAGAGATAGACAAAGATTTAAAAACAATAACAGTAACCCGAGCGGTGACTGCGGTAGCGGCCGGAAAAATTATCAATCCTAAAACTGCAACCAGTCAGATAACTGGCTCCATGGTTTGGGGTATAAGTAAAGCATTATATGAAGAAACAATCCTTGATGAAAACTTGGGTAAATACATGAATATGAATTTAGGTGAATACCATATTCCGGTTCATGCAGATATTAAACAATTGGAGGTAATCTTTGTAGAAGAAAAAGATGAACTTATCAATGAGTTAGGCGTTAAAGGTGTGGGAGAGATTGGTCTGGTTGCCATACCAGCGGCTATTGCCAACGCGATTTTTCATGCCACCGGCAAACGCATCAATAATCTGCCCATACATTTTGATGAGTTATTATGAACATTAATTCTTATTACAAACGAACGGGTCCTGCTTTTACCTACCATATTAAATCAAAACTCCATTTTTAGGATGCTGAGATGCTCCTTCGGCTCATCCTTGCTGTATAATAATGATTCGCCATGCAGTATTTTCAGTTTTGGCGCCAGCTTATCTTCCACGTTGAGTGCGTCAGTGGTACAGGGGTTAAAGTCCTCAACCTTTTTATGTCTTCTATACTTGATGAAGTATAACAAATAGGGTCATTCTTTTTTGAACGGAAACTTAAATCCCCAGTTTTAATTTTAGTATTACGGTTTCTATGTGTTGGGCTATCCACATTAGATCGCTTTTATCAAAACTGTCCATCGCGTAGAGCTGCTTATAACGTGTACGGATTTGGGTAAACATGCGTCTGAGACTTTTTATTGTCTCCTCGTCAAAACCTGTTGGAGAACAATTTGAAATTGCCAAACAAACATCGATTAATACAATTCGCAATCCCACAACGTCGTTCTGGCTCTCCAACGCGATCAGGGCCCGCTCCCTCAACCTTTCCAAAGTTTCAACTGTCTCCGGTGCGCTATTCATTTTAAGGAGAAAAAAGGAAATTATGGTTATTGTAATAGATTTTGCAGGGAGGCCTATCAGGGTCAGAGACTTGGAGGCTGCTATTAAGGAAGCGAATATTTTTAGAAGGAGGTATGATGAAGATCCAAGATTTGCAGCGCTGGACAAAAGGTTGCGTGCTTACTGGGAGGATTTTTATCAGAAACTGATCGCTTTAACGTGATTGGATAATTGGGGCGCCCGTCCACTGGACGGGCGGAAGCCTCGCGTCCTGCGGACACTGGGCTGGAATAATATGAATTAGTAAAAACTACCAACTGTCAGATTAAGTAGTGGCTATTACAAATAATAATAGAGAGTACATGTAACTGGTTTTTGCATGTTTTATTAGCCTTTTTTTAATCTAGGACCAAACGCTCAACAAAAGATGGCGGTTTTAGGTATACAGCGCAATATTAGGTCTTGTAAAATACACTTAGTGGTGTATTCATAACTCCTTTTGTGTCTGTTGTTTCTAATGCCTGAGCGTAACTATATCCTGCGCTGTACTTTCCGCTAATGGATATAATTTACGCATTTACTAAGGGTATAATTATTTAAAAACCAGATTGGCGGACTTTTCTTTTGACAAGGTTATCCACCAAAGTTGTAGGTTAAGTTTATTGTGCCCCATTGGTGTGACCTGCTGAAAGCAGTGTTCAACTCACTGGTTCTGCCTGCGTTTAACATCCAATTGACTGCAAAAGTATTGTTGCGTTTTCCTGGAAATGCAAGTCCGATACCAAAATTCCACTCTACCGAGGCTTGCTGAACTTCATCAAAAGAAAGCGTATAAACAGAAGACCTAAATCCGCCGTTTAGCAACTCATTGTATATTTTATACATGGGCCTTGCATTGGCGAAAACGTAAGCCTCAATATGCGATCGGGGGGTAGCTTTCGTTATCCCATGTTGATTGTTCAGCTGAGAAGTCCCTTTGTACCAGTTAGCGGGATCAAGAAGGCCAAAACGGATACCCAAATTGCCAGCAACACCGGTATAATATCCTATCATAGCCTCAACACCATATTTAAGCTCAAAGAGATTTTTTATTTCAGCTAGTTTAACTGAGCTCAGTAATTTTTCATATTTTAAGGAATACAGGAAAGTCGGTTCGCCACCTTTCGATATCTGGTTGTCCCAGCCCATCGGAATTGGTGTATTTGCTGTATCTTTTATCATGTGGTGGATTTTGGTCTGCACCCATTGCCCGATTTTTGTTCCCATTAAACCATAAGAAAATTCTGTGGTAATAAGGCTCTTTTTGTCAGTGTTCAAAAATAACTCCTTAGTAGAGAGTGTTAATAAAAATGCATATGGCCTGTCACCAATTACCGCATCCCTCCGCCTTAGATCTAACGGTGTAAATGCCGTCCCGTTCAAGGTTAGGGATGGGGAAAGCCGAACAATGTCGGTGTCCTGCTTTTTGTCTTTTCGGATAAAAAGGGAAGATATGATCTCATTTGGGAAAAGCACCCAGCTTTTGTGTAACCATTGCGAACTAAATCCTAGGCCAAATCCCATAGTATAGTTTTGATCGTTAGCTTTTCCAAAAATCTGGACCGGTTTGAAATCTTCATCCGTGTAGAGCATTACGCTCTTTGTCGGGTCGATTAAATTTTGTGATTGTGCGCTGGTTGAAAGCAATAGCAATAAAATAGGTAGGAGTAATGTTTTTTTCATGGAGCGATAGTGATTAATTTAAGTATTGATCATGGTAGCCAAACAAATTATATTATCTGGCGGATGAGATAGTCGAATCCAAAGATCTATATTTATATCTAAAATACCCATTATTAGGTATTTAGGTGGAATGATTATCCTGTCTTCGATTTTTCTGCAAAATTCTATATTCAGAAGCCGTACATCATATTCGGCCTGATTTACTTCTGAAATAATGATTAAAGATAGCGGTCCTAAAATTTAATAAACGCTGGAAAGATTTATTGAGACCGGCTTATAGTGGATGGTATGTGGTTTAATTTAGTTTTGGCTGGTTAATGTGTATCTCTCCGCGTAACCTACGGCTTCACCAGGTTAATGCCAAGGTTGAATTGCTGGTCTGGTTTATGGGCCTATAATGAGCAACATTAGCTTGGTTCGTTTAAGCAACCAGTCTGTTTGACAAAGTCTGCATTATCCCTGCCGGGCAGATGCCTTTGCTTTTTTTTAAAAAGGTAATGCGCATTAAAAACAATAACCGATATAAAAATGGTACTGTATGCTGCCGTTTGTAATGGGGTAATGGGCTCATGGAATACCAAAACTGCTATTGCAAAACCAATTATTGGGTTAATGTTGAGCAACATACCCACTGTTGACGAGTTTAACCCTTTTAATGCATATAAATTCAAAAACAGTGGGATCACTGTAAAACCAACTGCTATAACTTCTATCAATAACCAAAATAACGCCGCTGTAGGTACGGCTCCGCTATAGGCGGGGTAAAAGGGCAGCAACATCAGCGCGGAAAGCGAAGTGTGGAAGGTGAGCAGGATGAACTTATCAAACCCCGCATTTTTACGCTGGCTTACCAGGTAAGCCGCATAAGTAAACCCAATAACAATGCCGTAAACCATGTCCATAATATTGGCATACGATAACATCAGGCACCCTAGTATACTTAGCCCAACGGCTGTCCATTGTACTTTGTTGAGCTTTTCGTGCAAAAGCCAGCAAGCAAGTATTGTGGTAATTATCGGGCATACCAAATAGGCAAGCGAGGTAGCCTTGATGCTTACATGGTTGAGCACGTAAATAAACGAGAACCAGTTGATATTTAAAAAAATACTTCCGCCTACATTCAGCAATAGCATATTGCGTCTGTGCCGAGGAGGTAAGGCCTTAATATCAGAAAAGGTTTTAAGCAATTCGGCACGTTTAAACAAGGTGGTAATCAATAACATTAATATCGCGCAGCTAAAAATGCGGTAAAATAAAATATCCACCGAAGAATATCCGCTTAAAGGTTTTAAAACTAAACTAAAAAAGCCCCAGGTCGCATAAGCGAATATAGCGGCCAGGTAATATTTTGCAGCTTTCACAAGATGGTTGCTATAAGGTTGACCTGACAAATATCATAAAATCTCAGGGCTTATCAAGCCACAGAACGCAAAACACTATTTATCGCCTGGAAAACAAAATTGATGTGTATTTATTGGTTTTTTAGCTGCCCATTATATTAATGCCCTATGTTCAATTGGCTTTTCGGTTAGAAAAAAAACAAACATGTTTTATCCAAAGTAGATTATTGGAAAGCATTTGAATTATTTGCGCTTTTCGATGATCTGGACACCTTGCAGCTCCTCTGGTCAATGACAGTTCCTTTTATAGTGATTTGTATTGGGGGGAGGCTGGCTGATGATGGTGTGGTTTCATTGGTATCTGTGAGTGGTCCCTGGGTTTGTACCTCTGCTGGTTTTATCTTTTGTGCCTGGGCCGGGCTTATGGCCAGTGTGGCCAGGGCAAGTGGCATGAGCCGTTGCCAGCGTATTTTTGCCGGGGCAGTATCAGCTCGCGGTTCATTTGGCTGGGTAGCAGGCGTGCGCATACGGTACCGTTTTTGTGTTTGAAAAAGTCTGCAAGTTCGGTATCGGTTTTGCTGGTGAGGCCTATGATGTTTTTTTGCATTTGCTGCAATGGTGTTTGCCATTTCTCTTTATTTGTTGCTTTACCTTTTCCTTTTTTAGTTTTCAGTTGAGCTGTAATCTCCGTTACGGAAATCCTGTTCAAAAGCGCCATAATCTGAACATACCAATGCCGCCTGCTCTGCACAGATCGTGAGAAGGCTTTGCTGCCAGTTCTTTTTTGCGGCAAAGACTTTCAGCTCATCTTTCGATGCCGTGCCATCCATTCCCGAACTTCTAAGCTGTGATGAGGCTGTAAGCATGCCCATGTCATCAATTACCTGGTACATATTCCGGTAGTCCTCCCGGATAAGCTTGAATTTAATGGTATCTTTTACCGGCTGAAGCTCCTGCATGACGTAATCTTCTCCTTTAAACTTACTTGTTGACAGGAGGGATGAAGAAACATGCTGCATTCTTTTTTGTACGGCCACAATCCGCTCTGCCTCAGAAGGCCAGTGTGGCTGTTGTTCCCGGACATAAGGTGCCAGTGATGATGGAAATGCCTGTTTCATGTCAACCAGCAGGTAGTTTTCTTTTCTGATGGTACTTTTCAGCAAGAACAGATATCTTTTTTGCCCCAGACTCCCTGTTCCTGCTATTCTGTAAACAACGTCCTTGACCTTATAATTATATGGACTTTCACTGTTTTCCCTTAACCAGCCCATCATGTGTTCCTTCAATTCCCGCTTTAGCGCCTTATCAAGTTTGAAATGGCGTTCATCCTCCAGGTCCAGTTGTATCTTGCCACGTTTTTCAAGCGTGCGCTTTCTGAGAAGGTCTTCATACGTGCTTTTTTCTGCCCGGGTAAGAAAATCACAAACAATCCCCTTTGAGGTTCTTGGATCCAGGTCCATTGCCTTTCCTCCAAATAGTGTAGTGGCGTAACTTTTGATAAACAGCGCGGCCATGTTCATGGCCTGGTCTGATTCAATTTCAAGCGTCTGAAAAGCAATCAGTATGCTGGTTACCATCCGGATGACCTCCCAAAGTACGGGTGCCTTTATAGCCTCGTCGAAATCATTCAGGTCAAAATAGACCAGATTATTGTTGCCGCGGTAACTTCCAAAGTTTTCCAGGTGCAGATCACCACAGATCCATCCTACAGGCGATTTTGGGATGCTTTTTAATTGCGATAACCTTTCATAAAAAAGCCCGCAGGTACCCCTGTAAAATCTGAAAGCATTTTCTTTCATTGCTTCATATTTGAGCTCAAGCATTTCATGGACTCTGTTGCGGTTAAAGGATTTTATATTTTCGGAACGCGTTGACATAGAAATTAACTAAAATTATTTTTGTGGCTTTTTTTACGTGTTGCAGGACTTCCCGTAAGTATTTAATCGGCTGTGTAAGCTGATACCTTTGCTCCTTCGCAATGGAATCTTCCCCAACCTTCTTCATTGATGATCACTTCCTGACCGATATTGCCCAGCCTGTCCCGGAAGATCTTTCCGCAAAAATGTTTTCCCATCTCCATATCCTTAAATCCGGCCTCTCCATTGGACAACAGCACAGCGATTCCTGATCCTGGACGGTCGGCATCCCCGTCTACAATCCACCCGATGCAGTTCGGATGATCAAGATAATCCCTCTGGTTCCCATAGAGATTGTTTTTCCGCAGGCCCAGCATGGTTTGGATTTCCCCAACAGGTTTCAGTGTAACCTCATGCTGTTCCCCGTCTCTACCTTCATCGCAATAACTGGCACCATACAGGTCCGGATAAAAAATACAGGGGTATCCCGTTGCCCGGAGCAAAATCATGGCATAGGCTAAGGGACGGAACCAGTGTTCTACTGTCTGTTCCAGAGACTGCAGAGGCTGGGTATCATGGTTTTCGACCAATGTTACCGCCAGTTCAGGCCGGGAGCTTACCAGGGTCCCATCAAAGATTTTTGACATATCGAAATCAGATCCCTGCTTGGAAGCATTGGAGAAATTCCCCTGCAGGCAGGCATCAAAAAGGGACATTCTCCCTTCTGTAACTTCAATGTACCTTAGCATATCACCGAGTTTCCCAGGCGACCAGTATTCGCCGACAGTGAAGAGTTCCTTACCGGTAACCAGCCGCATGTGGTCCAACCATTCATTGAAAAAGCTTGCCGGCATATGTTTGATCGCATCAAGCCTAAATCCGTCAAAGCCCACCGTTTCATGTAACCATTCTCCCCAGCGCTTTATTTCCTCGACCACGCTTTGGTTTCTAAAGTCGATGTCGCAAAGCATCAGGTAATCATAATTGCCGTTTTCGGTATCCAGGACATCCTGCCAACCTTCTCCATATTGATTCTGGATACTGTATATGGCAGACTCCTTCGAGCGTTCATCGTAGTCTACTCCGGTGAAACACTGGAAATCCCACTGAAAAGCGGAATATTTCCCTGCCCTGCCCGGAAAAGTAAATTTCGTGTAAGCCTCAATTTCGATGGTGTCAGAGATGAACTCGTTGCGGTTTTCAGGGTTAACCTTTCTGGCAGGAATCTTTTCCGTTTCATCTCCTCCGCCTAGGTGGTTTAGCACGATGTCCATATAGACCTGAAGCCCTGCTTCCTGGGCACTTTTTACGGCCTGTAGCAGTTCTTGTTTTGTTCCGTATTTGGTGGCTACACTTCCTTTTTGGTCAAATTCACCCAGATCGTAATGATCATATACATCGTAACCGGCGGAAGATTTTCCTTCCATGCCCTTATGTGCCGGCGGAAGCCAGAGTGTATCAATGCCAAAGGTTTTCAGTTCCGCCGCTTCGTTTATTATTTTTTTCCAAAGGCTCCCGTCAGCTGGGTAGTACCATTGAAAATATTGCAGCATTGTAAAGTTTTCCATGAAATTTTTAGCGTGTAATGTAAAATCTAGCGATAGAACCATGGATAGGTAGGAATAGTTTAGCTTTTTTAGTTGGAATGAATTATTGTGATGTATAAGACATCAATGGCATAATAAAATAGCTCGAAAAACTTCAGATCCTTTGTCAATCTGGCTTACCATTTGCGAAGCGATCTTGTAACATCCATTGAGCGGTAAAGTTTATAATAAGCCACAACCACCTGCTTTAACTTATTCAAATAACTACTTTGATTACCGGGTTTATGGACAACCATTGGCTGAAAGTTTGCGTTTATACATCAGACGGTGGTTAAAAACCGGAACAGAAGAAGCTGAAAATCTATAACAGAGTAGGCAACATTTAAAACTTGAACTTATGAAAATGCAAGAATTGAATTTAAACGAAATGAAAGAAATTAACGGTGGTGGAATTTTTGGCAACAATGATTCCGCAAATTCTGGTGGTTTGGGCGGTGCGCTCAATATCGGCAATCTGTTATCATTCTCCAGTTCATCACAAGACGGAGATGAATCCAGCAGCACCTCGTTCTCATTAGGCAATAACATTGGTGGCAGCCTGGCTGGCATCTTTGATAGCCTGAAATCATAAGACTGATTCAGTCTTGATCTATAAAGGGGAACAGCCAATTGGAATGTTCCCCTTTATTTTGTTCTGATTAAGGACTGCGCGAAATAAGTCAATGCTGCGCGATATGAAGATCTTTTTATCAAAATTACTTTTTGTTATTGTCGGCCGGCTCCTGGACTTTTTCCATTTGTGAAGCCTGGATATTATCCGGAGTAATATTTCCCAAAGCTACCTGAATCTTATTTTTAAAGCCTGAAACCACCATATCCCTGCCTTCCATCAACGCATCATAACCGTCCTTTGCTACCTTTGCTGGGTCAGCCAGTTCTCCTTCCTTCACAATTTTTGAGTCCAGCATACCAGCCTTATTAAAAAAATCGGTATCTGTTGCCCCGGGAAGTAATGAGGTGACGGTGACTCCGGTATCTTTTAGTTCGTTCCTGATTGCTTCATTAAAAGAATGGACAAATGCCTTAGTCCCATGGTATATTGCCTGATATGGCCCTGGTGCTTTACTGGCAACTGATGCTACGTTGAGTATTTTACCAGATCCACGGCTTACCATATCCTTAATAAACAGCTTGGTGATGGTAACAAGAGAGATGATGTTCAGCTGGATAATGTCGAGTTCCCTTTCGAGTTCATTATCAATAAATTTTCCATATACTCCCTGACCGGCATCATTTACCAGCACATCTATCTGCAGCCCAAGTCCTTTTACCTGTCTATAGAGTTCTTCTGCATTGCCTGGAAGAAACAGATCTGTACTGATGGTTATCACATCGATGCCCTCTGTTTTCAATTCTATGGCAGTATTTTCAAGTTTCTGCTCCTCCCTGGCAACAATAACCAGGTTAAAACTGTCCTTTGCAAAAAGCCTCGCAAGCTCAAGGCCTATCCCACTTGTAGCACCGGTAATCAGTGCGAACTTTTTTTCACTATTCATCTCTTTCATATTAGGTATAAATTAAAAACAGACATAACGATAAAAGGATTTGCTTTTTTATCTTTTCCTTCCAGTGCCGCAGGATGCCGTTTAGGGTAGTAGTAAGTACGCTTGGACTAGTTTCTCGGCCCATGTTGATCTCAAGGAAAGTGGGGAATGGGGATCCTGAAAAGGAAACCGCACCGCGCGGTGTTAAATAAAATATCGTGCAACTTTTGTCGCCCTATGTTGTCTAATAGAAAAACGCCCATTTATGAAGAGTATTATCATATACCTTGGTTATTTCTTGTTGCCCTATCTTGCCCTTGCACAGCAATCCCCGATCTCTCAAATTGATACCCTTATGGAAGCCGCACATCATCGCGGTATCTTCAATGGCAACATATTGATTTATCATCATGGAATTAAAATTTACGAACGATCTTTCGGGTTTGCAGATATTGAGAAGAAACTGCCGCTTACGAGTGCAATGAAATTTGATATTGGATCTATTAGTAAAGAGTTTAACGCAGTTGGTATTATGGTGCTAAAAGAAAAAGGAAAGCTTTCGCTAGAGGATTCGTTGGCCAAATATTACCCTTCATTTCCACAATGGGCCAATCAAGTGAAAATCCGCCATCTCCTCAACTATACAAGCGGGATTCCTATACTTGGCCCACAGTCAGATGGTAATGATACGCTGATTTTAAAGAGTCTGGATACGCTGAAAAGGCTAGTGGCCGAGCCTGGTTCGACATATATCTATAACCATATCAATGTTTCCCTTCAGCGCAGCATTATTGAAAAGGTTAGCGGCCTAAGCTATTCGACATTTGTTAGTCAGTACCTGCTTACCCCGCTTGGGATGAATAATTCATCAGTGGATCTGCCAGTTGAAAGCCGAAGCATGGCCAGGGCATATGATGGCATAGGCAAAAATGTGCGATATGAGCAGGCTACGAAAGGCTGGGTAAGGCTTCCGGCGCATGACCTTTATAAATGGATTATGGGGTTAACCGAGAATAGATTAATTACCTCCAACTCCTTAAGGGAACTTGGCAAAAACTTCCCGGGCGGAGAAAGCAGCCTCGGCACCACCGAATTCGATGCCGATAAATTACTCTTCCATCAGCATCAAGGTTCAAATAGCAATTATGAAGCTGCTTTTTATCAGCATACGGGCGAGGAGGTGGTCATTGTGATGATGACCAATCACCAGCAGATGAAAGTCTGGCCGTTGAAGACGGCCATCGTAAATATTTTACTGAATAGACCATATACAGTTCCCAAGAAGTCACTCTATCTTTCCATCAGGGACAGGATGTTAGATAATTTCGATGATGGGATGAAGCTTTATCAAAAACTAAAGACGAATGACAGAGAGGTTTATGACTTTAGTTTCGAAGTTGGCGACTTGATAAGCACAGGAAAGTACCTTCAGAGAAGAAATAAATTTATGGAGGCGCTCAAAATATACGGTGAAGCGGTAAAGTTGGATTATCCTCCAAGGGATATATCCTATGGTTATGAACTTATTGCTGAGTGTTACGTAAAACTACATGACAAAGCAAATGCGTTGGCCAATTACAGGCAGGCCGTAAAGTTAAACCCGGATAATAAAAATGCAGCAGGAATGATTACTTCGCTTATCAAAGAATAATTGTTTGTGGAGGATATTCTAAGCAGTCTGGTTTTCAGGCATATTGATTGCTGGGATGCGATGCGGAATTTTGTGCATAGGGTGAGGTTTTCAAGTATTATGGGGTTTGCCGCGGTGGAGGTGCTGGAGGGGTAGGTCGTTTATGCCGGGTATGATTAGGTGGTTATGCTTTTATTTTTTTGCTGTTCCCGAAAAGGGCTTGCGATACGCTGTATCTTTTGCCCTGGAACGGTGCCGCTGCTGTCGCTGACAGGGAATTGGAAGTTTTAGGATGCTTAGTTAGAATTGATAGATGTGCCGGAAGTTATCAAGGATCAATAAGCACCTTATGAAGCTAATCCTAATGCTGAAGGAACTAAAAGCGGGATAGCTAAGCTTGAGATAATAAATCTGTTTTTGAGACCGAAAATTTATCCAAAATCACCGACATTTACGATAACATATTCTTTAGCGTAAAATCAGCCTATGAAATTTTTATTCTTGTTTATATCTTTAATATTCCTGCATTTCAACAGTTTCAGCCAAAAGAAAAAAGCTAGGGCTGAACCACCGCCGCCACCTAAGGAAAGTTTGATAGCATTTTCGGAAAAACCATTTACACTTCAGCCATACGCCTTCCCCATTTTATTCGAGTGGGAAATTAATGCAGATACCACGCTTAAAGCGGGTACCGTTTTTAAAAAAGTGATAAAGCTTACTTATGAAAAAACGGAGGTTAACGGTTACTATAGTCAACAGGCAGTTACCTTTAAAAAATTTGGAACGGGCCTTGGAATTCCGGAACGGGAAATTCCAAAACTGATCACTAAGGTTGATTACTATGATGTGGAAATTTTAAATGATGTGATCATATTTAAAGAAAGGGACCGCAAGGTAATAGCCCTGAAAATTATTTATAATAAAAACAATTTGGTTAGTCGCTTGAAAGACGTGAATGATGGAACTGTTTACAGGCGGGTTAAGTCAGAGGAACATCCTATCGAAGCTCCATAGCCTGGTAGTTAAGCATAGGGCTTTAGTTTTTTATGCCGTTTTTGTTCTTAAGGCTAAAAGGTATTGAGGGAATCAGATCTTGACTAGTCAATTACACTTGAGGAGGGGGGATAAATTGTGTCCCTTTTTTTTGGATCATTTTAGGTGAGATTATCGAATTTGTTAATGTGAATAGAGCAATTGCTGATGAGCTGGTTGCCTATATGGATAATATTCAAACGCCCACACAAAATGATATTGATTTCCTCAATTGGTCAATTGCTTATTTGAAGGAAAATCCAGAAGTTGTTTTCAGTGAACTAAAAGATGCCAATAATGCGAATATTGTACTGCCAAACCTCGATCTATCCGCGTTGAATAATTACCCTAAATTTAGGGCATTGGTTAACGATCTTCCTAATTTTCTCACCAGCTACCCTAATATCCTGAAAGCGTTAAGTCTAACTAACGGGCTTACGGAGAAAAAGATCAAAGACTTGATGCAGCCTGGTAAGGGCCCGAAAGTAATCGTCGTTAACAACTTGAAAGACGCAGCAGGAAATGATGTTGTGGGGCAATTTGATAATGTCAACAAGATTCTGAAAATTGGTAATGGATATGTTGATGACCTGGACAGGGCTACGACACGGTTAAATATCAGGCATTGGGTTTGATCTTAAGCCTAACCACATTACATGAGTTTGTGCACTTTGGCAGGGACGCAAATAATTTATCAAAAAGAATGGCCGGACCGGTTACCGGTAAGGGATCTTATGAAGCTGGCTGGTATTTGAAGATATTATTGCCGCACCGGGATCGGGTAGGTTAGAGCCTGCCACGCGCCAGAATGGTTGAGATATTATAAAGTAAAATCGAGACAATAAAAAATGAAGAAAAAATTTTTCCTTTTACCCGTCCTTGCATGCCTAATGGCGTGTCAGAGCCGCACTAAATCAAGCTCTTCAGCAATCGATACGGTTCAGATCGTGAACAAGATACTTAGCGATAGGAACGTCACCAAAGACCTGATCCCGATGAAAGATACAATTTACATTTTTAAAACCAGATCTGTCAACTGCAACTGGCCAATAAAGACAGGTAGTTTTAATGTTATGTATATCGAGCCCGGTAAAAAAAACGAAGATTTAATCGATCTTAGTCCTTCTTCATTCTATGATAAGAGAACTAAAATCGATTTTGGGAAATTCGCTATTAGAAATGATTCGGCGAAGGTTAGTATTGGTTTATACAAATATCAAAATGTTTTAATCTACGATTTCGAATTAGTGCGTAAGGATAATAACTGGGCAATTTTAAACACAATCAATAAAACGCATTAAACATGTCCGTGATAGATTTATCTGGTTCTTACTGTGGATGGCGGCCTGTGAAAATTCCCTTGACCTCTGCAAGAACGGTCATATTTGTAATTTTGTTTGTGCTTATTTCTGTCCAGTCCTTTGGACAGGGGAATGAAACTGAAAAGGAATGGATTCAGTCCTTCAAAGAATTGGTTTATTATAATGGCTTACTAAAAGGCCTGAATAATCCGGCACTTTCCAAGGAGCTGGTACAAACCGATAATTCATTTACAATCCGGTTTCACGCTGTCGGAGGCCAATGGTAACAGAAGAAGGGTTTTTAATCTTCCTTCTCTATTCAACTTTCCTGAATTTCAACAGATTCAGCCGGGCGAAAAAAGTGCCAGGAGAGAACCACCACCGCCATTGAAAGATAGTTTAATAGCTTTTACTGTAAATCTTGAAACAAGATTATGTAGAAATGCTGAGCTAGTCGAAATAAAAAGTAGTGTCGTATATTTTTTATTTTTAAACAAATTCAAACTATATTTATCGTTACATCAATGCCTGTATCATGTCCAATAAAACGCTAATTTTTAAATCTGTTTTGATATCGCTCTATTTCGTTTTTGCTTCAGTCAAAGGCGACTGCATTCCGACACATGTAGCAGGAGTAATCTACAATTGCAAAGAGGGGGTACTTTCTGTAGAATACCAGAGAGAATTCCTTATCAGAGAAAAAATAAATCTTAAAATTTCAAAATCAGGTAATATTAGCGGGAATCTGGATGTTTCATATCCAACCCTTTTGAAATTTAGTAGCTCCACACTTCATTTTCAAGCTTATATTTCACCAGGGTACGGTTTTGAATTTAGTGCCAACGGTAGTTCTCAGGTTGATTTTAACAACAGCTTGAAATTTATGGGGAATATAGGAGAAATTAACAATGCATTTCTTGGTTTGTCTAATGATACTTCTTTTAAGAACATGCAGTGGTCGACAAGTAATCAAGAACCTTTATCAGATCTAGTAAAGAAAATCAAAGTATATTATAGTTATAAAAGGCAGTATTTAAGAAAAAGACTCTCGAAGATAACTGGTAAAAGCTCCCAAATGGAATCGATTTTATCTGTTGATAGTATTACTGACGAATATACTGGGGCCTCGGCAATTTTGACTCTGGTGAAAAAGAATGGATTGACAGGAGATGAAAGACAACAATTTATAAACACAATGATTCCGTCATCTATATTTGAAATGCCAGTCAGGAAGCAGCTCCAAATCCCCGCGGTCACAAACTTTTACAATTATACTTATCTCGGCTTTCTGGTCGACGTTGATGCGGAAAATGATAAAAATTTATATAAGGATAAGGGATATTATCTCAGTGCTTTAAATAAAGTGGATACAAGTTTTAAACAACCGCTTAAGGACTATAGCAAAGCATCTCTGTTGTCTGACCTTATTGAAAGCCCGAAAGATTTTAGGCCCGGAAGGGACAGCTTATACCGTATGATTTCACAGTTTGTGAAAACGGCCTCACTACCTGAAGAAACTAATTTTTTATTAAAGGAGCGTGGTGGTGCTCTGAAAAATTTTTCTAAATCTATTATACTTAGCGGGGTGTCTGTTCCTGAAGTTGATCTTATGGATGCAGCTGGTAAGAAAATAAATTTGGCTAGATTTCAGGATAGTCTGATCATACTTGATTGCTGGGCAAGTTGGTGTGCCCCATGTATTGCACAGCTTCCATATCTCGAGGGATTAAAAGAGAAGTTCAAGGGTAATAAAGTAGTTTTTATAGGGCTTTCTTTGGACGAATCCGAGATGAACTGGATTAAGGCATTAAAGAAATTATCTCCTGGTGGGATGCAATTATATACGCCAGGTGGATTTAAAGGTGACTTTGCGAAAAAATTCGGAATTTATTCTCTTCCCCGATATATTTTGTTAAAAAAATCATTGATAATTAGTAGTGACGCCCCATTGCCTGACGACCCTGCTCTAACAGAAGAAATCAATGAACACTTGATTATGTAAAAGTCAATTTGGGGATTATTCCAAAAGTGGCCACTTTTTTTCGGTTTAAAATGGTCACTGATTTCGCTCAAAATTGGCTATTCGACTCATTTTAAGCAATTTTAAGCTGTTTTTAATGCTGGCGGGATTCAATGATCGTTTGCTATTATAAAGTGTTTTTAAAGGAGCTCAGCGGATCTTAAAATTGATTTTTTTTTCCAGTCTTCCCAATCAGATTCTTAGAATTTGTTTTTTGTCGCTGAATATGGCGCTAGAGTGGCTGCTATACTCCAAAACGTGGCCCTGGTGTTCCGCTCGGCTGTATTTTTAGAGATTGGAGGACAAAAACACTTTGAGTCTGGATTTCCCTGGTTTAGCAGGAATGAGAATATTTGGGCCTTTTCTTAGCTTGCCCTTCTCAAGATTGGGTAAACCCCCGGGTGCACAGTTTGGAACGGAATCCGCTGTCTACTATTGCCAAAATCCCCATGCTGACGCCCTGTTTCACTCCAAATTGTGCATTTTGAGCATCGGACCAGGATTTCTTCACACAGCAGTTCCAGTAAAATTTCTAAGTATTGGTCAAAATAAAGCCCCATAGGTAAAATCGATACTTGGTGTGATCTTGCATCCATCAGAATGGATTTTAAGCTCTTCAGGCATCTTTTCGAGAGATTTTTCCAGTTTCATCCGAAGGATTACGGAATGGTGATCTAAAGGAAAGCAGGGGATGAGGATCCCGAATGGGAAACCATGGAGCGTCTTGGGGAAGAAGTAAATTTGTAGCCAATTCGCTCTGCATTCAGAGGGAAAGGAATGACTTAGCAAAAATTCCGGCAGCTGAATTCGCGTAAAGTTTGGAACGAAAAGGACTGATCATTATTAATAAAATATGCAGCCCATCTACGGGTTTAGGTTGACATTTTTAAGGGCATCCGTAAAAAAAAAA